>NZ_JAKOIW010000004.1 GCF_022206305.1 Gordonia sp. 'Campus' | reverse complement strand
GGGCATGGGGGTCTGGGGCGTGTTCACGCCACAACGATGCCCGGGCCCGATGTGAGTAGAGCTACAGAAATCCTGCGGATTTCCTGGCAAGCTCCACGCCGCGTCTCAGGTGTTTCTGACCTACGTGCAACGGATTTCCCGAGACGCGTCTCCACACAAAAAAACGTTGTCGAACGAATGCGCCTCCACGGTATAGTGATCCGCCGATCACCGGCACCAACGTAACTCGCGCGGGCAGGGACATTTTCATCGACTACGCAACCGCCGCGGATCTCGACGATGCGGCCCGCGCTCTCGCGGCGGCTTTCGACGCCTATCCCTGGACACGATGGTCCATCCCGGCCGACGGTTATGCGGATCGGCTGCAACGTCTTCAACGGATGTATCTGGGATTCGCCGTCGATCACGGAATCGTGCTGGTCACCCAGGATCTGTCCGGTGTGGTCGCGCTGCTGCCCCCGGATACGCCGGAGCCGGACGAACAGTTCCAGACAGAGGTGGCCGACCTGCACGGCGACCGATTGATCGCGGTAGCCCGGGCTCACACTCCCGCGCCTCCCGAGGGCGCCTGGAATCTTGCGACACTCGGCGTCCACCCGGACAACCAGGGTCGAGGTCTGGGGAGCGCGCTGGTGCGAGCCGGGTTGGCCGTCGTCGACGAGATGAATCCGCCGGGGGTGAGAGTTGCGCTCGAGACCTCCGACTCTCGCAACGTGATGATCTACGAACGGTCCGGATTCGTCGTCACCGCAACAACTCCGGTCGATGATGGGCTCGTCGTACATTCGATGCTCCGCGACCCCGGTGGTGGCGGGGTGCCCACGACCGGGTGAGGACGCTGCTACCGTTCGCCCGATGGCCGCGGACTTCGAGTTGACCGACGACGACCTGCGCGTCGTCGTGCGTTACGCCACCCAGTGGGCCACGGAAGTGCTGCCGGTCTTCGAGCGAGCGCAGCCCGGCGACGAGCGCCCGCGTGCGGCGATCGAGGCGGCGCGTCAATTCGTCGGCGGCGCTCCCAGGTCCGCCCGGCAGCGGACCGCGGCCTTCGAGGCGCACCGTGCCGCCAAGGCCGCGCCGTCGGAGGCCGCGCGACTGGCCGCACAATCCGCTGGTGACGCCGCTGCGGCCGCCTATCTGCATCCGATCGCGAAAGCGCATCAGGTCGGGCACATCCTTCGGGCCGCGGCGAACCGGGCCCTTGTCGCCGAACTCGAGAGCGGCGGCGACCCGGTTGTCGGAAGCGAGATGATCGAGGTCGTCTGCCGACGGACACCGCCCGAGCTCGTCGACGTGCTGTGCCGGTACCCCGAATCACGCGGCGGCGCGTCGCGGGGTTCGCGTTTGATGGCCGATCTCGACAGGCGATTGCGGGCGTCGAGACTACGACCCGACTTGGACGTCTGACTCAGACGAATGGCCGCTCGGTTTGCTCAAATACTCTGTGCGCGAGCGGATCTTGTCGCTCATTTGCGTGACAAACGAATCGCGGCATGGGATGGTGTTGCCTGGCCGGTGAGCGCAGTCGGGTTCACCGGTCGTCGGAGTTGTCTCATGTCGAAAGGTATCCAGTGTCCTCGTCTGAACTCGGTCTCACCGCATTGCTCGCCTTCATCGGTCCGCTCCTGGCGCTCTACGCCAACGGAAGCTAGCTCGACGAGGGCCTTTCGGGTCTGAATCATCGCTGACGGCCGCACGGCGCCCACCTGGCCCGTGCGGCCGTCGCGTCCGCGGCGTCACGTGTTCGCCGCAAAGTCGCCCATCGCCGGCGATCGTCCCCGATACTGCTGCGGTGAACGTTTCCCAGCGGACCGCGGTCTCGGCCCTCGTGCTGCTGTTCGCCATGGCGGGACTGCTCGTCCCGACGCCGGGCGGCAGCGATGCCGCCCCCACGGGCTGGCGGTACACGATGGTGGCCTTCAGCAACTCGAGCGCACGCGACATGGATGTGTACGAATCGACCGACGGGCTCGAGTACCGGATGGTGCGCAAGTCCGCCTACCGCCCGCCGACGGGGTACGTCCGCGATGCGAGCATCTTCCGGCACACCGACGGCTGGTACTACGTGACGTACACGACCGCCGACGGTGCGAACATCGGTTTCGCGCGCAGCCGCGACCGCATCACCTGGAACTTCCTCTACAACTGGCCGGTGCCGCTGTGCTGTGCGTTCCTGCCGGGCACGGGTGACGGCAGGGGATTCGGTTCGTCGAGCGGGCCCGGGTCCTCCGGGTCGGCGGGTTCGAGTGACGGTCCGTCGTTGTCGCCGTTCACGACCAAGGCCTGGGCCCCCGAATGGTTCGTCGAAGGCGGTCGGGTCAACGTCATCCTGTCGATGTCGACCGGTGGTGGCTTCGTTCCCTATGTGATGACGGCCCTCGATCCCGGGTTGCGGATGTGGAGCCCGCCCGTCCCGCTGCTGAGCATCGGCGCGGACCACATCGACACCACGGTCATCAAGGTGGGCCCGACCTACCACGCGTTCACCAAAAACGAGACGAAGAAGTTCATCCAGCACGCGGTCGCGGCGTCGTTGCTGGGGCCGTACCGGTTCGTGCCGCCGGGCAACTGGGGTCTGCTCGTGGAAGGTCCGGCCGTCGTCCAGCTTCCGAACGGCGCCTGGCGGATGTATCTCGATGCCTACCGGAACGGCCGATACCTGTACTCCGACAGCACCGACGGCATGCGCACCTGGACGCCGGTCAAACAGATCCCCGGCATCTCCGGAACGGTCCGCCACATCGGGGTCATGCGCGAAGCGGCCTGATCGACGCGCCCGAGCTCACCCGACGGTGATCGCGTCCAGGCGTTGTCTGATGAAGTCCCCAGAGACCACCGGGGGCAGTCCCGACCGTCGCCCGATCGGCGGGGACACCGGGACGACCGTGGCGTCGTGGTCGAGTTCGTAGAAGTAGATCAGCGACACCAGGTCCTCCGCGGGTGCGTCGGGCTGCGGGGGCAGCACGCGGTGTCGTCCCGCCGGCCATCGTCCTGCCGACCAGTACTCGAGGATGTCGCCGATGTTCACCGTCAGCGCCTCGGGGTCCCAGGGCGCGTCGGCCCAACCGCCGTCGTCGCTGTACACCTGCAGCCCACCAGCCCCCGGCTCGCGGTCGAGAATGGTGACGGTGCCGAAGTCGGTGTGCGGACCGATGCGGAACTGGCCCGGCTCGGGTGCGCCGACGTCGTGCAGGGGCGGGTAGTGATTGATGTTGGACGTCCACGTCGGGTTCGATGCCAAGCCGCGAAAAGGGTTGGCGTCGACCGCATCAGCGGAACCGCCGAGCCCCAGTGCCGCGGCCATCAGCTCCAGCAGGTCGTCGGAGAGCCGCTTCATCTGACTCGTCCACGCGGTGAACAACTCGCGGAGTTCGGGAACCTCCGTAGGCCAGACATCGGGAGCGAACCAGAAATCGTCGACCTCCGGGATCCCGACCGGCGTCTGCGCGCCCGAACTGAATGTCTCCTTCAGGTCGGGCGGGGTCTCGGTGCCCTCGGAGAAGCCGTTGGCCTCCTTGCCGGGCCCGATCCAACCGCGACCACCGACGCCGACGGAATACCGTTCCTTGACGTCGTACGGCAGGGCGAAGAACCGGCGGGCGGCGGCACGGAGGGCGCCGGGAAGGTCGGGATCGAGTCCATGCCCCGTGACGAGCAGGAAGCCGGCCTTCTGCAGGGACTCGTCGACCGCGGCGCACACGGATTCCGCTGCGGCCCCTCCCGAACGCCACGCGGTCAGATCGACCGTGTGTATCGGACTGCCGGTCATGACCGTCCCTCCGCGGCGTCCTCGTCGACGGTCCGACCGATGTCCTCGTTCCACACCGCCGGGTTGGCCTCGATGTAGGTCGACATCATGTCGATGCAGCGCTGGTCGTCGAGCACGATGACGTCAACTGCGTTGTCGCGCAACCAGTCCTCGCCGCCGTAGAACGAGGTGTGTTCGCCGATGACCACCGTGCCGATGCCGAACTGCTTGATCAGACCCGAGCAGTACCAGCACGGCGACAGCGTGGTCACCATGATCGTCGAACCGTAATCGCGCTGACGTCCGGCGGCCCGGAACGCATCCGTCTCGCCGTGGGCCGACGGGTCGTCGTCCTGCACCCGTCGGTTGTGTCCACGGCCGAGGAGAGTGCCGTCCGCGGCGAACAGGGCCGCGCCGATCGGGATGCCGCCTTCGGCGAGACCGGTGAGTGCCTCCTCGACGGCGACGTCGAGCAGTGCGGGGAGGTCGAGGTCGGCATGATCGTGGAGCGTGCGCGTCATGGTGTCGAGCGTGCCGTGCGCACCGCG
The DNA here is from genome assembly GCF_022206305.1 of Gordonia sp. 'Campus'. Taxonomy (GTDB): domain Bacteria; phylum Actinomycetota; class Actinomycetes; order Mycobacteriales; family Mycobacteriaceae; genus Gordonia. The sequence goes on along the minus strand of NZ_JAKOIW010000004.1, from coordinate 323,771 downwards.
TCGAGACAACTGACAAAACGTCGTGCTGCACCCGGTAGACGCCTTGCATAGTGTCGACCCATGATTTCCAGTCCCGAGCGCGGCGGCACGGTGTCGACGCCGACCCTGCGGCAGATCCTGCGAGACCAGCTCGCACCCGCGGATCCCAGAATCCTGTGCGGCCACGACCGGCTCGACGTTCCCGTGCGCTGGGTCCATTCCAGCGAGATCTATGAGATCGGGCCGCTGCTGACCGGCGGAGAGTTGCTGCTCACGACGGGGCTCGGCCTGCGCGGGCTCGACGGCGGTACTCGCAAGCACTACGTGCACGACCTGGCCGAGCGCGGGGTGGCCGCCGTCGCCTTCGAGGTCGGGCGGACCTTCGACGAGGTCCCGGACGAGATGGTGCGGGCGGGGTCGGCCGCGCGGCTGCCGATCATCGAACTCCGGTCGGTCGTCCCGTTCATCGACGTGTGCCGAGCCGTCAACACCTCGATCGCGGCACGTGAGGTCGACGAGCTACGGATGCGCGCACTTCTCGACGACGCCCTGCACGACGACCTCGCCGCCGGTGCCGGGGTCGCTCCCATGCTGGGGCATCTCGCCGACCTGCTCGACGCGCCGGTCGTTCTCGTGACCGCGGCCGGCGCGCTCGTGTCCGCTCACGGGGTCGACGACGACTCGGCCGCGTGGCGCGTCGTCGACCGTGCGGTGGCGGAGGTGCCCGTCCGCAGCAGGGGGCGGTCGCTGGCGCGTCTGGTCGTCGGTGAACGTGCCGGTGCACCGACGGTTCCGTATGCCGAGGCGCTCCTGAGAGCGGCCGCCGGACCGGTGTCGGTGGGGTTGACGCGCGCCGGCGTGCGTGGTTCGGCGCTGGCGGCGAGGCTCGTCGAGGACCTTGTCGACGGGCGTCCGCTGCGTCGGGCCGACCTCGAAACTCGGCTTGCCGGTGCGGGTGTCACCGTCGGCGGCCCGTCGGTGCTGGTGCCGCTCGCCGCGGAGGCGCCCGACCCGCGGATGGCCGATGCCGCGGTGGCGGCCGCCGCCTTCGATTCGATGGCCCGCAGCATTGTCGACGCGACGGTGTACGCGCTCGTCTCGGTACCGGTCGGCGGTCCCGGCGACGTCGATCCGGTCGAGCGGGTGGCGTCCGGCCTGGCCCGATCCACCGGGCTGGGACGCACGACGATCGTGGTCGGCGACCCCGTGGGCATCGACCGTTCGCGCCCGGGTGCGGACGCCTCGAGAACCCTGACCGACTCCCTGCGGAGGTGCGCGCGGCAGCTGGGTCTTGCCGCGTCCGCGGTGTCACCGGCCGGCGCAGGACGCCGGGTGCACACTGCGCGCGAGATGCTCGTCGACGAGGCGATCGGCACGTTGGAGCCCTCGGTACGCGCGGAGCTCAGCGCGCTGGCGGCGCCGCTGGCGGCTCACGACGAGCGTGCCTCGACCGAACTCGTGCGCACCTTGGCGGTGCATCTCGCGCACGGATGCAGTGCGACACGGTCGGCCGAGGTGCTGCACATCGGCAGGCAGAGTCTCTATCAGCGTCTGGAACGCATCAGGGTGGTGCTCGGGTTCGATCCGACCGAACCGTCGGTCTACGCCTCCATGATGGTGGCGCTGCGGTCTCTGGCCGCGGGGGCCTGACGTCGGGGGCGGGGCGTCACCAGTTGTAGTCGAGGAACTTGCCGTCGAACGTCACGACGACGCGGTCGCCGTTCGGATCGGCGCGGCGCTCGAACCCGATCTTGAAGTTGATCGCGCTCATGATCCCGTCGCCGAACTCCTCGTGGATGAGTTCTTTCAGCGCCGGTCCGTATACGTCGAGAGCCTCGTAGAGGCGGTAGATGGTGGGGTCGCTGGTGGCCGCCTCGTCAGGTGTCCGGGTGGGCTGCAACCGCAGGCTTTCCGCGACACCCTCCCCGAGGCCGAGGAGTTCGACCACCGTGGCGGCCTTCGCCGGGGGAACCGGGTGCTTGCCCAGCAGGGCCGCCACCGTCCACACGAGCGGCGCGTCGATCGTGTCGGCGATGCTCGCCCAGGTGAGCCCCTGGCGGATGCGCGCCGAGTTGATCAGTTCCGCGGCTTCGGATTTCGGCATGATCGGGGTGGTCATCGTGTTCTCCTCGCGGTGGTGGGACGTGAAACGGTGCCGGCTGGCGGTGACGTGCCGGGCGCGGAACGTCGTGCGGGCGCGGCGCCATCGGTCAGTATTCCCACGAATGGTGCTGCGGGCCACCGCTGGTGTGTGCCGGGCACACTTCACATGTCACGGTTCGGGAAGTGAGGCCGGTGTAACACGATGACTCGCCGATGACACCGTGCGGACATGTGGCCCCGCTTCCATGGGGCGACTACTGAGGAGTTCGAGGAGAACCACATGTCCTATGTGAAGCCGTCTGAATTCGCGGTGAAGATGATCGACGCCGGCGAGGCGAAGGTGTTCCTGTCGACCCGCGACACCCTGATCCGGGCGTTCATGGCGGGAGCGATCCTGGCCCTCGCCGCTGCGTTCGCCGTGACGGTGACCGTCCGGACGGGGGAGCCGCTGCTCGGCGCGCTACTGTTCCCCGTCGGATTCGTGTTGCTCTACCTGATGGGTTTCGACCTGCTGACCGGAGTGTTCACCCTCGTCCCGCTGGCGCTGATCGACAGACGCCGGGGCGTCACCGTCAAGTCCATGCTCCGCAACTTCGGTCTGGTGTTCATCGGCAACCTCCTCGGGGCGATCCTGGTCGCGGTGATGATGGCGGTGATCCTCACCTACGGGTTCAGCGTCGGTCCCGATGAGGTGGGACGCCAGCTCGGGGAGATCGGGCACAGCCGCACCGTCGGCTACGCCGAGCACGGAGCGGCCGGAATGCTGACGCTGTTCATCCGCGGGGTGCTGTGCAACTGGATGGTGTCGACCGGTGTGGTCGGGGCGATGATGTCGACGTCGTTGCCGGGCAAGGTGATCGCGATGTGGATGCCCGTCATGCTGTTCTTCTACATGGGCTTTGAGCATTCCATCGTCAACATGTTCCTCTTCCCGTCAGGACTCATGCTGGGTGGTGACTTCTCGATCGCCGACTATCTGGTGTGGAACGAGATCCCCACTGTGATCGGCAATCTCGTCGGCGGTCTGACGTTCGTCGGTCTGACGCTGTACCTGACGCACGCACGGACCGCACCCGATCGTCGCCCCGCCTCGCACGACGAGACGACCGAGGTCGACGTGGCGGTGCCGGTCCGCACGACCACGTAGCTCATCGACTCCGTATGACCCTGTGCCCGCAGCGCCGCGGATACAGGGTCATACGGATCGGCGAGTTCAGACTGTGGGTGCCGAACCCGTCTCCGGCGGATCGTCCTGCAGGGCGCGGGCATACCAGGCGCCGAGGCCGAGGAGGATGAGCCCGGTCACGATGAACACGACGACGCGGAAGATGCCGTCGAGGGTGGCCAGGTCGAAGAGGAACAGCTTGGCGATCGCCGCGGCGACGAGGACCAGCCCACCGGTGACAGCGGCGGTGCGGGCAGCGCCGCTGCGCCGCCGGGCATGGGCGAGCGCCGCGCCGGCAAGGGCCATCCAGCAGGTGGTCGCCACGACGTGCCCGGCCAGGAATCCGTCGGGGCCACCGATCAGGACGCCGGCGGTCACGCTGATCACGGTGAGCGAGAACACGACGACCATCCCGGCCGCGATGTGAGCTGCGCGCGAGAGGTTCTGGTCGGTGATCCGGGCCCAGCCCGCAGCCAGGACGAGCGCTCCGGAAGCCGCGAACACGCTGGCGACGACGATTCCGAGGTCGGCATCGCGTTGGATCAGATCGGCGTCGGCGAGAACGTACGGTGGCGCAGCGTCGAGAAGGGCCGCGACACCGATCGCCCAGATGACCGAGCTGCCGACGAGAAGCACCCGTGACATCGTCGACGACGTCCGGGCGACAAGACCGGTCACTGTGGCCAGCCCCAGCAGCACCGCCATCGCCACCGTCCCGTCGAAGCTCACGAGCACCGCGACGAACAGCAGGAGAAGTGCGGTGGCAGACCAGATCTGGGCGACCGAGTCGGGAACCCGTCGAGTGCCCCTGCGTGAGAGCGCCGCACCGATCAGCACGGTGCCGATGAACGCGAGGGCGACCGAGACCTGCAGGATGACCGCGCCCGGCAGGTGCATCGCCGACCCGGCGAACAGTGCGGGGACGGTCGTCGCACTCGCGAGCCCCGCTAGTACTTCGCGGAACCTGGTGGTGGGCATGGAGAGCAGCGCACCGCCGACACCGAGGACGACGACCACGGCGACCGCGGTTGCGAAGACCGGGTCGGAGCTCCCGGGCGCATTCCACCCGACCAGGCCGAGGAGGCCGACGAGGGTGAGCGGGATCGTGGGCGCGGCCAGGCGCACGGCGTGCAGCCAGATCCAGTCACGGCCCAGCTGGGCCCAGGCCGATGCGGCGCTGAGCACCACCATGAACGCGATGAGGGTCGTGTCCAGCCCGCCGGTGAGTACCGGGGCCAGGACGATCAGCGGGACCACCACCAGCAGCCCGAGATGTTCGCTGCGCCAACGGTGGGCGAGGACGAGGCCGCCGGCGGCGACGAGCCCGGCGGCACCGAGACCGGGGACGATCGGTAGCCATTCGTAGATCTTGGTCGCCGCCAGGACATCGAGGTACCCGGCGGCGATGCCGGTGGCGGTCAGGGCGATGGCGCCGATTCGGCCGTCGGTCCGCCCGCGCAGCCACATCCCGCCGGCGACGAGTCCGGCCGCGAGGACGGCCCCGCCGGCGACGCGGAACTCCGGGCGCAGGATTCCGGCCTGAGCGGCCAGCACAAGGAGCAAGGCGACACCGATGAGGGTCACACCGACGCCCGCGGTCGCGAGGATCTTGCCGATCAGCCCGCGTTCGGCCGCTGCGCCGATCCGCTCGGACATCGACGGTCCGGCCGGCCGCGGCGGCGGGATCACCGGCGACACCGGTGGTCGGTATGACGTGTTCGGCGGGCCGGGCATGGGCGCCGGACCGGCCATCGGGGGCACGACGGCGCCCGGCGGCAGCGGGGGAGCGGCCGGTGGTCGGTGGGGTGGTGAGAACGGTGGCGCCGACGGTGCCCATGGTCGGGATGGCGCCCCGTGCGGGTGGTTCGACGCGGGGGGAGGCGACGCCACCGTCGGCGGGGTGAAGCCGGGAGCCGCTGTCTGTGGCGTCGGTCGGGGCGGCTCGGCGGCGGTGTCGCGAGCCGGCCCGTCCGGTGAGGCGGCGAGGCGTCGAAGTTCCGCGAATTCGGCTGACACAGTGGACATCTGACGAGCGATGGCATCGAACTCGGTGGAGATCCGGGCAAGCGTGGCAGTACTCGGGTCGCCGCCGAACATGCTGCTGGGAGAGGTCATGGTCCGACGATGACCGACCGCGGCCCGAAGGGGATGAGTAGTCGTACGCAGACGGGGTGAGGATTTCGTGTGAGCGGGGTGTGCGGCTCGTGGACCGGCGACCGCCGACGGCTACTGTTGGGCCATGCCTGCGCAACGGGTGCGAATCGACAAGACCACACCGCAGGTCTACCGGAAGCTGATCGCGGTGTCGACCGAGGTCGCCGCGGCCGCCGAGTCGATCGGGTTGAGCCGGTCCCTCATCGAGTTGGTGAACCTGCGGTGCTCGCAGATCAACCGCTGCGCCTTCTGCATGGATCTTCATGCAGAACTCGGACGTTCCGCGGGCCTGACGACACAGCAGATCGACGTCATCGCCGGATGGCGCGATGCGCCGGACCTGTTCGACGACGTCGAACAGGCGGCCCTGGAGATCGCCGAGCTGGTCACCGAGCTGCCCGCGCACGACGCCGCCGACATGGCGTACGACCGGGCGACCGACATCCTCGACACCGAACAGACGGCGGTCCTGATCTGGGCTGCGGTGACCATCAACGCGTTCAACCGGATGTCCATCGTGAGCGGATACCGCCCCCGGCCCGGCGCATCGCCCCGGAAGTCGGCGGCTCCGTTCACGCGACGCGCGAACGGCTGACCGGTCGCCTTCCTCGACTCACCGTCCTTTTCGGGAGAAGGCACAAGCGGCCGCGGCCAGTGATGCCAAGGTGATCGCCGCGCACCAGGCGAGTCCGGTTACAGACTGCGACCCCAGGTCGTGCACAGGTGACCCGCCGGTGCCCACACCGACGAGCAGGGCCCGTATCGATTCGATGATCGGGGTGATCGGTTGCGTCTCGGCGAAGCCGCGCAGCCACGCCGGCATCGTCTCTGGTGGCACGAATGCGCTCGATACATAGGGCAGGAAGAGCATGACGAAGCCGAGACCGCCTGCCGCGGCGGGTGTTCGTACCGACACCCCGATGAATGCGGCGAGGCAGGTGACCGCCAGAACGTAGGCGAGGACGATCCCGGCAGCAGCGAGCCAGTCGGCAAGCGATGCCGAGGGCCGAAAGCCGATGGCCACCGCGACGATCAGGACGACCGCGGTGGACACGGAGTTCTTCACCACACTGGCCGCGACATGTCCGAACACCACGGTCGCTCCGACGATCGGCATCGACCGGAAGCGGTCGATGATTCCGCCGTTCATGTCGGTGGCCACGGCCAGGGCGGTGTTGGACGCGCCGTAACCCGCGCACAGCAGGATGACTCCCGGGGTTGCATAGGTGATGTAATCCGTGCCCACGGACATGGCGCCGCCGAACACGTAGACGAACATCAGCATGATGGCGATCGGCAGGATGAGGGCGAGGAGCAACTCGTCGGGATCGCGACTCATCATGCGCAACGACCGCGAGAACATCGTGGTCGCGTCGATACGGAGGTACCGAAGCCGTCTCGACGACGCGTCGTGGACTGCGGGGGCGTCGGCGCTCATGCCGCGACCTCCTCGCCGGTCGCCGGAACCGCCGGCCGGCCGGTCGACGCCAGGAACACGTCGTCCAGTGTGGGAGAACGTAATTCCCAGGTGTCGACGGTGACCGTGGAATGTTCTACGGCGTCGAGGACCGCCCGCGTGTGGGACAACGAACGGTCGGTCGGCACGCGAACGGTGGTCGCCTGGACCGAGGGCCCCAAGCCGTTGAGGTGGCGGGCCAGTGCCGTCGCATCGGCTGCGGTCGGCACGACGAACTCGAGTGCGGCCTCGCCGACCTGGTGTTTCAGGTCTTCCGGCGTGCCGGTGGTCCCGATCCGCCCGCCGCTGATCAGGGCCACGCGGTCGGCCAGGCGGTCTGCTTCCTCGAGGTACTGCGTGGTCAGCAACACTGCGGTTCCCTGGGCAACCACATCGTCGATGACCTGCCACAGCATCTGACGACTCCGCGGGTCCAGGCCGGTGGTCGGCTCGTCGAGGAAGAGCACCACCGGCCGATTGAGCAGTCCGGCAGCGAGATCGAGACGCCGGCGCATGCCCCCGGAGTAGGTCGTCACCAGCCGGTCGGCGGCGTCGCTGAGATCGAACGCTATCAGGAGTTCGTCGACCCGGTCATCGACGGTCCGCCGGCGATGGTGGGCCAGACGCCCCATCATTGTGAGGTTCTCGCGAGCGGTGAGCTTGTCGTCAACGGCAGCATACTGCCCTGTGAGACTTATGATCTCGCGCACACGCCGGCGCTGGGTGGCGACATCGAAGCCGCCGACGCGCGCGGTCCCGCCATCGGGTCGGGTGAGTGTGGACAGGATGCGGACCGTGGTGGTCTTGCCTGCCCCGTTGGGGCCGAGGAGGGCGACGACCTCGCCGGCGCCGACTTCGAGGTCGAGTCCACAGAGAACGGGCACTCGGCTGTCCCCGCTCCCCAGCGATTTGACAAGGCCGACGGCTTCGACGGAAGGAGCGGCGGTGCGGGCGCTGATGGGCATGGGAGATCCAATCTGTGTACTGGAAAAACTGTTTAGGCAAGTAACTGCGTACACTAAACGCAGTTCTGTGCTTAGGCAAGGTTCGGGAAAGGAGATGATGGTGCCGTGAGTTCCGAGGACACGCTGAAACGACTGTGGACGGGTGCACGGGAAGGCCGTCGTGGACCAAAGCCGGCGCTCAGTCTCGACCGCATCGTCGACGCCGCCATCGGGATCGCCGACGCCGAGGGCCTCGACGCGGTCTCGATGGCTCGCATCGGCGAGGCGCTCGGATGTTCGTCGATGGCGTTGTATCGCCATGTGTCGGGCAAGAATCAGTTGCTACTCCTGATGCTCGACACCGCGACCGGTGCCCTGATCCTCCCGCCGCGCACCGGCAGGTGGCGAGACGACCTGGTGGCGTGGACTCGTGCGCAGATCGACGGCATCGTGGAGCGCCCCTGGTACCTGGACCTTCCCCTCACCAGTGCGGTTCCCGGACCGAATCGGATGGCCTGGATCGAGGCGGCTTTCGAGATCCTCGATGAATTCAACCTGCCCGGCGACGACCGGTTCGAGATCGTCGGACTGCTTGCGCAGTACGCATTGTCGGCTAGCCGGGTGGAGATCGAGCATCGTCGCAGCGTCGAACTCCGAGACGATGGTGATGACCATGACGGTGAGAATGAGAACGGTGACGACCACACCGCGGCGTCGTACTTCGAGCAGATATTGACGAACCTCGCCGATCCCGCCCGGTTCCCTTGCACGGTCGCGGCTCTGGGCTCCCCTCGTTCTCAACCGGTCGACGAGGACTTCGGACTGCGGCTCATCCTGGACGGCATCGCCGCACACGTCGCCCGGTCCTCTTGAAGGCTTCTGGCTCCGAGCGCGAACGGATCTGGGCCGGCTCACCGGCACCGCGTCCGGCATGATGGCACCCATGTCGAGTCCGCCGTCGATATCGACTCCGCGCCCCGGCCGGCTCGTTGTCGGCACCCTGGTGCTGTTGACCGTCTTGTACTTCGCGCAGGGTCTGCCCTACGGGTTCTTCAGTCAGGCGATACCCGTCATCCTCCGCGAGGAGGGTTACTCGCTGACCCAGATCAGTGTCTACGGACTGCTGTTCGCGCCCTGGGGCCTGAAGTTCCTGTGGGCGCCCTACGTCGATGCCTACGGCACCCGACGCCGCTGGTTGCTCACGCTCCAGTTGTCGTCGGCAGCGGTGGCTCTCGTCCTGGCGTGCCTCGACCTGTCCGGGACCCTGGTCTGGTTGCTGGTGGGCATCGCGGTCATCAATCTGCTCTCGGCGACGCAGGACATCGCGACCGACGGGCTCGCCGTGTCGATGCTCGAGCCGCGGCAGCGTGGCCTGGGCAACGGAATCCAGGTCGGCGCGTACCGAATCGGCATTATCGCCGGGGGTGGCGGGCTTCTCTGGCTGTTCTCCCTCGCCGGGTGGCGTGCCCTGTTCGTCGTGATGTCGGTGTTGTTGTTCGCGGTCACCGCCGGGGTGTGGTTCCTCGCGCGGGAGGCGCGGCCGGCGCCGGCCGACGTGTCGTCGAAGCCGGTGGCGCCCGGGCTACTGCTCACCGGATGGGTCGCACGCCTGCGCCGGCCCGGCGTGCTGGTCTTCATCCTCGTCGTCGGTGCGTTCAAGTTCGGGAACTCGATGGCGTCGGCGCTGGTCGGCCCGTTCATGTCCGATATCGGGCTCACGCTGGGGCAGATCGCGCTCATCGAGGGCGCACTGTCATCGGTGGGGGCCCTCGGCGGGGCGGCCCTCGGCGGGTGGCTCGCCTACACCTACGGTCGTCGGCACGCGCTGCTCGTCGGCGGCGTCACCCAGACCCTGAGCCTCGGACTGTATCTGGTCGCATCGCTGGGCGTGGGCGGCTTCTGGCTGGTGGTCACCGCCAGCCTGGCCGAACACATCCTGGGCGGGGCGGCGACGGTGGCCGTGTTCACGCTGATGATGGATGCGTGCCAGAAGGATCATGAGGGCAGCGATTACACGTTGTTCGCGTGCGCGGTGGTCGGCGTGCAAGGTGCAGCCGGGTTTGCCGCGGGAGTCGTCGGCGATCTGTTCGGTTTTCCCGCGGTCTTCGCCACCGGGTTGGTTCTGTCGGGCCTCGGGTGCCTCGTGATGATCCGCGCCCTCGACCGGGGGATGGGTCCCGAACCGATCCGCGCGCTACGCAGGGTCGGCGCCCGGAATCCGTAGCAGCAGTGCGCATGTGGCGCACATTATCGCTACGAGATCCCGGCGGGGAGGAGGGTCGCGAGAGCCTCGTCGATGACGCGTTCGAGATCGTCGCCGAGGTCACCGGCGAGGTACTGGCGAGCCAGTTCGGCCATCGCCCCGGTGAAGATCGCGGCGCGGACCCGCCCGGTCAGCGGGTCGGCGTCGCGTGTGTCCGCCTCGGCGAAGGCCAGCTCGCGGAGCATGTCCTGGGTCGTTGCGCGGCGTTGTGCGAGAACGGGATTTGTGACGGCAGCGGTGAAGAGAATCCGTCCACGGCGAGGGTCTGCCGAGGCGTGGCCGAGCACCGCGCGGATGCCTGCTCTGGTACGTGCCCGCACCGAGGGGCCTGCGTCGATCAGGGCCGACTCGACCACGGAACCGAGGTCGGCTGCGGTGGCGTCGTAGAGCGCGCCGAGCAGCTCGTCGATGTCGGCGAAACTCTCGTAGAAGTACCGCGTGTTGAACCCGCAGTGCCGGCAGACCGACCGGACCGACAGGTCGGCCTCGGTGCCCTCGCCGCCGAAGATGTCGAAGGCCGCCGCGATCAGGTCGGCGCGTCGTTCGGCGCGGCGTACGGCGAGCGGGACGCCGGCCCATCGGGTCGGTACAGACATCGCTCCACCATAGTGCGGCCCGCCCCTCGACTCCAGGTCTGGTCACGCCCGTGTCCAGAGGTCTATTCTGGGTACGACCGTGACCACACGCCCGCTTCTCGGAAGGACCGTCGATGACCGTGTCCCTGGCCCCCGTACGACTCCCGTCCACCGAATGGGTTCCGCTGACCCTGCCGCATGAGTTCGTGGGTTCGTGGCTCAACGGCAAGTTCGACGAGAACGTCCGGGCGAAGTTCTTCCGCGGAATGGAATTCGAGAACCCGGAAGGCGACCCCGGTTGGTTCGGGCCGGACAGCGCCACCTGGTACGTTCATTCACACACTCCCGCTTTGATCTTCGGACTGCAGTGCGCGTCATACCTGGAGCGCCTGGATCCCAGCATCTTCTGGATGGGGGTCCAGCACTCTCGTCTGGTCCGGCGCCGCGAGGACGGCACCCCGACACTGTCCATCGACCCCGACGGGGCCATGACCCGCCTCGGCCACTCGCTCGCGTTCTTCATGGGCACTGCGTACGGCTCCACGGAGACGGCCGAGCGGCTCGCGCGCACCGTGCGCGTGATGCATCACACCATCAAGGGGGTACGGCCCGACGGCGCCGCCTACGACGCCGACGACCCGGCCTGGCTGCGGTGGAACTACGCGACAGTGGTCTGGGGTATCGCCACGGCTCACGAGATCTACCACCCGAGGCCACTGCGCGGTGCGGAACTCGACGGCTACTACGCGGAATTCGTCCGCGTCGGGCATGCACTCGGCGGCACCGACCTGCCGACGACCAAAGCGGATACCCTCGCCTGCCTAGAGGAGTACCTCCCGAAACTCGCTCTGACACATGGCAACGCGATGGCCACCGGTGGCAACGTGCAGAATCCGGCGCAGGGGGCGGTGGACTGGGCGATCCGAGACACCATGCCGCGCTGGGCGAAACAACTGATCATGTATCGGGCCCCGAACCCGGTCGAGCGTCGTGTCCGCCGGAGCATGGTGTGGAGCATCATCAACTCCGCGCATCTGACGATGGGGGAGGCGCCGGAGTTCGCGGCCGCGCGCCGCCGAGTGGCGCAGGGAACGGATGTGCCGCACACCCTTCCGCGATACGAGCTCGGTTCCGACCCCGAGCGGACGCGGGCCGAGATCGAGGCCTCGTTCGCCCACTAGCCCACCTCGGGCGGAGGTGTCAAGCGCACGTGTCTCAAACGTCAATGACGGCAACGGTATTCGTCCATGCGCCGGGGCTGAGAGTCTCCTGAAAGCGGAAACACCGATTTCATCTCTCGTCATGCCGGCGTAACAAAGTCACAATACGTTTACCCCCCATACGCAAGATCGCAAACATGTTGCGACGCGTATCTCATCGGGGGGTCGCGCGGCGTCGTGCCGCGTGCTCGTCGTGGCCCCACCAGAGTCGACCTGAGACGTAGTGAGAAAGGCTTCCGATGCCGTCTGTTTCGTTGCCGTCCGCCCCGCCCCCGGGGGACACAACTCCGCCTGCACCCTCGACCTCGCGCCGTAGGCGGTACGGCATCCTCATCCCCGCGGCGCTTTCCGCGGTCGCCCTGGTCATGACCGCGTGCGGCAGCTCGGCCGGCGACGAGTCGGCGTCGACCGCACAATCCTGTGTCGACACCTCGGGCAACACCGTGAAAGTCGGTTCGCTGAACTCCTTGTCGGGCACGATGGCCATCTCGGAGGTCACGGTGCGCGACTCCATCAAGCTCGCCGTGGACCAGATCAACGACGACGGCGGCGTGCTGGGCAAACAGATCACCCTCGTCGGTGAGGACGGTGCTTCCGAGCCGACGATCTTCGCCGAGAAGGCAGAGAAGCTCATCTCGAGCGACTGCGTCGCGGCCGTGTTCGGCGGCTGGACGTCCTCGAGCCGCAAGGCCATGCTGCCGGTCTTCGAGGACAACAATTCGTTGCTCTACTACCCGGTGCAGTACGAGGGTCTCGAATCCTCGCCGAACATCTTCTACACCGGCGCCACCACCAATCAGCAGATCGTCCCGGCCCTGGAGTACCTGAAGGAAAAGGGCGTCAAGTCCCTGTATCTCGTGGGCAGCGACTATGTGTTCCCGCAGACCGCGAACCGGGTGATCAAGGCGTACGCCGAGGCCAACGGCATCGAGATCAAGGGCGAGGATTACACCCCGCTCGGCTCGACCGACTTCTCGACCATCGTCAACAAGGTCCGGGCCGCTGACGCCGATGCCGTGTTCAGCACTCTCAACGGCGATTCCAACGTCGCATTCTTCCGCGAGTACAAGAACGTCGGCCTGACCCCGCAGGCGATGCCGGTGGTGTCGGTGTCGATCGCGGAGGAAGAGGTCGGTGGTATCGGCGTGGACAACATCGAGGGCCAGCTGGTCGCGTGGGACTACTACCAGACCATCGACAACCCGGCGAACGTGTCGTTCGTCCGTGACTACAAGGCCGCCTACGGCGCCAACAAGCCGACCTCCGACCCGATGGAGGCCGCCTACGTGTCGGTGTATCTGTGGAAGAACTCGGTCGAGAAGGCCAACTCGTTCGCCGTGGCCGACATCCAGAAGGCCGCCGGCGGAGTCACTTTCGACGCCCCCGAGGGTCTCGTGACCATCGATGGCGAGAACAACCACATCACCAAGACCGCCCGCATCGGTGAGATCCGCGGCGACGGACTCATCTACACGGTGTGGGATTCGGGTCAGCCGATCGAGCCGGACCCCTTCCTGAAGTCCTACCCGTGGGCCGAGGGTCTCAGCAGCTGACCCTGCGCACCTGATCCCGCGTGACGACCCGTCCCGCGTCCACGACGCGGGGCGGGTCGTACACGGACCACCCCCTGGCGAACGCGGCACCCGCCGCCGACGAACGGATAGTCACGTGGAAACCGTCATCGGACAGCTCTTCACCGGGCTCAGTCTCGGTTCGATTCTGCTGCTGGCAGCTCTCGGCCTGTCGTTGACCTTCGGTCAGATGGGCGTCATCAACATGGCCCACGGGTCGTTCATCATGGCCGGCTCATACACCGCCTACTCGGTGCAGGAGTACCTGGTCTCCAATGCTGGTGTGTCGCTGATCGTCTCGTTGGTGATCGGATTCCTCGTCGGCGGCCTGATGGGCGTGCTCCTCGAGGTGACACTGATCAAACGGATGTACGACCGGCCGTTGGACACCTTGCTGGTGACCTTCGGTGTCGGACTGATCCTGCAACAGCTCGCCCGTGACATCTTCGGTGCACCCGCAGTCGACGTGGTCGCGCCGTCATGGTTGTCCGGGGGCGTCGACATCCTCGGTGCGGTGGTCCCCAAGACACGACTGTTCATCATGCTGCTCGCGGTGGTCGCCGTCACCGCCATCGCGGTCATCATGAAGTACACGTCGATGGGCCGGCGCATCCGTGCGGTCGTCCAGCATCGAGATCTGGCCGAGACGAGCGGAATCTCCAGCCGCAGCACCGACATCACGACGTTCTTCATCGGTTCGGGCCTCGCCGGCGTGGCCGGGGTGGCTCTGACGCTGATCGGCTCGACCAGCTCCAACACCGGGATGACGTATCTGATCGATGCGTTCCTCGTGGTGGTCATCGGCGGTCTCGGCCAGATCAAGGGCGCGGTCATCGCGGCCATCGCCCTGGGCGTCCTGAACTCGTTCATCGAATACAACACGACGGCATCGGTGGCCAAGGTCGCCGTGTTCGTCATCATCGTGATCTTCCTGCAGATCCGGCCGCAGGGTCTGTTCACGGTCCAGTCGAGGAGTCTCGTGTGAAGGACTATTTCAGCGGTTCGTGGAGGGTCTGGGCGGGTTTCGCGGTTGCCGCGATCCTGCTGTTCGGGGTCGCCCCCGCGGTCCTCTCGGATTTCCGTCTCAATCTGCTCGGCAAGTTCCTCTGCTTCGGCATCGTGGCGGTCGGCATCGGCCTGGCGTGGGGTCGCGGCGGGATGCTCACCCTCGGGCAGGGCGTCTACTTCGGTCTCGGCGCCTACATCATGGCGATGCATCTGAAGATCTCCGACGCCGAGCTGCGCGGCGACGATGTGCCCGATTTCATGCAGATCGCCGGTATCCGGGAGTTGCCGGGATACTGGCAGCCATTCGCGTCGCCGCTGGTGACGATCCTCGGCATCGTTCTGGTGCCGACGCTGCTGGCGATCCTGCTCGGTCTCGGTGTGTTCAAGCGGCGGGTCAAGGGCGCGTACTTCGCGATCCTGTCGCAGGCGCTCGCCGCGGCCTTCGCCATTCTGCTGATCGGTCAGCAGACGACCGGAGGCAGCAACGGGCTCAACCGTTTCCGGAGCTTCTTCGGGCTGGCGCTCAACGATCCGGTGAACCGTCAGCTGCTGTTCTTCATCACCGCGGCCATCCTCCTCGCCGTCGTCGCGATCACCCGGCAATTGATGTACAGCCGGTACGGCGAGCTCCTCGTCGCCGTTCGCGATCAAGAGGAGCGGGTGCGCTTCCTCGGTTACGACCCGGCCAACGTCAAGGTCGTCGCGTATGCGATCGCCGCGCTCTTCGCGAGCATCGCGGGCGCGATGTTCGTCCCCATCGTCGGCATCATCTCTCCCGCCGATGTCGGGATCGTGCCCTCGATCGCCTTCCTCATCGGGGTGGCGATCGGCGGTCGCACGACCCTGCTCGGACCGGTTCTGGGTGCCATCGCGGTGGCGTGGGCGCAGACGAGCCTGTCCGAGAACTTCCCGTCCGGGTGGACGTATGCGCAGGGCATCCTGTTCATCGTCGTCGTCGGCTTCTTCCCGGCGGGACTGGCCGGCATCGGCGCGATCATCAAGTGGCGCAAGAAGAAACCCGCCGATCTGTCGCCGACCGGAGACATCGACGAGCACGCAGCGAGCAAGGTAGGGGTCTCATCATGAGCGAACACGGGTCGTCGACGATCATCGACCACTCACCGATCGCCGGCGGCAACGCCGGCATGGGCAGCGACTACCTCCAGGTGCGTGGACTCAGCGTCGAATTCGATGGCTTCAAGGCGGTGTCCGATGTCGATCTGACTCTGCTGCAGGGTGATCTGCGCTTCCTGATCGGACCCAACGGTGCCGGCAAGACCACCATCATCGACGCCATCACCGGTCTGGTGAAACCGACCGGTTCCATCCAGAAGTCGGGTGTGGAACTCGTCGGCAAGAAAGTGCACCAGATCGCGCGTCTGGGCGTCGGCCGAACCTTCCAGACCGCGAGCGTCTTCGAGGAACTGAGTGTCCTGCAGAACCTCGACATCGCGGCGGGTGCCGGGCGTTCGGTGTGGACGATGCTGCGGCGACGTCCCACCCAGGTGCCGGACTCGATCGCCGAGGCGCTCGAGACCATCGGCCTGCAGGATCTGCGGGACACGCCTGCCGGCGTGCTGGCCCACGGTCAGAAGCAGTGGCTGGAGATCGGGATGCTGCTGGTGCAGAACGCCTCCGTGCTGCTGCTCGACGAACCGGTCGCGGGTATGAGCCACGAGGAGCGGGAGGAGACCGGGAACCTGTTGCGGCGCATCGGCGGTGAGCGCACGGTGGTCGTCGTCGAACACGACATGGACTTCATGCGCTCGTTCGCGACCTCGGTGACGGTGCTCGCGCGCGGGCGGGTGCTGGCCGAGGGGACGGTCGCCGAGGTGCAGGCCAATCCAAAGGTTCAAGAGGTGTATCTGGGGACCGCCGCCGGTGGCGAGGAACTCGAGGAGATCGCGGGAGAGGCCGACGGTCCGCTCGACGGCGCGCCGGCGCCCACGACGCAGGAGAGGGGCCAGACATGCTGAAACTGTCCGGGATTCATGCCGGTTACGGGCGCACCGAAGTGATCCACGGCGTCGACATCGAGGTGCCCACCGACGGTGTCGTCGCCGTGATGGGGCACAACGGCGCGGGCAAGACCACGCTCCTGCGCGCGGCCGTCGGTCTGGTGAAGACCACCAACGGAACGATCACCTTCGACGACGTCGACATCACCCGGGCCCGGCCGAGTGCGCGCGTCGCCCACGGCATCGCCTATGTGCCGCAGGGCCAGCAGAGCTTCGGCCACCTGACCACCGCCGAGAACCTGCAGGTCGTCGCCGACGGCCGCAAACGCGGCAAGGAACTCATCGCCGAGATGCTGGACATGTTCCCGGCGCTGAAGGAACTGCTCGGGCGTCGGGCCGGGTTGTTGTCGGGTGGCCAGCGGCAGCAACTCGCCATCGCGCGGGCACTGATCACCGAGCCGCGGATGCTGATCCTCGACGAACCGACCGAAGGAATCCAGCCGTCGGTGGTCGCCGAGATCGAACAGACGATCACCACACTCACCCGGCGCGGCGGTCTGGGCGTCCTCCTCGTCGAACAGCACATCGGTTTCGCCCTCGAGGCCGCACAGCAGTACTACGTGCTCGAGAGTGGACGCGTCACGTCGTCGGGTGAGGGTGGGGCGGCCGCGGAAACGGCTGTGCGCGAGGCGATGACGATCTAGTTCCGGAATGCCCCGAAGCTCTCAGCCGGGAGCCATCCGGCTGAGGTGTTCCCACGTCCGGTAGTAGTCCTCACGTGCTCGGTTCATCTCGTGGACCTGGTCGAAGGACTGACTCCCGAGAATCAGGCGGCGCGGAGGGTCGGGGAGCGAGGCGAGCTCGAGCATCGCGGGTGCGGCGGTGGACGCCGCGGGCGATGTGGCGTCGCCCCACATCGCTGTCATCTCGGTGCGCAGGTCCTGATACTGCGGAAGCGGATCGGTCATCGTCGTCCCGGTCGTGAACAGGCTCGTGTCGTAGCCACCCATCTGAACAACGGTGACCTTGATGCCGAACTGTTCCACCTCCATGGCCAGGGCTTCGCTGACCGAATCGAGCGCGGCCTTGCCCGCTCCGTAGAAGCCGACCGTGGCCATACCCCCTCCGCTGCCCATCGACGTCACCTGCAGGAGGCGTCCGCCGCCGCCGGCGCGGAGGTGGGGGACCACCGCCTGCGCAACCCAGACCGCGCCGAAGAAGTTGAGGTCGAGGTGTGCCCGGACCTGTGATTCGGTGGCTTCCTCGACCATGCCGTACAGCATTCCGCCGGCATTGTTGACGACCACGTCCAGCCGGCCGAACTCCGACACCGCCCGGTCGACTGCGGCGAACACGGCGGCGCGGTCGGTGACGTCCAGCGCCAGAGGCACCAGCCGTCCCGGGTGCTGCTCCGCCAGTGGTCCGAGTGACTCGACGTCGCGCGCTGCGGCGATCACGCGCTCGCCCGTATCGAGGACTGCCTCGGTGAATGCGCGTCCCAGACCGCGCGTCGCTCCGGTGATGAACCAAGCTCGTGGGGTTGTCATCGTCATCCACCCTTCATAAACGGAACGTATCGTCTCGGTAGCAGGCTAGACGGGCATCGGCGGTCCGTCAATACGAACCGTCTCGTTTCGGGTAGTCTGTGGCGGTGTCAGACAACAGGGGGCCGGACCACTCGCGACGCAGGGCGCGATCCAGGGAGGCGATCCTCGAGGCCACCCGGGCACTCGTCGCCGACGAGCCCTACGGCAAGGTCACCATGGAGGCGATCGCCGCGCGTGCCGGCGTCGGCAAGCAGACGATCTATCGGCGCTGGTCGTCGAAGAGCGCCGTCGTGTTCGCTGCCGTGCTCGATCTGAGCGAGGGCGTCGACGGGCAGGCGGTCGAGCTGCCGGACACCGGGGACCTCGAGGCCGATCTCAAAACGGTTCTGCGGGCCACCGTGGACGAGTTCGCCGATCCGTCCTTCGACCGTCTCATCCGTGCGGTGAACGCCGAGGTCGTCAACGACGCCGAACTCGCGGCCGAGTATCGGGACAAACTCGCCCAGCCGCTGGACGAGGCGAAGAAGGCGCGGCTACGTAGTGCGCAGCGAGACGGCCAACTGGATCCGGACGCCGACCTGGACGTCGTCCTCGAATTCCTGTACGCCCCGCTCTTCCAGCGATGGTTGCACCGCAGTGGCCCGTTGACCGTCGATTACGCCGACCAGCTCGTGGATGCGACGCTGCGGGCATTCGGTCCGGGGCGGCGGTCTGGCTGACGCTGCCCACCGATCAGTCCAGGTGAACGGGGATCTCGGTGGTGAGGTCGTGCGGGGCCCGCAACGGGAGGCGGTCGCCGCTCCAGAATCGGCCCGGGTCGAACCAGTTGGAGTCCTTGGACGCATCGAGAATGCCCATGTCGCGGTACGTGATCGCGACGACCTCGGCGCAGTAGGCGGCTTCGAGTCCGACGGCTCCCTCGCTGTCCGATGTGCGGCGTTCGTGTCGTCGATCGCGGCGCTCTCGCACCTTGCGATCCACGTAGGGGATGCCGCGCACCAGGTCGGTGGAGTTGGGAACCCGGCCGCGGAACCAGCGGCCGGCGAGTCGCGCCGTGGTGGGGAACGGTGTTCCGTCGAGTCTGGCGACGACGCGGAGCAGCTCGTCTTCCTGGGCCTGGGTGACCTCGGGTGTCAGCTGCCGGAACCAGCAGGCCTGCTTGTAGCGAACCATCCACTGCTCGACGGCTTCTCGAGCATCGTGCAATTGGACGCCACGGTGGTTCGAGCCCGTCCAGACATCGGTCAGGCGGTCCCCGAGCTCGGCGTGCCAGAGCAGCGGCGGCAGATCGTCGATGCACACGGCCATCGCGACGTGGTTGACCGGTGCGTTGGTCAGGGTGCGGATCGCCCGGTCGGGACCGGAATGGCCACGGAAGAGCCAGATGTCGCCGGTACGCGTGGCGTCGAGCGCCGCGGACAACGGAATCCCGGTATCGGCCTGATCTCCGCGGATGAGGTTCCTGCTGGTGGGCACGGACAAAGGCTAGTGCGTTCCGGGCGACATATCCTGCCCGCATGAGGAATGTGTGGAAGTGGCTGGGTCTTGCCGGTGCCGTGGGGGTGGCCACGGGTGGGGTGATGGTCGCCCGCGATCAGCGGCAGCGACAGTCCTACTCGGCCGACGACGTGCGCGCCCGGTTGCACCAACGTCATCAGCAGTCGCAGGTGGGGAGTGGCGGCGCCGACGATTCCTGAGGACACTGGTGACGAGGTCGCCCGCCAGGGTTCGGCCAGAGAGGTGTCACCATGACCGACAACAACGGATTCGGCGGAGGGCCGTTCAACTTCGGGCCCGAGGACTTCGACCGCTTCGCACGCGAGGCCGGGGACGGGCTGCGGGACGTCTTCGGCAAGCTCTTCGAGGGACAGGCCGGACCCGCGGCCTTCTCGATGTTCTTCGACGAGGCGTCGCGTGGACGGACTCGGACGAAGCCTCGCGAGGAGACCACCGGCGAGGCCGGGTCGGGTGTCTGGGCGGTCTTCGTCGTCGATGACGACGGCGGTGCACGCGTCGAGCAGGTCTACGCCACCGAACTCGACGCGCTGCGCGCGAACAAGAACAACACCGATCCGCGTCGTAACGTGCGCTTCCTGCCGTATGGCATCGCGGTGAGCGCACTGGACACCGCGGTCACCGAGGCCGGGCCGGACGACTCGGCGTCGTAGCGAGCTCATGACGCACAAGGCCGGCGAGTCCATGAGGACCCGCCGGCCTTGTTCTGTCTCAGCCGTCACGGCACACGGGGTGCCGTCATCGGTGTCAGAGGTTCGCGCCGCAGACCGGCCACGCGCCGGGGCCCTGCGAGGCGAGGACGTTCTCGGCGACCCGGATCTGCTCCTCGCGAGAGGCGTCCGCCGGGTTGCCGGTACCGCCGTTGGCCTGCCAGGTGCTCATCGTGAACTGGAGCCCGCCGTAGTAGCCGTTTCCGGTGTTGATCGCCCAGTTGCCGCCGCTCTCGCACTGTGCGACGGCGTCCCAGTTGCCGCTGTCCGCGCTCGCGGTCGACGCCAGCATCCCGAACGGGGCGGCGGTCAGTGCGCCGACAACCGCGGCACGGGCGACGAGCTTGGTCATGTGGGTCTTGGTCATTCGCATGGTCTTCGTTCCTCCTCACCACCCCGGGGTTGGCAGGGCGGTTGATCTCGGACCGTGGGCGACCATACGTGCTTGGTAACGGGTAGGTCACGTCGTGTTCGTGACCTGCGGGTACCCGGTAACGCTCGGATAACGGTGTTAGCTTGCGGGCGAATGCCCAGCGCATCGCAGCTATTTGGGGGCGTCGGAGCGGCACCGGTGTTCGGACCTTTCGATGAGGAAGGTCACAGCAGAAGTGTGTGGCCCGTCACTTGTGCGGGCCACGAACGGCGAGTATCAGCGCCGCTTCACGGCGATCCGACCGCCCCGCAACGGGGCATACGCCACGCCGCGTGAGAACCAGCGTTCGGCGGGCGCTGTCGTCGTCAGGAGTTCGTGCTCGCGGAGCAGCGTCCGCAGGACCACGTCCATCTCCATGGTCGCGAACGCGGCGCCGATACAGCGGCGGGTGCCGCCACCGAACGGCAGCCAGGCGGGTGGGGGCGCGGTCCCGAGGAACCGGGTGGGGTCGAAGCGTTCCGGGTGCTCGAACTCGCGACTGTCGTCGTGGAGAAGTGCTATCGACACCAGGACGTTGTGACCGCGTGGAATGCGCCAGTCGCCCAGTTCGAGCTGGTCGGCGACGACATGTCGGCCGGCGAAGTCGATGACCGGACGGCTTCGCTGGGTCTCCAGGATCGTCGCATGCCGGTACTCGTGTCCGCCTTCGTCGACCTCGGCGACCAGGGCGGCGAGCACGTCGGGATGCCGCCGCAGCCGCTCGAACGCCCACGCGAGGGTGGTGGCGGTGGTCTCGTGGCCGGCCGCGAGCATCGCGAGCAACTCGTCGGCGATCTCGTCGTCGGTCATCGAACTGCCGTCGTCGTATCGGCTGCGCAGCATGAGGGCCAGGATGTCGTCGCGTTCGTCGAGTCGGGAGTCGTTGCGCGCCTTGGTGATCACGCGGTCGATACAGGACCGGTACTCGGTGTGCATGCGCGCGAAGCGGTGATTGGGGTCGACCGGCCGCAGGATTCGCGGGAGGACCGGAGTGGTCGCGGCACGCGAACCGACGGTGACCATCGGCGGGATCATGCGGCGGAGCTGATCGAGGTCGTCGCCCTCCGCACCGAACACCGCGCGCAGGATGACGTTGAGGGTGATCCGCATCATCGGTTCGAGCGAGGCGAACTCCACGCCGGGCCGCCAGGTGGCGGTCTCGGCGTGGACCTCGTCGACGACGATCTGTTCGTAGGCCTTCATCCGCTTGCCGTGCAGGGGCGGGGTCAACAACTTGCGGCGTGCGCGGTGCCGGTTGCCCTCGAGAGCGAACATCGACCCGGCGCCGAGTATGCGTCCCAGATTGGGTTGGACGTTGCTCACCTGGTCTCCGGCGGTGAACAACCGGCGGGCGAGGGTGGCGTCGGAGATGACGACCGCAGGACCGAAGACGGGCAGTCGCACGGTGAACGCGGGTCCGTGGCGTCGATGCAACCGGGCGAAGAAGTGTCGGCGGGACACGACTGCGGCCGCGCCCTGGAGTGCGGACGGCATCCTGGTGGCGGGTGGCAGATCGGCGTTGGTGCTCAGCATGGGCGTGCTCATGGCATCGACACTCCGGGTCGCTGGTACGTGGACGTACCAGCGACGGTACGCGTACGTACCACCCGGGACAAGGCCCTATGCTCGAACGTGTGAATGCTGGACTGGGCCCGCCCGATCCACTCCCGGCGCCGTGGGCGATCTCGGCGGCGGGTGCGTCGACGCGCGATCGGCTGCTCGCGGCGATGCTCGAGTGCATCGCCCAGGCGGGATACCGCGACACCACCGTCGCCGACATCGTGCGGGTCGCACGGACGTCGAGGCGGTCGTTCTACCAGGAGTTCGCCGACAAGCAGGCGTGCTTCTTCGCGCTGCTGACGGTCACCAACGAGTTCTTGATCGCCGAGATCGCGCGGCGCGTCGATGCGCAGGCGCCGATAGAGGAGCAGGTGCGACAGGCGGTGTCGTCGTACGTCACGGCGAGCGAGCGGTATCCGGGTCTCACCTTGAGTTGGATCCGCGAACTGCCCGCACTCGGCAGTGCGGCTCAGACGGTCAAAGACGAGGCATTGGAAGCGTGGATCGCACTCTTCGTCGGCCTCACCTCGACCCCGACGATGGCCGCCGCGGGGGTGGCCCCGATGGACCGCCAGCGTGCGATCTTCCTGTGGGGTGGGTTCCGGGAGCTGACCGCCGGTGCTGTGGAGTCCGGCGCCCCACTGACGTCGATCATCGAACCGGCGACCGCGGCGTCACTCGCTCTGGTGACACCGCGCACTGCGTGACGACACCTCAGCGGCTCAGTGCCACGAACCGCGCTGGTACTGCGGGGGATACGGCGCCTCGCGACGGTTGATGCCCAGTTCGTGCGCGGCACGCAGTGGCCAAGACGGTTCCCGCAGTGCGACGCGGCCGAAGAACACGGCCGTGATGTCGTCGTCGCCCGCGACCTTCTCGGCCTGATCGGGTTCGGTGATGAGGCCGACGGCTGCGGTCGGTACTCCGGACTCGCGGTGGATCGACCGCGCGAGGTCGACCTGGTAGCCGGGTCCGATCGGGATGTCGGCGAGCACGTTGCCGCCGGACGACACGTCGATCAGATCCACGCCACGCTCGGACAGGAGCTTCGCGAGCCGAGCCGACTCGGCGACATCCCAACCGCCGTCGGTCCACTCCGTGCCCGAGACGCGCACGAACAGCGGCTTGGACGCGGGCCACACCTCGCGGACCGCGTCGACGACCTCGACGGTGAGTCGGGTTCGGCCCTCGAAGTCGCCGCCGTAGGCATCGGTCCGGTGATTGGAGAAGGGCGACAGGAATTGATGCAGCAGGTAACCGTGCGCCGCGTGGATCTCGACCACGTCGAACCCCGCGTCGTCGGCGCGGCGCGCGGCCTGCACGAACGCGTCGACGACCTCGGCGATCTGGCCGGTGGTCATCGCGGTGGGGGCGGGCAACCCCTCGAACGGGACGTCGGACGGGCCGACCGTCGTCCACCCGCCGTCAGCGGGCGCGATGGCCCCGGAGCGGTCGTCGAACGGCGCGTAGGTGGAGGCCTTGCGGCCGGCGTGTGCGAGCTGGGTGCCGATGACCGAACCCTGGCCGTGCACGAAGTCGACGATGCGACGCCACGCTTCGGCCTGCTCGTCGTTCCACAGTCCGGCGTCCTGCGGGCTGATGCGACCCTCCGGGACGACGGCCGCGGCCTCGGTGAGTATGAGCCCGAATCCGCCCGCTGCTCGCGCGCCCAGGTGGGTCAGGTGCCAGTCGGTGGGCACGCCGTCACCGGCGAAACAGCTGTACTGACACATCGGCGCCAACCAGATGCGGTTGGGGATCTCGACGTCGCGGATGGCCATCGGTTCGAAAAGCGCGGTACTCGTCACGAGAAGACTCAACCAACCGCCGTGTGTCGTATTCCCCCGGTGACCTAACTCTCCGGGCATGATGAACGCCGGGCGACAAGGAAAGTGAGGCGGCGGTGAGCGATTCGGTGGCGGTCGGGGAAGCGGTGGCGGTCGAGGTCGACGGCCCGGTGGGCGTGATCACACTGGGCGCCGAGCGGCGTCGGAACCCGTTGTCCACCAGCACGATGCGCGCCATCACGGCCGGTCTCCGGGGCTTCGACGACGATGCCCGCGTGCGGGTGATCGTGATCCGAGCCCTGGGCCCGGCGTTCTCTGCGGGCCACGACCTGGGCGAGCTCGTCGACCGGACCCTAGACGACGAGCGAGCGGTGTTCGCGACCTGCACCGAACTCATGCGGACCGTTCACGAGGTGCGGCAACCGGTCATCGCCGAGGTCGCGGGAATGGCGTTCGCCGCGGGCTGTCAACTCGTCGCGACATGCGATCTCGCGGTCGCCGGCCGCAGCGCCCGATTCAGCACGCCCGGTGTGCGGATCGGGCTGTTCTGCTCCACCCCGATGGTCGCGCTGTCCCGCGCCGTCGGCCGCAAGCGGGCGATGCACATGTTGTTGACCGGGGAGGTCGTCGACGCCGAGACCGCCCTCGAGTGGGGGTTGTTGAGTGGGGTGGCCGACGACGCGGACCTGGCCGGCACGGTCCGAGAACTCGCCCTGCGGATCGCCGGGTCGAGCGCGCGAACGGTGTCGATCGGCAAGCAGGCCTTCTACCGTCAGATCGAACTCGACGAGGCGGCCGCGTACGACGAGATGGGCGAGACCATGGCCACCAACGCGATGACGTGTGACGCGCAGGAGGGGATCTCGGCCTTCCTCGAGAAGCGTGAACCGGTGTGGACCGACAGCTGAGGCCCGGTCGCAGAATCGCCACCGACCGGAACCGGGAGGTGGCGATTCTGCGATGGAGTCAGGCGTCGATCTGTGCGGTGGCCGCGGCGAAACGCGCCAGATGGGCGTCGGCAGTGCCGAATTCGTACTCGATCGCCGTGAGCCGTTTGAAGTAGTGGCCGATGGCCAGCTCTTCGGTCATGCCCATACCGCCGTGCAACTGCACCGCGTTCTGCCCGATGAAGCGGGCGGCGCGGCTGATGGTCGCCTTGGCGGCCGACACCGCGGCAGCCCGCTCGGCGGGCTCGGAGTCGAGGGACAGGATCGCGAAATACTGTGCGGCCACCGACTGTTCGAGCTGCAGGTGCATGTCGACCATCCGGTGCTGCAACACCTGGAAGCTCCCGATCGGAACGCCGAACTGCTCGCGCTGTTTGGAGTACTCGACGGTGTCGGTGAAGACCTTGCGCATCAGCCCGACCGCCTCCGACACGACCGCGGCGATCGCGGTGTCCCACGCCTTCTCGAGGATCTCGATCGCGCCGTCGTCGGCGATCAAGGCGTCGGCGGGCAGGCGCACGTCGGTGAATGTGATGTCGGCGGCCTGTCGGTCGTCGATGGTCCGCAGCTTGTGCAGCTCGAGCCCCTGCGGCAGACCGTCGGCGAGGTCGATGAGGAACAGCGACAGGCCCGCCGGATCATGCGGTTCACCGGCAGTGCGCGCCGTGACGATCAGGTAATCGGCGATGGGGGCGGTGGTCACGACTGCCTTGCTGCCGTTGAGAACCCATTCGTCGCCGTTGCGGTCGGCGCTGGTCTCGATGCGGGAGAGCACCCCACCGGAACCATCCTCGAGGGCGGCGAGTGCGCTGAGCGCCTCACCCTCGGCGATGCGCCCGGCGGCGGCGAGCGCGGCGGGGTTGCCGGTGGCGTGCAGCAGGCCGGCCCCCAGGACCACCGAGTCGACGAACGGCTCGACGACGAGCGCGTGGCCGAGGGCCTCGGTGACCACCATCAGTTCTTCTGCGCCGCCACCGAATCCGCCGATCTCCTCGGGCAGGCTCGCGCCGACGACGCCGAGGTCCTCGACGAATGCTTTCCAGATCTTCGGCTGCCAACCCTCGCCGACCTTGGCGGCGTCGCGGCTGGCCTGCAGGTCGTAGCGCGCGTCGAGGAACTTGTTGAGGCCGTCGGACAGCAACTGCTGTTCGGGTGTGAGTGTGAAGTCCATCAGTTCTCTCCTGTGACCGTCAGAGACCCAGAGCCGCTTTGGCGAGGATGTTTCGTTGAATTTCGTTGCTGCCGGCGTAGATCGATCCCGCACGGTCGTTGAAGTAGTGCAGCGGTGCGACGGCCTGCCACGGCTCGCCGCTGACGTAACCGTCGGTGGGCGGCGTGTACTGGAAGATCGGTCCGCCCGGCCGGGTGGCATGGGGCTGGAAGACGCGACCGTGCGGACCGGAGGCCTCCAGGCTCAGCGTGGTGATCTCTTGGCTCAGCTCGGTGCCCAGGATCTTCAGCATCGACGCGATCGACCCCGGGTCCTTGCCGGAACTCATCGCGGCCAGAGCGCGGTATTCGAGCACCTCGAGGATCTTCGCGCGTACCTGGATGTCGGTGAGCTTGGCGGCGAACGCGGGGTCCTCCGACAGCGGTCCGCCGTTCGGGGCGGTCACCGACGCCGCGTCGCGACCGAGTTGCTCGGCCATCACCTGCAGGGCCGGCGCCGCGGCGCCTCCACCACGCTCGAACACGAGGAGGTACTTGGCGACGGTCCATCCCTCGTCGATCTTGCCGAGGACGTTCTTCTTGGGGACGCGGACGCCGTCGAAGAAGACCTGGGCCTGCACCTGCTCGCCGGAGGCGAAGACCAGGTTCTGTACCTCGATACCCGGCGAGTTCATGTCGATGAGGACGAACGTGATGCCCTGCTGCTTGCGCTCCTGACGCGACGTCCGCACCAGGCAGAAGATCCAGTTCGCCTCCGAGGCGTGCGTGGTCCAGATCTTCGACCCGGTGACGACGAGGTCGTCCCCGTCGTCGACTGCCGCCATCGACAGCGACGCGAGGTCGGACCCGGACTCCGGCTCGGAATACCCCTGGCAGAAGAACACGCTGCCGTCGAGGATGCCCGGGAGGAAGAAGTTCTTCTGCTCATCGGTCCCGAACGCCATGATCGCGTGCGAGACCATCCGGATTCCCATGGGCGACAGCGACGGCGCCCCGGCGAGGATCGACTCACGGCTGAAGATGTAGTGCTGGGACTGCGACCAGTCGCAACCCCCGTACTCCACCGGCCATGCGGGTGCCGCCCAGCCGCGCTCGTGCAGGATCGCCTGCCACGTCATCGAGGCCTCGTGGTCGGAGTAGACGCTGGTGCGCAGCGTGCCCGCCGCGCGTAGGTCGGGGGTCAGTTTCTCGTCGAGGAACGCGCGGACCTCGTCGCGAAACGCGGCGTCGTCCGGAGACCAGTTCATGTCCATGAGCGGTGCGCAACCTATCTGTAAACGGTTGTGGTCAGATGGGGGTCGAAAGGGAATCTACCGAATGATCGGCGCGCAGCGTAGTCCGCCTCATGATTTGGGTTCGGGTGTGACGTCCGACGCCGATCCGGGGTCGGCGTCCGGTTCTGTTGTGTCCGGTTCTGTCGTGTTCGGCGTGTCCGCGACGACCGCGGTGTCCGTGGAAGCGCGGGAGCCGTCCTCGGGGGTCTCATTGCCGGGGGGCTCACTGCCGGGGGTCTTGTCGTCGGGAGCCTCAGCGCCGGGCCGGCCGCCGGAGGACAGCAGCACGTCCGCCCAGCGGGTCGCGGGGTCGATGTCGATGAGCAGGGCCTTGGCGAGCAGGGTGAGCGGGACCGCGAGGATCGCACCCAGCGGTCCGATCGCCCAGGCCCAGAAGAGCAGGGACAGGAACGTCAGCGTCGTCGACAGACCGACCGCGTCACCGACGAACTTCGGTTGGATGACCGACTGGATGATGACGTTGATGGCGCTGTAGACGACGATGACGACGAGCATCGTGGTCGGTCCGCCGTCGAGCAGTCCGAGCAACGCGGGTGGGACGAGACCGATGATGAAGCCGACGTTCGGGATGTAGTTGGTGATGAACGACAGCAATCCCCACAGGATGGGCAGTGGGATGGACAGCAATGCGAGGGCCACGCTGTCGAGGACGGCGACGATCAGGCCGAAGACGGTCGAGACCCACAGATAGCTACGCGTCCCCTGCGAGAACGAGCGGAACGCCGACGCGATGTCGGGGCGCATGCGGTCCAGAACGTTCATCCGGTCGTCGAAGCCGACCGAGTCCGCAGCCATGAACAGCAGCAGGGCGAGGACGAGTACGAGTGCCGAGGCGACACCGAATGTGCTGGCCAGTACGTCGGTCACCGCGCCGACGACCTTGCTGGTGTCGACGTGGGAGATCATGTCCTGCACCTTGTCGTGGCTGACGCCGTGACTGGTGAGGAAGTTCTGGAAGCTGGTGACCAGGTCGTCGAACTTGTCGTCGTACTGCGGCAGGATCGACGCCAGGCGCGCGACGGAGAACACCAGCGCCGCGAACAGTCCGATGAGGATCCCATAGACCAGTAGCACGGTCGTGACGAACGCCGCCCAACGCGGAAAACCCCTCTTGCGCAACCAGGTCGGGACCGGCTGCACGGCGACGGTGAGCATCAGTGCGAGAAAGACGGGGCCGGCCAGAGACGCCACCGACTTGATGCCCGCGATCGCGACGACGAGGCCGGCGATGGTGAGCAGGACGATGGTGCCCCGGGGCAGTGTCCAGTCGGGCGGGTCGACGCGGTAAGAGGTCTGTGGCGTGCGCTTCGGGGTCTTGGTGCTGCCTTCTCCACTGCGACCGGACATGGTGTGCCGCCTCTCTGGACACGACTGACTCGTCGGAACAGCGGCCCCCCGACACGCGAACGCGCGGAGTGGCCGCCGTCAAGTCTTCAGCATCCGGCGGCCATCCGCGCGATTTCGGCGAGCTTCAGTGACCCGTCCACTTCGGGGTTCGTTTCATCACGAACGCCATGATGCCCTCGAGGGTGTCACCGCTGATGATCAGCGAGTCGAGCACCGAGGCGCTGGCATGGACCGCGTCGACGGTGTCGGTGATGGCGTCGGATTGCTCCATGGTGGCGATCGATGCACGCACCGATGTGGGCGAGGCGGCCAGGATCTCCTCGGCCACCCCGCGGGCGGTCTCGAGGACCTTTCCGGCCGGGGCGATCCGGCTCACCAGCCCGGCGGCCACGGCTTCGGCGGCGGAGATGCGGCGGCCGGTCAGGATCATGTCGCGGGCCAGTGCCGGGGGCACCATGCGCGGCAGACGCACCAGACCGCCTGCGGCGGCGGCCAATCCGACCTTCACCTCGGGCAGGCCGAACGATGCGTCCTCGTCGGCCACGACGATGTGACACGCCATCGCGATCTCGCACCCGCCGCCGAGGGCGAACCCGTTGACCGCGGCGATGACCGGCTTGGGGAGGCTCCGTCGCGAGGTCAGCCCCGCGAATCCGTTCTTGGGCACCGAGAGTGCGGCCGGGCTCGCGGTGGCGGCGAGGTCGTTGCCTGCCGAGAAAGCCTTGTCGCCCTTGCCGGTCAAGATCGCGACCCACAGGTCCGGGTCGGCGAAATAGGCGTCGAAGATCGAATCGAGTTCGGCGTTCGCGGCCGGGTTGAGGGCGTTGCGGGCGTCGGGACGGTTGATCGTCACCTCGAGGAGGTGGCCGTCGCGTCGGATCTCGACGTGTTCATACGACTCGCGGAATGCGGGTGCGGTGACCGGGTACTTCGCGGACATGGCCGCGCCGGTGAGTTTCACCCGGTTGCCCTTGTCGAACGAGCGCACCACGATCGGCGTTCCGGCCGGATCGTCCGAGGTGAGGAGCAGGTCGAAGAACTCGTCGTCGTCGGAGTCGAGATTGGCGACGAAGCGCGCCCCCAGCCCGTCCTTCGCCCCCAGCCCGTCCTTCGTCGCCGAATCGACGAGTCGACCGATGACCACGCCGGTCCGGCGGCCGTTCTTCTGCGGGATGACGGTGTAGGTCTCGAGGACGGCGGCGCCGTCGGCGTCGGCCACGGTGGGGACGGTGGGCACGGCGTCGAGGGCGGCCTGGACCTCCGCGCTGGTGTCCGGGCGCCAGGGCGCGGGCGTCGTCGAATAGACCCCGGCCGCATGTTTGCTCAGGACTCCGCCGTTCGCGACGACGAGGCCGAAGTCGCCGGGGGATTGACGGACGCGCGTGACGATCTCGGCGATCGCGTGCATCGAGTAGTTGTTCCCGGGGCCGCCGAAGAAGGGAAGGCCGCCGGTGACGGTCAGGCCGCGCGGGTCATCAGGAGCGATGCCGAGACCGTCGAGGACGTTGAAGACGGCGATCGGGAAGCAGCTGTAGATGTCGAGGACGGAGATGTCGTCGAGTCCGATGCCGGCGACCTGCAGCGCGTGCCGGACCGCGGCCGGCGCGGCGGGTGCCGCACCGAGGTCGGGGCGCGCCAGGGCAGTGCGTTCGACCG
The DNA here is from genome assembly GCF_022206305.1 of Gordonia sp. 'Campus'. Taxonomy (GTDB): domain Bacteria; phylum Actinomycetota; class Actinomycetes; order Mycobacteriales; family Mycobacteriaceae; genus Gordonia. The sequence continues at coordinate 293,429 of NZ_JAKOIW010000004.1, read as the reverse complement.
TCGCGGCGTGGCCGTGCAGGAACACCCATCGTGAGGGGTCGATGCCGGCGGCCTGGGCCGCACGCACCGACATCACCACGACGGCCGCGGCCTGGTTGACCTGATCGCGAGCCACGATGTAGCGCGTGAACGGGTCGGCGACGATCCGGTTCTCCGGCGTGGGGGTGACGAGTTCGGCGGCACCGCGAGCGGTCGGCGCGGCCGAATGCGGGTTGGCCGCGGCGACGTCGGTGAACGGTGCGAACAGCTCGCCCATCGTGGCGATGTAGGCGTCGCGGCCGAGCCCGGACTCGTGCCGGCGGGCGTTCTCCAGCAGCGCGTACTGGGGGAGCACCGACGCCAGTCCGTGTCGCATCTCGGCGACGGAGATGATGCCCTTCAGACCGAACCCGCGGTCCTCGAGCTGGCCGCCGACCTCCTCGGCGAAGCTCGGCCGCGAATCCTCCGGCTGGGACATGAGATGCCGCACGGTCGACATGACCTCGACGCCGAAGATGAGTGCGGCCTCCGACTCGCCCGCCGCGATGGTGCCGGCGAGCTCGGTCAGCATCGTCTGCGGGCTCTGTCCACCGGTGACGGCCTGGATGGCACGGCGTGGATCGACGCCCACCCGGTTGCCGACGGCGCGCGGCATGTTGTCCGGGCGTCCGAGGGGCGAGGACGACAGCGGGCTGGAGATCTCGAAGGAGCGGATGGCGGCGATCGTGTCGATCGCCGTCGCGACCTCGGCTCCGGTGTCGCCGAATGCGGCGGTGACTGCGCGCGCCGCGAGATCGGCCTCACCGAGCGCCTCGTAGCCCGGATCGGTCAAGCGCTCCGACGCCTGGCCGACGCCGACGACGACGGGAGTGTTCGGATCGATATCAACGGGCGTTGTTGGCATACCCAATACAAATACACACCGGGGTGTCCGACGTCTCATCGGAGGTGGGTCGGGGCGCCCGCCAGTGTGCGGTGTCGCGCGCCCGACCGCGGGTGTTGTGTTCAGCCCGGTTCCAATCGTGGTCGTCGATCCGGTGGCCGAGCAGACTGTCGGCCGAGCAGCCCGCGATCGAAAGGACCATCGATGACGTCCACCCTGCCCGGCACCGCCACCACCGACGAGAAGCTCGACGAGGTGTTCGCGCCGATCTTCGCGCGCATCGCCGAGGGCGCCGTCCGACGAGAGGACGACCGGCGCCTGGCGCACGAGGAGGTGTCCTGGTTGCGTGATGCGGGCTTCGGCGCCCTGCGCGTACCGGTGGAACTCGGTGGGTACGGCGCGTCGATCCGCCAGCTGTTCCGGTTGCTGATCGACCTGGCCGCGGCCGAGTCCAACCTGCCGCAGGCCCTGCGCGTGCACTGGTCCTTCGTCGAGGATCAGCTCGCGGCTCTGCCGGACGAGGGGGCGCAGCGGTGGTTGCGCAAGGTCGGCGAGGGGACGCTGGTGGGCAACGCGATCACCGAGCCGGGTGTCGGCGCGATCGACCGCTACCAGACCCGCCTGACACCAGACGGCGAGCGAGCCGGTGCCTATCGGCTCGACGGCACGAAGTACTACAGCACGGGCAGCCTGTACGCCGATCACATCCTCGTCGCCGCGGACCGCGACGGTGAGCGTGTGTCGGTTCTCGTCGATGCGACGGCCGACGGCGTCACCCAGCACGACGACTGGGACGGCTTCGGGCAGCGGCTCACCGCCAGCGGCACCACGGAGTTCACCGGCGTGCGCGTGCCCGCCGACCGCGTACTCGGTCCGGGTTACGGCGGCGAGGGTCGTACCTATGCGACGTCGTACCTCCAGCTCGTGCAGTTGGCGGTGCTCGCGGGGATCGCGGCTCGCGCGACCGACGACGTGGTGGGCTGGGTGCGGGACCGGACCCGTACGTTCACCCATTCGACCGCCGACCTGCCCCGCCACGATCCGCTCGTGCAGCAGGTGATCGGGCGGTTGTCGGCGGCGGCGTACGCCGCGCGAACACTGGTCCTCGACATCGCAGACAAGCTCGACGAACTCGCATCGGCGGGCTGGGAGGACGAGCAACTGCTGGACCGGGTGGAGTTCGACGTGGCGCGGGCCCAGGCCGCGATCATCCCGAGCGTCCTGGACGCCACGACGCAGTTGTTCGAGGTGGGCGGCGCGTCGATCACGTCCGAACGCCTGCGGTTCGACCGGCACTGGCGCAATGCCCGGGTGATCTCGGTCCACAATCCACTGATTTTCAAGCTGCAGGCCGTCGGCGATCACGTTCTCAACGGCACCGACCTGCCCTACGCCTGGAGTGCCGGCCGAAAGTAGTCGAATGGTTCTGTTGCGCGCCAGTCGATGTCGGGAGTCGGGCGAGCAGGTCTGAGGAGCGCCGCTACCCTGGCGACCATGCACCGGATGGCCGCTGCCGACGCGGTGTCGTACTGGATGTCGCAGCGGATCCCGAGCGACCAGTTCCTGCTGTATTGCTTTGCGATGCCGACCGGTTCGATCCAGGACTGCGCGGCGCGCCTGCGGCTCCGGGCCGCGTCCGTCGACGATCTGTGCCTCCGGATCCGAGATGTCCCGTGGACGTGCGACCGCCCGTACTGGGAATCCGCTCTGCCCGCCGACGATCAGGTCCGCGTGGATCCTGAAGGCCGGACGTGGTCGTCGTGTCTGGCTGAGGTCGCCGGGCTCATCACTCGGCCGCTCGACCCCACGCGGGCGGCGTGGCGGGCGCATCTGTTCGGTCCCGTCGTCGACGCGCCGGGCGCTGCGGGTCCGGTCCACGTCGTCGTCCTGCAGGTCTGCCACGCGCTGGGCGATGGGCGGCGGGTGTCGCAGATCGCGCGCGAATGGTTCACCGCGCCCGTCACGCCCCGGCGGCCGGGGCCCGGTGCTCGTTTGACCGGTCGCGAGGTGATGGTCGACGCGGGGACGGCCCTTGGTGGGGTTCTCCGATTTCCGCGCGAGTTCGTCACGACAGCAGGGCGGGGGCTGCGTGCGGCGCGTCTCGCCTCGGCCGCCGCGCCCCCGGCGCCGGGGTACGCACCCACTCGGCTGAACACGCCACCCGGGCCTCGGCGAATTCTGCGCGTGCTGGTGTGCGATCGAGATCGCCTCACCCGCGGCGGGCAACCGGTCACGGTCGCGGCACTCACCGCGATCTCGGTGGCGCTGCCGGAGTATCTGGGTGGGCCCGCGCGGCGGCTGGGGGTGGAACTGACGATCGGGAGATCGGGAGAACCCCGGGCTCGCAACCACTTCCGAAATGGGGGAGTGGACCTGCACGTCGACGCCGACGATCTGGACGAGCGCGCCCGACTGATCGGCGCCGAGATCGCCGCAGCCCGTGCGGCCGAGGACGATCCGCTGCGGGTCGCGCAGCGTCGGGCGTCGGAGTCGACGCCCGCGATCCTGACCCGTGCGGGGATCACGACACTCGATCTGGACACCCCGCCCGCGACGGTCACCGGTGTCACGGTGGTGTCGTCGGTGAACCGCGGGACCGCCGACATCGCCCTCGACGGCGGCGAGATCCGCTTCACCACCGGCTTTCCCGCGTTGTCACCCGCGCAGGGGCTGACACATGGTGTGCACGGGATCGGCGATCGGATCGCGATCTCGGTGACCACGAGCCCTGACGTCATGGCCGATGTGGACCGCTACGTCGAGCTGCTGGCTCGGGCGGTGGGTGGTTGAGGGGGGCAGGCTGTTTCGATGTTGTCACCCAACCCGGCTTGAACGAACTCTTCAATCGACATGCCTGAGCGGGATGTGGCTGCACGCGAGCCCGCGAAGCGAGACCGGGGACTGGTAACCCGTACGCCCGTGCCGCATCTGCGGACATGTCGACCAGGGGTGAGGTTCTCAATCGCGTCTAAGGTCAACTGGTGAGCAGACGACGCGTGATCCTGGTCTCCGCGTTGACGACTGTGGTTGTACTGGCCGTAGGTGTCACCGCTGTGTTCATGTCGCGAGTCAGAGACGACGACCGGGAACCTGCTTCGTGGCCGCCTCCTGACCTCGGCAGTGTCCCGTCGCAAGTGTGGTCACTTCATGCTGAGCGTGTGCCGGGCCACGACGGCGAAGCGTTGCTGGCGCTGCCCAACACGCTGGATGCCTATCACGGCTATGTGTCGGTGCTGGACGCGCCGACCGTGATCGTGGGCGCTCTCGGCCGCCTCTCCTCGGAGAACGACAACGACGTCGATGAGGGCAGGCGAGTCGAATCGGTGAGGCTCGTCGGACTCAACCGTGTCGACGGATCGGTGCAGTGGGAGCGCCCGATCGGCCGCGTGCGGGAATGTACCGATCGGGTCGAGTCCGGTGTGATCGCCTGCTGGAACGACGAACGCGTGCTGTTCGTCGATACCGCCGACGGACGCCTCCTGTCGGAGATCAGCCCAGAGATGGCCAACGTCGATGTGGTGATGGCCGGCGATCGTGCCTACGTCACCGGCGTCGAGTCTCAGGGTTCGAGGCACAACCTCGTGGTGTCCGCTGGGCCGCCATCGGCGCCGGGATCAACGTTCAGGCGTTCAGTGCCGGTGGCTGGGCCACTGTCAGGTATCGCCGACATTTTGTTCTCGGGAGAGGGCGTGGTTGTGACGAATATCGGAAATGCAGGGATGTTTCGGTTCACCGTGCGTGACTTCTATACCGGTCGAGCGCGGTTCAGCCTTGACTCGAATCAACTGCTTGTCGTGGGTGATGGACTGTTCCTCAACAGTCCGGTGATGGTGGATGGCGGCAGTCGACAGCAGATTCTCGATGGGCAGGGCACGCTGGTTTCCGCGGCCGCGGTGCCGGCCTACACACATTCCGGAATGGCCGAAGCCACCGACGAGCAGCCGCCGGTGTTGATGGCCGACGGCGCCTACGACCCACAAAGCGGGCGCTTGCTGTGGCGCAACCCGCTGCTGCTGCGTCGCGACAACACCGGCGCTGTTCAAGCCTTGGCCGGTCGAACAGTGATCGTGGCAGCTCAAGAATCCGGCGAACTCATCGGGTTCAACTCCGCGACGGGTGAACAGCGCTGGCGCACACCGTGGAGAGACGCCTACTGGGTGTACGGCGGAATGACTGATGGGCGGCACTACATCTTCACTGACTACGGCGGAATTCACGCACTACGCATCACCGATGGTGAGGTTGTCTGGTCCAGGCCCTTACCTGAAGGTGCCGATCCTCGTCAGACAGCGATCGTCAACGCGGGCGGCAACATCCTCATCACCGCAAACGCCACCATCTCGATGTGGCGTGGACAAGCATCCTCTCCCTAGAACGAAGCCGTGCAGACCGCCGGGGCGGAGAGCGGCTGAGGCAACGGCTTGGCGCCACAGGATTCTTGTCGGTGGTCGGGTCTATCTTGGTAGGTGAACAGTCGGACCGGCCAACAGTGCCGGACTGCAACGACTTTGGAGTCACCGTGGGGGCATGGGTCGATCTACCGGGCGAGTTTCTCGCCGGGGTCGATGCTGCCTGCCCGTCGGATGCCGACACCGTGTCACACATGAGGCGGCTGGGGTCGATCCGGGCGGGGGAGTCGTACCTGGCGTGGTGCCGGTATCAGACGATCCTGGTCCTGTGCGATCGGCTGCTGACTCCTACCGGATCCAGTTATGTCTCCGACGGTTTCGGCGACATCGTCGCGAGGGTGGCCCGCGAGGCCGGGATCACCCGCTACCGCGCGTCGGTGATGGTCGATGACGCACTGTGTCTGCGTAGTCGGCTGCCGCGTGTGCTGGAGACACTGCGCGACGGCATCATCGCGCCGCACCAGGTCCGTGACATCATCAGTCGCACCAATCTGGTCCACGACGATCACCGCCTCGATCCCGTCGACCCCGACAGTCCGCGAATCATCGAGGTGCTCGACGCGTCGATCGCCGAGGTTCTGCGCAACCGGGTCGGGTCGTGGTCGACGGCGGGTCTGCGCGACATGATCGACCGCCTGGTCTTCGGACACGACGCCGACGCCGTGCGCGAACGGCGCCGCGAAGCCCTCGACAAACGCGGGGTGTGGACCGAGAACCACGGTGACGGTACCGCCGAGATCACCGCGGTCATGGCCGCGGAGAACGTCCGGGCCTGCGACGGCGCGGTGCGCGCGCTCGCCGCGACCGTGTGCGACCGCGATGGACGCACTCTCGGTCAACGCAGATCCGATGCCATGCTCGCGCTGCTCACCCGATCGGTGTTCACGTGCCGGTGTGGAGAAAACGATTGCACTGCAACAGCTCCCGACGGTTCGGCAGGTGCGGCGGCGAGCACCCAGATCGTGATCCATGTCGTGACCGACGCCGACACGCTGGCCGGCGGGGCCGGACCCGGCTGGGTCGACGGGCACGGCGTGATCTCCGACGAGCACGTGCACGACCTGGCCGCCCGGCCCGACGCCATCCTGGTTCCGGTCACCCCGGTTCGCACTCCGCCCGCGCGTGTCGCCGCCGACGGTTCGGTGCCGACTCCGGGTCGTCGAGAAGAGGACGAGACCACGATGGGCGCCAATGTCCGGGCACCGCAACAGGACACGAGCAGTACCGGCCGGAGTGGCCCGGTGGGCGATTCGACAATGCGCGACGCGGCGTCGTCGAAGGTTGTGGTGATCTTTCCGGGAGCTCAGGCGGCAGACCCCTATCGACCGACCACGGCATGTGCGGAGTTCGTGCGTGTGCGCGACGGATACTGCACCGAACCCGGCTGCACGCGTTCGGCATTCACCGCTGATGTGGATCACGTCGCCGAGTTCGACCATGCCCGTCCCGCCCGGGGCGGTGCGACCTCGAGTGAGAACCTCAACGTCAAATGCCGCGCCGGTCATCTCCACAAGACCCACGGTGACTGGACCGACACGCAGTACCGCGACCACGAGGGTCGACTGGTCACCGAATATGTGACCCCTGAAGGCTTCGTCATCCCCGGCGAGGCCGAAACCCTCGAAGATATCTTTCCCAACCTGCGTCGCATCCGTTTCGAACAAGCCGCCAAGGCGCCACCGACCCCACGCCTCATCGTGCCGGAACATCACCCCCGGCCGCCGCGCACCATCAGTGAACGAACCGCAGCGAAACACGCCAAGCGGCGAGCCGAACGTGCCCGGAACACCGCACGACGCGAAGCGAACCGACGGGCGCGGGCGGAGGCACCGCACCATCAACAGACCACCCGGCAGGACGACGGGCCGCCGCCGTTCTGACGGCGCGTCGGCGAGAGTCAGATGGTCAGGCCCGCGGATATCCGCCTGTGTCGGCAGGCGCGGAGTCGCCGTTGCCGTTTCCGCCCGATCCTTTCGGCGGTCGGGTGAGCCGCTTCGGGAGCCGTTCGGCGAGCCCACCGAGCGGGGCGACCGACTGATTGAGGAGGTCGACGGTGTCGGCGAGTTCGTGAACCGTCTCCTGCATCGCGATCAGGCTCGGGCCGAGTTGTCCGATCACCTCCGTCAATTCGGTGATCCGATCCAGCGGCCCGCCGGGTGCGATGGCGCGCTCGACTGCGCCGTTCTCGCCGAGTAACTGGTCGAGCAGCCCGTCGTCCTCCGACAAGCGGTCGAGAATGCCGCCGGGCGCGGTGACCTTCTCCAGCACGCCGTCGGGTGCGGTCAGTTTGTCGACGATCCCGCCCTCGGAGGTCAGGCGCTCAAGGATGCCCTCGTTCTCGGTGAACTGATCGACCACGCCGCCCGGCCTCGTCAGCCTGTCCAGCGGTCCGCCCTTGGCGGTCAGCCGGACCAGGATCCCGCGTTCTTCGGCGACCTGGTCTAGGAGTCCGCCCTCGGCGGTGAGCTTGTCCAGCGGGCCGTCGGGTGCGGTGAGTCGGTCGACGACACCCCCGGTGCTCAGCAACCGTTCCAGCGGGCCGCCGGTCGCCAGGATCTTGCCGAACGGGCGGTCGGGACCCAGCAACTCGGACAGTTGGTTCAGCAGTGCGAGTGGCGTACGGATGGAGCCGAGTTCGTCGGCGTCGACGCCCACCGCCACGGCGATCTCGTTCTGGACGCTGCCTGCGGTGATGCGGGCGATCGTGACAGCTGATTCGGCGGCACTCAGTACGACACCGGTCACCGCGAAACCGAGCCGGAACGGCATCTCGACGAGGCTGCGGCCCGCGTCGGTCGGCACAACGGGCCGACGAGCGGCGTCGCGCCGACCCGGGAGGGTCTGTTCGGGGTGGTGCCGATCAGGAAGGGACTCCATGGTGTCCGACACTAGGCCACCGAACGGGGATCGAGTGGAAGGGTCGTGCGATCCGTCGGCGTGGTTCGGCTACTTCGCGCCGCCCGCGGGTGACTCCGCGGCTTTGGCGGCTTTCGCCGCCTTCTTGAAGTCGCGCACCTTCTGCAACGAATCCGGATCGGTCACATCGGCGACCGAACGGAAACCCTTCTTGCTGTAGTCGCCGGCCGCCTTGGTCCAGCCCGACGGTTTGATGTCGAGTTGCTTGGCCACGAGTGCCACGAAGATCTTGGCCTTCTGCTCGCCGAACCCCGGAAGCGCGCGGAGCCGGGCCATCAGGTCGGCACCGCTCGACGCCTCGGTCCAGATACGTGAGGCGTCCCCGCCGTACTCGTCCGCGACGACCTTCGCGAGAGCCTGGACCCGTCCCGCCATCGATCGGCCGTAGCGGTGGATCGCCGGGGGAGTGGCGCACAGATCGGCGAACGACTCCGGGTCGGCGTCGGCGATCTCGACGGGGTCCATCGTGCCGAAGCGGTCGCGTATCTTCGCCGGGCCGGCGAAGGCGCGCTCCATCGGGAACTGCTGGTCGAGAAGCATCCCCGTCAGGAGTGCGAACGAATCGCTGGAGAGGAGCTCGTCGGCCGCGGCGTCCTGGGCGATCTGGATCTTCGGCATGGGTCGATTCTGGCAGACGGCGCGCACGCAGGCTCTAGACTGCCCCCATGGTCAGCGGGGAGAACGGCACGCGCCGGGGTGTGCGCAACGCAGTGATATCGACGGCGACGGTGGTGGGACTCGTACTGGGTGTGGTCGCATCCGTGATCGGCGTCGGCGGTGCGGCGGCGGCCCCCGTCGACGACGGGGCGAACTATGTCACCACCCTGCGGTGCGACAGCGTGAACCCGTGGCCGGCGGGGACGGTGAAGGTCCGCGTCGACGTCTTCAACCAGATCCAGCACCCCGCCGATGGCCTCCCCGGACCCGTCATCTCTCTCATCGGGACCGATCGGGCTCGACCGGTGGCACTGGAATACAACTACGAGGTGGCGGTCTCGTGGCGCAATCTCCGCACCGGGCGGACCGGTGTCACCTCGGTCGCGGGCCGCGGTTTCACGGTCAAGTGGCAGGTCGATCTGCACCCGGGCAGCGGACCGGTGGTGTTCACCATCAGGCAGAAGCTGGGCGCCCTGGCCTTCTTCCCCATGACGAACCCGAAGTATTCGACCTGCCGGGGCCGCGCGGTCGCGTGACCGACCGGTCGGCGAGTCCGCCGATCAGCAGATACTGGGCGGCGAAGTAGCTGGCGAGCACCCACGTCTCACCGGCCACCCGCAGGCGCCGATCGGTCACCAGGTGCCGTCGGTTGACGATCGCCAGATCGGACAGCAGGAAGGCCCATCCGCCCGCGCGCATCCGCGGTTGTGGTCCGGGCATGTCCGACGCCAGTGCCGACATCGTCGCCAGCGTGTTGCCGTAGGTGCTCAGAGTCGGGAGCAGGTTCCGGCGGTGTCGTGCCAGAACGGTGGCGGACTCGCCGAGCAGGCCGAGCCGGGGCAGCAGGGTGCGCGCCGACGGTCGGGCGCCGGCACGCCACATCGCGATGGCGTAACTCAGCTGGGCGCCCGCGAACAGCGTTGCGCCCCAACGGAGATACCGATCCTTGGCGACCGGGTCGTCGTGGGTGAACTCCTCGCACAGCATCAACCGGTCGCCGGCCGTCGAGAACCCGATGACACTCGCCAGCGCGACGTTGTCGGCGATGCTGCGCCGGCGGGCACTCGCCGCGACCCGGCCCGCCAGCAGCACCATCGGCAACGGTTTGGTCAGGGCCGCCGCGCGGCGCGAGGTCGACGACCCGCTGACCGTCGCGACGGCAGCAGCCGCCGCATAGGCGATCCGAAACCCGCGACTCACCGCAGAACACGCGCGACGAAGCCGCGGATGTCCGTGTCGGACATGCGCTTCGACTGGGCGCCGTCCAGGGTCAGGTACGTGCGTGCGGACACCTTCGAGTCACCTGCGCGGGCGTCGTTGAGGTACTTGAGGGTCAGCGGTACGACCACCGAGGTGTCCTGCAGGGTCTGGGTCATCAGGACGGGCCGTTCGAAGCCGCCGGTCGGCAGCTCGGTGGCCTTGGTCAACAGCCCGGTGAGTTCGGTGTTGCCCGACAGCGGCTTGGTGAACAGCGAGCCCATCGCGAGTCCGTCGGCCTCGCGGGCGAACTCGGTCACGCAGGTGGACGCCGCCTTGGTGAGCCACTTCTTGCCCGCATCGGACAGGTAGGCGTTCATGTCGAGGTCCGGCTTGGCGTTCCGGATGGCGCTGAGGGTGTACAGCGCGTCGGCCGCCAGGCCCGAGGGCATCGTCGTCGACGACGGGCCCAGATTGGCGACCAGAGAACCGAATTCAGCGGGAATGGAGCTCGCCGCGGCGCCCTTGAAGTCGAGCTTCCCGCCCTGGATGCGCGGGGCGAGCCGGGCGAGTGTGATGGCGGCGGCGGCGCCCTGTCCCTCGCCGACGACGGCCCAGGAACGCGACAGGTTGTCGGCGATGTCGCGGGATGCCCGCACCGCGTCGGCGATGTTGCGGGCGGTGGCCTCGAGATCGTAGTACTGCGGTGTGCCGGGGGTTCCGACGCCGGCATAGTCGGTGCTGACGACGGCGTAGCCGCGGTCGAGCCAGCGGCGCAGTTCATCGGTGTCCTCGGTGATCGGGCGTGACGAGGGCGCGCACTTGTCGGCGATGCCGCGCGATCCGTGCGCCCATGCGACGATCGGCCACCCGCCCGCGGGAGCTCGCCCGGCCGGCACCATCAGCACTCCGGAGGAGAGGTGGGCCTTGTCGTCGGCGCCGGTACTCCAGTACGTGAAGTCGTTGCCCGACGCTGCGCCGGCCACCATGCGTCCCCGCGGCAGGTCACGGTTGGCGTAAACGGCCCCCGGCGTCTGACCGGGGCCACGGGTGTCGACGGTGCCCGCGTTGTCGTCGGCAGGTGCGCCGGAGTCCTCGGTGGCGGAATTCTCGGGGGTCGCCGGGCTGGACGTGGTGGGGCTCATGGGGGCCGGTTCGGCGGCCGCCGGGGCGGCCACGCCGAGTGCGACGGCCGGGGCCACCGCCATCGTCAGGGCCGCGGCAAACGCGACCGTGCGGGCGAGGGGAGCACTCCGTGGTTTCGAAGTCGTGCCGTGCGGGTTCATGTCGTACCAGTTCGTTCTGCTCAGGGGTGTACGTGGAAAGTGTTGTGAATCAGGCGTTCACGACACCGACGGCCGGGAGGAACCAGCAGTTCTGGTTGCCGTTGCTGGCGTTGCCGAAGACGGCCGACAGGATCGTCCCGCTTCCGGTCTTCACCGGCGCCAGGCGCACGCCCGACAGGAGGGGAAGTGCGGTGAGGGCGGTGTTGTCGGTGATCGGGTCCAGATCGGCGAAGCCGCCCTGCAGGGTGCTGGTGTTGAACCATGCGACCTGCATGGTGCCGCCGCTGCCTGCCGTCGGCGAGGCCGGGACGAAAGCATAGGCCGTCTCACCCTTGTCGACGAGATTGAGCTTCTCGGGCAATTTCACGCCCGGGATCATGTCGAGTAGTGGCTTCAGCGGGGTGAGCGGGTCGGTCTTCATCGGCCATGGACCGGCGACGGCCCCGGCGCCCGCGGTGACGAGACCGAGCGGGTTGTCTGCGGTCGGCGCGGTGCAGAACGGAGACACCGAGGGCGTGAGGGTCTGGATGCCGAGGGTGCGCAGGAGTGCGATCGGGTCCGTCGTCGCGACCGGGGTCGGCGTGGGTGCGTCGCCTGCCGCAGCGGGTGCGGCCGCCGGGAGGGGGAGTGCGCCCGCCCGTCCGGCGATGTCCTCCACCGACAGCTGGCCTGCGCTGCCCATGATCGTCTGCGCCGCCTCGACGGCGATCTTGTCGACGCCTGCCGCCTTCAGCAGGCGAACGGCGCCGGCCAGCTCGGCGTCGAACGGGATCGACAACGCGCCGAGCATGTTCGCCGGGATGAGGGGTTCGGCGGTCGCTGGTGCCGAGGTGACGGTGAGGGTGGCCGCTGCCATCGCCACGCCCATGAGTCCCGCTCCACAGCGCTGGATCGCGCGGTGACGGGTGACGCGATGACGAGTGACGGGACGGTCCGCGTCGGGGCGGGTGAACCGAGACGAGATGGACATGGCTCTCCTTGAGGCAACCGGCTATGACAACCGAGCACACCCGCCACGTGTGGCGGGTGTGACAGATGGGGCTTGAGTTACAAGAGACCATGCGGTGCTCGACCGCGGCAAGTCGTGAGTCCGACCCGTGACCTGGGCGCTACCTGTGAGATACCGGAGCCGGCGCGACATGCGGTTCTACCGGGGTTCGCGGGACTCCACGCGCGCAACAGAACGGCACCCCGGCGCTGACGCCGGGGTGCCGTTCCTGTGAGAGGGAAAGCGATCAGATGATCGCGAGTCCGATGACGGGGACGATCGTGCAGGACACGATCTGGCCCTTCGTCTTGGTGGTGACGTTGCCGTGGATCGCCGAGATGACGCGCCCCTTGCCGGTGCGGGAGATGCCGGTGAAGGTGCCCGGACCCTCCTTGACGTTGATCTTCGGGTTGCGCTTGAGGGTCGTCGTGCCGGTACGGCCGGTGTCGACGTTGAACCAGCTCACCGTCAGGGGAGCGGTCTTGTTGTCGATGGCCGGACCGGTGCCGAGGGAGGTGTAGACGTAGCCGCTCTCGCCCCGCTTGGGGCCGGGCGCCGGAGCTTCCTGCGGTCCGGCGGTCACCAGTGCACGGCCGAGCGAGCCGCCGCCCGGGATGCAGCCGAGACCGAAAGTGGGATAGAGGAATTCCTGGATCTTCGGGGCGTTCGGGCCCTGCGGGATCTCGGGATCGCCGGGCTTGCGCTCGGCGGCGAGCTCGCGCGCGGCCTGCTTGCGGCCCGGCTCGCCGAGGAAGTCGGCGATCGACCGCCAGATCTTGCTGACCTCCGCGGGCATCCCCGGGGTGTCGGCGAACGACTGTGCCTGACGGAGCAGATCGACCGAGACCTTGCCGTCCGGACCGGGCGTGGCCACCGAGCCGATGATGGCCGGGGCGAATGCGCCGAGCGAGTCCAGCACCCGCTGGTCGACCTTCGGCGCCGGAGCGGCCTGCGCGGCGACGGGCAGCGCGAGCGAGGTCGCCGCCGCGAGAGCCGAGACGGCGACGACGACGCGACGGGTCCGGAGTCGATGGGGGGCCTTGGCGGATCGCAACCTCAGTGGCCGAGTGAAACGCACTGGTGTGTCCTAACGGTCGTGGCGGCGCCGGCTGGAAACCGTCGTGCGCCTCGTGGTCGTGTCATCCGCCCGGGTGTCGGGTAGCGGACAGCCGATCTTCTCACCCGGGTCGTCGCGGGCCAGTCTAAGCCCCCGGCGGGTTCCAATGTCCAGACAGTAAGCCTGTTACGGGTGGGTTTATTGAGGTTATTGATGCAATTGTTACCGAAGTGAAGTATTGCGGCGTCGAATACAACGGGGTCTACCCACCTGGTTGGATGGACCGGAGTGGTGCCGACGCGTTGCGAGACGGCTGACGGTCCACGAGTCGACGATTGATGGGGTGTCCCGGGTGAGAGAACAGCGCAACGACGACGGTCGCGTCCGCGGGCGGGTCCGAATGGCGCGCGCGATGACCGCGTTCATCGCCATCGCGGTGGCCACGACGACGGTGACAGCCTGCGCTGACGAGTCGGCCACCGGTAGTCAGGTCACCCTGCTGACGCACGACTCGTTCGAGCTGCCCGAGTCGGTACTGGACGCCTTTCGTCAGGACACCGGTCTCACTCTGAAGATCGTGAAGTCCGGCGACGCGGGCCAACTGGCATCGACCGTTTCGCTCACACCCGGCGCGCCGAAGGGAGACGCGGTCTACGGCATCGACAACACCTTCGCGTCGCGGCCGATCGAGGCGGGCGCTCTCGAGCCCTATGCGTCTCCGGCCGCGGCCGCGGGAGCGGCCGACTACGCGGTGCCCGGCGCGAGCGATCAACTCACTGCCATCGATCGCGGAGACGTGTGCCTGAACATCGACAACGCCTGGTTCGAGCAGAGGTCACTCACCGCGCCGACGAGTTTTCGCGACCTCACCCGGCCCGAGTACGCGGCGCAGACCGTGCTCATGGACCCGTCGACCTCCTCGCCGGGTACCGCCTTCATGCTGACCACCGTCGGCGCGCTGGGCAACGGCTGGCAGGACTACTGGAAGCAGGTCATCGGCGGCGGTGCGACCGTGGTCTCCGGGTGGGAGATCGCCTACAACCAGTTGTTCAGTGCGGGCGAAGGGCGCGGCGACAAGCCGATCGTGCTGTCCTACGCCTCGTCGCCGGCCGCGACCCCGGGTACCAGCGCACTACTGGACAGCTGCTTCCCGCAGGTCGAATACGTCGGCATCCTGAAGGGCACCCGGAACTCGACGGGTGCGCGCAAACTCGTCGACTTCATGCTGAGTCCGACCGTCCAGAAAGAACTGCCATCGTCGATGTACGTCTACCCGGTGCAACGCGACACCCCGCTACCCGAGGGGTGGCCCGCCCGCGCCGAGGTGCCCGCGTGGATGGCGTCGCTGCCTCCGGCGACCATCGCGGACAACCGCGAGATGTGGCTCGACCAGTGGCGAGCCGCGGCCGGTCGGTGATGCCCGCGTGACAGAGGCCCAGGCGCAGGCCGGGACGGCTGCCACGCGTGTGGCGTCCCTCGCCGGGCGGGTGGCGCTGCGACTGGTCCCTGCGATCTTCGTCGTCGTGCTGTTCGCCTGGCCCGTCGTCGCCCTGGTCCGTCGTGCGGTCGCCCTTGCGGGTGACACGGGTTCGGGTCTGGGTGATCTGCTCGACCGCACCGACGCACTCGGCCTGCTGGGCGTCACCCTCGGGCAGGCGGCGGCGTCGACCGTGCTCGCGCTTCTCGCCGCGGCGCCGATCGCGTGGTTGTTCGCCCGGGTCCGGGGGCGGACGGCGATCATCCTGGCCGTGATCGTGACGGTGCCGTTCGTGCTGCCCACCGTGGTCGTCGGTATCGCCTTCCGCTCGCTGCTGTCGGGGCCACTCGCCTTCTTGCACATCGAGTCCGGTCTGCCGGCGGTGCTCGCCGCGCACATGTTCATCAATGTGGCGGTCGTCGTGCGTGTGGTGGGTGCCGCGTGGCGTGGCCTCGATCCCCGCGTAGTCGAGGCCGCCCGAACACTCGGCGCGGGCCGTCTGCGGGCGGTGCGTACGGTCGTCCTGCCGCGGCTGGTGCCGTCGATCGCCTCCGCGGCGGCGCTGATCTTCCTGTTCTGCTCTACCAGTTTCGGTGTCGTCATCATCCTGGGCGCGGGGGAGTTACGGACTCTCGAGACCGAGATCTACACGCAGGCCATCGGTTACTTCCGTATTCCGGAGGCGGTCGCGCTGTCGACGTTGCAGATCGTCGTGGTCGTCGCAGCGCTGCTGCTCACCCGGGTCTTCACCGATCCGGCCGGTACGGGGTCGGCGGGTGCCGGTCGTCGGCACGCCGGGAGCGCCGCGCATGGGCGGTGGACGCGGCCGGCCATGTGGGCGGCCGGCGTCTGGACCGTTGTGCTGCTCGTCGGACCCGTCGTCGTGCTCCTGGTGCGGTCCGTGCGGCCGGTCGCCGACGGTGGGTGGACGCTGGCCGGGTATCGCGCGCTCGCCGAACCGGTCAACGGCGTCACTCCGCTGGAGAGCCTGCGATATTCGCTGCTCACCGCGCTCGCCGCCACCGCGATCGCGATGGCCGTCGGTACGCTCGCCGCGGTGGCATTGCACCGATCGCACGGGTTCCTCGGCACGGTCGGCTCGGCCATCTCGCTCGTCCCGCTCGGAATCAGCGCCGTCACACTGGGTTTCGGATACCTGATCGTCCTGGCGTCGATGCCGTACGCGATTGCGGCGTCGCCCGCGGTCATCCCGCTCGTGCAGGCGCTCATCGCGATCCCGGTGGTCATCCGCATCATGCTGCCCGCCCTGGACTCGGTGCCGGCCCGGCAACGGCATGCCGCGGCAACCCTCGGCGCCCCGCCGTGGCGCGTCTTCGTGACCGTCGACATGCCGGTCGTCGGCCGGTCGATGGCGGCGGCGGGCGGCTTCGCCTTCGTGATGGCGCTCGGCGAGTTCGGGGCGACGAGCTTTCTCGCCCGCGCCGACACGACGACACTGCCCGTGCTGATCGGGTCCGCGCTCAACCGCCCGGGCGCCGACAATCTCGCCACCGCGATGGCCGCCTCGGTCGTCCTGGTGGTCGCCACCACCGTGGCGGTGGTGGCGGTCGAGGCATTCCGACCGCGAACGGAGGTGCCGCTGCTGTGACCGATGGTGGAGCACAGGTGGGTCGCGGTGTGTCGCCCGGTGATGTGCTGACGATCTCCGATCTCACCGTCGCCTACGGCGACGACACGGTGATCGACGGTCTGTCGTGGCAGGTCGGCGGGGAGGGCGCGCTGGTGACCGCGATCCTCGGCCCGTCCGGGTGCGGCAAGTCGACACTGCTGCGGGCGGTCGCCGGACTCGAGGTCCCCACCCGGGGTGCGGTGCGATTCCACGGTGTGGACCTGGCCGGGGTCGAGGTCCACCGCCGGGATTTCGGCGTCGTGTTCCAGGACGGACAATTGTTCGGCGGGCGCAGCGTCGCGTCGAACATCGGCTACGGACTGCGGGTCCGCCGATGGCCGCGTCGGCGCATCGCCGAACGCGTCGACGAGATGCTCGACGTGGTCGGTCTTCCCGGTTACGGGAAGCGGCAGGTGGACACCTTGTCCGGCGGGCAGGCCCAGCGCGTCGCGCTCGCCCGCGCACTGGCTCCCCGGCCGCGGTTGCTCCTCCTCGACGAGCCGCTCGCGGCCCTCGACAGGAGGCTGAGAGACGAACTCGCGGTGGAGATCTCGGAGATCGTGCGGGCCGCGGGAGTGCCGACCGTGGTGGTCACCCACGACCACGCCGAAGCCGCGACCATGGCCGACGTGATCAGTGTGATGCGAGACGGCGCGATGGTCCAGACCAGTGTTCCCGCGCACCTGTGGAGCCGTCCCGCCGACGAGTGGACCGCGCGATTCCTCGGTGTCACAACGGTTCTCGACGCACGAGTCGAATCGGGCGTCGCCGACACCGTTCTCGGTGCCCTGCCCCTCGATGTGCCCGATGGGTCGGTACGACTCGGCCTGCGTCCGGAGTCCGTCGAGGTCGGCAGCCTCCTCGAGGGTCGGGAGCCCGGGGGTCATACGGCTGGGGGTCACACGGCTGGGGGCACGGTGCGCCTCGTCGCCGAGTTGCCCTCCGGACCGCGGGTGCGCCTGGACACCGTGGCCGGCGAGATCGATGCGGTGACCGACGAACCGGTGATGATCGGCGACCGGGTGCGTATCCGGTTGGTGCCCGAACGTGTCGCGGTGATCGGGCGGTGACCGCGGCTCGACGCGACCTCCTCGTGCCGCCCGGGCTCATGATCGTCGGGGCCACGTCGATGTACCTCGGCGCTGCCGTCGCCGTCGGACTGTTCGACGTGATTTCGCCGGCTGCGGTCGCGTGGCTGCGTATCGCGGGTGCCGCGATCGTTCTGCTGCTGTGGGTGCGGCCGCCGCGCACCGCCTGGCGCTGGGAGCGATTGCGGCTCGCCGGGTGTTTCGGCCTGATCACCGCGGGCATGAACATCGCCTTCTACGAGGCGCTCGTGCATCTGCCGCTCGGCACCACCGTCGCGCTGGAGTTCCTGGGCCCGGTCGTGGTGGCCGCACTGGGTTCGGCAACACGACGAGACGTCGCCGCGCTCGTCCTGGCCGTCGTCGGTGTGCTCCTGATCGCCGACGTCCGATGGTCGGGGACGGCGCTGGGGGTGATCCTCGCCCTGACCGCGGCGGCCTGTTGGGCCGGTTACATCGTGCTGGGCAAGCGGGTCGCGGCCCGCGGCTCGGGCGTCGAGGACCTCGCCACCGGGTTCGCGGTCGCCGCAGTCGTCACGGCGCCGCTCGCGTGGTGGGTGGCCGACGCCGTACGCGCCGGTGCGTCATTGCCCGTGGTCCTCGGCCAGGGCCTGCTGCTGGGCATCGCCTCGACGGCGGTGCCCTACGCCCTGGATCAGATCGTGCTCCGGCGCGTCGGCCGGGCACGGTTCGCGATCCTGTTGGCGCTGTTGCCGGTGACCGCATCGGTCATCGGGCTGGTCGCGCTGGGCCAGATACCTCGGCCGCTGGAGGCGGTCGGGATCGCGGCGGTCGCGCTCGCCGTCGCGGTCAGGTCCGCCGACGAGGCCGACGAGGTGCCGCCGAACTAGCCGATCTCACGCGGCACGCGCCTTCTTCAACGCCTTCTGCAGCTCTTTCTTCGACATGTCCGAGGTGTCCAGCTTGCGCATCCGGTGGATCACCACGGGGCAGCGAACGCAGCGCGTGGAGCTCTTGCAGCACTTCTTCTTGGGCTTCAACGAGCCCACTCTGGTCGGGTCGACCTTGCCCATGACGCGAGGTTAGCAGGCCCTAAGTCCGGCGCTTCCGGGAGCTGTGATCGCGGTCTCACCGCCGGAGCCGATACTCTGTGACCTTGAATCCCTAGGTGATCTGCTCCCCACGCCGGTCAGAGCTGTTCGGCCGTGAGCGTCGTAGACGTTCGGCTGTGCCGACCGCCGGCCGCCGATGCCGGTCCCCAACCACACGAAAGAGAGCCAGTGAGCGCTGCCCCCACCTTCCGCAACGTCGCGATCGTCGCGCACGTCGACCATGGAAAGACCACACTCGTCGACGCCATGCTGCGCCAGTCCGGCGTCTTCGGTGAGCGCGCCGAGGTCGTCGACCGGGTGATGGACTCCGGTGACCTCGAACGTGAGAAGGGCATCACCATTCTCGCCAAGAACACCGCGGTCCACCGGCGCCAGCCGGACGGCACCGAGGTGGTCATCAACGTCATCGACACCCCCGGTCACGCCGACTTCGGTGGCGAGGTCGAGCGCGGCCTGTCGATGGTCGACGGTGTGGTGCTGCTCGTCGACGCCTCCGAGGGGCCGCTCCCGCAGACCCGGTTCGTGCTGCGCAAGGCGCTCGCGGCCGAGCTGCCGGTGATCGTGGTCGTCAACAAGACCGACCGTCCCGATGCCCGCATCCAGGAAGTCGTCGACGAGACCCAGGACCTGCTTCTCGACCTGGCGTCGGATCTCGACGAAGAGGCCGCGAAGGCCGCCGAACTCGTCCTCGAACTCCCGGTGCTCTACGCCTCGGGTCGCGCGGGCAAGTGCAGCACCGTGCAGCCCGCCAACGGTGAGGTCCCGGCGGGGGAGAACCTCGACGACTTCTTCGACGTCCTGCTCGAACACGTCCCGGCGCCCAAGGGCGATCCCGAGGCCCCGCTGCAGGCCCACGTCACCAACCTCGACGCGTCGGCCTTCCTCGGCCGCCTCGCGCTCGTCCGCATCCACAACGGCACCCTCCGCAAGGGCCAGCAGGTGTCCTGGTGCCGAGAGGTCGACGGCGAAGCCGTCGTCGAGCGCGCCAAGATCACCGAGCTGCTCGCCACCGTCGGCGTCGAGCGCACGCCCGCGGAATCGGCATCGGCCGGCGACATCGTCGCCGTCGCCGGTATGCCGGAGATCATGATCGGCGACACCCTCGCCGACCTCGAGAACCCGCAGCCGCTGCCGCGTATCACCGTCGACGAGCCCGCCATCTCGGTCACCATCGGCACCAACACCTCGCCGCTGGCCGGCCGCGTGTCCGGACACAAGCTGACCGCCCGCATGGTCAAGCAGCGCCTGGACGCCGAACTCGTCGGCAACGTCTCCCTCCGGGTGCTCGACATCGGCCGTCCCGACGCCTGGGAGGTGCAGGGCCGTGGTGAGCTGGCGCTGGCGATCCTCGTCGAGCAGATGCGCCGTGAAGGCTTCGAGCTGACCGTCGGCAAGCCGCAGGTGGTCACCCGCCAGGTCAACGGCAAGGTGCACGAGCCGTTCGAGCACCTGACGATCGACGTACCCGAGGAGTACCTCGGCGCGGTGACCCAGCTCCTCGCGGCTCGAAAGGGCCGCATGGAGCAGATGAACAACCACGGCACCGGCTGGGTCCGGATGGAGTTCATCGTGCCCTCGCGCGGCCTGATCGGCTTCCGCACCGACTTCCTCACCGAGACCCGCGGCACCGGCATCGCCAACGCCGTCTTCGACGGATACGACTCGTGGGCCGGCGAGATCCGCGCCCGCCACACCGGCTCGCTGGTGAGCGACCGCGCCGGCACGGTCACACCGTTCGCGATGATCCAGCTCGCCGACCGCGGCACCTTCTTCGTCAACCCCGGTGACGACAGCTACGAGGGCCATGTCGTGGGCATCAACCCGCGTCAGGAAGACCTCGACATCAACGTCACCCGCGAGAAGAAGCTGACCAACATGCGTCAGTCGTCGGCCGACGTGATGGAGACCCTTGCCAAGCCGATGCAGCTCGACCTCGAGGCCGCCATGGAATTCTGTGCCGCCGACGAGTGTGTCGAGGTGACCCCGGAGGTCGTTCGCGTGCGTAAGGTGCACCTCGACTCGAACACGCGGGCACGCGAGCGTTCGCGGGCCAAGTCCCGGGACGCCGCCGTCGGTTCCTGACCCGCGCGACAGGTGGCCGGGACGGTGGGGCCGACACGTCCGATGGGCCGAGAAGCTTCTTCTTCATGGGGGTATCCGAGGTGAATCGCGTGAGACCAGAGCTCCGTGCGGAGGGTCGGACGGGGAGCGCGGCCGCGCACCCGGTCCGACGCCGCGCGCTCGGACTGCTCTCGTGCGGTGCGGCGTTGCTCGTCGCCCTGACCGCGTGCATGTCGGATCCGCCGCCCCCGGTCCGGGACACCGGCCCGCCGCCCACCCCGACCGAGTATCCGGTGGCGAAGACGATCTACGTCGCCACCGACTCGGTCGGCGCCGGATTCAATCCACACATCGCGGCGGACCAGAACCCGGTCACGACGGCCGTCGCCGCGATGACGCTGCCGAGCGCGTTCGTGCCGGTCCAGACGCCGGGCGGAACGGTGTGGGAGCTGCAGCGGTCGTTCGTCACCTCCGCCGAGGTCACCTCGCGGGCACCGTTCACGGTCACCTACCGCATCCACACCGATGCGCAGTGGTCCGACGGTCTGCCCGTGACGGGTGACGACTTCAACTACCTGTGGCAGCAGATGTCTCGCCAGCCCAACGTGGTCGCCCCGGCCGGATACCGGCTCATCGACTCGGTCCAGTCCAGTCAGGGTGGGAAGGTCGTCGAGGTCAGGTTCGAGAGTCCGTACCCGGCGTGGCGCGAACTGTTCACCGGCCTGCTTCCCAGTCACGTCCTCAAGGGCGCGCCCGCCGGCTTCCAGACGGGGATGGACACCGGCAAGCCGGTCTCGGCCGGGCCGTACGCGATCGTCGGCATCGACAAGACACGCGACGAGGTGCGCCTCGCGCGCAACGACCGTTACTGGGTCACCCCGCCGCGCCTGGATCAGGTGGTGTTGCGTCGCGCGGGCAACTCCGCGCAGATGCTCGACTCCATCCGCTCGGGTGACTCCTCGATCGTGGCGCTCGGCGCCTCACCCGCGACCGAAGCCGAACTCGGCGCCCTGCCGGGTCTCGAGACGGCCCGCAGTCTGAGCGCGCGATCGCTCGGGGTGAGCGTGAACGCGCGCACCGAGGCGATGAGTTCGGTCGAGGTCCGCCGCGCCATCCTCGGCCTGATCGACCCGCGCCTGACCACGTTCGCCGGTGCGGGGGACTGGGTCGTCCAGCCCTTCGCCAACACGGTGTTCGCCCCGTCGGATCCGGGGTACACGCCGGTCTCGCGCCCGCGGACCCCGCCGGCCGAGATCGACGCGCTACTGGGCTCGGCGGGCTACCGGCGCGCCGCGCCGGAACCCGTCGGCTCCGCAGATCCGGTGCCTTCTGCCTCCGACGAGTCGTCTGCCTCCGAGCAACCGTCCTCCTCGGCGGTGCCGACTCCGTCGGCGGCAGGAGAGTCGACCGCGGGCGGATCAACGCCGCCGGGTCCGAGCGAGACGCCGGTGGAGGGTCTCGCCGAGGTGCCCGACCTGCCGGAGGGGATCCTGCCGTTCCAGAAGGATGGCCAGGACCTGATCGTGCGCGTGGGTGCGGTCGCGGGGGATCCGCGGACCATCTCCGCCGCGTCGAGCATCGTCGACCAGCTACGCGGCACGGGAGTCCGCGCGCAGGTGGTCACCCTGCCCAACAGCGAGCTGTACGGCTCCGCACTGACGAACCGGCGAGTCGACCTCGTCGTCGGCTGGACGGGCCTCGGAGTGCCGCCCGCGGCCTCGCTGGCGTCGCAGGTGGACTGCAACCAGCCCAAGCCCGGCACCGAGCCGTCGCCCGCCACGCCACCGACGCCCACCAGCATCGCACCCAGCGGCGGCGACCCGGGTGACAGCTACGCCAGCAACATCTCCGGCCTCTGCGATCCGCGGCTGATCGACCTCGCACGTACCGCGCTGTCCGAGGACGACCCGGTCGCCACGCTGAACGAGGCCGAACCGCTGCTGGCCGCGCAGGCCATCTACCTTCCGCTGTACCAGGATTCGATGGTCACCGGGACCACGCCCGCCGTGCGCGACGTTCCGCTGACCGGGCCGATCCAGGTGTCCATCTTCGGGACGGCCGTGAACTGGGAACTGTCGTGAACGGAGAACTGTCGTGACCGAGACGGTCGCCGCGCGTCGGCTGCTCCTCGTGCACGCCCACCCCGACGACGAGACGATCATGACCGGCGGCACCATCGCCCGCTACCTCGCCGAGGGGGTCGACGTCCGGGTCCTCACCTTCACGCTCGGGGAGGAGGGCGAGGTCATCGGCGACGAATGGGCGCAACTGGTCGCCGACGGCGGCGCCGACCAACTGGGCGGGTTCCGCATCCTCGAACTCACCCGCGCGCTGGCGGCGCTGAGCCCCGTCGACGAACCGGCGCTGAGGCCTCGGTTCCTCGGGGGAGCGGGGCGGTGGCGGGACTCCGGCATGGCCGGCTCGCCGTCGGCCGATCATCCGCGTGCTCTAGTCCAGGCGCCGTCCGACGAACCCGTCGACGCGTTGGTCGAGGTCCTGGCCGACTTCGCACCCCAGGTCGTCGTCAGTTACGACGCGTCCGGCACCTACGGCCACCCCGACCACAAGCTCGTCCACGAGGTCACCGCCGCCGCGGTCCGGCGCGTCCGTGACCACGGCGCCGGTCCGCTCAAGGTGTACGAATCGGTGACCGAACGCAGTGCGCTGAAGGCCGGGCTGGCCGGCGTCTCCGCGGTGCCGGAGGGCTGGCGCATGCCGGTCGACGGGGAACTGCCCAGCTACCCCGACGACGCCATCACCACCGAGATCGACATCCGCACATACCTCCCACACAAGGTCGCCGCCCTGGCCGCCCACGCCACCCAGGTCACCGTCGCCGAGTCGGGCACCGAGTACGCGCTGTCGAACAACATCCTGCAACCCATCGCCGACCACGAGCACTTCATCCTGACCGAGCCGCACCGGCACGACGTGCACGCCGGGACCCGCGAAACCGACCTGTTCGCCGGGATCGACTGAGGAGCGCAACGCCATGACCGCTCCCGCCGACCCCACGCGACGCCGCGCCCTCGACCGTGCGCTGCTCGGGTTCCTCGTCCTCGACGGCTTCGTCGTCGGCCTGCTCGCGGTGGCCTTCACCTACCAGCGATTCGGCGGCGTCGCGCTGCCCGTCGCCGCGATCGTCGCCGGTCTGCTCAACGTCGTACTGCTGTGGCTCGCCGCCGGGTTCACGGCCACGGCCTGGCGCTACGGCCCACTCGGCGCGTGGGGACTCGTCGTCCTCGTGGCCGGCGGCTTCCCCGGACCCGGCGGTGACGTCGTCCTGACGCCCAGCGGGAATTTCCTGTGGCAGACCGTGTTGCTCCTCCTGCTGGGTGTCGGCCCGGCGGTCGCCCTGATCTGGTCCGGCCGTCTGCCCGAACCCGGGCGGAACGCGGCCACACCGCGCTGAGCTCCCGGCGCGGGAACCGCTGAACCGTCGGCGCGGGGACCGCTGAACCGTCGGCGCGGGGACCGCGGCGGCCGAACGTTAGAGTGAGGGACATGGTTCTGCGCGCGTGGGCCGACGACATCACGGCCCCGATCGAGCGCGTCACCGCCGCACTGCGCGGTGTTCGTGACGACCCGGCCGCCCTCGGTCCCGATGCCCTCGACGACCAGGGCTGGGCCGCGCTGCTGGGTGCCTCCGGGCCTCAGTTGGAAGAGCTGTGCGACCTCGCCGACTCTGTCCGGTGCCGAGTGACCGACCCCCATTCCCTCACCTTCGTCGTCAACCGCAACTTCGACACCACCGTCGTCAGCCGGCTCGGACCCGGCGATCCGACACTCGCCGACCTCGTCACCGAGGCGGTGGGGCTCGGCGCCACCGAGATCTGCATGCAAGGTCCGCTGCCGGCCGAACTGCCCGCCACCGAGTACGTCCGGCTCGTCGAGGAGATCACCGGTGCGGCCGAGGGCCTGCACCTCCATGCCTACCGCGCGCCCGAGATCGTCGACGGTGCCGACCGGTCCGGGGTGTCCGTGGCCGAGCATCTGCAGCGGCTGCGTTCGGCAGGGCTCGGTTCCGTGCCCGGGACCGCGGCGCAGATCCTCGACGACACGATCCGGGCGACACTCTCACCCTCCGGCTCGGCCCCGCCCGTCGCCGACTGGGTCGACGTCATCGAGACGGCCCACCGGGCCGGGCTGTTCTCCACCGCCACGATGCTCTACGGGCACGTCGAGACTCCTGCGCAGCAGGTCGCACACCTGCGCACCCTGCTCGGAATCCAGCGTCGGACGGGGGGATTCACCGAGCTGATCCTCATGCCGCTTCTCCGCGAGAACGTCCCGCCGCACCTGGTGGGCGTTGCGACGGCCGATGCCACTCAGCGGGAGACCCGCGCCCTTCATGCGGTGGCCCGGCTCATGTCCGCGGGGCTCATCGACCACATCCAGGTGGCGTGGACCAAACTGCCCGCCGACACCGTCGACCTGCTGCTGCGCGGCGGTGCGGACGACATCGGCGGGCTGCTGCTCGACGGCGGTCTGATGCCCGGGGCGGGCGCGGAGGCGGGCCGGGTGCTCGACGTCGACACCCTGGTCGACATCGCGGCGCGTGCGGGCCGCATGCCGCGCCAACGCACCACGCGCTACCAGGAGCCCGAGCCCCACCGCCGGACAGCGCTCCCGCAGGTGCGTCCGTGACCGGGACCGCCTCGCCCGCACGTGAACCGATCGCGACCCCGATCAGTGATGTCGACGTCGCCATCATCGGTGCGGGTATCGCCGGTCTCGGGATGGCCACCACCCTCGCGCGTTCGGGCCGCGAGTCCTTCGTCGTCCTCGAGCGTGCCGACGCGGTCGGGGGCACCTGGCGGGACAACACCTATCCGGGCATCGCCTGCGACATCCCGGCCCACCTGTACTCGTTCTCGTTTCGGCCGCCGGCGGACTGGTCGTCGCGCTTCCCGAGCGGCGCCGAGATCCGCAACTACCTCGAACAGACCGTCGTCGACGAGGGGCTCACGGACCGGATCCTGCTCGAGCACGAACTGCGCCAGGCAGTCTGGGACGATGCCGCCGCGTGCTGGGTGATCGGCACGGGAAGGCCGGACGGCACGGTCACATCGTTTCGCGCCCGGTCGCTCGTGATGGCGGTCGGCCGACTCTCCGAGGCGCGTATCCCCGAGATCGACGGTCTCGACAGCTTTCCCGGTCAGGTCGTCCACACCGCGGCGTGGCACGACGACGTCGCGGTCGCGGGTGCCCGGGTGGGCGTCGTCGGCACCGGTGCCTCGGCGGTCCAGCTCATCCCGCACCTCGCCGAAGTGGCCGAGGACCTCGTGGTCTTCTGCCGTACACCTCCCTATGTCGTGCCGCGGGACGACCGTCGGTACTCCGATGCCGAACGCGCCGAGCTGCTCGACCCCGTCGTCGCCGACGAGGTGCGCAACCGCCTCCTGGCCGAGGCCGACGTCGCATTCCGTCAGCGCCTCGGCCTCTCGCCCGACATCGACGAGATCCGGGCGCGGGCCGTCGGTCACCTGCACGCGCAGGTCGCCGACCCAGTCCTGCGTGATCAGCTGACGCCCGATTACGAGATCGGTTGCAAGCGAATTCTTCTGAGCGACGACTTCTATCCCGCGCTGCAGCGCCCCAACGTGGTGTTCGAACCGAGCGCCCTGACATCGGTCACCGAGTCGAAGGCCACCGCCCGCAGTGGGCACACCTACGATGTGGACGTCCTCGTGATGGCCACCGGATTCGAGGCCGCGCGTCCGCCCGCCGCGTCGTTGATCGTGGGCCGCGCGGGCCGTCTATTGTCCGAACACTGGTCGGCGGGTATGACCTCGTACGCGTCCACCGTCGTCAGCGGCTTCCCGAACATGTTCGTGCTGGACGGACCCAATGCGGCGCTCGGGCACAATTCGGCGATCTACATGATCGAGACGCAGCTCGACTATGTCGCCGGTGCACTCGACCACATGCGGGACAACGGCATGCGGACGCTCGTCGTCTCGGCCGAGGCCGAAGCCGCCTACACCCGCGAGATCGACGAACGCAGTCGATCGACGGTGTGGCTCACCGGATGTGACAGCTGGTATGTCGATCCGGAGAGCGGACGCCTCACGCTGTTGTGGCCGGGGACGGCGGTGTCGTTCCGAGAACGCAACGGGACCTTCGATCCCGCCCCGTACGAGAACACCGCACACCACCGGACGAACGCCGCGACCACCATGGAGGGGGAGTGATGACCGACCCGAGGGCCATTCGTGCCGCATTGTCGGCTGCCCGTGACCGCGCGCCGATCGGTGTCGACGACGCCGTCGCGCTGCTGTCGTGTTCGGGAGACGACCTGACCGAGTTGCAGTCCATCGCCGCGGAGCTGCGCGACGAGGGGCTTGCCGCCGCCGGACGGTCGCGCCAGATCACCTACTCGCGCAAGGTCTTCATCCCGCTCACCAGACTGTGTCGCGACAGATGCCACTACTGCACCTTCGTGACGGTGCCGGGCAAGCTGGCACGGGCGGGCGAAGGTCTGTACCTCGAACTCGACCAGGTGGTCGACCTCGCGCGCCGCGGTGCCGAACTCGGTTGCAAGGAAGCACTGTTCACGTTGGGCGACCGTCCGGAGGACCGCTGGCCACAGGCCGGCGAGTGGCTGGCCGAACGCGGATACACCTCGACCCTCGACTACGTGCGGGCCGCGGCGGTCGCGGTCCTGTCGGAGACGGGCCTGCTGCCGCATCTGAATCCGGGCGTGATGAGCCTCGACGAGCTGCTCCACCTGCGCCCGGTCGCCCCCTCGATGGGCATGATGCTCGAGACGACCTCGCGCCGGTTGTTCACCGAGAAGGGGCAGGCGCACTACGGCAGTCCCGACAAGGATCCTCTCGTTCGCATGCAGGTGCTGCGCGACGCCGGGGCCGCACGGGTCCCCTTCACCACCGGCATCCTCGTCGGGATCGGTGAATCTCTGCGCGAGCGTGCCGAATCGCTGCTCGCGCTCGCCGAGGTGCATGCGCAGGGCGGTCACCTCCAAGAGGTGATCGTGCAGAACTTCCGGGCGAAACCCGACACCGCGATGCGATCGACCCCGGACGCCGAGATGACCGAGTTCCTCGCCGCGGTCGCGGTGGCCCGCATCATCCTGGGACCGCACATGCGGGTGCAGGCGCCGCCGAACCTGGTGTCGCCTGCCGAATGCGCCGCACTCATCGCGTCCGGGGTGGACGACTGGGGCGGTGTGTCGCCTCTGACACCCGACCACGTGAATCCCGAACGCCCCTGGCCGAACCTCGACGCCCTGGCCGCCCGGACCGCCGAGTCGGATTTCGTTCTCACCGAGCGCATCACGGCGCAGCCGCCCTACGTGCTCGCCGGTGACGACTGGATCGACCCGGCGCTGGCTCATCACGTCGCCGCACTGGCGGATCCCGTCACGGGACTCGCCGCCGACACCCGGCCCGCGCCGCGCCCCTGGCCGGCCGTCGCCTGACCTGCCGGCTGGTCTCAGTCCAGATGCGGTGCGAGCGCCTCGTATCCGCCGACGACGTCGGTGGCCCGGTGTAGGCCGAGGTCCTGCAGCGCCGCCGCGGCCAGACTCGACGTGTAACCCTGCGAGCACAGGATGATCCAGCGGACGTCGTGGTCGACGGCAGGCGCGATACGCGCGTCGCTGGCCGGGTCGCACCGCCACTCCAGGACGTTGCGTTCGATCACGAGTGCGCCCGCGGCCTCGCCCTCCTCGGCCCGCTGTGCGGCGGGCCGGATGTCGACGAGGACGGCACCCGCCGCGAGTTCGCCTGCGACGTCCGCGGCCTCGACGCGGTCGATACGTGACCGCGCGTCGGCGAGGACGTCGGCGATGGTCTTGGCCTGGCGACTCTCGCTCATTCGGGCTCGTCGGTGAGGATCGTGCGCTTGCGGCGCAGATGCCCGCCCTCGGAGATGTCGTAATAGGACATCGCGGTCAGCGGCGGCGAATACGCGTGCACGCTCAGCGTCGGCACGACCGGGGCCGCCGCGACTGTCGCCGTGTCGGCGGTGTCGGCGAGTCGGATCGTCGGGTTCTGCACCACGTCGTGTACCCAACCGAGGGGGAAGGCGGCCTGGTCGCCCGCGTCGAGAATGCGCACCGCCAGATCGTCTCCCGTCCAGTGATACTCGCGCAAGGAACCCGAGAGCACCGTGAGGGCGCCGAGCGAGCCGGCATGATCGTGGAGTTCGGTGGCCTCGCCGGGGGTCCAGCTGATCAGCCAGACGTCGACGTCGTCGTCGGTGTGCAGGCGCGTCGACCATCGATGACGGGGGTCCCATGTGTGCGGCAGGAGCGCGTCGTGCCGACCGTCGAGTACGTCGGCCACGCCCTGGTCGGTGAGGCGCAGGAGATCGGCGGGTCGCAGTCGGGTCGGCAGGTGACCGAGTGTGCGCGGGGCGGCGGTCCGGAGCCGGTCACGCGATGTGCTCGGCGCGCTACGGGCGAGGGTCGAGGTCATGGCGAATCCTTGGGGAGGAGCGGTGGATGGCGGTCGGTGAGGTCGATCAGCGACAACACATGCACATCGACCGTCGAACCGGTTCGTGCCCCACGCCGGCGCACTCGGCGACGGCACGGTCTCCCTCGATCACGAATTCGTCGATGACGATCATGCGGTGACCATGCCCGGAGATCGGCCCGGCGTCGAGAGTTGTCGGCACAGTGAGCGAAACCCCGACCCCGGCGACGCTCCGGGAAGACGCCCACATGTGATTCTCGTTACTCCCAGCCCTCTCGGGGCGCGATCCGGCAGGGGGCGATTTCGTCGTGGGCCCCACCGGGGCGGATACTGTGGGGTGCGGTTCGACCAGCCCTCGGGCCGCACCGGCGCCGACGCCGGAGAGCCGTTCGACGCCGAACAGCTCATCGCGTCGCGCCGACCCGGATCTTCCCTAGCGAAGGAGTGAGTGGTGACCTACATCATCGCGGAGCCTTGCGTCGACGTGTTGGACAAGGCTTGCGTGGAGGAATGCCCCGTCGACTGCATCTACGAGGGTGGACGCATGCTCTACATCCAGCCGGATGAGTGCGTCGACTGCGGTGCGTGCGAGCCGGTGTGCCCGGTCGAGGCGATCTTCTACGAAGATGATGTGCCGGACGAGTGGGAGCCGTACGTGAGCGCGAACGCCGATTTCTTCGACGACCTGGGTTCGCCCGGCGGCGCCAGCAAGGTCGGCAAGACCGATGCCGATCCGGCCTTCATCAAGGGGCTCCCGCCCATGAACGAAGAGGACTGACCCGCTCCGCATGAGCAGTCCAGTCTCCCGCGCGGCGGCACCGCTGCGCGTCTCCGCGTCCCGTGTCAGCCGGCGCCTGCCCGATTTCCCGTGGGACACGATCGCCGGCGCCAAGGCTGCGGCGCAGGCGCACCCCGACGGGATCGTGGACCTCTCGGTCGGGACGCCCGTCGACCCGGTGCCGGAGCTGATCCGCGACGCGCTCGCCGATTCGGCGGCGTTCCCGGGGTACCCGACGACCATCGGGACGTCGGAACTGCGCCGGGCCGCGGCGGAGTCGCTGGCGCGTCGACATGGCGTCACCGCTCTCGACGAGACGGGCATCCTGCCGGTGATCGGGACCAAAGAAGCCATCGCGGGACTCGCGTCGACCCTCGGGCTCGGACCCGGCGACGACGTCGTCATCCCCGAGGTCGCGTATCCGACCTATGAGGTGAGTGCTCTCCTCGCCGGAGCGAGGGCGGTACGGGCCGACTCTACGATCGCGCTCGGGCCGATGAACCCGGCGCTGATGTTCATCAACTCACCGTCGAATCCGACCGGCAAGGTGCTGGGCTTCGACCACCTGCGCAAGGTCGTCGGATGGGCCCGCGAACGTGGCACCGTCGTCGTGTCCGACGAGTGCTACCTCGGACTGAGCTGGGAGGGCGAACCGCTCTCCATCCTCGACCCGCGGGTCTGCGACGGCGACCACACCGGTCTGCTCGCCGTACATTCCCTGTCGAAGATCTCCAACCTCGCGTCGTATCGCGCCGGATTCTTCGCCGGCGACACCGACCTCATCGGCGAACTGCTCGCAGTCCGCAAGCACGCCGGGTTGATCGTTCCGTTCCCCATCCAGGGAGCGATGACCGCTGCGTTGCGCGACGATGCACACGTCGACGAGCAGCGCGAGCGCTATGCCGCTCGTCGACGGCTGTTGAAAACAGCGGTCGAAGGCGCGGGATTCCGGGTCGACCACTCCGAGGCGGGCTTGTACCTCTGGGCCACCCGGGACGAGCCGTGCCGAGACACGGTGGCCTGGCTCGCCGACCGTGGAATCCTCAGCGCCCCCGGCGATTTCTACGGTCCGGCCGGCGAACGCCACGTTCGCATGGCGCTCACCGCGACCGACGAGCGGATCCGCGCGGCCGTCGCTCGGCTGGCCGACTGAGTCCCGACCGGGTCAGCCGCGGCCGCTCTTCTGCTGCAATCGGTCGATCTCCTCGGAGGCCTCGGCCTTGGTGAGGTCGGCCGAGATCGTCTCGCCGGCTTCACGGGCGAGGGTGTCGAGGTAGCTGCGCTGGGCTCCGGTCATCGGTTCGTCACCGGTCACCCAGTCGTCCGGGTCTTTTTCGGTGGAGTTTCCGGCGCCTGCGCCGAGGACCTCGTCGGTGTCGTTCGTCGAACGATTGTTCGATGTGCTCATGAGCCCACCATACGTCGCGATCGCCGATCCGGCCAGGAGGCCCGGACTCAGCTGTTCTTGTGCAGGGCCTCGTTGAGGGCGATGCCGTCGCCCTTCCACGGCACGACCTCGACGGCGCCGGTCAGGCTGTTGCGACGGAACAGCAGATTCGACTGCCCGGACAGGTCGCGAGCCTTGATCTGGGTGCCGTCGGGCCCGGTGACCTTGGTGCCGGCGGTCACGTACAGCCCTGCCTCGATCACGCAGTCGTCGCCGAGCGGGATGCCGCAGCCCGAATTGGCTCCCAGCAGGCATCGCTTGCCGAGTGCGATGATCTCCTTGCCGCCGCCCGAGAGCGTGCCCATGGTCGAGGCGCCGCCGCCGATGTCGGAACCGTCGCCCACGACGACGCCCGCCGAGATACGGCCCTCGACCATCGACGATCCGAGAGTGCCGGCGTTGAAGTTCACGAAGCCCTCGTGCATTACGGTGGTACCCGCCGCGAGGTGCGCGCCGAGGCGGATACGGTCGGCGTCGCCGATGCGCACGCCGCCGGGGACGACGTAGTCGACCATGCGCGGGAACTTGTCGATCGAGTACACGGTGACCGGCCCACGGGCGCGCAGCTTCGCCCGCACCGACTCGAAGTTCTCGACGGCACACGGGCCGTGGTTGGTCCACACGACGTTGGTGAGCATCCCGAAGATGCCCTCGAGATTGGCGCCGTGCGGGGTGATGAGCCGATGCGACAGCAGATGCAGCCGCAGGTAGACGTCGTAGGCGTCGACCGGTGCGGCCGCGAGGTCGGCGATGCCGGTGCGGACCGCGATGGTCTTCACGCCGCGGACCGCGTCGACGCCGACGAGGTCGCGAAGGTGCGCGGGAGTCGACTCGTCGTCGAGGGTGACGGTCTCGGCCGTGTCCACGCCGTCGAGTTCGGGTTCGGGGAACCACACGTCGAGGACGACGCCGGGGGTCGAGCCCCCGTCGATGACGGTCGCGATGCCAGTTGCGTGTGCGCCAGTTGATGTCACGACAGGTGAGTCTAGGCGATCGGCGATGCCCGCCCGGCTCGCCACCCCTGGGGGACACATGGGCCCGAGCGTCATCCGTTCGACCCAAACCCCTGGTCGGCGCCGGTCACGCGCTCGTACATTCGTATCCCATGACCGGCCATCCCCATCCGCCCGTCCCACCGCGGCAGCGCCGTCGCCGGTGGCCCTGGGTGCTGGGCGGTGTCGGACTGGCCGTCGTCGTCGCGCTCGCCGTCGGGGCGGTGATCTTCCGGCCCTGGCTGCTCTTCGTCGACACCGAGGTCGACGACGCGATCCCGGTCGCGGTGACCCCGACGACGTCGTCACCGGGGCAGGCCCCGCCGCCGGCCGGACCCGTGGTGACCTCGCGCGGCACACTCATCAGCCACGAGCACTCGACCACCGGGGCGGTCTCTGTCATCGAGAAGCCGGACGGCTCACGGATTCTCGCGATCGAGAACCTCGACACCACCACCGGCCCCGATGTCCACGTATGGCTGTCGGGGGCCGAGGTGGTCGAGGGATTCGCAGGCTGGCGTACCGCCGCGGACGCGCCGCATGTCGATCTGGGCATGATCAAGGGCAACAAGGGCGATCAGGTCTATGAGATCCCCGCCGACGTCGACCTCGACGAGTACCCGGCGGTGTTCCTGTGGTGCGTGAGGTTCAGCGTCTCCTTCGGTGCGACGGAGCTCGGCCCCGTCGGTTGACCCGACGCGCGTACTACGGTGGGGGCGTGAGCAACCCCGTCCTCGACCTGGCCGCCGATCCCGTCGACCTCACCGCCGCCCTGGTCGACATCGAGAGCGAATCGCGCAACGAGGCGGCCATCGCCGACGCGGTCGAGGAGGCGCTGCGCCGGCAGACGACCGGTTTCGAGATCCTCCGGCACGGAAATCGTGTGCTGGCCCGGACCAACCGGGGTGTGGGCCGACGCGTCATCCTCGCCGGGCACCTCGACACGGTCCCGGTTGCCGGGAATCTCCCGCATCGTCGCGAGACCCATCCCGAGGAGGGAGACGTCCTCCACGGGTGCGGGACCGTCGACATGAAATCCGGCGACGCAGTGTTCCTGCATCTCGCGGCGACGCTGGACGAGCCGGCGTCCGACCTGACACTGATCTTCTACGACTGCGAGGAGATCGCCGCGGAGTTCAACGGCCTCAACGACATCGAGCGCGAGCTCCCCGACTGGCTGACCGGCGACGTCGCGATCCTCGGCGAGCCGACCGCCGGCCTGATCGAGGCGGGATGTCAGGGCACGTTGCGGGTGCGGTTGTCGGCGACGGGCACGCGCGCGCATTCCGCGCGGTCGTGGATGGGCGACAACGCCGTGCACAAACTGGGCGGACTCCTCACGACGCTGTCGGCCTATGAGGCGCGCCGGGTCGACATCGACGGATGCGAGTACCGCGAGGGACTGTCGGCGGTTGCGGTCTCGGGAGGCGTCGCCGGCAACGTGATCCCGGATGCGGCGCATGTGGACGTGAACTTCCGCTTCGCACCGGACCGCTCGATCGATCAGGCGCTCGATCACGTCCGCGAGGTCTTCGCCGCCGATCTCGCCGACGGCGTCTCGCTCGAGGTCACCGACTCGGCGGCGGGCGCGCTGCCCGGTCTCGCACACCCGGCGGCCGCCGCGCTCGTCGAGGCCGCGGGCGGGCGCTTCCGGGCCAAGTACGGCTGGACCGACGTCTCCCGGTTCTCCGCACTCGGCATCCCCGCGGTCAATCTCGGCCCCGGTGACCCCAACCTCGCGCACCGCGTCGACGAACGCGTCCCGGTGGCGCAGATCCGAGCGGTCACCGATCTCCTGCGCAGCTATCTGTCCTGACGCACGGGCGGTCCCGTCTCACCGCCGGACGTCACGGCGGCGCTGCTAGCGTGGCCGCCATGTCGACCATGCCTGAGCCGGAATCCGTCGAGGACGGAACGGACCCCGACACCTGCTACGTCGGGCCCATCCGCATCCGCCGTGATCAGCAGGGCAAGACCACCGACCGTCGGCTGCTCGAGTGGGTCGACCCGCGTGACGCCGAGCGACGCTCGGAGCGGACCATGCGCGACTCGTGGCGCGTGCTGCGCATCCAGTCGGAGTTCGTGGCCGGGTTCGACGCCATGAGCGAGGTGGCCGAGGCCGTCACCGTGTTCGGCTCCGCCCGCCTCGCCCCGGAATCGCCCGAGTACGAGCTCGGGATACGGGTCGGGCGCGCACTCGGCGACGCCGGCTACGCGGTCATCACCGGTGGCGGGCCCGGCGCGATGGAGGCTGCCAATCAGGGCGCCCGCCAGGCGGGTGCCCAGTCCATCGGCCTCAACATCGAGCTGCCGTTCGAGCAGGGACTCAATCCGCATGTCGATCTCGGGATGAACTTCCGCTACTTCTTCGTCCGCAAGACCATGTTCGTCAAGTACGCGCAGGCGTTCGTGTGTCTACCCGGCGGCATGGGCACGCTCGACGAGCTCTTCGAGGCGCTGACGCTGGTGCAGACCAAGAAGGTGGTGCGATTCCCGATCGTGCTGGTGGGCAGCGACTTCTGGGGTGGTCTGCTCACCTGGATGCGTGACGTGCTCGCCGCCCGGGGGATGATCTCCCCGGAGGATCTCGACCTGCTCACCGTCGTCGACGACCCGGATGACGTCGTGAAGGCGATCGAGGCCGCCACGCCCTGAGGTCCGGAGTGTGGGGCGTCCGGACTCGATGGCACGATTGCCCGGTGAGTGCTGTCTGTGTCTACTGTGCATCCGGTCCCGTCGATCAGCGTTACCTCGACCTCGCGTCCGAGGTGGGCAGGGCCCTGGCCGAGGCCGGACATGTCGTCGTCTCCGGAGGCGGCAACATCTCGATGATGGGCGCGCTGGTCACCGCCGCCCGGGAATCCGGCGGCCACACCATCGGCATCATCCCGCGCGCACTGGTCCAGCACGAGGTCGCCGACCTGGGTTCGTCGGAGCTGGTGATCACCGAGACGATGCGGGAACGCAAGCGACTCATGGACGAACGTGCCGACGGTTTCATCACGCTCCCCGGCGGTATCGGCACGCTGGAGGAGCTGTTCGAGACGTGGACCGGGGGATATCTCGGCATGCATGACAAGCCGGTCGTCCTGCTCGATCCTTTCGATTTCTACGCGCCGTTGCTCGACTGGCTGCGAGAGTTGTCGACAACCGGATTCGTCGCGCAACGTTCACTGGACCGGCTCCAGGTCACCGACACGGTGTCCGAGGCGGTCCGTTATGCGACATCGCGGTGAGGCTTTGCTACCGGCCGGTAAGGTAGCGCGAGAGTGCGCGGGGCACTCGTGACGCCCAGTGGGAGAGCGGAGGCCAGATGTCCCCAGACGTCGAGCAGCAGGACAGTCGTCAAGAGAGTGTGAAGAAAACGGTCGGGATTCCCGATCTCCTTCGCGGCGTGGTCAAGATGGCGCCACACGCGACCGGGATGATCAAACACGCGCCGGGTCTCATCCGGCGTCCACCGGAGGCCAAGCGGACCATCGGCTCGGTGTTCCAGAAACACGCCGCGGAGCACCCCGATCGCCCCTTCGTCCGGTTCGAGGGCCGCACCACCACCTACGGTGAGGCCAATCGCCGGGTGAACCGTTATGCCGCAGCACTTTCGAAGGTCGGTGTCGGGCAGGGTGACGTCGTCGCGCTGTTGTCGAAGAACTGCACGACCGATCTGCTGCTCATGCTGGCCACGGTCAAACTGGGTGCGATCGCCGGGATGATCAACTACAACCAGCGGGGCGAGGTGATCGAGCACAGCGTCGAACTGCTCGAGGCCAAGGTCCTGGTCCACGATCCGGAGTGCGCCGAGGCATTCGAGTCCATCCCCGAATCGGCACTGCCCGAACACGTCTACGACTTCGCCGAGTTCGACGCCGCGTCGGAGGGCCTGTCCGAGGCCGACCCGGAAGTCACCGAACAGCTGCCCGCGTCCACCAAGGCGTTCTACATCTTCACCTCCGGCACCACCGGGATGCCCAAGGCCAGCGTGATGAGCCACAATCGGTGGCTCGCGAGCATGTCCGGGATCGGCGGCCTCGCCGTCCGTCTGCGCCACAGCGACACGATGTATGTGCCGCTGCCGCTCTACCACAACAATGCGCTTTCGGTGTCGCTGTCGTCGGTGCTCGCCTCCGGGGCATGCATCGCGATCGGTCGGTCGTTCTCGGCGTCGAAGTTCTGGGACGACGTGATCCTGAACCGCGCCACGGCGTTCTGCTACATCGGGGAACTGTGCCGCTACCTCCTCGCGCAACCGGAGAAGCCGACAGACCGGCAGCACTCGGTGCACACGGTCGTCGGCAACGGGATGCGCCCCGACATCTGGGACGAGTTCCGCGAGCGTTTCGGCGTCGACCGGGTCGTCGAGTTCTACGGGGCCAGCGAGCTCAACCTGGCCTTCGTCAACGCGTTCAGCGTCGACAAGACGGCCGGATTCTGTCCGCTGCCGTACAAGATCGTGGAGTACGACGAGGAGGGCAACCCCAAGCGCGGCGACGACGGTCGGCTCACCAAGGTGGGTCGCGGCGGAACCGGACTGCTGCTCGCGCAGATCAGCGATCGGGTGCCCGTCGACGGCTACACCGATTCCGAGGAGACCGAGAAGAAGATCGTCCGTGACGCCTTCAAGGACGGGGACGCCTACTTCAACTCCGGCGACCTCGTCCGCGATCAGGGATTCGCGCACATCGCATTCGTCGACCGCCTCGGCGACACCTTCCGATGGAAGGGCGAGAACGTCGCCACCACCCAGGTCGAGGGCGCCGTGGATTCCTATGACGCCGTGGCCCAGTCCGTCGCCTACGGCGTCGAGGTGCCCGGCACCGACGGTCGCGCGGGAATGATCGCGGTCAAGCTGCGCGAGGGTGCCGACCTCGATCCGGGCAAGCTCGCCCGCCACCTCTACGACGCCCTGCCGTCGTACGCGGTACCGCTGTTCGTGCGGATCGTCGACGACTTCGAGCAGACGTCGACCTTCAAGAACCGCAAGGTCGAACTGCGCAAGGAGGGGTACGCCGAGGCCGACGCCGAGCGGATCTATGTGTTGCTCGGACGCGACAAGGGCTACGTGGAGTACTACGAGGACTACGCCGACGACGTGGCCGCGGCCAAGGTCCCCAAGGGGTGACCGACTCCCCGGGGTCCGGCGTCTCGTCGACGCTGTGCGGGCGTCCGGTGGCCACCGACCGCGCGCTGGTGATGGCCATCGTCAACCGGACCCCGGACTCGTTCTATGACCGCGGCGCCAGCTTCGACGACACCGCAGCCCAGCGTCACGTCGACCGGGTGGTCGCCGAGGGTGCCGACATCATCGACGTCGGTGGCGTCAAGGCCGGGCCCGGTCGAGAGGTCGACGCGACGACCGAGGCCGATCGCGTCGTCGGGATGATCTCGTGGATCCGCGAGCGTCATCCCGACGTTCTGATCAGTGTCGACACCTGGCGCAGCGAGGTGGCCGACAAGGCGTGCGCGGCGGGCGCCGATCTGATCAACGACACGTGGGCCGGGGTCGATCCCGAGGTCGTCTCGGTGGCTGCCGAGCGTGGCGCGGGCATCGTCTGCTCGCACACGGGCGGGGCTGTCGTGCGCACGCGGCCGCATCGGGTGGGCTACGGCGACTCCGTCGACGCGGTGGTGGCCGATGTCGTCGCCGAGGTGACCGCCGCGGCGGAGCGGGCGCTCGCCGCGGGGGTGCGCCGGGACTCGATCGTGATCGATCCGACGCACGATTTCGGCAAGAACACCCACCACGGGCTGGCTCTGTTACGCCACGTGAAAGATCTTGTTAACACGGGCTGGCCGGTGCTGATGGCGCTGAGCAACAAGGATTTCGTAGGGGAGACTCTGGGTACAGACCTAGAGCAACGGTTGGAAGGAACTCTGGCCGCGACGAGTCTGGCCGCCGCGCAAGGCGCCCGGATCTTTCGCGTTCACGAGGTCGCTGCCACCCGACGCGTGGTCGACATGGTCGCTGCCATCGCGGGAACGAGACCTCCCGCCCGAACAGTCAGGGGACTCGCATGACGAAGCAGCAGAAGCGACGGACACCCAGCACCATCAGCAGCCGCGACAAGGCCGCGCTGTGGCCGACGGCCGCCCAGCCCCTCGGCAACGACCAGCGCTGGTCGGCGACCCACACCTGGGAACAGCCGGACTGGACGATCGACGACCTGGTCGCCGCGAAGAACGGGCGCACGATCTCGGTCGTGCTGCCCGCCCTGAACGAGGAAGAGACCGTCGCCGACGTGATCGCCACGATCATGCCGCTGTACGGAACGCTCGTGGACGAGGTCATCGTCCTGGACTCGGGCTCCACCGACGCCACCGCCGAACGCGCGCGGGCCGCGGGTGCGCAGGTGATCACGCGCGAGGAGGCGGTTCCCGAACTCGAGCCGGTGAAGGGCAAGGGTGAGGTCCTCTGGCGTTCGGTCGCGGTCGCCACGGGCGACATCATCGCCTTCGTCGATTCCGACCT
The DNA here is from genome assembly GCF_022206305.1 of Gordonia sp. 'Campus'. GTDB lineage: Bacteria > Actinomycetota > Actinomycetes > Mycobacteriales > Mycobacteriaceae > Gordonia. Next base: position 254,607 of record NZ_JAKOIW010000004.1, on the reverse strand, counting down.
CATCGATCCCGACCCGATGTTCGTGCCGAAGATGTTGGGACCGCTACTGGTGAATCCCGAGATCCAGCTCGTGAAGGGTTACTACCGCCGTCCGCTGCGCACCGGCGGCACCCACGACGCCAACGGCGGCGGCCGCGTCACCGAACTGGTGGCCCGTCCGCTGCTCGCCTCCCAGAAGCCCGACCTGACCGCGGTCCTCCAACCACTCGGCGGCGAATACGCCGGCACGAGGGAACTCTTGTCGTCGGTGCCGTTCGCGCCGGGGTACGGCGTCGAGATCGGGTTGCTGATCGACACCTACGACCGTTGCGGGATGGCCGGGATCGGTCAGGTCAATCTCGGGGTGCGGACCCACCGCAACCGGCCGCTCATCGAACTCGGCGTGATGAGCCGGCAGATCGTCGGGACGCTGATGCGGCGCTGCGGCATCGAGGACTCCGGCGTGGGGCTCACGCAGTTCACCGCGGAATCCGACGGGTCTTTCACGCCGCACACCACCGACGTCTATCTCGAAGACCGTCCGCCGATGAACACCGTGCGGGTGATGGGTACCAAGGCCGAGGAGATGGCCTCGTAGACAGGTGCGGACAACGCCCGCCACACGCCGACCCGGCGGGTCGTTACCGCGGCTCTGTCAGGATGTAGGGCATGCAGACGCTGTTGCTGTACCTGCTGATCATGGCCCTCGTCGTGGCGGCCGTCTTCGCCGTGGTCTGGTTCGTGTTCGGTCGTGGCGAGGACCTGCCACCCGTCGAACCCGACACCACGCTCACACGCCTGCCGTCCGCGGGTATCAGCGGCGCGGACATCACGGCGCTGCGGTTCGCGCAGACCGCCCGCGGTTACAAGCAGAGCGAAGTCGATTGGGCGCTGGCCCGTCTCGCCCGCGAGGTCGATGACCTGCGTTCGGTGATAGTCCGACTGCGCGAGCGCGAGGCGGAATCGGGAGATCCCGGGACGTTCGTACCGCCGGAACGCTGAATCCACGAGGTCGACGCGCCGCGCGTGTGGCGCTCTCGCGTTCGCGTGAGACCCGGGCACGTATCATGTTCGGAGCAGGGACATTGAAGGGAGCTTGAGAATGGCGGCAATGAAGCCACGTACTGGGGACGGCCCCCTCGAAGCGGCCAAAGAAGGGCGTGGAATCGTTGTCCGGATTCCGATCGAGGGTGGAGGTCGTCTCGTCGTCGAGTTGACCGCCGACGAAGCCGCCGCACTGGGCGAGGAACTCCGCGGGGTCACCGGCTGAACAGGCCCCACGAGGGCAGTTCTGCTGAGGCCCGGGCGGTCCCACCGACACCGCACCGGGCGCACCACCTCTCGGTTGTCGCCGGAGTCCTTCGATGCCCGGTCTGTGCCGGAGCGCTCTCGGTCGTCGACACCTCGCTGCGTTGCCCTGATGCCCATTCTTTCGACATCGCCCGCCAGGGTTATGTCTCTTTGCTCGACGGTCGCTCCGGGGCTCTACGCGCCGACACCGCCGCGATGGTCGCGGCCCGTGCACGTGTGCACGACGCGGATTTCTTCGCGCCTGTCGTGGACGCCGTCGCCCGCCGTGCCGCGCAGTTCGACTCGTCCGCCGGACGTCGCATCGTCCTCGACGCGGGCGCCGGTGGCGGACACCATCTTCGCGCTGCCGTCGAAGCGCTGACACGTGCCGGCGCACCGGATGACGAAGCCCCAGAAAACGATGCCCCAGAAAACGATGCCCCGGTAACCAAAGCCCCGGAGGCCGACGGTTCCGTCCTGGGTATCGGTCTCGATCTGTCGAAGTACTGCGCGCGGGCGATCGCTCGCGGGCGGGGGCCGCTCGCGGCTGTCGTCGCCGACGTCTGGCGGGGCCTACCCGTTGCCGATGACGCTGTCTCGGTGGTGCTCTCGGTGTTCGCGCCGCGCAACGCCCCCGAGTTCGCCCGCGTCCTCGCACCCGGGGGCGGTCTGGTCGTCGTCAGCCCGGCAGCCGATCACCTCGCCGAGATCATCGAACCCATGCAGATGCTCCGGGTCGACTCGTCGAAATCGGCGCGGCTGCATGCCGCACTCGACGACGGCTTCGAGCTCGTCGACGAGACACTGTTGCGCTACACGAGGGAGATCGACGCGCAGACGATCGGTGACCTGGTCGCGATGGGCCCCTCTGCCTTTCACTCCGACGAGGCCGACATCCGCTCGCGTGCGGAGGCGCTGGCCGGGGACGGCACGGTACGGGTCACCGTGTCGGTCGTGGTGACGGTATGTCGGCCGGCGGCTGACCGGTCGGCACGCCCTCAGCGGCGAACCGACTCGTAGACCTCCAGGGTCTGTTCGGCGATCGCGGCCCACGAGAACTCGGCCTCGGCGCGTTCGCGGCCCGCCGAACCCATCGCCGTCGCGGCGGCAGGGTCCCTGACGACCGCGTTCACGGTGTCGGCGAGATCGTGCTCGAAGGTCTGCGGGTCGACCGGGTCGTAGCGTACGAGGCGCCCGGTGACGGCGTCGCGGACCACCTCGGGGATGCCGCCGACCTCGGACGCCACCACCGCGGTACCGCAGGCCATGGCCTCGAGATTGACGATACCCAGTGGCTCGTACACCGAGGGGCACACGAAGACGGTTGCTGCGGTGAGGATTTCGCGGATACGGGGGAGTGGAAGCATCTCGCGCACCCAGTGCACGCCGGGCCGTGCCGCCGAGAGCTCGCCGACGGCGTTCTCGATCTCGGCGCCGATCTCAGGGGTGTCCGGTGCGCCCGCGCAGAGGACCAGCTGGATGTCGGGATCGAAACGGTGGGCCGCGGCGACGAGATGGGCGACGCCCTTCTGCCGGGTGATCCGGCCGACGAACGCGACGACGGGTCGATCGGGGTCGAGCCCGAGTGCCGTGGGCGTCGAATCCGGACCGAAGGGATCGTCGACCGGAAACCACTGGGTGGTGTCGATGCCGTTGCGCACCACGTGCACGCGCTCGGGGTCCAGGCGCGGGTAGGTGTCACAGATCTCGGTGCGCATTCCTGCACTCACCGCGATCACGGCATCGGCGTACTCCACGGCGTTGCGTTCAACCCAGCTCGACACCCGGTAGCCACCGCCGAGTTGTTCGGCCTTCCACGGCCGGGACGGTTCCAGGGAGTGGGCGGTGAGGATGTGCGGCACGTCGTAGAGCTGCGCCGCGAGATGTCCGGCCAGGCCGGTGTACCAGGTGTGCGAGTGCACGACGTCGGCGTCCGCGGCCCCCACGGCCATCCGCAGGTCGGCCGAGAGCGTGGTGATCGCCGCATTCGCGCCGGCGAGACCGGGGTCGGGCGAATACACCTGCGCGGTCTCGCGTTCGGCACCCATGCAGTGCACGTCGACCGTCGCGAGATCGCGGAGGTGACGCACCAATTCGGTGACGTGGACGCCGGCGCCGCCGTACACCTCAGGTGGATACTCACGTGTCATCATCGCCACCCGCATGTCCCCGACGCTAGTGCCATCGCGCCGAGTTCGCCATCGGGCCCGGAGAACGGCGGGGTGGGAGAACGGCGGGGTGGGAGCAAGACGGCCACTTCTTCCGGCCCGGTCACCTGGCCGACGCGTTCGATGGCGGTTAAGTTGAGAGGGTGAGATCTGAGCCGCACGTCCTCGGCATCGTCCTCGCAGGCGGCGAAGGCAAGCGTCTGTATCCGTTGACGATGGACCGCGCCAAACCCGCGGTGCCGTTCGGCGGCGCCTACCGGCTGATCGATTTCGTGTTGTCCAACCTGGTCAACGCCGGTTATGAACGCATTTGCGTGCTGACACAGTACAAGTCGCATTCACTGGACCGGCACATCTCGCAAACCTGGTGGACGTCGGGATTCCACGGCGAGTACATCACCCCGGTCCCGGCGCAGCAACGGCTCGGTCCGCGCTGGTACACCGGCAGCGCCGACGCGATCTTCCAGTCGATGAACCTCATCTCCGACGAGCGGCCCGAGTACATCGTCGTGTTCGGCGCCGATCACGTGTACCGCATGGACCCCTCGCAGATGGTGGCCGCGCACATCGAGTCCGGCGCCGACGTCACGGTGGCCGGGATCCGCGTGCCCCGTGCCGAAGCGGTCGCCTTCGGTTGCATCGACTCCGACGAGAGCGGGAAGATCACCCGGTTCCTGGAGAAGCCGTCCGATCCGCCGGGCACCCCGGACGATCCCGACGTGACGTTCGCGTCGATGGGCAACTACGTGTTCACCACCGAGGCATTGGTCGACGCACTGCGCGCCGACGCGGCGGACTCCGATTCCGACCACGACATGGGCGGCGACATCATCCCGGCGTTCGTCCGGCGCGACACGGCGTTCGTCTACGACTTCAAGGACAACCTGGTGCCCGGGGCGACCGAACGGGACACCGGATACTGGCGCGACGTGGGCACCCTGGACGCCTTCTACGAGGCGCACATGGATCTGGTGTCGGTGCACCCGATCTTCAATCTCTACAACGGTCGCTGGCCCATCCGCGGCGAGACCCACAACCTCCCGCCGGCCAAGTTCGTCCAGGGTGGTGTCGCCGAGGACTCCGTCGTGGGGTCCGGATGCATCATCTCCGCTGGGACCGTGCGCAATTCGGTGTTGTCATCGAACGTCATCGTCGAGGACGGGGCCCTGGTCGAGGGCAGTGTGCTGATGCCGGGCGTGCGCGTCGGCAAGGGCGCCGTGGTCCGCAAGGCGATCCTCGACAAGAACGTCGTCGTCGGCGACGGTGAACAGCTCGGCGTCGACGTGACCGCCGACCGCGAGCGGTTCTCCGTCAGCGCAGGCGGCGTGGTCACGGTCGGCAAGAACATCCGGGTCTAGACGACGCTCGCAGCTCAGGGGGCGGTGGTGGCGGCCTCGATGAGCGTCGCGATGTCATCGCCGACGTCGAGCGGCAGGGCGTCGACCGGCCACCAGCGCAGGTCCACCGATTCCTCGCTGCGCACGAACTCCGGCAGCCCGCCGTCGGGCGTCGGCGCCGCGATCACCCGATACCGGACATCGAGATGACGCGTCGGCACACCGAGCGAGCACGTGATCGGGTGCGTGTGCAGGTGCACGATGCCGTCCCCCGGCCCGCCGTCTCGGGTCGTGTCGAGTTCGAGTCCGGGGATGCCGGATTCCTCCCGGGCCTCCCGGAGCGCGGCGTCGGCGATCGTGGTGTCGGACGGCTCGCAGTGACCGCCGAGCTGAATCCATCTGCCCACCCGGGGGTGCAGGGTCAGCAGGACGTGTCGGCGGTCGGCGTCGAAGACGATGGCCGACCCCGTGAGATGTCCTGCAGTGCAGGCACGTAGGCAGGCGTCGGGCGATGCCGCGAGGAATGCCAGGTAGGCGTGCCGGATGCTGTCCTGGTTGGGATCGGGTGTCTCCCAACCGGTCAGGGCCTGCACCGCGGATGCGTGCAGCGACCCCGCGCTCACAGTTCGATCACCCAGTCCCGGGTCGGTGCGGCATCGCGCAGCGGCGCCGGATGGAGCGGATGGCCGATGGCGACCGCCCCGAGTGGCTCCCAGGACGCGGGCAGATCGAGAACGCGACGGACGGTCGGCGCTGCGAAGATGGTGGATCCCACCCAGCAGCTCCCGATCTCGCGGACCGACAGCGCGGTCAGCAAGGTGGCGACCGCGCCCCCGGCCGCGACCGTGAACATGGTGTGCTCGGCGGCGTTACGGCGGTCGTCGGGATACTCGTGCACGCCGTCGGGCACCAGGAACGGGATGACCAGCTCCGGGGCGTCGTAGAGGATCTGACCGCGTCGCAGACGCTTGTCGATGGACTCGCGGGTCTTCGCGTCGGATTCGAGATCGGCGCGCCAGTCGTCGGTCATCGCGTCGAGCAGCTCCCGGCGGCGCGAATCCGAACGGACCCACACGAACCGGACGGGATGGGTGTGGTGCGGTGCCGGCGCGGTGAGGGCCTCACCGAGGGCGGTACGGAGCTGGTCGGGATCGACCGGACGGTCGTCGAAGGAGCGGACCGAACGCCGCGTGCGGATGGCCTCCCGACGTCCCTGCGCGATGGCCTCTTCGGTACCGAGCCGGAACAGATCCTCCTCGTGCGGCCGGATGAGGTCGGCTGCGGCCGTGCCGTTGTCGGCCGGCGCGAAGCCGCGTACGACGGCGACCGGTACCGCGGCGAGCTTGCCCTTCACGAGGTCGGCGGCTGCGGCGAGTTCGTCGGCGACCGCGATCTCGGTGACGACGAGGGGATTGCCGTAATCGTCCACCCCACCCTCGTAAGGGTGGGTGACGGCGATACCCGCCGCGCCGATCGCCACGTCGGTCTGACCGGTGCGCCAGGCGCGACCCATCGTGTCGGTGATGAGCACCGCGACGTCGATGCCCGCGGCCTCGCCGATGGCGCGCCGCAACTGTGCGGCACTGCGGTCGGGGTCCTCCGGGAGCAGGGCGAGCTGATCCGAACGGACGTTGGAACCGTCGATGCCCGCGGCGGCCTGCACCAGACCCAGCCGGTTCTCGGTGATCAGGGTGCGGTTCTTGCGGGCGAGCACGCGCACCGATTCCGCCTCGACGAGCCGTCGGCGCAGCGCATCGCGTTCCTCGGGGTCGGTGGGTGCATCGACCATCCGCCCCTCGGCCTTGGAGATGATCTTGCTCGTGACCACCAGCACATCACCCGACTCCAACCACGGTGCGGCGGCGAGGATCTCGGCGGCGACATCGGAGTCGGGGGTGAACTCCGGCAGGTCGGTGACCGGTCGGATCTCCAAGCTCCCGGGAGCGCGATGATCCGGACGAGCCGTCACGCGGTGCCCGCATTCGTGTCGGGCAGACGCACGTCGACCAGTGCGCACGCGGCGCGGACCATCTGGGCGGTCGCCGCCGGATCGGTCATCAGCAGGGGAGCCGCACCGATCGCGATACCGTCGACGGACGCATGGTCGCCGTCGGCGATCAGCCAGCCGTCGAGAATCCCGTTCCCGCTGCGCGCGCCGTAGTGCTCGGCGATGCCCTGCGCCGACGACTCGACGCCGATCACGGACAAGCATTCGTCGGCCATGCCGCGCAGGGGACGGTTGTCGATCACGGGCGAGATGCCGACGACCGGCGCCTTGGTCTGTCGGAGTGCGCTGCGCATTCCCGGGACACTGACGATCGCGCCGATGCTCACGACGGGGTTCGACGGCGCGAGGAGGATGACGTCGGCCTCGGCGATCGCGTCGAGCACACCGGGAGCCGGTGCGGTGTCGTCCGATCCGACCTGGGCGAAACCGAAAGACGGGATCTGGGCCCGGTGCCGCACCCACCACTCCTGGAAGTGGATCGCCACGCGTTCGCCGTCCTCGGCGTCGGGCTTCGCGACGACCACGTGCGTCTCGTGCCGGTCGTCGGTGACCGGCAGCAGGCGCACCCCGGGGCTCCATCTCCGACACAGGGCCGCGGTGACGTCAGAGAGGCGGTATCCCGCATCGAGCATCTGCGTGCGGATCAGATGCGTCGCGAGGTCGCGGTCACCGAGGCCGAACCAGTCCGGATCTGCTCCGTAGGCCGCGAGTTCGTCCTTGGCGTGCCATGATTCGTCGCGCCGGCCCCATCCGCGCTCTTGGTCGATACCGCCGCCGAGCGTGTACATGCAGGTGTCGAGATCGGGACAGATCCGCACGCCGTGCATCCATGCGTCGTCGCCGACGTTCACGATCGCGGTGATGTCGTGGTCGCTCGGGTGGGTTTGGGGCGCGTCGTCCTGGGGTAACGGGAATGCCGTCGGACCGAGCAGTTCGCGCAGTCCGAGGAGGAATCGAGCACCTCCGACGCCCCCGACGAGTACGGTCACCTTCACAGCAGGTATCCCTTCACACCGCCACTCTAGTGGTCGGCGTGTGACGGCGGTCAGCGGCTGTCGGCGCGGACCCCGATGCCGGGGCCACCGTCGGATCGGTGTGATCTTCGTAGCGCTCTGCGCGAGAAGTCGTGTCGAGTCACACCGATGTCGGATCCCGGTGGTATTAGGGAATCTTTGTCTTCAACTTGACCGCGACCGCCTCCGGCGTGTGTAATCACATCAGTGTCATTCCGAGTTTGAGATCGAGAACCTTCGAGATCGAAAACCGCTGGACTCCAACGGATTCGATCATATGTTCGAACTCGGGTGAGGGTCGGTACCGGCACTTCGCGGGCCGTCGCTCGGGCGCTGTGTACGAATGGTGAGGGTGGTTTCCCGACCCGTAGTACAAGTGGTGTGGCAACAGTGGTGGGTGCGGCTCGCAGGCCGTGTTCGCAGAGGACGCAGAAACTACCAACATCCCGAGCTAGGAGGCGCCGACGATGGCTTTGGAAAACCCGATCGGCAATCCGCTTGAACCACATGATCGCCCGCAATTCATTGCCGAGTACAACACCCTTGGCCCCGTTGACGATTCGATGATCGGCGGCACCGCTGTCGCTCCGCTCGCCGGAGTCGGGACCGATCTGGCCACGCCGGTGGAGCATCCCGCCGACGACACCGACGCGAGCCGCCGTCATCTCTCGTTGGTACCCAACGACTTCGACGATCTCTTCGACGCCGTCGAGGAACAGTGGCAGGACCGCGCGCTCTGCGCGCAGACCGACCCCGAGGCGTTCTTCCCCGAGAAGGGCGGATCGACGCGTGAGGCGAAGCGGATCTGCCAGGGGTGCGAGGTGAAGTCCGAGTGCCTCGAATACGCATTGCACAACGACGAACGGTTCGGCATCTGGGGCGGACTGTCCGAACGTGAACGCCGTCGCCTCAAGCGCGGCATCATCTGAACGACGCGTTCGCCGGACTTCCGGCGGCGCATCACCATCCCCGGCGCCCGGGACCCACGGTCCCCTCAGACGCGCCTATCGACCGCGGATCACTCTGGTCCGCGGTCGATGGTGTCTTCGTCGACACCCAGATGGGTCGCCACCTGCTGCACGAGGACCTCGTGGATGAGGTCCAGCAACTCGGTGCCCTTCTTCGCCCGCGCCTCCAGGGGGCGGCGGAAGAGGATGATCTGAGCCCTGGTCGGCGCTCCGCTGACGTCCATCCCCGCCGGGATCAACCGGGCCAGCGGTACGGCACCGTCGGCGGTCACCTCGTCGGGCCACTCGACGGTCTCCGGGTCCTTGGGCAGCAGGCGGGGGATCTCGTCCACCGCGATGTCGAGGCCGGCGATCTGGTCATGCCACTGGGCGTCGATCTCCGCGAAGGCCTCGAGCGCCACCGCGTCGAACTCGTCGGAGCGGCTGTTGTGCGCGGGCACGCCCTGCGGGAGCAACGGCGAGCGGAGCCCACGTCCGCGTCGATCGCGATGACGACCCGCGCGGCGTCGACCCCGTCGCGGCCCCGGCACGCCGGATGCGCCGCGAGGAGTCGGCTTGGGGTCGATACGCATGGCGAGAGTGTAGGAGGTCGGAGGAACCCGTGTCTCGTCCGGTAGCCGTCCCCGTGAGCGTGTCGCCGACGTGGTTGCGAGCGCCGAGGGCTAATCTCGTCACGTGAAGCTTCCCCGTCTGTGCTGCCGACCCGGCTGCGCCCGATCTGCGGTGGCTACCCTGACCTTCGTCTACGCAGAGTCGACCGCGGTCATCGGTCCGCTCGCGACGTCGGAAGAGCCGCACTCCTGGGATCTGTGCGACGACCACGCCCGACGCATCACGGTCCCGAGGGGCTGGGAGATGCTGCGCAGCGAGCGCGGCTTCTCCGCACCGCCGGCCGAGGATCAGGAACTGACGGCACTGGCGGAAGCGGTCCGGGAGGCCGGTGCGGTCGCCGGTGGCGGACGCCCGCGCTTCGTCGACCGGGGTCCGATCGACACACTCGACGCTTTCGACGACCCGCGTTTCGCCGGGGTGGGTCCGGATGGCCCCGTCGAGCGCGCTCGACAGCAGTTCGACGCGACCGGTGGCGGCTTCGGGTCCGTCGAGGACCGTCGGTCCGGGCGGCACCGGGCCGGGCCGGTCGACCCGACGTCGCAGCCCGCGCCGGGCTCCGGTGCGCCGCGTCATCAGACCCGTCCTCGTCCGGGCCGGCGCGGACACCTCCGGGTGCTGCCGGACCCGGTCGACTGACCGGTCACCACCACGCGGGGGGCGTGGAACCCGTTGTCGCCGTCGGGGGTGACCACTTCGGTGGTGCGGGTTCGGCCGCGTACTCCACGCTTCCGGGGACTGTGCCGCGTACGTGCGCGCCGACCCGGCGAGCTGGCTACCCTGGTGACATGCGCACCGGTTTCCCCGACCTCGACAACGCCGAGGAGCTGATCTCGGCCGACGTCGACGGATTGCTGAGGGCCGTGGCCCTCGCCGGCGCCCAGGTGCGTGCGGTGGCGGAGGCGGTGCGCGAAGGGGTCCTGGCGCCACTGTCCGATCTGCGTCCCCGGAGCGTGGTCGTTGTCCACGGGTCCAGCGGTGTGTCGCACCGTGCGGCGGAGTTCGCCGTCGCGACGCTGGCCTCCCGGGTGGATGTGCCGGTGGTCAGCGGTCCGGTGCTACCCGGCTGGACGGGTCCGCTCGATGTGGTCGTGGTGGCCGGTGACGACGCGGGTGACATGGCCCTCGCCGATGCCGCGGCCCGTGCCCTGCGCCGACGCGCCGAGGTGGTCGTCATCGCGCCGATCGCCGGACCATTACAGGATGCGCTGGGCGGCAACGCCATCGATCTCTCACCGCGATTCGACATCGAGCCGCGCTTTCGTTTCGTGGGTTTCGCCGCCGCGCTGCTCGCCGTGTTCCGGTCACTCACGCAGGTGCGGTTCACCGGAACGGCCCCCGAACTCGACGACCTGGCCGACGCGCTCGACGCCGAGGCCTCAGCGGGCCATCCCGACCGCGATGCGTTCCGCAACCGCGCCAAATCGCTCGCCCTGCGCGTCCAGGGTCGTCCCACCGTGTGGACCGCGGACAGTCCGGGCGGCGCCGTCATCGCCCGCCATGCGGCTTCGGGTCTGGTCGGCCTGTCCGGAATCGTCAGCGCGGCGGCCGAACTCGCGGACGTGTCGCGGATGACCCAGCTGCTCGCGATGCGCGGTGACGCCGCGCCGGTCGCGGACTCGATCTTCTACGACCCCGAGTTCGACGGTCCGCCGCAGTCGGCCGCTCCCCGTGTGCAGGTCGTCTCGACCGCGCGCCGCGAGTGGTACACGCGACAGCGGGTGACCGGTCTGGGGGACGTCGATCTGCTGGTCGGCGGCGAACCGGCCGAGACCGCGCCGGCCGCCGGGGGCGGGCCCGTGCAGCAGTGGGATGACCGGCGCCCGGCGCCGGGGGAGGATCCGGTGGCCGACGGCCCGGGGGACATGCTGGATTTCCTGATCGTGGCGCTACGGATCGAGATGGCGGCGGTGTACCTCCGTCTGGTTGGGAACACGATGCAATGAGGATCATCGAGGGTGTGGTGCGCCCCTATGCATGGGGCTCACGTACGGCGATCGCGTCCATGCAGGGCAGACCGGTGCCGTCCGCGCACCCGGAGGCCGAGCTGTGGTTCGGTTCCCATCCGGCGGGATCGGCCCGATGTGTCGACGTCGCCGGGGTCGGTCAGGACCTCGTCGACGTGATCGACTCGGATCCGATCGGCTGCCTCGGACCGTCCTGTACCGCGGCATTCGGCGATCGGCTCCCGTTCCTGCTGAAGGTGCTCGCCGCGGATGAGCCGCTGTCGCTGCAGGCGCACCCCTCGTCGGAGCAGGCGCGCGCGGGCTTCGAGCGGGAGAACGCCCGCGGCGTCGCACTCGACGCACGGGATCGGAACTACCGCGATCCCTGGCACAAGCCGGAACTGATCGTCGCCACCACCCCGTTCGACGCGCTGGCCGGTTTCCGCGCACCCGAGCAGACCATCCGACTGCTGCGCGAATTGCAGGTCAGTGCACTCGACCCCTACCTGGGAATGCTTGCCGGGCAGCCTGATTCAGAGGGGCTGCGTGCCCTGTTCACCACATGGCTCACCTTGCCGGAGTCGCTGCTGCGGCAGCTGGTACCCGCCGTGCTCGGCGGGGCGGTCGATGCCCTGAGCGCGGGGGAGTCCGAGTTCACGTCCGAGCTGCGTACGGTGTGCGAACTCGGGGAGGCGTACCCGAACGATCCGGGCGTGCTGGCCTCGCTGCTGCTCAACAACATTCACCTCGAACCCGGCCAGGGGCTGTATCTCGCGGCGGGCAATCTCCATGCCTACCTCCGCGGCACCGGCGTGGAGATCATGGCCAACTCGGACAACGTGTTGCGCGGCGGCCTGACGCCCAAGCACATCGACGTCCCCGAATTGCTGCGCGTCCTGGACTTCACGCCCGTCGATGTCGCCGCGCTGTCGCCGGAGGTCCGGACCATCGGTGCCGAACGTGTCTATCTCACCCCGGCGCCCGAGTTCCGGCTGTCGCGAGTCGAATTGGACGGTACCGGTCTGCGGCATGCCTCGTCGATCTGCTTCGACATGCCGGGCCCCCAGATCCTCGCCGTTCTCAGCGGCGCGATCGAGGTGCGGCCCGCCGGCGGCGCGCCGTTGACGGTGAGCGCGGGCCGGGCGATGTGGATCACCGACGACGATCCGGATGTCATCGTCCGCGCGGCATCGGCTCGGGCGGTGTTCTATCGCGCCCTGGTCCCGGTGGCCGCGGACGCCAATCCCGAGGTCCCGTCATCATTCGCCTCCGCCGCCGAGTAGATCGGTCGGCACGGTCCCTGGTGGTACCCGGGGTCGTGGACGCTCAGCGTCGAACCGGTTGTGCCTGTGAGGCCGCAGGTTCGGGGTATCCGCCGATCAGGTTCCATTCGTCGGGAGTCGCCACCATCGTCACAAGCACCGGCTGACCGCCCGCGTCCAGCGTGATGTCCTGCGGTGTCCGCGGGTTCTGTCGAAGCGCGACCGTCGCGCCGTCGGCGGGGTCGGCGAGACCGGGGGCCACGACGATCATCCTCGTGGTGTCCGGCTGGGGCGGGGGCGGTGACACCCCGTCCACGATGATCAGCGCCGGTCCGGCCCGGGGCGGCGTCCGGTCCGCGGAGAGCGACAACGCGCTCGGGTCGCCGACCGCGGTGACCAGTGGCGTCCACCGGTGGGGCCGGTCGGTGTGGACGCGAACCGCCGCGCCGACGGCGACGGCCCGCAGGGCGATCTGGGCGACGACGTGGATGCCCGCGGCAACCGAGACCGTCGAGATCCCCGGTCCGACCAGCCGGGTGGCCACGGCCCGGCCCGCGTGGTCGGCGCCGATGAGCTGCCCGCAGCCGCCTGCCGGCAGCCGGGTCGAGGACAGGAACGCCTCGGCGTCCGGTCCGGTGAGCGAGGGTACGTTCCGGTCCAGACGACCCGGCGTGGCGATCGGCAGGCTGACGGCCAGGGCATCGAACTGCCGTCCGTCGAGTGGTGTCAGACCCGCCGGCCACTCGGTGAGAACCCGCGCAGCGGTGGGGAACTCGTTGAATCGAACGAAGCCGGACACCTCGACCGTCGCACGATCGGTTCGGCGTCGGTGCTCGGCGTCGACGTGACGGAGCCGGAGGGTGACCGTCGTGGACACCGCGGGATTGACCCAGATGGTGCGCAAGACGTCGGGCAGCGCCGCGGGTTCGATGGCGGCACTGCGCATCTGCAGGCCGGTCACACCGACGGAGTCCCACTCTTCCGACAGCGATTCCAGCGGAGCGCCCTCGGTCAGCTGCGTGGTGATGGCGGTGATCTGGGCGGCGGACAGGATGGTCGTCGACAGACCCTTCTCCGCCAGTCTTTTCGCCACCCGCCGGGTGGTGATGGTCGCGGTCCGCAAAGCGCCGGTCGCGCCACCACCGCGGCGGGCCACGGCATCGGCACAGTCGAGGGGGTTGAGGCGGAGGACCACCAGCACGGACCGCTGTGCGGTCGCCGACAACGGGCCGAGCGTGCGTTCGTAGGTGGTCGGGGCGACACCCGAACCCCATACGCGCACACCGGAACTGACCACCTCGATCGAGCTGAGACGGATGTCGTAGGGACTGATGCACTCGGCCAGGACGTCCAGCGGCACCACCTGCCCGGTCTCGTCGCCCAGGGTGTTGTTCCCCGGCGTCAGGTAGGTGACCGCGGGTGCGCCCGGATCGACCCGGACGACCGTCACGAGGGTGTCCCCGACCCACCGCGCGCCGATGGTGGTCGGGGCCGACGACCGGCGGGCCGCGGCGTGGGCCGCAGGCGCGGGCAGTGGGATGTCGAACGGCGCAGGTGCGAGGTCCGCGTGGTCGCGACGCATCCTGGACCAGGAGAACACCAGCCGCCCGCCGGCCCGGCCGAACAGCGACCGACGGCCGCCGATCGAGACGAGTCCGGCCGCGCCGATCGCCGCGACGACGAGGGCCGACACTCCCCACAGGTGACCGGACAGCGCCCAGGCCACCAACCCGGTCGCGAGGACCACTTCGATCACCACGAACGTGCGCAGTCCCATCGCGCGCGTGTTCCGATCCACGGTTCGACCCCCTCGATCACCGTCGCCGATCACCTGTTCACCCGCCTCTCGCGGGTGTGCACAGGCAGTGGAGCCCCACACGTCGGGGGCCCGGTTGTCGGTTAGGCTACTACCGCGCGGCAGGGGGTATGCCGCAGGAGATCACAACCCTTTCCCGCCGACGCTGCGCTGCGACGGGGAGACGGGTTCGGACAGGGGGAGTCGTGGCACGTCAGCTGACGACCAAGGCCCAGGTCAACGGCTACCGCTTCCTCATCAAGCGGCTCGAGCACGCACTCGTCCGGCGCGACGTGCGCATGCTGCACGATCCGATGCGGTCGCAGCTGCAGGCGCTCCTCGTCGGAACCGTCCTCGGCTTGCTGGTTCTCGGCGGGTGTGGGATCTGGGGACTCATCCGACCCCAGGGGTCGGTCGGCGACGCCTCGATCATCGTCAGCAAGAACAGCGGCAGCACCTACGTGCTCATCGACGACACTCTGCACCCGGTCCTGAACCTCGCCTCGGCACGCTTGATCACCGGCAGCTCGGAGTCGCCGACGTCGGTGGGGGACAACAAGTTGTCGCCTTATCCGCGCGGTCCGCTGCTCGGCATCCCCGGCGCGCCGGCGTCGCTACCGGGGTCCACCCATGCGGGCACCTCCACGTGGACGGTGTGTGATTCGTCGACGGTGTCGACGAACGGCCCCACCGAGTCGATCGAACAGACGGTCATCGCCGACGCTCCGCACCTCGACGACTCCGTGGGTCTCGCTCGTCCCGCGGACGCCGCGCTCGTCACCGACGGCGCCGAGACGTTCCTGGTGTACCAGTTGTTCCGGAACGGTGCATGGGGTCCGGTCCGCGCCTCCGTCGACACCGGCAGCGCACCGGTTCTGCGGGCGCTCGGGCTCGACGGCGTCGCTCCACGACGGATGACGGCGGGACTGCTCAACACGTTCCCTCTCGTGGACCCGCTCGAGGTCCCCACGATTCCCGGCGCCGGCCGGCCCGGGGCCGTCGAGGGATCGACCGTGGGATCGGTGGTGAAATCGGTCGGCGTGGACGACACGCCGACGTATCACCTGGTTCTGCGCGACGGTGTGCAGGAGATCAGCGCCCCGACGGCGGAGATCCTGCGGCTGGCCGACTCCGACGGCGCTGCGCCGGTGGCCACCGTGCCGCCCGGACGGCTGGCGGCGCTGGAGAACGTCCGCACGGTACCGGTCGCGGATTTCCCCGAACTCTCACCGTCGCTGCTCTCCGTCGGCGACGATCCGACGCTGTGCCGGACCTGGACCCGCGGTGGCGGTGAGCCGCGCGCCCAGACCACCCTGCTCGCCGGCCGCGGGCTCCCGCTGGACGGTGATGCGATTCCGGTGCGGCTCACCTCCGCCGACGGTGCCGGCCCGGGTCTGGACGCGGTGTACGTACCGCCGGGGTCGGGTGAGTACCTGCAGGTGACCGGTGACGAGCCGACGAGCACGCGTACCGAATCACTGTTCTACGTCAACGATTCCGGCGTACGGTTCGGCATTCCGGATTTCGAGACGGGCGGGGTGTTGGGGCTCGGGGACTCGCCCGCGAGAGCTCCATGGTCGGTCGTGTCCCTGCTCGCGCCCGGTCCCACGCTGTCGCGTGACGCGGCGCTCGTGGCCCACGACGGGCTACAGACCACCGGCCTCGCACCCGCGGAGGAGTGATTCGGCCGGTCCGCCGCTCAGGTGAGCGGACCCCCGACGATGTTGCCGACGATGCCGCGGATGATGTTCGTGCCGTCCTCGTGCCGGAGTTCTTCGTACCAGGCTGCGGTGGCCTCGGGGTCCTTGCCGTGGGTGACGTCGCTGCGCTTGCGCGCACGCAGCACAAGATCCGCGGCCCGCTCGGTACGCGACGACTCGTAGGCCGACAGTGCCGCCAGCGGATCGTCCGGATGGTCGCGGAATGCGAACTGCAGGGCGATGGCATCCTCCATCGCCGAGCACCCTCCCTGCCCGATGTCGGGGGTCGTGTTGTGGGCGGCGTCGCCGAGCAGGGCGATCCGACCCTTGATCCAGGTGTGGAACGGGTCGACGTCGAAGATCTCGACCCGGTTGGTGGTGTCGGGGTCCAGCGTCTCGATGAGGGTCTGCACTCCCGGTGCCCAGCCCGCGAATTCTTCCGCGAGTACGTCGCGGGCGGCCCCGCGTTCGAACGGAAGGCCCTCGGGCACGGTGACATCGAAGAAGAAGTAGAAACGATCGTCGGCCACCGGCATCACCGACACGCGGCGCGAATCACCCACGTACGTCGTCCATTCGGTTGCCGGTCCGATGCGTTCGTCGATCGGCACGAGTCCGTTGAAGTTGACGTAGCCTGCGTAACGTCGCTCGACATCCCGACCCAGTACGTGATCGCGGGCCAGTGACCGCGCGCCGTCGGCGGCGATCACGATGTCACCTGATGCGGTTGTGCCATCGGCGAATTCGACGGTCGCGTTCTCGGGCCCGTCGTGCAGGGCGACCATTCTCTTGCCGAAGTGGATGTCGTCGTGACCGAAGGCGTTCATCAGCATGAGCTGCAGCTCGGCGCGCGCGATCGGATAGGGGCGTCGGCCCACCTCGTCGATCAGCGGGGCCATGCTGAAACGGCACATCGTCTCACCGGTGAAGGCGTCGATGTAACTCATCGAGTCGATGATCCCGCCGAGCGCGGCGGTCTCGTTGCCGAGACCGAGGTGATCGAGGCACCTGACACCGTTGGACCACACCGAGATCGCCGCACCGACCGGCTTGTTCTCGGTGACCTGTTCATACACCTCGACGTCGTGTCCGAGCTGCCGTAGCGCGATGGCCGCGGACGTCCCGCCCATCCCCGCACCGATGATCACTGCTTTCACAGGAACCAAGGCTAGGTGTCCGCGGGCCCCGGCGCGCGGCGAGTGGTCGAGCACTCACCGTCGTCGTGGGCGGCGCTCAGAAGCGGTCGTGCCCGGCGACGAGTGCGGTCACCATCTCCTGCCACTGCTCGGTGATCGTCTCGAGGTCCAGGCCGACGTCGACCATGAGGTAGCGGACCGAACTGGCCGAGAGCGGACCCTGCACAGCCAGCGACATGAAGTCCAGAGCGTCGTCGAAACCCAACTGGCGCAGAAGGATCTGTACGTGCTGAGTGGAGGTCCGGGCCACCGGGTGCGTCATGAAGTCCTCCGCGCCGGCCCCGGCCTCGAGCAGGATGTCGAGGTGATCGGCGGTGAGCTTGAGGCGCGCGCGACCGTAAGCGCAGAGGCGATCGAGCGGGGGCGCGCCCGGCCCCAGCGGTTCCGGACCGGACAGATAGGCCTGCTGGATCTCGGATTCGCTGTGGTCGAGGAGCGCGAGCATGAGTCCGGTGCGGCTGCCGAAGCGGCGGAAGACCGTGCCCTTGCCCACACCGGCCTCCCGGGCGACCGCTTCCATCGTCACGGCGGCAGCGCCGTGGTGGTCGATCAGATTCTTGGCGGCAGCCAGCAACAGACGCCGATTACGCGCGGCGTCGGCACGTTCGGTCCCCGGCGAGTCGAGCGAGATGTGGAGCGGGGAGTGGTCGGGCCCATTCGGCACGTGATGAGCGTAACTCTTGACCCCGACCCGGAATCAATCGGACCCTGGTCCGGTTAATGAATGCTGTAGCCACGGTCCGTCACGGACCCCGCGCCCCATCGAGAGGAATCACATGTCGGACCGAGTCGTCGAACTGGTAGCCCTGGTCGGAAGTCTGCGTGCTGCATCGGTCAATCGTCAGCTCGCGCACATCGCGGCGGACAACGCCCCTGCCGGTGTGCACATCACTGTGGTCGACGACCTCGGCTCGCTGCCGTTCTACAGCGAGGACATCGATGTCGAGGATCGACTCCACGCCGGTGTCGAGGAGCTGCGCAAGGTCGTCGGTGCGGCCGACGCGGTGCTGATCGCCACCCCGGAGTACAACGGCACCATCCCGGCCGCGCTGAAGAACGCCATCGACTGGCTCTCGCGTCCCTACGGCGTCGGTGCCCTCTCCGGTAAGCCCGTCGCGGTCCTGAGCGCGGCGCTGGGGCAGTACGGCGGGGCATGGACGCGCGAGGACACCCGGAAGTCCGTGGGTGTGGCCGGCGGCCGCGCGG
This sequence comes from Gordonia sp. 'Campus', assembly GCF_022206305.1. Classification (GTDB taxonomy): domain Bacteria; phylum Actinomycetota; class Actinomycetes; order Mycobacteriales; family Mycobacteriaceae; genus Gordonia. The sequence goes on along the minus strand of NZ_JAKOIW010000004.1, from coordinate 236,130 downwards.
TGGAGGAAGCCGATCTGGGATTGCAGATCCCGGCGCTGCCCGAGGGGGGTCTCACCGACCCGACCGTCGTGGAGCAGATCGTCGCCTCGGTGACCCGACTGGTCGACGAGGTCGCTGTCAGCGCCTGAGTCCGCACCCCTTGAACCGACGCCGCCGCGTCCGGGCCCCGGCCCGGCGCGGCGGCGTCGCGTTCGGGGATGGGAAAGGGCTGGCCCCCGGATGTGGATGGTCGGTGGACATGTTGTGGACCGCCTCGGGACAACTTGTGAGCGACACGCCGAACACGCGGTGGACACGCCCGGATTTGTGATCGTGCACCGCTCCGACCTGCACGTCTTCCATCAATGTTATTCACAACCCCTTGTGGTGGTCAGAAATGTCAGCCACTAGGTGTAGTGTTTGCTTTACCAGTCAGGCGGACGACGAGCTGCGGTTGAACCACTCGGAGAAAGCCTCGGAGGTGGTGATGCGGATCACTATCTTCACGCTGGGAAACCGCACGTCACCGGCGATTACTACGACCCGAGGAGCACCACCGAATGTCGATCACCGTCTACACCAAGCCGGCATGTGTCCAGTGCAACGCCACCTACAAGGCCCTCGACAAGCAGGGGCTGGCCTACGACGTCGTCGACATCACCGAGGACCCCGAGGCGCGCGACTACGTCATGGCTCTCGGCTACCTGCAGGCGCCCGTCGTGGTCGCCGGTGACTCCCACTGGTCGGGCTTCCGTCCCGACCGCATCAAGGCGCTCGCCACCGCAGCAGCCTGACCCGTCGGTGTCACCACGACGGTGATGCCGGCTTGCGACGCAGGTCGAGGTCCGACGGGGAAGCCGGATCCGCCGCGTCGCGGAAGTCCATCGAGGAAATGGTCGCGCCGCCCACGGCGTTGAAGACCATGACCCCCGCGCCGCAGTGTCGGGCGCGGGACATCCACGAGACCGAGCAGCGTTGGAGGAGACATGGCGGCTGTATCGCCGTTGATCGTGTACTTCTCCTCTGTCTCGGAGAACACCCACCGGTTCGTCGAGAAGCTGGGCATGCGCGCCGTGCGCATCCCGCTGCTCGATCGGACCGGTGTTTTCCGTGTGGACGAGCCGTATGTGCTCGTGTGCCCGACCTACGGCGGCGGCAAGGCGACGGGGCAACCCGGCGGTCACGTGCCCAAGCAGGTCATCCGCTTCCTCAACGACGAGCACAACCGATCGCTGATCAGGGGGGTGATCGCGGCGGGCAACACGAACTTCGGCGAGGAGTTCTGCTACGCCGGCGACATCATCGCGCGGAAATGCCGCGTGCCCTACCTCTACCGATTCGAGCTGATGGGCACGCCCGACGACGTCGACCGCGTTCGTGCGGGGCTCGCCGACTTCGCCCTGAGTCCGGCGTTCGCGACAGACATGTCGCTGCACGCCTCGCCTGCCTGACCTGCGCGCCAGCGTCGGCCCGGCCCCTGTCACACCCCACCAATACTCTGGCCGCACCGGCCCTCGGTTTCAGCCACCACTACCTGCAGGAGTCATCTGTCGTGTCGCCCACCGCCGCCGCCGTCTCGGACACCACTTCAGCCAGCAAGTCGGGCGTACACGCCGGTCCCTCGGGCCACGAGCCGGGCGAGCTCGACTACCACGCGCTCAACGCGATGCTCAACCTGTACGACGCCGACGGCAAGATCCAGTTCGACAAGGATCGCGAGGCCGCGAACCAGTACTTCCTGCAGCACGTCAACCAGAACACCGTCTTCTTCCACGACCGCGACGAGAAGCTCGACTACCTCATCGAGGAGAACTACTACGAGCCCGAGGTCCTCGCGAAGTACGACCGTGCGTTCGTGAACGAACTCTTCGATCACGCCTACGGCAAGAAGTTCCGCTTCCCGACCTTCCTGGGGGCGTTCAAGTACTACACGAGCTACACGCTGAAGACCTTCGACGGCAAGCGGTACCTCGAGCGCTTCGAGGACCGTGTGTGCATGGTCGCGCTGACCCTGGCCGACGGCGACACCGCGCTCGCTCGCAACCTCGTCGACGAGATCATCTCGGGCCGGTTCCAGCCGGCGACGCCGACGTTCCTCAACTCCGGCAAGAAGCAGCGTGGTGAGCCGGTCTCGTGCTTCCTGCTCCGCATCGAGGACAACATGGAGTCGATCGGCCGGTCGATCAACTCGGCACTGCAGTTGTCCAAGCGGGGCGGTGGAGTCGCGTTGCTGCTCAGCAACATCCGTGAGCACGGCGCGCCGATCAAGAAGATCGAGAACCAGAGTTCGGGTGTCATCCCGATCATGAAGCTGCTCGAGGACTCGTTCTCCTACGCCAACCAGCTCGGCGCGCGTCAAGGCGCGGGTGCGGTGTACCTGCACGCCCACCACCCCGACATCTACCGCTTCCTCGACACCAAGCGTGAGAACGCCGACGAGAAGATCCGCATCAAGACGCTGTCGCTCGGGGTGGTGATCCCCGACATCACGTTCGAGCTGGCCAAGGCCAACGACGACATGTACCTGTTCAGTCCGTACGACGTCGAGCGCGTCTACGGCGTCCCGTTCGCCGACGTCAACGTGACGGACAAGTACCACGAGATGGTCGAGGATCGTCGAATCCGCAAGACCAAGATCAAGGCGCGCGAGTTCTTCCAGACCCTCGCCGAGCTCCAGTTCGAGTCGGGCTACCCGTACATCATGTTCGAGGACACGGTGAACCGGGCCAACCCGATCGACGGCAAGATCACGCACTCCAACCTGTGCTCGGAGATCCTGCAGGTGTCGACGCCGTCGACCTTCAACGACGACCTGTCCTACGCCGAAGTGGGCAAGGACATCTCGTGCAACCTGGGGTCGCTGAACATCGCCAAGACGATGGATTCACCCGACATCGGTCAGACCATCGAGACCGCGATCCGGGGCCTCACCGCGGTGAGTGACCAGACCTCGATCACGTCCGTGCCCTCGATCGAGTTCGGCAACAACAACTCCCATGCCATCGGCCTCGGGCAGATGAACCTGCACGGATACTTGGCGCGCGAGCGGGTCTTTTACGGCAGCGACGAGGGCATTGACTTCACGAACATCTACTTCTACACGGTCCTGTTCCACGCGCTGCGGGCGTCGAACAAGATCGCGCGAGAGCGGGGCCGGGCGTTCACCGGCTTCGAGAAGTCGAAGTACGCCAGCGGTGAGTTCTTCGACAAGTACACCAACCAGGTGTGGGAGCCGGAGACCCAGAAGGTACGGGATCTGTTCGGCCAGGCCGGAATCCACATCCCGACCCAGGACGACTGGCGTGAGCTGAAAGACGCCGTCCAGCGCGACGGCATCTACAACCAGAACCTGCAGGCGGTGCCGCCGACCGGTTCGATCAGCTACATCAACCACTCGACCAGCTCCATCCACCCGGTCGCCGCGAAGATCGAGATCCGCAAGGAAGGCAAGATCGGTCGCGTCTACTACCCGGCGCCGTACATGACCAACGAGAACCTGGAGTACTACCAGGACGCGTACGAGATCGGGTACGAGAAGATCATCGACACCTACGCCGCGGCCACGCAGCACGTCGATCAGGGTCTGAGTCTGACGTTGTTCTTCAAGGACACCGCCACCACTCGCGACGTCAACAAGGCGCAGATCTACGCATGGCGCAAGGGGATCAAGACGCTGTACTACATCCGTCTGCGCCAGATCGCGCTCGAGGGGACCGAGGTGGAGGGCTGCGTCAGCTGCATGTTGTGATCCTCTCCGAGACAACAACTTTCAGTACCTCTGAGACTCCCGGCACCCACCCCACCCGTTAGACGAGGAAAAGTCATGACCTCCACCGCAAGCCACAGCCCCGCCGACGGAGCGCCCATCAAGCTGGTCAGCCGCGTGTCGGCGATCAACTGGAACCGCGTCCCCGACGAGAAGGACGCCGAGGTGTGGGATCGCCTCACCGGCAACTTCTGGCTGCCCGAGAAGGTGCCGGTGTCCAACGACATCCCGTCGTGGGGCACGCTCACCGAGTACGAGAAGCAGCTCACCATGCGGGTCTTCACCGGCCTGACGCTCCTCGACACCATCCAGGGCACGGTCGGTGCGGTGTCGCTGATCCCGGACGCGACCACCCCGCACGAAGAGGCGGTGCTCACCAACATCGCGTTCATGGAGTCGGTGCACGCCAAGAGCTACAGCTCGATCTTCTCGACCCTGTGTTCCACCAAGGAGATCGACGAGGCGTTCCGCTGGTCGGAGGAGAACGCGCAGCTCCAGCGCAAGGCGCAGATCGTCATGGACTACTACCGTGGCGAGGACCCGCTCAAGCGCAAGGTCGCCTCGACGCTGCTCGAGTCCTTCCTGTTCTACTCCGGTTTCTACCTGCCGATGTACTGGTCGAGCCGCGCCAAGCTCACCAACACCGCCGACCTGATCCGTCTCATCATCCGCGACGAGGCGGTGCACGGGTACTACATCGGTTACAAGTACCAGCGCGCACTCGAGGTCGAGACCCCGGAGCGCCGCCAGGAACTGAAGGACTACACCTTCGAGTTGCTGTTCGAGCTGTACGACAACGAGAGCGATTACACCGAGACGCTCTACGACGAGGTCGGTCTCACCGAGGACGTCAAGAAGTTCCTGCGCTACAACGCCAACAAGGCCCTCATGAACCTGGGCTACGAGGCGATGTTCCCGCGTGACGAGACCGACGTGAACCCGGCCATCCTGTCGGCGTTGTCACCCAACGCCGACGAGAACCACGACTTCTTCTCCGGGTCGGGCAGCTCCTACGTCATCGGCAAGGCGGTCAACACCGAGGACGAGGACTGGGACTTCTAGTCCCACTCGGGATTTCGTAGCAACAATGTGCCTATGGCGCGCATTGTTGCTACGAAACGCGGGGGGTCAATCGTCGGCGGTGAGGCGGTCGTACAGGTCGCCCAGCTCGTCGACGGTCTCGGCGATGTCCGCGGGCGCCACACCGGTCGCACGCAGGGCGGCGCGCAATTCCGCACCGTCTAGTGCGGTCAGCGGGTTCATGCGCGGCGGGGACGGCAGTGGTGGCAGCGTGGCCGTGGTGCCGTAGAAGTCGTCCGGCCGCAGCGAGTCCGATGGCCCGGCGTCGTCGGGGGCCGGTGAACCGGCTGGACGCGAATCGATCTCTGCGAGCAGGGCACGGAGATCGGTGCCCATCACGGTGAGGAGCGTCAGCGGAGAGCGGTCGATCTCGGCGGCCACCTCGTAGCAGGTGACGAGCGCATGGATACAGCGTGGCGCCTCGTCCGGGCACGTGCAGTCGGTGCCGACGTCCGCCGATTCCGTCGGGACCAGCAGTTCACCCAGCGTCGGAGGTTGCTCGCCGCGCGTCAGCCGCATGAGCTCCTCGACCGCCCCGCGCTCACGGAGGAGTCCGGCCACCGTCGCGGTGTCGACGCTGCGGGTGGTCAGGATGACGTCGAACGGATCGAGTTGGGTGCCCTCGACCGACGCCGAGACCTGACCGGCCCCGATCCGGAGGCCGCGGACGTGCCGATCGCGAAAGTATCTGCGAGCCTTCGTGATGTGCCGGCTGTCCGCGACCGATTCACCATCGGTGCCCCGGCCCTCGACCACGTCGACGAAGGCGCGCGACCACGGCGTCAGGCCATACCCCCGGACCGCGATGGTCCCGCGCGAGGCGCGCTGTGTGCCCTTCTTGCGCACGGTCATTCGCTCACCGCCTCGTCGCGTAGCCGGAACAGCTCGAACAGCTCATCGTCGGCAAGGTCGGACACCCAGTTCTCGCCGGCCGCGACCGTCAGCCGGGACAGTTCGCGCTTCTTGGCGATCATGTCGTCGATGCGCTCCTCGATGGTGCCGACACACACGAAACGGTGCACCGACACCTTCTGATCCTGCCCGATGCGGTACGCGCGATCGGTGGCCTGATCCTCCACCGCGGGATTCCACCAGCGATCGACGTGGATGACGTTGTTGGCGGCCGTCAGATTGAGGCCGGTACCACCGGCTTTCAACGTCGCCAGCAGGACCGGCGGGCCGTCGTCGGACTGGAAGTCGGCGACGAGGCGGTCGCGTTCGGTACGACCGAGACCGCCGTGGAGCAGTGGGATCTCGGTGCCGAACTGTTCGCCGAGCCACGACGACAGCATCTCGCCGAAGGCGGCGAACTGGGTGAAGACCAGCGCGCGATCTCCTTCGTCGGCGACGGTGGAGACGATGTCGGCCAGCAATTCGACCTTGCCGGAACGATGTTCGCCGTCGCGAACGAGGTCGGTACCGTCGGCGAGATAGTGCGCGGGATGGTTGCACACCTGCTTGAGGCGGGTCAGTGCGGCGAGCACATTGCGGCGACGCAGGGTGCGTTGCTGTTTGTCTCGCAACGCCGCCATGAGCTCGTCGATGACCGCGCGATACAGCGCAGCCTGTTCGACGGTCAGGTTGGCACGCACCGAGAAGTCCGCCTTCTCCGGCAGGTCCGCGGCGATGGCGGGATCGGTCTTCTCACGTCGCAGGATGAACGGCCGGGTGATCGCGGAGAGTCGGCGGAGCGCGGCCGGGTCGCGGTCCCGCTCGATGGGCTCGGCGTACCTGACCCGGAAGACCGACGGCGAGCCGAGCAGGCCCGGGTTGACCAGGTCGATGACGGCGCGCAGGTCCTCGAGCCGGTTCTCCACCGGCGTGCCGGTGAGGGCGAGCCGGTGAGCGGCCGGGATCGTCCGAACGGCCTTCGCGGCGATCGTGTTCACGTTCTTGAGATGCTGTGCCTCGTCGACGACGATCCGGTGCCAGGGCTTGGTCGACAGCAGTTCGTGATCGCGGCCGGCGATCGCGAACGTGGTGACGAGGACGTCGACGGAATCACGGAGCCCGTCGAAGGTGGCACCCGACGCGCGGGAAGGCCCGTGATGGATGGCGACACGGAGGGTCGGCGCGAATCGGGCGAGCTCCCGCGCCCAGTTGCCCACCAGAGACATCGGGCAGACGACGAGCGTGGGTGCGACGGGCGTGTCGGTATCGGTTGCGGCAGAACGGCGTTCATGGCACTCGAGGGCGATGACCTGCAGCGTCTTCCCGAGCCCCATGTCGTCGGCCAGAACGCCCCCGACGCCGAGGGTGGACAGATGTGCGAGCCAGTCGAGGCCACGCTGCTGGTAGGGCCGCAGAGTCGCGACCAACTGCTCAGGGGGAGTGACAGAGTCGGGACGGAGGGCGCCGGTCTCGGCGACGTCGTCGAGCCAGGAGAGCCCTTCGACGCGGGTGACCGGAGCGGGTAGCTGGTCGGAGCCGCCGGTGACCAGGTTGAACAGTTCGCCGAAGTCGCTCGGGGGTTCGGTGGCCGCCAGCGCGCGCTGAGCCGTGACGAAGGTGGCGGCGCGGGTGAGCGCGGCACCCTCGGCGCGTACCCACACGCCGCGGACGCGGACGAGATCGCCCTTCAGGCCGGACAATTCGTCGAGGTCGGCGTCGGTGAGCGTGAGCGCGTCCGGCGAGTCGCCCAGCGCGAGACGCCACTCGAACTCGCGGATCTCGCGGAGTCCGACCATCGCCGCCGGGGCGCCGCCGCCTGGTGGGGCGAGGGCGCGCAGGGTGAGGCTGGGACGGACCTCGGCGATCGTGCGGGGGAGCAGGACGGGGATACCGGCGGCGCCGAGTGCGGCCGCACCGGTGGCGAACAGCGCCTCGGCCACCTCGGTGGGGAGGAGGAAGTCCAACGAGGTGCGATCCGGGTCGGCGCGGGCGAGATCGGGGAACTCACGGACAGCCGTGGCCAGTTCGGTCGTCAGCTCGTCGAGTTCGTGCGCGTCGAGTCGATGTGGGGCGACGGGTTCGACCTGACCGTCGACGCTCAGCCGACAGACCTGGAGACGCCACCGCGACGATTCGGCGACCTCGTGTCGGGTGGGCGGCGCGAACGTGTCGTCGTCCCATGGGTCGTCCCACCGGCTGTCCACGGGGTCGTCGTACTCCGGTTCGTGCAGGCGCAGGATGAGCGAGCGATCGTCGCGCGGCGCTCCCGCCCCCCACCGCGACCAACTCCCGGACGCGGCGGCGAGCCGTTCGGGGGAACTGGGCGGGCGCGAGTCGGCGTCGGGGAGGAGAGCACGGACGATGGGCGACGCCGGGCCCGGATTCCCGAGTCGGGCAGCCGAACGAGCGATCGTCGACCGACACTCGTGGTCGATCGCCTCGGCGAGAAAGTCGTCCAGCGCGGCGACCGATCCGTTGTCCGACAACGCGTCCGGGGAACCACCCACCACGACGGCGTGCCAACTGCGCCATGTCGGGGTCGGGATGGCCGACCACCGCATCAGCCACTCGCCCGCGACCTGCACCACCGTCGGCACCACCGCGCCGGCGCCGATGAACGCACGCGCACCATCGAGGAGGTATCGGTACCACCGCACGTCGCCGGTCACCGGAACCGATCGCGAGGCGTCGAGAAGCGTGACCGCCGACGTCACGCCCAGCGTCGCGGCCCGGACGAATCGTCGGCGGCCGTCGGCGTCGACGACGGGGATCTCGCTGCGGAACCGCCGGCCGGACAGGACGTCGCGCAGCGGTTGCGGGAGGTCGGACACCTCGCCGTCGACCCAGACCGCCATCCCGATCCCCGGCCGCCACAAGGCATGCAGGGGTGCGGTGGTGCGAGTCGTGGGGGCCGTGTCCGGTGAGGTCTGCCCGCTTCGTGGCGCGTGTGTAGGCATCGAGAATCGCAGGCCAGTCTAGCGGCGACGTCCGACACGAACCGTGCCCGCGATCGGCTGTGCGCTGCTCCTCGCGCGTTTGCGCGAGCGGCGGCCCGGGTATCGCCGAAGGTCTCACAAGAGGGCACGCCGCCCGAGCGAGGAGGCAGAGATGGCACAGTCCGGCAAGGACAAGGCTTCAGCAGAGGCCCAGACGGAAGAAGTACAGAAGGAAGAAGTACAGAAGGACCCGCCCGGACCGAAGGATCACGGTCGCGACGGCGGCATGGCCACCCGCGAGAACGCCCCCGAAGCGGTTCAGCGCTCCGAGGGCGGCGGCTCGGCGGACGACTAGGTACTCGGGTCAGGACACCTCGCGCAGGAGTCCCGTCGCGACGTCGAAGACGAACCCGCGCAGCGAGGTGGTCTTGGTGACGAACGGGCTGTTCCGGATCCGGGTCAGCGACTGGCGGATGTCGTCGTCGAGGTCGTCGAACGCCTCGGCCGACCACGCCGGCTTCTGCCCGACCTCGTCCTGGATCTGCCGTTTGAAGTCGTCGTCGGTGAAGGTCAGCATGCCGCAGTCGGTGTGATGGATCAGGATGATCTCGGTGGTGCCGAGCAGTCGTTGACTGATCGCCAGCGACCGGATCTCATCGTCGGTCACCACGCCTCCGGCGTTCCGGATGACATGGGCCTCGCCCTCGTTCAGCCCCAGGATGCGGTAAACATCGAGGCGGGCGTCCATGCAGGCCACCACCGCCACATGTTTGGCCGGCGGAAGAGGTAGCGGTCCGGTGAAGGTCTTGGCGTATTCGGCGTTGTTGGCGAGGTATTCGTCGGTGACACTCATGCGCTGATCCTGATGGGTTCCCACCGGCCCGGCGAGGGTTTGGACGGGGGTGATCCGAACTGTCAGAGGTGACTCCGCAGATGTCGCACTTCGTGGCGATCCCCGTCACGAAGTGCGACATCTGCTCGTCCCGAAGTGCGACAACTCGCGGGCTCAGGAATTCCCGTCGAGCGAACCCTTCACGTCGTTGAGGACCAGCCACGCGGCGGCGAGACCCGAGGTCTGATACCAGACCTCGTCGTCGACGGCGAGGACCCGTTTCCAGACCGGCGCCCCGAGGCTGAGCCATTCGTCGCTCAACAGCACGTCCTCGCCATGGGCGCGGCCTGCGTCTCCGTCGAAGCTGACGTAGATGAGGTCGGCGTCGGCGTCCCGGAAGTTCTCGTCGGTGACGGCGAAGGAGTCGGGGACGCGCTGCGGGCCGGGGCGTTGGACGCCGATGTCGCCGAGGACCTGGCCGGCGAAGGTGTTCATCCCGGCGATGGTCTCCGAGCCGTCTCCGAACCGGACCAGCGACACCTGGGTGTGCGAGGCGTCCATTCGTCGGCCGGTCTTGCGGGCCTCTGTCGTGTATTCGGCGAGACGACTCGCGCCGGCCTCGCTGCGCCCCAGGGCGTCGGCCACGGACTGGAACTGTTCCTTCCAGTCCGTTGCTCGTCCATCTGGGCCGATCGGAACGGTCACCGACCGCACGCCGTCGAAGGCGCGCGCCGAGCCCGCGGTGTCCGGGGTGGTCAGAACGAGGTCCGCGTCGGCTGCGGTGACGGCCGCGGAGTCGGGCGCAGACCCGATCGCGGGGACCGAGGTCAGTTGCGGCCCCAGGTATGCGGGCACCGACCCCGGCTCGGCGGTCACGGCGCTCACCTTGGCACCGAGGCCGAGGGCACACACGGCGTCGAGGAGCGCGGGATCGGTCACGACGACCCGGGTCACGTCCTGCACCCCGGGATCCGGTGCCGTCGGAGCGAGGCAGGTCTTTGCGTAGTCGCGGTCCGCGGAGACGATGTTGACCTCGGCGATGCGCGTCACGGTGGTCGAGATGGGGGAGCCGTCGGGCGTCGTCAGCGGTTTCTCGCCCGAGCAGGCCGCCGCGGCGACGACGGTCAGCCCGATCGCCGCGGACCAGCCGAGACGACGCAGGAACGAGACGGTAGAGCCGCCGGAAAGCGAGTCGACATCTCTGGCCACCACGTTCACGACCCCCGTCACCCTGCGCTGCACCCGCCCAACCTAGCACCGGCTCGCCGGCGTCCGGCGTAGGCTCGGACCCGTACACAGGGGACCCTCGACACGGGGTCCCCGATGTACGTTCGCAGAGCCGGGCGAGTCGTCGAGAAACAGGCGGTGAGCACTGTCGATACGTCCGATCCGGAATCGAATACGACAGATCGTAGGACCCGGTCGGCCCGGGCGCCGGTGAGGGTTTAGGATCAGTAACCAGCGCTCGGTTTGTTCATGTGCCGACCGGCAGCCGAAGGGGTTCGGCGTCGAGTTCGGGCAAGAGGAGGATCTGTGACCGCGGTAGACCAACCCACCACGCAAGTGGCTCCAGTGCGTCCGTTCCCGGAGCGCTATCAGCCCAAGGGTTCGTTCATCTACAAGCTGCTCACCACGACCGATCACAAGTTGATCGGCATGATGTACATCACTGCGTGCTTCGCGTTCTTCCTCATCGGCGGCCTGATGGCCCTGCTGATGCGTGGCGAGCTCGCGATGCCCGGCATGCAGTTCTTGTCCACCGAGCAGTTCAACCAGCTCTTCACGATGCACGGCACCGTGATGCTGCTGATGTACGCGACCCCGATCGTCATCGGCTTCGCCAACTTCGTGTTGCCGCTGCAGATCGGTTCCCCCGACGTCGCCTTCCCGCGACTCAACGCTCTCGGCTTCTGGCTGTTCGTGTTCGGCTCGACCATCGCGATCGCCGGCTTCATCACCCCCGGTGGTGCCGCCGACTTCGGCTGGACCGCCTACACGCCGCTGACGGACGCCGTCCACAGCCCGGGCATCGGCGCCGACCTGTGGATCATGGGCCTCGCCGTCGGTGGTCTCGGCACCATCCTCGGTGGCGTCAACATGGTCACGACGGTCATCTGCCTTCGTGCTCCCGGTATGACGATGTTCCGGATGCCGATCTTCACCTGGAACATCCTCGTGACGAGCGTCCTGATCCTGCTGATCTTCCCGCTGCTGACCGCGGCGCTCATGGGTCTCGAGGTCGACCGGCAGTTCGGGGCCCACATCTACGACCCCGCCAACGGCGGCGTCATCCTGTGGCAGCACCTCTTCTGGTTCTTCGGTCACCCCGAGGTGTACGTCATCGCCCTGCCGTTCTTCGGCATCGTGTCCGAGGTCTTCCCGGTCTTCTCGCGCAAGCCGATCTTCGGTTACTCGGGTCTGATCTACGCGACTCTCGCCATCGCCGCACTGTCGGCTGCGGTCTGGGCGCACCACATGTACGTCACCGGCGCCGTGCTGCTGCCGTTCTTCTCCTTCATGACGTTCCTGATCGCGGTGCCGACCGGCGTGAAGTTCTTCAACTGGATCGGAACGATGTGGCGAGGCCACATGACGTTCGAGACCCCGATGCTGTTCTCGGTCGGCTTCATCGTCACGTTCCTCTTCGGTGGTCTGACCGGCGTCCTGCTCGCGAGCCCGCCGCTGGACTTCCACCTCTCCGACAGCTACTTCGTGGTCGCGCACTTCCACTACGTGCTCTTCGGCACCATCGTGTTCGCCACCTACGCGGGCATCTACTTCTGGTTCCCGAAGATGACCGGACGCATGCTCGACGAGGGGATCGGCAAGATCCACTTCTGGATGACCTTCATCGGCTTCCACATGACGTTCCTGGTGCAGCACTGGCTGGGCAACGAGGGCATGCCGCGTCGCTACGCCGACTACCTCCCGTCGGACGGCTTCACGACGCTGAACATGATCTCCACCGCCGGTGCGTTCATCCTGGGTCTGTCGACCCTGCCGTTCCTCTGGAACGTGTTCCGCAGCTACCGCTACGGCGAGGTCGTGACCGTCGACGACCCGTGGGGCTTCGGCAACTCGCTCGAGTGGGCGACCTCGTGCCCGCCGCCGCGCCACAACTTCACCGAGCTGCCCCGCATCCGGTCGGAGCGTCCGGCGTTCGAGCTGCACTACCCGCACATGATCGACCGGATGCGTGCCGAGGCGCACGTCGGCCCGGGCCACGACGCGGGCAAGGACCGGCAGATGGAAGAGGCTCGTCGCGAGCCCTTCACCGTGGGTACGCACGAGGGATCTCCGGATCCCGACCCGCGCTGACCCGGTGGGCGCAGAAGCAACAGCAAGTCCCGGTACGACCGTTCTCGTCACCGTCACCGGTCCTGACCGGCCAGGCGTCACCTCAGTTCTCATGGGTGCCCTGGCCGGTCAGGCCGTTGCACTGCTCGACGTCGAACAGGTGGTCATCCGTGGGCAGCTGACCCTCGGTGTGCTGGTGTCCGCCGGCGGTGATCCCGAGACCTTGCAGGAGGTCGTCGAGCAGGCGATGGCGTCCATCGGCTTCGATGTCCGGGTCGAGATCGGTGTCGATCCCGGCAGCCGGTCCCCGTCATCGCACGCCGTGGTTCTCCTCGGCAGCCCGGTCACGGCCACGGCCTTCAGTGCGGTCGCCGCAAAGCTCGCCAGCCAGGGCGGCAACATCGATTCCATCCGCGGGATCGCCGACTACCCACTGACCGGCCTCGAGCTGATGGTGAGCGTGGCGGGCCGAGGCGGCGTCGCCGCCGACGCCGCACTCCGCAAGGGTCTGGCGCAGGTCGCCGCGAAGCACTCGGTGGACATCGCGGTCGAGCGCGGCGGACTGGCCCGACGCGCCAAGCGTCTCATCGTCTTCGACGTCGACTCGACGCTCATCCAGGGTGAGGTCATCGAGATGCTCGCGGCCCATGCGGGTCGCGAGGCCGAGGTCGCCGCGGTGACCGAGGCCGCGATGCGCGGCGAGCTCGACTTCGCCCAGTCGCTGCACGAACGCGTGAAGGCGCTCGCCGGGCTCGACGCCGGAGTGCTCGACGAGGTCGCAACGTCGCTGCAGCTGACGCCTGGCGCACGGACCACGATTCGTACGCTGCACCGTCTCGGATTCCACTGTGGTCTGGTGTCGGGCGGATTCCGCCAGGTCATCGACGGTCTGGCCCACGAGCTCGAACTCGACTTCGTCCGGGCCAACACCCTCGAGATCGTCGACGGGAAGCTCACCGGCCGCGTCGTCGGCGAGATCGTCGACCGGATGGGCAAGGCCGACGCACTGCGGTCCTTCGCCGACCAGGTCGGGGTCCCGATGGAACAGACCATCGCCGTCGGCGACGGTGCGAACGACATCGACATGCTCAGCGTCGCGGGTCTCGGTATCGCGTTCAACGCCAAGCCCGCGCTGCGCGAGGTCGCCGACGCCACGCTCAATCACCCGTTCCTGGACGGTGTCCTGTTCATCCTGGGTGTCTCGCGCGACGAGATCGAGGCCGCGGACGCCGCCGACGGTGTGTACCGCCGGGTCCCGCTGGGCTGAGGGCTGCCGCCCCGTATGGACGTCGAGGCGATCAAGGCCGACCACCGCCGGCTCGTCCGCTACGTCGGTGGCGGTGACGATCCCGCAGACCCTGCCGACGTCCTGGCGATGGCCATGGTGCTGCGCATCGAGAAGAGCGAACCGCCCGACCGCACCGACCTGCTGACCGCTGCCGCTCGTGCGGTGGCGCTCCTGTGCCTCGACGAACGCAGTGCCGGTGACGGCCCCTGGGCCGAGCCGATGGACGACTGGTGCGACGCTCGCATCCGCAAGATCGCGAGGCGGGCGAGGGGTGCGCACTGGGTTGCGGCGCAGGAGGTGTGGGGTGTGACGGCCACCGAGGGGGACGCCTCGGCGAGGGCCTTCGTACCCGGACGTGTCGGCGACCTCGACCGGCGGATCGCGCGTCTGCAGATCGGCGGGACCGAGGTGGAGGGACAGGTACCCACCGACCGGCCCGCCGGCGGCGTGGTGCTGTGGACCAACGCAGCGCTGGAGATGACCGTCGGGAAACTCGCCGCGCAGGTGGGCCATGCGGCGATGCTCGCCACGAAGCTGCTGACACCCGACGAAGCGGTCCGCTGGCGCCTGTCCGATTGTCCACTCGCCGTTCGCGAGTCGACACCCGAACGCTGGCATGAGCTTCTCGCGGCGGACTCCGCCGGAACCGCGGTCGCCGTGCGCGATGCGGGGTTCACCGAGATCGCGCCGGGGTCGGTGACGGTCATCGCCGAAGTCATCCGCGAACAGGAGAACACATGAGCACCGCCGAACCGCCGGACTGGGTGACAGCGCTCGATCTGCAACCGCATCCCGAGGGCGGCTGGTTCCGGGAGACATGGCGCAGCGACGTCGTCGTACCGCGCGACGCGCTGCCGGGCGACTACGCGGGCGACCGTGCGGCCGGCACCGCCATCTACTTCGTCCTGCTACCGGGTGAGACGTCGGCGTGGCACACCGTCCGGGGTGGCGAACTGTGGCTGCACCATCGCGGCGCCCCGGTACACCTCGACCTCGGCGGGGCCACCGAGACGCCGGGTGACGTGACGTCGGTCGTCGTGGGACCCGGCATCGAGGCCGGACAGCAACCGCAGGCTCTGGTGCCGCCGGGGGTGTGGCAACGCGCCCGCGCCGTCGGCGACGAGCCGTCGCTCGTCAGCTGCATCGTGGTCCCCGGGTTCGACTTCGAGGACTTCCGGCTCGCCTGAGAGCGTCATCGAGCCCCGAGCGCGCCACCCCGGGGCGGCGTCTCTGGGCGCGCCACCGCGCAGCGACGTCTCCGGGCGCGCTACCGCGCGGCGACCGGCGAATTCGCCGGGGCCAGATGGCCGAACGTGCCCAGCCAGACCTCACGGTCGGGGGCCATCGACGCGACGATCAGCTCGTCGGCGTCGGCGTGGCCGGCGAACCAGGTGAGGTAGTCGCGGACCTCCGCGGGCGTGCCGACTCCCGAATACGTGGTCATCTCGTCGATCTGGCGGCCCTGCGGCATCGACAGGATGGCGTCGGCCTCCTCGTCGGTGAACGTGCGGCCCCGTCCGAAGAGCAGGGACACCCGCTGTCGTTTCGCGATCTGCAGTTGTTCTCGGGCACGGTCCGCGTCGTCGTCGGCGATCGCACCGACACCGGCGATCACATAGGGCTCGGCGAGCGCCTCCGACGGCCGGAACTCGCGGCGGTACAACGCGACCGCCTCGGTCAGTGCCTGCGGCGCGAAGTGGGAGGCGAAGGCGTACGGCAGCCCGAGGGCCGCGGCCAGCTGCGCGCCGAACAACGACGACCCCAGGATGTAGAGCGGGACGTGCGTCCCGGCGCCCGGGGTGGCGCGAACACCCTCGATGCGGGATTCGTCGCCGAGGAAGGCCTGTAGCTCCAGGACATCGTGCGGGAACCGCTCGGCCGAGGAGTGTGTCCGACGCAGTGCGGCGAAGGTCTGCTGATCGCTGCCGGGGGCGCGTCCGAGGCCCAGGTCGATGCGTCCGGGATGGAGCTCGGCGAGGGTGCCGAACTGTTCGGCGATGGTGAGCGGCGAGTGGTTGGGCAGCATCACACCGCCGGCGCCGAGCCGGATCGTCGAGGTGTGCGCGGCGATGTGTGCGATGAGCACCGCGGGCGCCGACGAGGCGATGGCGGACATGTTGTGGTGCTCGGCGTACCAGATCCGACGGTAGCCCCACTTCTCCGCATGCTGTGCGAGATCGACACTGGCGGAGAGGCTTTGCGCAGCCGTCTCGTCGCGACCGATCTGCGCGAGATCGAGGATCGACAGGGGGAGGTTCGAAGGCGTCACGACTCGAGTCAACCGTGGACACGCCCGTTCCTATTCCCGTACGGCGCCGGTTTCCCGATGACCTCGACGACGCCGAGAGTCGACACGTCCGAACGGGGGGCCGTGGTGCAGGATGGGGGAGTGACCGATTCCGATCCCGACCTCCTGATCGATTTTCGTGACGTCGCCGTCGTTCGCGGCGGTGAGACCCTCGTCGGCCCGCTGTCGTGGCAGGTGGAACTGGACGAACGTTGGGTGATCATCGGGCCCAACGGCGCAGGCAAGACGACGCTGATCCGGCTGGCCGGTGCGGAGATCCATCCGACGTCGGGGACCGCTTTTGTGCTCAACGAGAAGCTGGGGCGGGTGGAGATCCGCGAACTGTCGACCCGGATCGGCGTCTCGAGCCCATCGCTGGTCGACCGGGTGCCGCCCGAGGAGATCGTGAGCGATGTCGTGATCTCCGCGGGCCACGCGGTTCTCGGTCGATGGCGGGAGAGCTACGACGCGATGGACCGTGCGCAGGCCGTCGAGTCGCTGGAATCGATGGGTGCCGAACACCTCGCGGACCGTCGCTTCGGCACGCTGTCCGAAGGCGAGCGCAAGCGGGTCGTGATCGCCCGCGCGTTGATGACCGATCCCGAACTGCTCCTGCTGGACGAGCCCGCCGCCGGTCTCGACCTGGGCGGACGCGAAGAACTCGTCGACCGCCTCGCGCGTCTCGCGGCCGACCCGGACGCACCGGCCATCGTGCTGATCACCCACCATGTCGAGGAGATCCCGGAGGGCTTCACGCACGCGTTGATCCTGTCCGAGGGCGGAGTGGTGGCGCAGGGGCTGCTCGATGAGGTACTCACCAGTGAGAACCTGACCGCTGCCTTCCGGCAGCAGATCGTTCTGGACAAGGTCGACGGTCGGTACTTCGCACGGCGCCGACGCCGTGCGGGTGGCCATCGACGGGCAGCAGGAGGTAGCTAGATGACGTCCACCCAGTCAGGTGCCGAAGTGGTGTCCGCGCCGTTGCGCGACGCGGCGACCGTCGTTCTCGTCCGCGACGCCGCCGACGGCATCGAGGTGTTCCTGCAACGCCGGGTGAAGCAGATGGCGTTCGCCGGCGGCATGACGGTCTTTCCCGGTGGCGGCGTCGACAAGCGCGACGCCGACGCCGACCTCGCCTGGACCGGACCGGACGCCACGTGGTGGGCGAGCGAGTTCTCCAGCGACGCCGAGGTGGCGCAGGCACTGGTGTGCGCGGCGGTCCGCGAGACATTCGAGGAGTGCGGGGTACTGCTCGCCACGGACTCCGATGGTTCGTTCGCGGACCCGTCGGGTCTCGGGGGTGACCGTCAGCGTCTCGTGGGGAAGTCGTTGTCCTTCGCCGAGTTCCTGACCGCGCGAGGGCTCACCCTGCGTGCCGACCTCCTGCGACCGCTCGCGCACTGGATCACTCCCGTCAACGAGAAGCGACGCTACGACACCCGGTTCTTCCTGGCGGCCATGCCCGACGGTCAGCAGGCCGACGGCGAGACCACCGAGGCCGAGGTCGCCCGCTGGGCGAACGCGCGTACGGCCATCGAGTCCTGGGCGGCCGGGGAACATTTCCTCATGCCGCCGACCTGGTCGCAGCTGAACTACGTCGCCGGGTTCGCCACGATCGACGAGCTCCTCGCGGCCGAGCGGGTCATCGAACCGATCCTGCCGAACGTGACACCCGGTGCCGGACTCGCCGGGCTCGGGTTCCCGAACTCCGACGAGTACTTCCGGACCCTCGGTGACCAGCAGCCGCCGGAGATCACACTCTGACCAACGCCTATTCCTCGGGGTCGTCCTCGTCGGACCCGATGTCGTCGCGGTCGGCCCACTCGATGAGCGAATCAAGCCGGTAGGCGACGTCGTCGATCTCGGCATGCAGGTCGCCGAGCCGGGCGAAGCGTTCCGGGACCGTCGCGATGGTGAAGTCGTCGGGCTCGATGTCGTCGATCTCATCCCAGGTCACCGGGGTCGAGACCGTCGCGCGCTGGTTGCCGCGCACCGAATACGCCGATGCCATCGTGTGATCGCGGGTGTTCTGGTTGTAGTCGACGAAGACCGCCGCCGGGTCCCGGTCCTTGCGCCACCACGTGGTGGTCACGTCGTCGGGTGCTCGGCGCTCCACCTCGCGGGCGAAGGCCAGCGCCGCCCGCCGAACCTGCGGGAAGCCCCACTCGGGGGCGATGCGCACGTAGATGTGGAGGCCACGGCCCCCGGAGGTCTTCGGGAATCCGCGCATGCCCAGTTCGTCGAGAACCTCCTCGACGACATGCGCCACCCGCTGGATACGGGAGAACGAGCAGTCGGGCATCGGGTCGAGATCGATGCGCCATTCGTCGGGCGATTCGGGGTCCGCGCGCCGCGAGTTCCACGGGTGGAACTCGACCGTCGACATCTGGACCGCCCAGATGACCGACGCCAGCTCGGTGACGCACAGTTCGTCGGCGGTGCGACCGTAGCGAGGGAAGTAGATCTCGGTGGTCTCCAGCCAGTCCGGCGCCCCCGCGGGCACACGTTTCTGATGGACCTTGTTGCCGCTGATCCCCTTGGGAAACCGGTGCAGCATGCAGGGACGGTCACGCAGAGCGCGGACGATGCCATCGCCCACCGACATGTAGTAGTCGGCGAGGTCCCGCTTCGTCTCACCCCGTTCGGTGAAATAGACGCGGTCGGGACTTGACAGCCGGACGGTACGGTCGCCGACCTCGAGCTCGATGGGATCACCTGCGGAACCCGACGTTTTCGCCATGACCGCCACTGTATGGCGCTCCGCGGCTTCCGGGCGGCGTCTGCGGGCTGCGGCGCCGGACGGACTTACCTACCGGTAGCCTTCGACCATGCCTGAGTTCGTGACCCTCGAGTGCTCCGACGAGCATCCCGGTGTCGGCACCATCCTGCTGCAGCGACCGCCGATGAACGCGCTGAGCCGACAGGTGCAGTCCGAACTCGCCGCTGCGGCCGACGAGGCCACGCTGCGCGACGACATCAAGGCCGTCGTCGTCTACGGCGGACCGAAGGTGTTGGCCGCCGGCGCCGACATCAAGGAGATGAGAGACGTCGGTTATGCCGAGATGAGCAAGGTCGCCGGCAGGCTGCAACGCGACCTCGGGGCCATCGCCGCGATCCCCAAGCCGACGGTCGCCGCGATCACCGGCTACGCCCTGGGCGGCGGCCTCGAAGTCGCGTTGGGCGCCGACCGGCGGATCGCGGGCGACAACGCGAAGCTCGGGCTGCCCGAGGTGTTGCTCGGCCTGATCCCGGGCGGCGGCGGCACCCAGCGGCTCGCGCGCCTCATCGGTCCGTCGAAGGCCAAGGACCTCATGTTCACCGGCCGGTTCGTCGGCGCCGAGGAAGCTCTCGCCATCGGGCTCGTCGACGAGGTCGTCGCCCCCGACGACGTCTACGACGCGGCGCTGGCCTGGGCGGGCCAGTTCACCGGCGCCGCATCGGTGGCTCTCGCCGCCGTCAAGAAGGCCGTCGATCAAGGGCTCGGGGTCGACCTCGACACCGGTCTCAAGATCGAGGAGCAGCTGTTCTCCGCCTTGTTCGCCACCGAGGACCGCGCCATCGGCATGGCGTCGTTCGTCGAGAACGGCCCCGGCAAGGCGGCATTCGTCGGACATTGACCCGACGCACCGACCATTCCCTACCCACCCACGCGACAGGAAGCGATCATGACCACCGACGCGACACCCGGTATCGACCCGGCGCCGAACCCACATGCGACCGAAGAGCAGGTCAAGGCCGCGCTCACCGACACCAAACTCGCGCAGGTCCTCTATCACGACTGGGAAGCCGAGACCTACGACGAGAAGTGGTCGATCAGCTTCGACGAACGGTGCATCGACTACGCGCGCGGCCGCTTCGACGCGGTCGCGACCGACGACTCCTCGCTGCCGTACGGCCGGGCGATGGAACTCGGTTGTGGCACAGGCTTCTTCCTGCTGAACCTGATGCAGTCCGGAGTCGCGGAGAAGGGTTCGGTCACCGATCTGTCGCCCGGCATGGTGAAGGTCGCGCTGCGCAACGCCGAGAACCTGGGGCTCGACGTCGACGGCCGGGTCGCCGATGCCGAGAAGATCCCCTACGACGACAACACCTTCGACCTCGTCGTCGGACACGCTGTGCTGCATCACATCCCCGATGTCGAGCAGGCGCTGCGCGAGGTCCTGCGGGTCCTGAAGCCGGGCGGTCGCTTCATCTTCGCCGGCGAACCGTCGACGATCGGTGACTTCTACGCCCGCTGGATGAGCCGCGCCACCTGGTTCGCCACCACCAACATCACCAAGTTCGGTCCGCTGCAGGGGTGGCGTCGACCCCAGGAAGAACTCGACGAGTCCTCACGCGCGGCGGCGTTGGAAGCGGTTGTCGACATCCACACCTTCGATCCGGATGAGCTCGCCGGCATCGCCCGCGCCGCCGGCGCGAACAAGGTGGAGACCGCCACCGAGGAGCTGGCGGCCGCCATGCTCGGCTGGCCGGTACGCACCTTCGAGGCCGCGGTGCCGCCGGAGAAGCTCGGTTGGGGATGGGCGCGCTTCGCCTTCGGTGGCTGGAAGCGTCTCACCTGGCTCGACGAGAACGTCCTGCGGAAGGTAGTGCCGCCGAAGTTCTTCTACAACGTGGTGGTCACCGGCACCAAGCCGTGAGCTACTCGTTCTCGCTCGACGACGTCGCGTTCCTGCGGTCGCGGCACGGTGAGAAGGCGCTGCAGACGGTGTCCGGTCTCGAACTGTCGGCGTCATCGATGATCGCGGACGTCCCCGAGGTCCGTAGCCGGTATGCACCCCACGACGCCGCACTGATCGAGACCGTCCGATGCAGGCGGCGCGCGGCGGTCAAGCTGCGGGCGGCCGATGACCTGCTGGTGAACGACGACGCGCTCCAGCAGGCGACGGCATCGGCGGTGGCGGCCGACCGGACTGCCGAAATTGCCGGGCGGTTCCCGGGCGCGGTGGTCCACGACGTCACCTGCTCGATCGGCGCGGAGTTGCGGGAGTTGGTGCGCAGCAACGGGATTGCCGGTGTCATCGGCAGCGACCTCGACGTGGTCCGGCTCGCGATGGCCCGGCACAACGTGCCGGCGGCGACGCTGCTCAACGCGGACGCGCTCACCCCCACCTCCACCGCCGATGTGGTTCTCGCCGACCCGGCCCGACGCTCAGATGCCGGCCGGGTCTTCCGGCTCGACCAGCTCACACCACCGCTTCTGGAGCTGATGACGACCTATTCGGGGCGCGTGCTGATCGTGAAATGCGCACCGGGTCTGGACCACATGATGTTGCGGAATCGCTTCGGATTCGACGGCGAGGTCCAGATCACTTCTCTCGACGGCGGTGTGCGGGAGGCGTGCCTGTGGTCGGGACCCGGAGTGGAGCCGGGTCGTCGTGCGACGGTGCTGCGGACGCGCGGCGGGGTCGTCACCCGTTTCGAGATCACCGACCGGGAATCCGACGACGTCGATGCCGGGGATGTGGGGGAGTGGATCGTGGACCCGGACGGCGCGATCGTGCGCGCCGGACTCGTCCGGCACTACGCGCACCGCTTCGGGCTCTGGCAGCTCGACCCCCAGATCGCCTATCTCACCGGAGATTACGTACCAGCGGGAGCGCGTGGTTTCCGGGTCGTCGAGCAGACCGGTGTCACCGAGAAGGCCCTGCGCAAGGCGCTCACGGCGCACGATTGCGGTCCGCTCGAGATCCTGGTGCGCGGACTCGATGTCGATCCCGACCGGTTGCGAAAGAAGCTCAAGCTGAAGGGCTCGCAACCGATGTCGGTGGTGCTGACCCGCATCGGGCGCAAGGGTGCCGCGTTCGTCTGCGAGCCCGGAGTCCGATTCTGACCGATCTCGAAATCCAGAGTGCGGGATGAGTGTCGAGAACCGACACTCATCCCGCACTCTGCGGAGGACTATCCGATCGCGGCCTTGCTGTCGAAGAAGTAGACCTCACCGAGGTTGGTGGCGGTGACGACCTGGCCGGAGTAGGAGATCGAGACGCCGGTGGCGAACCCCGCCGAATTCGGCAGCGCCAGCCTGCGTTTGGTCGCACCGTCGGCGGTGGACACCTCGACCAGCGACAGCGTGTCCTTGCCCGCGTCGCGTACGACGGTCCACGCCGTCTGCTGCTGCGTGAGAGCAGACAGGCTGACGGTCGCCAGATCCTTTCGTTGCCAGACCTGTTCGGCGCGGTCTCCGCGATCGCGGAGCAACGTCAGTGGTGCGCCGAGTGAGCCGGTCGGGATGATCAGACCATCGGGTGAGACGGTCATCGTGGCGAAACCGTGCCCGCCGATGTCCTGGGTCCACTTCGTCGATCCGTCGTCGGCGTTCAGCGCCACGATCTTGCCGTCGCGCGAGAACGCGTAGAGCGTCGTTCCGTCGGCCGAGAGGGTGGGCGTGCCGACGACGCCGGTGGGCACATCGGCCTCCCATGCGGTACGCACCTCGCGTGCACCGCCCACCTCGCCGTACTTCATCGCACGGATCTGCGAGGTGGCAGCGCCCGAGGGAAAGAAGTTGAGGTAGAAGCGTTCCCGGCCGGTGTCGACGGCCGCCGGTGCGGGGATGGCGCACTGCGGGCCGTTGCGCACGCAGTCACCGAATCCGCGCAGCGGCTGCGCGGGATCGGCGTCGTCGCGCAGCCGGACCTCCGGCGCGACGAGCTCGTTGCGCTGCGAGTCGACGAGGAGGATCTGCCCCTGCGTGGTGGTGATCAGTACGACGCTGGGTGCCGCGAACTTCGCGGACAGCGGCACTCCGACGACCCCGGCCCGCCAGCGGATGGCCCCACCGGCGTTGAACGCCAGGAAGGTGGTCTCCTCGCCCAGGTACGGCTGGTCGTACTGGTCGACGAGCATCGCGTTGATCTCGACGCCGGGACGCATGTCCTTGCAGAAGTTCTTACGCCCCGACTGTCCGTCGAGGACCAGGACGTTGCACCCGTCGGCCGCATTCGAGGTGACACCCACGTTCCCCTTGCCGGAGATGGTCACCGGCGCGGTGACCGGGCCGCCCGTCGGGCGGGTCCAGCTCAGCGTCAGGTCGTCGGGTACGTCGGCATAGGCGAAGTTGCCGTTGCCCGGCACGCCGCCGTAACTGGGCCAGCCCACGCTCGGGACCGAGCGGACGTCGATGTGACCGTCCGAGCACGCGGCGAGGGCGAGCGAGCACACGGCCGTGAGGGTGACGAGCAGGCGGGTCAGCGCAGATCGGCGGCGTCGGGACACCTGCGGTCGTGCCAAGGCCATCCTGCTCCTCTTGATCGTGTCCGCGTACGGGACGCGGCATCGAAACCGGCACGGGGGACGTGCCAGCAGTGAGCCTATCGTGCGCCGAAATCGCGTCGATTAGGGTTTCTCGTCATGACCACCATGTGGAACGCCTCGTACCGGTCCCGCCGGCGCGCGGGCCGCCGCCGCGACCCCGAGCAGGCGCGTTTCCTCACTCTCGACTCCCTGCGCTGGGTGACGCGGAATCGCGCCTACACCCCGTGGTACCTCGTGCGTTACTACCGGCTGGCGCGGTTCCGCATGGCCAACCCGCACATCGTGCTGCGCGGCATGGTCTTCCTCGGACGCAACGTCGAGATTCACGCGACGCCCGAACTGGCTCGCATGGAGATCGGTCGATGGGTCCACATCGGCGACGGCAACTCCATCCGGTGCCACGAGGGCAGCCTCCGCATCGGCGACAAGACCGTGTTCGGCTGCAACAACGTGGTCAACTCCTACCTCGACCTCGAGATCGGCGGGTCCACCCTCATCGCCGACTGGTGCTATATCTGCGATTTCGACCACAAGATGGACGACATCACGCTGCCGATCAAGGACCAGGGCATCGTGAAGGGTCCGGTCCGTATAGGCCCGGACACCTGGGTTGCGGCGAAGGTCTCGGTGCTGCGCAACACGATCGTCGGCCGCGGGTGCGTGCTCGGCTCGCACGCCGTCGTCAAAGGAACGATCCCGGACTACTCGATCGCCGTGGGCGCACCCGCGCGGGTGGTCAAGAACCGCATGGACGACTGGGCGTCGAACGCTGCCGAGCGCGCCGAACTCGAGCGGGCGCTCGCCGACATCGAACGCAAGAAGGCCGCGGCGGAGCGGGGGGAGTAGCTCAGGGCTGTCCCGGATCCCGCTCCGGAAGCGGGCGAACGGGGATGTCGGGACGCCCGACGGGGTGCCGTACCCGACGTTTGGCCGCCAGGTGCACGCTTGCCGTGCGTTCGGCCACCTCGGCCCACGAGAACTCCGCGGTCAGGCGGGCCCGCGCACGACGTGCTCGCTGGGCTGCAGCGCCCGGGTCGGACAGGGTGGCGCGGACGGCGGTCGCCAGGCCCGCGACATCGGCGGGTGCGAACGACAGTCCGGTGTCGGGTTCCTGCACCGCCTCGCCCAGCCCGCCCGCCGTCGACACGATCAGCGGTGCCCCGGTGGCGGCGGCCTCCAACGCGACGATGCCGAACGGCTCGTAGCGGCTGGGCAGCACGATGGCGTCGCACCGATGCATCAGGGTCACGAGCTGGTCGTGATCGACCGCGCCGACGAAGTTCACCGATCGCGTCACGCGGTGCTTGCGGGCCTGTTCCATCAGCCAGTCACGTTGCGTCCCTTCGCCTGCGACGGTCAGCGTGGTCCCCGGATGACTGCGGCGGATGCGTGGCAGCGCGGCCAGCAGATCCTGCACGCCCTTCTCGTATTCCAGGCGACCGGCGAACAGCAGTTCCGGAGGCCCGCCCGGGTGGGAGCGTTCTGCGAACGGCCATGTCCGGATGTCGATCCCGTTGTGGATCACCGAGATGTCGGCGGCCTCGTAGCCGAACAGTCGGTGCACCTCGTCGCGCATGGACGCCGAACAGGTGATGAGCGCATCGGATTCGGACACCAGCCACCACTCGACCGAATGCACCTGGCGATTGATCCGACCGCTGACCCAGCCGCTGTGCCGGCCCGCCTCGGTCGCGTGGATGGTGGAGACCAGCGGGACGTCGAACAGCTCGGCCAGTGCGATCGCCGGATGGGCGACCAACCAGTCATGCGCGTGAACGACATCCGGAATCCACTGTCCGCCAGACCCGTTCGCATCCATTCCCGCCAGAACCCGAACGCCCGCCCGAACGAACGCGTGCCCCATGGCCAGCGTCCACGTCATCATGTCCTGGGCGAAGTCGAACTCCGGCGGGTCCTCGGCGACGGCCAGGATGCGCACACCGTCGACGACGGTGTCGGTGGTCGGATGCGTGACCGCGTCGGTGCCCGAGGGGCGCCGCGTCAGCACCGTCACATCGTGACCGGCCGCGGCCATCGCGGTGGCGAGATGATGCACGTGCCTCCCGAGTCCGCCCACCACGACCGGCGGATACTCCCACGACACGAACAACACCCTCATCCGATGCCCCCCTCGGCGTTTCCGATCGCGTGCAACCGACGCGCGTCGAGCGCGGGGAAGAGAGAGTCCGCGCGAGACCAGGTCTCGGCGAGGATCGCGGCCGCGTCGTCGCGTCCGCGCATCGCCGCGTCGCTGATCTCGCGGGTGGCGTGCGCGTGGGTGTGGGCGCGGGAGACGGCGTACTGGGCCGCGGTGTCCTTGGACACCATGAACGGCCAGTCCGAGGACACCGTCAGCAGCAACTCCCGCACGATCTGATCGGCGACGCGGTTGCGACCCCGTCGCCGGTCGAGCAGCTTGGCGACCGCGTCGAGCGCGGTCTCGGTGACCTCGGCGTTGAGGTCCACGAGGTGCCGGACGGCGGGACCGTTCCACACCCGCCAGTCCTTGCCCGACCCCCACGACGACGCCGGTAGGTCCACGGGATCGCCCACCAAGCCCGATCGCGTTGCGCCCGACAGGGTTCCGACATCGACCCCGATCTCGGGCAGCCGCCGCAACACGCGTTCCAGCCAGACCGGCCCCTCGTGCCACCAGTGACCGAACAGTTCGGTGTCGAAGGCCGCGACCACCAGTGCCGGCCGCCCGATCCGCGCGGATTCGTCGATCAGCCGCTGCCGGACATGTCCGACGAAGTCCTCGACATGGCGGTCGATGACGGCATCGACGCGCGACGGATCGTAGGGCTTCTTCGCCTCACCCGGGACCCCGCGGCCCGTCACGCGGAAGCGTTTGAGGCCCGACCCGTGGTCGTAGGTGTGGAAGTCGCGGTACGCGGCGTGGCCGGGATAGCCCGACTTCGGTGACCAGACGCGATAGCTCACCTGGAGATCCCGGCCATAGGCGATCACATCGGCGTCGCCGACGGGGCGGCCCAGCGCGGTGTCGCCGTGCAGTGTCGGGCCGTCGACCATGAAGTGGCGGACCCCTGCGCGGTCGTACTCCGTCTCCATACCCGGTGCGAAGGCGCATTCGGGTGCCCAGATGCCTGCAGGATCGACTCCCCATCGAGCCCGCGCGTCCGCACGACCCTCGGTCAGCGAGAACTGTCGCAGGCTCGGGTCGAGCAGCGGCGCGAACGGATGGGCGAGCGGACCGCCCAGGATCTCGACGACGCCGCTCGTGGCGAGGCCGCGGATCAGCGGCGAGCCACCGTGACGCCAGCGGGTCTCGAAGGTCTCCAGTGCCCGCCCGGCGTCCAGGTATTCGCGGCGGCCGGCATCCGCGCGGTCGGCGTCGCGACTCATCGCGGCCTCGGTCGCGCGGAGCTGCCAGTCGGCGAGCCACTCGTACATCGACGCGGTGCAGTGCGGGTCGTCGAGCTGAGCGGCGAGCACCGGTGTCAGACCCAGGCTGACCTGATCGGTGTAGCCGTCGGCCGCGAGTCGCTCGAACACGTCGAACAGCGGCAGATACGACGACGCCCACGACTGGTAGAGCCATTCCTCGCCCACCGGCCAACGTCCGTGGTTGGCCAGCCACGGCAGATGCGAGTGGAGGACCAGGGTGAACTGGCCGGGGACCGCGGTGGTGCTGATCGCCATCGTCAGGCCCGGTTCGCCACGGCGAACAGGTCGAGCGACTCGTCGATCTCGGCGTCGCGCGCGTCGACGACGTCGAAGTCGTCGGCGGCCACGCCGGCGACGTCGTCGGTGAGTTCATCCGGCCAGGGCTCGCCGGCGAGGGCGCGTTCGATCTGGGCGTCGATCAGCGAGCCACCCCATCGTGCGTCGAGGGCCTCGAGGCGGGCTCCGTGCACGACCCCGAGCATCGCCTCGACCTCGAATCCGCCGTCGACCAGCAAGGCGGTGAGTTCGGCAGCGTCGAGCTCCCGGGTGTGGAACGGGTTGAGAGGGGTGTCGCGGCCGGGGGAGAAGGTGATCCGATTGGGGGTGGAGATCAGCAGCCTGCCGCCTGGGCGCAGTACGCGCCGGCACTCGGCGATGAACCGCGGCTGATCCCAGAGGTGTTCGATGACCTGGAAGTTCACCACGACGTCGACCGATGCCGCGGCCAACGGCAGGTCGACGAGATTGCCCTGATGGACGACGAGCCCCGGGTAACGGCGTCGCGTGTGTTCGACCGCGGCGGTGTCGTAGTCGACACAGATCACCGACGACGCCCCGGCGTCGGCGATCATGGCGGCCCCGTAGCCCTCGCCGGAACCGGCCTCGAGGACGTCCAGGCCGGCGCAGTCGGCGGCGATGTGGCGATAGGCGATCTCGTGGCGTCGGAACCAGTAGTTCTCCGCGGGGATACCGGGAACCGTCCGCTCGCCGGTGAGGGCGAGCTGCTGGTCGAGGTCGAGCGCCTCGAGACCGCTGGTCGCGGTCCCGCCCGGTCCCTGGGCACGCGGGGAACCGAGGTCTGCGTCAGTCATCTGAGAGAGCGTAGGGCATGGGTTCGGGCCTCCTGGGGCGGTCGCCCCGACCGAGCGAACGGTCGAGCGCATTGTGTGAGGTAGTCGATGTTTAGTGAGAGGATAGGAGACGCTAAAGTGGTGGGGACCCATGGCCTTACCCGCCGGTAAGTTGCCGAACCCGATGCAGGAGGTCGACGAAGACCCATGACAAACATTGTCGTACTGATCAAGCAGGTTCCCGACACGTGGTCCGAGCGCAAGTTGTCCGACGACGACTACACCCTGGACCGTGAGGCCGCCGACGCCGTCCTGGACGAGATCAACGAGCGCGCCGTCGAGGAAGCGCTGAAGATCAAGGAGGCCGATGGGGGCGAGGTCACCATCCTGACGGCGGGGCCCGAGCGCGCCACCGATGCCATCCGCAAGGCACTGTCGATGGGCGCAGACAAGGCGATCCACATCAAGGATGACCTCATGCACGGCTCGGACGCGGTCCAGACCGCCTACGTGCTGGCCCGCGCACTCGGCACGGTCGAAGGCGTCGAACTGGTCATCGCAGGCAACGAGGCCACCGACGGTCGCGTCGGCGCGATCCCCGCGATGATCGCCGAGTACCTCGAACTCCCGCACCTCACCCACCTGCGTGCGCTGACCCTCGAGGGCGAGACCCTCAAGGGCGAGCGGGAGACCGACGACGGCATCTTCCACGTCGAGGCCACCCTGCCGGCCATCGTGAGCGTCAACGAGAAGATCAACGAGCCGCGCTTCCCGTCCTTCAAGGGCATCATGGCCGCGAAGAAGAAGGAAGTCACCGTCCTCACCCTCGCCGAGATCGATGTCGAGGCGAGCGATGTGGGCCTGGAGAACGCGGGGTCGGTCGTGACCGCGTCCAAGCCGAAGCCGCCGAAGACCGCAGGCGAGCGCGTCACCGACGAAGGCGACGGCGGCACCAAGGTCGCCGAGTACCTGGTCGGCCAGAAGATCATCTGATCTCCCGACGCAGACCACCGGCGAACCCCCAGACATTCAGGAGAAAACCACCATGTCAGAAGTACTCGTGCTCGTGGAGCAGGACGCCGAAGGCGCCCTGAAGAAGGTCACCAGCGAGCTCATCACCGCCGCCCGCGCGCTCGGCACCCCGTCGGCAGTCGTCGTCGGCAAGCCCGGCTCGGCCGACGGCATCGTCGACGGACTCAAGGAAGCCGGCGCAGAGAAGATCTACGTCGCCGAGTCCGATGACGCGGGCGGCTACCTCATCACCCCGCAGGTCGACGTGCTGGCCTCGATCGCCGAGTCGGCGTCCCCGGCCGGGATCCTGGTCGCGGCGACCGCCGACGGCAAGGAGATCGCGGGTCGTCTTGCCGTGCGTCTCGGCTCCGGCGTGCTCGCCGACATCGTCGACGTCCAGGAGGGTGGCGTGGGCATCCACTCCATCTTCGGTGGCGCCTTCACCGTCGACGCGCAGGCGAAGGGCGAGGTCCCGGTCTTCTCGGTTCGTCCGGGTGGCGTCGAGGCCGCTCCGCAGGCCGGCGCCGGCGAGCGTGTCGACGTCGAGGTCCCCGCACAGGGCGAGGGCGCGGTGAAGATCACCAAGGTCGAGCCGAACGTCGGCGGCGACCGTCCCGAGCTCACCGAGGCGTCGATCGTCGTCTCGGGTGGTCGCGGTGTGGGCAGCGCCGACAAGTTCTCGGTCGTCGAGGAACTCGCCGACGTGCTCGGCGCGGCAGTCGGTGCCTCGCGCGCCGCGGTCGACTCCGGGTACTACCCCGGCCAGTTCCAGGTCGGTCAGACCGGTAAGACCGTGTCGCCGCAGCTCTATGTCGCCCTCGGTATCTCGGGCGCCATCCAGCACCGCGCCGGCATGCAGACCTCGAAGACCATCGTGGCCGTCAACAAGGACGAAGAGGCCCCGATCTTCGAGATCGCGGACTACGGCATCGTGGGCGACCTGTTCAACGTCGCCCCGCAGCTGACCGAAGAGGTCAAGAAGCGCAAGTGATCACCAGCTGATCATCGAGCTCGGCCCGATGGCCCCCGACTCATCGTCGGGGGCCATCGTGCGTTCACGGGCGAACCCTGTTCACCCAACCCGCACCGACACGACACGCTGCGGTGGTCCCGCCGATGCCCGCCCTGGCTTTCATTCGAGACATGAACGCCATGCAGTCCTCCGTCCGCACCGATCATGTCGCGCGCGCCCGGTTCTCGCGGGCCGTACCGACCACCCTGTTGTCCGCGGGACCCATTCGCGTCCTCGTGTCCGACGACCCCGCCGACATCGTCGCGGCGCAGCGACTGCGCTACCAGGTCTTCGCCGCCGAGCCCGGCTTCTCCAACCGCATCGGTGACGCCGCGACGGGCCGCGACGCCGACCGCTTCGACGCGTTCTGCGAGCACCTGATCGTCCGGCACGACGACGACGGGGTCATCGGGTGCGCCCGCGTGCTCTCGCCGGCACGGGCGATCGCGGCCGGCGGGTGGTATTCGGCCACGGAGTTCGATCTCGCGGAGATGAGCGACATCGTCACGGCGACAGTCGAACTCGGCCGAGCGTGCGTGCACGCGGACCATCGCGACGGTTCGGTCACCGCGCTGATGTGGGCCGCCCTGCTCCAGTACATGGAGGAGGCTGATCTCCGCTATCTCATGGGCTGCGTATCGGTGCCCCTCCACAGCCCGGGGGAGTGGTTACCCGGGTCGGCCATGCGCGCATTGCGCGATCGGTTGCGGGCCGAGCACCTGGACCCCCACCGCAGTGCGCGCCCGCTCGTCGCCGCCCGGATCGGCGGACGCCTGCTCGACGACATCGAGCCCGCCGACACGGTCGCGATGCCGCCGCTCATGCGAGGCTACCTACGGCTGGGCGCTCGGATCTGCGGCGAGCCCGCCGTCGACGAGGTCTTCGACGTCGCGGATTTCCTGACGCTCCTCGATCGGGAAGGCGCCAACAAGCGGTACCTCGACCGTCTGCGGTCCAGCGCCCGCCGCCTCGGCGGAGCCCGGGCCGACGCGGCCACCCCGGCTTCGGGCACCCCGGCACGATGACCGCCCTTCTGGTCGGGCCGGCCACCGCCGAGACCGCCCGCATCCCGAAGTCGGCAGGTGTCCCGAGGGCCGGCGCCGTCTCGGAACGGTGCGCAGTCCCGGAGCCGAGCATTGCCTCGCACCGGGACCGCGTCGCCGCTCCGCACGCGACCCGGCCCCGGCCGCTCGGATGTGTGCCACCGGGCGACGTCGGCCCCCGATCGCACCCGTGGTTCCCCGTCAGCACGTGCGGCGACTCGTGCATCGGTCCACGGGTCTCGCGACGGCTGACCGCCGTGGCGGACGCGACAGTCGTCATGTGGCGTCTGTTCCGCCTGGCCGTGGTCGTGACGTGGATCGTGTGGGCGGCTTCGACGGCCCGCATGTCCGCCCGGCTGCGTCACCGCCCGCCGCGTGCACTCCGTGGACCGGCGTCCGCGGCTCTGCTGAGAGCCCTGGGCATCAGCGTCGACGTCGAGGACCTGCGGGGCGATCCGTCCGGGCCGGGACTCGTGGTCGCCAACCACATCTCGTTCCTCGACGTGCTCGCGCTGGCCCTCATCAGTCCGGCCCACGTGGTCGCGAAGTCCGATGTCGTCGCGATGCCGGTGGTGTCGTCCCTGGCCCGTCGGTTCGGGGTGATCGCGGTCGACCGTGCGACGCTTCGCGGACTGCCGTCGACGGTGGGCGAGGTGGCGGACCGACTACACGGGGACACCTCGGTCATCGTGTTCCCCGAGGGCACCACATATTGCGGACGCACCGGCGGCGCGTTCCGTCCGGCGTTCTTCCAGGCCGCCATCGACGCCGACGTCCCGGTGGTGCCCGTCCGTCTGCGATTCGTCGGCGTGGACGGGACCACCGCCACGGCGCCGAGCTTCATCGGCGCCGACACCCCGGCGGACACCCTTCGGCGCGTGCTGCGCACTCGTGGTCTTGCCCTCACGATCGTGATCCACCCCGCCGAGTCGCCCGGGCGCGATCGTCGCGAACTGGCGGGACGCTGCGAGCGGGCGGTGACCGGTTCGGCGACCACCGCGAAAAGTGACATCATCCGTTCTCTCATATAGGTTTCATCGGTACCGTTCCGTACCCAGCGGACGACCTGATGTGTACCCAGGAGGCCGACGATGACGTCCACCCAGACCCGAGAAGCCGCGCGCGCCAAGTTCTTCGAGCTGCGCGACGTCGACGGCCGCGTCGACGACGCCGATCTCGACACCGTGTGGGCGGGCTTGGCCACCCTGCGTCCCGAGGAGATGCTCGGTGCGTGGAAGGGCGGGGAGTTCACCACCGGGCATGCCATCAACGGGATGCTGGGAAAGGCCGGCTGGTACGGCAAGACCTTCACCTCGCGCAGCGACGTGCAACCGTTGGTGTGTCGCGACGAGAACGGCAACCTGTACTCCAACACCAAGCTCGGCAAGGGCGAGGCGAGCCTATGGGCGATCGAGTTCCGGGGTGAGATCACCGCGTCGATGGTCTACGACGGACAGGCGGTCATCGACCACTTCAAGCGGGTCGACGACACGACGGTGATGGGCATCATGAACGGAAAAGGCGGCGTCATCGACGGTCGCCACCTGTACTTCTACCTCGAGCGCGCCTGACCGATCCGCCTTCGGGACCGGCCAGATCGCCGATCGCGGAATTTGTCGGCGACCCACACGCGTTTATCCTTGCTAGCGATGCCCGAATCAAGCCGACCGCCCGTGCCGAACAGCAAGGGGGCGCCCGTCTACCTCGACCACGCCGCTTCGACGCAGATGCTGCCCGAAGCCGTCGAGGCGATGACCGCTGTCTACGCGCAGCCTGGTAACGCGTCCTCGCTGCACGGCT
Source organism: Gordonia sp. 'Campus' (assembly GCF_022206305.1). Classification (GTDB taxonomy): domain Bacteria; phylum Actinomycetota; class Actinomycetes; order Mycobacteriales; family Mycobacteriaceae; genus Gordonia. The sequence continues at coordinate 203,173 of NZ_JAKOIW010000004.1, read as the reverse complement.
CCGGCCGCACCGCGCGTCGTCGGCTCGAGGAGGCGCGGGAAGCGATCGCCGCGGCCGTCGGGGCCCGCCCGTCGGAGGTCGTCTTCACCGGCGGTGGAACCGAGTCGGACAACCTGGCGATCAAGGGAATCTACTGGTCTCGGCGGCGGGCCGATCAGCGACGCCGTCGGATCATCACCTCCGCTGTCGAACATCATGCGGTCCTCGATCCCGCGCAGTGGCTGGCCGAGGCGGCGGATGCCGAGCTCGTCCTCCTGCCTGTGGACGCCGCCGGCGTGGTCTCGGTCGCCGACCTGCGTGCCGAGCTCGAGACCCACGCCGAGGAGACCGCACTCATCTCGGTGATGTGGGCCAACAACGAGGTCGGGTCGATCCAGCCGATCGCGGAGATCGCCGCGCTCGGCGCCGAATTCGACGTGCCCGTGCATTCCGACGCGATCCAGGCCGTCGGCCACCTTCCGGTCGACTTCGCGGCGAGCGGACTGTCGGCACTCTCACTGACGGCCCACAAGTTCGGCGGACCGCAGGGTGTCGGCGCGCTGCTGCTCGGCCGAGATGTCGGTTGTGTACCCCTGCAGCACGGCGGCGGGCACGAGCGCGACGTCCGGTCGGGAACACAGGATGTCGCCGGCGCTGTCGGCATGGCGACGGCGTTGTCGTGGTGCGTCGAGCACCTTGCCGAGAACACCGTGCACGTCCGTGCGCTACAGGAGCGGCTCACCGAGATCCTCCTCGGCGTCGACGGTACGACGCGCAACGGCGCCGACCCCGATCAGCGGCTGCCGGGCAACGTCCACGTGTCTTTCGCCGGGTGTGAGGGCGACTCCCTCCTGATGCTGCTGGACGCGAAGGGCGTGGAGTGCTCGACCGGCTCCGCGTGCACGGCCGGTGTCGCGCAGGCCAGCCACGTACTGCTCGCGATGGGGCTCGACATGGCCGACGCCCGCTCATCGCTGCGGTTCTCCCTCGCTCCCACGACAACCGACGCCGACATCGATGCGGTCGCCGCGGTCATCGACGAGGTCGTCGACCGTGCGCGCGCGGCGGGCCTCGTGTCCGCGCCCGGTGGAAGGATCTCCTGATGCGTGTACTCGCGGCGATGAGCGGCGGCGTCGACTCCGCGGTGGCGGCGGCACGGGCTGTCGAGGCCGGCCACGAGGTGGTCGGTGTGCACCTCGCGCTCTCCACCGCACCGGGGGCGCTGCGGACCGGTTCGCGCGGTTGCTGCTCCCGTGAGGACGCCTCGGACGCGCGGCGTGCCGCGGACGTCCTGGGCATCCCGTTCTACGTGTGGGACTTCGCCGACCGGTTCAAAGACGACGTCATCGACGAGTTCGTCGAGGCATACGCCGCCGGCCGCACCCCCAACCCGTGTCTGACCTGCAACGAGAAGATCAAGTTCGCGGCCCTCGCGGACAAGGCCGTCGCCCTCGGTTTCGACGCGCTCGCCACCGGTCACTACGCGCAACTCGTCGACGGCGAACTGCGCCGCGCGGTCGACGCGGACAAGGACCAGTCCTATGTGCTCGCGGTCCTGACCCGGGACCAGCTCGCGCGGGCGATGTTCCCGATCGGGGACACCCCCAAGAGCGAGATCCGCGCCGAGGCCGCCCGCCGCGGGCTGGCCGTCGCGGACAAGCCCGACTCACACGACATCTGCTTCATCCCCAGCGGCGACACCCGCGCGTTCCTCGGCGCGCGCATCGGCGTCCGGCCGGGCGCGGTGGTCGACGCCTCGTCGGGTGAGCGCCTCGCCGACCACGACGGCGTCCACGGTTTCACGATCGGGCAACGCAAGGGGCTGGGCATCGACGCGCCGGCGGCTGATGGCAAGCCGCGCTATGTCACCCAGATCGATCCCGACTCGGGGACGGTGACCGTCGGTACGGCCGATGATCTCCAGGTCTGGGGAATCACCGCCACCCGCGCGGTCTGGACGTCGGGTGTGACCCCGGACGAGCCCTTCGACGCCATGGTCCAGGTCCGCGCACACGGCGGTCTGGCGCCGGTGCGGGCGACCCCGATCACGGTCGACGGCGAAGCGGGCATCGACATCGCGCTGCAGGAGCCGCTCACCGGCGTCGCCCGCGGTCAGGCCGCGGTGCTCTATCTCCCCGACGCCCGGCGCGGCGACCAGGTCATCGGGTGCGGACGCATCGCCACCACCTCGGCGCAGCCGACACCGGTCGCCGCTCGGTGACCCACCCCGTCCTGCCCACCGGCCTCGGCACCGGTGTGGGCTCGATGCCGGGCACCGACCCGCGTGCCGCCGCGGAAGTGGTCAACGGCGAACTCGATCTCGCCCACCTCGTCGAACTCCCCGGCCGGGGGATCGGCTCCGACCTGATCGGCCGCATGGCGGCCATCCTCGTCGACCTCCCGATGGACACCGCGACCTGGGGTTACCGGCTCGCGCAGCGCCATTCGCGGCTCGCGCGGCGTGCCACCGATCTACTCAGCGAAGATCTGGACGTCGTCGAGGAGCTCTGGGAGACAGCGGGTTTCGTCGGTACCGGACGGTCGTTCAAAGTGCAGGTCGCCGGGCCGTTCACGACCTCGGCGTCGGTCGAGTTGGCCAATGGCCAACGCGTGCTGAAAGATCCGGGTGCGGTCCGCGATGTGGTGGCGTCGACCGCCGAGGGGATCCGCGAACATGTCCGCGAGGTCGAGAGGCGGCTCGGGGCCCGCGTCGTCGTCCAGCTCGACGAGCCGATGGTGGGGCAGGTCATCGACGGCACGGTCAAGCCGCTGACCCGCTTCGATCCGATCCGCGCGATCCCGGCGGTCGAGGTGGCGCGCGCTCTCACCGAACTCGTCGACCACATCGGTGTTCCGGTGATCCTGCACGACTGCAACCGTCCGCGGTGGGATCTGCTCGCCCATCTTCGTTCGGTGGCCTACTCGATCGATCTCACCCGGCCCCGTGACGCGGACCTCGACGGCATCGGGATGCTCGTCGATCGGGGCGACACTCTGGTCGCCGGTGTCGTGCCCTCGACCCCGCCGGAACGACGGCTCGATGCCGAGACGGTCGCCGTGGACCTCGCTGCGATCACCGACCGCATCGGACTGAATCGACAAGTGCTGTCGGACAACGTTATCGTCACTCCCACTTGCGGACTGGCCGGTGCTTCGTCCGACTGGGCGAAAAGGGCGCTGGCGATCACCGCCGAAGCCGGCCAGTTCCTCGGAACCGATCCGACTGCGCTGTAGCGAAGGATCAAGGGAGCAACGACTGCGGGGCAAATGGACTGCGGGCGAATCCCGGCAGCCCTATCCTCATCGGTATGCCGCACCCGATCATGTTCGACGATGCCGATCCGTACCTGGGCCGGATACGCGAGATCGCGTTGGCCCTGCCCGACGCCACCGAGGTGGTCGCACACGGTCGCCCGACGTTTCGCTGCGGCAAGATGTTCGCCAACTACGGGGGTGGCGTCAAGGGTTCCAAGGTGCGCCACGACCAGTCGATCCTCGTCATCGCCGAGGAGGCCGAACGGCCCGCCCTCCTCGAGGACCCGCGATTCTTCCTGCCCGCCTATCTCGGTCCCTCCGGTTGGGTGGGTCTGATCCTCGACGACACCACCGACTGGGATGAGGTGACCGAGCTCCTCGATGCCAGCTATCGCCAGATCGCGCCGAAGGGTTCGCTCGCCAAGCTCGACGCCTTGTGAGCCGTGCTCCCTCCCATCAGTGAGAGCGATCTCTGAGAGTGTGGGACCGTGACGACAACCTATCGGGACTACCTGTGGTTCAACGACGACGAATTCGCCGGCTGGCGAGCGAACGGACACGTGGTCAGCCTCATTCGTGATACCACCGCTGACGATGTCCTCGATGCCTTGTCCGCCTTCAGCCGGCGTCCACGCGGGGTCGGGTTGGAGGGGTTCGGCGGCCGGGCGATGGAGTTCGAAACGCTGGGCCTGGCCACCTTGGGGTCGCAGGCGGTTCAGACCGTGGGGGTTGCGGACATCGGCGACGGCTGGGTGTTGCTGATCCAGCACAACAGTGAATACCTCGGCGTCACCGATGATCTGTTCAGGCCCGTCATCGAGAAGCACGAGGTGGTCAGCCACTTCAGCAACGTCAACGCGAACTCTCGCTTTGTGTGGTGGCGCGATGGGCAGCGAGAGATTTCATTTGAACCGATGTTCCCTTCCTGGGATGTCGACCGGGCCCGGTCGACAACGACCACCGGGTCGTCGACATTGTTCGATCTGATGTCCGAAGTCGGTGGATTCGAGCTCGAGGAGGCCGACGAACCCCGCTCCGAGTTCTTTCACATCGAAGCCAGTTTCGCACTTGCCGAGCGGCTCACCGGGATTCCGGTCACCAAGGAGATGATCAAAACAGCCGAGTTCACCGTCGCCCTGGTACCCACCACCACCGAGCCTCAAGCGCCCTATGCCCACGAAATCCCACCGCGGGTTCCGCTGCTGGGGGAGAGAGCAACGTGGAGCGAGGTGCACCAGCTGTACCGGTCGGCCGGCGAAGCCACTGTTCACGCGACGATGGTGCTCTCCGAGGATCAGGGCGGTAGCGAGGAGCGCCACGAGGTGGAGTTCTGGTACTCGCCGTTCGAGGGAATCCGGCAGGTCGACGACGAAGGGTTGCTCTCCGTTGGCGACTCCTCGGGGCGTCACTGGCACCGTGGGCCGTACTCGCCGAACACGTGGCCCGATCAAATGGTCGCGATACACCGACGCTGGGATCAGCAAGTCCCGTTTCGTTTGGTTATCGATCCCACCAGTGCGGGAACGGCCACCGAGGTCAACGGGCGCCGAGCGTGGGAGTTCGTGTTCCCTCCTGACATCTTCGGCCCGGTAGCAGTTGCATTCGATGCTCACACCGGCATCCCGCTCCGCGCCGAAAGCGGCGACCGCACAGAAGAACTCTCCGACGTCAGACTCGACGAAACGTTCGCCGAGGACCTGTTCACACTGCCGGAGTGATCGGTTCAGCAGTCGGCAACGGGACTCCGTACTGGGGGCCGGTGGGCGTTCCTGGCGGCGAGAGTGCGACTTCTGTTGGTGGCTCGCTCTGTGACTGGTGGGGTTTCTGTTCACCACGGTTCACTGCGGTTCACTGCTGGTGCGCGAGTGACTTGTACTGAAGCGCAATGATATTCGCGGCGGAGTTGGTTGTGGAGAAACCTCGTTGTCGAACATATTTGCGGGTACCTTGGTGTCATGCCCTCGCTCACCGAACTCCGTGACACCCTCATCTCTCTGCAACCACCGCCCGACGACCGAACTGGTCGCCTGGTGTCCGACCGTCTCGACGAATTACGCGTACTGCGCAACGTTCTCGATCACCAGATCGCGGTACACGCAGCTCGTTTGGACGAGTCGGGCGCGCCGGCGCGGGCCGGGTCGACGACGCGGAACATGTTGATCGAGATGGGGTTTGCGCCGGCGGCCGCGCACCGCTACATGCGGATCGCCGGTGGGGTGGTGTCGTTACCGAAGCTCGCCGACTGTGCGGCGCAGGGGTATCTGGCCGCGGAGTGTGTCGATGCGGTGGTACGCGGGGTCGGACTGATCGACAAACGCGCTGCAGTAACGCTTTCCGACGACGAACGGAGTGTGTTCGAGACCGAGTTGTTGACGCAGGCGTTCTCCGGTGCCACCCCGGCCGAGATCGACGCCCATGCCCGCGCTATTGCGGTCGGTGTGGCCGACGCCGACCCGGACACGGTCGCGGCGGCTGATGATGCGTCGTTGAACACCCTGCACCTGCGGGTGACCGAGGATGGGCGGGTGGCGATCAGCGCGGAGGTGACGGCGGTGATCGGGGAGAAGTTTGTGTCGATGATCGACGAACGGTCCGGTCCGCGCCCGGAACCCGATGGTGCCGAGGATCGCCGCAGTGTCGGGCAACGCCGGGCGGACGGGTTGGAGGTGTTGTTGGATCAGGCGGCGCTTGGTGCGGCGATGACCACCGCCGGAGCACCGCGGACTCAGGTGTTGGTCACGGTTCCCGCTGATGGTGTCGATCCGGCGCGGTTGCCGTGGCTGGGGGCGGTGTCGGCGTCGACGGCGCGGCGCTTGTCCTGTGATGGCGGGGTGGCTGAGATCGTCCTCGACGCCGAGGGGGTGCCGCTGCGGATGGGCACCACGAAACGACTGTTCCCCCATCATCTGCGGCAAGCGATCATCGTGCGGGATGTGTGTTGTGTGAAATGTGGTGCCCCCGCGGCGCATACCCAGGTGCACCACATCGTGCATTGGGTTGATGGTGGGCCGACGGATCTGGACAACGGGTGTCTGTTGTGTCAGCGGTGTCATACCCAGGTGCATCACCACGGCTGGGAGGTGGTGATGGGTCCCGACCGGCATCCATGGCTGATCCCACCGGCCGATATCGACCCCCGGCGCCTACCCCGACCGGCCTACAACCGGCGCACCATGCGACTCGACGACGCCCTGGCGTAGCCACCCTCGCCCCGCTGACCCTCCGGCGTCGACACCCGACGCCACACGACCTTTGACAACTCCACAGTGTGTACCCGGCCCGCCCACCGGCATCTCGTGACAAAGAGGGTTCTTCAGCGTGCTGTTCCGGTCTGGGCTCGTCGAGGTCCCAGGTGTCGCCTCATGCCGCCGAGATCAGGCTCAATACGCTCGGTCGTCACGTCGACGACGGCCCCCTGTGCCGCTGCGACGACAAGCAGGGCATGTCGGCCCGCTCCGATACCCTCGGAACGTGGCAGATACAACGGAGTCGGGTCAGCCGGTCGCCGAGCAGTCGGGGTCGGAGGGCGGCCTGCGCGAGGAGTGGTCGGCACTCGCCGAGGAGATCCGCGAGCACCAGTTCCGCTACTACGTGAAGGACGCGCCCGTCATCACCGACGGCGAGTTCGATCTGTTGCTGCGTCGGCTGCAGGCGCTCGAGGACTCCCACCCCGAGCTGGCGGCGCCCGATTCGCCCACCAAGCTCGTGGGCGGCGGCTTCTCGACCGCGTTCTCGCCGGTGGACCATCTCGAACGAATGATGTCCCTGGACAACGTCTTCGACCACGACGAGATGCGCGCCTGGGTCGACCGGGTCGTCGCCGACGCGGGGGCTCGGGTCGACTTCCTCTGCGAACTCAAGATCGATGGAGTGGCGCTCGCGCTCGTCTATCGCAACGGTGTGCTCGTGCGGGGTGTCACACGCGGCGACGGCCGCACCGGCGAGGACGTGTCGCTGAACGCGCGCACGATCGACGACATCCCGATGCGGCTCACCGCGTCCGAGACGTATCCCGTGCCCGAGGTCCTCGAGGTCCGCGGCGAGGTCTTCTTCCGGGTGGAGGACTTCGAGGCGCTCAACGCCTCGCTTGTCGCCGAGGGCAAGCCCCCGTTCGCCAACCCGCGCAACTCGGCCGCGGGATCGCTCCGGCAGAAGAACCCGCAGATCACCGCGCGTCGCAAGCTCCGGATGATCTGCCACGGCATCGGCCACACCGAGGGCTGGCGGCCGGCGTCGCTCCACGACGCCTACCTCGCACTCGGAGAGTGGGGCCTGCCGGTGTCGACGCACACCACCAAGGTGTCCGGGGTCGACGAGATCGTGGACAAGATCGCGTACTGGGGCGAGCACCGCCACGACGTCGAACACGAGATCGACGGCATCGTGGTGAAGGTCGACGATGTCGGGGTCCAGCGCCGACTCGGTTCCACTTCGCGCGCGCCGCGCTGGGCGATCGCCTACAAGTACCCGCCCGAGGAAGCCACCACCAAGCTCCTGGACATCCAGGTCAACGTCGGAAGGACCGGCCGCGTCACCCCGTTCGCGGTCCTCGAACCCGTGCTCGTCGCCGGGTCGACGGTGTCGCGCGCGACCCTGCACAACGGCTCGGAGGTCAAGCGCAAGGGCGTGCTGATCGGCGACACCGTCACCATCCGCAAGGCCGGCGACGTCATCCCCGAGGTCCTCGGACCCGTCGTCGACCTACGCGAGGGCACCGAGGTCGAGTTCGAGATGCCGGAACTGTGTCCGGCATGCCAGACGCCGCTGCGGCCGGAGAAGGAGAGTGACGCCGACCTTCGGTGTCCGAACCAGGAGAGTTGCCCGGCTCAATTGCGCGAGCGGCTCTTTCACCTGGCCGGCCGCGGCTCCTTCGACATCGAGGCCCTGGGCTACGAAGCCGCATCGGCGCTGCTCTCGGCGGGAGTGCTCACCAACGAGGGCGACCTGTTCTCACTGACCGCCGACGAGCTCGTCCGGACCGATCTGTTCACCACCAAGGCGGGTGCGCTGTCGGCCAACGGCAAGCGTCTGTTGGCGAATCTGGACAAGGCCAAGGACGTGGCGCTGTGGCGCGTGCTGGTCGGGTTGTCGATCCGCCATGTCGGGCCCACCGCGGCCCGCGCGCTGGCCACCGAGTTCGGTTCCCTGGAGGCGATCGAGGCCGCCGACATCGAGCGGCTCGCCGCGGTCGAAGGGCTGGGGATGACCCTCGCCCAGTCCATCCACGACTGGTTCACCGTCGACTGGCACCGCGAGATCGTCGAGAAGTGGCGCGCCGCAGGTGTTTCCATGGAAGACGAGCGCGACGAGTCGATCCCGCGAACCCTCGAGGGAAAGACGATCGTCGTGACGGGATCACTGGTCGACTTCTCCCGGGACGGTGCCAAGGAAGCCATCTTGCAGCGTGGTGGCAAGGCGTCGGGGTCGGTGTCGAAGAAGACCGATTACGTGGTGGTCGGGGAGTCACCGGGTACCAAGGCGGACAAGGCCGAACAGCTCGGTGTGCCGGTCCTCGACGAGGACGCGTTCAAGAGACTGTTGGAGACCGGCAGCCCGGAATGATCTATCAGCCCGGAATGACCTATCAGCCCGGAATGGCCGATCACTCCAACGCGGTCTCGAACGCCCGGTACGCGCGCTGGTCGAACAGGACGAAGCGCACCTCGGCGATGGAGGTCTCGGGCAGGGTCGACCGGACCGTGTCGACGGCCCGGCGGGCGCCGTCGGCCATCGGCCAGCCGTAGACACCCGTCGAGATGGCCGGGAACGCGATCGTCGTCGCTCCCAATTCTGTTGCCAGACGTAGTGATTCGCGGTAACAGGAGACGAGCAGTGCTGATCGGTCCTCGTTATGGGAGTACACCGGGCCGACGGTGTGGATGATCCAGCGCGCGTCCAGATCGCCCGCGGTGGTGGCCACCGCCTCGCCGACGGGGAGTCCACGTGCGTAAGCGCCGGCGCGCAGCTGTTTGCATTCGGCCAGGATCGCCGGACCGCCGCGCCGGTGGATCGCGCCGTCGACCCCGCCGCCGCCGAGCAGGGTGGAGTTCGCGGCGTTGACGATCGCGTCGACCGACTGCGTCGTGATGTCGCCCTGGACGAGCTCGATGGACGTCATCGATCCATCATGCCCGTACTCCGGGCCAGATGTGCTCAGCTCTCGGAGCGCAGCACCGTACTCACGATGCCCGCGAGATAGCCGAGCCGCGCGACCTCCGACGGCCGGAAGTCCGGACCGCCGATCCGGCCGAGAAGGATGGCCTTGGCGTCGGCGCCCAATGGCGCCGCAGCCAGTCGTGTGTCCATGTCCTGCCAGGCGGCGGGCACCCAGTCACCCTCCGCGTCGAGCTGGGCCGCGTGCTCGAGGGGCAGCCAGTCCGCCGTGGTCAAGGGTGTCTCCGGCGCGCCGGAGGAGCCGAACAACTGCAGGACGCCGCCGCTGGCGGGGGTGATGACCATGGCCCACGAGACCCGGAGGACGCGTGGGGCGTTGTCGACCAGGACCTGCAGCCGGTCGCGACCCGCGGTCGCGACCTGATCGACCAGCTCGAGCTCGCGGTGCGTGTCGAGTACGCCCGAATAGGGCCGAATGGAGTCGACGCGCACACCGCTGACCTTCTCGGCCGCGGTGATCAGACTGTCGGGGAGGGCGCCGGGCGCCACCTCGACCACGAGATCGTCGACCGCGTACCCGTTCCCGCGCTCGACCACCTCGAGGGACAGGATGTCTGCACCGACGGACCCGAGTTGTACGGCGAGCACGCCGAGACTGCCCGGGCGATCTTCGAGCGAGACCCGCAAGAGGTAGGACACGGCGCCATTCTCGCACCCGCGGCCGACCCGCGCGCACCGCCCGGGTCGGCAACGGTGGCCGGGGACAGCAGGCATCCTGGGGACAACGGGGATCGCGCGTTCCCATAGTCTGGGTGTCGCACCCTGCGTCGTGAACGGTCCGGACGAGACCGCCGGATGACATCCACGCGCAGTGACAGAGAACCACGAGGATGTTGTGGAAGGAAGGACGCTGAAGTGGCTGGCGAACCGAAGTCCATCTCGCGGGACGAGGTCGCGCACCTGGCGCGACTGTCGCGACTGGCGCTGAGCGAGGACGAACTCGATGTCTACGCCGAGCAGCTGGACTCGATCCTGACCCACGTCGCGTCGGTGTCGGAGGTGGCCGCCGACGACGTCCCGGGCACGGCCCATCCCGCCGAGCTCGCCAACGTGCTGCGTCCCGACGTGGTCGTCCCCGGACTGTCGACCGCGGAGGCCTTGTCCGGCGCGCCCGCCGTCGAACAGGACCGATTCGCCGTTCCGCAGATCCTGGGAGAAGAGCAGTGAGTGCCGCCGAGACAAACTTCGCCACACCGCGCGACTCCGGTGACCTGACCGGCCTGTCCGCCGCCGAGCTCGCCACCAGGATCGGTTCCCGCGAGATCAGCTCGCTGGAGGTCACGCAGGCCCACCTCGACCGCATCGCCGAGGTCGACGACCGGCTCGGTGCGTTCCTGCACGTCAGCGGGGCAGAGGCGCTCGTCGCCGCCAAGGCCGCCGACGACGCGATCGCCGCGGGTGAGGCCCCCTCCGCTCTGGCGGGCGTGCCCATCGCCCTCAAGGACGTCTTCACCACCGTCGACGCCCCCACCACGTGTGGGTCCCGGATTCTCGAGGGCTGGGTGCCGCCGTACGACGCCGCGGTCACCGAACGCCTTCGCGCAGCGGGTATCCCGATCCTGGGCAAGACCAACATGGACGAGTTCGCCATGGGCAGCTCGACCGAGAACTCCGCCTACCAGCTCACCCGGAACCCGTGGGACGTGAGCAAGATCCCGGGCGGGTCGGGCGGCGGCAGCGCCGCGGCACTCGCGTCGTACCAGGCGCCGCTGGCGATCGGCACCGATACCGGCGGCTCCATCCGTCAGCCGGCCGCGGTCACGGCGACGGTCGGTGTGAAGCCCACGTACGGCACCGTCTCGCGCTACGGCCTCGTCGCCTGTGCCTCGTCGCTCGACCAGGGCGGTCCCTGCGGCCGTACGGTACTCGACACCGCGATGCTGCACGAGATCATCGCCGGTCACGACCCGCGCGACTCGACGTCGATCGACGTCGCCGTGCCCGATGTGGTCGCCGCCGCCCGCGAAGGTGCCGAGCGGGACCTGACCGGCGTACGGATCGGCGTGGTCACCGAACTCCAGGGAGAGGGTTACCAGTCCGGCGTGCTCGAGTCCTTCCAGCAGGCCGTCGCGCTGCTCACCGAGCGCGGTGCCGAGGTCGTCGAGGTCAGCTGCCCGCACTTCACCTACGCACTCGGTGCGTACTACCTGATCCTGCCCTCGGAGGTGTCCTCCAATCTGGCCCGCTTCGACGCGATGCGCTACGGGCTGCGCGTCGGCGACGACGGTTCGCATTCGGCCGACGAGGTCATGGCGCTGAGTCGGGAGCAGGGATTCGGTCCAGAGGTCAAGCGCCGCATCATGATCGGTACGTATGCGCTGTCCTCGGGCTACTACGACGCCTACTACGGTCAGGCGCAGAAGGTCCGTACCCTCATCTCGCGCGACTTCACCTCGGCCTTCGAGAAGGTCGACGTCCTCATCTCGCCGACGACGCCGACGACGGCGTTCCCGATCGGCGAGAAGGTCGACGACCCGCTCGCGATGTACCTGTTCGACCTCTGCACCCTGCCGGTGAACCTCGCGGGCATCGGGTCGATGTCGGTGCCCTCGGGGTTGTCGGCCGACGACGGCATGCCCGTCGGCCTGCAGATCATGGCGCCCGCCCTCGCCGACGACCGGTTGTACCGGGTCGGCGCGTCCTATGAGGCGGCTCGCGGACCGATCGTCTGACCTGCCTGATCCGTCCCGTAGCGGTGGCCCACGCCTGCCTCGCCGTCCAGGGCGGCGAGCAGGTCCACGCTCGTCTGCACGAAGCTGACCACCGGCAGCCAGGGCGCCCGGGGCACCCGCGGACCGCCGCGGCGGGTGTCGCCGGTGTCGGTGTGCGGATGCCACAGGCTCGACACCGACCACCGCACGACGGGATCGCTGTGGTTGGCGAGGATCTTCCGAGGCGTGCGGGACGATTCCGCCACCGTGTCGGCCGGCGGTGCGGTGAGCACGGTCTCGTCGAAGAGCTCCGGGTGGTGTTCCTCGAACCAGATGCGGGCAGCGTCGGCGCCGACGGCCCCGAGGCTCTGCCCGTAGAGCACGACTTCGGGTCGGTTCTCGGCCGGTGCCATCCGCAATGCGCCGGCCAGCGCGCGGGCGGTCGCGATCGCCGACTCCGAGGCGCCGGACCGATCGGACACGAAGGCCTTCCAGGACGGGACGTCGGCGTAGGGCAGCGTGATGACCCGCACGTCGCCGAACCTGCGCGCGAATCCGTCGACAGCGGCGGGATCCACCCACCCTGACCCCGTCGGCACGGCCAGCACGACCGCGCGGGCCGCCTGCCCGCCCGACGCCACCCAGTCGTCCACCAATTGCTCTGCGGCGCGGTCGAAATCGTCGGGAGTGAGGACTCCTCGCAGCACCGGCCCGGGAGCCTGGACGACGGTGGAGACACGGGTGGCGCGCTGCTCGCCGGCTCCCGACTCGTCGGCCCCCGCGTCGGCGGGCGCCAGCAACCCGGCCGTCAGCGCCAGGGCGCATGCCGCGCCCACCGCGGCGACACGCGGCGCGGCGACGATCGCCACCACGACCGCGGCCGGGATCACCGTGATCGCCGCACACCATTCCCAGCCGACCGGCGTCGCCCCGACCGCTGAGCGGACGACGTTCTGCCACCACAGTGCGACGCCCGCGGTACACGTCATCACCACGATGCCCGCCCCGAAGGTGATCCGGCTCGCCTGTTCGTCAGCGGTGCGAGAACTCCGCCGGCGCACGAGCATGCCGATGATCGCACCCAGCGCGGTGGCCGCCGCGGCGACGACAGCCGCTGCGACCGCGCCGCGGGGCAGACTCCCCGGGTAGAGGGAGGCGATGTAGGCGGCCGTGACGGCTACGTTGATCGCCGGGTGGGGCCAGCGGCTCATGACCGCACCGCCTCGTGGGCCGGATCCACCAGCGCGCGTTCGAGAGTGGTGGTCACCAGCGCGGTGATCGATTCGTTGCCCGCGGGTGGCCCGCCGCGCTGTCGCCATGTGTTCCACGCGAGCCCCATTCGGGCTGCGGTAGCGGCCGCGGCGCAGCCGGGCGACCCGCAGGCCGCGTACATCCGGTTGATGAGCATCCGATCGAGGGCGACACGTGCCCACGGGCCCAGGGGCTCACCGTCTCGCTCCGCGGCACGCAAGAGGTCATAGCCGAAATCATGTGTGCGACAGAGCGGGGTGAAATCCGCGGGAAGCGGTACCGGCGAAGAGCAATCACCCTCCGGATCGATCGGGTACCCGTCGACGATGTCGGGGGAATAGCCCTGGGTCAGTGCGAACGACCGGGGCAGCACCGCCACCGCCGCGGACGGTCGTGGACCCGACAGTGCGACGACCGTGGCGGCATACGGATTTGCGGCGTCGGCCGGGGGAGCGGTCACCGCCGTGCCGACGGTCGACGGTCCGGCGACGGCATGGGCGGTCGAGAACCACTGTCCGGTGAGGAGAACGGACAGCGTCAGCGCGGCCACCCACCACCGCGCCTGACCGCGCGCCGTCGAACCCTGCGGATGATGTAAGTCACTGGCGGAAGAGCGATTTCGGTGCAACGTCGATCTGGTCATGGTCGTCGACGCTATGGCGCCCGACCGCGACGCCACATCGTTCGCCGGGGCCGTTCGTTCTCGTCCTGAGGGGGGCGTCGCCGCCCGAGATCCATACCGCCGCGCGAGGCCGTATCCCCCGAAAGTATGAGGTGTTCCCGCGGTCGGCGAGCCTAGGGTGAAGGCATGTTCGGATACCGCAAGACACTCCGCAAGGCGGGTGCGTCCTCGCTGGAGTGGGCTGCGACCGCGCCGGTGGCACAGGACCCCGCGGTGCGGCACTACTTCTCGTCGCGCATCAACTGGTTCTTCCTGTTCGTGGCGCTCGTCATGTACTCGGTCTCCTGGCCGACGCTGCCCATCACCCACGCCGTACCGGCGTTCGTGTTGCCCGTGGTCGCGGCGTTCGCGGCGCTGCCGATCGCCCTCGCGTGGTCGGCGCCGCTGGTCGGCTGGGGCGTCTCGGTGGTCTCGGCGCAACTCATCGGCATCGTCGTGCCCGCAAGGGACTCGTGGGAACTGACCATCCAGGTCACCCACCTCATTGAGCTGCTCGTCCTCACGTTCATGGCCTTGCTCCGGTGCCCGCTCCGGTGGATACCCGTGGTGTGGGCGTCGACGTCGATCGTGATGGCGTTCGCCGTACAACCGTCCGCCCGGATCGGCTGGGTGTTCGGCATCTCGGTGCTCGCCGTCGTGGTCGCACTGCTCCGCGGGCTCATGGCTTCCCGTCGGCAGCTGGCGGTGCGCACCGAACAGACGCAGGCCGCCGAGGCGGAGGCGGCGGTGTTGCAGGAACGCGCCCGGATCGCACGCGATCTGCACGACGTGGTGGCACATCGCATGTCGATGGTCGTGGTGATGTCGCAGACCGCCCGTTACCGGGTGCCCGATGTGAGTCCCTCGGCCGCAGCGGAATTCGAGGCCATCGCCGAGGCCGCGCGCACCTCCCTCGACGAGGTGCGACAGCTGCTCGGCGTCCTGCGTGTCGAGGGCGCCGATGCCGTCGGCGCACCGAATCCAGGTTTGGCAGAACTCGATTCGCTGGTGTCGGAGACGCGTCGCGCAGGATCTGACGTCACCCTGCGCCGCGAGGTCCAGCCGGAAGAGGTGGGTGAGTCGGCGGCTCTGGTGATGTATCGGATCGTGCAGGAGTCCCTCGCGAATGCCACTCGACATGCGCCGGGAGGGCACGTGGACGTGAGCGTCGCCTGGGCCGGCGGCGACCTCGTCGAGGTCGCCGTGGTCAACACTCCCGCCACGGCCGAACCGTTACACCTCGGCGGCAGTGGCGTCGGCATCCCGGGCATGATCGATCGGGCCCAGGCGGTGGGTGGTTCCCTCACCGCGGCGCCGACCCCGACCGGGGGTTTCGCGGTACGCGCGCTGATCCCGTCGGCGCCACGCCGGGACGGTGTCGTCGTCGCCGAGATCGCGACCGTTCCGGGTTCCGTCGAGTCGCCGTCCGGGCGGTAGCGTAGCGGCGTGCCGATCACCGTAGTCATCGCCGATGACCAGGCCATGGTGCGTCAAGGATTCTCGGCGCTGCTCGCGGCCCAGCCGGACCTGTCGGTCCTGGGCGACGCCTCCGACGGGGTGGAAGCCGTCGAGGTGTGCCGCCGCGTCCGCCCCGACGTCGTCCTGATGGATGTGCGGATGCCGCGCAAGGACGGGCTGTGGGCCGCCGAACAGATCCTGGGGTCGTCGACCGAGCCACCCACGCGGGTACTGATGCTGACGACCTTCGACATCGACGACTACGTCTACGAGGCGTTGCGCATCGGAGCCTCGGGCTTCCTGCTGAAGGACGCACCCGCCGACGAACTCGTCCGGGCGGTGCGCGTGGTCGCGGCCGGCGAGGCGCTGCTGGCGCCGTCGATCACGCGGCGGCTGATCACCGAGGTGACGGCCAACCGCCGGCGGCAGCCACGTGATGCCCGTCTGGACACCCTCACCCCCCGCGAGCGGGAGGTGCTCGACCTGGTCGCCGACGGCAAGTCCAACGCCGAGATCGGTGCCGAGCTGTACGTCACCGAGCAGACGGTGAAAACCCATGTGAGCAGCCTGCTGGGAAAGCTCGGTCTGCGCGATCGGGCGCAGGCGGTGGTCTTCGCCTACGAGAACGGCATCAAGTGATCTAGGGATCAGGAATTTCTGGGCCTGGGATTTCGGGGTCAGCGGCCGGCCCGCATGCGCACTAGATTGGGGATGTCCGCGCACCGACGTGCGCGCGTTCTCGAGAGTGACGACAGGGAGGGTCTCGCCAGTGACCAAGAGGTTCGGCATTCTGACGTCCGGCGGTGATTGCCCCGGTCTGAACGCGGTGATCCGGGGTGCGGTGCTCAAGGGCGAGACCGTGTACGGGCACGAGTTCGTCGGCTTCAAGGACGGATGGGCGGGACTGGTCTACGGCGACATCGTCGAACTGAACCGCTCCTCGGTCCGGGGCCTGTCCAACCAGGGCGGCACCATCCTCGGCACCAGCAGGTTCGGTCCGTACACCGAGCCCGACGGGGGACCCGAGAACATCGCGAAGGTGCTCAAGAACCTCGAGATCGACGGAGTCATCGCGATCGGCGGAGAAGGAACCGCCGCGGCGTCGAAGCGACTGTTCGACGACGGCATCAACATCGTCGGCGTCCCCAAGACCATCGACAACGACATCGACGCCACCGACTACACCTTCGGTTTCAACACGGCCGTCGAGATCGCGACCGAGGCCATCGACAGGCTGCGCACCACCGGCAACTCCCACAAGCGCTGCATGGTCCTCGAGGTGATGGGCCGCCACGCCGGGTGGATCGCGCTGCACTCCGGTATCGCCGGCGGCGCCCACGTCGTCCTGATCCCGGAGAACCCCGAGAGCATCGACCAGATCTGCGCTTGGGTCACCAGCGTTCGGGATCGCGGGCGCGCACCGATGGTGGTGGTCGCCGAGGGCTTCAAGCTCCCCGACATGAAGGAAGCCCATTCGACGAAGGGACTCGACGGGTTCAACCGTCCCCGGCTCGGCGGCGTCGGCGAGGTGCTCGCGCCGATGATCGAGGAACGAACAGGCATCGAGACCCGCGCGACCGTCCTGGGACACATCCAACGCGGTGGCGTGCCGTCGGCCTACGACCGCGTGCTCGCCACCCGGATGGGCATGGCGACCGCGGATCTGGTCGCCGAAGAGGGCTGGGGACAGATGGTCGCCCTGCACGGCACCGAGATCGCGCGTATCACCTTCGACGAGGCGCTCGGCGAACTGAAGACGGTGCCCGCGGACCAGTACGAGGAGATCCGGGTCATCTTCGGATGATCGTGTCCTTGTCCTTGTCCCCGTCTACGGACGGGTGGGGTCAGACGACCGGGGTGGCAGTGGCCGGGGCGGGCCGGCGAGGGATCACGATCCACAGCGCCAGGTAGATCAGCACCTGCGGTCCGGGGAACAGGATCGACAGGACGAACAGCGCGCGAACGAGGGTCGGGTCCCAGTTCCAGCGCTCGGCGATGCCACCGCAGACCCCACCGAGCCAGGCGTTGTCGCGCGAGCGCATCAGGCGCGGGCCGATGTGGGCGGGTTGTGCGGTGGTCATGGGTCCTCCTCATGGGTGGTGTCTCGGCGGGTGTCAGCCGATGTCTTCGACGGTAGGAGCAGAGGCCGCCCCGCGGCATCGGTGATCACCCTGAACGTGTCCCTGGGATATGGCCGCATAAACTGACAGCCATGACTTCCGCCGCCGTCGAACTGTTTGAGTACGACGAGGTCATCGCCGGTTTCGATCCGGTGATGGGCCTCGAGGTGCATGTCGAACTGGGTACCGCGACCAAGATGTTCTGCGGCTGCCCCACCGAGTTCGGTGCCGAACCCAACACGCAGGTGTGCCCGGTGTGCATCGGATTGCCCGGTTCGCTGCCGGTCGTGAACGCCAAGGCCATCGAGTCCGCGATCCGCATCGGGCTCGCGCTGAACTGTTCGATCCGACCCTCGAGTGTGTTCGCGCGCAAGAACTACTTCTACCCCGACCAGCCGAAGAACTATCAGATCTCGCAGTACGACGAACCCATCGCCTACGACGGGTATCTCGACGTCGTGTTGGGCGACGGCACCACCTGGCGGGTGGAGATCGAGCGGGCCCACATGGAGGAGGACACGGGCAAGTCCCTCCACATCGGCGGTTCCACCGGGCGCATCCACGGCGCGAGTCATTCGCTGCTCGACTACAACCGCGCCGGGGTTCCCCTCGTCGAGATCGTCACCCGCCCGATCGTCGGGGCGGGCGAGCGCGCACCCGAGGTCGCGCGGGCGTATGTGGCCGCGCTACGCGACCTGCTGAAGGCACTGGACGTCTCGGACGTCCGGATGGATCAGGGCTCCCTGCGGTGCGATGCCAACGTCTCACTGATGCGCAAGGACGCCACCGAGTTCGGCACCCGCACCGAGACCAAGAACGTGAACTCGCTCAAGAGCGTCGAGGTCGCCGTGCGCTACGAGATGCGCCGCCAGGCCGCGATCCTCGACGCGGGTGGCGAGATCATCCAGGAGACGCGTCACTTCCACGAGTCCGACGGCACCACGTCGGCGGGTCGTCGGAAGGAGACCGCCGAGGACTACCGCTACTTCCCGGAACCGGATCTCCCACCGGTACAGCCTGATTCGGCCTGGATCGAAGACCTGCGCGCGACCCTGCCGGAGCTGCCGTGGTTGCGCCGGGCGCGTATCCAGCAGGAATGGGGCGTCTCCGACGAGGTGATGCGCGACCTCGTCAACGTCGGTGCGGTCGACCTGATCATCGCCACCGTCGACGCGGGGGCCTCACCCGAAGCCGCCCGCAGTTGGTGGGTGTCCTTCCTTGCCCAGCAGGCGAACTCGCGCGGGGTCGAACTCGACGGCCTCGCCATCTCGCCCGCCCAGGTCGCCGAGATCGTCGGTCTGGTCGACGAGGGCAAGCTGACCACCAAGCTCGCGCAGCAGGTCGCGAACGCAGTCCTGGACGGAGAGGGCGAACCCGCTCAGATCGTCGCCGACCGCGGCCTCGAGGTCGTCCGCGACGACTCGGCACTGCAGAAGGCCGTCGACGATGCGCTGGCCGCCAACCCGGACATCGCCGAGAAGATCCGCGGCGGCAAAGTCGCGGCCGCGGGCAAGATCGTCGGCGACGTGATGAAAGCGACTCGCGGACAGGCCGATCCGGCGCGCGTCAAGGAACTCGTCATCGCCGCCTGCTCCTGAGGCTCGCCGCCCTTCGAGGCTCGTCGCGAGCGCAGCGAGCCTCGAAGGGTCACGTCCGGTCGTTGCCACCGCCGGAGGGCAGGAAGCGGAACACGCGATCGTCGGTGGGCTTGGCCGCGCCCACTTCCTTGTTCACCGTCGCGACCTGCAGCAGGCCGTTGGGCAGCGCGGCCATCCGGCCCAGCGCCCCGTAGCGTCGATCCAGCACGACGGCCGGCGCGGTGATCGTCGGCTCTTCACGTGTGGGTTCGTTGATGCCCTCGATGCGCTGGGTGCGCGTCGTGGAGACGAAGATGTTGCCGCCTGCGACACCACATCCGGCGATCTGTGGTTTGTCGGGCCACGTCCACAGCACCTTGGGGCCGCCCTCCTCGAGGACCTGCACGCGGTCCTCGGTCGCCTTCTGATCGGCGATGTAGATGGTCCCGGTCGAGGCGTTGGGGCACAGCGACACGGTGGAACCGAACCCGGCGGCGAGGACGGTGGGCCGAGGATTCGCCCCGGAGGACAGCGAGGTCACCAGCAACACCTTGCCCGCGAGTGACGACGGGTCGTCGGCGGCCGCGGGGTTGCCGGCATCGCCCGTGGCGACCACCAGTTCGGTCGGCGATCGGAAGTACATGGACCCCATGTTCCCCGTGGTGCCCTTGGGGATTCCGGTCAAGATCGGCTTGGGCACGTCGCCGGGCGCCAGTCGCACGATGCGGTTGTCCGCCGCAGTCGTGATGAGGGCGTAGATCAGGCGGTCCTGAGAATAGGTGGGGGAGAACGCGAAATCGATCAAACCGCCGTCACCGGACGCGTCGACCTGTGCCTCGCCCAGGGTTCGCTGCGGGCCGTAGCGCTTGGTGGTGAGGATTCGGCCCGTCGTGCGCTCGGCGACGACGGTCACCTCGCCCTGCTCGTCTCCGGGCATGACACCACCGGTGGAGGCCAGACAGGTCGCGATGACGGCCGGGTCGGGGTCGACGCACGGGCCGGTGGGTGGCGGTTGCGTCTCACGCGGTGTGGCCGGCGGTGGTGTCGGTTCGGGCTGACCACTCGGCCGGTTGTTGGGACTGAAGGCACCGGCTTCGCGCTCACGGTCCTGCGCGGAGAAATCGGCGCACCCCCCGACCATGATCGTCACCACGGCCAGAACCGTCACCAGCACTCGCCACCGGACCCATGCCGGGCGCCCCTTCCACATGGCGTCCACAGTAGTGGTGCGTCGAATGTCGTCATCCCGACTCACCCCGGCGGGGTGCGCGGAGGGCGCCTCGAGAGCCTCTAGAGTCGGGCGTGTGAGCGAACGCGATACGTCGGGCACCAGCGGGCGCGACACACCGGCACCCGGCGGGGCGACCCCGTACGACGGGGCGATGAGCCCCTACGACGAGCCGACCGGACAGATACCGGTTCCCGGTTCCAGACCCGAAGGCCCCGGAACCCGAGCTGCAGGAACCCGAGCTCCCGGAACCCGAGCTCCCGAACCCCGAGCCGCAGGACCCGGCGGTGGTGCCCCGGTACCGCCGTCCGCGCCCACGACGCCCGACCGCGACGACTTCTACAACCGGCACGCACGTCGCACGCCCGCGCCCTACTCGCGGGTCGACGACCTCGACGACCTCGATCCCGGTGACGTCGAGACGCGCTCGATCCCCGGCGCCGCGTCACAGGACCCTGCGGCAGCGGCCCCCGCGACCAGGGACCCCGCGACCAAGGACCCCGCGGCCACGGGAGCCGCGACCGAGGACGCCGCGACGGTCCAGTTCGCGAAGAGTCCGTCCGCGACCCCGGTCCCCGAACCCGTCGACGACGCGGTCACGACCCCGGAACCGGCGTTGCCGCCCGTGGGCACCGCCCGGTACGACTTCCTCGACGACGAGGACTCGTCCGCCGGCGCCTATCCGCGGCGCGAGGCGTCGGACACCGCGGTTGCCGTCGACGAGGAAGAGGACGGCAGGACCCGCCGATTCGGACGTCGTCGCAAGGATGCCGTCGAGAACCGGAACACGACCCCCGCCGACGACGATCTCTCCGATGCCCTCGCGAAGTCCCGCCGCGGCACCATCGACCTCGGACTGCTTGTGCTGCGCGTCGCACTGGGACTCGTCGTCGGCGCCCATGGGTTGCAGAAACTCTTCGGTCTCTGGAACGGCCCACGGCTCAGCGGGTTCGAGTCGATGCTCGTCGACGGCGGCTTCAACGCCGACTACGCGCAGGTGCTCGCCATCGTCGGTGCGCTGTCGGAGACAATCGGTGGGCTGATGGTGATCCTCGGTCTGCTCACCCCGATCGGGGCCTCGGCGATCCTGGGCACGATGCTCGTCGCCGCGGCCTACAAGATCTCGGCGGCAGGCGGTTTCGCGTTCTTCGCCGCCGCGGGCGGGGTGGAGTTCGAGTTGTTCCTCGCCGTCGCGGCCGCCGTCGTGATCCTCACCGGTCCGGGGCTGTACTCGCTGGACTATCCCCGTGGCTGGGCGCGCCGCCCCTTCGTCGGGTCGTTCCTCTGGCTCATCGTCGGCGCGGCTGCGGCCGTCGCGGTCTGGGTCCTGGCCAACGGCAGCAACCCGCTCGCCTGACACACACAGAGTGCGGGGTGGGTATCGGATTTCGATACCCACCCCGCACTCTCTGTCTGATCTGTTCGAGGTCAGTCGACCTGTGACATCCAGAGGTCAGTCGACCTGGCGCACCGCACCCCGGTCGGCCGACGTCGCCAGCTTGGCGTACGCCCGCAGCGCGGTGGTGACCGTACGTTCGCGATCCTTCGGCTGCCACGGGCGCTCGGACGCCTCCATCTTGGCGCGGCGCTCGGCGAGGACGTCCTCGTCGACGAGGACCTCGAGACGACGGGTCTTCACATCGATCAGGATCGGGTCGCCGTCTTCGACGAGCCCGATGGCGCCACCCGAGGCGGCCTCCGGTGACATGTGACCCACCGACAGTCCCGACGACCCGCCGGAGAAGCGGCCATCGGTGATCAACGCGCACTTCTTGCCCATGCCCGTGCCCTTCATGAAGGCGGTCGGGTGGAGCATCTCCTGCATACCGGGCCCGCCCGCGGGACCCTCGTACCGGACCACGAGCACCTCGCCCGCCTGAATGGTCTTCGACAGGATCACCTGGACGGCGTCCTCCTGGCTCTCGACCACGCGGGCCGGACCCTCGAAGTGCCAGAGGTCCTCATCGATGCCCGCGGTCTTCAGGACGGCACCGTCGGGTGCGAGGTTCCCGCGGAGAACGCACAGGCCACCCTCGACGGTGTAGGCGTGCGCGAGGTCGCGGATGCATCCGCCCTCGGCGTCGACGTCCAGGGACTTCCACCGATTGGCCGTCGAGAAGGGGGTGGTGGTGCGAACACCGCCGGGTGCGGCGTGGAACAGTTCGACGGCCTCGTCGATGGCCTTGCCGCCGCGGATGTCCCAGTCGTCGAGCGCCTGCGCCAGCGTCGGGGTGTGCACCGTGGAGGTGGTGTCGTCGAGGAGTCCGGCCCGGCGCAGTTCACCGAGGATGGCCGGGATTCCGCCCGCCCGGTGGACGTCTTCCATGTGGTAGTCGGAGTTGGGGGAGACCTTCGACAGGCACGGCACATTGCGGCTGATCTCGTCGATGACCGAGAGGTCGAAGTCGGCGACCTCGCCTTCCTGGGCGGCGGCCAGGATGTGCAGCACAGTGTTCGTGGAGCCGCCCATGGCGACGTCGAGCGCCATCGCGTTGCGGAAGGCGGCGGGCGTCGCGATGTTGCGGGGCAGCACGGACGCGTCGTCGTCGCGGTACCACCGGGTCGCCGCGTCGACGACGACCTCACCGGCCTTGGTGAACAGCGCGCGGCGTGCCTCGTGGGTGGCCAGGGTCGAGCCGTTGCCGGGCAGAGCGAGCCCGAGTGCCTCGGTCAGGCAGTTCATCGAGTTGGCGGTGAACATGCCCGAGCACGAACCGCAGGTGGGGCACGCCGCAGCTTCGACCTCGCTCAGGCCCGCATCGTCGACCTCGCTGTTGGCCGAGGCCGAGATGGTGGTGATCAGATCCGACGACGGATGCGCGACATCGCCGACGACGACGGCCTTTCCGGCCTCCATCGGTCCGCCGGAGACGAACACCGTCGGGATGTTCAGGCGCATCGCGGCGTTGAGCATGCCGGGGGTGATCTTGTCGCAGTTCGAGATACACACCAGCGCGTCCGCGGTGTGGGCGTTGACCATGTATTCGACGGAGTCGGCGATGATCTCGCGACTGGGCAGCGAGTAGAGCATGCCGCCGTGGCCCATCGCGATGCCGTCGTCGACGGCGATGGTGTGGAACTCGCGCGGCACGCCACCGGCGGCGCGCACGGCCTCGGCCACGATGTCGCCGACATCCTTCAGATGCACGTGACCCGGCACGAACTGGGTGTAGGAGTTGGCGATCGCCACGATCGGTTTGCCGAAATCGTCGTCGGTCATCCCGGTGGCGCGCCACAGGGAACGTGCGCCGGCGGCTTCGCGGCCGACGGTGGTGGTGCGTGACCTCAGAGCAGGCATGGATTCCTCGAATCGATCGTGTGGCTCGGGCGGGCCCGGCGCGATCGGACGTGCAGTGACGGACCGGCGCCGGACTCTTCGGCTCAACACCGCGATCCCGGGGTTGTTCCCACGGGCTGTGGCCGGGCGCGGCTGTGTTGACGGGCGCCGCCTCGCTGAGGGTGGGCGTGGGGGAGCGCCGAGAAGCCAGGCTACTCCGCTGTGACGAGGGGGGACAAAACGATTCGGGCGTCCCCGACATGCCCTTGTCGGCGCCGTCCCCCGACGGGGTCAGATCCCCAGCACCGCCTTGGCGATCGAGAAGTAGAGGAGGAGCCCGGTGGCGTCGCAGAACGTCGAGATGAACGGGGTGGAGAACACGGCCGGGTCCACCCGGATCGACTTCGCGATCAACGGCATCACGCCGCCGACGGTCGCGGCCAGGGTGCACACCGACAGGATCGTCAGACCGATGACCACGCCGATGTCGAGGCCGTAGACGAGTGCGGCGACGGTGAACCCGGTGAGGCCGAGCAGCGCGCCCATGGTCAGTCCGACCCGCACCTCCTTGGCGGCGACGCGGGCCACGTCGCGCGGGGTGACCTCGTCGGTGGCGAGCGCGCGGGTGACGGTGGTCGCGGCCTGCGAACCGGTGTTGCCGCCGATCCCGGTGAGCAGCGGGATGAACAGGGCGAGGGCCACCCGCTGCTCGAGGGTGCCCTCGAAGATCTCCAGGACGTTGACGGTGAGGATCGCCGACACCGCGAGGACGAACAGCCACACGATCCGTGCGCGGGTGATCGACAGGATGGAGGAGACCAGGTAGGGGTCGCGGAGCGGTTCGCGCGCACCCGCGCGGGCCTCGTCGGTGTCGCGGGCCTGTTCGACGACTTCGACGGCGTCGTCGATCGTCAACACACCGACCAGGCGGCTGTCGTTGTCGACGACGGGCATCGCGAGGATCCCGCGGTCCACACACCGCTGCGCGGTGGCCTCGGCGTCGTCCTCGGCATGGGCGAACATCGGCTTGTTCATCAGGGCACGGACGGGTTCGGCAGGGTCGGCCAGGAGGAGGTCGCGCAGGCTGACCACACCGCACAGGGAGCGAGCGCCGTCGAGGACGGGCACGGTGTAGATCGTCTCCGCGGCGTGTCCGCGTTCCCGCACGCGGGCCAGCGCATCGCCGGCCGGTTCGTCTTCGCGCGCATGGACGAACTCGGGACTCATCCGGCGCCCCACCGAGCCCCGGGGGTAACCGAGAACCACTGCGGTCATGTCGCGTTCGGCCGGGGTGAGTTGCTGGATCAGCGACTTGGCGACTCCCGCGGGCAACTCGTCCAACAGCTCGGCGCGGTCGTCGGGGTCGAGGTTGTCGAAGGCGGCAGCCACCTCGGCGGTGCCGAGATCGTCGATGAGGCGGCGCTGCGAGCCGGCCGACAGATCGTCGAACACCTTCACCGCAAGGTCCTTGGCCAGCAGGCGGAACGCGATGCCGCGGGACTTGTGGGGGAGTCGGTCGAGCAGGGCGGCGATGTCGCCGGCCGGGAGCAGGGACAGCGTCGTCCCGACATCGGCCAGGCGCCCGGCCGAGATCAGGTCGTCGAGTTCACCGGCGTCGAGTGTTCGGGTGTTCGCCACGGCCGCACTCTATCGCCGGAATCCGGGGCGACGACACGTCAGAAGGTCCGACGCTGCCGTCGGTCGAGCCGGGCGTCGGTACCTACTTGGCCGAGCGCGCTGCCTCGAACGGGTCCGGGATGCGGCCGGCGCTGACGATGGACAGGACCGGAAGATCGCGGAATGCGATGGCGGGCAACCGAACACGGCTGCCGTCCTGCAGCACCGCCCGCACCGAGCTCCACTTGGGGAACTGCAGACCGGCGATGTCGGACCATGCGATGTCGGTCGTGGAGAACATGCGCACGGTGTGCAGTCCGTCCTCGGTGACCTCGGTGCGGAGCCGATGGATCCACAGCCACAGCAGGACCGGGATGACGATCGCGAAACCGAACCACAGCGACGCACCGACCAGCAGCAACACCACCAACGCGACCATCGGGACCGTGAAGTAGGCGACCCGGTTGATACGGAACGTCACCGGGTACTCGAAGGTCACGGCGTCGTCGGCGTCGGACCCAGACGTGTCGTTCGACTTGTCGGCTGGGTCGGGGGATTCTGTCGGCACATGTCCATTGTGCCAACCCCTCGGGCCGCGATGCGTCGACGGGTTCTGCCCGGTCACGACGGTCCGGTGAGGCGTATCGGGCCACGTCGCGGCGCATCACCAGTGGTTTCCCACGATGTGAGACACAGTGGTCCGGAGTTTGACTCGGAACTACACGCGGTCCTACCGTGAACGCGTGATGCAGAACGGGATCCTCGTAGTAATCGGCTGGCGCGTCTTCGCCTGACCGGTCACCTCGCAGACCCCCAACCGGCATCGACGCGCCACCCTCGAACAGCTGAAGCTGTCGGGGGTTTTTTCATGCCAGGCAGTTCCATCACGGATATCGGATTCCACAACCAAGATGAGGATCGTGCAGTGAGCGCACCAACAGCACGCACCGACGCCGGCCGTAATGAGCCGACGCGCAACGCAGGATTGCGACAGCAGTCTCCGGCGGCGGGCAACCTCCGTGCGGTAACCCAGCACACGGTCGCGCCCGAGCGCGTCAGCGGCGCCCAGTCCGTGGTCCGCTCGCTCGAGGAACTCGGTGTCGAGGTCGTCTTCGGTATTCCGGGAGGCGCGGTCCTGCCTGTCTACGATCCGCTTCTCGATTCTCAGCGGGTCCGTCACGTGCTCGTGCGCCACGAACAGGGCGCAGGTCACGCCGCGACCGGTTACGCCCAGGTCGCCGGCCGTGCGGGCGTCATGATGGCAACGTCCGGTCCGGGCGCCACCAACCTGGTGACCCCGCTGGCAGACGCCCAGATGGACTCCGTGCCCGTCGTCGCGATCACCGGTCAGGTCGGCCGGGCGCTCATCGGCACCGATGCCTTCCAGGAAGCCGACATCTCCGGTATCACCATGCCGATCACCAAGCACAACTTCCTGGTCAGCCGCGCGATCGACATCCCCAAGACCATCGCCGAGGCCTTCCACATCGCCGAGAGCGGTCGCCCCGGCGCGGTCCTGGTCGACATCCCGAAGGACATCCTGCAGTCGCAGACCACCTTCTCGTGGCCGCCGCAGATCGACCTGCCCGGCTACCGCCCGGTGACCAAGCCGCACGGCAAGCAGGTCCGCGAGGCGGCTCGGCTCATCAACGCCGCGAAGTCGCCGGTGCTCTACGTGGGTGGCGGCGTCATCAAGGCCAACGCATCCGCCGAACTGCTCGAACTCGCCGAGCTGACCGGCATCCCGGTGGTCACCACGCTGATGGCGCGGGGTGCCTTCCCCGACAGTCACGACCTGCACCTCGGCATGCCGGGCATGCACGGGACGGTCGCCGCCGTCGCCGGCCTGCAGCGCAGCGACCTGCTGATCACCCTGGGTGCGCGCTTCGACGACCGGGTGACCGGCCAGCTGTCGTCGTTCGCGCCCGGCGCGAAGGTCATCCACGCCGACATCGACCCCGCCGAGATCGGCAAGAACCGTCCGGTCGATGTCCCGATCGTGGGTGACTGCAAGGCTGTCATCGCCGAGCTGACCGAGGCGCTGCGCGACGAGCGGGCCACGAGCGGCTCCACCCCGGACATCTCGCAGTGGTGGTCCTACCTGGCGAACCTGCGCCAGACCTACCCGCTGAGCTACGACCGTCAGACCGACGGTTCGATGTCCCCGGAGTTCGTCATCCAGGCGCTCGGCAAGGCGGCCGGGCCCGACGCGGTGTACTGCGCGGGCGTCGGTCAGCACCAGATGTGGGCGGCGCAGTTCATCTCCTACGAGAAGCCGCGCACCTGGCTCAACTCCGGTGGTCTGGGCACGATGGGCTACGCGGTGCCCGCCGCGATGGGCGCCAAGGCCGCCGACCCGTCCGCCGAGGTGTGGGCGATCGACGGTGACGGCTGCTTCCAGATGACCAATCAGGAACTCGCCACCTGCGCGATCGAGGGCATCCCGATCAAGGTGGCGCTGATCAACAACGGCAATCTGGGCATGGTTCGTCAGTGGCAGACGCTGTTCTACGAGGAGCGCTACTCGAACACCGATCTGTCGACCCATTCGCGGATGATCCCGGACTTCGTCAAGCTCTCGGAGGCGCTGGGCTGTGTGGCTTTCCGCGTCGAGCGCGAGGAGGACGTCGACGAGGTGATCGCGAAGGCGCGCGAGATCAACGACCGTCCGGTGGTCATCGACTTCATCGTCGGCAAGGACGCCCAGGTGTGGCCGATGGTCGCCGCCGGCACCGGCAACGACGAGATCATGGCCGCTCGTGACATCCGGCCGCTGTTCGACGACGACGAGTCGGCGTCGGGTCCGGTGGAGATCCACCAGGCGATGGACGGCCATCAGACGGTCGAGAACGCACCGGCCGACCGCGCAAACCAGAAGGACGAGCAGTGAGCACCACCCATACCCTCAGCGTCCTGGTCGAAGACCGTCCGGGCGTCCTGGCGCGCATCTCCGCGCTGTTCTCGCGACGCGGCTTCAACATCGAGTCGCTGGCCGTCGGCCCCACCGAACTCAAGGGCATCTCGCGGATGACGATCATGGTCTCCGTCGAGGATTTCCCGCTCGAGCAGGTCACCAAGCAGCTCAACAAGCTGATCAACGTGATCAAGATCGTCGAGCAGGACCCGGGGAGCTCGGTGTCCCGCGAACTCATGATGGTCAAGGTGCGGTCGGACTCCACCGTCCGCACCGAGGTCATCGAGGTGGTGAACCTTTTCCGCGCCAAGGTGATCGACGTGTCGCCGGAATCGCTCACCATCGAGGCGACGGGTACGTCGGAGAAACTCGAAGCACTTCTGCGGATGCTCGATCCGTATGGAATCCGGGAGATCGCGCAATCCGGCGCGGTGACCCTCGGTCGGGGACCGAAGAGCATGTCGGCCAACCGCTGACAAGGAATCCCGCTGTCGCCGTGCGCCACTGAGCGCCGACGGCAGCGACAGGAGAATTACGAAACCCGGGCGTTCGGAGAGTTCGCCGGGGTCACCACATATCGAAGGGAAACATAGTGGCCATCGAACTGTTCTACGACGACGACGCAGATCTGTCGATCATCCAGGGTCGCAAGGTCGCGGTGATCGGCTACGGCAGCCAGGGCCATGCGCATTCGCTGTCGCTGCGCGACTCCGGCGTCGACGTCGTCATCGGTCTTCGCGAGGGCTCGAAGTCGAAGGCGAAGGCCGAGGAGCAGGGCCTGAAGGTGCTGACCGCGTCCGAGGCCGCCGCATGGGCCGACGTGATCATGGTGCTGGCACCCGACACCTCGCAGGCGAAGATCTTCACCGAGGACATCGAGCCGAACCTGCAGGACGGCAACGCACTGTTCTTCGGCCACGGTCTCAACATCCACTTCGGTCTGATCAAGGCCCCGGAGAACGTGACCGTCGCGATGGTCGCCCCGAAGGGCCCCGGCCACCTCGTGCGCCGTCAGTTCGTCGACGGCAAGGGCGTTCCCGCCCTCATCGCCGTCCACCAGGACCCCAAGGGCGAGGGCCAGGCGCTTGCGCTGAGCTACGCCAGCGCCATCGGCGGTGGTCGTGCCGGCATCATCAAGACCACCTTCAAGGAAGAGACCGAGACCGACCTCTTCGGCGAGCAGGCCGTGCTCTGCGGTGGCACCGAGGAACTGGTCAAGACCGGCTTCGAGGTCATGGTCGAGGCGGGCTACGCCCCGGAGATGGCCTACTTCGAGGTGCTGCACGAGCTCAAGCTCATCGTCGACCTCATGTACGAGGGCGGAATCGCCCGCATGAACTACTCGGTCTCCGACACCGCTGAGTTCGGTGGCTACGTGTCGGGGCCGCGGGTCATCGACGCCGACACCAAGGAACGCATGCGCGGCATCCTCACCGACATCCAGGACGGCACCTTCGTCAAGCGCCTCGTCGCCAACGTCGAGGGTGGCAACAAGGAGCTCGAGGGTCTGCGTAAGGAGAACGCCGAGCACCCGATCGAGGTCACCGGCAAGAAGCTGCGCGATCTCATGAGCTGGGTCGATCGCCCGATCACCGAGACCGCCTGAGTCACAACCACAAGCGGGCCCGCACCGAAAGGTGCGGGCCCGCTGTGCGTATCGGGGTCCGGCGCGGAGGGGTCGATCACAGAGGAGGGTCGTTCACCGATGAGGCAGGCCCTGCTCCCGGACGGCGGCGACGTCGACTCCGCTCCGCCGCGAGACCGCGGCGACGAGCTCGTCATAGGTACGGCACACCGCCGCCGACCCGGTGGGGGAGCTGATCACCCAGCCCGACGGGATCGCCCGGACGGTGTCGCGTCGCAACACCTGCATCATCCGTGTGGCGACCGCGGCGCGCTGCCGCGGACCGCTCACGAACTCGGCCGCCCAATCCGGTGGTGCCCCTGCGCAACCCCCACACATCAGGGCATCACGTCGCCGGAGTTGGGGCCGAGTACCTGCCCGACGAACAGATTGCCACCCGGGTCGGAGGCGAGAAGCACTGCCACCGGCGCGATCTCCTCGGGTCGTCCGAATCGGCCCAGCGGCAGCTCCGCACGCTTGCTGCGCTTCCACTCGTCGTCGATGCCGTCGACCATCGGCGTGTCGATGGGCCCGGGGGCGATCGCGTTCACCAGGACGCCCTGCGCGGCCGTCTCGAGCGCGATCGACTTCGACATCGCGATGACGCCCGCCTTCGCCGCGGCGTAATGAGCCAGCGAGACACCGCCTTTGATGGCCAACTGAGACGCCACGTTGATGATGCGTCCGCCACCTTGCGCGAGCATCGGCCGGAGCGCCGCACGGTTGAGCAGAAAGACGCTCGTCAGGTCGATGTCGACGGTCTCGCGCCACAGCTCGGTCGGCATGTCCACGGTGGGCGACTGGGTGAGGATGCCGTGCGAGCACACGAGGATGTCGAGTCCACCGTCGTCGTCGACGATCTGGTTCACCAGCCCGTCGACTTCGGTCTCGATCGTCGCGTCGAGGACGACACCGCGGCGCGCGCCGACCTCGTCCGCCACCTCCTCGACCCGTGTATCGCGGTCGGCGAGGGTCACCACCGCTCCCTCGGCGACGTAGGCCGCGGCGATCGCGCGTCCGATACCCGACGCAGCGCCGGTCACCAGCGCCCGTCGTCCCTCCAACAGTCCGGTCATGTCAGATCCTCTCCGGGATGGTGCATTCAGTCACGCATGGCGGTGGTCAGGGCGCCGTCGACGACGATCGCCTGACCGCTGACATACGACGCCTGAGGACTCGACAGGAAGGCGATGACCTCGGCGACCTCGCGGGGGTGTCCGACTCGGCCCCACGGGATGTAGTCGCCCGCGCGGTCGAGCCCTTCCGGTCCGAGTGAGTTGACCGCATCGGTGGACTGCGGGGTACGGATGAGGCCGGGGATGATGGCGTTGGCGCGGATGCCCCGGGGCCCGTACTCGACGGCGAGACTTCGTGCCAGGCCGACGACCCCGGCTTTGGCTGTCGCATAGTGGGCGTGGTTCTGCCAGCCGTAGACGCCGCCGGCGATCGACGAGATCACCGTCACCGAGCCGCCTTCGCCCATGTGGCGCAGGCCGGCACGCGCCGTGCGCATCACCCCGTGCAGGTCGACATCCATCATGTCGTGCCACTGGACGTCGGTGATCGAATCGAACGACGCCTCCCGCAGGATGCCCGCGTTGGCCACCGCGATGTCGACACGGCCCCAGGCGGATACGAGTTCGTCGGCGAAGGCATCCACCGACTCGGTGGAACGCACATCCACTTCGACGATGCGCCCCTCGCCGCCGGCGTCGTGCACGTCCCGGAGCGTCGACTCGGGGTCGTGCGGATCGCCCGGGAAGGTCCCGATTCCCACGCGCACACCGCGTTCGGCGAGGCACACAGCCGTGGCCGCGCCGATACCCGATGCGGCGCCGGTGATCATCGCGACACTCGGATCGCTCATGCCTGGGCTCCCGCCGTCGTCGTGGGACCCGCGGGGACGCCCGCCTGGGGCGGGGCGTCGACGACTTTGCGGGCACCGAGCACGATCACGGCCGAGGCGATGGCGCCGAGCGCGCCGACCCAGAGAGCAGCCGTCGAGTAACCGATCGACGCGGCGGTGAGACCGGTGAGGATGAAGCCCGAGATGATCGCACCGGGTTGGGACATGGCGCCGATGAACGCGCTTCCGGTTGCGCGGCAATCGGTGTCGAAACACTCGGCCTGGAAGAACATGATCGCGGCGTACGGGCCGAGGAGGAAGAACAACCCCATCATGTATGTGACGAGAACGAAGATCTGATCCGACGGTCCCAGCAGCATCGCGCCGAAGAACAGGCCCGACAGCAGCCAGCCGACGGCAATCGTGTTGCGGCGGCCGAAACGGTCGCCCGCCCAGCCGTGGGCGAGGTAGCCCGCGACCGCGACGAGGTTGGACAGGACCACGAGGATCAGGGTGCTCGAGGCGTCGATTCCCTTGCCCTTCTCCAGCACCGTGGTGCCGAGGACCGAGAAGGTCTGGATCGCGAACCAGTTGAACAGCCACGCCAGCGACAACACGACGGTGTTGCGCAGGTGCTTGCCGGTGAAGATCCGCTTGAACGGAGCCGAGGTCTGCTCGACCGTTGCGGTCGCGGCGGCCAGTGCTTCGGCCTCCTCGTGCTTGCCGGCCTTACGGAGTTGCTTGACCGCATGCTGTGCCTCGAACTGCGGGCTCTCCTTCAGGGTGCGGCACACGAGCGCGACGATGACCGCCGGAACGGTGGCCAGTAGGAAGGCGATTCGCCAGGAATCGGCGCCGAAGATCGCCGTCACGACGGCGACGAATCCGGCGGCGAGCAGTGCGCCTGCGGGCCAGCCGGTCTGGACCATCGAGTAGACGAAGCCCCGACGCTTCTTGATCTTCTCGTCCTCGGTGAGCTCGTAGAGCTCGTTGAGGTAGGTGGCGTTGACCGACTGTTCGGCGAGGCCCAGGCCGCTGATCGCGCGGACTCCGATGAGCGATGTCGCGCCGAATGTCGCGGCGGTGGCCGCCGACGATGCAGCCGTGCCGCCGACGGAGATGATCATGCCCTTGCGGCGTCCGAGCTTGTCGACCATGGGACCCACGAGGAGAACCACGATGGCGGTGCCGACGCTGACGAGGGTGGAGACCAGGAGCGCGTGACTGGTGGTCCAGCCGAACGACTCCTCGATCCGCGGGAGCAACGTCCCGAAGAGGATGAAGTCGTACACCGCGATCGTCCACGCGAAGAACGCGATTCCGGATGCGCGACGGGTCTCCTTGCCGGTGACGCGCCGCAGCCCCGCGGTCGGGGGTGTGGTGGGTTGAGACATGGTTGTGCTCTCTTGCTCAGAGGGTTGAGTCGGTGGGGGGTAAGGCGGTGGGGGTTGAGTCGAGGGGTTGACGCGAAGGGGGAATGGGCGCGGTGGTGCTCAGCCGCGCGGGGACCGCTTCTTGAAGTCCTCGGCGATGGTGTCGAAGTTCGCCCAGCGGACGCCGTCGTGGGTGTTGATGTGCTCGATGAGTCGTTCGAGCATCAACAGCACCTGCGGGCGTCCGGAGACATCGGGGTGGATGGTGAAAGTGAAGACCGCGTAGTCGCTTTCGCGGTAGACCCAGTCGAACTGGTCGCGCCACATCTCCTCGATGTGCCGTGGGTTGACGAAGCCGTGGCTGTTCGGGCTGCCCTTGATGAACATCATCGGGGGCAGGTCGTCGAGGTACCAGCTCGCCGGGATCTCGACCAGGTCGGTTTCTTCGCCGCGCACAAGGGGTTTCATCCACTCCGAGGCGGGTTTGTCATAGTCGATGGGCGTCCACGAGTCGCCGACCCGGACGTAGTACGGTTCGAAGTCGCGGTGCATGAGCGAGTGGTCGTAGGTGATGCCGCGCTCGACCAGGAGTTCGTTGGTGACCTTGCTGAACTCCCACCACGGTGCCACGTAACCGGTGGGTCGCTTGCCCGTTCGGTTGCCGATGAGATCGATGCAGTGGTCGAGGATCTCGGACTCCTGCTCGCGGGTCATCGCGATCGGGTTCTCGTGGCTGTAGCCATGGAGGCCGATCTCGTGACCCGCCGCGACGACCTGATCGAACTGCTCGGGGAAGGTCTCGATGGAGTGGCCCGGCCAGAACCAGGTCGCCGGGAGATCGTATTTCGCCAGCAGGTTGTTGAGCCGGGGCACTCCGACCTCGCCGGCGAACACGCCGCGCGAGATGTCGCCGGGCGAGTTCTCGCCACCGTACGAGCCGAGCCAGCCGCCGACCGCGTCGACGTCGATGCCGAAGGCAACGAAGATTTCTTTGGCCATTGTTCAGTCCTCCTTGATGTCGGGGTGATTGCTGATGTCGGGGTGATTGCTGATGTCTGGGTGATCGTTTGTGTCGGGGTGATCACCGGTGTGGGCGTTCGCCGTGCACGCCGACGTCGAGTCGGCGTAGGTCGCGATCAGTTCCGGCAGCGGTCGTGCCGTGGTGAGTCCGGTGGAGATCAACAGCGCCAGCAGTATTCGCACCTGCGTGGCGGGCAGTCCGGAGGCGGGTGGCACGCCGGCGG
Source organism: Gordonia sp. 'Campus' (assembly GCF_022206305.1). Taxonomy (GTDB): domain Bacteria; phylum Actinomycetota; class Actinomycetes; order Mycobacteriales; family Mycobacteriaceae; genus Gordonia. Next base: position 168,924 of record NZ_JAKOIW010000004.1, on the reverse strand, counting down.
CGACGAGGTCGGCGCCTCCGCCGTTGCCGTAGACGCCGCGCACGGGTCCGGCCGGGACGCGGGTGGAGAGAACGAGGGCGACCCCGTCATCGACGAGTTCGGCTGCAGCCGCGACGATGTCGGCGTTTCCGTTGCCGATCCCGGTGCCGGCCAGCACGATTCCGGCTGCCCCGGCGCGTGCGGCGGCCCGAACCAGCACGTCGTCGGCGCCGGGATAGATGTCGATGAGGTCGACGCGCGTGTGGTCGAAGGACGAGTCCGGCCGTGGCAGCGGTGCCGGACGCGTCACTGCCGACCCGATGCGAACGTGGCCGTCGTGCACGGTTCCCAGTGGGAGAGCGACGACCGACCGGAATGCGTCGAGGGCGGTGGTGTGGATCTTCCGCGCGCCACGAGCGGGGACGATTCGTCCGGCGAAGACGACCATGACGCCTCGGTCTCGCGCCGCCTCCGACGCCGCCACGCGCACGGCATCGGCCAGGTTCGTCGGCCCGTCGCCGTCGGTGGTGTCACCGGCGCGTTGCGCGCCGGTCAGGACCACCGGACGCGGATCGTCGTGGACGAGGTCGAGGAGCACCGCGGTCTCCTCCATCGTGTCCGTGCCGTGGGTGATCACGATCCCGTCGATCGGTCGGGTGGAACGGGCGAGGAGTTCGGCCACCGCGTCGCTGATCCGGCGTAGGTGCCCGAGCGTGAGTCGATAGGAGCCGACCGTCATCAGATCGAGCGTCTCGACGTCGACGTCGTCGAGTCCCATGCCGCGTACCAGCCGCTCGGCCGTCTGGGTGGCCACGACCCCTGTGTCGGTCGCCTCGGAGGCGATGGTGCCGCCGGTGGCGATGACCGCGACCCGCGCCATCAGCGGTCCCTCCGGCCGGCGCCGACGCCCCGGCGGGCGTGGCGATCTGTGATCTGCGTGACGTGCATGAAGTGAAGTGAAGCACAGCCCAAACGTTTGGCGCAATCGTTTGTGTAACTTCCGCCAAACGTTTGTGTAAACCAAGGCGTAACACGATGGGTTGGGTACGATGTGGCCACCGACGAGAGAGGGGCGGCGTGAGACAGCCAGCCGAACGGCCTGCCAGGGGGCCGCTGACGCTTCGCATGATCGCCACGGAGCTGGGCGTGAGTCCGTCGACGGTGTCCCGTGTCCTCAACACGCCCGGGGATGCCGCACTGCGATGGGGGTCCTCCGACACCGTCGCGCGCATCCGCGCATTCGCCGCCGATCACGACTACTCGCCGAACCCCCAGGCGTCGAGCCTGCGGACGCGTCGGTCAGGGCTGATCGGCGTGCTCGTTCCCCGTCTGCAGGACTACGTGCTCGCGACGATCTACGAGGGGATCGAGGAGGCCGCCTACGAATCGGGGCTGTCGACCTTCGTGACCAACTCGCTGGACAAGCCGGAGAACCAGCGCGCCCGTACCCGCATGATGATCGATCGCCGCGTCGACGGTCTGATCTACGGCGACGCACACCTCGATCACCACTTTCTCGACGAGATCCATTCGCAGGGAATCAAATTCGCGCTCGTGTCGCGGACGGCCGGAGACTACCCGTCCGCGACGGTGAACGATGTCGAGGGCGGTCGGTTGGTGGGCGAACACCTCATCGAGACGGGGCGGCGAGATGTCGCCGTGCTCGCCGGCTGGGAATTCGCCTCGACCGCGCGCGACCGGACCAACGGCATCGTCGCGACATACGCCGACCACGGAATCGAGATCCCGGACGACCGGATCGTGTATTCCGGCTTCGACCCGGCCGGTGGCCGGGCTGCCGTCGACCGCCTACTCGCCACCGGGTCGGTGCCCGACGCGATCTTCGCGACCAACGACTTCGCGGCCATCGGCGCCTTCGGCGCGCTGCGAGACCGCGGCATCCGGGTGCCCGACGATGTTGCGCTCGTCGGTTACAACGACACCCCGATCGCCGCCGGCGGTGCCGTCCCGCTCACCACGATCCGCTCGCCGATGCACGAGATGGGTAGACGGGCGGTCGGTTTGCTGATGGAGGTGCTCGCCGGACGCACCCCGGAATCTGTCGTCCTCGAGCCCGAGCTGATCGTCCGCTCGAGCAGTACATCGCGCGCCGGTGATCTCGACGATCTGATCCCGAACGCCTCGTCCATCGAGGGCTGAGGCCAGACGACGGCAACACATACGACGACACATACGACGGCGACACAAACGACGACGCCCCGGGTGTGAACCCGGGGCGTCGTCGTTTGTCTGTGGCGATCGGTCAGGCCACGCGGAATCCCTTGTAGGCGTCGAGGGACCCGATGCGCTTGAGGATCGGCTGGATGTTGGTGCCGGTCTCGGGGCCGAGGCATCCGAGGAAGTAGTAGGCGTTGACCATGCCCACCAGGCGGTCACCCACGACCACGGGACTGCCCGAGTCTCCCTCGATCACGCACATCTGACTCACGTGCACGTCGCCGTCGGAGAACCAGGCGATGCCGCAGGTGTTGCCGGTGGTCCGGCCTTCCTTGCAGGCGATGGTCGGGAAGGCGAGAGGAGCGGTGTCAACCGAGCGGATCGTGATACCGCGCACCGTGCGCAGCGGCACGACGCGCGACGCGTCGAACTCGATGACCGCCATGTCGAGATCGGGAGCGGAGTAGGTGATGGTCCCGGCCTGACCGCGGTCCTGGAAGGTCTCGGAGTACACCTTCTGGCCCGGGTTGCCGCAGTGTCCGGCGGTCACGCCGATCAGCTTGTTGGTCTTGGACCGGCCGATCGTGGTCAGCGTGCATGCTGCCGCCGAGTTGCCACCCTTGAGGACCAGGATTCCCGAGCCGCCGCCGATGAAGATCTTCGCCGGCGCGGCGACCGCGACGCCCCCACCCCAGCCGGCCAGCACCGTCGCAGCCAAAACCGCCAACAGCACTGTCAGCTTCTTCGTCATCCGCACTCCACTTCTCGGGTTTCAAGGCATCGAAACGCCTGCCTGGACATCGCAGCAGGCGGCAAGCACACCGTACCGGGCCGGTGGGACGTCCACGTCCGGGCGGGATCGACCCGCGGTCGGTTTGCAACACTTCTGTGATCCGGTGTGCCGTCGAACCGTAATGCCGATCACACTCTACCCAGGTCGTCGGACAAGCCTCCGGTTTCGGGGTAGACCGCATGCTCGACGCCACCTACCACACCTTTAAGCTGTCGTACGGAGTCGTCTTCGGCGCTCCGCACCGTCGTAGGTGATAATCGCCCGCCCCGAACCTGGAGAAATGACTGTGAGCTCTGCTGGCCGCCCGGTTGTACTCATCGCCGACAAGCTGGCGCCGTCCACCGTGGAAGCACTCGGTGACGGTGTCGAGGTGCGATGGGTCGACGGCCCGGATCGTCCCAAGCTGCTCGAGGCGGTCGTCGACGCCGACGCCATCCTCGTACGCTCCGCGACGACCGTCGACGCCGAGGTCCTCGACGCGGGCAAGAAGCTGAAGATCATCGCGCGCGCCGGCGTGGGTCTCGACAACGTCGACGTGCCCGCCGCGACCGAACGCGGAGTCATGGTCGTCAACGCGCCGACCTCGAACATCCACACGGCCGCCGAGCACGCCATCGCGCTGCTGATGTCGGCATCCCGTCAGATCCCCGCCGCAGACGCGACCCTTCGCGAGAAGACCTGGAAGCGTTCGTCGTTCAACGGTGTGGAGATCTTCGACAAGACCGTCGGCGTCGTCGGCCTCGGTCGCATCGGCCAGCTCGTGGCCGCACGGCTGGCCGCCTTCGAGACCCACATCATCGCGTACGACCCCTACGTCTCGCCTGCACGCGCGGCCCAGCTGGGAATCGAGCTGGTTTCGCTCGACGAACTCCTCGAGCGCGCCGACTTCATCACCGTGCACCTGCCGAAGACCCCGGAAACCCTGGGCCTCATCGGTGCCGATCAGCTTGCCCGCACCAAGAAGGGCGTGGTCATCGTGAATGCCGCGCGCGGTGGGCTCATCGACGAGCAGGCACTCGCGGATGCCATCTCCTCCGGGCAGGTGCGTGCCGCCGGTCTCGACGTCTTCGCGACCGAGCCGTGCACCGACTCCCCGCTGTTCGACCTCCCGCAGGTCGTCGTGACCCCGCACCTGGGCGCATCGACGAGCGAAGCGCAGGATCGCGCCGGCACCGACGTCGCGAAGAGCGTCCGCCTGGCCCTGGCCGGTCACTTCGTGCCGGACGCCGTCAACATCACCGGCGGTGCCGTCGACGAAGAGGTCGCGCCGTGGCTCGAGGTCGCGCGCAAGGCGGGCGTCCTGCTCGGTGCGATCAGCAAGGAGCCGCCGACCTCGCTCGTCGTCGACGTCCGCGGTGAGCTGGCTGCCAACAACGTCGAGGTGCTGGGCCTCTCGGCCCTGCGCGGTCTGTTCTCGGCCGTGCTCGACGAGCCGGTCACCTTCGTCAACGCACCGGCTGTCGCGGAGGGCCGCGGCGTCACCAGTGAGGTCACGACCGCGTCGGAGAGTCCCAACCACCGCAGCGTGGTCGATGTGAAGGCCGTGTTCGCCGACGGATCGACCCACAACGTGTCGGGCACCCTGTCGGGTCCGCGCCTGGTGGAGAAGATCGTCAACATCAACGGCCGGAACTTCGACCTCCGCGCCGAGGGACACAACCTCATCGTCAGCTACGCCGACCAGCCCGGTTCGCTCGGCCGGATCGGAACCCTGCTGGGCAACGCCGGTATCGACATCCTCGCGGCCGGTCTGTCGCAGGACGCCGAGGGCGGCGGCGCCACCATGATGCTGCGCGTGAGCAGCGTGCTCGACGACGAGACCGTCGCGGCGATCGGCGAGGCCGTGAGCGCGACCCTGATCGAACAGGTCGACCTCGCATGAAGCTCGCTGTCATCGCCGGCGACGGCATCGGTCCCGAGGTCATCGGGGAGGCGCTGCAAGTCCTCGACGCCGTCGTCCCGTCGGTGAGCACCACCGAATTCGACCTGGGAGCTCGTCGTTATCACCGCAACGGTGAGCTCCTCACCGAGGACGACCTCGAGTCGCTCCGACGCCACGACGCAATCCTGTTGGGAGCGATCGGCGATCCGTCGGTGCCCTCGGGTGTTCTCGAGCGCGGCCTGCTGCTCACGATGCGTTTCGCTCTCGACCATCACGTCAACCTGCGCCCGTCGCGTCGTTTTCCCGGTGTCTCCTCGCCGCTCGCCGGCGATCCCGACATCGATTTCGTCGTGGTGCGCGAGGGGACCGAGGGCCCGTACACGGGTAACGGTGGCGCGATCCGCGTCGGTACGCCCCACGAGGTCGCCACCGAGGTCAGCGTCAACACCCGTTTCGGCGTGGAACGCGTGGTGCGCAACGCCTTTCATCGCGCCCAGCAGCGTCGCAAGAAGTTGACGCTGGTCCACAAGACCAACGTCCTGACGTTCGCCGGCTCGATGTGGAGCCGGGCCGTCGCGGAGATCGGCGCCGAATTCCCCGACGTCGCCACCGATTACTGCCACGTGGACGCGGCGACGATCTACCTGGTCACCGACCCGGGCCGCTTCGACGTCATCGTCACCGACAACCTGTTCGGCGACATCATCACCGACATCGCGGCCGCGGTGAGCGGAGGCATCGGGCTGGCCGCGTCGGGCAACATCGATGCCACCGGTGCCAATCCGTCGATGTTCGAGCCCGTCCACGGCTCCGCACCCGACATCGCCGGGCAGGGCAAGGCCGACCCCACGGCCGCGATCCTGTCGACCGCACTTCTGCTCGAGCATCTCGGCGACACCGAGGCCGCCGCGCGCATCGAGAAGGCGGTCGCCGAGGATCTCGCCGAGCGGGACGGAACGTTCAGCACCTCGGAGATCGGCACGCGCATCCGCGAGCGTCTGTAGTCCGAACCCGAGACCGCCTCGCGGCAGGCAACAGCACAATCAATGGACAGACCCGCCACCGATCCGCTGGCGGGTCTGTCCATTCGCGGTGGATTCAGGCGTCCATCAACTCGCCGGGTTCCCGCGCCCGGTCGCGGGGCACGAACGGCGCGGCTGCGAGGGGAGCGAGTGCGGTGACGGCGAACGCCAGGGGGAACCCCACGGCGGCGATGAGCGCGCCCAGCAGCGGCGTGGTGGCGGCGACCACCAGGTGCTGCCCGGTGTTCTGTACGGCGAGGCCACGCCCGCTCCAATCGGGTCCCACGAACTCGGCGATCGCCGTGAACGCCAGCCCGTTGTCGGCGACCGAGATCACCGTCGCGACCGCCATCAGGGCCGGCGCCCACGGGCTGTCCAGCCAATCGGCAAGTGCGAGAGCGAACATCGAGGCCACGCCGGCCACGGCGATGATCCGGATCGGTCGCATCCTCGACATCCAGGCATCCGACCAGCGTCCCGCGACGATGCGGCCCAGCGCGCCGGTCACCTGAGTGACGGTGATCAACAGTCCCGCACCGGCCGGGGACCATCCGTGCGCCACGATGAGCCAGGTGGGCACGAAGGTCCAGAGCATGGACTGGGGGATCACCAGGAGCATGCTGACGAGGTGGACACGGGCCAGGAATGAGTTGCCGCGGTAGGGATTAGGGCGTGGCGCGACGGTCTCGCCGATCCGTTCGGCGGCCCCCCGGCGCGGCGGGTCGGTGATGCCGACGATCACCGCGACGAGTCCGGCCGCGGTCACGACGGCCGGGATCGCCAGTGCCGCAGCAGGTCCGTGGCTCGCCGCGACCACCGGCATGGTGAGCGCGCAGACGCCGATGCCCAGGGGTTGGGCCATCTGTCGGATTCCCATCGCGGTGCCGCGCTGATGAGCCGGGAACCAGCCCACGACAATCCGTCCGCTGGCCCCGTTGGCCGCACCGGAACCCAGCCCGCCGATCAGAAGTGCGCCACCGACCACGACATACGACGCGGCGACGGATGCCGCGACCGCGGCGGCGCCGGCTCCGGCGAGCGTGATCGTCAGCGACACCAGCAGGATGCGACGTTCGCCGTAGCGGTCCAACAGGATTCCCCAGGGGAACGTCGCGGCCATCAATCCGACCGTCGGGACGGCGGCCAGGGTCGATGCCTGGGTCAGTGTCAGCCCGGCGTCGGTGTGCAGCGACGGGATCAGGTACGCGACACCGCTGACCACCGAGGTCGTCGTGAGTGCGGCGAGGAGCGAGCAGCCGAGGATGAGCCACCTTCTGGCGGTGGAGATGTCGTCGACGGCATCCATGAATGCTCCCTTCTCGGCTCTCAGCGCAATACGGCGCAGATCGGGCGGGTCTCAATATGTGAAACGATTCTTCCACATTCTAAAACCGCCGAGGCGTCCGGCCAACTCGGCTCCCAACGGGTGAGATCGGCCGTGCGCTAGGGTTTGGAACATGCGCTTAGGTCGAATTGCGAGTCCCGACGGAGTGGCCTTCGTGTCCGTCGAGGGGGATGGTGACGACACCGTCGTCAAGGAGATCGCCGAGCATCCGTTCGGCACCCCGACGTTCACCGGCCGATCCTGGAAACTGGCCGATGTACGGGTGCTGGCGCCCATTCTGGCCAGCAAGGTGATCTGTATCGGCAAGAACTACGCCGCCCACGCGGCCGAGATGGGCGGCGAGGCGCCCGCCGATCCGGTGATCTTCCTCAAGCCCAACACCTCGATCGTCGGACCCGAGATCCCGATCGTGCGGCCTCCGTCGTCGCAACGAGTCGACTACGAGGGCGAGCTGGCGGTGGTCATCGGACGACCCTGCAAGGACGTGTCCGCGGCACAGGCCAAGGACGTCATCCTCGGTTACACGGTCGCCAACGATGTGACCGCGCGAGACCACCAGCAGGCGGACGGTCAATGGACACGGGGCAAGAGCTACGACACGTTCTGCCCCCTGGGCCCCTGGATCGAGACGACCTTCGATCCCTCCGATGTCGAACTCGTGACCGAGCTCGACGGTGAGGTCAAGCAACGCACCCGTACGTCGCTGATGCTGCACGACGTCGGGGAGATCATCGAATGGATCTCCCGCGTGATGACGTTGCTGCCGGGCGACGTCATCCTGACGGGCACCCCGGAAGGGGTGGGGCCCATGGTCGCCGGTCAACGCGTGTCGGTGACGGTCGACGGTATCGGCACTCTCTCCAATCCGGTGGTGGACAAGTGACAGCTCCGAGCACAGCACGGGTCAACGGCATCGACATCTCCTACAGCGTCGCCGGATCCGGCCCGCTGGTGGTCATGGTGATGGGGACCGGAAGTCCGGGACGGGTGTGGAAGGCCCACCAGGAACCGGCCCTGGTGAAGGCCGGCTTCACCGTCGTGACCTTCGACAACCGTGGTGTCGCCCCGTCGTCGGAGTGTGCCGAGGGCTTCACGCTCGACGACATGGTCGCCGATACCGCCGCCCTGATCGAGCACCTGGGTCGCGGCCCGGCGATCGTGATCGGTACCTCGCTCGGCGCCCGGATCACCCAGGAGTTGGCGTTGGCGCGGCCCGACGTGGTGAAGGCGGCGGTGATGGTCGCGACCTATGGTCGCAACACCCCACTGCAGGAAGCGATCTCGGCCGGAGAGCGGGCGCTGTACGACAACAAGATCACGTTGCCGCCCGAGTACGAGGCCGCGATCACCGCGCATCTGAACCTGTCGCCGCACACCCTCGACGACGACCGCACCGCACGCGACTGGCTCGACATCATCGGGTTCTCCCCGCAGACCATCACCCCGGGTGTCCGCGCGCAGCTCGAACTGCACAACAAGGAATCCAACCGGCTCGCCGCCTATCGCGGTATCACCCGGCCCGCCCTGGTCGTCGGATTCGCCGACGACCGGACCCTGCCCGCGAAGTTGGCGCGCGAAGTCGCCGAGGCCATTCCGGGCGCGCAGTACATCGAGATCGAGCGGGCCGGACATTTCGGCTATCTCGAGCAACCGGCCGAGGTGAACCGGGTGCTCGTCGACTTCTGCGAGCGTCACCGGGGCTGAGATCGGGCGTGTCGGGCGTGTCGGGCGTACCGTCGCGACCGACGGAGCGGAGCTCGTGGCGGCTTCGATACCCTGAGCCTCATGACCAGTACTGAGGGTGTGCGCGTCCGATTCTGTCCGTCTCCGACGGGGACGCCGCACGTGGGACTCGTGCGGACCGCGCTCTTCAACTTCGCCCAGGCCCGTCACGACGGTGGCACATTCGTCTTCCGCATCGAGGACACTGACGCCGCGCGCGACAGCGAGGAGTCGTATGCGGCCATCCTCGACGCCCTGCGCTGGCTCGGGTTGGACTGGGACGAGGGACCCGAGGTCGGTGGACCCTACGGGCCCTACCGCCAGTCGCAGCGGCGGGACCTCCACGCCGACGTCGTCGCCCGGTTGCTCGAGGCGGGGGAGGCCTACGAGGCCTTCTCCACCCCGGAGGAGGTCGAGGCCCGTCACCGCGCCGCCGGGCGCGACCCGAAACTCGGCTACGACAACTTCGATCGTGACCTCACCCCCGAGCAGCGCGCCGCCTACGTGGCAGAGGGCCGTAAACCCGTTGTCCGACTGCGTATGCCGGACACCGACATCACATGGAACGACCTCGTCCGCGGTGAGACGACCATCAAGGCGGGCACCGTTCCCGACTTCGCCCTAACGCGAGCCTCGGGCGATCCGCTCTACACGCTGGTCAACCCCGTCGACGACGCCATGATGAAGATCACCCACGTACTGCGTGGGGAGGATCTCTTCTCCTCGACCCCGCGCCAGCTCGCGCTGTACGACGCGCTCATCCGCATCGGCGTCGCCGACGCGGTGCCTGCCTTCGGTCATCTCCCGTTCGTGATGGGGGAGGGCAACAAGAAGCTGTCGAAGCGCGACCCGCAATCCAACCTCTTCCATCACCGGGACCGCGGCTTCATCCCAGAGGGACTGCTCAACTACCTCGCGCTGCTCGGCTGGGGTTACAAGAGCGATGTCGACGTGTTCAGCCTCGACGAGATGATCGCGGCTTTCGATGTGCGACAGGTCAATTCCAATCCCGCGCGGTTCGACCAGAAGAAGGCCGACGCCATCAACGCCGAGCACATCCGACGCCTGGAGCTCGGTGACTTCACCGCGCGACTGAAGTCGTACCTCGTTACGCAGGGCAAGCTCGCCGACACTGCCGACGACGGGACCTTCGCTGCTCTGGCAGAGCTGGTACAGACGCGCATCCAGGTCCTCGGCGACGCGTGGGACCTGATCGCGTTCGTCTATGTCGCCGACGAGGACTTCGCGATCGACGAGAAGGCGGCGAGCAAGAACCTGGGCGCGGACGCGGTGCCGGTGCTCGACGCGACCATCGCGGCCGTCGAGGCCCTCGACTCCTTCACCACGGCCGCACTGCAGGACGCGCTGAACGCCGCCCTGGTGGACGATCTGGGGCTCAAACCGCGTAAGGCGTTCGGTCCGGTACGCGTCGCCGTGACGGGATCGCAGATCAGTCCGCCGCTGTTCGAATCGATGGAGATCCTGGGCCGCGACAAGACGCTCGCGCGACTGGGCGCCGCCCGCGGTATCGCGGCCGAAAACCAGTCCTGAGCTGCACGTTTGTGGACTTCCGGTTACCCTTTGATACTCTCTTTCTCGGCAGTTTTCCGCAAGGAAAACCAAGCCAGTGGGGTATGGTGTAATTGGCAACACAGCGGTTTCTGGTACCGCCATTCTAGGTTCGAGTCCTGGTACCCCAGCGGACAGAAAGAGATCGAGATCGTGCTAAGGTCTTGATCGCCGGAAGTTCCCAGGGCCCCGTCGTCTAGCGGCCTAGGACGCCGCCCTCTCAAGGCGGTAGCGCGGGTTCGAATCCCGTCGGGGCTACGAGAAACACCCTCCCTCTGCACAGCAGGGGGAGGGTGTTTTCGTTTGTGCCGCAATCACTTCGGTGTCACATCGACATCCCGGTCACATGGACGTGTCGGTCACAGGAACTCGGCGGTGCTCCCGGACGCCGGCATCTCCGGGATGCCGAGCTTGCGATGGTCCCAGGACCGCGTGCGGGACGCCACGACCCGGACGGCTACGCGCTTGTTCATCATCTGCTCGACGAATGGACGCGACTCCTCGGTGTAGGGGGCCGTGTAGCGCTCCCAGACGCTGATGCCGACCTTCAGGCATGAGTCCGCATCGTCCAGGATCTCCGCGGTGCCCTCGAAGGTCACGCCGCGAAGCGTGTCGTAGGTGTCGCCGTCCTCGATCATGACCGAGCAGCGGCTGTTGCGCCGGAGGTTGACGGCCTTCTGTGACTTGGCCTTGGTCTCGAACCAGATCTCGCCATCGATGACGCCGTACCACATCGCGACGAGGTGGATGCTCCCATCCGGGCCGGTGGTGGCGAGGGTGGCCGTCCGGCTGCGGCTGACGAACTCGGCGATCTCGGCCTCGGACATGACGATCTGGTTGCGTTGATTGACTCCCATTTCTCCGACGCTAGTCGACGACGCGCACGGGCGGAACGATCCGTCGTGCAACGGCTCTGGTGTCGTCGACGGAACCGGAACTCACACCCGTGATGCCTGTAGTCGCTTGTGGATCGCGTCGGCGGCGGCGAGCAGGTCGGCTGCCCACCGTGCGCCGGGCCGGCGACCCATCCGGTCGATCGGTCCGGAGACGGAGATGGCGGCGACGACGTCGCCGTTGCCGTCGCGTACCGGTGCGGACACGCTCGCCACGCCCGCGGCCCGCTCGCCGGCGCTCTGCGCCCAACCGCGGCGTCGGATCTCGTGCAGGGCGCGCTCGCTGAAGATGCTGTCGTGCAACAGGGCACGCTGGGTGGCGGGGTCGGCCCAGGCGAGCAGGACCTTGGCCGCCGACCCGGCGCTCATGGGGAAACGCGTACCGACGGGGACGGTGTCGCGCAGTCCGGTCGGTGGTTCCATCGCGGCCACGCAGACGCGCTCGGCGCCTTCCCGGCGATAGACCTGGACGGACTCGCCGGTGATGTCGCGGAGCCGGGGGAGGACCATGAGTGCCGATTCGGTGACGGGATCGTGTGCCGACGAGGCGAGTTCGCCGAGGACGGGACCGGGTTGCCAGCGTCCGGTGACGTCGCGGGTGAGGAAGCGGTGGGTCTCGAGCCCGACCGCGAGGCGGTGTGCCGTCGCGCGGGGCAGACCCGTTCGATCGCACAGCTCGGACAGGTTGCACGGCGTCTCGGCGATGGCGTGCAGCACGGCCACGGATTTGTCGAGCACTCCGATTCCGCTGCTGACCCCGGATGCGCTATCCTTTCCCATAGGACGATACTAGCTGTCCAAATAGTGAGATGCACGTCAAGCCCCGCCCGGCGTGCACCGTCCGTTGAACCCGAGCAGATATCGAGTGCAGCCATGAGCAACAGCCCAGCCCAGCCGCTAACTCTCGCCGAGAAGGTGTGGCGCGACCACGTCGTCGTACCCGGAGAGGCCGACGCGTCGGGAACGCATGATCCCGACCTGATCTACATCGACCTCCACCTCGTGCACGAGGTCACCAGTCCGCAGGCCTTCGAAGGTCTGCGCCTCGCCGGCCGTCCGGTGCGTCGCCCCGACCTCACCATCGCGACCGAGGACCACAACGTCCCCACCGTCGACATCGACAAGCCCATCGCCGATCCGGTCTCCCGGACGCAGGTCGACACCCTCCGCAACAACTGTGCGGAATTCGGTATCCGGCTGCACCCCATGGGGGACACCGAGCAGGGCATCGTCCATGTCGTAGGTCCGCAGCTCGGCCTGACCCAGCCCGGCATGACCGTGGTCTGTGGCGACAGCCACACCTCCACCCATGGCGCGTTCGGCGCCATCGCGATGGGCATCGGAACCAGCGAGGTCGAGCATGTCCTCGCGACGCAGACCCTGTCGCTGCGTCCCTTCAAGACGATGGCGATCAACGTCGACGGCGAGTTGCCCCCGGGTGTCACGAGCAAGGACCTGATCCTGGCGATCATCGCCGAGATCGGGACCGGCGGCGGGCAGGGATACGTACTCGAGTACCGCGGCGAAGCAATACGCAAGTTGTCCATGGAAGCCCGGATGACGATCTGCAACATGTCGATCGAGGCCGGCGCGCGGGCGGGCATGATCGCGCCCGACGAGATCACCTATGAGTTCCTCAAGGGGCGTCCCCACGCGCCGTCTGGTGCCGATTGGGATGCCGCCGTGGCCTATTGGGACAGTCTGCGGACCGATCCCGACGCGACGTTCGACGCCGAGGTGCACATCGACGCTGCCGCGCTCACGCCGTTCGTCACATGGGGGACCAACCCGGGGCAAGGGGCGCCGCTCGGTGCCGCGGTGCCCGACCCGGCCGAGTACGGCGACGAGGTCAAGAGCGGCGCAGCCGCCAAGGCGTTGGAATACATGGGACTCGAGCCGGGTACTCCGCTGCGCGACATCAAGGTCGACACCGTGTTCGTCGGATCGTGCACCAACGGCCGCATCGAGGATCTGCGCGAGGTCGCGGGCATCCTCAAGGGACGCAAGGTCGCGGACGGGATGCGGATGCTCATCGTGCCCGGTTCGATGCGGGTGCGTGCGCAGGCCGAGGAAGAAGGTCTCGGCGAGATCTTCGTCGGCGCCGGTGCCGAGTGGCGCCAGGCGGGGTGCTCCATGTGCCTGGGCATGAACCCCGATCAGCTCGCGCCGGGTGAGCGGTGCGCGTCGACGTCGAACCGCAACTTCGAAGGGCGACAGGGCAAGGGTGGCCGCACCCACCTCGTGTCGCCTGCGGTGGCCGCCGCGACGGCCGTCCGCGGCACGTTGTCCGCGCCGGCCGATCTCGGTTGAATCACAGCCGCGAGACAGTTACGCCGTACAACCATTCGAGTGTCGGCCAAACAGTCTGACCGGCAAGCGTTGTGCCGCCGCACACCGACGACGACACCGACGTGCGGTGGCGCATCCCGACCATCTCCCAACCATCATTCGAACAGGGGCTCTTCTCATGCAACCGTTCACCGAACACACCGGCATCGGCGTCCCGTTGCGCCGCAGCAACGTCGACACCGACCAGATCATCCCGGCGGTCTACCTGAAGCGCGTGACACGCACCGGGTTTGAGGACGGTCTGTTCGCCGGCTGGCGCACCGATCCGGACTTCATCCTGAACAACGAACCGTGGAGCCGCGGCTCGGTCCTCGTCGCCGGGCCCGACTTCGGAACGGGCTCGTCGCGCGAGCACGCCGTGTGGGCACTGTCCGATTTCGGTTTCCGCGTGGTGATCTCGTCGCGCTTCGCCGACATCTTCCGGGGCAACTCCGGCAAGGCCGGACTCGTGGCGGCTCAGGTGGAGCAGCCCGACGTCGAACTGTTGTGGAAACGACTCGACGAGAATCCGGGACTGGAAGTGACGGTCAGCCTCGTCGACAAGACGGTCACTGCCGGAGACCTCGTGGTGCCGTTAACAATTGATGACTACACCCGCTGGCGCCTGATGGAGGGTCTCGACGACATCGGCCTGACGTTGCGCCAGGTAGAGCCGATTTCCGAGTACGAATCGACGCGCCCGGCGTTCAAGCCGAGGACCCTCGCCGACTGATCCGCGCCCGCACCGCCGGGTGTTCCCGGCGGTGCGCCCTCCGTCGTGAGCTGCCATGCGATTTCGCAACACGGCGTCTTAATTGGCGTGGAAGATGGACGTTTTCACATCCGACGTTTACCGTGTGTTGGTAGCTGGCCGAAACTCGGTCAGATCAGCTTGCGGAGGTACTCTCATGAACAAGGCGGAGCTCATCGATGAGCTGACCAAGAAGCTCGACGCGGATCGCAAGACTGCGACTGAAGCCGTCGAGCTCGTAGTCGACACGATCGTGCGCGCGGTCAACAAGGGCGAGAGCGTCACGATCACCGGATTCGGCGTCTTCGAAAAGCGGAAGCGCGCACCGCGCGTCGCCCGCAACCCGCGCACCGGCGAGACCGTCAAGGTCCGCGCGACCTCGGTTCCCGCGTTCCGCCCGGGTGCTCAGTTCAAGGCTGTCGTCGCCGGCAAGCAGAAGCTCGCCGCCACCGGCCCGGCCGTGAAGCGCGGAAGCGGAACCACCACCACCGCGGCCAAGAAGACGACGGCGGCGAAGAAGTCGACGCCGGCCAAGAAGACCACCGCGGCCAAGAAGACCACCACGGCGGCGAAGAAGGCTCCGGCCAAGACCACCGCGGCGAAGAAGACCACCACGGCGGCGAAGAAGGCTCCGGCCAAGACCACCGCGGCGAAGAAGACGACGGCGGCGAAGAAGTCGACGCCGGCCAAGAAGACCACCGCGGCCAAGAAGACCACCACCGCGGCGAAGAAGGCCCCGGCCAAGAAGACCACCGCGAAGAAGACCGCGGCCAAGAAGACCACTCGTCGCTGACCCTCGGGTCCCAGCGGTAACAGCCACAGTTCAACCCCCGGCGTACTTCCCCCGCCGGGGGTTGAATTGTGTCCGGACCCTTGTGGCCTCACAGAACAGGGTCAGGCGGTCGGCAGCGGGCCCGGGATGTGGTCGGCGGCAACCAGTCGGCCGTCGTGCAGGGACAGGACCCACACGCTGCCCTTGCGGGTCGAGACCTTCGGCAGAGTGATCCCGTCGTGGTCGGCCCACCAGTCCATCAGCGGCGGAATCACCTTGCCCTGACTACAGACCGCGAGTGTTGCCGAACCCTCGGAGGCGAGTTCGCGGATCCGTTGTTGTGCCGCCGACGGATCCGCCTTGTACGACTCCTCGGACAGGGCGGGCTCGCTGTGCATGTTGACGCCCAGCCGGTGCTGGAGCGGTTCGAGGGTTTGCTCGCATCGCACGCGGTCGGCGGCGTGGACCCGCGCCGCACCGAAGGCCACCAGCAGCGGAACCAGCGCGTCGGCCTGGGCGCGGCCGAGTTTGTCGAGAGGGCGCTCGCGGTCGTCTCCCTTGTAGGTGGAACGCCGGCCTGCTTTCGCATGCCGCACCAGCAGCAAGGTGTGCAGATCCGCGGGGAGGCGGGTGAACTCCTCAAGGATCGCGCGATCGAGGGGATAGCTCAACGCCTTGTGCGCCTTGCTCGTCGACATCCACCGGAGGTCGTCGACCTCGTGATCGGCGGCGAACTCCCCGCCCAGGGCGCGAGCCGACCAGTAGCGCACGTGCTTGCGCGTGCTGCCCAGATCGTAGTGGACGTCGTCGAGGTGTCGACCGAGGACGACGCGCTGACCGGTCTCCTCGGCGATCTCACGAACCGCGGTGTCGACGAGGGTCTCACCCGGCTCGGCCTTGCCTTTCGGCAACGTCCAGTCGTCATAGCGCGGACGGTGGACGAGCGCGATCTCGACATCGTCGATGTCGGTGGAACCCGACGCTCCCGGCCGCCAGACGACGCCGCCGGCGGCCCATACAGTGGTCTCTTTCTTCTTCGACATCGTCAGCGATGGTAGATGCGCAAGGTTACGTCTCGGTGCCGGTCACGAATTGGTCTCCGGCCGACGACGATTGCGGCGCATCATCTGCCGCTGGTGGTCGCGGACCTCCTCGCCCTCGGCGGGGGAGGCGATCCAGCTGCCGTCGGAGTGCAGGACCCAGCAACGGGTTCGCGGATCGAGCGCGGAGGCGAAGATGTCGCTGAGCTCTCCGGCGAGTCGTTCGTCGCGCACATTGACCATGACCTCGACACGTCGATCGAGGTTGCGGTGCATCATGTCCGCGCTGCCGATCCAGTACTCGTTCTGCGCCCCGAAATGCAGGACCCGGGAATGCTCCAGGAACTGTCCGAGGATGGAACGGACATGGATGTTGTCGCTGACACCTTCCATACCCGGTCGCAGGGCACTGATCCCGCGCACGACGACGTCGACCGGGACACCGCTCTGGGAGGCCCGGTACAACGCGTCGATGACCTGTTCGTCGACGAGCGCGTTGGCCTTGAGCCGCACCCGCGCCCGGGCGTCACCCTCGCGGAACAGTTCGATCTCCCGCTGGATCCGCTTGATGATGCCCGCGCGAATGCCATGGGGCGCAACGAGAATGTTGCGATACTCCTTCTTTCGCGAGTATCCGGTCAACGTGTTGAACAGATCGGTGAGGTCGGCACCGACGTCGGGCGCGGCGGTCAACAAGCCCACGTCCTCGTAGAGTCGTGCGGTCTTGGGATTGTAGTTGCCGGTGCCGATGTGGCAGTACCGTTTGATCGTCGAGCCCTCGCGGCGCACCACCAGACACGTCTTGCAGTGGGTCTTGAGGCCGACGAGACCGTAGACGACGTGGACGCCCGCCTGCTCGAGTTTGCGCGCCCACTTGATGTTCGCCTGCTCGTCGAACCGTGCCTTGATCTCCACGAGCGCGACGACCTGTTTGCCGGCCTCCGCGGCGTCGATGAGCGCGTTGACGATCGGGGAGTCACCGGAGGTGCGGTACAGGGTCTGCTTGATCGCCAGCACCTGTGGATCGGCCGCGGCCTGTTCGATGAACCGCTGCACGCTCGTCGAGAACGAGTCGTACGGGTGGTGCACGAGGACGTCGCCGTCGCGCAGCGTGGAGAAGACGCTCTTCGGCGTCTCACGCTCGCCGAACGCGGGGTGGGTCGCCGGTACGAACGGCCGGTCCTTCAGATGCGGGCGGTCGAGTGCGTAGATCTCGAAAAGCGATGACAGGTCGAGCAGTCCGGGCACCTGGATGACGTCGGCCGGGTTGACCTCGAGCTCGCGCAGCAACAGTTCGAGCATGTGCTCGCTCATGTCATCGGCCACCTCGAGGCGCACCGGGGAACCGAACCTACGCCGCGCCAGCTCGCGCTCGAGTGCCTGCAGCAGGTCCTCGTCGCGATCCTCCTCGACCTCGAAATCGGCGTTGCGGGTGATCCGGAAAGCATGATGCTCAACGATTTCCATCCCCGGGAACAGGTTGCCGAGATTGGCCGCGATGAGGCTCTCCATCGGCAGGAACACCGCGCGCTTGCTGTGCTTGTCGTCGTCCGGGCCACGGTGCGGGGCGAGTCGATCGACGCGGATGAAGCGATTCACGTTGTCGGGGACCTTGACCCGCGCGAAGTGCTCACCGCTCTCGTTGACGTCCCGGACGGTGACGGCGAGATTCAGGGACAGACCGCTGATGTACGGGAACGGATGGGCCGGGTCCACCGCGAGCGGTGTCAGGACGGGGAAGACCTCGTCCTGGAAGTAGCCCACCATCCGGGCCTTCTGATCGTCGGTGAGCTCCGACCACGACACGACGTAGATGTCGTTGGCCGCCAGTGCCGGACGGACCGAATCGAGGAAGACGCGAGCGTGACGGTCCGCGATGGTCTGCGTGCGTCCGGCGATCCGCATCAGCTGCTCGCGTGGGGACAACCCGTCCGCGGACCGCACCGACAACCCGGTCTCGTCACGTCGTTTCAGACCCGCCACCCGGACCATGAAGAACTCGTCGAGGTTGGAGGCGAAGATGGCGAGGAACTTCGCCCGGTCGAGCAGCGGCAAGGACGTGTCCTCGGCCAGGGCCAGCACGCGCGAGTTGAAGTCCAGCCAGCTCAATTCGCGGTTGAGGTAGCGGTCCTCGGGAAGGTCCGCCGATTCGTCGGGCACCAGGGTGGCGGCCGGCGGCGCATTGGGGATCGGTGTGGTGGTGACCATCGCGGTCTGCGAAGCGGTGTCGTCGGCTGGGCTCACCTGTCAATCATGACGTATCACCGTCGGTGACGTACACGGCCGACGGTCGACCGGGCCGGGACGCGTCGCGATCAGAGGTTGCGGAGCGCTTCGGTGGTGTGTCGACCGAGTCCGAGCCCGCGGGCCACGGCGAGATCGGCCGCGGTGTCGACGTCGGTGCGCAGGTCGGCCCACCGGTGACGGGCCGGGTCGAGCTCGACGGCGCCGGCGGCCCGGTGCGCCGCCGCGGATGCGGGACCGAACCGCGGCACCGCACCCGCGTCGTCGGTCGAGCCGTGGAGGATAACCGTCCCGGTCCCGTCGCGGTCGCTGAGGAAACTCGACGGGTGAACTCGAGCCGCCCGGACGACCTCACCGACGGAGCGACTCGTGGCGGCGGGGAGATCGGCCTGAACGAACATGAGTCGGCTCGAATCCGGCCACGTCTGGCGCGCCCAGCGCGCACCGTCGGCGAATGCGGCGTTCAATCCCGCGGTGGCGGAGCCCGAGACCGGCGATTCCCGGAGACCCTGCATCCCCGCACGCCGAGCCGCGGCGAGAACCTCGTCGTCGGGGGAGACCACGACGACGCGTACGACTCCTGCGCCGCGGAGGGCCTCGATCGTGTCGAGGAACATGCCGAGGACGAGTGACCCGTGCGTGGTCGGGTCGTCACCCGCCGGGACCGTGGACAGCGTCGCCGCGAGGCGGGATTTGGCCCGATGCAGACTCTTCACCGCCAGCACGGCCGCGACCGTCGAAGCGGCCGACTGGTCCTCGACGGAAGCGGCTTCGACAGCATCGGCGTCCACAGCATCGACGTCGGTCTGTCCGACGTCCGCCGAGTCGACGTTCACGTCGACCGAACCGTGTTCCATGCAGACCATCATGGAGCACCGGGTGATGGTGGGTGACATTCCGGGTCGGTCGACGCCGCGGGGCACTAGGGTGAGCAGGGTCGGTCGATCCGAGGGGCCGTCCGAGTGGATGCGAAGTGTCCCCGACAGGAGGTTGCGGTGCGCGCGGCGGTGATGGGAGCAGGTTCCTGGGGAACCTCGGTGGCGAAGGTCCTCGTCGATGCGGGTACCGACACGGTGATCTGGGCGCGCCGCCCCGAGTTGGCCGATGCGATCAACAGTCGGCACGTCAATCCCGACTATCTCCCGGACATCACGCTGCCCGACGGATTGTCCGCGACGGCGTCGGCGGTCGATGCGCTCATGGGTGCCGACATCGTGGTGTGTGGCGTGCCCTCGCAGTCGTTGCGGCCGAACCTGACCCAGTGGACGCCCTACATCGGGTCGGATGCGTCGCTGGTGTCGCTGGCCAAGGGCATCGAATCGAATTCGCTGTTGCGGATGAGTGAGGTCATCGCCGAGGTGACCGGTGTCGAGGACGATCGCATCGCGGTGCTGACCGGACCGAACCTGGCGCGAGAGGTGGCCGAGGGCCAACCGGCCGCGACGGTGATCGCATGCACCGACGAGTCGCGGGCGGAGGCGCTGCAGAGTGCGTTCAGCACGCGATACTTCCGTCCGTACACCAACACCGACGTGATCGGCTGCGAGATCGGCGGCTCGGCCAAGAACGTCATCGCACTCGCGTGCGGGATGGCCAGCGGGGTCGGATTCGGTCAGAACACGCTCGCCACCATCATCACCCGCGGACTCGCCGAGACGATCCGGCTCGGCGTGGCGGTGGGCGCGCAGATCGAGACCCTCGCCGGGCTGGCCGGGATCGGGGACCTCGTCGCCACCTGCTCGTCACCGCTGTCGCGCAACCGGAGCTTCGGCGCGCGTCTGGGCGAGGGGGCGACGATGGCCGAGGCCCAGCAGGCCACCAACGGTCAGGTCGCCGAGGGCGTGAAGTCGTGCTCATCGGTGCGGGCGCTGGCCGAGAAGCACCAGGTGCCGATGCCGTTGACCGACGCGGTGCATCAGGTGTGCCATGACGGCATGTCCGTCGCCGACGCCGTCAACTCGCTTCTGGGACGCAGCACCAAGCCGGAGATCTACCGGGATTGAACGTCCCGGCGCGCGGGCGTGCCGCCGGCTAGCCGAAGTCGAGCGGGCCGCGTTCGAGCGTCCGGTCGATCAGTCCGGAGATGTCGGTGATGGGTCCGTTGCCGGCATTCGACGGCACCCACATGGCGACGTAGGGCCGGTGGTCGACGCACACGTATGCCTGGCCCGAGCCGTCGACGGTGTCGGTGATGAACCATTGGACGCCTTGCTGACCCGCGGCGTGGATCTCCTGCAGGTTGCTCGTCGGGGACAGCTCTCCCGGGCGGGTGACGCCGCAGCGCAGCGTCATGTCGTCGCCGGATTCGGCGGCCGGCCAGGTGGCCCGGTCCTCGGAGATCTCCTTCGTCCCGAATCCCTCGAACTGCTCGGGCGCCTCGGCGAGGAGTTTCGCGCACGCCTCCGGAACGGTTGCGGCGGAATCGTAGGACTCGATGGGATTCACCGGGTCGGGGCGCAGTGCCGCGAACACGATGAAACCGGCGAGGACCATGACCGGGATGGCCACGAGTGTCGCTACGAGTGCCGGACTGAGCCGACCGCCGCTCCCGTAGCGACCGGCGCTCGCCGTGTCGTCGTCGGGGAGGTCGCCGACCGTCGGGTCGTCCACCGGGTCCTGCGGAGTGTCATCCGAACCTGCTGACGTCACAGGACCACAGTAGGAGTCATGCGCCCGGGGGCGTGCAGCGGGACCGGGTGTGCGGGCGGCGGCGGGCCGACCGGGTGTCCCCGGTCACCGTGTGGAGGTGACGACCGGGCAGGTGAGGGTGCGGGTGATGCCGTCGACCTTCTGGATCTGCGGGACCACGCCCTCGGTCAGGTGCTTCGCGTCGGCGGCGTCCACGCGGACGATCACGTCGTAGGGCCCGCTGACCTCCTCGG
The DNA here is from genome assembly GCF_022206305.1 of Gordonia sp. 'Campus'. Lineage (GTDB taxonomy): Bacteria > Actinomycetota > Actinomycetes > Mycobacteriales > Mycobacteriaceae > Gordonia. Next base: position 147,524 of record NZ_JAKOIW010000004.1, on the reverse strand, counting down.
ACGATGCGACGCCCGAGATCTCGGCGATGGTCGCCGCTGCCAGCGCCGCCCTGCCGACCTCGGTCTGGATCAGTATGTATGCCTGAACCACGGACATCCTCTCCGTCTGAGCCACATCGCCGGCCCAATACACTGTGGCACACATTGTCACCGACAACCCCGTACGTGCGCGACCGGAGAGAAAGGCAGGCCGGACAGGTGACCTCCGACGACGCAGGCGGTTCGCGAGGCGGGATCGTGCGTACGGACACGGTCGGGGAGATCGGTGAACGGGCGGTGATCGCGGCGCTGACCGCTGCCGCGACGTCGGGGGAGCCCGCCGACGACATCGTCATCGGATCCGGCGACGACGCAGCGGTTCTCGACATCGGCGGGTCGGCGGTGATCAGCACCGACACCGTCGTCGAGGGGCGACACTTCCGGTTCGACTGGTCGACGCCTCGGCAGATCGGGGCCCGCGCCGTCGTGCAGAGCGCTGCCGACGTGGCCGCGATGGGCGGGCGCACAACGGGTCTCGTCGTCTCGATCGCGTGTCCCGCGTCGACGCCGGTGGGGGTGGTCCTCGACCTGAACGACGGTGTGGTCGACGCCGCGCACGCACTCGGAGCACGGGTGCTGGGCGGCGATCTCGTCGCGGCCGGCCAGGTGGTGGTGAGCGTGACCGCCGTCGGCGCCCTCGAGGGCCGGCGACCGGTGTCGCTGGGCGGAGCGCGGACCGGCGACGCGCTGGCGGTGAGCGGTCCGCTGGGTGCCGGTGCGGCCGGCCTGGCGGTGCTGTCCGACAAGCGCGTCGACGCCTCCGCCTGGACGGATGTCGTTGCCTTGCATCGCGTTCCGTCTCCCGACCTGACTCAGGGGCCGATCGCTGCGGCGGCGGGCGCGCACGCCATGACCGACATCTCCGACGGGCTGGTCGAGGAGTTGATCACGATGTCGCGCGCCGCGGGTCTCGTGATGAGCGTCCGCGCCGACGACGTGCCCCGGCGGCCCGATCTGTCCGGGGTGGCTCGCGAACTCGGGGTCACCGTCGATCGGTGGGTGCTCGCCGGAGGGGAGGACCATCACCTGCTCGCCGCGTTCGACCCGGCTTCGGTCCCTGGCGGGTGGACGGTCATCGGCGAGGTGGGCGAAGTCTCGTCCACCGCGCCGGAGGTGTGGGTCGACGGGCGGCGGGTCGGCGAACCGGGGGGACCGGATCTACACGGGTGGCAGTCCTTTGCCGACCCGTCCGGTGGCTAGAGTCGCCCTATGGCGATTTACGCACTCGATGATCGAGAGCCCGTCCTGGGCGAGAACACCTACGTGCATCCGGACGCGGTGGTGATCGGGGCCGTCACGCTCGGTGACGGTGTCTCGGTCTGGCCCGGGGCGGTGCTGCGCGCCGACTACGGGACCATCACGATAGGTGCGCGCACCAACATCCAGGACGGGACGGTCGTGCACTGCACGGTCTTCGACCCGACCGTCATCGGTGAACGATGCGTGGTCGGGCACAACGCCCACATCGAAGGCGCGACCATCGGCGACGAATGTCTGATCGCCTCGGGCTCGGTGGTCCTCAACGGTTCGACGATCGGTGACGGCGCGATCGTCGGTGCCGGAGCGGTCGTCCCCTTCAAGTTCGACGTACCCCCGCGTCGCATGGCGCTCGGTGTCCCGGCCCGTCTGCGTGAGGGTTACGAGGTCCCGGACGGGCACACCGAACTGAACTGCGAGATGTATTACCAGAACGCCCAGCACTTCCGCACCGCCCTGAGGCGACTGGACGGATGAGGGCGACGACGGGAAAGAACCAGTGACGGAGGAGGACCGATGACGGCGTCACCGAAACCACTTGCCGAACTGATCGACCCGGGGTGGGCGGAGGCCTTGGCGCCGGTGGAGCCGGTCATCACCGAGATGGGCCGCTTCCTGCGGGACGAGGTCGCGCAGGGGCGGCGTTATCTTCCTGGTGGGCAACACATCTTGCGCGCGTTCACCCGGCCGTTGGACGACGTCCGGGTCCTCATCGTCGGCCAGGATCCGTACCCCACGCCCGGACACGCCGTGGGGCTGAGCTTCTCGGTCGCCCCCGAGGTGCGGCCGATCCCGAGGTCGCTGACCAACATCTATACGGAGTACTGCTCGGACCTGGGATATCCGATGCCGAGCACCGGGGATCTGACACCGTGGGCCGACAACGGGGTCCTGCTGCTGAACCGGGTCCTGACGGTCGCCCCGGGGGAGCCCGCATCGCACCGCGGAAAGGGCTGGGAGGAGGTGACCGAGTGCGCGATCAAAGCACTCGTCGCCCGCGACGAACCTCTCGTCGCCATCCTGTGGGGCCGGGACGCCGCGAGCCTGGAGAAGTGGTTGCCGGATGTGCCGACGATCGTGTCGGCCCACCCGTCACCGTTGTCGGCGTCGAGAGGCTTCTTCGGGTCGAAACCGTTCAGCCGGGCCAACGAAGAACTCATGGATCTCGGCGCGGACCCGGTGGACTGGCGTCTGCCCTGAGACCGGGCTCGCGAGCGTCTCCGGTGTTTCCTGAGGAGCGAGCTCGCGAGCGTCTCGAAGGGCTACCGCCCGCGGGTGAAGTCCGCGGCACGTTTGCCGACGAATGCGTCGACACCCTCGATGCCCTCCGGCAGCCCGGCGCGCTCGGAGATGGACCGGGCTTCGAGGGTCAGTTGCTCGAGGAGTGAGTTGTCCGCAGAGACCGACAGCAGGTGTTTCGTCGCCGCATCGGCATGACGGGGGCCGGACGCGATCGTCTCTGCGACGGCGAGGGCGGCTGAATCCACGTCGTCATCGGCGACGATCTCGGACAGCAACCCCCACTGGAGGGCTTCGTCGGCGGAGATGATCCGATCGGTGAGGATGATCTGTTTCGCGCGGGCCGCGCCGACTGCCCGGGGCAGGGTCCAGGTCAATCCGCCGTCGGGGGTGAGTCCGATGCCGCGGTACGCGGGTCGCAATCTGGTCGAGGCGCTGCCGATGGCGACGTCGGCGTGCAAGACGAGAGACATGCCGGCGCCGGCCGCCCATCCCTTCGCGGCCACGACGACAGGGCGGTCGGCCTCGTACAGGGCGCTGACGAGCTGGTGGAAGTTGTCGGCGATCTCGCGGAGGTAGGTCGGCCGGTCGTCCGCGCCGGCGAAGGCCCGCACGTTGCCGCCCGCGCAGAAATTCTTGCCCAGACCGGTGAGCAGGACGGCACCCACGTTCCGGCTCCCTCGAGCCACCTCGCGCAGAGCCTGTGCGCCCGCGGCGACCCCTGCATCGTCGAGCGAATTGCCCGCGCCCGCGGTCGACACCGCGATGGTGAGGACGCCGTTGATCTCGGTCACGAGCGCGGCGTCGGGGGCTGTGTCGGGAGCAGCGGAGGAAGCAACGGAATTCGAAGAGGCCATGCGCGAAACCCTATCCCGCACACGTCAAAGACCCGATGCCGGGGAGCTTTCGCTCGTGGCATCGGGTCTCTTGCTCTCCGAACACCTCACCCGCTCGCGGGTGACGGGATCAGACAGCTGCGGTCTTGCCGGCCTTCAGGCAGGAAGTGCAGACGTTCTTACGCTTGCGGTTGCCCGGGGCGACCTCCACGCGAACGGACTGGATGTTCGGGTTCCAGCGGCGGTTGGTACGTCGGTGTGAGTGAGACACCGACTTGCCGAAGCCCGGGCCCTTGCCGCAAATGTCGCAGACGGCAGCCATCGTCGAACTCCCTTGATAGATGATTATGGTCTGGTGGTCAGCCTCTCGGATCGATCGGCACCACCGGAAGGTGTGCACGCTGAGGCGAAAGGCAACCCTGCAAGGATAACCAGGTCCGGCTGACGTGACCAAATCCGGCCCGTCCCGCCGGGGGACCCGCTCGCGTCGTGCGGATCGGTCGGACACCCCGAGTAGCCTTGCACACATCCTCACCAGCCGGTCCCGTAGCCCGCGGTCCCCATGCCCGTCGCGCGGCACGTCAGAGCGAGAAAGAGCCACCGTGTGATCGCCCGCACCGTCAATCCGCAACTGCTGCGCGACTGGGCTCGCGCGTCGGTCGAGCAGCTCGAGGCGCTGCGCGGCGAGATCAACGACCTCAACGTCTTCCCGATCCCCGATTCCGACACCGGCAGCAACATGCTCTTCACCATGCGGGCGGCGGCCGAGGCCGCCGAGGCGACAGCGCCGGATGCATCACTGCCCGAGGTCGCGCGGGCGATGGCCGACGGCGCCGTGGCGCAGGCGCGCGGCAACTCGGGGATCATCCTCTCGCAGGTGCTCGTGGGGCTCGCCGACGGCGCCGAGATCCTCGGCGACACCCCGGCCCTGACCTTCGCCGAACTGTCGACCCTGGGTCTGCGGCTCGGTTCGCTCGCGGCGACGCGCGCGGTGAGCGAACCGCGCGAGGGCACCGTGCTCACCCTCGTGCGAGTGGCGGCGGAGTCCGCGGCGGCACACGAGTCCGAGTCGGCGGCCGACCTGGTACGCGCAGTCGCCGACGACTGTGCCGAAGCCCTCGAACGCACGCCGGAACAGCTGTCGGTACTCGCCAGCGCCGGGGTCGTGGACGCCGGCGGCCGCGGGTTCCTGGCGGTCGTCGACGCGATGGTCCAGGTGATCACCGGCGTGTCCCATCGCCGTCGCCGCTACCGCGGCATACTCACCGACAGCACGACGCTGGGTCACGGGCCGGACGAGAGTTGTCTGGAGGACAGCGAGCAGGATTTCGAGGTCATGTATCTCCTCGACGGCGCGGCCGGCGAGCAGATCGCCGAGTTGCGCAAGAAGCTCGACGACCTCGGGGACGCGGTCGTCATCGTCGGCGACAGCTCCAGCGGTGAGGGCGAACGGTTCTCGGTGCACGTGCACACCTGCGAGCCGGGAGCGGCGGTGGAGGCCGGCGCCGGTCTCGGACGGCTCTCGGACATCCGCATCAGTTGTTTCGCCCTGGACGCCATTCGCGCGCAACCGGATTCGACGGAGCCGCCGCCCCGTCACAAGCGTGCGGTGGTGGCGGTGGTGTCCGGCGACGGCGCCGCCGAGCTGTTCGGGGAGGCCGGGGCCGTCGTGTTGCGGGCCGACGACGGTCTGTCGGCGTCCGAACTCGGGCAGGCGATCCGGGAGACCGACAGCGCGCACGTCGTCGTCATGGCCAACGGCGCACTGACCTCCCAGGACCTCGTGACGGTCGCGACCGAGGTGCGGTCCACCCGACGGTCGGTGCTGATGCTGCCGACGTCCTCCATGGCCCAGTGCCTGGCGGCTCTCGCCGTGCACGACCCCGGCGAGACGCCCGACGTCGACGCGTACGCGATGGCGGAGGCCGCAGCGGGCGCGCGATGGGGTTCGTTGCAGACGGCGGGCACCAAGATGATGACGCTCGCGGGGATGTGTGAGGTCGGTGACGTGCTGGGGCTCATCGGCGACGACGTCCTCGTCGTGGCACCGGACCAGACGTCGGCGTTCACCGCCCTGGTCGACCTGATGCTCTCCACCGGCGGCGAACTGGTGACCGTGCTCGCGGGTGTCGACGTGGACGACTCGGCTCTCGAGGCGGTCGCCGAGCAGATGCGACGCAGCTACCCCGGCATCGAGCTGGCGGTGTACCGCACCGGACAACGCAGTGACCTGGTCCAGGTGGGTGTGGAGTGACCGGCCTGACCGCGTCGGACTCGCTCGTCGACGTTCTCGGTGAGAAGCCGGCCGAGCAGTTGGCCACCGTCGGTGTCCACACCGTCGGCGAACTGCTCCGGTACACGCCCCGCCGGTACATCCGGCGCGGTCACGTGGCCGATCAGGAGCGGCCGGAGGCCGGCGAGTGGCTGACCATCGTCGGACGGATCACGAAGTCGGATCTCATCCGGATGAAGAGCCGCAACGGGTCGTTCCTGAAGGTCAAGATCTCCGACGACAACGAGGTGTACGAGGCCAGTTTCTTCAATGCGTACCGGATCAAGGGCCTGCTCCGTCCCGGGACGCGGGTGATGATGGCCGGGGCGGTCAAGTATTTCCGCGACCAGATCCAGTTGTCGCATCCGGAGTGGATGATCCTGCCCGACGGTGACCCCGAGATCGAGGACGTCGTCGGGTCGAAGATGCTGACCGAGATGTACGCGATCGAGGAGCAGGTGACCGGCGGGCACGGCGACCATCCGCTGGTCACGATGTTCGACCGTGACATCCTGCCGATGTACCCGGCCAACAAGAACATCCAGACGTGGGACATCCTCGGTGCGGTCCGTCGGGTGCTGAGCGAAAGTGCCCCGATCCCCGATGCGCTCACCGACTCCGAGCGGCGCGAGCGCGGCCTCGTCACCACCGACGAGGCGATCCGCAAGATCCACCTGCCCGATTCCGAGGACGACGTCAAGATCGCTTCCCATCGGCTGAAGTTCGACGAGGCGCTGGCCATCCAGACCGTGCTCGCCCAGCGCCGATTGGCCGGGCGCAGTGACTCGGCGCCGCCGTGCCCGCGTGTTCCCGGGCGACTCGAGGACGCCCTGCGCGAGGGTCTTCCGTTCACGCTGACCGACGGTCAGCTCCAGGTGGGGGAGGAACTCGCCCAAGATCTGGCTCGCGCGCAACCGATGTCGCGGTTGCTGCAGGGTGAGGTGGGGTCGGGCAAGACCCTCGTCTCGCTGCTGGCGATGCTGCGCGTCGTCGACAACGGTTTCCAGTGCGCGATTCTGGCACCCACGGAAGTGCTTGCCGCCCAGCATTATCGGACCATGAAGACCATGCTGGGGAATCTCGCCGAGGCGGGTGAGCTCACCGCCGCCGAGGGGGCGACCCGGATCGCGCTGCTGACCGGTTCGATGAAGACCAAGGGGCGGCGGCAGACTCTCCTCGATGTGGTGACCGGTCAGGCCGGCATCGTGATCGGCACCCACGCGCTCCTCGAGGACAAGGTGGAGTTCTTCGACCTCGGGTTGGTCGTCATCGACGAACAGCACCGGTTCGGTGTGGAACAGCGAGACGTGCTGCGGGGCAAGGGCCGCGACGGACGAGTGCCGCATTTCCTGGTCATGACCGCGACGCCGATCCCGCGGACGGTCGCGATGACGGCCTTCGGCGATCTCGAGACCTCGGTTCTGCGTGAGCTGCCGCGCGGCCGCCAGCCGATCACGACCTCCGTGGTGCCCACGAGCAAACACTCATGGGTCGATCGGGTGTGGTCGCGGGCCAACGAGGAGATCGACGCGGGCCGTCAGGTGTATGTCGTGTGCTCGCGGATCGGCGACGGCCCCGAACCCGAGCCCGGCGCTGACGAGGAGAAGGCCCCGCGCACCACGTCTGTTCTGGAGCAGTACGAGATCCTCGCGGGGGGTCCGTTCGCCCACCGGCGGGTGGAGATGCTGCACGGTCGGTTACCTGCCGACGAGAAGAACGCGATCATGGACGAATTCGGGCGCGGGGAGATCGATGTCCTGGTGTCGACGACGGTGATCGAGGTCGGTGTGGACGTCCCCAACGCGACCACGATGGTCATCGTCGACGCGGATCGGTTCGGCGTGAGCCAGTTGCATCAGCTGCGCGGCCGTGTGGGCCGCGGACGGCACGCAGGACTGTGTCTGCTGATGACGGGCGCCCGGGACATGTCACCGTCGATGGAACGTCTGCGGGCCGTCGCAGGCTCCAACGACGGATTCGAGCTCGCACGAGTGGACCTCGAACAGCGACGCGAGGGGGACCTGCTCGGTTCGCTGCAATCCGGTGTCAACACGTCCCTGCGTTTCCTCTCGCTGCTCGAGGACGTCGAGGTCATCGAGGATGCGCGTGCGCTCGCCGAGACGGTGGTCAGCGACGACATCACCCTGCTGGAGCACCGACCGCTCGCCGACCTCGTCGACGGAATCCTGGTGCCGCACAAGATCGCCTATCTCGACAAGTCCTGAGCGCGGCCGGCGCCGCGGCGTGTCGCCGGAACCGGATGCACCCCGCCTGCGTCTGAGAATGCATGGTGTCGGGTGAACTCCGGTTGCGTCCACCGTCGCTGCGGCGTCTGTGTATGCGGGTGCGTTGGATGCTGTGGACTCCACGGGCTCACCCGTCCTGGCCCCCGCGTCGGTGGGCGGTGCTCGTCGCAGCAGTCATCACCGTCGTGGCGGTGGCGGCCGGGGTGGACTGGTTGGGGGCCGGTCCCGATGTCGACCCGCGTGTTCGGGCGATGGCCGAACGGGTACTCGCAGAACTCGAGGCGATACCGGTGTCCGCCACCCGGGCCCATCGGGATGATTACGAGCGCAGCGCTTTCGGGAGCGCATGGACCGACGCGGTGACCGTCGCCGGTGGCCGAAACGGGTGTGACACCCGCAACGATGTACTGACCCGCGACCTCGACGAGGTCCGCGCCGGGCCCGTGGCCGATTGCCCGCGAGGGGTGCTGGCCGGCGAGCTACGAAGCCCGTACACCGGTGAGTTCGTCGTGTTCCGGCGGGATCGTGCAGCATCGGCCGTCCAGATCGACCACATCGTGCCCCTCGCCTATGCGTGGGACATGGGTGCGTGGTCGTGGCCGCCCGACAAGCGGCAGGACTTCGCGAACGATCCGGCCAACCTTGTTGCGGTGGACGGGGAATCGAATCAGGCCAAGAGCGACACCGAACCCGCTCGGTGGATGCCGCCCGAGCGCGGGTTCTGGTGTCAGTACGCGATCCAGTTCGTCACCGTCGCCGCGGCGTACGGCGTGATGCTCGATGCCGCGTCCGCCGAGACGCTCGGAGAGGCGTTACGGGACACGGGCTGAGGCGCGATGCCTGCCGTGGCCGCGGGTCAGTCCGTGAACGTCGGCGGCCCGCCGGCCGGTCGCTTGAACTGCGAGAAGCTCGACGTCCCCGCAAGGGTCACCAGAGCGGAGAACAGGGCTTCGGCCTCGTCGCCGCCGGGGACGTCGGACAACACCGGCCCGAAGAAGTGGACGCCGTCGATGCCGGTGATCGGACTTCCGCCGGGCTCGCCCAGCGCATCCTGGCTTCGTCGATGCGCCGCGCGCAGCGCTTCGTCATGGGACTCGTCGTGCATCGCGCGCGACAGACCGGCGGGGAGCCCGACGCCCACGAGGATCTGCGACACCACCTCGGGTGTCATCTCCTCGCCGGCGTGATGGAACCGTTGTCCGAGAGCGGCATACAGGGCTTCGATCGCCTCGTGCCCGTGCTCGTCGACAGCGGCCACGAACACGCGTCCGAGCTGACGAGAGGTCTCGAGTCGACGGCGCTGCTCGTCCGACCCGGGCTCCTGGTCCTCGTTCAGGATCGCCAGACTCATCAGTCGCCAGTCGACGTGTGCACCGTGCCGGCCGGCCTGATCGGTCAGCCATCGCGATGCCGCCCAGGCGAACGGGCACACCGGGTCGAAGTAGAAGTCGAAGCGTGTCATGAGAACTCCTGCGATGTCGAAGGGGACGCTTGGTCGTTACTGAGGTGGTCCGGACCGGGGTGTCAGGACTGGGTCGAGAGCGAGTCGATGGCAGCGCGCAATTTCTCCGCGGCGTCGCGTGCCACAGGTTCGAGGTCCTGTTCTCCCGAGACCTGGACCATGAGATCGGGATTCATCGCTTCGACGATCGTGATGTCCGGCCTCTCCGGGTCCGACCGGACGACCACGTTGCAGGGCAACAACAGTCCGATCTGACGTGCGACGCCGAGCGCCCGGTGTGCCAACGGCGGGTTGCAGGCGCCGAGGATCAGATAGGGCTCCATGTCCTCGTCGAGTTTTGCCTTGAGCGTCGCGGTGACGTCGATCTCGGTGAGGACGCCGAACCCCTGGTCGGCAAGTGCGGCGCGGGTGCGCTCGACGGCCTCGTCGAACGGGACCGGCAAGGTGGTGGCCAGTGCGAGTGACATTGCTGTTTCCTTTCTTTCCGACCCGGTGGATCGGTGGTGTACCCGTTTCGGGTGCTTTCAATGCGAGAAGCTGATGGAGGGCAGTACTCGATGCAGCCAGTTCGGCGCCCACCACGCGGCGCGGCCGGTGATCCGGAGGAGGGCCGGCAGCAGCGTGAGGCGGATCAGGACGGCGTCGAGCAGCACCGCGACGCCCAGGATGATCCCCATCTCCTTCGGCGGAAGCGGTTCGGAGAGCGAAAGTGAAGAACACCGCCACCATGACCGCGGCCGCGGCGAAGATGATGCGTCCGGAGTGCGCCATCCCGTCGATCTGGGCGGTCGCCGGATCGTCGGACCGTTCGAAGTGTTCTTTGGCGGTGGCCAGCAGGAACACGGTGTAGTCCATCGCGATGGCGAAGATCATCGCGAAGAAGAAGACGGGTCCCCAGCCGTCGAGAAAGCCCTGGGGTGTGAAGCCCAGCAGGTCGGCGAGGTGACCATCCTGGAAGATCAGCTTGGCGACGCCGAACGCGGCCGCCGTCGACAGCAGGCTCACCACGGTGCCGATGAGGGCGATCAGCGGAGCCTGCAACGACACCAGGAGCAACAGGAAGCCCAGGACGAGGATGACCGTGACGATCACGGGGAAGTAGTCGTTCAGGGCCTGCTGCAGGTCGAGGTTCTCGGTGGCGGCACCGCCGACGAGGGCCTGCTCGGGCAACGCCTCACGTAGATCGTCGACGATCGTGCTCATTCGACCGTCGGACGGGTCCACGGACGGAAGTGCCTGCAGGACAACGTGGTCCGAGCCGTCCATGGCAGGCATCGGGGGAGTCACCATCTCGATGCCCGGAGATCCCGCCGCGATCGTGGCGGTCTGTTGGGCCACCTCGGCGGGCGCGATGATCTGCAGCATGCCGGGGGCGCCCTCACCCATCTGCGCTTGCACGAGCTCGTACCCCTGGCGGACGGGGGCGTCGGCCGGGATGACCTCGATCGAGGGCATCGCGACCTTCAGGCCGACGACGGGGATGGCAAGCGCGACGAGCACCGCGAGGGACCCGGCCGAGACGGTCCAGGGGTGACGGTGCACGAACCCGCCCCACCGCGCGAACAGCGGCGAACGGTGCCGCTGACGTCGGGCGTACGGCATGGACACTGCGTTGACCCGGTCGCCGAGCCTGCCCAGTGCGGCCGGCAGCAACGTCAGGGTCGCAGCCAGGACGAAGGCCACCGCGAGCATGATGCCCACCGCCATCGTCCGTACCGCGGGCGCGGGGACGAGCAGCACGGCCGACAGACTGACCAGAACCGTGAGGCCTGAGAGAAGCACAGCTTTGCCCGCGGTGTCCATGGTCTCCGCGACGGCGGCGCGCATGTCCTCGCCGTGCTCGCGGATCGCGTCGCGGAACCGCGACACGATGAACAGCGCGTAGTCGATACCCAGCGCGAGGGCGAACATCATCGCGAAGTTCATCGCCCACACCGAGATGGGCGTGACCTGGTTCAACAAGACCAGCCCGCCCGCGGAGGCGACGAGACCCGCGATGGTCAGCAGCAGGGGCAGACCGGCGGCGACGAGCGATCCGAAGGCCAGCACCATGATCGACAAGGTGACCGGCCAGGAGAACAGCTCGGCCTTGATCATCGCGTCGTGGTTGGCCTTGTTGAAGTCGCTCCACAACGCCGATGCGCCGGTCGGGTAGACCTCCACCCCGTTTCCGGACAGACCGGTGAGCGCGTTCTTGTGTGCGTCGACGGCACGGACCATCTCGTCGGTGTCGGCGGCCGCGCCCAGAAGCACGATCCCGGTGTGCCCGTCGGGGCTGATCGACAGCCCGGGTTGTGGTGGGACGACGCCCGCGAAGCGGTCATCGGAGGCCGCGATGTCGGTGATCCGGGCGACGACCGATCGGACCTCGGGGCTGTCGATCTCGTTGCTGTCGCTGTGGACGACGACCTGAACCGCAGCCGAGGATTGTCCGCCGAAGTGTTCCTGGGCGAGCTCGCGAACCTGGACCGATTCCGATCCGTTCGCCTGCCAGCCGGCACCCGCGAGAGATGAGAACACCGACGGCGCGGCTGCCCCCAGGACCACCAGGGCGATCAACCACGCGCCGAACACCCAGCGGGCTCGACCGGCCATCGTCGCGCCCCAGCGGCCGAGTGCTCCGGCCGCCTTGCGGGATGTGTCTTGTGCTGCCTCGTCTTCGGGCAGGGCCGATGTCGGCGTCATGGCCTTCCTCTCGTCATCTCCGGTATACCCAGGGGGGTATCGGATATGGCGCCAACATACCCATGGGGGTATTGTTCGTCAAGACAGCGCACGATCGGCTACCCGGGCCGTTCTGCCGGAACGGAAGAGAGTTGTGATGACCGACGTCGAGAGGCCGCAGATGGCCGTGGGTGACGAGGCGATGAGCGCGGTCCTGAATCGTCTCAGGCGTGCTCAGGGCCAGCTCGCCGGTGTGATCGCGATGATCGAGGCCGGGCGGGACTGCAAAGACGTGGTCACCCAGCTCGCCGCGGTGTCGCGGGCACTCGACCGGGCCGGGTTCAAGATCGTCGCCTCGGGAATGCGGCAATGTCTCTCGGCCGTTGACGGTGAGCAGCCGCCGCTGACCGAGGCGGAGCTCGAGAAGCTGTTCCTGGCGCTGGCGTAACGGAGTTCCGCTGTCGGGATGTTCCGGCCGCGGCGCTACTCTGAGAACGGCACTTGTCCGGGGCGTCTCGTTCCGGAACCACCGCGAAGTCGAGGATGTTGATGAGCGCACCCACCGCAGAGCAGTCCGTCACGGGCAGCTCCGGCACCGAGAAGTCCGACGCCGAGAAGGTGGTCCTCGGACTCGCCAGGGCGGCGAAGTCCGCGTCCCGTTCGCTCGGTGGACTGACGACCGCGGGGAAGAACGAGGTGCTACTCGCCGCGGCCGACGCCATCGAGGCCGCGACGGAGTCCATCCTCGCCGCCAATGCAGACGACATCGCGCGTGCCGAGGATGCAGACTTCGAGGCGAGCCTGCTCGACCGGCTGCGCCTCGACGAGGCGCGGGTGGCCGGCATCGCCGACGGTCTGCGCCAGGTCGCGGTGCTTCCCGATCCGATCGGTGTGGTCGTCTCCGGCAAGACACTTCCCAACGGCCTGCAGCTGCGCCAGCTGCGGGTGCCGCTCGGCGTCGTCGGCATCGTGTACGAGGCACGCCCCAACGTGACCGTCGACGCTTTCGGGATCGCGTTCAAATCCGGCAACGCGGTGCTGCTGAGAGGCTCCTCGTCCGCGGCGTCCTCCAATGCCGAACTGGTGCGCGTGCTGCGCGAGACGCTGTCGTCGAAGGGCGTCACCGCAGATGCGGTGTCCCTGCTGCCGAGTGACGACCGGTCGAGTGTCACCGCGCTCATCCGGGCGCGTGGACTCGTCGATGTGGTCATTCCTCGTGGCGGTGCCGGCCTGATCGCGGCCGTCGTGTCGAACGCGACGGTTCCGACCATCGAAACCGGCGTCGGCAACTGCCACGTCTACGTTCATGCGGGCGCAGATCTCGACGTCGCGGCGCGCGTCATTCTCAACTCCAAGACCCGCAGGCCGAGCGTGTGCAACACCGCGGAGACGGTCCTGATCGACAAGGCCGTCGCCGCCGAGGCGCTGCCGCGGATCACGTCCGTTCTGCAGACCCAGGGCGTGGTGATCCACGGTGACGAACCGGGCATGGAACCGGCGACCGAGGACGACTGGTCGACGGAGTATCTGTCCATGGACATCGCCATGAAGGTCGTCGACGACCTCGACGCCGCCGTCGCCCACATCGACACCTACGGGACCGGGCACACCGAGGCCATCATCACCACCGACCTGTCGGCCGCCGACGAGTTCACCCGCCGGGTCGACGCCGCAGCGGTGATGGTCAACGCGTCGACCGCGTTCACCGATGGGGAGCAGTTCGGTTTCGGCGCCGAGATCGGCATCTCCACCCAGAAACTCCATGCTCGCGGTCCGATGGGCCTGCCCGAGCTGACCTCGACCAAATGGGTGGTCTGGGGCAACGGCCACGTGCGGCCGGCCTGATGGCGGAGTACACGGGCGCCGGGCCCGCGGTGGTGCCGTCGTTCACCGCCGTCGACGACGTCGTCACGCGGTTGCGCGACACGGGATACCTCGCCGACGATGCCACCGCGACGTCGACCTTCCTCGCCGACCGTCTCGGCAAGCCGCTGCTGGTGGAGGGGCCCGCCGGCGTCGGCAAGACCGAGTTGGCCCGTTCGATCGCGGCGGCGACGGACGCCGAGCTCATCCGGCTGCAGTGTTACGAGGGCATCGACGAGGCGCGGGCCCTCTACGAGTGGAATCACGCCAAGCAGATCCTGCACATCCAGGCCACCGGCACCCGTGCGTGGGACGAGGCGAAGACCGACATCTTCTCCGACGAGTTCCTGCTGCCACGACCGTTGTTGAAGGCGATCTCCCGCGAGGGCGCCACGGTGCTGCTCATCGACGAGGTCGACAAGGCCGACGTCGACGTGGAGGGCCTGCTGCTGGAGGTGCTCAGCGATTTCGCCATCACCATTCCGGAGATGGGAACCGTTGCCGCGCAACGACGCCCGATCGTGCTGCTGACCTCCAACGCCACGCGTGAACTGTCCGAGGCGCTCAAGCGGCGCTGTCTGTATCTCTACATCGACTTCCCTGATGCCGAGCGGGAGAAGCAGATCCTCGCGTCGCGGGTCCCGAATCTGTCGGAATCGCTCAGCGCCGAGCTGGTACGCATCGTCGGAGTCCTGCGCACGCTCGACATCCGTAAGAAACCGTCTGTGGCCGAGACCATCGACTGGGCCAACACGCTGCTCGCGCTGGGTGCGGGGGAGAAGGCGACCGCGAAGGGCGGGGGCCTCGACGACGGGCTGATCGCGCGGACCCTGGGCGTGGTGCTCAAGCACCGGCCAGATCTGAAGACGGCACTCAAAGAACTCAAGCTGGGCTGATGACGGCTCCGCTCGTCGCGCACCTCACCGAATTCGTCGACGAGTTGCGTCGCCGCGGGATCGTGGTGGGGCCGTCGGGGCTCATCGACGCCGCGAGCGCGATGGAGGTTCTCGACCTGCTGGAACGTCCGCGACTCCGTGAGGGGCTGGCCACGACGCTTCTCGTCGACCATGCGCACCGGGGTGTGTTCGATCGGGTCTTCGACCTGTGGTTCCCGATCGGCGCCGGAATGCGCACGGTCACCGAGGATCTCCCGCGCGACGAAGACGGCGCACTCGATGTGGAGGCGGTTCGGGAGTTGCTCGCCGAGCTCCTCGCCGACGATTCGGCCGCCAACGACGGGCGGCTCGACCAGGCGATCGCGATGATCGTCGACGAACTCGGTCGATACGGGTCCACCAAGGGCGAGGCGTTCTCGGCCTACCAGGCACTGTCGGCGGTCAGCCCGCAGACGTTGATCGCGAAGATCGCGGCGGCGATGGCGGGCGGCGAGGGTGACGAGGGGTCACGGGCCGGCACCGAGCCGATGTACCGCCAGGCGGCGCGCAAGAGGGCCGACGATCTGCGCGCGGCGATCGAGCGGGAGACGCAGCGGCGCATGGCCGACCGCAACGGCCGGGACAAGGTCGGTGCCTACGCCGTTCCGCCCCTGCCGGAGAAAGTGAACTTCCTGTCGGCAGGTGCCAAAGAGCAGGTGGAGATCCGCAAGACAATCGAGCCGCTGGCCCGCTTGCTCGCCGCGAAACTCGAGACGCGACGACGCCGCGCCCACCGCGGTGCGGTCGACGTCCGCAAGACACTGCGGGCGTCGATGTCGACCGGTGGTGTGCCCATCGAACTCAGTCATCGCAAACCGCGGCCCGGCCGTCCCGAGCTGACCATCATCTGCGACGTGTCCGGATCCGTCGCGGGGTTCAGCCAGTTCACGCTGCGATTGGTGTACGCGCTGCGCCAGCAGTTCTCGAAGGTCCGTGTCTTCGCGTTCGTCGACACCGTCGACGAGGTGACCGACTTCTTCGACCACGGTGAGGAGGACTTCGGCGCGGCGATGCACCACATGATCTCCACCGCACGGATATCGACGCGCGACGGACATTCGGACTACGGAAACATGCTCGCGGGCTTCGTCAGTGACTACGGCGACTCACTGACCCACCGGGGTGCGCTGCTCGTTCTCGGGGATGCCCGCAACAACTATCACGACCCGCACGCCGACGCCCTGCGCGAGCTGGTGCAGCGCGCGCGCCATGCCTACTGGCTCAACCCGGAGGCCGAGCAGCACTGGGGGACGGGCGACTCGATCGCCACCGATTACGCGGAGGTCATCGACATGTTCGAGTGCCGCAACGCCGGCCAGCTCGGCACCGTCATCGCCGACCTGCTGCCGATCTGATCCCCGCGCCGAGTCTGAGCAGGTGATCGACGCGTAGACTGACCGTCCATGTCACCCGACCGCCCTCGCGCGCGCCGTATAGGTGTCATGGGTGGCACGTTCGATCCGATCCACAACGGTCACCTCGTGGCGGCGAGCGAGGTCGCTCACCGGTTCGCGCTCGACGAGGTCATCTTCGTCCCGACGGGTCGTCCGTGGCAGAAGATCGGCGAACTCACCACGGTGAGTCCACCCGAGGACCGCTACCTGATGACCGTCATCGCCACGGCCTCCAATCCGCAGTTCAGCGTGAGCCGTGTCGACATCGACCGCGACGGCGACACCTACACCGTGGACACCTTGCGCGACCTGCGGGCGTTGCTTCCGGATGCGCAGCTGTATTTCATCACCGGCGCCGACGCGCTCGAATCGATCCTCTCGTGGCAGGACTGGGAAGAACTGTTCGGCCTCGCCAGGTTCGTCGGGGTGAGCCGCCCGGGATACGAGCTCGACGCCAAACACCTGGCCCACCATCTCGAGGCGATGCCCGAGGACACCCTGCACCTGCTGGAGATCCCGGCGCTCGCGATCTCGTCCACCGAATGCCGCACGCGGGCATCGCAGGGGCGGCCGGTCTGGTACCTGGTCCCCGACGGCGTCGTGCAGTACATCGCGAAGCGCAAGCTGTATCGCGCGGCACGCGCGTCGTCACCGGGTGTGTCCGCCCCGGCCCTCCCCGGTGCCAACCGCCCCGAGAAGCATGACCCCGAAGCCGCCGAATCGATTCGGCGCGTGGGCGAGACAAGCGACAAGTGAACGAGAGGACTTGAGTGACTGCGTCAGCGGAAGCAATCGAGATGGCGAAGGTGGCGGCACTGGCCGCTGCCGAGAAGCTCGCCCATGAGGTGACCGTGATCGATGTGTCGGAGCAGTTGGTCATCACCGACGCCTTCGTCATCGCCTCGGCGGACAATGAGCGACAGGTCAATTCGATCGTCGACGAGGTCGAGGAGAAGCTGCGGGAGGCCGGACACAAGCCGCTCCGTCGAGAGGGCACCCGCGAGGGTCGTTGGGCGCTGCTGGACTATGCCGACATCGTCGTGCACATCCAGCACACGGATGAACGGCGCTTCTACGCGCTGGAGAGCCTGTGGAAGGACTGCCCGGTCATCGAGGTGGACGGACTCTCGTGAGTGGCGGTCCGGATTCGCACGACACCGCTGTCGAGCGGCTGACCCCCATCGTCCGTCGGCTGATCCTGTTGCGCCACGGGCAGACCGAGTACAACGCGGCGAGCCGGATGCAAGGTCAGCTCGATACCGACCTCTCCGAGCTCGGTGTGCGGCAGGCGAACTCGGCGGCCGTCGAGCTCGCGAAGCGTCAGCCGCTGGTGATCTGGTCGTCGGATCTGCGCCGGGCCCGCGACACCGCGCAAGCGCTGGCCGAGCGCACCGGTCTGCCGGTGACAACCGATGTGCGGCTGCGTGAGACGCATCTCGGCGAGTGGCAGGGCCTCACCCATCTGGACGTCGACGATGTCATGCCCGGGGCGCGTGCGGTCTGGCGCGACGACGCCACCTGGACGCCGCCGGGCGGGGAGAGTCGTGTGGACGTGGCCCAGCGGGCCACCCCGCTGGTCGACGAACTCATCGAGCAGCTACCGGAGTGGGGTGTCGGAGACAGCGCCGAGGCTCCTGTCGTACTCGTCGCACACGGCGGGGTCATCGCCGCGATGACGGCGGCACTGCTCGGTCTGCCGGTGGAGAACTGGCCCGCCCTCGGTGGCCTCGCGAACACCAGCTGGGTCCAGTTGTCGGGTCACGCCAAGCCGGGTGAGCTCCCGCGCTGGCGGCTCGACGTGTGGAACGCCTCGGCCGAGGATTCCGACCCCGCGGTGCAGTGACCGACCCAGCACCCCGTGGGGACCGGCCCGTGAATGTGTCCGGAACGGACCGGCGCAGCATCCTGGTGCTGTCGGATTCGTTGGCCTACTACGGGCCGAAAGGCGGGCTGCCTGCGGACGATCCGAACATCTGGCCTTCGCTCGTCGGCGCCGATCTGGGGCGTCCGGTGCGTCTGTTCGGGCGGATCGGGTGGACGAGTCGGGATGTGTGGTGGGCGCTGACGCAGGACCCGAACATCTGGGCGACGGTGCCGCACGCCGATGTCGTGGTCCTCGCCTTCGGCGGGATGGACACCCTGCCGTCGCCGCTGCCGACCGCGTTCCGCGAACAGATCCGGTACGTCCGTCCGAACCGGCTGCGGCAGTGGATTCGGGACGGTTACGCGTGGGTGCAGCCGCGCGGCTCCCGTCTCGGTTGGCCGTTGGCACTGCCGCCCGGGGTCACGGTCGAGTACCTCGAGAAGATCCGGGAGGCGCTCACACACCTGCGTCCGGACCTGCCCGTCGTCGTGTGTCTGCCGCCGACGCATCGCAGCCCGTATTACGGCTACGTCCATACGGGTCGAATCCCCACCACCGCCGCCATGGCGCGCTGGGCTGCCGACCACGACCTGCCGTGCGTCGACTTCTACCCGACGACCCGCGACTCGTTCGACGATCCGGGCGCCGAGATGAACCCCGACGGCATCCACTGGGGGTTCGCGTGTCATCGGCAGATCGCCGATCGGGTGATCCCGGTCGTCGAGGCCGCCCTTCGCGGGTGAGTGGCCGGAGCCCCTGGTGGCGCCGAGCGAGTCGACTCCCGTGTCGGGGCCGTCGCGTGAACCGGTTAACGTAGACCCGTGCCTGTCGTCGTCGTCACAGACTCCTCGTCCCGGTTGCCGCGGTCGGTCACCGAGCACTACGGAATCCGGCAGGTCCCCCTGCACGTCAACGTCGAGGACAAGGACTATCGCGAGGGTGTCGACGACATCCCCGCCGACATCGTGACGACCCCCGGAGTGACGACCTCGGGCGCCAATCCGAACGACCTCGCGGAGTATTTCGAGGCCGCGCTCGAGGACAGTGCGGGCGACGGGGTGGTCGCGGTGCACATGTCGCGGCGATTGTCCGGCACCTGGAGTTCGGCCCGGATGGCCGCGGAGAAGTTCTCCGGCAAGGTGCGCGTCGTCGATTCCCGATCCGTCGGTCTGGCAGTGGGTTTCACCACCATCGCCGCGGCGCAGGCAGCAGCGGGCGGTGCCGATCGCGATCGGGTCTACGAGTCCGCGATCCGCCAGGCGGCGACGGTCGATTCGCTGCTGTGCGTGCAGCAACTCGACAACCTCCGCAACAGCGGACGGATCAGCGCGGCCGGCAAACTCTTCGGGTCGGCCCTGTCGATCAAACCCATCCTGCACATGGTCGACGGCACCCTCACGCTGAGGGAGCGACACCGTACGTTCTCCAAGGCATTGGACAAGATGGTCGACGCCGCGGTCGACTCGGCCGGCGGACGTGCGGTCACCGTCGGCATCCAGCACTGTCAGAGCCCGGACGTCGCCGAGGAACTGCGTGCCGCGGTGCACGGCCGATTGCGGGTCGTCACCTCCGAGCTGACCGTCGACCTGGGCCCGATTCTGGGAAGTCATGTGGGTCCCGGCGCAGTCGGCATCGTCCTGGCCGCCCACCTGGACCCGATCGAGGGCCTCGACACCGCCTGAGGAGCGGCGCAGCACTCAGCGGCCCATCCACAGGGTTGCGAACCGTCCACAGATTGCGGTGGCCATGACCGGACTCGTCCGGTGACGACGTGCGGCGCGCCTAGCGTGTGGCCTCATGAGCGCAACAGGCCGGCGGAGTCCACTGGACAGACTCGGGCCGAGGGTGGAGTCCCCAGGCCGTCGAGCCGAGTCGACGTCATCTGACCTCGATGGCTTTCCATCTCATGGCGCAGCTGAAGGCGAGGAACCGGGTGCGCCCGTCCCAGGAGTCGTCGATCCGGGATCGGTCGAGCCGGAGCCCGACCATCCGGGGTGGGGGATAGGTGGTATGCCCACCTGGCTCGACACTACGGACCGTTCCTCGGGCGGGCGTGCGGGATACGACCATGACGACGACCCCGGCGACGATGGTGTCGTCGACCGGCGACGTTTCGCGGTGGCACCCCCGGCGGCCATCGCGCTCATCGCCGTCGGCGTGATCGCCTGTACTGTCGCGGCTTTCGGTCTCTTCCGGGGTGCTGACACGGCGCCGGTGGTGGATTTCGGAGCGGTCGCCGGATCGTCGTCGCTCCCGACGCCCCAGGGCGGTACTTCTGCGCCCGTTCCGTCGACTCCGTCCCCGATGGTGGTCAGTGTCGTCGGCCTGGTGAACAAGCCGGGCCTCGTACGCCTCGCGGCAGGAGCGCGGGTTGCGGAGGCGATCGACCGTGCGGGCGGCGCGCGCAGGGACGCCGATCTGCTGTCGCTGAACCTCGCGCAGGTGCTTCGCGACGGTGATCAGATCCTCGTCGGCTACTCCGGTGGTGAGGGTCGGATGTCGTTGCGCAGCGCGGTCGTCGGCGCATCGGGTTCGCCTGCGACGCCGGGCGGATCCGCCGGGTCGGGCGCACCGGCGGATGGTGCGGGCGTTGCTGATCCGCCCGGCGGAGCGGGCGGCCTCGTGAACCTGAACACCGCGACAGAGGCCGACCTCGACGACCTGCCGGGCGTCGGGCCGGTGACCGCCAAGGCGATCCTCGCGTGGCGAGAATCCAACGGCCGCTTCGCTTCCGTGGACCAGCTCGCCGAGGTCGACGGGATCGGTCCCGCGCGCCTGGCCAGGCTTCGCGACCTCGTGACGGTCTGACGGATGGACTTCCGGCTGTTGTTGCCGGCCGTGGTGGTCTGGTCGGTGACCGCTGCGGGTCTGCTCGCGTCGTCCGCGACGACCATCGGTCTCGCGGTCGGCGCCGGGGCTATCGCGGTGGTGGGCACCGGCGCGTGCGTGATGGGCCGAATCGGCTGGGAGACCATCGGTCTGGTCGTCGTCGCGGCCGGGCTGGCCGCGATGTGTGCGACGTCGCTGTCACTGAGGCAGGAGGCGCGCGCCGATCATCCGCTGCGCGCGGAATCCGGAAAGGCGACGGTGGTCATGACGCTGCGCGGCGACCCGACGCCTGTCGGCGGTCCGCGGACGGGCCGCGCCCGGGTGCGCGTCGACGTCGAGCAGGTCGGTGCCCGGCCCGTTCCGGAGGCGCCGGCGGAGCTGATGGGTGACGCGAGGGCATGGCTGGGTCTGCTGCCGGGGCAACGTGTCGTCGCGGTGGTTCGTGTCCGGCCCCCGCCGGATCATTCGCTGCTCGTCGCAAGCCTGACCGCGCAAGAACCGCGGACGGTGGGCGGTCCGCCCGCCTATGAGCTCGGTGCGGGGGCGATCCGGGAGCGGTTGCGGACAGTGGCCGCGCGCGGGCTGGGGCCGGAATCGGCGGGCCTGTTGCCGGGTCTCGTCCTCGGCGACGAAAGCGCACTGGACGAACAGCTGCGGGAAGACTTCCGCGACGCCGGGTTGAGCCACCTCACGGCGGTCAGCGGCAGCAACTTCGCCATCGTCTGTGGCGCGGCACTTCTCGTGGTCCGGAGCGTAGGTGTGCCGCCGCGGGTGGCCGCGATCGCCGGCCTGGTGGTGATCGTCGGGTTCGTCATTCTCGTCCGACCCTCGCCGAGTGTGCTGCGCGCCGCGCTGATGGGAGCGGTGGGTGTCCTCGCTCTGTTCACATCACGACGGGCACAGTCGTTTCCGGCACTGGGCGCGGCGGTGGTCGGCGGTCTGCTGTGGTGGCCCGAGCTCGCCCTGCAACCGGGGTTCGCGCTGTCGGTCGCCGCGACCTGCGCGATCGTCATCTGGGCACCGCGTCTCCGTGATCGGCTGAGACAGTGGCGTTGTCCGCCGGGCGTCGCCGAGGTGATCGCGATGGCCGTGACCGCTCAGGTGGTGACCGCACCCATCGTCGTGGCCGTCACCGGGCGGTTCTCCGTCGTCGGGATCGTCGCCAACGTTCTCGTCGCCCCGGTGGTGGCGGTCATCAGCGTGGTCGGCACGCTCGCCGCGCTGATCGGCGCGATCGGGCCGCCGGACGGCCCCGGCGCCCTCGTCGCGGAACTGCTGATACGGGCGCTCGCACCCGAACTCTGGTGGATGGTGTGGTGCGCGCGCACCCTCGGTGGGGTGAGTTGGGCGAGTGTGGACGTCCCGTCACCGTTCGATTAGGCGGTCCCCGGATTGGGCAGGCCGCCCCGCGGCGCGGTTCCACGCCAGGTACCCGATGCCGACGGCGGAGAACCACACCGCGCCGACCACTAGAGCGATCCGGCCGTCGTGGTCGAAGAACAGCAGGACGAAGACGAGGGCGAGGAAGGCGAGCGCGAGCCAGGTCGTCACCGGGGCTCCCGGGACCCGATAGTCCGACCGGGGGAGCTCACCGCGTGCCACCTTGCGGCGGTAGGCCATCTGGCAGATGAGGATCGTCGACCAGATGACGATGATGCCGACCGTCGAGACCGCGGTGATGTAGGCGAAGGCGTGTTCGGGGTCGATCACGTTCACCACGACGCCGATCGCCATCACGGCGGCGCTGAGGGCGATGCCCGCGGCCGGGACCTTCCGGTTCGACAGCTTGGTGAACTGGCGGGGGGCGTCGCCGGTGTGGGCGAGGGAGCGCAGCATACGACCGGTGGAGTAGATACCCGAGTTGCACGACGAGAGCGCGGCGGTCAGCAGGATGAAGTTGACGATGCCGGCCGCGCCCGGGATGCCGATGTAGGAGAACACGGAGACGAACGGACTCTGGCCCGCCTGGAAGTCTTTCCAGCTGCGCACCGAGAGTATGACGAACAGCGACCCGACATAGAAGATGCCGATGCGGAAGGGGACGGAGTTGATCGCCTTGCGGAGCGTCACCCGTGGATTCTGCGCCTCGCCCGCCGTGACGCCGACGAGTTCGACGCCCACGTAGGCGAACATCACGATCTGCAGGCTGAGCATGGCGTTGCTGAATCCGGTGGCGAAGAAGCCACCGTCGTTCCAGAGGTTCGTCACCGACGGCCCGGATTCGGGGCCCAGGCCGGCGATCGGCAGGAGCACCCCGATACCGACGATGATCATGCCCAGGATGGCGGTCACCTTGATCGCCGAGAACCAGAACTCGGCGCGACCGAACACCCCGACGGAGATCAGGTTGGCGCCGAACAGGATGACCAGGGCGACCAGGGCGGTCACCCACACCGGTATCGACGGCCACCAGTAGTTGATGTACTTGCCGGCGACGGTGATCTCCGCCATGCAGGTCGTCGTCCACACCGCCCAGTAGGTCCAGCCCTGACTGAATCCCGCGAACCGTCCGAGGAACTCGTCGGCGTACTCACTGATGCCGCCGGAGATGGGGCGGTAGATGAGGAGCTCGCCCAGGGCACGCATCACGATGAAGATGGCCAGCCCGGCGAGCGCGTACGCGAGGATGAGTGCCGGCCCCGCCTTCTCGATGGCCCCGCCCGCACCGTAGAACAGGCCGGTGCCGATGGCGCCACCGATCGCGATCATCTGGACCGTGCGCGCGGTCAGCCCGCGCTGATACCCCTCGTCGGTGTCCGCACCTGTCTCGGTGCCGGGGTGCTCGACTGTCACGTGGACGTCTCCTGATCCGCTGATGGAACTCTGGCGGATCTCACGGTAGCGAGCGGTGAGCGAGGGAATTCACGCACCTGACGCGGGTGTCCAGTTTGTCGTATTCGATTGCGGTCGCGTCCGTCTCACCGTCGTCGGGGGCATCTGGCACCATTGGCGCGTGACCGAACGCCTGCACCTGCTGCTCGGAGACGACGACTTCCTGACCGGTCGGGTGATCTCCGCCGTCGCCGAGGCCGCGTCGACGGAGGCGGGTATTCCGGTCCCGGTGACCCGGGTGCGTGCGGGCGACGTGAGCGAGCACGAGCTCGCCGAGTTGCTGAGCCCGTCGCTGTTCGCCGAGGAACGGGTCGTCGTCGTCGAGGCCGCGGCCGACGCGGGCAAAGAGCCCGCGGCGCTCCTGACCGCGACCGCGTCCTCGCTGCCCGAGGGCATCACCCTGATGGTGGTGCACCACGGAGGCGGACGGGCCAAGTCGATGGTGCCCGCGCTGAAGAAGGCGGGCGCGGTCGAACACGCGACAGCTGCGCCGAAGTGGCCGTCGGATCGGATGGCTTTCGTACGCAACGAGTTCCGCGCACTCGGCGTGAAGGTCAGCGCAGAGGTGGTCGAGCAGGTCGTCGAGGGGGTCGGCTTCGAACTGCGCGAGCTGGCTGCTGCCTGCGCCCAGCTCGTCGCCGACACCGGCGGGAAGGTGGACCGCGACACCGTGCGGTTGTACTACCAGGGGCGCCCAGAGGTCACCGGCTTCGAGGTCGCCGACCGTGCGGTGACCGGCGACCGGGCGGGAGCACTCGAATCGCTGGCCTGGGCGCTGCACCACGGCGTTCCGCGCGTGCTGCTCGCCGACGCCCTTGCCGAGGCCGTGCATGCCATCGCGCGGGTCCGGCCCATGGGGTCGATCGATCACTTCGCCGCGGCGAGCGAATTGGGCATGCCGCCGAACCGGGTCAAGAACGTCCAGGCCAAGGCCAAGGCGTGGGATTCGGAATCGATCGCGCGGGCCGTCGGCGTGGTCGCCGCGCTCAACGCCGACGTGAAGGGTCAGGCCGCGGACCCCGACTACAGCCTCACCCACGCCGTTGCAGCCGTCGCAGACCTCAGACCCGACGGGCGTCGTCGGAGCTGACGGCCTGGCGAACGACGATCACCCCGGCAACCGCGTGGATGCTGCCGGGGTGAGCGAAGAGGATATGAAGATATGTCGGCGGTGCCGACGGTCCGGCCGGGGCCGGGCAGGCTCAGATCAGAGCTTGTTGACCGCGAGAGCGATGGCCGACTTCTTGTTGGCTGCCTGGTTGGCGTGGATGACACCCTTGCTGGCAGCCTTGTCGAGCTTGCGGCTCGCGGTCTGGCCGAGCTCGGCGGCCTTGTCCTTGTCGCCGGACTCGACAGCCTCACGGAAGCTGCGGATCGCGGTACGGAGCGCCGACTTCACCGACTGGTTGCGCTGGCGGTTCGCTTCGTTGGTGCGATTGCGCTTGATCTGAGACTTGATGTTTGCCACGCGTGTCTACCTCTGTCGTTGCTGGTGGATATGTCTGTCTGTTCGTGGTCGGGCGGTGACCGAGATGGCCCTGCTCGCACCGGGCGGTGTCGGCACGCGAAGAGTCTCCGCGGCATCACCGCAACAGCGGACCACATTACCAGTCGGCTCATCCAGCCCAAAATCCGCGCGACGGCCCGGCCCGGCAGTGCCCGAGGGCACTAAGAATCATCGTGAACTTATGTCTACGGTGGACGCATCATGTCCGTCGTTTACGTACACATCGGCCTGCCGAAGACCGGCACCACGCATCTGCAGGATCGCCTCTGGCGAAACCGCGACCTGGCCCTGCAGTCGTCCGGACTGCTCTATCCGGGCAATGTGATCTCCGATCACTTCCACGCCGCCGTCCACCTGCAACCCGAGCGCTACCTGGACTGGGTGGACCCGGCCTTCGCCGGGACGTGGCCGAAGATGCTGGGGCAGATCCGTGCTTGGCCGCAGATCTCCCTGCTGTCACACGAGCTGTACAGCACGGCGACCGGCGAGCAGATCGAGCGCCTGATGGCCGATCTGTCCTTCGCCGACGAGGTCCATGTCATCGCGACGGTCCGGGATCTGGCGCGTCAGCTCCCGTCGGTGTGGCAGGAGAACGTCAAGAACCAGCGCCGGGCCTCGTTCGACGAGTTCGTCGATTCGGTGGCCTACGCCGCCGGGGGACTTGCGCACGGAGCGCCCGTCGGCGGCGAACCGATCGAGGAGGAACCCTTCTGGGAGTTCCAGGACTACATCGGCATCCTCGAGCGCTGGGCGCGGTGCGTCGGTCCCGAACGGGTTCACGTCGTGACCGTGCCGGGTCGCGGGGCCCCTGCCGGTGACACGCTCTGGGATCGGTTCCTGCGGGTCATGGAGATCGATCCGACACCGCTGCGCATTCCGGTGCCGAGTCTCAACAGCTCGCTCTCGGCGGCGCAGGCCGAATTCCTCCGCGGCCTCAACCGCCGCTTGCAGCCCGACGTCATCGAATGGCGCCGATACGAGCGGATCATCAAGGGTCAGCTGATCGGCGAGATCCTGTTCGAGGCGCCCTCGGGCCCACCCCAGGGACTCTCCGCGAAGCACCGCCAGTGGGCGGCCGGCCAGTCCGAGCGCATGGTCGACGCGGTGCGGGCGGCGGGATACGACGTCGTCGGTGATCTGACCGATCTCGCCGTGTCGCCGCAGCACGTGGCATCCGACGTCCCGGCGCCCACGGACACCGCGGTGCTCGATGTCGCCCTCGACACGGTCGCGGCGATGGTGCTCGCGGCTCCGCTGCCGAAGGTCGGCCCGCGAGCACGAACGCGAGCGGCAAACGTCCTGCGTCGAGTCAAGCGGCGTATGATCGCCGCACGCCGGTCGCGCTGATCCTCCCGGCCGCGAGGTGCCGGGAAAGTCCGCACGTGACACGGCCGGTCGACGTCCTGCCGATCCCGACGATTTGTAGCACCATGGCAGTTTATGACCCCCGCATCGACCAGTGCGCCCGCCAAGAAGGCGGCGCGTAAGTCCGCAGCCGCCAAAGCGGCATCACCGAACTCATCAGGCCGGGCGGCGTCCGGCCGTGCCGGCGCGGCGAAAGGCTCTGGCTCGGGCGGGAAGTCGGCGAAGTCGACGTCCGCGGACAACTTCACCGGCAACTTCGCCGGATATGCAAAAGGGCCGTACGGCAAGGCATATGACGAGATGTTCGATGCCGCCGGAGAGGTGCGCACCCCGTACCGCGGCATCTACAAGGCCATGGCCGACGAGGATCAGTCCGACCTCGTGGAGGCGCGCGTCGAGGCGCTGGGTCGGGCCTACCTCGATCAAGGTGTCACCTTCTCGCTGTCGGGCAAAGAGCGCCCGTTTCCGTTGGACGTTGTGCCGCGCGTGATCTCGGCCGCGGAGTGGAGCAAGCTCGAGGCCGGCATCACCCAGCGTGTCCAGGCGCTCGAACTGTTCCTCGACGACATCTACGGCGAGCAGGAGATCCTGCGCGACGGCGTACTGCCCAAGCGGCTCGTCCACTCCTGCGAGCACTTCCACCGCCAGGCGGCAAACATCCGCCCGCCCAACGGTGTTCGAATCCACGTCGCCGGCATCGACCTCATCCGTGACGAGAACGGTGACTTCCGGGTGCTGGAGGACAACCTCCGCTCCCCGTCGGGGGTGTCCTACGTCCTCGAGAACCGTCGGGCCATGGCCCGGGTGTTCCCGGATCTGTTCTCCAAGCATCGGGTGCGTGCGGTCGCCGACTACCCGAGTCATCTGCTGCGCGCCCTGCGCGCGTCGGCGGCATTCAACGAGGCCGACCCCAACATCGTCGTGCTCACACCGGGAGTCGCCAACTCGGCCTACTTCGAGCACTCGCTGCTCGCCCGCCTGATGGGCGTGGAGCTGGTCGAGGGGCGTGACCTCTTCTGCCGCGACAACATCGTCTACATGCGCACCACCGAAGGTGAGCAGCGGGTCGACGTCATCTATCGACGCATCGACGACGACTACCTCGATCCGATGCAGTTCCGGCCCGATTCGATGCTCGGGGTGGCCGGGCTGCTCAACGCCGCACGCGCCGGGAACGTGGTGATCTCCAGTGCCGTCGGCAACGGCGTCGGCGACGACAAACTGATCTACACCTATGTGCCCGAGATCATCCAGTACTACCTCGGCGAGAAGCCGAGTCTGCAGAACGTGGACACGCTGCGGTGCTGGTTGCCGGAGGAATGCGAGGAAGTCCTCGATCGCATCGACGAGCTCGTGGTGAAACCCGTTGAGGGGTCCGGGGGTTACGGCATCGTGTTCGGCCCGGACGCCACGGGCGCCGAACTGGATGCGTTGGCGCGGAAGGTTCGCAACGATCCGCGCGGGTGGATCGCCCAGCCGGTGGTGCAGCTGTCGACGGTCCCCACGAAGATCGGCGACGACATCCGTCCGCGCCATGTGGACCTGCGACCCTTCGCCGTGAACGACGGTGAGTCGGTGTGGGTGCTGCCCGGCGGCCTCACCCGCGTGGCGCTGCCCGAGGGATCGCTGGTCGTGAACTCCAGTCAGGGTGGCGGTTCCAAGGATACCTGGGTCCTGGCCTCGCGTAGCTCCGAAGGTGATCGCGAACTGTCCGGCGCCAAGGTCGTGACCACCAGCGGCGTCGCCGCGGCACGGCCGGCCGAGAGCGCGCCCGACCCGGTGCACACCCAGACCCAGCAACAGCAGCAGGGCACCATGTCTCAGCAGCAACAGCTGGGCGCCATGACGCAGCAGCAACAAGGCGGTGACGTCCGATGATGCTGGCGCGCAACGCCGAATCCCTGTACTGGATCGGCCGCTATGTCGAACGCGCCGACGACATGGCGCGCATCCTCGACGTCGCGATCCATCAACTACTCGAGGACACGACCGTCGACGTGGACCGTCAGGCGCGGCTGATCATCCAGGTGCTGGGCCTCGCAGCGCCGGAGACCGACGAGGAACTCGACGTCTGGTCGCTGACCGAGCGCGTGGCCTACGACGCCGACGCGGTGGGGTCGATCGTCGATCTCATCCGCGCGGCGCGTGAAAACGCCCGCGGCGCACGTGAGGTCACGTCCAGCGAGTTGTGGGAGTGTCTGAACACCACCTACAACGGTCTCGACGGCGCCGAGCGACGCTCCCGTCGCCTGGGTCCGCATGAGTTCCTCTCCTACGTCAAGAACCGGGCGGCGATGTTCGCCGGACTCGCCGACGCCACCCTGAGTCACGACGACGGATACCGGTACCTGTTGCTCGGGCGTTCGGTGGAGCGCGTCGACATGACGATCCGGATGTTGTTGTCGCGCGCGGGGGATCGCACGTCGTCGCCCGCCTGGGTCAACGTGCTGGTGTCCGCGGGTGGGCACGACACGTTCCTGCGTACCTACCGCGGGGTGCTCGACGCGGAGAACATCGTCGAGTTCATGCTCCTCGACCGACTGTTCCCGCGGTCGATCTTCCATGCGCTGAGTGTCGCCGAACGCAACCTCGGCCAACTCGAGAAGGGACCGAGCCGTGTCGGCGCCCAGGCCGAGGCCCAGCTGCTCCTCGGTCGCGCGCGGAGCTCGCTGGAGTTCCTCGAACCGGGGAAGCTGCTCGACGATCTCCAGGACCGCCTCGTCGACCTGCAGGACACGTGCCGGGCGGTCAACGAAGCGGTCACCAAGCAGTATTTCCATGTGTCGCCGTATGTCTCGTGGGCCGATGCCCGCGCGAGCGAGGGCCAGATCATCGAGGAGAGTGAGCTGTGAGCTGGCGTCTGCGCGTCGTCCATTCCACCGGATTCGCCTACCACAGTCCGGTCACCTCGTCGTACAACGAAGCCCGGCTGACACCGCGCAGTGACGCGCGGCAGAACGTCATCGTCAACCGCGTCGAAACGGTGCCCGCCACGAGGTCGTACCGCTACACCGACTACTGGGGCACGGCGGTCACCGCGTTCGACCTGCACGCGCCGCATGAGGAACTCGAGGTGTCGGGCCTGTCTGTCGTGGAGACCGACCGCGGTGTGCGTCCGGCCGAGGACGATCAGGTGTCGTGGGACGACATCAACAGCGAGGCCGTCAAGGACCGCTACGACGAGATGCTGTCGTACACACAGTTCGTCGCACGGAACCGGCAGCTGCTCTCGACCGCGAAGAAGGTGACCAAGGGCCTGAATCCCCAGGAGGCCGTCGAGGCCGTGTGCCGCTTCATCTACACCGAGATGGAGTACGTCCCCGGCACGACGGGTGTGCACACCACCGCGGTCGACGCGTGGAGCGATCGCAAAGGGGTGTGCCAGGACTACGCGCACCTGACACTGTTGATGCTGCGCGGTCTGGGCATCCCGGCCCGGTACGTCTCCGGCTATCTGCATCCCGAACCCGATGCCACCGTCGACAAGGCCGTGCAGGGACAGAGTCACGCCTGGATCGAGGCCTGGACGGGCGGCTGGTGGGGATACGACCCGACCAACGACACCCCGATCACCGAACAGCACGTCTCGGTGGGTGTCGGCCGCGACTACGCGGATGTGTCTCCGCTGAAGGGCATCTACACCGGGGGCGGCGCCACGGATCTCGATGTGATCGTGGAGATCACGCGACTCGCCTGAGCGAGATCCGGAGCCTGCTCACGGGGAGCCTGCTACCGCCAGCCGTATCGGTCGCGCAGTTGCTCCGCGACCGCATCGAAGCGCCGCTGGTCGAGTACGGCGCCCTCGCGACGGATTCCGTCGGCGTCGACGACGAGCACCCGGTCGAGCCGCACGGAACTCGGCCGGTTCTGCGAGTCCCAGGAGCCCGACCCGACGGCGAACCAGTTGCCCTCACCGTGGTGGTCCTTGCTCGACAGCATGAGACCCAGCACGTTGCCGGCCAGTCCGTCGTCGGCTGATTCCCCGTCGGCTGATTCCTCGTCGGCTGATTCCTCGTCGGTTGGGCCGCCGTCGCGCCCCACCACGAGCACCGGCCGGTCCTTGCCCTGGTTCGGATCGTCCTCGTAGGCGACCCAGGTCCATACGATCTCGCCGGGATCGGCGTCACCGTCCAGATCGGGCGAGTAGCTGATGTGACGCGCCAGCTCGGCGGTCGGGCGGATGGCGGAGCGCATGCTGCGGCTCGTCACGAACGGGTCTCCTCGGTCACGGTGGGGGTCATTGGGCGGACATCAGGAAGTCGTCGACGGCGTCCGCGGTCAGGGTCGCGGTGGGTTTCTTCTTCGGATTCAGGTCGTGTCCGACCTTCTCCAGCTCGACGATGCGGGTGGGACCGGGGATGAGCGCGATGGCGTCGGCCATCTCCTCGGTGGTGCCGAACGGGTCGGTGCTGCCGTGTACGACGAGGGTCGGCACGTCGATCGACGGCAGGTGCTCGGTGCGCAACCCGTCGGGCTTGCCGGGCGGATGCAGCGGATACGAGGTGAGCAGCAGGCCGTCGGCGAGGCCGGTGCCGTCCTCGGCGACCGCCATCGACGCCTGTCGGCCGCCGTAGGAGTGACCGCCCACGAACAGGGGGCCGTCGGATTCGGTGCGGAACGCCGCGCATGCGGCACGTATGCCGTCGCGGTCGGCGGGAGAGGTGGATGGGCTGGGCGGTCCCTTGGGCCGGCGTCGCCGGTAGGGCAGGTCGATGCGCGCCACGACGAACCCTCGATCGCACAGCTCGTCGGCCAGCGCGCGGAGGATGACGGCGTTGCGGTTGCCGCCCGCGCCGTGCGCGAGAACGATCGTGGCCCGGGCGGCGGTGACCGGTCGGTGCACGTCGGCGGCGACGTCGTCGTTCTCGATGGTGGTGACGGAGGAGTCGGACACGACTGCCACCGTATCGCCCGGCGTGCGTCGAGGGTCGTCGCAGACGTGGCCGTGGGCGCGAGTCGCGGCTCGCATGAGAAACTGATGGTAAACCTTGTCCCCGTCGGGTACCCCCAAGTCGGTACCCCCACACAGTTCGGTCCCACACAGCTGTACGTCTCGAGGAGTAGTTCCCATTCCCACCTTCGCCGACACAACCTTCACCGACCCGGCGCGCATCCGGAACTTCTGCATCATCGCGCACATCGACCACGGCAAATCGACCCTGGCCGACCGGATGTTGCAGCTGACCGGTGTCGTCGAAGAGCGGCAGATGCGGGCGCAGTACCTCGACCGGATGGACATCGAGCGGGAGCGCGGCATCACCATCAAGGCTCAGAACGTGCGCCTGCCGTGGACGGTGTCCTCGGCGGAGGGCGATGAAGACTATGTCCTGCACCTCATCGACACCCCCGGTCACGTGGACTTCACCTACGAGGTCTCGCGCGCGCTGGAGGCGTGCGAAGGTGCCGTGCTCCTGGTCGACGCCGCGCAGGGCATCGAGGCCCAGACGCTGGCCAACCTGTACCTCGCGATGGAGAACGACCTCACCATCATCCCGGTGCTGAACAAGATCGACCTGCCCGCCGCCGATCCCGACCGTTACGCCGCCGAACTCGCGCACATCGTGGGATGTGAGCCGGAAGACGTGCTGCGGGTGTCGGGCAAGACGGGCGTCGGGGTCACCGAGTTGCTCGACGAGGTGATCCGTTCGGTCCCCGCACCGGTCGGCGACGCCGACGCGCCCGCGCGCGCGATGATCTTCGACTCCGTCTACGACACCTACCGCGGCGTGGTCACCTACGTGCGCGTGGTCGACGGGAGGATCGTTCCCCGCGAGAAGATCCTGATGATGTCGACCGGTACGACGCACGAGCTCCTCGAGGTCGGCATCGTGTCACCGGAACCCAAACCGACCAAGGGACTCGGGGTGGGTGAGGTCGGGTACCTCATCACCGGGGTGAAGGACGTCCGCCAGTCGAAGGTGGGCGACACCGTCACCACCGCCCGCCGGGGCGCCGAGCAGGCGCTCACGGGCTACCGCGAGCCGCGGCCGATGGTGTACTCGGGGCTGTACCCACTCGACGGTTCCGACTACCCGGTCTTGCGTGAGGCTCTCGAGAAGCTGCAGCTCAACGACGCCGCGCTCACCTTCGAGCCGGAAACGTCGGTGGCCCTCGGATTCGGGTTCCGCTGTGGCTTCCTCGGCCTGCTGCACATGGAGATCACCCGCGAACGACTCGAGCGCGAGTTCAACCTGGATCTCATCTCGACCGCACCCAACGTGGTGTACCGCGTCGTGATGGAGGACGGTTCCGAACACGTGGTCACCAACCCGTCGGACTGGCCCGAGGGCAAGACCCGCCACATCTACGAACCCATCGTGAAGACGACGGTGATCGCACCGAGCGAGTTCATCGGCGCCATCATGGAGCTGTGCCAGTCGCGTCGCGGCGAGCTCGGGGGGATGGATTATCTGTCCGAAACCCGGGTCGAGCTGCGGTACACGCTGCCGATGGCGGAGATCATCTTCGACTTCTTCGACGCGCTCAAATCGAGAACCCGCGGATACGCCAGCCTCGACTACGAGGAGGCCGGCGAACAGGAGGCGGACCTCGTCAAGGTCGACATCCTGCTGCAGGGTGAGGCCGTCGACGCCTTCAGCGCGATCGTGCACAAGGACGCCGCCTACGCGTACGGCAACCGCATGGCCATCAAGCTCAAAGAGCTGATCCCGCGTCAGCAGTTCGAGGTGCCCGTACAGGCTGCGGTCGGCTCCAAGATCATTGCCCGCGAGAACATCCGGGCCATCCGCAAGGACGTGCTCGCGAAGTGTTACGGCGGTGACATCAGTCGTAAGCGCAAACTGCTCGAGAAGCAGAAGGAAGGCAAGAAGCGGATGAAGACGATCGGCCGCGTCGAGGTGCCCCAGGAGGCGTTCGTGGCCGCGCTCTCCACCGATGCGGTGGGTGACAAGCCGAAGGGGAAGTGATGGACCGCGCCGAAACCCTGTCCGCACACGACAACTCGACGCCGAACCCGGTCCTGGCACCGAGCTCGCTGCCGTTCGACCTGCCGGACTTCGCGTCCATCTCCGACGACGACTTCCTGCCCGCGTTCACGGCCGCGATGGCGTCGCACCTCGCGGAGGTCGATGCGGTCGCCTCGGACACCCACCCGCCGACGTTCGCCAACACGGTCGAGGCGCTGGAACTGTCCGGTCGCGACCTCGCCCGTGCCGCGGGCATCTTCTTCAACCTCGTCGGGCCCGACACCAACCCGCAGCGCAACGAGATCTCGCAGGAGCTCTCCACTCGCCTCACCGATCATGCGAACACCGTCGCGATGAACCCGGTTCTGTTCGAACGCATCTCCGATCTCCACGACCGTGCCGACGATCTCGACCTGGCCGAGCCGCAGCGCCGGCTCCTCGACAAGCGCTATCGGGAATCGGTTCGCGCGGGCGCCGGACTTCCCGCCGACGACCAGCGGGAGATGCGTGAGATCGCCTCGCGCCTGGCCTATCTCACGACGACGTTCTCCCAGAAGATCCTCGACGACACCAACGACTCCGCCGTGTTCGTCGACGATGTCGCCGACCTCGACGGTCTCTCCTCGGGGCAGATCGCCGCCGCCAGGCGAGCGGCAGCCGAAGCCGGCCACGACTCCGGGTACCTACTGGCCCTGGAACTGCCGACCAGCCAATCGGTGCTGACCGAACTGGCGAAACCGGAGGTGCGGCAACGCGTCTTCGACGCGTCGGTCAACCGTTGCGCGCGGGGCAACGCGCACGACACCCGCGACCTCGTGCTCGAGATCGTGCGGTTGCGTGCCCGGCGCGCCGAGTTGCTCGGGTACCGCGATCACGCGGAGTTCGTCATCGCCGAGCAGACCGCTCCGAACCCCGCCGCCGTCGACGACATGCTCCGGGAACTCAACACGTCGGCGATGCGTGCCGGCGGCCGGGAACTGACGCGTCTGACCGAGTTCGCCGGTGACGCCACGATCGGGGCCGCCGACCTCACTTATTGGCTCGACCGTGAGCGACGTGCGACGTCATCGGTTCCGCTGGACGACTTCGCGGACTACTGCGAACTGGACACGGTCCTCACACGCGGGGTCTTCCACGCCGCGAACAAGCTGTACGGCCTGCGTTTCGTCGAACTGACCGATCTGCCGCTGTACCACCCGGACGTGCGGGCGTGGGAGGTGCGGGACGACGCGGGTACCGGCATCGGGCTGTTCCTCGGCGACTTCTACGCGCGGCCGTCGAAACGTGGTGGCGCATGGATGAACAACATCGTCGACCAGTCGTCGGTGCTGCACACCCAGCCCATCATCGTCAACGTGCTGAATCTGACCAAACCCGATGCGGGCCGGCCGTGCCTGCTGACGATGGACCAGCTGACCACGCTGTTCCACGAGTTCGGACACGCGCTGCACGGCCTGCTCTCCTCGGTCGAGTACCCGTCGCAGTCCGGGACCTCCGTGCCACGCGACTTCGTCGAGTTCCCTTCGCAGGTCAACGAGATGTGGGCGCTGCACCCCGATGTGTTGGGCAATTACGCCCGTCATCACGAGACCGGTGAGGCCATCCCGGCCGAGCTCGCCGAGGCCGCGAGGCAGTCCGCCGGAGCCGAATCCGCCCACGGCACCATCGAATACCTGGCCGCATCCTCGCTCGACCTGGCCTGGCACCGGTTGTCGGTGGAGGACGCCGCGAACGTCTCCGACGTGGAAGAGTTCGAGGCGAACGCGCTGACCGCGGCGGGGCTGCGGACCGAGTTGATCCCACCGCGCTACCGGAGTGCGTACTTCAACCACATCTTCGGCGGCGGCTACTCCGCCGGGTACTACAGCTACATCTGGTCGGAGGTGCTCGACGCCGAGACCGAGCAGTGGTTCCTCGCCGAGGGCGGGCTGCAGCGCGAGAACGGCCGGCGCTTCGCCGACGCCACTCTCTCCCGCGGCGACAGTGTCGATCCGCTCGCTGCGCACGAGGGCCTGATCGGCCGCCGACCGAGGATAGACCCCCTGCTGCGGCGCCGGGGGCTCGCGGCCTGAGCGGGGTGTGGCCATGACGACGACGCGCACCTCACGCCGCGACCTGTCGGCGTTCGCGGTACTGAGCATCGTGACCGCAATCGTCGTGATCGGCCTCAAACTGATCGCGTGGCGTATCACCGGTTCGGTCGGTCTGCTCTCCGACGCGCTCGAGTCGCTGGTCAATCTCGTTGCGGCAGTGGGTGCTTTCGTGGCGCTGCGGGTGGCGGCGAAGCCACCGGACCGCGGCCACAACTTCGGGCACACCAAGGCCGAGTACTTCTCGGCGGTGTTCGAGGGGGTGATGATCGTCGTCGCGGCGGTGGTCATCATCGTCACGGCCGTCGACCGTCTGGTCAATCCGCGGGAGCTCGAGGAAGTCGGTGTCGGACTGGCGATCTCGGTCGGTGCGACCGTCGTCAATGCGGTCGTCGGCTGGGTGCTCATCCGAGCCGGCCGCCGCCATCGGTCAGTGACGCTCGAAGCCGACGGCAAGCACCTCATGACCGACGTGTGGACGACGATCGGGGTGGTCGTCGGTGTCTTCCTCGTGGCCGCGACGGGCTGGCTGCCGCTCGATCCGCTGATCGCCATCGCGGTGGCGATCAACATCCTCGTCGTGGGCGGGCGACTCGTGTGGCGATCCGGTGCGGGGCTGATGGATTCCGCACTACCCGACGACGAGCGCGCCGCGATCGACGGGGTCCTCGCGGCGCACCGCGCCGACCGGATCGACTTCCACGACATCCGCACCCGCGAGGCGGGTCATGAACGGTTCGTGCAGCTGCACATGCTGGTGCCCGGCGACTGGTCGGTGCAGCGCGCACACGACCTCGCCGAGCGGGTCGAGGACGAACTGCGCACCGCGGTCGACGACCTGAACGTGACGATGCACGTCGAACCGATCAACGACCCACGCGCCTACGAGGAGTGGCGGCTCGACTGAGGGCCGGTGACCGGATCGACGCGCCCGGTCAGTGATTCGCGGGCTGGAACGTGGCCTGGTGGGCCGCCTCCTCGGCGCGGATCACGTGCATCACGGCGTTGATCAGAGCCAGGTGGGTGAACGCCTGCGGGAAGTTGCCGAGGTGCTGTCCGGTCTTGGCGTCGATCTCCTCGGCGTACAACTTCAGCGGGCTCGAATACGAGAGCAGGCGTTCGCACAGCGTCTTCGCGCGCGGGAGTTCGCCGATCTCCACCAGGGCCGACACCAACCAGAACGAGCAGATGGTGAACGTGCCCTCTTCGCCGCTGAGGCCGTCGTCGGTCTCCTCCACCCGGTACCGGAGCACCAGCTCGTTCTCGGTGAGTTCGTCGGCGATGGCGAGAACCGTTGCCCGCACCCGATGGTCGTCGGGCGGCAGGAACCGCAGCAGTGGAACGAGCAGCAGTGAGGCGTCGAGCGCGTCGTCGCCGTAGCGCTGGGTGAACACCCCGCGATCGTTGACGCCGTGTTCGAGGATGTCGTCACGGATCTCCTCGGCGATCGCCGCCCACTCCCGGGCGTGGGTGCGTTCCCCGTGCATCGTCGCCAGTCGGGATCCACGGTCGAGGGCCACCCAACACATGACCTTCGACGAGGTGAAGTGCTGGGGTTCGCCTCGGACTTCCCAGATACCGCGGTCGGGCTCTCGCCAGTGCTTGATCGCCTCTTCGACCTGTGCCTTGAGAACCGGCCACAGCGTCTCGGGAATCGTCTCGTGCGACTTGATGTTCAGGTACACCGAATCGAGCATCGTGCCCCAGATGTCGTGCTGCGCCTGGTTGTACGCACCGTTGCCGATCCGGACCGGCTGGGCGCCGTCGTAGCCCGAGAGGTGGGTCAGCTCTTCTTCTTCCAGGGTGCGTTCGCCCCCGACGCCATACATCACCTGCAGCGGATGGCGTTCGCCGTTGGTGATGCCCGAGACATCGGCGATGAACGAGAAGAAGTCGTCGGCCTCGCGGTCGAGGCCCAGGGTGTAGAGCCCCCACAGGGCGAAGGTCGAATCGCGCACCCAGGCGTAGCGGTAGTCCCAGTTGCGCTCCCCCTGAGGGGTTTCCGGAAGGGACGTGGTCGCTGCGGCGAGCAGCGCGCCGGTCGGCGAGTAGGTCAGGCCCTTGAGGGTGAGGGCGGAGCGCTGCAGATGCGAGCGCCACGGATGGTCGGGGAAGCTGCCGATGTTGATCCACTGGCGCCACGATTCGCTGGTGGCCCACATCTTCTGTGCCGCTTCCTCGAAGTTCTGCGGGGCCGGTTGTCGTGACCAGCTGAGGGCGACGAACCTGTTGTCGCCCTCCACGAGTCGGGTGCGCGCACGCGCCTCCCGGCCTTCGAGGCCGAGCCGCAGATCGGTGGTGAGTTTGAGAGTGGGTGTGTCGGTGTCGGTCTCCTTGGCGACGGCGATCGCCTCGCCGTAGGCGGGACCGGAGTACTCCCACGAGGTGGTGCCGCGGTGATAGTCGAACGCCGGCTCGCAACTCATGTGCAATTCGACTGTCCCGGAGACGCATCGAACGGTCCGGAGCAGGATGTGCTCGGCGTCCCAGTCGGTGGGTGTCCGGCGGTGGGTGCGCGAGCGCCGCTCGTTGTCATGCCACGGGCCCATGACGAGCGCATCGCGGACGATGATCCAACCGGTGTCGGTCTGCCAGGTGGTCTCGACCATCAGACTGCCCGGCAGGTACCGGCGATCCACGGGAACGTTGACGCCGTAGGGGGCGAGGCGGAAGTGGCCCGCGCTGCGGTCGAGGATCGCACCGAACACGCTCGGTGAATCCGGCCGCGGCACGCACATCCACTCCACCGACCCGTTGCGGGCGATCAGACAGTTGGTCTCGGTGTCGGAGAGGAAAGCGTAGTCACCGATGGGTGGAAAGGCGCTCGAATGCGACGGAGCCGAGGGTGTGACCGGCGCCGACACCGGGCCACCGACTCGCGCGACGCCTGCGCCGTCCGCACTCCCGGGTGCCGGGGAGGTCGCGCTCGGCAGGGGCGTTACGGTGGAGTCATCTGCGGCAGACATGGACCTATCATTGCGATGGGCGTTCGCCTGCGCCAATCGGCCCCCGAAGGGCCGACGGTGGCGGTGGTCACGGTCTGCCGGGCCGCAGGTGAGACGCACCGGACGCACGAGTGTCGCCGGTCGGACGACGGATGGACGAGGTGATGGGGTGACGGCGTTCTTCGCCTGGTGGGACAGTGTGGAGGAGTGGCTGACCGGCCTGTCCTTCGTGCCCCAGCTGCTCGTGACCGTCGCCGTCGTGATCCCCCTGGCGATCCTCATCGCCTTCGTGTTGAGCATCCTGGTGGATGCCGCAGCCGCGCTGTTCGACAGACGCCGATTCGCCGACGACGATGGGACCGGATTGTGAAGATACTGCGTTCGCCGGTCACACTGGCGCTCCTCGCCCTGCTGATCCTCGTCGTGATCGCCTGGCTGCTGACGGCCTGACCGGATTGTCGTCGCATGCGACCTCGATCCGGCGGGTCACGAGGTGTGGGTCACCGACGCGTCAGCGACCCGCGGGCACCGTGGTCCGGGTGGCGGCGAGACGGTAGAGCGAACAGATCGCATCCACCACATCCGGATGGGTACCGAGCGGTCCGGCCACGAGGGTCTCGTCGACCATGGCATCGAGTGCTCGCTCGACCCGTTCGGTGAGCAGTCCCGCCGACAGGAAGTAGGGACTCAGCGCGATCCGGCGCGCGCCTCCGGAACGGAGGCGACGCACCGCGGACTTCAGGATGCGATCGCCGGCGCCGAGTTTGGTGGCGAAGACCACCTCGACGGGCCGGTGCAGTCGCGTCGACAGCTCGATGGCCCGTAGGCGGACGGAGCGGTCCGCGTCGGGGTCGGACGAGCCGACCGCCGACAGGATCACCCCGTCTCCTTCGCCGAGGCCCGCCTCGACGAGCCGGTCGGCGAGGGCGCGGGTCAGCGACCGCGTCCCCATGACATCGGTCTGGCGCGCGGACGGGTGGCTCTCGGCGAGGATTCCGGGGAGATCGACCTTCTGGTGGAAACCCGCCGACAGCAGCATCGGCACGACGACTGGTTCATCCTGAGCGTCCGCGGAGGCGTGTAATCCACTGAGCACGTCACCGACGAGCGGTTCGTCGAGATCGAGGTAGGACAGGACCACCTCGACGCCGGGCAATTGCGCCGCCACGGCGTCTCGCACACGCCGTGCGGTCGCGCCGAAGCGCGGATCGCGACTGCCGTGTGCGGCGAGTACCAGGGTCCGGCTCACACCAGCTCTTTGAGGTGCAGCGGTGCGAGTGCATCGCCGACGAGTCCGGCGGCCAGGGTGTTGCCGCCCTGCGGATCGATGAGCAGGAAGCTGCCCGACTCGCGGTTCACCTGGTAGTCGTCGGCCGGGATGGGCTCGGCGGTCTGTACCGAGATCCGCACGATCTGGTTGAGCTCCACCGACTCCGGGGCCTCGACCAGTGCGAGGTTCTGCTCGTCGAACTGTGCGTCGAGTGCGCCGACGATCGCCTGCGTCGTCTTGGTCCCGTGCTTGAGCAGCAGGCGCGCACCGGCGCGCAGCGGCTTCTCGGCCAACCAGCAGACGGTTGCGGTGAACTGCTGCAGCGGTTCGGGGGCGTCGCCCGCCGAGGCGATCAGGTCGCCGCGCGAGATGTCGACGTCGTCGGCCAACAGGATGGTGACGCTGCGACCGGTGTGCGCGGTCGCGAGTTGTCCGTCGGCGGTGTCGATCTGGCTGACCGTGGTCCGTTGGCCCGACGGCAGGACGACGACCTCGTCGCCGACCGACACGCGTCCGGCCGCGATCTGACCTGCGTACCCGCGGTAGTCCGGGTACTCGGCGGTCCGGGGCCGGATGACGTACTGCACCGGGAACCGCAGACCGACCCGATGGCGCTCGACGAGGTTCGGCACGGTCTCGAGATGCTCGATGAGAGTGGGCCCGTCGTAGAACGGGGTGGTCTCCGAACGTGTCGCGACGTTGTCTCCGTTGAGTGCCGACACCGGGATCGCGGTGACCTGGTCGTCGGACCATCCCAGCGAACGTGTGAGCTCGGCGAACTCGGCGGAGATGTCGGCGAAGACCGACGCCTGGTCGTCGACGAGATCGATCTTGTTGACGGCCAGCACGAGCTGCGGCACGCCGAGCAGCGCCATCACGGCAGCGTGCCTGCGGGTCTGCGAGACCACGCCGTTGCGGGCGTCGACGAGCAGGATCACGAGCTGCGCGGTCGAGGCGCCGGACACGGTGTTGCGGGTGTACTGCACATGACCGGGGGTGTCGGCGAGGACGAAGGACCGTGCGGGCGTGGCGAAGTAGCGGTACGCCACGTCGATGGTGATGCCCTGTTCACGCTCGGCGCGCAGGCCGTCGACGAGGAGCGACAGGTCGGGACCTTCGAGGCCGCGGTCGACCGATGCCTTGGTGACGGCGTCGATCTGGTCGGCGAGCACGGACTTCGTGTCGTACAGCAACCGTCCGACGAGAGTCGACTTACCGTCGTCGACGCTGCCGGCGGTGGCGATGCGGAGGAGATCGGGGGAGTGCTTCATGTCAGAAATATCCTTCGCGCTTACGGTCTTCCATGGCGGCCTCGGAGACCCGGTCGTCGCCACGGGTGGCGCCTCGCTCGGTGAGTCGCGACGCGGCGACCTCGGCCAGGACGGCCTCGTTGTCGGCGGCATCCGACAGCACCGCGCCGGTCGACGAGCCGTCGCCGACGGTCCGGTACCGCACCGAAAGACGCTGCAGCTCTTCGCCGTCGCGGGGGCCGCCCCAGACGCCCGGGGTCATCCACATGCCGTCGCGTTCGAAGACGTCGCGCTCGTGCGCGTAGTAGATCGAGGGCAGCAGAACCTGCTCGCGGGCGATGTAGCGCCAGATGTCGAGTTCGGTCCAGTTCGACAGCGGGAAGACGCGCACGTGCTCACCCGGCGCGTGGCGTCCGTTGTAGAGATTCCACAACTCGGGACGCTGACGCTTCGGGTCCCACTGTCCGAAGGCGTTGCGCAGCGAGAAGATCCGCTCCTTGGCCCGCGAGCGCTCCTCGTCCCGGCGCCCGCCGCCGAAGACCGCGTCGAAGCGGTTCTCGGTGATGGCATCCAGCAACGGGATCGTCTGCAGGGGGTTGCGGACACCGTCGGGACGCTCGGTGAGCCGGCCGTCGGCGAGATAGTCCTCGACCTTGGCGACGTGCAGCCGCAGGTTGTGACGCTCGACGACCTGATCGCGGAACTCGAGCACCTCGGGCAGGTTGTGCCCGGTGTCCACGTGCAGCAGCGAGAAGGGCAGCGGCGCAGGCCAGAATGCCTTCAGCGCGACGTGCAGCAGAACGGTGGAGTCCTTGCCTCCCGAGAAGAGGATCACCGGGCGCTCGA
Organism: Gordonia sp. 'Campus'; assembly: GCF_022206305.1. GTDB lineage: Bacteria > Actinomycetota > Actinomycetes > Mycobacteriales > Mycobacteriaceae > Gordonia. Next base: position 105,593 of record NZ_JAKOIW010000004.1, on the reverse strand, counting down.
ACTCGCCCGCGACCTCACGGAAGATGTGGATGGCCTCGGACTCCAGCGCGTCGAGCGTGGTGAAGTCGTCGGCGTCGGTGAGTGCCGGGGTCGGCTGTGCCGCGTCGGTGACGGCGGTCTCGGTGACGGTCATGCGTGCAGCCCACATTCTGTCTTGGCGCGGCCGGCCCAGCGGCCGCTGCGCGGATCGGATCCGGGTTCGGGTTTCGCGGTGCACGGAGCGCACCCGATGGAGGGATAACCCTCGTCGACAAGCGGATTCACCAGCACACCGTTGGTGTCGATGTAGTCCTGCATGGTCTCGTCGGACCAGGCCGCGATCGGATTGATCTTGACCAGCCCGAAGCCCTCGTCGAAGGAGATGAGCGGGGCGTTGGCCCGCGTCGGTGCCTCCACCCGACGGATGCCGGTGATCCACGCGTCGTAACCGCCGAGGCCGGCCTTGAGCGGCACAACCTTCCGCAGCCGGCAGCATTCGCCCGGGTCGCGCGCGAAGAGGTTGCGCCCCAACAGCTCATCCTGCTCGGCGACGCTGTGCTCGGGCGTCAGGTTCACCATCTCCACGCCGTACACCTGCTCGACGGCGTCCCGGGTGCCGATGGTCTCGGCGAAGTGGTAACCGGTGTCGAGGAACAACACCTTGACCGGGTCACCGCCCAGGAGATCGCGGTCGATGTTCTTCACGGCGAGGTCGACCAGGGCTGCGTCCTGCATGTTCGACGCGACGACGAAGTTGGTGCCGAAGGTCTGCGCGGTCCAGCGGATCAGTTCTTCGGGGGTGGCGTCGGAACCGAGATCGGCGGCACCCTTCTGCGCGATGTCGCGAAGCTGATCCTCGCTGAACCGTCGCCCTGCGCGGGCAGTCGTCTCGATGGTCATCGCAGCGCCTCCTCGTCGGCACGAACGGCCCACTGCGCGAACCGTTCACCTTCTTCGCGCTGGTCCACGAAGTTGCGGACCACACGCTCGATGTAGTCACCGAGCTCGGTGCCGAGCACCTTGTGCTGGCGCAGCTTGCGCCCGAAACCCGAGTCCAGGCCCAGGCTTCCGCCGAGGTGGACCTGGAATCCGTCGGTCTGGTTGCCCTCGGCATCCTCGACGAGCTGGCCCTTGAAACCGATGTCGGCGATCTGCGACCGCCCGCACGAGTTGGGGCAACCGTTGATGTTCACCGTGATCGGCACGTCGAGCTGGGAATTGATGTCCGCGAGCCGCTCGTCGAGCTCCGGTGCGAGCACCTGCGAACGCTTGCGGGTCTCGGTGAACGAGAGCTTGCAGAACTCGATACCGCTGCACGCCAGCAGGTTTCGGCGCCACCGCGTGGGCCGGCCGTGCAGGCCGAGTGGCTTGAGCTCGTCGATCAGCCAGTCGACCTTGTCGTCGGGGACGTCGAGGACGATGAGCTTCTGGTACGGGGTGAAGCGGACGCGGTCCGAGCCGGCCGCGGCGACGGCCTCGGCGGCCTTGGTCAGGATCGTGCCCGAGACGCGGCCGGCGATGGGGGAGAAGCCGATCGCGTTGAGTCCGTTGCGCAGCTTCTGCACCCCGATGTGGTCGATCGGGCGTTCGGGTTGTTCCGGGGCCGGGCCGTCGATCAGCTTGCGGCCCAGGTACTCGTCCTCGAGCACCTGGCGGAACTTCTCGATGCCCCAGTCCTTGATGAGGAACTTCAGACGGGCCTTGGCGCGCAAGCGGCGGTATCCGTAGTCACGGAAGATCGAGACCACGGCCTCCCACACATCGGGCACCTCGTCGAGGGGGACCCATGCCCCGACGCGCTGGGCGAGCATCGGATTGGTGGACAGGCCGCCGCCGACCCAGAGGTCGAGGCCGGGACCGTGCTCGGGATGCACGACGCCGACGAACGCGACGTCGTTGATCTCGTGCACCACGTCCTGCTGACCCGAGATGGCGGTCTTGAACTTGCGCGGCAGGTTCGAGTACTTGGGGTCGCCGATGTAGCGGCGGACGATCTCGTCGATGGCCGGGGTGGGGTCGAGGACCTCGTCGAGCGATTCACCGGCGAGCGGCGAGCCGAGCACGACGCGCGGGCAGTCGCCGCACGCCTCGGTGGTCTTGAGTCCGACACCTTCGAGGCGCTCCCAGATCGTCGGGACGTCCTCGATGCGGATCCAGTGGTACTGGACGTTCTCGCGGTCGGAGAGGTCCGCGGTGTCGCGGGCGAACTCGGTGGAGATCTCGCCGAGGGTGCGCAGCTGCTCGACGTTGAGCGCGCCGCCATCGCAGCGCACGCGCATCATGAAGTGGCTGTCTTCAAGGATGTCGATGTTCTCGTCGCCGGTCCAGGTGCCGTCGTATCCCTCGGCGCGCTGGGTGTACAGGCCCCACCAGCGCATGCGGCCGCGGAGGTCCTGCTTGTCGATCGAGTCGAAGCCCTGCTTGGAGTAGATGTTCTCGATGCGGGCGCGGACGTTGAGCGGGTTGTCGTCCTTCTTGACCTGCTCGTTGGGATTGAGCGGCTCCCGGTAACCGAGCTTCCACTGGCCCTCGGCGCGACGCTTGGCGGGACGGGCCTTGCGCGCCGGACGGGCGGGCTTGTCGGCGGGTGCCTCGCGGGTGGCGGCGGCATCGGGCTCTGCACCCGCGCCGGGCACGGCGGGGGCGTCGGTGGTGGACGTCATGAACTCTCCTGTGCCGGCACACAGGGCCGGCGTTCGTTGCACGAATTACGGGCTGAAACGTGCCGGCATCCCCAGGGAAACGGGGACCAGATCGGGGCCGAGACGTCGCTAGATGCGACAGAAAGCGCTGTTGACGCGCTTGAGATCAATGTGGCGGCGCGCTGCGAGCCACACCCCGGGGAAAATCACGAGGTCCATAGTGCCACGCTGCCCATCGACTCGTCTACTTGGGGTTATTTTCCATCACGCTGATGGAAAACGGGCGGGAGGATCCCCGCCTGTGGCCGACAACGCATGTGGGGACGCCGCTGTTCCCGGGACGGGCGAATCCGGCGCCCGGCGCCGGACGAACGGCTCGAGCCGAGCGATTTGCGTGGCTCGGCATGATGGGAGGGTGACCGTCGACCTCCGCACGCCCGCATCCGAGCTGATCGCCGGCGCGTGCGCGAACGCAGATCCCGACGTGCCGCTCGGCCTCTACCTGCACGTGCCGTTCTGCGCGACGCGGTGCGGATACTGCGATTTCAACACCTACACCGCGGGTGAACTGGGTTCGTCGTCCTCGCCGGAGTCCTGGCAGCAGGCAGTCGCCCGCGAGCTCGAGACGGCGGCCCGCATGCTCACACCGGTCCGACCGGTCTCGACCGTCTTCGTCGGGGGCGGGACACCGTCCCTGCTCGGCGGTGACGGGCTCGGCCGTCTGCTCGACTCGGTGCGCGCGCACTTCGACCTCACCCCGGATGCCGAGGTCACCACCGAATCGAACCCGGAGTCGACCTCGCCGGAGTTCTTCGCCGAACTGCGCGGGGCGGGGTTCACCCGCATCTCGCTGGGCATGCAGTCCGCCGCTGCGCATGTGCTCCGACTGCTCGATCGCACCCACACGCCGGGACGGGCGGTCGCGGCCGCCCGCGAGGCGCGCGCCGCGGGATTCGACCACGTGAACCTCGACCTCATCTACGGAACCCCGGGGGAGACCGACGCCGACCTGCACGCGACGATCGACGCCGTACTCGAAGCCGGGGTCGACCACGTGTCGGCCTACGCGCTGATCGTCGAGGACGGCACCGCACTGGCCCGACGCATCCGGCGCGGTGAGATGCCCGCTCCCGATGACGATGTCCTCGCCGACCGCTATCAGATCCTCGACTCCCGGCTGCGCGCCGGCGGTCTCGACTGGTACGAGGTGTCGAACTGGTCGGCGGGAGGCGATTCGGTGTGTCGCCACAACATCGCGTACTGGCACAGCCACGACTGGTGGGGGATCGGTCCGGGAGCGCACTCCCATGTCGGCGGTGTCCGTTGGCTGAACGCCAAACACCCTGCGCGCTATGCGAAGTCGCTGGCCGACGGTGAGCTGCCGATCGCATCCGCCGAGGAGCTCACCGACTCCGACCGGCACCTGGAGACCGTCATGCTGACCACGCGTTGCCGCGGTGGCCTACCGCACACGGTCCTCGACGCCACGGAGCGTGCGAACGCCGAGAAACTCAGCGCCGACGGGCTTCTCACCTCGACCGGTGATGCATACGTCCTGACCGACGCCGGCCGGTTGCTCGCCGACGGGGTCATCCGGCGTGTGCTCTGGGACTGAATGTCGACCGACGGACTCGGTCACCAACCGGAATCGGGACGTGCGGGGCTGGTCCATCCGGTCGACCGCGTGCCACGGCGATGCGCTCCGCCGGCGTCGGGTGCCGTCGGGGGACGCCGCGCGGGGATCTCCGCGGTGTCCTCGAGCTGCTCGTCGAGCGGTGCGGCTGTCCCCGACAGGTCGAGTGCGTCGAGGTCGAGGGTGCGCGCGTGGATGATGTGACGGTTGCGCAACGCCGACCGGACCGCGCGATGCAGCCCGTCCTCCAGATACAGGTCGCCTTCCCAGCGCACGACGTGCGCGAAGAGGTCACCGTAGAAGGTCGAGTCCTCGCTGAGCAGTTTGTCCAAGGCCAGGACCTTGGTGATCGGGATCAGCTGGTCGAGGCGCAACTGCCGCGGCGGGATCTTCGCCCAGCCGCGTGACGACAATCCGTGGTCGGGGTAGGGCTTGCCCTCCCGCACCCCCTTGAAGATCATGAGAACTCCTCCGACGCCCGTGCTCGACGCCCGGCTCGGCGCCGCGCGTCGATCCGCGCAGCGGACGTCAACCGCGTGTGCGCACCGGTTTCGTACTATGGAACGCACCCAACTGTATGGCAGTGGTCCGAGTCAGGAGGTGTACCGCGTGTCAACCACCGATGATCGCCGCTTCGAGATCCTCCGTGCGATCGTGACCGATTACGTCGGCACGCAGGAACCGATCGGCTCCAAGGCGCTGGTCGAACGGCATCAGCTCGGTGTCTCCAGTGCCACGGTCCGCAACGACATGGCGGTGCTGGAGGCCGAGGGATACATCACCCAGCCCCATACGAGCTCAGGGCGCGTGCCCACCGACAAGGGCTACCGCATGTTCGTCGACCGGATCAGCGAGATCAAACCGCTGTCGTCGGCCGAACGCCGCGCGATCCTCTCGGTTCTCGACTCCGGCGTCGACCTCGACGACGTGCTGCGCCGCTCGGTGAAGCTGCTCGCCCAGCTCACCCGCCAGGTCGCGGTCATCCAGTACCCGGTGCTGTCGGCGGCGACCGTGCGGCATCTCGAGGTCGTCACGCTGTCGCCGTCTCGACTGCTGCTGGTCGTCATCGTCGACAACGGTCGGGTCGAGCAGCGGATGGTGGCTCTCGACGAGGACCACGACGAGGCCGACATCGCCCGGCTGCGCGACCTGTTCTCCGCCGCGCTGCACGGCAAGCGGCTCGAGGCCGCGTCGGCGGCCGTCGCGGAACTGGCCAACTCCGCACCCGACGACCTGCGGCGTGCGGTCCTCGCCATCGCGACCGTCTTGGTGGAGACGCTCGTCGAGCGCGGGGACGACCGACTCGTGCTGGGTGGCACCTCGAACCTCGCGCGTTCGGCCGCCGACTTCACGCCCGTCGTGGGCGGCATGGACACCGTCCTCGAGGCGCTCGAAGAGCAGGTCGTGGTGCTCAAGATCCTGGCCACGACGCAGGACATGGGGCAGGTCACCGTGCAGATCGGGGAGGAGACGCAGACCGAGAACCTGCGTGGGACCTCGGTCGTGTCGACAGGGTACGGTGCATCGGGAACCGTGTTCGGCGGCGTCGGTGTGCTCGGCCCCACACGGATGGACTACCCGGGAACCATTGCATCGGTGGCAGCCGTTGCCAAATACATCGGTGAGGTGCTCGCCGAACGATGACCGCTGCGCGACGCCGGCGGTTCCCGCAAGGACCCGAGCAGTCGTCGACAGTGGGGTCGGTTCCCCACGCGCGTACCCCCGCGCTCGCGTGAGCACCCGCCGCAGGCACCAACTGAGACCGAAGGATCACTACGACCGTGGCACGTGACTACTACGAAATCCTGGGTGTGGCCAAAGGGGCCGGTGACCAGGAGCTCAAGCGCGCCTACCGCAAGAAGGCCCGCGAACTGCACCCCGACGTCAACCCGGGTCGGGAGGACGAGTTCAAAGAGGTGAGCACCGCCTACGAGGTGTTGACCGATCCGGAGAAGCGACGCATCGTCGACGCCGGCGGGGATCCCCTGGCCGGCGCGGGCGCCGGCGGGTTCGGTGGCTTCGGCGGGGGCGGCGGCGGTTTCGGCGATGTCTTCGAGGCCTTCTTCGGCAACGGTGGCGCGTTCGGCGGTGGCGGCGGCTTCGGCTCGGGTCGCGGCCCCAAATCGCGGGTCCAGCCCGGCGAGCCGGCGCTGGTGACCCTCACGCTCGATCTGGCCGAATGCGCCAGAGGCGTCAACAAAGAGATCACCGTCGACACCGCCATCCTGTGCGACGTGTGCACGGGGTCCGGTACCAATGGCGACAGCAAGCCGGTCACCTGCGACATCTGTAAGGGTGCCGGCGAGATCCAATCGGTGCAGCGATCGTTCCTCGGCCAGGTCATGACCGTCCGTGAGTGTCCGACCTGTCACGGTGTGGGCGAGGTCATCCCGGATCCCTGCCACAAGTGCGGCGGCGACGGTCGGTACCGCTCGCGGCGCACGATGACCGTCCGTATCCCCGCGGGGATCGAGAACGGCATGCGTGTCCGACTCACGGGTCAGGGCGAGGTCGGCCTGGGCGGAGGCCCGGCCGGCGACCTCTATGTCGAGGTCAGGGAGCGTCCCCACGAGATCTTCGTGCGTGACAAGGACGACCTCCACTGCACCGTGAAGGTGCCGATGGCCGACGCGGCGCTCGGCGCCGACTTCGAGGTCGAGACCATCCTCGGCGACCCGGTGAGTGTGACGATCGCCCCGGGCACCCAGCCGGGGCAGGTCGTCACACTGCGCGGACAGGGCATGCCGCACGTCAGCTCCGGTGTCCGCGGAACGATGCACGTGCACCTCGATGTCGTCGTCCCCACCAGACTCGACGCCGCGCAGACCGATGCGCTCAAGAAGTTTCGCAAGGTCGCCGCCGACCAGATCGAGGTGGTCAACACCTCCGCCGCGGCCGCGCCCGGCGGGCTGTTCTCCCGGTTGCGCAACGCGTTCGCCGGAAAGTAGGAGCCGTTGTCGCGGGCATCCTCGGTCTCGTCGGCGGACCAGCGATGAGTCCGCCGCTGTTCTGGGCGGATTCCGTCCCGGCGCCCGGCGCCGACCTCGTCCTGACCGGTGCCGAAGGACGGCACGCCGTCACCGTGGCCCGGCTGGGCGTGGGCGAGCGCATCCTCGTCGGGGATGGGGCCGGATCGGTCGCCGGGTGCGAGATCCGCGAGCTCAAGGGCAAGGACACCCTCGTCGCATCGGTCCACGACCTCGAGTTCGAAGCGCGGGCCCAGCCCTCGGTGACCCTGGTGCAGGCGCTCCCCAAGTCTGAGCGATCCGAACTCGCGGTCGACCTCGCGACCGAGGCCGGGGTCGACGCCATCGTGCCCTGGCAGGCGGCTCGGTGCGTCGCCCGGTGGACCGGCAAGGCCGACAAGGGCGTCGCGAAGTGGCGGGCGGCGGCATCGGCCGCCGCGAAGCAGAGTCGCCGGCCGTGGATCCCCGAGGTCACCGACCTGGCGACCACCATCGACGTCCGCGCTCGCTGCGCCGAGGTGGTCGCGGCCGGGGGTGTGGTCGCGGTGCTGCACGAGGAGGCCGCGCAGCCGTTGGCGGACCTACCGCTGGCCGATGCCACCGAGATCCTGCTCGTCGTCGGACCCGAAGGGGGTCTCGACCCCGGTGAGGTCGCCGACCTGACCGCGCTGGGTGCACGATCGGTCGTCCTGGGGCCCGAGGTGCTGCGCACGTCGACCGCCGCGGCGGTGGCCCTGGGCGCGATCGGCGTACTCACCCGGCGGTGGTCCCGGTGAGCGGCGTCCGGCGCGCGTCCGTGCGTCGCACCAAGATCGAATATGGTTCGGCGCCATCACAATTCGGGCACCTGTATCTTCCTGCCCGTCCTGACACCTCGTCGCCGACGCGGCTCGTGGTGCTGGTGCACGGCGGGTCGTGGTCCGTGGAATTCGGCTCGACCACGCAGACGGCGATCGCGCGCATGCTCGCCGAGCGTGGGGCGGCGGTGTGGAACGTCGAGTACCGGCGGGTCGGCGAGGACGGCGGCGGGTGGCCCAACACGGGCCGGGACGTGATCGACGCGCTCCGCGCCATCGACGGGCCGGTCCGCGATGCACTGCCCGCGGACGCCGTCGACCTCTCGTCGACGGCGGTCGTCGGGCACTCGGCAGGCGGCCAGCTCGCGGTGTGGGCGGTCGGGCACCTCGGCGCGCGCACCGCAACGGCCACCATCACCACCGTGGTCGCCCAGGCGGCGGTGCTCGACACCGTCGAAGCCGCCGACCGGGAGTCGGTGCAGGCCTACATGGGTCGGCCCTACCGGGAGTCGCCGCGCCGGTACCGCGAGGCCTCACCGATGCTGGCGCCCGTGTTCGACGCCCACGTCGTGGCGATCCACGGCGACGCCGACGATCTGATCCCGCTCGAGGTCAGTCGACGCTATGTGGACGACGCCGCGGGGCGAGGCCAGTCCGCCGAGCTGGTCGTCGTTCCGGGGGAGGGGCACGACGCGTTCGTCGACCCCCGGAGCGCGTGTACACGGCAGACCGTCCGGGTGCTCGGGGTCTGACGGAAATATTGCCTGCTGATCGGCCGTTGCACCGCGATACACTGGCGGCACCCCTGCATGTCCGCCGACGGTGAGAAGGCGCTCGTGCAGAAGACCGGACATCCAGAACACCAGGAGTGATTTCATACGTGAGTGACGACAACCCCGACCAGAGCGGGCAATCCAGCCGAATGCACCAACCGCAGCGGCCTGGGGTCACATCCACTGTCGAAGTCTCTCCCGGGGTCGTCTTCGGGCTGCTCGGCGCCAGTGACGTCAACCTCCGCACGCTCGAACAGCTCCTGCCCGCCGACATCCACGTTCGCGGCAACCAGGTCACGCTGACCGGTGAGCCCGCCGACGTCGCCGCCTCCGAGCGGGTGATCGCCGAACTGGTGGACCTCGTCGGCCGCGGCACCCCGCTGACACCGGACCTGGTGCGGCACAGCGTCTCGATGCTGTCCGACGGCACTGTCGAGTCGCCCGCGGACGTGCTGTCGCTGGACATCCTGTCGCGACGCGGCAAGACGATCCGGCCCAAGACGCTGAACCAGAAGCACTACGTCGACGCCATCGACACCCACACCATCGTCTTCGGTCTGGGGCCCGCCGGCACCGGCAAGACCTATCTGGCGATGGCCAAGGCCGTGCAGGCGCTGCACTCCAAGTCGGTGAACCGCATCATCCTGACGCGTCCGGCGGTCGAGGCCGGCGAACGCCTCGGCTTCCTCCCGGGGACGCTGAGCGAGAAGATCGACCCGTATCTGCGTCCGCTGTACGACGCCCTGCACGACATGATGGACCCCGAGGCGATCCCCAAGCTGATGGCAGCCGGGGTCATCGAGGTGGCGCCGCTCGCCTACATGCGCGGCCGGACGCTCAACGATGCGTTCATCATCCTCGACGAGGCGCAGAACACCACGAGCGAACAGATGAAGATGTTCCTCACCCGGCTCGGCTTCGGATCCAAGGTGGTCGTCACCGGCGACGTGACCCAGGTGGACCTTCCGGGCGGCGCCCGCAGCGGACTGCTCGCCGCGTCGGAGATCCTCGAGGGGATCGAGGACATCCACTTCGCCCGGCTGACGAGTCAGGACGTGGTCCGGCACCGCCTCGTCGCCGACATCGTCGACGCCTACGGCCGAGCCGAGGAGTCGCGTCGTGGACTGTCGGATGCCGCGATCGGCGGCAACCGGGCGTCGCGGCGCGCGGCGGCCCAGGGGCGTCGTTCATGAGCATCGAGCTCGCCAACGAGTCCGGCGTCGACGTCCCGGCGGAACTGATCATCGACGCCGCGCGCTACGCGGTGAACGCGATGGACGTCAATCCGGCTGCGCTTCTGTCGGTCCTGTGTGTCGACGAGGACACGATGGCCGACATGCACGTCCAGTGGATGGACCTGCCCGGCCCGACCGATGTGATGAGCTTCCCGATGGACGAGCTGGTCCCGGGGGGACGCCCCGATGCCGCCGAGCCCGGGCCGGCGATCCTCGGCGACATCGTGCTCTGCCCGGATTTCGCACGAAAGCAGGCCCGAGAGGCCCGGCGGTCCTTCGAGCACGAGCTCGCGATGCTGACGATCCACGGCGTTCTGCACCTCCTCGGTTATGACCACGCCGAGCCCGAGGAAGAGCGCGAGATGTTCGGGCTGCAGAACAAGATCCTCGACGAGTTCTACGCCGAGCGGCACCGACGGGCGCAGGAGCAGCGGCAGACCGACCGCGACTCGCGGCTGCTGTCCAACATCGGGTTCACCGGTGGCCCGGGCGACCCGCCCGCCCCGGAGACCGCGCCGCGGTCCGAGGAGGACTGAGAACGTGCCCTCCGACTACTGGTTCATCGTGGCCGCAGTCGTGCTGATCGGGGTGGGCGGCATCTTCGCGGCCGTCGACACCGCGGTGTCCACCGTCTCCAACGCCCGTGTCGACGACATGGTCCGGGACGGGCGCGCGGGTGCCCGCCGCCTGGCGCGCATCCTCGAGGCGCGCGCGACCTACGTCGGCCTCGTGGTCCTGCTCCGCGTGGTGTGCGAGACGGCCGCTGTCGCTCTGGTCGCGGTCGCCGCGACCCAGCTGATCGGCGTCGGCGGGGGACTGGCGGTGGCCATAGCCGCCATGGCCGTCGTCTCCTACGTCGCCGTGGGCGTCGGCCCGCGCACCCTGGGCCGGCAGCACGCGTACACGATCGCGCTCGCGTCGTCCTATCTGTTGTTCGCGCTGGGTGTGCTGCTCAAACCGCTGACGCGTCTGCTGATCCTGATCGGTAACGCTCTCACCCCGGGCCGCGGATTCCGCAACGGTCCGTTCGCCACCGAGATCGAGCTGCGCGAGGTCGTCGACCTCGCCGAGGCCTCGGGCGTCGTGGCCGCCGACGAGCGCCGCATGATCCAGTCGGTGTTCGACCTCGGCGACACCAGCGCCCGGGAGGTGATGGTCCCGCGTCCGGAGATGGTGTGGATCGAAGCCGACAAGACCGCTTTGCAGGCCACCAGCCTGGCCACTCGGTCGGGGCACTCCCGCATCCCCGTCATCGGTGAGAACACCGACGACGTCCTGGGCATCGTGTATCTCAAGGACCTCGTGGCCCGCACGGTCGCCCAGCGCATCGATCCCACGACTCTTCGCGTGGTCGATGTGATGCGCGACGCCGAGTTCATCCCCGACTCCAAACCGCTCGACCGGGTCCTCGCCGACATGCAGCGCGAACGGAACCACATGGCGATGCTCGTCGACGAGTACGGCGGCATCGCCGGACTGGTGACCATCGAGGACGTCCTCGAAGAGATCGTCGGCGAGATCACCGACGAGTACGACACCGACGAGCTCGCCCCGGTCGAGGATCTCGGTGACGGGTCCTACCGGGTGTCGGCACGGCTGCCCGTCGAGGATCTCGGCGAGTTGTTCGACGTGGAGATCGCCGAGGAGGAGGTCGAGACGGTCGGCGGACTCGTCGGACTGGAGCTGGGTCGTGTGCCGCTGCCCGGCGCCCGCGTCGAGTCGCACGGCCTGCAACTGGTGGCCGAGGGCGGGCCCAATCGCCAGGGCCGCCAACGCATCATCACGGTGCTGGTCACCCGAGTCCCCGGCGCGGAGGAGGATTCGCGACGCGACGATCATCGGGGGAGCTCGAACCGCTCGCAGTCTCGTTCCGAGCGTGCCTCGGGACGCGATGACGATGCCGGACGCCGCGCGGAACGGGGTGGCGACCGATCCGCGGACGAACGCGGAGCCGACGACCCGGACACCGCCGATCACCGCAGCACAGACGAGTCGAGAGCAAGGATGAACCAGTGACCGAGACCCTCCCCGACGAGGATCGCAAGCTCGTGGTGCTCGCGCGCGGTGCGCTGGCCCGTGCCGAGGCGCCCTCGGGCGCCGCGGTTCGTGACGGTGACGGCCGCACGTACGCCGGCGCCGACGTGCGCACCGCCACGCTGACCCTCACCGGCCTGCAGGTCGCCGTCGCCTCGGCGATCTCCAGCGGGGCGACCTCTTTCGAGGCGGCGGTCATCGTCAACGGTGAGGCCGACGACCCGGGTCTGGCCACCCTGCACGAACTGAGTCCGGACGCGTACGCCGTTCTCACCGACACCGCGGGCGCACCGCGGCAGCGCATCGAGCGTGCGGATGCCTGAGTTCCGTTCGGGTTTCGTCTGTTTCGTCGGCCGGCCCAACACCGGCAAGTCCACGCTCACCAACGCCCTGGTGGGTGAGAAGATCGCGATCACGTCGAATCGCCCGCAGACCACACGCCACACCATCCGCGGGATCGTCAACCGGCCCGACGCCCAGCTGATCCTCGTCGACACGCCCGGTCTGCACCGCCCGCGCACCCTGCTCGGCCGGCGCCTCAACGACCTCGTCCGCGACACCTACTCCGAGGTGGACGTCATCGGCGTGTGCATCCCGGCCGATGAGGCGATCGGTCCGGGCGACCGCTGGATCATCTCGCAGGTTCGCGAGATGGCACCGCGCACGACCATCGTCGGCGTCGTCACCAAGATCGACCGGGTGGGTGCCGAGCGGGTCGCCCAACAGCTGCTGGCGCTCTCGGAGCTGCTCGGCCCCCAGTCCGAGGTGGTGCCCGTGTCGGCGAAGTCGGGCAAGCAGCTCGACGTCCTGAGCGATGTCCTCGTCGGACTCATGGAAGAGGGGCCGGCCTTCTACCCCGACGGTGAGCTCACCGACGAACCCGAACAGGTCCTGATGGCCGAGTTCATCCGGGAAGCGGCGCTCGAAGGAGTCCACGACGAGCTGCCGCACTCGCTGGCCGTCGTGATCGAGGAGGTCATCGACCGTGAGGACCGCGACCCCGAACTGCCGCCGATGGTCGACGTCCACGCGATCCTCTTCGTCGAGCGTGACAGCCAGAAGGGCATCATCATCGGGCGCAAGGGCGCGCGTCTGAAAGAGGTGGGTACAGTTGCCCGCGCACAGATCGAGCGGCTGCTGGGGACCAAGGTGTACCTGGATCTGCACGTGAAGGTCGCCAAGGACTGGCAACGCGACCCCAAGCAGCTGCGTCGATTGGGTTTCTAGCAGCGTGACCTGCCGGCTCGTCGCCGGGTGGAATCGGCCTGCGGGGAGGAACGTCCATGGGAACGCACGAATCGCCGGACCGGCCGGAGGATGAACTCGGGCGCGGCGCGCACGAGGCCCCCGAGAGCGATCAACCGACCGGCCGCACCATCGCCGGAGTGCTCTCCTCGCCCCGGTTCTGGCTGGCGCCCCTTGCGCTGGTGGCCGTGTTGTTCTCGCTGATGGCGGGGCTCTACATGGCCGCCGTCGTCGACCCGCAGCGCCACCTGCACGACTTCCCGGTCGCGCTGGTGCAGGAGGACGCCGGCGGCGACGTGGAGAACGCGCAGGGCGAGGCCACCAAGCAGAACTTCGGGGACCAGGTCGCCGAGGGCATCATCTCCTCGGCCGCGGAGAACGGGATCGTCGTGACCCGCACCGACCGGTCGACGGCCCTCTCCGAACTCAACAGCGGCAAGGTGTACGGCGTCATCGTCGTCGGGTCGAACTTCACGAATCGGGCTGTCGCGCTGGGTCGTTCGACGGTACTCACGGCCGAGCCGGCGAAGCCGGCCATCGACATCTTCATCAACCGGGGCTCGGGCGCGTTCGCGTCGTCGATCACCACCACCCTGGCCGATCAGGTGCGCACACGGGTCAACGACCAGGTCGGGGCACAGCTGACCGAACAGGTCCGCACCCAGCTCGAGCGCAACGACATCACCTTCACCGGCGCGGCGCAGCTCGCCCTCGCGACGCCCGTGGCCGTCGAGGTGTCCGAGCCGACCCCGCTGCCCGACGGCGCGGGCAACGGACTGTCGGCGTTCTATCTGACGTTGCTGCTCGTGCTCGCCGGCTTCACCGGGGCGATGATGGTCAGCATCGTCGTCGACGGCATGCTCGGCCAGACGCCCATCGAATACGGGCCGTTCTATCAACTGCGTGAGCGTCTCAAGATCAGCCGGTGGGCCACGCTCGCCGCGAAGTGGACGATCATGTTCCTGGTCGCGGTGGTGCTCTCGACCCTGTTCATCGCCGTCGGCGCCATGGTGGGGACGTCGATTCCGAACGGGTTCGTGCTCTGGATGCTGTCGGTGCTGGGCATCTTCGCCGTCGGGGTGAGCGCCAGCGCGATGATGGCGGTGTTCGGCAACGCCGGACTGTTGTTCAACCTGCTCTTCTTCGTGGTGTTCGGTCTGCCGTCGTCCGGCGGGACGCTTCCGTTGGAGGCGAGTCCGCGCCTCTTCGAGTGGATCGCCGCGATCGAGCCGATGCACGTGATCTATCTCGGCGTGCGCGCGGTTCTCTATTTCGACGCCGATCTGTCGGCAGGGCTCGGCCGGTCGATCATCCAGTGCCTCATCGGTCTGCTGGTCGGCGTGCTCCTCGGTCTGCTCGGCACCAAGTACTACGACCGCAAGGGCTGGCACCGGTATCCGGGTGGGATGACGCTGCCGCCGAAGCTCGACAAGATCGTCAACGCCGGCTGAGCCCGTCTGCCCTCCGGAGTTCTCGATCGTCGGCTCCGGCCGGCCGGCGGGCATGTCGGGGTGGGACATGTCGGTGCGCGGTGGGAGAATGCGTCGGTGAGGTTCTACCGGGATGAGGCCGTCGTGCTGCGCCAGCACAAGCTGGGCGAAGCCGACCGGATCATCACCCTGCTGACCGCCGAGCACGGTCTCGTGCGTGCGGTCGCCAAAGGAGTACGGCGGACTCGCTCGAAATTCGGCGCCCGGCTCGAACCCTTCGCCCACATCGATGTGCACCTGTATCCGGGGCGCAGCCTGGACGTGGTCACCCAGGTGCACAGCCTGCACGCCTTCGCCGATCGCATCGTCGCCGACTACGGGCGCTACACGACGGCCTGCGCGGTCCTCGAGACCGCGGAACGGCTCGCGGGCGAGGAGCGTGCTCCCACCCGCCAGCTGCACCGGCTCACGGTGGGTGCACTGGAGGCGCTGGCCGACGACCGGCGACCGCGTGAACTGATCCTCGACGCCTACCTGCTGCGCGCGATGTACAGCGCGGGGTGGATGCCCGCGCTGGAGGAGTGCGCACGATGCGCGACGCCGGGGCCGCATCGCGCCTTCCACGTCGCCGCGGGTGGCGCGGTGTGCCTGCCCTGTCGCCCGCCGGGTTCGGCGACACCCTCGCCCGGTGTGCTCGACCTCATGGACGCGTTGTTCCGCGGTCAGTGGGATCACGTGATCGACTCGACGCCGTCGCTGCGCCGTCAGGCCAGCGGGCTCACCGCCGCGCATCTGCAGTGGCATCTCGAACGGCAGCTCCGAACCCTGCCTCTGATCGAACGCACCGCGCCTCATAGGCTGATGGACACAGGTGTGGACGTGGGTGTGAGGAGAGTCGACGATGGCGTTGCGGCCGGGTAGTTCCGCGAGAGGGCGGAAGTCCGCGAGCCCCCGTGGCGACGTTCGGCCACCCGACCCGCATCCGAGCGGCGCGCGTCCGCCGGCCATCCCCGCCCAGTTCGTACCCAGGCACGTGGCGCTCGTGATGGACGGTAACGGCCGCTGGGCCACCGACCGCGGACTCCCGCGCACCGAAGGCCACAAGCGCGGGGAAGCCGTCCTCATGGACACCGTCTGCGGTTGTATCGAACTGGGTGTGGGCTGGTTGTCGGCCTACGCGTTCTCCACGGAGAACTGGTCCCGCAGCCCCGACGAGGTGCGCTTCCTGATGGGATTCAACCGGGACGTCATCCGTCGTCGACGCGACGAGATGCATGAGATGGGAGTCCGCGTGCGCTGGGCCGGTCGCCGACCCCGGTTGTGGCGCAGCGTGATCCGTGAACTCGAGATCGCCGAGGAGATGACGCGGGACAACACCACCATGACGCTGACGATGTGCGTCAACTACGGTGGCCGCGCCGAGATCGCCGACGCCGCAAAGGAGATCGCCCGCCGGGCGGCTCGCGGCGAGATCGATCCCGACCGCATCACCGAATCGACGTTCGCGCGCTACCTCGACGAGCCGGACATGCCCGACGTCGACCTGTTCCTGCGCCCGTCGGGGGAGCAGCGCATCTCGAACTTCCTGCTGTGGCAGTCGGCGTACGCCGAGATGGTCTACCAGGAAAAGCTGTTCCCCGATTTCGACCGCCGCGACCTATGGGATGCGTGCCTCGAATACGCCTCGCGCGACCGACGTTTCGGCGGGGTGAAGCCGTCGTGACCGAGGCCGCCGGGCTCCTGGACCGGACTGCGGAGATCGTCGCCGAACTCGGACCGGTCGACCGTCCCGATGCCGATTCCGTGGTCGTCCAGGTCGGTCCGACCCGCGCGTCGATCCGCGTGCTCACCCTGGCCGACGGGCTCGACGTACTGGCCTTGACGCAGATGGTCGCGATGGACCTGCCCAACACCCCGACCCTGCGGGACGATGTCGAGGCGTGCGCCGCGCAGCTGAGCTTCGGCAGCCTCCGACGCTCCGACCGTGCCGGGGTCACCACGGATGTGCTGCAGTACTACACGTTTCCGGCCGGGCAGCTCGACGACGTACCACTGCTGACGGTCCTGCACATCGTGCTCGCCGCCGGTGTCGACGCCGCCGAGCGGCTGATGGGCCCGAGTACTGCGTCCTGAGGTGTGGGGGGCGTTCTCGCTCAGCCGTTCTCGGCAACCCGGCAGTCGGCGCAGCGCCCGAACACCTCGACGGTGTGGTTGATGTCGGTGAATCCGTGCTGCGCGGCGATTTTCGCGGCCCAGCGCTCGACCGGCTCCGCCTGCACCTCGACCGTCGTGCCGCAGTCGCGACACACGAGGTGATGGTGATGGCCGGAGGAGCAATGGCGGTAGCGGGTCTCGCCGGAACCGTCCCACAGCACATCGATCTGTCCGGACTGACTGAGCGCCTGGAGGTTTCGGTAGACGGTGGTCAGGCCGATGGACTCGCCCCTGGCCTTGAGGATCTCGTGGAGCTCCTGCGCCGAACAGAAGTCGTCGGTGCCCGCGAGGGCGTCGGCGATCGCGGCGCGCTGACGCGTCGACCGGACGCCGGTGACCGGCTGTGGGCCCGACGCGGCGACACCGGTCACTCGTTCACCGCCGTCGCGTCGGACGAGACCCGGGAGCCGCCCGGCGTCGTCTCCATGGCGTGGACAAGCGCGTCGCCCACGATGTGCGCGACGTGGTCGTCGAGGAGTTCGTAGGTGATCTCGCGACCGTTGCGCTGCCCGCGCACCACACCGGCGTCCTTGAGGACACGCAGGTGCTGGCTGACGAGCGGTTGACTCAGGCCGAGGTGTCCCACGAGCTCGTGCACACACTGCACCCGTTCGCGCAGGGACAGCACGATGGCGACGCGGGTGGGGGAAGCGAGAGCGCGCAGGAGGTCGGCTGCGGCCTCTCGTGCGGCGGCGTCGGCCGCGTCCATCGGCTCGGGTGCGCCCAGTGATTCGGCAGACATGGCGCTCCTCTCGGCGGGCTCGCGGTGCAGGGTCGGTTCATTCTATCGGAAATGGTTTTCAATCAGGTCCCGGGTGTCATCCCTGGTCAGCCGCCCTCGGTCCGGCGGCGCTGGTCGACCGGAGGTACCCCGTCGCGGCCACCGGTCGACAGCGCGTACGTCGCGACCGCGTGTGCGACCGCTGCCGCGTTCACGGCGAGGAGTTCGGTGTCGATGTTGTCGATGGTGTCTCGCGCGGTGTGGTAGTCGGGGTCGAACGCCTCGCCCGCGGTGCCACCCCACAGCCGCGCCTGCTCCTCGGTCTTCTTCTCGTCGGCTCCGGTGAAGACCCCGCCGGCGGGGATGCCGGCGGCGATGAACGGCCCGTAGTCGGAGCGTCCGTCGAAGTCGCTGGGCGCGAGGGCGATACCCCGGTCGGCATAGAACTTCGCGAAGGTGCGCTCGATGCCGTCGGAGCCGCCAGGCCCTGCGGGGGCGCCGTCCCGCTCGGAGTCGTCGCCGTCGTAGGTGAGGTATCCGCCGTTGGGTGAGGCGAGCATGTCGAAGTTCAGGTAGAGGGCGATCGCCGCCCGTCCGGCGTCGTCGAGGGTCTGGATGTAGTCGGTGGACCCGATGAGTCCGTCCTCCTCGGCGCCCCAGAACGCGAACCGCACCCGATGCGGGACCCGTGGTGAGGATCCGAGCCGTAGCGCGGTCTCCAACACCGCGGCACTGCCGCTCGCGTTGTCGTTGATCCCGGGGCCTTCGTCGACGCTGTCGAGGTGCGCACCGGCCATGACCACGTCGTCCACGGTGCCGGTCCGGGTCTCGGCGATCAGGTTACGGGTGGTGATCGGTGTGGTCCGGGCTTCGACGGCCAGGGTGACCGACTCCGCCGAGCGCAGGCGATCGGCGTCCTCCGACGGCGCGCCCACGACGGGGATGGTCGGGCGCTCGTCGGTCCCGAGGGTCGCGCCGCTCAGCTGACCGGGTTCGTTGTTGACCATGATGACGCCGACTGCTCCCGCGGCCTGGGCATTGCGAGCCTTGTCCCCGAAGGTGCAGGTTCCGCGGACGATCACCGCGACGGCACCACGAACCGTCGCAGGGAAATCCGCGGCGGCGCAACCGAGACCGCCCACCCCGACGGGCCGCGCGGTCAGCGGGTCGTCGCCCGTGCCCGCGGAGTACTCGAGGACCGTCGTCGCCACCTTGTAGCCATCGGCGGTCAGGGTCACCGGGCCGGCGTCGAAGCGCTCGTACTCCACCGTCGGGGTCGTCACCTCGAAACCGGCCGTTCGCAGCAGTCCCGCCGTGTAGTCCACGGACGCGTCGAAGCCGGGGGTTCCGGCGGCCCGGTCACCGCCGTTGTTGTCGGCGATCTGCTGGAACGCCCGGACGTGGCCCATCACGTTCTGGATCGTGACGGCGTCCGCGAGAGCGCCGGGGGTGACCTCGCCGACGGGAGGTCCGGGGACCGGTGTGGACACCGGAGCCGACGACGGACGCTCCGGCTCGTCCGAACTGTCGGGCGCGCACCCGGCGAGCACACCCAGCGCCAGCGTGGACGAGGCCAGCAACGCAACGACGCGGGGTCGTCGTCGGGACAGAACCGTGCCGAGCGGGGCTCGTCGTAGTCGAACGGTCACCCTGTCACTGTGGCAGTTCCGGACCGTCCACGCCCACCGGTTGCCGGCCCGACGCGGGTGACCGCAGTGCTTTCGTGGAACGGGACACYTGCTCGGTACCCTGTAAGGGTTGCCGTGCGATCGCTCGTCGTTTTCGCCGAGCACGTCGCACGTGAGCAGAACCGTCCCGCCCGAACACCGAACCCGTGGAGAGCAGTTAACCGTGGCCGCCCAGTCCAATGTGGAATCCGTCGTCAACCTCGCCAAGCGCCGGGGTCTGGTCTACCAGTGCGGTGAGATCTACGGCGGTACCAAGTCGGCGTGGGACTACGGACCACTCGGTGTCGAGCTCAAGGAGAACATCAAGCGCCAGTGGTGGCGCACCATGGTCATCAGCCGCGAGGACGTCGTCGGCCTCGACTCGTCGGTGATCCTGCCCCGCCAGGTGTGGGAGGCCTCCGGTCACGTCGAGGTCTTCACCGACCCCCTGGTCGAGTCGCTGCACACCCACAAGCGGTATCGCGCCGACCACCTCATCGAGGCGTACGAGGCCAAGCACGGTCGCCCGCCGGAGAACGGTCTCGCCGACATCAACGATCCGGAGACCGGGCAGCCCGGCAACTGGACCGAGCCCAAGGCCTTCAGCGGCCTGATGAAGACCTACCTCGGCCCCGTCGACGACGAAGAGGGCCTGCACTACCTCCGTCCGGAGACCGCGCAGGGCATCTTCGTGAACTTCAAGAACGTGATGACCACCGCTCGGAAGAAGCCGCCGTTCGGTATCGCCCAGATCGGCAAGAGCTTCCGCAACGAGATCACCCCCGGCAACTTCATCTTCCGGACCCGCGAGTTCGAGCAGATGGAGATGGAGTTCTTCGTCAAGCCCGGCGAGGACGAGGAATGGCACCAGTACTGGATCGACCAGCGCTTCGACTGGTACGTGAACCTCGGTATCGACCCGGAGAACCTGCGGCTCTACGACCACCCCAAGGAGAAGCTGTCGCACTACTCCAAGCGGACCGTCGACGTGGAGTACAAGTTCGGGTTCACCGGCAATCCCTGGGGCGAGCTCGAGGGTGTGGCCAACCGCACCGACTACGACCTGTCCACCCACAGCAAGCACTCGGGTGAGGACCTGTCGTTCTTCGATCAGGCGTCCGGTGAGCGGTACACCCCGTTCGTGATCGAGCCGGCGGCCGGTCTGACCCGGTCGTTGATGGCCTTCCTGTGCGATGCCTACACCGAGGAAGAGGTGCCGAATGCCAAGGGCGGCACCGACACCCGTACCGTGCTGCGCCTCGATCGTCGTCTCGCCCCGATCAAGGCCGCGGTGTTGCCGTTGTCGCGGAATGAGAAGCTGTCGCCCAAGGCCCGCGACCTCGCCGCCGAACTGCGCAAGCACTGGAACGTCGAGTTCGACGACGCGCAGGGCATCGGCAAGCGGTACCGCCGCCAGGACGAGATCGGCACGCCGTTCTGCGTGACGGTGGACTTCGACACCCTCGACGACCAGGCGGTCACCGTCCGCGAGCGCGACACCATGAGCCAGGAGCGCGTCGCCCTCGACAAGGTCGCCGAGTACCTCGGCGGCAAGCTGCTCGGCGCCTGAGCGGAGAACGACAGGAGCCCCGTCCGTCACGATTGAGCCTGACCTGCGCTTGTCTGTCACAATTGATGGCGAGTTGTCGCGTGGAGCAGGGCATGGGGTCCGTCGCGCCCGCGACGAGGAAGTGAGTGGAGTCGTGTCTGTCAGCGGGAAAGTCGTTCACTACGACGCAAATCGGGGATTCGGGTTCCTGGCACCGGAATCGGGCGGTGCCGATGTGTTCCTGCACATCAACGACATCGACATCGACGAGAACTCGTTGAAACCCGGTGCCAAGGTGTCGTTCGACGTCGAGGAGACCGACCGCGGGTCCAAGGCCGTCAACGTCGCGGTGACCGAGGCTGCGCCCGCCGACGACGCCGCGGGAGCGCGCGGACACCGTCGCGACGACCACCACGGTCGCGATCGCGGGGACCGCGGCGATCGTGGAGACCGTGGTGATCGCGGAGACCGTGGTGATCGCGGTGGGCGTTCGGACGACCGCGGTGGCCGTCGCCCTCGCGGCGGTGGATCACTCGACTCCGCGGCCTTCACCGAGGAGCTGACCGAATTGCTCCTCGACGCGGACGACGATCTCACCGCCCGTCAGATCATCGCGATCCGCCAGCGGGTCACCGACTTCGCCGTCGCCCGGGGCTGGGTGCTTGACTAGCACCCACCACGATCCGGAGACCGTGGGTCACGTCCTCCCGGCCATGGCCTCCTACGGTGCCGAAGCGGTCGAACGTTTCGTGCCCGAGGGTGCCAAGGTGGCAAGTCTGCCCGGCACCCGGACCGATCACCGCAGCGACTTCGCGCGTGATCGAGCGCGTGTCCTGCATTCGGCCGCCCTGCGTCGGCTCGCGGACAAGACCCAGGTCGTCGGCCCGCGCGAGGGTGACACCCCGCGAACGCGGCTGACCCACTCGCTCGAGGTCGGGCAGATCGGACGGGGGATCGCGATCGGTCTCGGCGCCGAACCCGACCTCGTCGAGCTCGCCGGTCTCGCCCACGACATCGGCCACCCGCCCTACGGGCACAACGGCGAACGGGCTCTGGACGAGGTCGCTGCGGACCACGGGGGATTCGAGGGCAACGCCCAGAATCTGCGCATTCTCACGCGGTTGGAGCCGAAGCTGCTCGACGCAGACGGGAACAGTGTCGGTCTCAACCTGACGCGGGCGTCCCTGGACGCGACGCTGAAGTATCCGTGGACGCGGCGCGCACCGGGCGGGAAGTTCGGTGCGTACGACGACGATGCGGACATGCTGGCGTGGGTGCGTCGCGACGCGCCCGGCACCCGGCAGTGCATCGAGTCGCAGATCATGGACTGGTCCGACGACGTCGCGTACTCCGTCCACGACCTCGAGGACGGCGTCATCGGCGGCCGCATCGACCTGCGCAGTCTCGGTGATCCGCAGGACCAGCGCGGGCTCGCCGACATCGGCGCCAAGGAGTTCCCCGGACTCGATCCGGAGGCGCTCGTCGATGCCGCGCAACGCCTCCACCGCATGGACATCGTGCGGTCGGTCGGCGTCTTCGACGGCACACTCGATTCCTACGTCGCTCTCAAGCGGTTGACCAGCGAGTTCATCGGACGATTCGCGTCGGCGGCCATCACCGGCACCCGTGCGGCGGTCGGGGACCGGCCGGTGTCCCGCTACGACGCGGACCTCGAGGTGCCACCGCTCATCGCGGCCGAGGTGTCGATGCTCAAGACCATGGCGCTTCGGTTCATCTTCTCCAACGAGCGGCACAAGGCCACCCAGCGCCGGCAGCGCGAGCGAATCCACCGGGTGGCCGACTGGTTCCTCGAGGCGGCACCGGGCGGACTGGATCCCGTCTTCGTGCCCTTCTGGAACGCCGCATCCGACGACGCCGCCCGCATGCGCGTGGTCGTCGACCAGATCGCGTCGATGACCGAAGGTCGGCTGGAGCGCACGGACAAGAACAACTCGGGGGCCCAGGCGCACCTCGGGTAAGGGCCTGTCGCCCGGCGCCGAAGCACCCGGTCGGGCGGCTGCGCCGACGTCACTACACTGGTCGCGTGGCAGGCCGAATTCCCGATCGCGACATCACGGCGATCCGTGAGCAGACGAGGATCGAGGACATCGTCGGCGATTACGTCGCCCTGCGTCGAGCCGGTGCCGACAGCCTCAAGGGCCTGTGCCCGTTCCACGACGAGAAGTCCCCGTCGTTCCACGTCCGACCCAATCACGGCCACTTCCACTGCTTCGGTTGCGGCGAGGGCGGCGACGTCTACAGCTTCCTGCAGAAGCAGGAACACGTCAGTTTCGTGGAGGCGGTCGAACAACTCGCGGACCGGATCGGTTACCGGATCAACTACGAGGGCGGTGGCACCGCGATCAAGCGGGACCGCGGCACGCGAGCGCGTCTGGTGGCGGCGAACGCCGCCGCTGCCAAGTTCTACGCCGCCGCGTTGCAGAGCCCGGAGGCGCAGCCCGCTCGCGACTACTTGAAGGAACGCAACTTCGACGCGGTCGCCGCCGTCCAATTCGGTTGCGGTTACGCGCCGGCCGGCTGGGACACGATGACCAAGGCCCTGCTCTCGCAGGGGTTCGAGTTCAGTGAACTCGAGGCGGCCGGATTGTCGAAGATGGGTCGCAAGGGTCCCATCGACCGCTTCCATCGCCGCTTGCTGTGGCCGATCCGCAACCTGGGCGGCGACATCATCGGCTTCGGTGCCCGCAAACTCTTCGACGACGACAACCTCGGCAAGTACATGAACACGCCGGAGACCATGCTGTACAAGAAGTCTCAGGTCCTGTTCGGTCTGGACCACGCGAAGAAGAGCATCGCGAAGGGTCATCAGGTGGTGGTCGTCGAGGGGTACACCGACGTCATGGCCATGCACCTGGCGGGCGTCACCACCGCGGTCGCGTCGTGTGGAACGGCTTTCGGTGAGGACCATCTGGCGCTCATCCGGCGTCTGATGATGGACGATTCGTACTTCCGCGGTGAGGTCATCTACACCTTCGACGGTGACGATGCCGGTAAAGCGGCGGCTCTCAAGGCATTCGAGGGGGAACAGAGCATCTCGGGTCAGACCTTCGTGGCGATCGCCCCCGACGGCATGGACCCGTGCGAGCTCCGCCAGGACAAGGGTGACGCGGCCGTCCGGGACCTGATCGCCCGGCGGGTCCCCATGTTCGAGTTCGCGATCAAGGCGCTTCTCGCCGAACACGATCTCGACACCGCCGAGGGTCGCGTCCATGCGTTGCGCGACACCGTGCCGGTGGTCGCCCGGATCAAGGACATCGCGCTGCGCGACGAGTACGCACGCCAGCTCGCCGGGTGGGTCGGCTGGGAGGAAGTCGGTCAGGTACTGGGACGCGTCCGGGAGGAGGGCGCTCGAATCCGCAAGGCGCAGGGGGTGTCCGGAACGGGCGGCCGCTCGAACGGGCGCGGCGCACGTAACCGGCCCGAGGCGGAGACCGCGCCGACATCGGCCCGGCCGCAGCCCAACGACCCCCGCCTGTGGCCGCAGCGTGAGGCGCTCAAGGCCGCGCTGCAGTATCCGGCCATCGCCGGAACGGTCTTCGACTCGCTGCCCGTGGAGTGTTTCAACGAACCCGCATACGCGATCGTGCGGCAGGCGATGACCGGCCTGGGCGGGACGTCGTCGGGGATGGGCGGCGCCGCCTGGGTCGACGCGGTGCGCAACGCCGTCGACGATCCGGTGATCGATCCGCTGGTCACCGAACTCGCGGTGGAGTCGATGCCCGTCGACGAGGACAACATCCCGCGATACATCTCCAGCGTGCTGGCCAGGCTGCAGGAGGTGTGGGTGGGTTCGCAGATCGCCGACATCAAGTCGCGGCTGCGCCGCATGGCACCCAGCGACGATCCGGACGGTTACAACGCCGTCTTCGGCGACCTCGTCGCGCTCGAAGCCTATCGACGCAGTCTGCTGGAACAGGCCGTCGACCCCATCGTCGACGCCGGCTGACCGGGTTCACACCGTCGCGATGAGTTTCCGGAGTCCGGGGAGTCTGACCCTGTATCCCCGAGAACGGAGCAGACAGTGGCAACCATCTATTCGGCGACGGCATCGCTCGACGGCTTCATCGCCGGGCCCGGCGGGGACATGTCCTGGCTGTCCCGATTCTTCGACGGTCCCGGCGACACCGACAGCGGGGGGAGCGACGCGAGCAGCGGAGACGATGCCGCGGCGCGCTTGATGTCGAATACGGGCGCGCTGCTGGTCGGGAAGCGGAGTTTCGTCGGCGACGACCCGAACCGGGGCACCGACCGCGAAGGTGCCTTCGGTGGTGAATACGAGGGTCCCGCTGTGGTTCTGACGCATGCGCCGCCCGCCGAGGACGTCGACGGGGTGACGTTCGTGTCCGATCTGCACGCGGCCGTCGAGCTGGCTGCCGAGCTCGCGGGGGACGCCTACGTGACGGTCATCGGCGCCGACGTCGCGCGGCAGATGATCGACGAGGGACTCCTCGACGAGGTGCTCATCTTCTTCGTGCCGCTGTTCCTCGGCGATGGCACACGGATCTTCGAGCGCGCCGGCGCCGAGGTACGGCTGACACGCATTCCCGGCGAGAGAGAGTTCTGGTGTCGAGTCGAGCGCTGAGCCGCCGAGGGGTGTCCGGCGAACACCAGCTGAACAGTCGGCGACGATCCGGGTTGTCGGATGCGGCCCCTCCGTCGGATGCCTAACGTGGGACTGTGGACGCGAATGACGAGCGCCGGCAGATCACCGAGGTACAGCACCGTCTGATCGGTATGTACACGAACAGAAGACCCGAGGAGGTCGCCGAGGCCGTCGAAGCCGCTTACCGGCATTTCGACGGCACCGAAGTCCGTGACTTCGTGCCGCTGCTCGTGGAGCGCCGGGCCAATGAGACGCTCACCGGATCGTCGGTGATGGCCGACTCCGGAGAAGTGCCGCCGAACCTGGGGGAGTGACTCCCGGGCCACCGACAATCCCGACACCCGAATTGTGATGCGGCCGTGCCCCGTCCACCGTGAGAGCGGCGGCGAGGCACGGCCGTATGTTGTTCGGTGGGGAGTGCGGGGCTCGAACCCGCGACCTACGGATTATGAGTCCGCGGCTCTAACCGACTGAGCTAACTCCCCGCGCAGAACGAACCTGCGGGGTGGAGATTACCGCACCGGCAAGACTGTGGAGCGGCCACATGCGCACGTGGTCACCGGGGCAGCTCCGCTCACGTCGGGGCCGGCCGACCGTCGAACCTGAGGTGGCCCTGACCGCGCGTTTTGTCCTCCGCCACGACCATGCGCTAGAGTCTGACCTCGGTTCTGGTGAAGCTCCTGAGGGTGCCGAACAGGACCGGAGCAATCCCCCATAGCTCAATTGGCAGAGCATTCGACTGTTAATCGAACGGTTACTGGTTCGAGTCCAGTTGGGGGAGCAGAACAGCCCGTCACCAGCGAAAGCTGGTGGCGGGCGTTTTTGTCTCGACCATGAAGTGGGCCGGACATCAGTCCCGCCTGCTCTGCCGCTCGTCGTAGTCGGCCTGGGCGGCGCGCACATCCGGCATGTTGTCCTGCACGAGTTCGATGAGTCCGCTCAGCTGATCGGCGACCTGCCGGCCCAGCGGGGTGAGGTGGTACTCGACCTTCGGCGGGATCGCTTCGAGGACCGTGCGCACGATCATGCCGTCGCGTTCGAGGTTCTGGAGTGTCTGCGACAGCATCCGCTCACTCACGCCGTCGACGCGGCGGCGCAACGCGCTGAACCGATAGTTGCTCTCGCCCAACGCGATCAGGACCAGGCTGCCCCAGCGACCGGTGACGGTCTGCAATGTGGTCCGGGACGAGCAGTCCCGGGCGAAGACGTCCGCCTCGAGGGACTGGTCGCTGATCTCGGTCACACTCTCAACGGTAGCCGACAGACTGAGATCCTGCTAACTATCCGTATTGCACTTACGAAAAGTTAGTGCATACTGTGATCATCCAACCCGAAGAAAGAGGAATCAGATGACCACAGCAGTGACAGGTGCGACCGGACAGCTCGGCGGACTGGTGATCGAGGAGTTGCTGGCCCGCGGCGTCGCCGCGAGTGACCTCGTGGCGATCGTCCGTGACGAGGCGAAGGCGGCAGACCTTGCATCGCAGGGTGTTTCGGTGCGGGTCGCCGACTACGACGATCCTGACGCCCTGCGCGGCGCCCTCGACGGAGTGGACAAGATGCTTCTCGTGTCCGGCGCCGACATGGGTCGGCGCGTCGCGCAGCACACCAATGTCATCGAGGCCGCGGAAGCCGCCGGTGTCGGGTTCATCGCCTACACCAGCCTCCTCCATGCGGACACCAGCGGTCTCAGCCTCGCTCCCGAGCATGTCGCGACCGAAGAGCGTCTGACCGCATCGGCCATCCCCACGGCGATCCTGCGCAACGGGTGGTACTGGGAGAACTACCTCGCTGCCATCCCGCAGGCGGCAGAGTCCGGTCAATTGTTCGGTGCAGCAGGTGACGGCAGGCTCGCAGGCGCCGCACGCGCCGACTATGCGGCCGCCGCCGCGGCGGTCCTCACCTCCGAGACCGACCAGGGTGGCAAGGTCTATGAACTGGGCGGAGACGAGCGCCTCACGTACACCGAGTTGGCGAAGCTCATCGCCGACGCCTCAGGCAGGGACGTCACGTACCGCGACCTCCCCGAAGCCGAGTACGCCGCGGTGTTGAGCGGCGCGGGCCTGCCCGCGCCTGTCGCGGAGATGCTGGCCAGCTCGGACGCGGGCATCAGTCGAGGCGAACTCGACACCACGTCCGGCGATCTCCAGGCCCTCATCGGTCGGTCGTCGACGCCGGTTGCCGACATCGTCACGCGTGCACTCGGCTGACGATGATGCGACGGGGCCGATGAGTTCTGCTGCGCCACGGAGTCTGTCCGCATAGATTGCCCGTGCAGACGACGCGGCTCGACGACAGGAAACTCGAAACCATGCCTCAGCTACTCAGGGTCCAGAACTTCTCGATCTCGCAGGACGGGGTCGGCGCCGGTCTCAATCAGTGCTTCGAGCGTCCCTTCGGGGATGGTGTCGAGCCCTGGGCGTTGATGTCGTGGGCGGGTGCCACCGCGAGTTGGCCCAATCGGACCGATCCGGGTGGCACCCGTGGCCTCGACGACTACTTCACCCGCGACTTCACGCACAACATCGGTGCAGAGATCATGGGACGCAACAAGTTCGGTCATCAGCGTGGGCCCTGGACCGACCTCGAGTGGCAGGGCTGGTGGGGCGACGAGCCGCCGTTCCACACGCCCGTGTTCGTACTGACTCATCACGTCCGTCCGTCGTTCACCCTGGGTGACACCACATTTCACTTCATCGACGCGACTCCGGCGGAAGCCGCCGAACAGGCCAAGGCGGCGGCCGGGGGCAAGGACGTGCGGATCGGAGGCGGCGTCAGCACGGTCCGCGAATTCCTCGACGCCGGTCTGATCGACGCCATGCACATCGCGGTCGCGCCCGTCACGATCGGAACCGGGCTGCGTCTGTGGGATTCGCCCGACGAGCTCGACGACCGCTTCCACCATGAGGCGATCCCCAGCCCGTCGGGGGTGACCCACCACCTGCTCTGGCGAAAGTAGGAGGTCCGCGTTCTCCCGCGATGTGGGATCGGTGGAATGCGGCGGCGAAGCGGGGTAGTTGTAGGGACCATGACGGAACTCTCCAGCAAGGCCCGCACTCTGCTCGAACTGCATCAGCCCGGCAACCCGGTGATCCTCCCGACGGTGTGGGACGCGTGGTCGGCGAACCTCGCGGTCTCGGCCGGGTTCACCGCGCTCACCGTCGGCAGCCACCCGGTGTCGGACTCCATCGGGAAGCCCGACAACGAGGGCATCACGTTCGACGAACTGACCACCCGTATCCGGCAGATCACCCAGGCCGTCGACGTCCCGATCTCCGTCGACATCGAATCCGGCTACGGCGAAGACCCCAAGACCCTGATCGACGGTCTCATCGCCGCGGGAGCGGTGGGCCTGAACATCGAGGACACCGTCCACAGCGAAGGCGGCCGCCTTCGTGAAGCCCAGGAGCATGCGGACTTCGTCGGTGCGTTGCGGACCGCGTCGGACGCCACCGACGTGCACGTCGTCATCAATGCCCGCACCGATCTGTTCGTGAAGCAGGTCGGGGACGAATCCGACCGCGTCGATCGCGCCATCGCCCGGATGAAGCTGGCCGCCGAGGCCGGCGCCGACGTCCTGTACCCGGTCGGTTTCCACGACGACGCCGTGCAGAAGCGACTGACCGACGAACTGCCGCTCCCGGTCAACGCCATCGGGCACCCGACCGAGAACGACAAGGCGTCGCTGGCCGAACTCGGCGTGGCCCGTGTGAGTTTCGGCCCGCTGTTCCAGATGGTTTTGGCCGAGCGCGCAAGCGAGGTCCTCGCCCCCTGGAAGTAGAAACCAGGCCGGGTTGTCGGTGCGCGGGTCTACGGTCGGACCATGGCACTCAGCACATCCGCACGAGAAGCGTTCTTGGCCGAGCCGCACGTCGCGGCGCTGTCCGTGGAGGCCGAACCCGGCCGTGCCCCGCTCACGGTCCCGATCTGGTATCAGTACAGCCCCGGCGGTCGGCCGTGGCTGCTCACCGGCACCGAGTCGCGCAAGCTGCAGCTGATCCGGGCGGCCGGGCGCTTCACGCTCATGGTCGACGAGGTGACACCGCGGCTGATGTACGTGGCCGTCTCGGGCGACGCTGTCGACATGGTCGCGGGCACCCGGAGCGACCTGCAGGAGATGGCCTCCCGCTACCTGCCTCCGCAGGCGGTCGAGCCGTACGTCGAGATGGCCGAGAAAGAGCACGGCCCGCAGACCAAGGTCTACCTCGATCCGCAGCAGTGGGTGTCCCTCGACCTCGGCAGTCTGTAGTCGCGGACGCGGTCCCCGATCTCGGGGCCCGGGATCCGGCAGCGAGACGAAGCAGTCCTGAACGTCTCGCTACATTGAACGCATGTCGAAGCCAGGCCCCACTTCCGATCGTCCGGACACCGAGGTGACCCAACCCGGTCGAGAACCCCAGGCACCGTCGGAAGACCGGACCCCCCTCGACCAGGTCTCCGACGACCAGGTCTCCGACGACGACGACCGGGACTCAGGCGACGCGGCTGTCGGATCGCCGTCGAACACTGGCGTGACCCCCCTTGACGGGGAGGTGTTCCTGCAAGCGAATCGGAGCAACCGGGACAGATACCGGGCCGAGGCGCAGGAGAAGGCCGCCAAGGCGGCGCGCAAGAAGCGGGGCAACGGCACCGCCGAGACCGAGACCGAGACCCACACCGACGCCGGGCACGACGCCGCGAGCCGGCCCGACGAGATGAACGCCGACCGGACGCCGCGCAAGCTGGCGGGCGGGGTGAGCGGCCCTCGGCGCTCGGCATGGCGAGGCCGCGTTTCCGCTATCGGGAAGTTCTCGTGGCCGGTTCTGGTGTTGGTGGCGCTCGTCATCGTGCTGGCGGTGTCGACGGCCGCCCTCGCGGTGGCCTATGTCGATGCCGATCATCGGGCAGACACGGCCACCAGCAGCTCGGGTACAGGCTCGATCCTCGACACCGCGCGCAAGTACGCGGCCGAGATCTCGACCTACAACTCCGCGGACTACTCCGACCTGGATCGGCGCATCCGGGAGATATCCACGCCCGCGTTCACCCAGACGTACATCGAGTCGTCCCAGGACGCCCGACGTGGTTCGACGGCCGCGGAATCGGTGTCCTCGGCCAAGGCCGACCACGCGGGGATCATGTCCCTCGCCGATGGCAAGGCCGTCGTGCTGGTCACGCTCGACCAGACGTTGAAGTCCCCGCAGACCGCCCAGCAGTTTCCTGACGGATTTCCCTACCAGTCACGCGTGAGAGTCACTCTGGTGAAGCAGGACGGCCGATGGCTGATGGACGACTTCGCGGTGCTCTGATCCCACGCGTTCAAAACCGTCCACCGCCACCCGCGGTATCGGCGGTTGCCTGCACACCGCTCAGCGGGTTTCCGACACCACCGGACCCAGCAACAGTCGCGACGCCAACGCCTCGATCCGCGCGGGCGACGGCTGCGGGGATTGCCGGGACAGATCGGCGACCACGTTCAGCGCAGCGTGGACCAGGAATCGCGCTCGCGGCAACGTCACGTCGGTGCGGTCGCGCGTGACCCACGTGGCGAACTCGTCGACGACGATGCGTTGCCGGTTGCGCAGCGCGCCGCGCGCCTCGGGCGTGGTGTGACCGATCTCGGTCGCGTAGATGGTGATCAGATCGGTTGCGGTACATGACAAACGCACGTACTGCGCAAGCATGGTGAGGAGCGCCTCCCGGGGGGTCGCCGACGCCTTCAGTGCATCGGAGATCACCGTCGCGACCAGATCGCTGGCACGCCAGAACGACGCCTCCAAGATCGCGACCTTGCTGGGGAAGTGACGGTACACACCCGAGGCGGGTAGGTCCGCAGCGTGCGCGATGTCCTCGATGGTGACGTCCCGAAACCCGCGAGCGGCAAACAGAATGATGGCCTCGGTCAGGATGACCTCGCGCTTGGCGGCCGGAGCGAGGCCGCCGGCGGTGAGCTGGGGGCTCTCGGGCTGGTCCGGCAGGTCGATGTCGAGCAATCCCAGCGCCGCCTCGCTCATCAGCGACGTGGCGTCTCGGGCGGGCAACGCCGCGCGGTGCGTCGTGGGGCTCGCCGCCACGCTGATCATGGCCGCGGCGAGGAGATTGGCGTCGGCGTCGTCGAGGGACGGTCGGACTCGGCGAGCCGCCGCGCGGATGCGCCGGTGTTGATGGACCACGACGTCTCGGACCAGCGCGGCATCGCGAGGTTCGAGGTATCTCGACTCCCAGCGGTACAGACCACCGCGACGCCGATTGTCGAATGAGGTCGTCGTGATGGCGTCGACCAGTGCGTGCAGCTCGTCTGGCCCCCCGTCGGGGACGGTGTCGAGCGCACTGCGCAGGCCGATGGCGAGCTCCGCCGTGGTCTCGGCGAACAGTGCGTACTTGTTGGGGAAGTGCCGGTACAGGGCCGGCGTCGAGATCCCGACGGCGTCGGCGATGTCGTCGAGGCGGACCGCGTGATATCCGCCGTCACTGAACGCCACCGCCGCCGCGTCGATGATCAGTCGCCGGCGATCGGCAGGGCGCCGACGCGGCGTACCGGTCTGCGACATCTGCGGGTGCGCGGTCATGACGACAGAGCCTAGCCGGAGACATCGTTCTCGAGACAAGTTTTCGACGTGCTCGCGAAAAGCCCAGCAAGAGGGCATTGGGTGACCGGATAAGTTAACGAGAATTCTCGTGATCTGCGTCGCACTGTGGTAGTAATCTAGGGCGATGGCACAGCTGAGACGCGCTGTGTCAGTCGAGCCGGAGTCGGAGTGGGGAGACCAGTGACCGAAGAGACCACGCGCGGCGGAGTCGTGACATCGGTGGACGAGCGCGGCATCGGGCGTTTGACGATTTCGCGGCCCGAACGGATGAATGCCCTCGACGGTCACGCCCACACCGCCATCGAGGAGACCCTGGCGGAATGGTCGAGCCGAGACGATGTCCGGGTGGTCGTGATCGACGGCGCAGGCGGGAGTTTCAGCGCGGGTGCCGACGTACGGGGTTTCGCCGAGCAGTCGACCGCGGGTGGTGCGTCCGGCTTCACCCGCGAGCAGGCACGGCAGATCATCTCCGGGGGTTCCGATCTCGTGCGCGCCGTGCGGTCGGTGCCCGTCCCGGTCATCGCCTCCGTCGATGGTGCGGCCGCCGGAATCGGGGCGTCGCTGGCGCTCGGCGCCGACCTCATCTACACGACGTCTCGGTCGTACTTCCTCCTCGCCTTCGTCAACATCGGGCTGATGCCTGATGGAGCCGCGTCGATGTCGTTCGCAACGGCGGTCGGACGTGTACGGGCCAACGAACTGGCGCTGCTCGGTGAGAAGTTGCGTGCCGACGAAGCGCTGGCGGCCGGACTCGTCAATGGCGTCGTCGATGATCGGGCAGCGCTCGACGAAACCATCCACCAGGTCGCGAGCAAGCTCGCCGGGAAAAGCGCTGCAGCCCTTCGGCTCACCAAGTCGGCGCTCGACGCGCACACCATGTCCGGCTTCGAGGCCGCGATCGAGCGAGAACTCGACGGCCAGACCGAGTTGCTCCAGTCCCCGGAGTTCCAGGCGGCGATCACCGCATTCGCCGGCGCCTCCAAGTGAATTCCCTTCCCCACCGGATTCGCTGCATCACAAGCGTTCCCGACTCCATCGCCACCAGAAAGACAACGAGGAGACCGATCGTATGACCGCGACCGTCGACACCTTCAACGATCTGGCCACCGAGCCCTTGCGCTCGCGCCGCAATCACTGGAACAACCAGGTCCGCCGCCACGCCTTCATGACCCCGGACAAGCCCGCGCTGAAGTTCCTGGGCTCTGTGACCACCTGGAAAGAACTCGACGAACGCAGCCGCGCCTTCGCGGCGGCGTTGAGCCGACGCGGCGTGCAGTTCGGCGACCGTGTCCTCCTCGTCTTGCTCAACCGCTCGGAATACGTCGAAGCCGTGTTGGGCGCCAACCTGATCGGCGCGATCCCGGTACCGGTGAACATCCGGATGAGTCCGGCCGAGGTCGCCTTCCTGGTGAACGACAGCGGTGCGAAGGTCATCGTGACCGAGACCATGCTCGCCCCGCTGGCCGATGCCGCCGCGGCCGCCACCGGCGACGCCATCGAGCACACCATCGTGGTGGGTGGCTCTGACAAGGACGCGCACCTCGACTACGAGGCACTGGTCGCCGAGGATTCGTCGGATCTCGACGAGATCGACGTCCCCGAGGAGACCGTCGCGCTGATCATGTACACCTCGGGCACCACCGGAAAGCCCAAGGGCGCCATGCTCACCCACACGAACATGCAGGCTCAGGCCGTCACCTGCCTGCAGGCTCTGCAGACCCGATCCGACGACATCGGCTCGTGTGTCGCACCGATGTTCCACATCGCGGGTCTCGGCGCGATGGCGCCACTGTTCTACATGGGTGCGCTCTCGGTGATCCATCCGCTCGGCGCGTTTGATCCCGACGACATGCTGGACACCATCGAGAAGGAAGGCACCACCTCGATCTTCCTGGTGCCCGCCCAGTGGCAGGCCGTCTGCGCAGCGCAGCAGGCCAAACCGCGCGACCTCAAGCTCCGGGTGATCAGCTGGGGTGCGGCGCCGGCGTCGGACACAGTGCTGAACGCGATGAACGAGACCTTCCCGAACGCGCTGAACGTCGCGGTGTTCGGTCAGAGCGAGATGTCGCCGATCACCTGTGTGCTCGAGGGCAAAGACGCGCTGCGCAAGATCGGCTCGATCGGCAAGGTGGTGCCGGCGGTGACCGCGCGGATCGTCGACCCCGAGATGAACGACGTGGCACAGGGCGAGGTCGGCGAGATCGTCTACCGCGGCCCCAACATGATGAAGGGTTACTGGCAGAACGAGCAGGGGACCGCGGATGCGTTCGCGGGCGGCTGGTTCCATTCCGGCGACCTCGTCCGCGCAGACGACGAGGGTTTCCTCTACGTCGTCGACCGCGCCAAGGACATGATCATCTCCGGCGGCGAGAACATCTACTGCGCGGAGGTGGAGAACGCACTGTTCGGGCATCCGAGCATCACCGAGGCGGCGATCATCGGTCGCGCGCACGAGAAATGGGGCGAGGTGCCCGTCGCGGTCGTCGTTCTCGCCGAAGGTGTCGAGGACCTGACCCTGGCCGACCTCGAGCCGTACCTCAACGAGAACCTCGCGCGCTTCAAGCACCCGAAGGACCTCGTCATCGTCGACGAACTGCCGCGTAATGCCGGCGGCAAGGTCGTCAAGCCGACGCTGCGCCAGAGCTACGGCAGCAAGGATGCCGGCCTGGCCAACTGAGGCCGAGCTCCCCACCGCCCCCTGCGGGTGCCCTCCGGGCATTCGCAGGGGGCGGATTACGTTGTGTTCCCACGACACTCAGGCGTGGAGC
Organism: Gordonia sp. 'Campus'; assembly: GCF_022206305.1. Lineage (GTDB taxonomy): Bacteria > Actinomycetota > Actinomycetes > Mycobacteriales > Mycobacteriaceae > Gordonia. The sequence goes on along the minus strand of NZ_JAKOIW010000004.1, from coordinate 70,747 downwards.
CGGCGATGACACCCGCGCGGCAAGGTCACCGGCCGTCGGCCGGCGTGGTTCTGGGCCGCAGATGCGGGAAGAGCAGGGGAGAGAGGAACTGGTGGGCGAAAGCGCGGGCGGAGTCGCCGTCCCGCAGCGGTATGACCCCGCGCGGGTTGGTGATGAACGACATCTCCAGGCGCACAAAGATCTCGGCCACCACCTCGGCGTCGAAATCACCTAGCTCGCCACGGTCCTGCCAGTACTTGATGTAGTGAGCGACCATCGCGCGACCGCGGGACAGGAAGGTGTCGTCCGACATGAAGTCGACCATCTCACCGGCCGCCGACGAGTGGCGCAGACTGCGGGTCAGGAGATGGGGGCGCGATGCCTCCTCGACGAATGCCGCGAACATCTCGGCGAGCCCGCTCACCGGACCGGACGATCGCTCCATGGCGTCGAGCAGGATGGTGGAGACCCGAAGCCCCTCGGCCATGAGCGCGTAGCGCACGATGGCGGCCTTGGTTCCGAACCTGCGATAGACGGTTGCCACGCCGACTCCCGCACCCTCGGCGATCTGCACCATCGTGGTCTCCTCGAAGCCCAGGTCGGCGAAGCACTGGCGAGCGGCTTCGATGATCTGGCGCGACTTCGGATCCAGTTGGTCGAGCTCGACCGAGGAGGCGGCGAGCGGCTGCGAATAGTCGATCACAAGCGCTCGCATCCTGGGTTGTCGTGGCGGAGAACGATGTCGGTCACGCTAACACGAGTCCCGCCGGCGGACTTGCCGACGAGCGACGGACGCCTCTCGGATCGCGCGGATCTCCGCACCGAGGAGAATCTCTGACCAGCACGTGGCAGTAAGGGTTTTGATAGACTGAGCTCACTCATCTATCGAATCGGGGATCTGATGACTTCAGTGGCGACAACACGTCCGGCTGCAGCGGGTGCGCGCGCGGCGGATGCGGGGCCGGTGGGCGTCGGGGGCGGAACTGTGCGATCCGAGGTGATCGAAGAGTTCCGTCGACACACCGGCAGCCAGCTGGGCGGCCTGTTCGGTGGCGCAGCCTTCGATCAGGTCGCCCTGCCCGCGGTCGCGGCGGCGGTCGACCGCACGGGCCGGTTCGCGGAGAACTTCAGCGACCGGGGTGTACGCAGCGGGTTGTCGGCGATGCTCGCGATGTGGGGCGATCCGGCTGATCGTGCGGCCGAGGCCGAGTGGCTCAAGGAGCGACACAAGGACGTTCGTGGTCGAGGCGCCGGCGCTTACAGTGACATCAGGTACAGCGCGTTACAGCCCGAGAACTGGAAGTGGATCGCTGTCAGCGGAATGATGCTGTCGTTGAACACATTCCGCCCCTGCACCGGCATCAGGATGACTTCGGACGAGCGGGAAGCCGCATATCAACTCGTCCGCGAGGCCTTCGCGGATCTCGAATTGTCCGGGGCTGCAGGGAAGCTGCCGGCCACGGTTGCCGAGGCCGACGCGTACTACGAGGACATGGTCGAGACCAGGCTCGCGTCCACCCCGTTCCTGGTCGAGCAATTCGACGGTCTCACAAAGCTTCCCATGCCGACACTGGGCGTCTCCCGGTCGGCGCGCCGAGTGCTGGAGCCTATCTGGCCTGCGGTGCGACCCGTGGTCGGGCATCTGATCGTCGTGTGTTCGTCGAAGGTGATGCACCCGAGAGTGCAAGAGATGACCGGGTTCCGATTGCGTCGCCGACACGACGTCGAGTTCGCGCTTGTCTGCGCGATGCTGCAGACGTCCTGGCGGTTGCTGCCCGATCGCGTGTTGTTGCTGCCGCTGGCACGCAACCGCCTCGAATACGAGAAGCTGGTGCGACTGCACCGGAAGTACGCGCTCGACACGTTCGCTGTCCCCGACGGGCGCTCCGGCTGTCCGATGTGACGCTTCGTGCGTTCTGGTTCGCCATCGTGATAGCCCGAAACGGAAGGGGCTATCGCTGGGCGCCCGGGCATCGGCATCCCCGCCTCGGTATCGACAGGGATACTAGAACACGTTCCATTTTGCGGCCCGACGAACTAGTCTTCCAGTTACCGTCCGGACGTGGCGTCCGGGCCAGCTGCTCGTCGTGGAGGTTGGAATCGTGAAGACAAAAGGTGCGCTGCTGCGGGAGCACAACAAGCCGTGGGCGATCGAGGAGATCGAGCTGGGCGATCCCAAGGCGCACGAGATCAAGATCAAGATGGAAGCGGCGGGCATGTGCCACTCCGATCATCACTTGATGACCGGTGGCATCCCGATGGCAGGCTTCCCGATCCTGGGGGGCCACGAGGGTGCGGGCGTCGTCGCCGAAATCGGCGAGGGAGTCACCGACTTCGAGGTCGGCGACCACGTCGTGCTGTCGTTCATCCCGTCGTGCGGCAAGTGTCCGTCGTGTCAGTCGGGCATGGCCAACCTGTGCGACTTCGGTGCGATGCTGCTGCAGGGCGAGGCCGTCTCGGACAACACCTTCCGCATCCACACCGCGGACGGCGAGAACGTCTACCCGATGACGCTGCTCGGCACGTTCTCGCCCTACATGGTGGTGCACGAGGCGTCGGCGGTGAAGATCGACAAGGACATCCCGTTCGAGGTCGCCGCCCTGTGCGGCTGTGGCATCCCCACCGGGTACGGCTCGTCGACCCGGAGCGGTGACGTCCGCCCGGGCGAAGACGTCGCGATCGTCGGCGTCGGTGGTGTCGGTACCGCTGCGCTGCAGGGCGCAGTGATCTCCGGTGCGCGCAACGTGTTCGCCGTCGACCCGGTGGAGTGGAAGCGTGAGCAGGCGCTGAAGTTCGGTGCCACGGCAGCGTTCGCGTCGGTCGAAGAGGCCGCCATGGCGATCGCCGAGACCACGCACGGGGGTATGTGCCAGAAGGTGATCGTCACCGTCGGTGAGGTCCACGGCAAGGATGTCGACCTGTGGATGGGGATCACCGCCAAGGGCGGCACCTGCGTCCTGACCGGTATGGGCAACATGCTCGAGAGCGATGTGACCCTCAACCTCGCGATGCTGACCCTGCTCCAGAAGAACCTGCAGGGCTCGATCTTCGGCGGCGCAAACCCGAAGCTCGACATCCCGCAGCTGCTGTCGATGTACAAGATCGGCAAGCTCAACATCGCCGACATGATCACCCGCCAGTACCGCCTCGACCAGATCAACGAGGGCTACCAGGACATGTTGGACGGCAAGAACATTCGCGGTGTCATCCGCTACACCGAAGAGGACTGGTGAGCACGCGGGTATCGTGACCCGATGTGTCTGTCCTTGATTCTCTGACGGAATGGCCCGTCGACCACGCGTCGGCGGCGATCATCACTCGTGACGGGGTCGCCGAACAATTCGGCGACCCCGCTCGCGTCTACGAGCTCGCCTCGGTCACCAAGCCGCTCGCCGCCTACGCGGTTCTCGTGGCGGTGGAGGAAGGCGCCGTCGAGCTCGACGACCCCGCCGGTCCGCCCGGGTCGACCCTCGCCCATCTGTTGTCGCACGCCTCCGGCCTCGCATACGACACCCATGAGGTGCAGGCGCCGGCAGGGGAGCAGCGGATCTACTCCAGTTCCGGCTTCGAGGTCGCCGCAGACGCGGTCGCCGAGGCCACCGGCATAGCGTTCGACCGATACCTCTCGGAAGCCGTGTGCGCGCCGCTGGGCATGTCGTCGACGACGCTGCAGGGCTCGGCCGGGCACGCGGCCCGGTCGACCGTCGCGGATCTGAGCGCATTCGCCGGGGAGCTCATGAACCCCCGGCTGCTGGCGCCCGAGACGTTCTCTGCCGCGACGTCGGTGCAGTTCCCCGGTCTCGACGGCTTCGTACCGGGCTACGGCAAGCATCGGCCGAATGACTGGGGGCTCGGGTTCGAGATCCGGTCGGAGAAGTCCCCGCACTGGACCGGAACGCGGAACTCGCCCCGAACATTCGGCCACTTCGGTCAGGCCGGGACGTTCCTCTGGGTGGATCCGGCTCTCGATGCCGCCTGCGTCGTGCTGACGGATCGCCCGTTCGGCCCGTGGGCGAAGCCGCTGTGGAGTGAATTCAATGATCGTGTCGTCAGTGAACTCTCGTCACAAGAATGAATATTCATCGCATCAGAAACTGGCGCAACACGTACACCATGAGGCACAATTGACCTCACGAGTGTGATATCCGCTGTCGCGAGGTGTGTTGGGGAAGACGTTCCTCGTCGACAACGGAGGTGAACAAGGTGCGCAATCTGAACCAGTTTGCGGACATGACAACAGGAGTGGTGTACATCCACTCGGCGCCGGTGGCGCTGTGCCCGCATGTGGAGTGGGCTCTGTCGTCGACCCTGAATGCGCGCGCCAACCTGAAATGGTCGGCACAGGATGCCGAGCCGGGCATGCAGCGTGCCACCGTCGACTGGGCAGGGCCGGTCGGCACTGCGGCACGTCTGGTGACGGCTCTTCGCGAGTGGTCGGCCCTCCGCTTCGAGGTGACCGAGAATCCGAGCGAGGGAGTCGATGGCGAGCGGTTCTGCTACGTCCCCGGTCTCGGACTGTGGCGCGGTTCCACGAGCGCCAACGGCGATGTCATCATCGGCGAGAACCAGCTGCGCTCGATGATCGAGTCGCAACCCGACAGTGCCGGTCTCGCAGGCGAACTCGAGGGTGCCCTCGGCACCGCATGGGACAACGCCCTCGAGCAGTACCGCATGGGCGGCGCCGGTGCCGAGGTCACCTGGTTGCAACAGCGCGTGGGATAGCCCTTCGAGACGCCCTTCGCAAGCTCCGGGCTCCTCAGGGGGCTGCGGGGGATGGCTCCGCAAGCTCCGGGCTCCTCAGGGGGCGGCGGTGACGTGCCTCGGTGAGCTGCGGGCACTGCAGGGCGAGAAGCATGTAGATGACGAGTGCCCCGGTCCTGGGAGGACCGGGGCACTCGTCGCGATGCTGGTGTCAGAGCGGAATGTTCTTGTGGCGTCCGCGGCGCGCGGGTGCGGCCGCGAGCGCCTCGGCGATGATGCTCCGGGTGTGCGCGGGATCGATGATCTCGTCGACGACGCCGATGGACTGCGCGCGTCCGACACCGCCGGCGATGGCCTCGTGCTCTGCGGCGAGACGATCGTGCAGGGCCTCGCGCTCGTCGTCGGGCGCCGCGGCGAGCGCCTTCTTGTGCAGGATGCCGACCGCGGCCTTGGCTCCCATGACAGCGACCTCGGAACCGGGCCAGGCAAACACCGCGGTGGCTCCGAGGGCGCGCGAGTTCATCGCGATGTAGGCACCGCCGTAGATCTTGCGGGTCACCAGCGTGACGCGGGGGACCGAGCACTCGGCGAAGGCGTGGAGGAGTTTGGCACCGCGGCGGACGACGCCGTTCCATTCCTGTCCCACGCCCGGTAGATAACCCGGAACGTCGGTGATGACGATCAGCGGGATGCCGAACGCATCACACAGACGGACGAACCGCGACGCCTTCTCCGCGCTCTCGGAGTTCAGGCAACCGCCCATGCGCAGCGGGTTGTTGGCGATGACGCCGACGCTACGGCCGGAGAGCCGTCCGAAGCCGACCACGATGTTGGGAGCCCACTTCGCCTGCAGCTCTTCGAAACTCGAGATCTCGGTCTCGCCGTCCGCGGCGGTGTCGGAGTCGAGCAACCGGGCGACGACGGGGTGGACGTCGTAGGCGCGACGGTTCGACTCCGGCAGAAGGGATTTCAGGTCGGTGTCGCCGGCGCGCGCGTGCTCGATGTCGAAGTGTCCCTGCTGGGTGAACGTCGACACCAGACGCCGTGCCCGCCATAGCGCGTCGGGTTCGGAGTCGGCGACGATGTGACAGACGCCGGACTTCTTGCCGTGGGTGGCCGGGCCGCCCAGGGACTCCATGTCGACTTCCTCGCCGGTGACGCTCTTGACGACGTCGGGACCGGTGACGAACACGCGACCGGCGGGAGCCATGATCACGACATCGGTCAAGGCCGGACCGTATGCGGCCCCGCCGGCCGCGAAGCCGACGACCACCGAGATCTGCGGGATGTACCCGGAGGCCCGGACCATGGCCTCGAAGACCTGACCGACCGCGTGCAACGCCTCGACACCCTCGGCGAGGCGAGCGCCCCCCGAATGCCAGATGCCGATGACCGGCGCCTGCTCGGTGATGGCGGTGTCGATGGCGTTGACGATGTGGGCACACCCCACGACACCCATGGCCCCGCCCATGACGGTTCCGTCGGTGCAGTACGAGACCGTCCGAACTCCGTGGACGAGACCGATGGCGGCCTGGACTCCGGACTTGTCGCGCGGATGGAGCAGCGACATCGTCCCCTCGTCGAAGAAGTTGGTGAGCCGCAACAGCGGGTCGCGGGGATCGGCAGCTTCTTCGCGGCCGGGAACGGGAGCCAAGGTCGTCATCGATGTCTCCTGGGTGTCGGGGTGCGGCTGGTGGTCAGTAGCGACCGAAGGCGAGAGCCACGTTGTGCCCGCCGAAACCGAACGAGTTGTTGATCGCGTAATCGATCTGTCCATAGCGGGGTTCGCCGTGGACGACGTCGATGTCGCACTCGGGGTCCAGGTTCTCGAGATTCAGGGTCGGCGGGATGACGCCTTCCTCGATGCTCTTGATCGTCAGGACGGATTCGAGTGCTCCGACGGCGCCGATCGAGTGACCGAGGGCGGACTTCGGTGCATACACCGCTGCGTGCTGGCCGATGGCGGACAGGATGCCCGCCGCCTCCGCGGTGTCGCCGATGGGAGTCGACGTCGCGTGCGCGTTGATGTGGGTGATGTCGGACTTCTGCAGACCGGCGGTCTGCAGGGCCCGGGTCATCGCCCGCGCGTTGCCCTGGCCGCTGGGATCCGGAGCGACGAGGTGGAACCCGTCGGAGGTGATACCGGAACCGAGGAGGCGTGCGTGGATGTGCGCGCCGCGTGCTCGTGCATGCTCTTCGCGCTCGAGGATCAGCATCGCCGAGCCCTCGCCGAAGACGAAGCCGTCGCGATCCTTGTCGAACGGACGCGACGCCGCGGCCGGATCGTCGTTGCGCGTGCTCATGGCCCGCATCATCGAGAATGCCGCGATCGGCACCGCGTCGATGTGTCCCTCGACGCCACCGGTGAGCACCATGTCCGCGTCACCCATGACGATGTGACGCCACGCGTGGGCGATGGCCTCGGCACCCGAGGAACAGGCCGAGACGGGGGTGATGACGCCGGCGCGTGCGCCGACGTTGAGTCCCGCGACGGCCGCGGGGCCGTTCGGCATCGCCATCGAGACGGCGAGCGGGGACACCTTGCGGTAGTTGCCGGTGCCCTCCATGGCCTGGACGGCGTCGACCATCGCGTCGGCGCCACCCTGACCGGTACCGATCACGACCGCCAGGCGGTCCTTGTCGATGTCGGGTTCGCCGGCCTGTGCCCAGAGGCGCTTGCTCATCACGTGGGCGATGCGTTCGACGTAGGCCATCCGTCGGGACTCGACGCGCGTGACCTCCTCGGCAGGATCCTGGAGCAGCCGACCGCCGATGCGCACCGGCAGGTTGTACTTGGTGATGAAGTCGTCGGTCAGCTCTCGGATGCCCGATTCGCCGGCCAGCAGGTTCTTCCAGGTCGAGTCGAGATCCCCACCCAACGAGGTGGTGGCCACCATGGAGGTGACCACCACACTCGGGAAGTTCCCACCCAGCGTGTTGTACTCGCGGAGGGAAGAGGGGGTCATCAGGCCTCGTCTGCCTCGACCTGCGCCTTGATGGCTGCGGCGGCCTCGGGGTTCTCGTTCTCGAGCTTCTGGATGTAGGCGACGGCGTCACCGACGGTGCGCAGGCCGGCGAGATCCTCGTCCGGGATCTTCACGCCGTACTTGTCTTCGGTCTGGACCGCGATCTCGACCATGGACAGCGAGTCGATGTCGAGGTCATCGACGAACGACTTCTCGAGGGTCACCTCGGACGGCTCGATGCCGGTGACTTCCTCGATGATCTCGGCGATGCCGGCAATGAGTTGTTCCTGGGTGGCAGCCACTGTGGCGTTCCCTTTCCTTGGCTTGGTTGACTTGATGGTTTCCGGAGCGCAGGACGGACCGAATGGTCCGCGCGCTTGGACACGCCGACGTCAGGCCGGCGTTCCGGGGGCCGCGGACCAGCCGCGACCGCTATCCAAGTTCGGTGATCTTCGCGATGTCGCCGGGCTCCTTGAGCGCCAGCGCGGGAGTGCCCTTGAGCTCGCGCTTCGCGATGCCCACGAGGGTGCCGGCCGGGGGGAGTTCCACCACGGCGGAGGCGGAATGGTCGCGCAGGTAGGCCGAGCAGAGGTCCCACCGGACCGGCTTGGTGACCTGGCCGACCAGTTTGGTCAGCGCGTCGGCGCCGTCGGACACCGGCTGTCCGTCGGAGTTCGACAGGAGAGTGCGGGCCGGGTCGGACGGGGTGATCTGCGCGGCGGCCGCGGCGACGGCCTCCTGGGCCGGCGCCATGTAGTGGGTGTGGAATGCGCCGGCGACCGCGAGCTTGCGGATGCGGGCCTTCTCCGGCGGCGAGGCGATGAGCTCGTCGATCTGTGCGACCGCGCCGGCGGCGACGATCTGGCCGGCCGCGTTGCGGTTGGCGGCGACGAGGTCGAGTTCGGCGAGTCGGGCGAGGACGGCGGCCTCGTCGCCACCGAGGACGGCGGCCATCGTCGTCGGTTCGATGGCACAGGCCTTGGCCATCTCCGAACCGCGGATCGCGGCCAGCGTGACGGCCTCGTCGGCAGAGATGACCCCGGTGATCGCGGCAGCGGCCAGCTCGCCGACCGAGTGTCCGGCGACGACGGCGTCGTACGGGAGTTCGGCGTGCTTGCGGACCTCGTCGTAGGCCAGCAGCGCGGCGACCACGACCAGCGGCTGGGTCACCGCGGTGTCGGTGATCTCCTCCGCGGTCGCAGTGGTGCCGAGGCGTTCCAGGTCCAACTGGGTCAGCTTGGACCAGGTGGCGATCTGGTCACGCGCGCCCGGCAGTTCGAGCCATGGCACGAGCATGCCGGGTGTCTGGGAGCCCTGTCCGGGAGCAAGCATCGAAAGCACGTGACCAGAGAACACCCTTTACCTCCCGTATGTGGGTGTGGAGAAGCATGAACCTTGTTGCCGGCTTTTGTGGGGTTCCCACAAACTTGATCGTCAGGTCACCTGAGTCGTCACCAGTCCGAGATTTGTTACCGAACCGTGTTCCCAAGGTCTCTATCTGCGGAAACGGTAAATCGGACATGTAACGGGTGTGATCTATGGTGCAGATGATCGCGATTTGTGCCGGAAGTGTGTCAGACGACCCACCGTCGACGCGACTCTCAGAACGTAGGCGTCACGCGGATTCGTGGGGTCGCGTCCTGTGATTTCAGAAATTTTCTTCAGTCTGTACCGGACCGTATTTGGATGTATGTACAGAATCCGTGCACATGATTCGACCGAGCCGCCGGAGTCCAGGTACGCCTCGAGCGTCGTGGTGAGTGTCGAGCCGCCGTCGGCGAGCGGATCCACGAGCGAGTCGACGAGCGCGGACATCGCCGACTCGTCACCGTTGAGCGCACGCTCGGGGAGCAACTCGAGACTGTGGACGGGCCGCGGCGCGCTCGGCCAGCCCACCACCGCCTCGATTCCGGCCATCGCCTCGGTGGCACTCGTATGCGCGCTGCCGAGGTTGGGCATCGTCGGACCGATGACGACCGGACCCTCGGCGAAGTGGGAGAGCAGAGCGGCGACGAACTTCTCCGTCGGCCGGATCGGCCCGCTGACGATGGCCACCAGTACCGCGCCCTGCACAACCGAGAGGGCCGACCGGTCGAACTGTTTGGCAGTCGTGTGGATGGCGATGGGCACCGAGACGTTCTGCTCGGGAGGAGGAGTGCCCACGATGACGGTGGCCGGCGCGTCGGAATCCCAGTTGAGTGCGGCGGCCCGGGACAGCAGCTGAGGGCCGGTGTCGCCGCGCACCACCGCGTCCACCACCAGCGCCTCGAGTCGGGAATCCCACGCGCCGCGGGATTCCGCGGCGGAGGCGTAGATCGCGGCTGCGGCGAAGCCGATCTCGCGTCCGTACCGGAGGACCGACTCGGTGAGGGCACGAAGCTGCGCGTCGTTGCGGGCGAGCAGTGGCAACCACTTCTCGAAGAACTCCATGGCGACGCGGACCATCTCGACCGTCTGCAACAGGGTGATCCGTCGGGCGAGATCCTGCGGCACCACCTGGAAGGCCTGAACCGTGAACTTCACGTTGCCCTCAGGATCCTGGATCCACTCGACGAAGTTCACCACCGCGGTCTGCACGACCAGTTGGACACTCGCCCGCTGGGCGGCGTCGAGGTCGGAGAAGTACGGCAGTTGGTCCTGCATCGAGTGGACCGCCTCGGTCGCGAGACGTCCGCTGTACTGCTTGACACGCCGGAGCAGGGTGTCGGGCAGTGCGTCGTGAACGGTGGCGGGGGCCGGTACGTGGGCACCCCGCTCACCGAACACGTCAGCCGGTGGTGGCTTCTTGTTCACGCGGGGGTCGGACACGCCCTCAATCTAGACCCCGACCGTGTCATCCGAGGTCGCGGCACTCGATCGAGGGCGGTCCGCGCGTGGATCAGGCGACGCCCGGATCGCTGGTCTGCTCGGGCGCTGCCGCCACGTCGGCGATCTGGTACTTCTCGGCCGCTTCCTTGGCCACCGACATGTCGATGTTGCCGTCGCGGGCGAGGGCCACGAGGACGCCGACGACGATCGACTCGGCGTCGACGTTGAAGAACCGTCGAGCGGCCGGACGGGTGTCGGAGAAACCGAAACCATCGGTGCCGAGCGTGAGGTAGGTGCCGGGCAGGTAGGCGCGGATCTGCTCCTGCACGCCTCTCATGTAGTCGCTGACCCCGACGAACGGGCCGGCGGCGTCGGCGAGCAGCTCGGTCAGGTACGCGGGTGCGGGCTCGGCGCCCGGGTCGCGCAGGGCCTCGCGGTCGGCCCGGATGCCGTCGCGGGCGAGCTCACTCCACGAGGTCACCGAGTACACATCGGCCCCGACGTTCCACTCGTCGGCCAGGAGTTCGGCCGCTCGGAGCGCGTCGGGCATCGTCACACCGGACACCAGGATGTTGGCCGGGTGCTCCTTGCCTTCGGGTGCCTTCTGGAATCGGTAGGCGCCCTTCACGATTCCCGTGGGGTCGAGACCTTCGGGTTTCGCCGGCTGGCTGATCGGCTCGTTGTAGACCGTCAGGTAGTAGAAGACGTTCTCCGGGTTCTCGCCGTACATGCGGGTGAGGCCGTTGTCGACGATGTGGCCCAACTCGTAGGCGAAGGCCGGGTCGTAGGCGACGACGGCGGGGTTGGTCGCGGCGAGCAGCGGCGAATGACCGTCGGCGTGCTGGAGGCCCTCGCCGGTGAGTGTCGTGCGGCCCGCCGTGGCGCCGATGATGAAGCCGCGCGCCATCTGGTCGGCGGCGGCCCAGAAGCTGTCACCGGTGCGCTGGAACCCGAACATCGAATAGAAGATGTACAGCGGGATCATCGGCTCGTCGTGCGTCGCGTACGACGTCCCGACGGCGGCGAAGCTGGCCGCCGAGCCGGCCTCGTTGATGCCCTCGTGTAGGATCTGACCCTCGGTGCTCTCCTTGTAGGCGAGCATCAGTTCGGCGTCGACCGATGTGTAGAGCTGGCCGTTGCGGTTGTAGATCTTGAGGGTCGGGAACCACGAGTCCATGCCGAAGGTTCGCGCCTCGTCGGGGATGATCGGCACGATGCGCTTGCCGATCTCCTTGTCGCGCAACAGATCCTTGAACACGCGAACAAGCGCCATGGTGGTGGCGACCTGCTGCTTGCCCGAGCCCTTGGCGGTGGCCTTCAGCGCCGAACTCACGTCGGCCTTGAGCACCTTCGCCTTGGTCCGGCGACTCGGCAGGAAGCCACCGAGGGTCTTGCGACGATCCAGCATGTACTGGATCTCGGGCGAATCCTTGCCGGGGTTGTAGTACGGCGGCAGGTACGGATCCTTCTCCAACTGCTCGTCGGAGATCGGGATGCGCGTCGAATCGCGGAACGCCTTGAGGTCGTCGAGTGTCAGCTTCTTCATCTGGTGGGTCGCGTTGCGGCCCTCGAAGTGCTTGCCGAGCGTGTAGCCCTTGATCGTGTGCGCGAGGATGACCGTCGGCTGGCCCTTGTGGGTCATGGCCGAGGCGTACGCGGCGTGGATCTTGCGGTAGTCGTGTCCGCCGCGCTTGAGGTTCCAGATGTCGGCGTCGGACAGGTCCTTGACGAGTTCCTTCGTCCGCGGATCGCGGTTGAAGAACTGCTCGCGGACGAACGCGCCGTCGTTGGCCTTGTAGGTCTGGAAGTCGCCGTCGGGCGTCGTGTTCATCAGGTTGACCAGCGCGCCGTCGCGATCGGCATGGAGCAGGGCGTCCCACTCGCGGCCCCAGATGACCTTGATGACATTCCATCCGGCGCCGCGGAAGTACGACTCGAGTTCCTGGATGATCTTGCCGTTGCCGCGGACCGGCCCGTCGAGACGCTGGAGGTTGCAGTTGATGACGAAGGTCAGGTTGTCGAGGCCCTCGGTGGCGGCGAAGCTGGCGAATCCGCGCGATTCCGGCTCGTCCATCTCGCCGTCGCCGAGGAACGCCCAGACGTGCTGGTCGGAGGTGTCCTTGATGCCGCGGTCGTGGAGGTAGTGGTTGAACCGCGCCTGGTAGATCGCGTTCATCGGGCCGATGCCCATGGAGACGGTCGGGAATTCCCAGAAGTCGGGCATCAGCCGCGGGTGCGGGTAGGACGGCAGTCCGCCCCCCTCGCCGGCGTGGCTGTGCTCCTGACGGAAGCCGTCCATGCGGGCCTCGTCGATCCGGCCCTCGAGGTAGGCGCGCGCGTAGATGCCGGGGGACGCGTGACCCTGGATGAAGATGTGGTCGCCGCCGCCGGAATGGTCCTTGCCGCGGAAGAAGTGGTTGAAACCGACTTCGTACAGCGACGCCGACGACGCGTAGGTGGAGATGTGGCCGCCCACGCCGACGCCGGGCCGCTGTGCGCGGTGGACCATGATCGCGGCGTTCCAGCGGATCATCTGACGGAAGCGTCGTTCGACGTCCTCGTCACCGGGGAACCACGGTTCCGCCTCGGTGGGGATCGTGTTGACGTAGTCGGTGGACGTCAGCGCGGGGATGGACACGCGCTTCTCGCCGGCCCGTTCCAGCAACCGCAGCATCAGGTACCGGGCGCGCCCGGGTCCGGCCGCGTCCAGCAGGGCGTCGAACGAGTCGAGCCACTCGGAGGTCTCGTCGGGGTCGATGTCGGGCAGATAGGACGCGACTCCCTCGCGGATGACACGGACTCGTTGTCCGGCGGCGCGTCCGTTCGAGCGAGCACCGGTGTCACCGGCGTGTGTGCTCGGTACGACGTCCGATGTCGCATGGTCCATCTGGTTGGTCACGGTGATGCCTACTCCCTCTGACAGGCCGGACTGGGGGTGGTGGTCCGGCCGCATGGCGTGACACCGCCGCTCCGATGTTGTGCGGTGTCACCCCTCATCGTGCCCCATGTGACGTGGCTTGGCACCGACCGGATCTGTGTAGGCTGTCGCTCTCGCTTCGGTGCGGTAGCGTCCACCGAACCGTTACTGATCAGTAAGGAGAGGCGATGCCGGGCAGCGGGGGGACCGTGCCGGACCGAGCTGCACGCGGTCGGCGCCGGATCGTGGCGGCCCTGCTCGTCGCCGCCGGGGCGACGGTGTCCGGGGCGTGCGCCTCCACGGTGGGCGGCGCGGGATCGCCCGTGCCGGGTGAGGTGGCGGCCTACCGTTCCGAACTGTCGGCGTCGGCGGCCGCGGAGGTCCGGGCCGAAGGGGTCGAACTCTGCCGGGAGTCGTTGGCGTCGATGGTGGTGATGGTCCGCGGGTTCAACACGTTCGTCACCCGGCTGAACACGACCCACTCGTATCCGGCCGTCGGAGACCTCGACGAGAAGGCCCGCGCGAGTCTGATCGCCGGATCGGACCAGATCCGTCCGAAGATCACCGGTTCGGCACCCGCCGAGGTATCGGCGCCGGCGCGGACATTCCTCGACTCGACGGCACGCCTCGAGAACGCGATCCGTCGTGAACTGAACACGGGACTCAACCCGGTGTCCGGGCAGTGGTCCCGAGACAAGGCGCGTCTGCTCGATGTCTGTCGTGCGTACACCCCGCTCCCGGCGGCGTCGTCGGCCACGCCGCGTAGCCCCGTCGTCCCGACCCCGACGGGCCCGTCTCGTCCGGGCGGTTGACGCCACCGGCGTCTGGGTAAGAAATTCGCGGCGACGTTCCCCGGCCCCACCGTTCAGAACGGTGACCCGGGGGCGAAACGCCGAAACCGGTGACGGCGTTCGGCTTGCAATGTGAGGCTTTAGGCTGTTGCCTATGCTGACAGGCGAGTCGGTGTACGGGAACGTATCCGGTGCCGACCGGGACACACAGAACGCAGAGGCGTGCAACGCCGACGCACACAACGAATCATCACCTTCAGGAGGTCACGCGCGGTGGTAGCCGCCACAGACGGTAGCAACGCCCAGAAACTGGGATTGACCGCGGGCTTGGTCGTGCAGGAAGTCGGTTGGGACGAGGACACCGACGACGAGCTCCGTGCCGACATCGAGGACGCGATCGACGGCGAGATGGTCGACGAGGACGCCGACGATGTCGTCGACGTCGTGGTCCTCTGGTGGCGTGAGGGCGACGGTGACCTCGTCGACGCCCTGATGGACGCCATCGGCCCCCTGGCCGAGGACGGTTACGTCTGGGTGTTCTCGCCCAAGACGGGTAAGTCCGGATATGTGGACCCGAGTGAGATCGCCGAGGCGGCGCCCACCGCGGGTCTGACGCAGACCTCGGCGATCAGCCTCGGAGACTGGTCGGCCGCTCGACTGGTTCAACCGAAAGCCCGCTCGGGCAAGAAAGCATGAGCGCAGATCTGCCCTCTGCGCCTCTGTCCGTCGGCGATCGCGCTCCCGACTTCGCGCTGCGCGATCAGAACAACCAGCTGGTGTCCCTGTCGACGCTGCGCGACGGCCGCAACGTGCTCGTCGTGTTCTTCCCGCTCGCCTTCACCGGTACATGTCAGGGCGAGTTGGGTTACATCCGCGATCAGCAGCCTCGCTTCGACAACGACGACGTGACGACCGTGGCGGTGTCGGTCGGTCCGTCTCCGACACACAAGGTGTGGTCCGCAGCGCAGGGATTCCTGTTCCCGCTGCTGTCGGACTTCTGGCCGCACGGGGAGACTGCGCGTGCCTACGGTGTGTTCAACGACGAGCGCGGCTACGCCAACCGCGGCACGTTCCTGGTCGATCGTGACGGCAAGATCGTGTTCTCGGACATGGTCGGCCCGGGCGAGGTGCGCGACAACGCGGTCTGGGACAAGGCGCTCGACATCGTCGGCTGAGGTCCGCTGTCGCCCGGGCCGATGTCGGCCGGGGGCGAAAACCCGTTGCCCTTGGGGAGATTCGACGGTGTGATGTGAGGGCCCGTGACCCGGGCGCTCACGAAAGGAACTCCCATGCCGACCATGGCGTCGCCCAAGGTGCTGAACTACGCATCGCACGTGGACGACAACACTCTTGCTCAGGCGGCCCAGACCGCCCGGATGCCGTTCGTGCACCCGCACATCGCCCTCATGCCCGACGCACACTTCGGGATGGGTTCCGCGGTGGGCACGGTCATTCCGACGACCGGTGCGGTGATCCCGGCCGCCGTCGGCGTCGACATCGGCTGCGGCATGATCGCTGTCCAGCTGCGCCTGCGCGCCGACGACATCTCCGGGATGGACCTCGGGCGGTTGCGGACACGGATCGAGGATGCGATCCCGCTGTCGCCCGGCAACTACAACCGCGGCCTGGACCGGTTCGCCTTCACCCGGGCGCGGATCGACTCACTCGCCGAACTCGCGTCGAACAACGGTGTGGATCTCGCACATTCACCGAAGTGGCGTGAGCAACTCGGGTCGCTCGGTGGCGGAAACCACTTCATCGAGCTGTGCCTCGACGAGCGGGACATGGTGTGGCTGTTCCTCCACTCGGGTTCGCGGGGTGTCGGAAACAAGATCGCGCAGAAGCACATCAAGGTCGCCCAGAAGCTGTGCAGGCAGTGGTGGATCGACCTGCCAAATGCAGATCTCGCCTACCTCCCGCAGGGCACCCCGGAACTCACGGCCTACCTGCGGGACCTGTCCTGGGCCCAGCGGTTCGCCTTCGAGAACCGGGCCGAGATGATGGACCGGTTCGTCTCGGTCTTCGCCGACTGGTTCGGTGCGCGCGACGGCGACGCGGGGTCGCTCGAGGTCGACCGGATCAACTGCCACCACAACTACACGGTCAACGAGACGCATGCGGGCAAGGACGTGTGGCTCACCCGGAAGGGTGCGATCGATGCCCATGAGGGCGTTCGCGGGGTGATTCCCGGCTCGATGGGGACGCGGTCATATGTGGTGCGCGGCAAGGGCAACGAGTCGGGTCTCTGCTCGGCGCCGCACGGTGCGGGTCGTCGCTTCTCCCGGTCCGAGGCGCGCAAGCGGTTCACCGCCGACGATCTCGCGGACCGGATGGCGGGAATCGAGTACCGGCACGGTGAGCAGTGGGTGGACGAGATCCCCGACGCCTACAAGGACATCGACCAGGTGATGGCCGATGCCGTGGACCTCGTCGACATCGAGCACACATTGCGGCAGATCCTCAACGTGAAGGGGACGTGACACCGATCGTCTCCACGAGAAGTCGAACCCCGAAGGTGTTGCACACCTTCGGGGTTCGTTGCTCTCGGCGGGGAATCAGTTCCCGGACAGCTTGTCCTTGATGTTCGACGCGGCGTCCTTGACGCTCTCGACGCCGTCCTTGACGGCAGCGGACAGCTGATCGCCCTTGCCCTCGCTCTTCAGCTGGTCGTCACCGGTCACGTCGCCGGCGGTCTCCTTCGCCTTGCCCGAGAGGTCCTCGGCCTTGTTGCTCACCTTGTCGCTGAATCCCATCTTCTTCTCCTTCATCTCATCGGTACGACAACGGCCTCGGGGTGAGGTCGTCTGTCATGTCTTCGGTGATCGGTCATCTGTCGTCGTGCTTCATCTGTCCAGGTGGACAAACGCCTGGACGTCCACTCCGGACTGCCCCAATGCGGTTCGGATCGCGGCGACGGTCTCCGCGACCGGCGCGGCGACCTCGTCGAAACCCCGGTTCGGCTTCGCCGAGACCTCGAGCCGGATGAGGCTGCGCGCCCGATCGTCGATGGCTTTCGCGGTCACCTTCTGGAACATCGGGTTTCCGGCGAGCTCCTGCGCGGCGGCGTTCGCGATCAGTTTCGGTGCAACGGTGAGCGTTCCGGTCTGATCGGAACCGTCGAGCAGGGCATCGTCGACCGCGCGCGGCCGTATGTTGGTGGCCAGCAAGAGCAGGCCCCAACCGACCGCGAGCACGGCCACGCCCACGAGGACCCACGTCCACCAGGACGCCTGTGCCGCATCGAGAACGGCGCGCTCGTCGAGGCGGTCGACCCAACCGGCCACGGGTTCGACGCCCACCCGCCAGGCGATGGCGGCGCCGCCGATGGCGATCAGCGCCAGGGCCACGAGTCCGACCGACAGTCGATGCGCGGTTGCGGGAAGACGATTCATCGCACGCTCCTCGGTCCTCGATCGCGCAGGCGCACGACGACTCGCGGCGGCGACTGCAGGTCGGCGGCCACCGCGGTGGCCGTGTTCTCGATGAGTGCACGGTCGGCGATCTGACTCCGTACGTCCACGGTGCAGGTCAACTTGCGCCGTGTGACCACCGTGTCGGCGTCGAGTACGCCGGGTAGGTCGGAGATCGCAGCGCTGCATCGCCTCGCGACATCACCGGGGCGGGTCCACATACCGTCGCCCGCGAGTGCGAGATGTGTACGGCGTCGCGGTCTGACCGCAACCCACAACAGGATCAGACCCAGGAGGATCGCCCCGATTGCTGCCGGCCACATCCAGTTCTGCCACTGCAGGCCGGCTATCCACTCGGCCGCGGTGAGCGACCACGCCCGACCATCCAGCCACGCCGCGCTGACGGCGATGTCACGCACTGCCACCGCGCCGAGTGCAAGGAAGGCGAGTCCCAGCGCGGCACCCGCGATGGCGGCGCCGGGGAGCGCGGCGGGTGGAAACGCGTGCTCGGATGTCGGGTTCTGGTGCCCGCGAGGTGTGAGGTCCGGGTCGAGCGCGGTCTGCGTCATCGTCGTACCTCCATGTCGGTGCTGATGGTCGGAGAGACCGCAGCGGCGTCGTGCTGCGGGTCGGGGGTGTCAGGGACGTCCGCCTCGGAAACTGCGGCGTCGGGGTTGTCTGCCGGGGCGAGATCTGCGGGACCGCCCGTTCGCACGTCGTCTGCGACGGGCGGCAGGTCGACGTAACCGCGCTGGAGGCGTCGGATCGTCTGTCGTGGTTCCAGTTTGGACACCGTCACGTCGACACGGAGCGGCTCGATCCCGGCCAGACGCTCGACCTCCGTGGCAACGTGTTCACGTGTCCGACGGGCCACCTCGGCGACCGCGCACGGCCATTCGAGCGCGACGGACAAGGTGATGCGTGAGCCACCGGCGTGGATGGTGGCGTGTGGCAGAGAAGTCTTCTCGCCGATCGGTCCGAGTACGGAACCGACGCCGCCGCGGTGGCGGACGACCCCGGCGATGTCGAGAGCTGCTCGGGCCGCGATCTTCTCGAGGACCCGGTCGGCGATCGAGAGTGTCCCCGGCGACTCGTCGGCGGGCATGCCGTCGCCCCGCACGGCGCCGGGGTGGTGGTCAGCCACGACCCCGACTCCGCAGGAGCGCGCCGAGGTCGATGGCACCGTCCCGGTTCAGGCCGAGCACGAGTCCGGCGGCCCCGAGCACCACGGCCAGCAGAAAGCCGGCCAGGCCGCCGGCCACGGCGGCCAGTGCGAGCAGCAGACCGACGAACAGACCTATTGTCGCGTTGTTCATTCCGTTTCACCTTCTTCTGCGGGGGTGCCGACGCTGATGTCCGCAATGGTCACCGTGATCGGCCTGGCCGCGATCTCCTCCGCGGCGTCGCGAACCTGCGCAGCGACGCCGTGCAGGTCGTGGGAGACGTCGACGACGATGTGGATCGCACCCGCGTCATCGTCGAGGGAGACACCCGAAACACGTTCTCCCGGCAAATAAGTGGCTACTTCGCCGAACACCCCGCTGTGCAGGCCGCTGACACCGGGCACGGCGAGTGCCGCGGTGGCCAGCCGCTGCGCGAGGCCCGGCGACTCGACGTCTCCGGGCGCACCGGCCATCACTGGACTCGCGGAGTGGTGTTCGAGTCCTGGTCGTCGTCACCGAAGGCGATGTCGTGCACGGTCACGTTGACCTCGGTGACCTCGAGTCCGGTCATCTGCTCGATGGCGGTGATCACGTTGCGTCGAATGGCTGCCGCGAGTTGATGAATCGCCACTCCGTACTCGGCGACGATGGAGACGTCGACCGCGGCCTGGCGCTCACCGACCTCCACCTCGATGCCCTGGGTGCTGCTCACCGTGGTGCCCGGGAGGACGTCGCGAACCCGTCCGACCACACGCTCGGTGGTACCGCCCAGATCGTGGACGCCGTCGATCTCACGCGCGGCGATGCCCGCGACCTTGGCGACGACGATGTCGGCGATGGAGGTGCGACCGCGGTCACCCGTCGAATCGCGGCGGGCCAGAGCACGACCCGCGGCGGCGTCGGCAGGCGTCCCGGTGGCGATGCCGGCATCGTCCTTCGTGACGTCCTTGGTGGTGGTTGCGCTTGCGGACATGTCGAACTCCTTCAGTCGTCGTGTCTTCTTCGTAGACGGACCGCGTTCGGATGATGCGCTATCGCAAAGGCTGTTCACGATCCGTCTGTAAGGTCAGTCGGGACAGAGGGGGGGAGTTGCACGCATGGGACCCAGTGATTCGGCTCACAGGCAATCGCTCGACCTGTCGGAGCTCGGAGACGACGAGCTCGCCGGCGCGGCCGCCGTCGGCGACACCGAGGCGTTCGACGTGCTCGTCCGGCGCGTGACACCGGGTCTGCTCCGGTACATGCTGCGAATGGTCGACGGGCAGCAGACCGCCGAGGACCTCACCCAGGAAACCCTTCTGGACGCGTGGAAAGGTCTGCCCGACTTCGCCTTTCGGAGCAGCTTCCGCACGTGGATGTTCACCATCGCGCACCGGAAGGCGGCCGACCATCACCGGCGCAGACGCGACGTCCCGTTCGACGACGAGCGGTTCGCCGAGCTGGAGGCCGCCGGGCCGTTGCCCTCCGACATGGCCGAGCGGAGTCTGTTGATCGACGCTCTCCGGGCCGAATTGGACAACCTTCCGGCGAATTCACGCGCAGCGTGGTGGCTCAAGGAAGTGGAGGGGCTTACCCTCGAGGAAATCGGACAGGTGTTGCGCATCACCACCGGATCGGTGCGTGGACACCTCCAGCGGAGCCGGAAGTTCCTGTTGACCCGTTTGGCGCCGTGGAACCCTGGTAAACCCACACCTACGACGATCGTCGACGACCGGGAAGGAGGGGACAGTGATGCCTGACCGGATCTCGCCCGACCCCGCCGGACCCGATGTCACCGATTCGTGGCTCATCGAGGCGACCCAGCAGATCGCCGAGGAGCCGACGAGCGACATCGAACAGTTGATCTCGTCGATCTCCGGCAACCTCCGGCGCATCCGCCGCCCCGCCCGGACACTCGCGACCGACGATCCGGGCATCAAGACGACTGACCGCGTCGTCCAGCAGATGATCGCCATCCGCACCCGCCGGGAACTGGGAAGGCTCACGGTGTTCGTCGCCGTCGACGGCACCGGCGACGCCGTGGAGGGGGTGCGCGTCGGGTTGATCGCGCGTTACGCCGACGACCTGCCGGCGCTGTCCGACGAGGTGCGCGACATCGTCGACGAGGTGCTCATCGAGGCGGTCGGCCGCCAGAGCAGTGCCGACGCGCGTCGGAACATCGCGGTGCGCTGGCAGGACGTGTACACGCGAGAGTGGCTCAGCCGTTAGCGATTTCATAGCTCGAAGTCGCGTTGGGCGCGGATTGGGGCTATGGGATAAGCAGTGGTGCGCGCAAAGGGATTCGAACCCCTGACCGCTGGTGTGTAAGACCAGAGCTCTACCGCTGAGCTATACGCGCGTACGGCGGCCACAACTGTGGCGCTGCGCACCCGAATTTAGTCGCTCCGATGCCGATCGCCCAAACCGGGTTGGTCCTGACGCGGGAGCCAGGGTCGCCGGCCCTTCGAGGCTCGTCGCTTGCGCTCCTCGCACCTCAGGGAGCAGAGGGGCACCTCAGGACGCACGAGTCGTCGGACCGGCAGACTTCAACTCGACTCCCAGACTTCGATCGAAGTCTGGGAGTCGAGTTGAAGTCTGGCAGTCAGGCGAAGACCGGCGGGAGAGCCAGGACCATCACGGCACCCCAGATCACGTGGGTGATCGCGGGGGCGAGGACGCCTGCGGTGCTGCGTCGGAGGATGGCGCAGACAGTACCGAGGACGGCGCCGGCGAATCCGAGCATGACATTGCCGCTGGCCATGGTGACCAGCACGTAGATCACCGTCGACACGAGGATCGGGTTGTGCGGGCGGGCCGCCGAGTAGACCGAGCCGCGGAAGAACAGCTCTTCGGCGAGGCCGTTGAGCATCGTGATCGCGGTGACCACTGCGAGGCTGCCGAAGTCGGCGAAGGCCAACACCTGGTTGGCGAGGTCGCTGACGCCAGGGATCATCCGTGCGACCAGGCCGCCGACGATGAAGGCGCCGCCCACGGCCACGCCGACGACGGTGCCGAGGATGATGGCGCCGACCCGGTTGGGCGGACGGGACGGCGTCGGACTCCAGGCGCCGAGCCGCAGTGGCCCGGAGACGAACGCCCCGACGATCCACACGGCCGCCAGGCCGATGGTCAGCGGGTAGAACGCGGCATCGCCCGGCTCCACCCGGAGGGACACTCCGAGAACCACCGCGCCGATGACGAGGAAGACTCCGACGAGCCAGCGTCGTCGAATGTAGTGGGCGCCGGGATCGGGGTCACGATCCGCGGCGATGGACTCGTACAGGTCGCGCGCCAGTGTGGTCACCAGCACTCATCACCACCTAGGTAGATCGGTCAGGTCGATCGGTCAGGGATGGTCGATCAACCACCACCGGTCACGACGCTACATCGGTGCGGCTCGGACGGAGGGCCCCGACGACCTTGGTGGCCACCCCGAGGGATGTGCCGATCGTCTCGACGACGCCGCGCTTCACTCGTAGCCAGTCACCTCCGGCCCAGGCCGGATCGGTATCGGCGAGGTGGTGGAGGTCGTCGAGGTCGCACACCGAGCGGGGGTACGGCGAACGCACCGACGCCCGGACGGCTTCGCGCATCGGTGTCAGTCCACCCTCGGGCGGGGGCACGAGATCGCGGATGCGGTGTTCCGACGCCGTCATCGGATGGTTCAGCGAGGTCACGAGTTCTTCGGTGAGCGACGCGGGCACCGGCACGAGCATCCCGCCCACCCGTCCGGCCAGACGTGTGGAGATCCCGAACACCGGAAGCCGCAACCGCGGTACCCGTACCGCGGAGATGTACTCGTGCAGGATGGAGATGTAGCGGGCGCTGTCGGGTCCGGAGATGTCGTAGTGGCCTGGAGGAAGCGACGACTCACACGCCGCCACCAGGTAGTGCACGGCGTCCCGGATCGAGATGGGGTCCATCGCGTTGGTGATCCAACCGGGTTCGGGGATCACCGGCAGCCG
The DNA here is from genome assembly GCF_022206305.1 of Gordonia sp. 'Campus'. GTDB lineage: Bacteria > Actinomycetota > Actinomycetes > Mycobacteriales > Mycobacteriaceae > Gordonia. Next base: position 48,068 of record NZ_JAKOIW010000004.1, on the reverse strand, counting down.
ATCGGCCATGTACCGGATGATCTCGAACGACGTGGACCCGGCGCCGATGACCACCGCGGCGCGAAGCCACACCAGTTCGGGGCCGCCATCGATCTGGAGTCCCTCGGCCACGTCGGCGCGGCTCTGCAGATGGGTGGACAGTTTGTCGTCCGACGGCACGAACCCGCCGAGGTAGATGATCCGTCCGACGCCCGCGTCGCGCGCAGCCTCGGCGACGTTGCGCGCGGCGTCGCGGTCGCCGTTGGCGAAATCGGCCTGCCCGATGCCGTGGACGAGGTAGTAGATGGCGTCCACCGCACCCGCGTCGGCCACTGCCTTCTTGACCGAGGTCGGGTCGTCGGCATCCATCGTCACCTTGCTGACCTGCGACGACCACCCGAAACGGGCGAGCTTGCGGGTGTCGCGTGACGTGACGACGACCTCATGTCCCTGTTTCAGGAGGGCGCACACGAGCCGGGACCCGACGTATCCGGTGGCGCCGGTGATCAGAAGCCTCATGACACCGACGGTAGAGAAAATGTGCCGACTTGGTCGAGCAAGGGGGTTCGGTGTGACTGAGACGGTGCGCTCGTCACGGGTGGATCACGACGGTCGCCGGGGTGTCACGGGTCCGCGGCGACTGCTCGCCGGTACCTCTCGGCGACCTGGTCGTGATACTCCGCCGCGGCGGCGAGCTCGGCACGGAGTTCAGGGGGTTCGATGACGGTGAAGTCCGCACCGAAGGCGTGCATCCACCGGGCGATCGAGGTGAGTGAGGTGCTGTAGAGCGTCACCTCGCAGCATTGTTCGTCGCCGGATTCCACCGCCCCCCACGATTCGTGCACCGTCGCCGAGACCTCGGCCAGCGGTGCGTAGATCATCACGCGTGCGGTGGCCCGCTTGTACAGCGCGCCGAGTCCGCGGAGCACGAACGCCGCCGCGCCACCCTCCGGCGGGTCCCGTGGTGTGAAACGCGGCCCGGTGGGCACCTTCGGTTCCATGCGGTCGACGCGGAACGATCGCCAGTCGGCGCGCTGGATGTCGAAACCGACCAGATACCAACGGTTTCCGTTGCGGACGAGGCGGTAGGGTTCGACCTCGCGTCGACTCTCCTCGCCGTCGTTGCGCCGGTAGTCGAATCGCAGGCGCTCGTTCCGATGGCAGGCGGTGGCGATGTCGGTCAGCCGATCCGCCGACACCGCGCTCGCCGGTGCGGTCCGCGGGACGGCTTCGATGCGCAGCGCGTCGAGCCGGTGTCGGAGTCGGGACGGCATGACCTGGCGGAGCTTCGCGAGCGCGCCGGCGGACGCCTCGGCCATGTCGGCGACGGCCCCGGTCGTCACCGCGTCCAAACCCAGCGCGACGGCGAGGACCTCCTGGTCATCGAGGAGCAGCGGTGGCATCTCGGCCCCGGCCCCCAACCGATACCCGCCGCGCGAGCCGACATTGGCATCGACGGGATAACCGAGTTCGCGCAGTTTGTCGACGTCACGACGGACGGTGCGAGTCGTGATCTCGAGACGCTCGGCGAGCTCGCGGCCCGACCACTCGCGTCGTGTCTGCAGCAGAGACAGCAGAGCGAGGAGGCGAGCAGACGTTTCCAGCATGCGTCTCATCCTGCCCGACGAAGCGGACAGTTTCTGTCCGCGATTGAAACATGCGGGGCGCCGCGGATCAGCAGGCTACCTGCGACCCCGGGTCCGACGACGTGTCGAGCCACTTGCCATACCCGCCGACTCGGTTTCGCAGTTCGCAGATCTCGTTCTGGGTACGACCAGCCACGTAGTAGACCGAGTAGATGGGGCTGCCGTCGTCGAAGGACTGCCTCAGTGAGGGGCATGATTGGTCGGTTCGGAGGTAACTCGCACCTGGGTGCCGGTCGAGGTAGGACTGCACCTCGGCGACGTAGGTCCCGGGCGCAGTCGCGTTGGCGACGACGACGATGCCCGTACCGTCGCATGCAGGTCGTGTCATCGGCACTGTGAGACCGAGATCGCCTGGGACGACTGCGCGCGGTGCACGGGTAGGCGGCTGGAGCGAGGGGCCGGGTAGCGACGTTGGGCCAGGTTCAGAAGTGGGTCCGGGCACAGGCGAGACCAGAGCTGGTGAGGCTGGTGTCGCGGTGGTCGTCGGCGGTGCGGAAGCGTCACGCGCGGTCGCCGGGTTGTCCCGGTCGGTGGTGGCGACCGCCCAGGCGACGACCCCGGCGCAGATCAGCAGGACGACAACCGTGGCCACGACGATCGGGACCACAGGCGATCGGCGGCGCGACGGGGCCGGACTCGCGGTCCTGGTGGCATCCCACGGTGAGCTCGGGCCCGACGGACCGCCGAGTGTGGGCGCGGCCGGACCGGCGGGAATGACTCGCGGCGGCCCGGCCGGAATGAGTGTCGGCGCACCACCGAGAGGCTTCGAGCGCACCGCGGCCTCCGCGTCGGCGACCAGAGCTGCGGCCGAATGCTGCCGCTGCGCAGGGTCTTTCGCCATACCGCGGCCGATGACCTCGTCGATGGGCCCGCCGAGACGCGGTGGTGGGGTTGTCAGGTGAGCCGCGATCAACCGCTCGATGGTGGTCGCCGACGCGAAGGGATGTGTGCCGGACAGGCATTCGAAGAGCACGCAGGCCAGCGCGTAGATGTCCGCGGGCGCCCCCACCGCGCCGTCACCGAATCGTTCCGGCGCCATGTACCCGAAGGAACCGACAGCGGTGCCGGTGCTCGTGAAACGAGTGTCGGTGTCCGCCTGCGCCAGGCCGAAGTCCACGAGGTATGCGAAGTCTCGGCCGTCGACGAGGATGTTGTCGGGCTTGACGTCGCGGTGGACCAGGCCGGAACGGTGCGCCGCGTCGAGCGCGTCCCCGATCTGGCCGACGATCCGCAGCGCACGTTCGGCCGGGAGCGGCCCATCCTCGACGAGGAGTGTGCGCAGATCCCGGCCGTCGACCAGGCGCATGTCGATGAACAGACGTCCCTCGATCTCGCCCCAGTCATGGATCGGGATGACGTGCGGATCGTTGAGTTGGGCGGCGACGCGGGATTCGCGATGGAACCTGTCGCGGAACGCGGGGTCGTCGGCGACCTGGGGGTTCAGCAACTTCAGCGCGACCACCCGATCCTTCCGGGTGTCGATGGCGCGGTACACCTCACCCATTCCGCCGCGTCCGATCAACTCGCCGATGAGGTAGGGGCCGAGTCGGTCGCCGGCGTTCACGGATGCTGACACGCCGACAAGCGTAGGGGGCTGCGGCGGTTCGCCGGAGTCGGAGCCGGCAGTTGTCCCCCGTTCGGCGGGTCCCGGGACCTCCGGTGCGGACCTCGATACGGTTGAGTTGATTGCCCCACGGTCGGCCCGGCCGCCCGTCAGACCCGAGGAGTGAGAATGGCGACGACGATCCTGCCCATCGACGAGGTGACCGCGGCTCTGATCGCGGAGTGGGGCGCGATCCGGGACCTCGCCGGCTCGCTCGACGACGAGTCGTGGTCGGCGCCTTCGGTCCTCCCCGGCTGGACCAACGCCGACATCGTCGCCCACATCGTCGGCACCGAGAGCATGCTCGACGGCCGTGACGTCGAGGCGACCCGCACGGTGAGCGCGCTCGACCACGTCCGCAACCCGATCGGCGAACTCAACGAGAAGTGGGTGGACCACTTTCGGCCGAAGCCGCGGACGGAGGTCCTCGACGCGCTCGACGAGATCATCGAGGTGCGCACCGCCGCGCTGAGGGCGATGACCCAGGACGAGTTCGACGCCGCGGCGATGACGCCGGCCGGCGCGGACACCTACGGGCGGTTCATGCGCATCCGCATCTTCGATTGCTGGGTGCACGAGATCGATCTGCGCGACGGCACCGATCATTCCGCGCTGACCGATTCTCACCCCGCCAGGTGGGCGCTCGACGAGATCTGTGCGTCGTTGCCCTTCGTGGTCGGGAAGCGCGCTGACGCGCCGAAGGGCAGCAACGTGCTGTTCGACGTCACCGGACCCGCACCGCGCACCGTACGCATCGCCGTCGCCGACCGCGCCGGTGTCGTCGACGAGTTCGACGGCGGCGACTCCGCCGCCGACGTGCGCATCCGACTCGACGGGGTCAATCTGGCGCGGTTCGCGGGCGGGCGTCGCGACGCGGACCCGTCCGGCGTCGAACTCGACGGCGATGAGGCTCTCGGACAGGCGATCCTGAAGCGCATGAACTACGTGATCTGAGCGATCACCCGTCGAGTTCGCTTGTTGTGAACGGTCCTGTGTGGTGCCACCCCACCCGCAGGTCGAGGAGTACGTGCGCCCGCTCACTGATTCCGTTTCCGCTCACCGGATTTCGATGAGCGGCAACGGATTCGATGAGCGGGAACCACTTTGTGTGACCAGCCTTGCAGGACTGACGAATCTGGCAGCAGGGGTGGCGTCGCCCGCACCCCGCGGGGCGATCACCCGTCGACGGTGGCCCGCTGGATCAGGAGATTCTGCTTCGGGGGTCCCGACGCCGCGCCGGGAGCGTTGGGCGTGAAGCCACCCGCCACGATCTTGTCGAGGACGGCGAGTCCGGACGCGTCCACGGTCCCGACGATCGAGTAGGTCAGTGGCAGGGCCGTGTCGTCGGTCAGCATGAAGAAGGTGGTCGAACCGGTGGCGCCCTCGTCGTCGGGGAGGTCGAGGATTCCGACCGTGCCCCGCGGGTAGGTCACCTGTGGCACGCCGTCGTCGTCGGTCCCTGCGGACGGAAGTCCTTCGGGCAGTTCGTCGGGACTGGTCCAGCCGGGGTTGGTGCCCTCCTGACCGCCCGACGATCCACAGATCAAGTACTTGTCGGACGCCCGGTGACATTTGCTGTTGTTGTAGAAACCGGACTTGATCAGCGAGACCATGGCCCCGACGTTGCAGGGCGCCTCGGCGCGGTCGAGCGTCATGCTGACGGTGCCCTGACCGGCGATCGGGATCTCCGCGTCGACCGTGCCGGTGTTCGGCTGGCTCGGAGCGGGTTTCGCCTGGGTGATGCCACCGACCGCCGCGCGCGCCGGGTAGTCGCATGCGACGGTGCCCGCTGGTAGGGCGCTGGTGGACGTGCTGGGCGTCGGTGGTGGGTCGCCGCCGTCGGAACCCGACAGCGCCACAACGATTCCCGTCACCGCGAGGACGATGACCACGAGGCCGACTCCGGCGGCGATGGCGATGTTGCGACCGGTGTGCGACGTGCCCGGTGTGGGGCCGGGGCCCCACTGACCGCCGCCGAGATGCGATGCCGAATATGCCGACTGGGGCCCCGAGTACGGCTGAGGTCCCGAGAATGCTTGCGGCCCCGATGCTCCAGGCGGGGAGCGGAATCCGCCGCCGGCGCCGGAGTGCGGTCCGGACACCGTGGGACCCGAACCGGGTCCGCGGACCAGAGTCGGATCCGACGGCACCCCGGTGGGTCCGGATCGATGGCCCGGTGTCGGTTGGCCGGGGGAGACGATGGTGCGGTCCGAGGGCACGGGGGAGCCGGGCGCACCGAATCCGGGCTGCACCGATGCGCCGCCGGGCGCGTACGTCGGGGGCAGCATGACCGGGGGTGTGACGGTGGGTGGTGCGGGCGGGGTGTTGTCGTGCGGCGATGACAGCGCCGTCGACGCGGCGCGGATGAGTTCCCTGGCGGTGGGGAACCGACCGGCCGGGTCTTTCGCGAGACCGCGCGCGATCACCGGGTCGAGCGGTCCGCCGGTCCTCGGCGGTTCCTTGGTGATGTGGGCGGTCATGAGGCCCTGGTCGGTCTTGGCCGGGTACGGGGTCTGACCGGTGACGCATTCGTACAACACGCAGGCGAGCGCGTAGTTGTCGGAGCCGGGGCCGGCGGGCTCGTCACCGAAACGCTCCGGGGCCATGTAGGCGAGGGTGCCGAGCGCCGTGCCGATCTGGGTGAGCCGGCTGTCGGTGGTGCCCTGCGCGATGCCGAAGTCGACGAGGTAGGCGAAGTCATCGGCGTCGACCAGGATGTTGTCGGGTTTGATGTCGCGGTGGACTAGGCCATCACGGTGTGCGGAGTCGAGGGCCGAGGCGATCTGTCCGAGGATGTGGACGGCGCGACCCGGCGTGAGCGGTCCCGACGCGAGGAGCTTGCGCAGATCCTGTCCGTCGACGAGTCGCATGTCGATGAAGAGGACGCCGTCCTTCTCGCCCCAGTCGTGGATCGGGATGACGTGCGGGTCGGAGAGTTTGGCCGCGGTTTTCGACTCGCGTTCGAATCGATCGCGGAAGTCTTTGTCCCGCAGCAGGTGTGGGGGCAGTACCTTGAGTGCTACGCGGCGTTCGCGGAGGGTGTCGAAGGCTTCGTAGACCTCGCCCATTCCGCCGCGCCCGAGCAGGCGGTCGATGCGGTACGGACCCAGCATGGTGCCGGCCCGTGACGTTGGATCGGTCACGTCATCCTCGGCTTCCTCGGTGTCGGCGCCAGTCGGTCGGGGGCGGTCGGGTCAACCCTAATCAGCGTGGGGTGCTGACGTACAACGAGCCACGGACCGAGGGTTCTCGGTGGGCGTGCGGACCGCGCCTGCCCGGTGCCGGTACCAGTGTCGACGCGATGACGTCCCGACAACGGCCCCGCAGAACTCGACGGACGGTGAATCGTCCGCGGCGGCGTCGAGACGGGTGGTTTTCAGCCAGCAGGTGGGCGGGTGGCGGTGGGAAAGGTACGCCCCCGTCACGCGTCGTCGTCGGTCAGTGCCGGTCCGCGCGCGAAGTCGCGTGCTCGTTGCCCCGACATGATCTGGGCGGGGAGCGGGTCGGCGAGCAACGTACGGACGAGTGCGGCCGACGGCTCGAGTGGCGTGTCGCTGCCCACGATCACGATGTTGCCGGTGCGCCGGCCCTTGAACATGGCGGCGTCGGCGATGAGCATCAGGTGCTCGAAGACCGAACCGATGGTGGCGGCGTCGGCGCGCGCCCCGGCCAGGTCACGGCCGTCTCCGCAGTTGGCGAGGTACAACCCGCCGGGGACGAGGACGTCGCGGACGGCGGTCGTGAATTCGCGTGTCGTGAGGTGTCGCGGGGTGCGGTCCCCGGCGAACGCGTCACGGACGATGACGTCGCGTGTCCCCGGTTGCAGGGAGGTGACGACCTCGCGCGCATCGCCCACGCGGATGCGCAGTCTGGGTGCGCGGGGGAGGTCGAACCATTCGCGTACGAGCCGTGCGAGTTCGGCGTCGATCTCGACGGCCACCTGGCGGGCGTCGGCGTAGCGGTGGTCGAGGTGGCGGGCGAGCGCGCAGGCGGCGCCGCCGAGGTGTAGGACGCGGAGTCGCTCCGACGGCGGGTGGCGTTCGTCGATGACCGCGGCCATCTGGCGGAGATATTCGAAGTCGAGTGCGGTCGGGTCGTCGGGGTGGATGTGCGAGCTGTGCGCGCCGTTGATGGTCAGGAGCCATCCGCCGGAGATGGTGTCCGCGCTCAGTTCGGCGACGCCGGTGTCGATGTCGTACCGCCCGGGTGTCGGCTGTGCGGGTGTCCTGGCCACGGGGGCCAAGTGTGGCACCCGGCGCCGGGAGCGAAGCGAGCGGGCCGTGATGGCCCGGCGCCGGGAGCGAAGCGAGCGGGCCGTGATGGCCCGGTGCCGGGAGCGGAGCGAGCGGGCCGTGATGGCCCGGCGGGCCGGGTTACCATCGCGCGGTGCCGAGACCGACCAGCGTTTCCCGCCGCCGTCCTGTCCGATGGGCCGGTGGCGGTGCGTCGACGGCGGTCGGGCTCGCGCTGGGGTTTGTGATCGACGAGTGGGCCGGCGATCCGGTGCGCGGTCATCCGGTCGCGGGTTTCGGTCGGTTGGCCGGTGTGGTCGAGCGTGCGCTGTACCGCGACTCGCGGGTGGCGGGCGTGGGTTTGGTGGCGGTGATGGTCGGGTCGACAGCGGTGTCGGCGATCGTCGCCGAGAGACGTGCGTCATTGCTGGGGAGGGTCGGTGTGACCGCGGCGGCGACGTGGGTTGCGCTCGGCGGGACGTCGCTGTGCCGGGTGGGGGATGCGGTGGCCGATGCGCTGGACGCGGACGATGTGGGGTCGGCGCGGGCGTTGATCCCGAGCCTGTGCGGTCGCGATCCGGAGTCGCTGGATGAGGCTGGTCTGTGCCGTGCGGCGTTGGAGTCGATCGCGGAGAACACCTCGGATGCCACGGTCGGTCCGCTGGTGTGGGGAGCGCTGGCCGGTGTTCCCGGACTGTTGGGGTATCGGGCGGTCAACACCCTCGACGCGATGGTCGGTTACCGCAACGACAGATACCGACGGTTCGGCTGGGCGGCAGCGCGCGTCGATGACGTTGCGAACCTGGTGCCGGCCCGGCTCGCAGGCGTGCTGATCGTCGTGGTCGGGGGAGCGCCGAGACGCGCCGCGGCGGCATGGCGACGGGATAGCGGGGCCCATCCGAGTCCCAATGCGGGTGTCGTCGAGGCGGGCTTCGCCGGTGCGCTGGGTGTGCAGCTGGGCGGACGGACGGTGTATCCGCACGGCGTCGAGATGCGTCCGACGCTCGGTTCGGGGCCGGTGCCCGGGCCTGCCGACCTGCGCGCGGCCGTGGCCCTGTCACGGCGCGTGCAGCGGGCGACGTTGGTGGTCTGTGCCGCCGCCGTCCTGGCCCGCCCCGGCCTGGGCGTCGCGGCGCGGCGGCTCAGTCGCCGTAGCGTCGGGTGAGCTTGTCGCGGACGTCGCGGGATTCGTCGTCGGCCTGCGGACCATGGCCGATGCGGCCGACCTGATGGACCACCGTCGTGCCGGCCGCGGCGCGTAGTTCGTCACGCATCTGCTGGCGGCGGTGGGCACGTGAGTCCGGCTCAGGTGCGGTGGGTTTCGGCGACCGGGGCGTGTCCTGCCCGGACTGTTCGCCGGCTGCGGACGCGGATGCGGCAGCGGCTGCGCGTCGCCGGGCCCGGATCTCGGAGAAGAGGAAGTAGCCCACGCCGAGGGGTGCCATCACACCGAAGGCGAGCCATTGGAGTCCGTAGGAGAGGTAGGGACCCGTGTCCAGCTGGGGCAGGGAGATCTCGCCGAGAGAGCCCGGCTGATCGGGGGACAGCTGCAGGTAGAAGTCGTCCATCGGCGTCGACGTCACCGCCGAGACGAGGCCGGGATTGATGGTGGACACCGTCAGCGTCCCGTTGTCCTGCCGTGCCCCGCGGTCGGTGCTGACGCTCTCCGCGGCCCGGATGCGCGCGGTGATCGTCTGCTCGCCCGTGGGCGGCGCCGGGATGTCGGGGACCGCGCCCTCCTGGGGTCGTATGTACCCCCGATCGACGAGGATGACCCGGTCCGATCCGCTGACCGCGAACGGGGTGAGGACCTCCACGGCCGGACGTTCGTCGACGTTGCGCAACCGGACCAGGGCCTGGTCCTCCACCAGGTAGCGACCGGTCAGTTGCACCGAGCGCCATTCCGACGACGGATCGAACGTCGACGACGGGGCGACCTCGGCGAGGGGCTCGGTCTCGATCGACGTCGCGGTGCGGATCAAGTCGTTGCGGCGCTCGGTGTCGGAGTTCTTGCCGAGCTGCCAGGGCGCGAGCAGGGTGAAACAGGCCACCGCGAACGCCGCGACCACCACACCGAGGGCGATCCACCCTGGGCGGAGGATCGTTCGCAGAACATGCACACACCCAGGCTACCGAGCGGGGGTAGCCTGATCGAAATGCGAGACTTCGTCTGCTTGAAGTGTGGTCAGCGTCTTTCCTTCGAGAACAGTCTGTGTCTGAACTGCCGGAGCAAGCTCGGATTCTGGCTCCAGACCCGGGCGATCCATGTGCTCGACGACGACGGACGTGCCGAGGTGGACGGCGTCCTCCTCGAGCGGTGCGTCAACATCAAGCTCGCTCAGTGCAATTGGCTGGTGAAGTGGAGCGGCACTCCCACCCTGTGTGAGTCGTGTCGATTGACCCGCACCCGTCCGGACGACGACGACACCGAGGCGATGGTGATCTTCGGGCAGACCGAGACCGCCAAGCGCCGCCTCGTCCTCGAACTGTCCGAACTCGGGTTGCCCATCGAGAGCCGGGAGGACAATCCGCACACCGGTCTGGCCTTCGATCTGCTGTCCAGCGCCAAGCGGTCGGTCATCACCGGTCACGCGAGCGGGGTCATCACCCTCGATCTCGCGGAGGGCGACGATGTGCACCGCGAGCAGATGCGCGTCGAACTGGCCGAGCCGTATCGAACGGTTCTGGGGCACTTCCGTCATGAGATCGGTCACTACTATCAGATCGTCCTCATCGACGACGACCATCGCGCGGGGTACGAGGAGTTGTTCGGCAATCCCGACGACGATTACCAGGCCGCGCTGGACCGGCACTACAAGGAGGGAGCGCCCGAAGGCTGGCAGCGCGACTTCGTCTCCTCGTACGCGACGATGCACCCGGCCGAGGACTTCGCCGAGACCTTCGCCCACTACCTCCACATCCGCGACACGCTCGACACCGCAGCCGCGTTCGCGATGGCGCCCGCGGGGGCGACCTTCGACGGTGTCCCGCCAGGGGATGTGGGCTTCGACCGGGTGATCGACGAGTGGCTACCGCTGACCTGGGCGCTCAACCAGATCAACCGGTCGATGGGCCACCCGGACCTCTACCCGTTCGTCCTGCCGCAGAAGGTCCTCACCAAGATCCGGTTCGTGCACAACCTGGTGGCGCCCGCAGCGTGAGCTGCACCGGCACAGCAGAGCAAGACCAGGTCAGGACACCCCGAGCTGGTCTCGAACCCAGTCGATGAGCCCGGGCATCGCGCCCTCGATCTGTTCGCGGGTCACGACGAAGTCGTCGGTGCTGCCGTAGTACGGGTCCGCGAGGTCGAGATCGTCGGCGGGTGCGGACGGATCGAACGACCGCAGGAGCCGGGTGCGGTCGCCGAGTCGTTTGCGTTCGAGTTCGCGGACGTGGCCCTCGTCCATGGCCAGCAGCAGGTCGGCGTCGAAATGCTCCGGTCCGAGGATCGCGGCGACGTGGGCATCGGAATACCCGTGTGCGACAAGCTCGGTCCGCGCACGATTGTCCGCGGGTTCGCCGATGTGGTAACCGCTCGTCCCACAGCTGGAGACGCGTACCTTGCCGCCCAGGCCCGCGTCGTCGAGGGCGGTGCGGAAGATGTTCTGCGCCATGGGGGATCGGCAGATGTTGCCGGTGCACACAAAGCAGATGTGGAGTTCGTCTGACACTGTCACCACCTCAACAAGTCGATTCGCCGTCGGCTGTGCGTCGGGGGCCGATCAGGCACCCAGGACGTCACGCAATTCGGCCACGGACCCGACCGCCCAGGTCGCGTCCTGTTCCTCCCCGTCCAGAGCGTAACCCCAACGCACCAGGATCGCCGGGATGCCGAAAGCCGCTGCCCCGTGGACATCGTGGCTGCGATCGCCGATCATCACGACGGGTCCGGTGACGTGCCCGGTGTCCGGGTCGGTGGGCAGGTCGAGCTGCGCGATCGCATGGGCGATGACGTCGGACTTCTGCCGCCGGGTGCCGTCGTCGCTCGCGCCGGCGATGTGGCGGAAATGGTCGGCGAGTCCGAAGTGTTCCAGGATCTTTCGGGCGGTCGTCTCGTTCTTCGACGTCGCGATCGCCAGGGTCCGACCCGACGCCGCCAGGTCGCCCAGGAGCGAGTCCATGCCGTCGAACACCGAGTTCTCCAGCCAGCCGGTGTCGGTGTAGCGCTCCCGGTAGGCGCGCATCGCCTCGTCGGCGGCCTCGGGTTCGAGTCCCAGGGCGTGCAAGGTGTCGATCATCGGCGGGCCGGCGATACCCGCGACGATTCGCGGGTCCGGTTCGGCGGCGCCGACCGCGGCGAGTGCGTGGCGGAAACTGTTGGCGATTCCGTCGAAACTGTCGGTGATCGTGCCGTCGACGTCGACGAGCAGAACGGTGTCGGGATGGCGGGGATCCGGCGGCGTCGTCACGATTCCATGGTGCACGTAAGGTCGGAAGGCATGACAGCTGGGTACGGTGCGCTCGATGTCGCGGTGACCACCGCGGGCGCGAGGCGTTCCGACGCCGATCTGACCGATCCGGAACGTCATGGCGACAGCGACGCGGTACCGGGGCTCGTCGACTTCGCGGTGAACGTGCGAGGCACCCCGCCCCCGTTCGTACTCGATGCCGTCCGTGCCGGGCTCGATGATCTCGCCCGCTATCCCACCGCCGCCGACGAGCAGCGTGCGGTCGACGCCGTCGCCGCGGCCCACGGCCGACACCCCGACAACGTGCTGCTGCTGTCGGGTGCCGCCGACGGGTTCGAGATGCTCCCACGACTGGGAGTTCGACACGCGGCGCTGATCCAGCCGTCGTTCACCGAACCCGAGATCGTCCTGCGGGCCGCCGGTGTGCCGATCACGCAGGTGGTGTTGAGCCCACCCTGGCGGCTCGGCACGCCCGCGGAAACGGGTGTGCCCGAGGACGCCGATCTGGTGATCCTCGGCAATCCCACCAACCCGACGTCGGTCCTGCACCCGGTCGACGCCCTCCACGCGCTGCGCCGGCCGGGCCGGATCATCGTCGTGGACGAGGCTTTCGCCGATCTCACCCTCGGCGCCGACGGCGCCCCCGAACCGCAGTCGGTGGCCTCGGTCGACTGGCCCGATCTGTTGGTGATCCGTAGTGTGACAAAAACATTCGGTCTGGCCGGACTCCGCGCCGGTTATCTGCTGGGCCCAGCCGCAGTGCTCGACCGCCTGCGAGCGGGCCGCCGCCCCTGGGCGCTGTCGACACCGGCACTGGCGGCGCTGACCGCATGCCTGGGCGATGCCGGGCAGCGATACTGCCTGGATCAGGCCCGGGCGGTCGCGGAGGAGCGTGCTGCATTGCTCGATGAGCTCGCCCGCATCGGACTCTCGGCGGCAGCCGAACCGTCGGCGCCGTTCGTCCTCGTCGAGGTGCCGAACGCCACGGAGGTCAAACGCCGGCTCGTCGACCACGGTTTCGCGGTGCGTAGTTGCGCCAACTTCGTCGGACTCGGCGACGCCCACCTGCGGCTCGCGGTCCGCCCCCGCTCACAGGTGCGGGATCTCGTACGTGCGATCGAACAGGTTCGAGAGGAGATCGGTGATGCAGCCGTCCCCGCAGTCTGAGCGAGTGATCACCGTCGGCGATGTCGTGGACGTCGTCGAACGGGCGTACCCGCCGGCCCTGGCCGAGTCGTGGGATGCGGTGGGTCTGGTCTGCGGCGATCGCGAGGAGCAGGCACGTGGCGTGCTCGCGTGTGTCGATGTGACCGAGGCGGTGGTCGACGCGGCGATCGAGGCGGGTGCGGGGATCGTGGTCGCGCACCACCCGCTCCTGCTCCGCGGGGTGACCACGCTTGCCGCCGACACCGCCAAAGGGCGGATCGTGCACCGGCTGATCCGTTCCGGGACCGCCCTGCTCGCGGCCCACACCAACGCCGACAGTGCGCGACCCGGCGTGTCCGACGCCCTCGCCGACCGCCTCGGTGTGTTCGACACCGTGCCGATCGCGCCCAAACCTGTTGACCCGCTGGACAAATGGGTGGTGATGGTGCCGGAGGGCAATGTCGAGCAGGTGAGCGAGGCGATGTTCGCCGCCGGCGCGGGGACCATCGGCGACTACCGAGACTGTTCGTGGTCGGTCGTCGGCACGGGACAATTCGAGGCCGGGGAATCGGCATCGCCGGCGATCGGCGAGATCGGCATGCGTACGCACGTCGACGAAGCGCGCGTGGAGATGGTCGCGGGCCGTGGACTCCGGGCCGCGGTGCTGCGCGCACTGCGCAACGCCCATCCTTACGAAGAACCGGCCTTCGACGTGTTCGAACTGGCCGCATTCGGCAGCGACGTCGGGCTCGGGCGGGTGGGGGCGCTCGCCGAGCCGATGACCCTCCGGGACTTCACCGCCATGGCGGCACGGGTTCTGCGGACCCCCGCAGGAGTCCGCGCGGCCGGTGACCCCGACGCGCTGGTGCGCACCGTCGCGGTGTGCGGGGGCGCCGGGGACTCGTTGCTCGACCGTGTCCGCGGTCTCGACGTCGACTGCTATGTGACGTCCGACCTCCGGCACCACCCCGCCGACGAGAGCCTTCGCGTCGGCGGCCCGGCCCTGATCGACGCCGGGCACTGGGCGACCGAGTTCCCCTGGTGCGCACAGGTGACGGCGCTGCTCGACGCCGAACTCGGCATCCCGACGACGGTCTTCGACGAGCCCACCGATCCGTTCGTTCTGCACAGCTCGCTCTGAACCGGCGAAATCCGAGCCGCCGCCGGTGGACATGACCCCTCCGCGTACGGTGGGGGGACTTCAGAGACAGGAGGCCGCAATGAAAGTCGACGCCGGCGCGCAACGACTGCTACTCGATCTCGCGGACTCCGATGCCGAGATCAACCGACTCGAGCATCGACGCAAGACCTTGCCCGAGGACGCCGAGATCGCCGAACACAATAAGGCGATCGACGCCGCCCGGGACGACCTCGTGCGCGCGGAGATCGCGGCCGAGGACCTCGGTCGCGAATACCGCCGCATCGACTCCGAGGTCACCGGGATGGCCAACCGGGAGGCCAAGGACTCCGCGCTGCTCACCGGGGGTGGACTGGCCCCGAAGGCCCTGTCCGAGCTGCAGCACGAGCTCGCCGGGCTCGGGCGTCGTCGTTCGGTACTCGAAGACGAGTTGCTGACGCTGATGGAACAGCAGGAAGCGGTGGAGGCGGAACGGTCCCGCGCCGCGGCCACCATCAGCCACCTGGAAGAGAAGGTCGCCGAGGCGCAGGTCCGTCGGGATCAGTCGCTGTCGACGATCGACGAGGACCTGGCGCGCGCCCGGGAACGTCGCGAGTCCTTTGCGGCCGAAGTCGATCCGGCCCTGTTGAGCGTCTACGACAAGCAGCGCGCCAACGGCCGCATCGGTGCCGGGTTGTTGCGTGCCCGACGCTGCGGTGCATGTCGGATGGAACTGGATCGCGGGACCATCGCCACGATCGCCGCAGCCGCTTCCGACGAGGTGATCCGCTGTGAGGAGTGCGGGGCGATCCTGGTGCGGACCGCGGAGTCGGGACTCTGACTCCGTGACCGCGACGCCGAGCGAGCGCACCGTCGCAGCGCCGGGTCCGGCCGCGACGCCGCCGTCGTGGCAGGGCCAGCAGGGGGCACCGACACGTTTCATCCTGTTGCGCCACGGGCAGACCGCGTTGTCGGTGGAACGGCGTTACTCGGGTCGCGGCAACCCAGAGCTCACCGAGGAAGGTCGTCGCCAGGCGCGGACCGCAGCCGAACGGGTCGCCCGCGAGGATTCGATCGCGGCCATCGTGACCTCGCCGCTGAGCCGGACCCGGTCCACCGCCGACGAAGTCGCCGCGCGCACGGGTGTCGAGGTCGTCGAACACGCCGGACTCATCGAGACCGACTTCGGCGAGTGGGAGGGGCTGACGTTCTCCGAAGCCGCGGCTCGCGACCCCGAGATCCATCGCGCATGGCTGTCCGACATCACCCTGGCCGCTCCCGGCGGGGAGAGCTTCGCGCAGGTCGCCGACCGGATCGCCGAGACGAAAAACGAACTCTTGGAACGCTATTCGGGTCAAACGGTCGTGCTGGTGTCGCATGTGACGCCCATCAAGTCGATGCTGCGTGACGCGCTGGGCGTCGGACCCGAGTTGTTGTTCCGCCTTCATCTGGATCTCGCGTCGGTGTCGATCGCCGAGTTCTTCGCCGACGGTGGTTCGGTGGTGCGGCTCGTCAACGACGCCGCCCACTGGCGTTCCTGACGCGCTGGGGTCCTTCGGCTGCCGGCCGCGAGCCACAGAGGGCCGCGGCGTATCCTGAGTGCGCGAACGAGTCGGCCGGGCGGCCGCGATGCGCGGAACGGGCGGACTCCCGTCACGCCGTTCATCGAGGAAAGTCCGGACTCCGCAGAGCAGGGTGGTTGTCAACGGCAACCCGGGGTGACCCGCGGGACAGTGCCACAGAGAACAGACCGCCGGCCGTCAGGCCGGTAAGGGTGAAACGGTGCGGTAAGAGCGCACCAGCGGCACGGGTGACCGTGCCGGCTAGGTAAACCCCACCCGGAGCAAGGCCGAAGCACGCACCGTGAGGTGCGTGTGCGCGGACGTCACGAGGGCTGCTCGCCCCAGTCCGCGGGTGGGCCGCTCGAGGTACCCGGCGACGGTGTGCCCAGATGGATGGTCGCCACCCGTACCGGCCGCGAGGCCGGGGCGGGTACAGGATCCGGCTTATGTGCCGGCTCGTTCGCCCCAATCGCCCGGCTCTCGACGGTCTGCCCCCGCCGGTACGGACCTGCTCCGCGTTAGGGTCTCTGGGGTGAAGCGCATCCTCTCCGCCCCCGACATCGATTTCGCCGGCATCCGCACCGAACTCGGCGTGGACGAGGAATACGGTGACGACGCGCTCGCCGAGGCTCGCGCCGCGGTCGACCGCTTCGCCGGCACCCGCGAGGATCACACGCATCTCCCGTTCGTCACCATCGACCCGCCGTCGTCGAAAGACCTCGACCAGGCGGTGCGCATCACCGCCGACGGAGACGGGTTCGTCGTGGATTACGCGATCGCCGATGTCGCCGCCCTCGTCGTCCCCGAGGGTGCTCTCGACCAGGAGAGCCGACGGCGCGGGGCGACGGTGTACTTCCCGGACGGTTCGGTGCCCCTGCATCCCAGAGAACTGTCGGAAGGCGCGGGATCGCTTCTGCCCGAGCAAGTGCGACCGTGCGTACTGTGGACCATCGGAGTCGCCGGGGACGGTTCGGTGACCGACGTGCTGGTGCGGCGCAGCCGTATCCGGTCGGTCGCCCGCCTGGACTACGCCGGGGTCACCGCGGACGCCGTCGCCGGACGGCTGCACCCCTCGATCGCGGCACTGCCGGCCTTCGGCGAGCTGCGTCACGAGGTGGCACTCAACCGCGGTGCGGTCGAACTCGACCTCCCGGACCAGACCGTCACCCGCACCGCACGTGGGTGGCGCCTGGATCTCGAGCCGCACACCCCCGCCGACATGTGGAACTCACAGGTCTCGTTGCTTGCGGGTAGTTGCGCGGGAACGATCATGGCAGACGCCGGAGTCGGCCTGCTCCGCACGCTGCCGCCGGCCGACGACGATGCCGTCGAGGGCCTGCGGGCCACCGCCCGTGCACTCGGGGTTCCGTGGCCTGCGGGGTTCTCCGTCGGGCGATTCCTCGCCGGGCTGCCGGGCGACGAGCCCAGCACGCTCGCGCTGCAGTCGGCGGCGGGCGGGCTGATGCGCGGCGCCAACTACCTCGCGCTCGACGGAACCGGCACCGCGGCCGGTATCGACGACGACAGCAAGCGGCACGCCGCCATCGGCGGACTCTATGCCCACGTCACGGCGCCGCTGCGTCGGCTCGGCGACCGGTTCGCGACCGAGGCGTGTCTCGCGGTCACCGCCGGCACGCCGATTCCGGACTGGGTGCTGCGCGCACTCCCGACACTGCCGAAGATCCTCCGGTCGGCGGACTCTCTCGGTGCGACCGCAGACCGGGCGAGCATCGACCTCGCCGAAGCCGTGATCCTCCGAGACCGGATCGGCGAGCGTTTCGAGGCGGTGGTCATGGCGGCGGCCACCGAGCGCAGACCGGCACAGGTGTTCATCGCGGATCCCCCGGTCGTCGCACGGTGTGCGGGGGACCTCCGACCGGGGGACCGGATCGGCGTCGAACTGATGAAGGCCGACGAGGTCAGCCGATCGGTGGAGTTCCGGCCGGTGGCCTGATCACAGGTCCTTGGCGACCTTGCGGTAGGTGGCGATGGCGCGGTGACCGTCCGCCTCGAGCCGCGCATCGACCCGGCCGAGCACGAACATGTCGGCGCCGCCGAGCTTTCCGGTGGCGGCGACGTCGGCGATACGCCTCCGGTTGATCCGGGTGTCGTTGAAGTCGCCGAGGGCTGCTTGGATCCTCTTGGCCGCGGAACCGACCGCGCGGTACTTCTTCTTGCCGAGGGGTTCGGTCGCGTCGATGCTGTACCGCAGGCGCTTTGCGCGTTTGCGGATGGTGTGCAACTGCTCTTCCCACTCGTCGGAACCCTCGGCGAACGCTGCGAGCCGATCCTGTGCCTTGTGAATGTGCTTGCGGCTGCGCGCGATCGCCTTGTCGACGACGACCGTCGCCGGTACGTCGGCGTCGGGCCCGGGTGGCGGAGAAGCGATCAGACCGTCGACGGCGTCGAGCAGCGCGAAGTACCGCTTCGAGGTC
This sequence comes from Gordonia sp. 'Campus', assembly GCF_022206305.1. Taxonomy (GTDB): domain Bacteria; phylum Actinomycetota; class Actinomycetes; order Mycobacteriales; family Mycobacteriaceae; genus Gordonia. Next base: position 29,939 of record NZ_JAKOIW010000004.1, on the reverse strand, counting down.
ATCGCCGCATGTGCGGCCCGCAGTGCTCGGTCGTGGGCGACGACCTCGGTGCCGGCGAGCTCGGCCAGCAGCTCCGCGGAGGCGTTCTCGCCGCGCAGCACTGCCTGGTTCATCTCCAGCTGGACCTCGGAATCGCGTGCATCGCCGAGGATCTGGGCGAGCAACTTGAGCTCCGCCGCGACGTGGGCGGTCCGCTCCGCGTCGAGGACGGTGGGGAACCCGGACAGGATGCTGCGCAGGCGACGGCAGGCGACCCGCATCTGGTGGACCGCGTCCGGGGCGTCGATCCGTACCAGGGGGTCGTAGGCGATCAACGAGTTGCGGTGCAGTGCGATGTCGGTGACGACGAGCTCGAGAGCCGTGGGCCGCTTGGACAACTTCGGCTCGTGGACCGTGGGGGTCGCGCCGATCGCGCGGGCGAGCTTCGACGCACTCGACGCCTCGCGGGCACCACCGGCGCGCAGGGCCTTGTCGGCGGCCTTCAGCAGCTTGCCGGTGCCTCCGGCGAGAAGTTCGAACTCCCACTCGGCCCACTGTCGGCAGTGTCCGCCGGGAAGCAGCGACTGCGCGGTGACGAGATCCTCGGCCAGTTCGGCGAGGGGTTCGTCGCCTGCGCCGAGCAGACGCGTGACGGTGCGCGTCGTCGAGATCACCGCGACCGGGATCAGCGGGCGCTCGCGGGTGAGTGCGAGCACCGGTGTGACCAGGGCGTCGGGAGCGTCACCGTCGGCCGGCGCCTCGTCGAAACCGACGTGCAACTCGCGGCGGGCGCCGGGAATGTCGGTGGGACGCTTGAGATGCCAGCCCTGATCGGTGCCGCCGGTCCGTCGGCGCATGGTGATCCGGTTGCCGGCGAGGTCGAGGTTCTCGGTGTCGAAGTAGGTGGCGTCGAGCGAGAACGTCTGCGGCTCCGACGCCGAGACGACGCCCGGCAGCGTCCGCAGGTCGGGGGCCACGTGACCGGCGTCCACGTCGAACTTCAGTTCCACCTCGAGCTGCTCGGATGCGGCCACCTGTTCCTCCTGGGTTCGACGCCTGTCCGTCGAGTCTAGTGAGCGTTGGTCGGTGCGGGTCGACACACCTGACGACCGAGCGGGGTGTCGCGGGTGCGTTCGCTATCCCGCGAAGCGGTCGGTCGCCTCGATGAGGTGGTGGCGGATACCCGGTTCGTAGGACGCGTGGCCGGCGTCGGCGACGATGTGCAACTCGGCCGACGGCCAAGCGCGGTGCAGGTCCCACGCGCTGCGGGTCGGACACACCACGTCGTAGCGTCCCTGCACGATCACGCCGGGGATGTGCGCGATCGCATCGATGTCGGCGAGCAGTTGCCCGTCGGTGAGGAAACCATGATGGACGAAGTAGTGGTTCTCGATGGTGGCGAACGCGAGGTCGAAGCGCTGGGCGTCGTCGGCGTCAGACTCGGAACCCGAACCCGCACCGGTGTTCTCGGCGGGCCGGGGGAGCAGGTAGCTGGTGGCCTGCTCCCACCCCGTCCATGCCCGCGCAGCAGCGCCGGCAACGGCGGGATCGTCCGAGGTGAGCAGGCGGTGATAGGCCTCGACGAGGTCGCCGTCGCGCTCGGCCTCCGGGATCGGTGCGAGATAGCCCTCCCACAGGTCCGGGTAGATGTGGGCGGCACCGCCGTTGTAGTACCAGTCGATCTCACTGCGTCGCAGCAGGAAGATGCCGCGCAGCACGAGTTCGGTGACCCGGTCGGGGTGTGACTGTGCGTACGCCAGGCCGAGGGTCGAACCCCAGGAGCCGCCGAAGACCTGCCACCGTTCGATGCCGAGATGAGTACGGAGACGTTCCATGTCGGCGATGAGGTGAGCGGTGGTGTTCACACTCAGGTCGGCGCCGTCGGCGATGTGCGGGCGGGACTGTCCGCACCCGCGCTGGTCGAACAGGACGATGCGGTACTTCGTCGGGTCGAAGAAGCGGCGTTGTGTCGGCGCCGTCCCGCCCCCGGGACCGCCGTGCACGAACACCGCCGGCTTGCCGTCGGGGTTGCCGGACGTCTCCCAGTAGATCTGTTGACCGTCACCGACGTCGAGATGACCCGAATCGTAGGGTTCGATCTCCGGGTAGAAGTTCCGCATGCAGGCCAGCGTAGGCGCTCCGAGGCCGGTGACCGAGGAGGCGGGCGGGTTCCCGACCCCCGCCCGATCACCGGCTCGGCGACCGTCGGATCAGTAGCTGTGTTCAGGCCCCGGGAAGACGCCGCGCCGCACCTCGTCGGCGTACTGTTCGGCCGCCGAACGCAATTCGGAACCGACGTCGGCAAAGCGCTTCACGAATTTCGCGGTCTTGCCGTGGGTGAGTCCGGCCATGTCCTGCCACACCAGCACCTGCGCGTCGGTCTCGTTGCCCGCGCCGATGCCGACCGTGGGGATCGTGAGCTTGCGCGTGATCTGACCGGCGAGGTCGGCGGGCACCATCTCCATGACGACGGAGAACGCCCCGGCCTCCTGGACGGCGATGGCGTCGGCGACGAGCTGGTCCGCCCCGTCTCCGCGACCCTGCACGCGGAAGCCGCCGAGGCCGTTGACGCTCTGCGGGGTGAACCCGATGTGTGCCATGACCGGGATGCCGGCCGCGGTCAGCGCCGCGATCTGGGGTGCGACTCGTTCGCCGCCCTCGAGCTTCACCGCGTGGGCGCCGGTTTCCTTGAAGATCCGGAAGGCGTTCTCCAGCGCATGCTGGGGTCCGATCTCGTAGCTGCCGAACGGCATGTCGGCGACGACGAGCGCGTGGGGTGCGCCGCGTACGACGGCGCGGATGAGCGGGATCATCTCGTCGAGGGTGACCGGGATGGTGGTGTCGTAGCCGAGGACCACATTGGCGGCGGAGTCGCCGACGAGGAGGACGGGGATCTCGGCGGCGTCGAAGATGCGGGCCGACGAGTAGTCGTAAGCGGTGAGCATCGACCACTTCTCGCCTTCGGACTTCATCTGGGCGAGGTGATGGACGCGGGTGACGCGGCGCTTGGCGGTCGGGGCGGAAGCGGGTGCACCATAAACCGAGGAATCGGACATCGTTGTCTCTTTTCTGCCTCGAGTCCCGGCTGGTCGGCAGAGCGACGCGGCGGGTACCCGGGTTGAACACGGACGTCAGCCATTGTTTCACCGCGCCACGACCTTGTGACCGGCCGCGGCTATGCAATTGATCACACGCGCGAGTTGGGCGCGGGCGGTCGGTGTGCGAGTGTGGACGGGCTCTCGCGGCGAATGGCACGGCCGGAAGGGTCTCCCACAGGATGGTCTTGTGTCCCAAATGTTGAGACAGCCTCGCCAAAACGCCTGCACAGCGAGTTGGACTCGCGCGTGTAACACGGATTTAACAGCGTACTTCTAAGGTCGGCGACCATGGATCGCCAAAAGGAATTCGTGCTGCGGACCCTCGAAGAGCGCGACATCCGTTTCGTTCGATTGTGGTTCACCGACGTCCTCGGCTATCTCAAGTCCGTCGCGATCGCCCCCGCTGAACTCGAAGGTGCCTTCGCCGAGGGCATCGGATTCGACGGCTCCGCCATCGAGGGGTTCTCGCGGGTGTCGGAGGCCGACACCGTCGCCAAGCCCGATCCGTCGACGTTCCAGGTGCTGCCCTGGACGACGTCAGCCGGCCGTCATCACTCGGCACGCATGTTCTGCGACATCGCGATGCCCGACGGCACCCCCAGCTGGGCCGACTCGCGACACGTGCTGCGTCGTCAGCTCAACAAGGCCGCCGACCTCGGTTTCAGCTGCTACGTCCACCCCGAGATCGAGTTCTTCCTCCTCAAGGAGGCCCCGCTCGACGGCTCGGTGCCGACGCCCGCCGACTCCGGCGGCTACTTCGATCAGGCCGTCCACGACGCCGCGCCGAACTTCCGTCGCCACGCCATCGAGGCGTTGGAGTCGATGGGCATCTCCGTGGAGTTCTCCCATCACGAGGGCGCTCCCGGGCAGCAGGAGATCGACCTGCGTTACGCCGATGCGCTGTCCATGGCCGACAACGTCATGACCTTCCGCTACCTCATCAAGGAGGTGGCGATCAACGAGGGCGTGTGGGCGACCTTCATGCCCAAGCCGTTCAGTGAGCACCCGGGGTCGGCGATGCACACGCACCTGAGCCTGTTCGAGGGTGACATCAACGCCTTCCACAATCCCGACGACCCGATGCAGCTGTCGGCCACGGGCAAGAAGTTCATCGCCGGCATCTTGCACCACGCGTCGGAGATCAGCGCTGTCACCAACCAGTGGGTCAACAGCTACAAGCGGCTCATCCACGGCGGCGAGGCCCCGACCGCGGCCACCTGGGGCGGCGCCAACCGTTCCGCGCTGATCCGGCTCCCGCTCTACACGCCGAACAAGGCGTCGTCGCGACGGGTGGAGGTCCGCAGCCCCGACTCGGCGTGCAACCCGTACCTCACCTTCGCCGTGCTGCTCGCCGCGGGACTCAAGGGCATCGCGGAGGATTACGAGCTGCCCGACGAGGCCGAGGACGACGTCTGGGCACTCACCTCGGCGGAGCGTCGGGCCATGGGCTACAAGGAGCTCCCGGGCAGCCTCGCCGACGCCCTGAAGGAGATGGAGACCTCGGAGCTGGTCGCGGAGGCGCTCGGCGAGCACGTGTTCGACTACTTCCTGCGCAACAAGTGGACCGAGTGGACGAACTATCGAAGTCTCGTCACCCCCTTCGAGTTGCAGAACTACCTGCCGCTGTAGCGCCCGCACCCTGCTCATCGGGGACCGCGGTGTCGTAATCGGCGGCTCCGGTCGCTACTTTTATGGTGTGACAACACGATCGGGACCCCCTGCGCGATCCGGACCCTCTGCGCGATCCGGCCGCAGCGCGGTCCCCAGTGCGGGTCGGCTGGGTCTCCTCGACGACTCCGCTCCACGGGATCTGGCGGAGCTGGGGTGGAACACGCCCGAGTCGGTCGACGTGTTGTGGGCGCTGTCGCGGTCCCCGGACGCCGACCTCGCGTTGCGAACGCTCGTCCGGTTGCGCGGGGCCGCGGGCGACGAGTGGTCGGACATCGACGCCGCGCTCCGCTCCGAACGTTCCTTCCGCGGCCGGTTGTTCGGGGTCATCGGGTCCTCGGACGCCCTCGCCGATCACCTCGTCGCCGAACCGTCCGGCTGGCGCCTGCTGCTCGCCGACGAGCTGCCCGACCGTGCGGAAGTCGACCGTCTCATGCTGGCCGCCGTCGAGGCCGAGGCCGTACCCGGCGAAGAGGAGAAGGGCAACCGGGTCTACCGCGCCAAGCTCACGGGCCCGAAGTCGGTGGTGGCGCTGCGTCTGGCGTATCGCAACCTCATCCTTCAGCTCGCCGCGCACGACGTCGCGTCGACCGTCGAGGACGAACCGGTCATGTGGCTGCCCGAGGTCGGGGCCTATCTGTCCGACCTGGCCGATGCCGCGCTCACGGCCGCACTCGCGGTCGCGTTCGCCGAGGTGTGCGGCGACGGCCCCGTCCCGGTACGGCTCGCGGTGGTGGCGATGGGCAAATGCGGTGCGCGGGAACTGAACTACGTCAGCGACGTCGACGTGATCTTCGTCAGTGATCCCGCCGACGGCACCGCGGCGCGTATCGCCGGCGAGATGATGAGGGTCGGCTCGCTCGCCTTCTTCGAGGTGGACGCCGCGCTGCGACCCGAGGGCAAGTCGGGTGCGCTGACCCGCACCCTCGAATCGCATGTCGCCTATTACGAGCGCTGGGCGAAGACGTGGGAGTTCCAGGCGCTGCTCAAGGCGCGGGCGATGACCGGCGACATGCAGCTCGCCGACGAGTACATCGCCGCGGTGAAGCCCATGGTCTGGAAGGCCGCCGAGCGGCCCGACTTCGTGCCCGAGGTCCAGAAGATGAGGCGCCGCGTCGAATCGCTGGTGCCCGAGGACGAGCGCGAACGTAATCTCAAACTGGGACAGGGGAGTCTGCGCGACGTCGAGTTCGCGGTGCAGTTGCTGCAGATGGTGCACGGCCGGGTCGACGAGGACCTGCGGGTGATGCCGACGGTCGATGCGCTGGCCGCGCTCACCGCGGGCGGTTACGTCGGTCGCGACGACGGGGCCAATCTCAGTGCGTCGTACCAGTTCCTGCGCCTGCTCGAGCATCGTCTCCAGATGCAACGGATGTCGCGCACCCACCTGCTCCCGCAACCCGACGACCACGAGGGGTTGCGCTGGCTCGCCCGCGCCGCGCACATCCGGCGTGAGGGTGAACTCGACGCCACCGGGGTGTTGCGTGAGCAGATCAAACACCAGAGTCTGCGGGTGCGCCGGCTCCACCAGAAGCTCTTCTACCGTCCGCTTCTCGAAGCGGTCACCCGGTTCAAGACCGATGAGCTGACCCTGACCGACACCTCGGCCGAAAGACGTCTCGCCGCACTCGGTTACGCGAAACCCGATCGCGCGCTGAGCCACATCCGCGCGCTGTCGAATGCGCCCGGGCGCCGCGGGCAGATCCAGCTCCTCATCCTGCCGCAGCTCCTCGAACACATCGGGGACACGCCGGATCCCGATGCGGGACTGCTGAACTACCGCCGGTTGTGCGACGTCATGGAGGACACCGACTGGTTCCTGCGTCTGCTGCGCGACGACGGTGTGGTGGCCGCGCGGCTGATGAAGGTGCTGGGCACCTCCGAGTACATCGCGAACATGTTGATGCGCTCGCCCGAGGTGATCCACCAGTATTCCGACGGGCCCGACGGTCCCAAGTTGTGCAATGTCCGGCCCGAGGACGTCGCGAAAGGACTGATCGCGTCGACGGTCCGCCAGACGGACATGAAACGCGCTGTGGCGGTGGCGCGTTCGCATCGCCGCGCGGAGCTCGTCCGCATCGCCTCGGCGGACGTGCTCGGACTGCTCGATGTCCCGGCGGTGTGCAAGGCCCTGTCGAGCGTGTGGGCCGCGGTGCTGAACGCGGCGCTGACGGTCGCGATCAACGTCTCCGAACGCGACCGGGGCAGCCGGGCCCCGGCGCGCATCGCGGTGATCGGGATGGGGCGTCTCGGTGGCGGCGAGCTCGGCTACGGCTCGGACGCCGACGTCATGTTCGTGTGTCAGCCCAATCGCGAAGCGGAGGAGTCCGAGGCCCTCAAGTGGGCCCAGACCATCGCCGAGAACGTGCGATCGATGCTCGGGAGTCCCAGCGCGGATCCCCCGCTGGAGGTCGACACCGGTCTGCGTCCCGAAGGCCGGAACGGCCCCATCGTGCGCACCCTCGCGTCGTATGCGGCCTATTACGCGCAGTGGGCGCAACCCTGGGAAGTCCAGGCGCTGCTGCGTGCGCACCAGGTCGCGGGGGACGAGCCCCTCGGCATCGACTTCCTGCACATGATCGACCACGTGCGGTATCCGGCGGGCGGTGTCAGCAACGAGGCCGTCAAGGAGATCCGGCGGATCAAGGCGCGCGTGGACGCCGAGCGGTTGCCCCGCGGCGCCGATCCGGCGACCCACACCAAACTGGGCCGCGGCGGACTCGCCGACATCGAGTGGACGGTGCAGCTGCTGCAACTCAGGTACGCACACCGGTATCGGAGCCTGCACAACACGTCGACGCTCGAGGCGTTGGACGCGATCGGTGCAGCAGAGCTGTTGTCCGAGAATGATGTGACCCTGTTGAAGAACGCCTGGACGACCGCCACCAAGGCGCGCAACGCCCTGGTCCTCGTGCGCGGCAAGCCGATCGACCAATTGCCCGGACCGGGCACCCAGCTGCGTCAGATCGCGTTCGCCGCGGGCTGGCCGGAAGACCAGGCCCAGGAGTTCCTCGAGAACTACCTCAGGGTCACCCGCCGCGCAAAGGCTGTGGTACTCAAAGTCTTCGGCTCCTGACCCCGCCCGGGGGTGAGCGTGGGGCACGTGGCGGGCGCAAGCGGTTCGGGGCACCGGGTGACCGGTACGACGGGGCAGCGGGGCAAACGGGGGAGAGATGACGAGATTCTTGTGGGCGGCCGCCTACGTCCTGGGGTGGGCCATGCTCGCCGGTGTGCTGCTGGGGGTGTGGTTGCACTACTACCCCTCCCGGGGCGACGCGGCCCTGTATCTGACGAGTGCCGTGCAGTTCGCACTGGTCCCTGCCGCGCTCGCGATCGTCGTCTTCGCGGTCTTGCGGCGTTGGTTCATGCTGGCCGCGGCGATCATCGCCGCCGGTGCTCTCACCTACACGCAGGTGCCGCTCGTCATCAGCGCGGACGCGCCAGCGGGTGAGCGTTTCACGGTGGTCTCGGCCAACCTGCTCTTCGGCGGCGCCGACATCGCGGCGCTCGAGAAGATCGTCGCCGACGCCGATCCCGACCTGGTCTCCTTGCAAGAGGTGACCCCGGAGGCGCTGGACAAGGTGCGGCGCAGCGGGATCGGCCGATCGCTGCCCCATGAGTTCGCCATCCCGTACACCTATGCCGCCGGCACCGCGATGTTCGGCAGGCAACCGCTGCGCGACCGCTACAACATCCCCGGCACGGTGCTCCACAACCTGCAGGCTCGCACCGACCTCCCAGGAGCCGCGGACACCCAGGTGCTCGCCGTACACCCGGCCGCGCCGCTGTGGGGTGACAAGGACGGCTATTTCGCGGACATGGACACCCTCGGTGCCCATTTCGAGCAGTTGCCGCAGGGGCGGGTCATCGCGATCGGTGACTACAACTCGACCTGGAATCACGCGGAGTACCGGGATCTCCTCACCAACGGGCTCGTCGACGGCACCGACGTCGCCGGCGCGGGTTTTCTGCCGAGCTATCCGACCGACTCACGGCTGGGCAATCGTCCCCTCGTCGCGATCGACCGGGTGATCCTGCGCGGATTCGTGTCCACGACGATGGACACCCACCACCTGCCGGGTTCCGATCATCGGGCACTGGTGGTAACACTGGTGGCATCATGAGCGCCGATCCCCAGAACGCCCCATCACCTGAAGCCCCCGAGCGGCCCAGCATCTCCGCTCGACTCCGGTCGGCGACCGCGGCGGCGCACGAGCGCGCAGAACACGCGCCCTTCATCGACGACCTCATGTCGGGGCGCCTCGACACCTTCGAGTACCAGCGGCTCGCGGTGCAGCTCTACTTCGTCTACGAGGCCCTGGAGAATGTCGGCGCGCACCTCGCGGGCGACCCCGTCGCCGACGCGGTCCTCGACGAGAAGTTGTTGCGTGTTCCGAGACTCGGCGCCGACCTCGCCTCGTTCGGCATCGATCCACGGTCGGCGACACCGCTGCCCGCCGTGGCGCGCTATGTCGCGGCCATCGAATCGACGCGCACCGATCCGGCGCGGTTCGTCGCGCACCACTACACGAGGTATCTCGGCGATCTCAGCGGCGGGCAGGTCGTCGCGCACCGCATGCGAGAGCACTACGGCGTCGAGAGCACCGGGCTGAGCTTCTACTCCTTCGACGGCATCGACAAGCTCAAGCGGTACAAGGACGCCTACCGATCGCGCGTGGACGAATTACCGCTCGACGACGAGGCCGTCGAGCGCATGATCGACGAGGCGGTCGCTGCTTTCGACCACAACCAGGCGGTCTTCGAAGACCTCGACGGCGCGCGAGCGGCCTGAGTCCGGGGGGGCTCGCGCCCCGGGTGTCTAGTTGACCTGAAGCTTGACGGTGCGGTCCAGGATGACCTCCGCGAGGTCGTCCCGGCCCTTCACGAGCTCGATCCGCAACTGATTGTCGTCGAGGCGGGTCGTGGTGCGGACGACGCGCGGAGTGCCCTCGAGGCTGATGCGATCACCCGGTACGAGGTCTTCCACATACACATCTCTGGTCATGCGTCCAAACTACGGTCGAACCTTGTGAGTCGGCAGAGCAACAAGTCCGTAAAGTGATATGGATCACATGTGAGTGTGTTCACTTCGGGTTCGTCGGACGTCCGCCCGAGGAACCTTGACACCGCACCCATCGGGGATGGCATGTAGTCAGGTGACCAGACGGAACGATCGCTCAGTGATCGTTTCCTCCCTACCGGAAGGTGCCCGATGTCCGATGCCGCCGTTCCCGATCTCACCGAACTCCTGGCCGACTCGCCCACCAACTGGGGGAAGTGGGGACCGGATGACGAGGTGGGGAGTCTCAACTATCTCACCGCGGAGCAAGTGCTCGCCGGTGCCGCACAGATCAAAAAGGGGAAGGTGTTCACCCTTCAGCGCCTGATCGGCGATCCGAAGGGCGACCCGGTGTGGCCCGGTCGTAACCCGGCGGTTCGGGAGATGACGCTCGACGAGTCCCACTGGGACGAGGGAAACAACGGTCCCGCGTTCCCGGGCGGAATGCACTGCGCCGACGACACACTCACCGCATCGCTGCAGGGGTCCACGCAATACGACGCGCTCGGACATGTCTGGTACGACGGCAAGATCTGGAACGGGTTCGACGCGCGGACCACGATCGGCGGATTGTCCAAGGCGAGCGTCGCCCCGATCGCCGAACGGGGCGACGCCGGGCGCGCCGTGCTCCTCGACATCGCCCGCCACCGCGGCAAGGAGTACCTCGAACCCTACGAGACCTTCACCCATGAGGACCTGGTCGCCTGCGCCGAGGCACAGGGCACGCCGATCCGACCCCGCGACATCCTGGTCGTCCGCACCAACCATCTACAACTGTTCTTCGAGAAGGGCGACAAGTTCTACTCCGACTTCTGCGAAGCGGGCCTGGTGTACTCGCCGGAGCTCGTCTCGTGGTTCCAGGAGATGGAGATTCCCAATCTGGTGACCGACACGATCGCCAACGAAGTCACCATGGACCCGCACAACGGTGCCGCGCTGGTGCTCCACTCCGCCCTCATGCGCAACCTCGGGGTCGCCTTCACCGAGATCTGCGACCTGGAGAAGCTCGCCACTGACTGCGCCGATGACGGCACCTACAGCTTCTTCTATGTCGCCGCGCCACTGAAGATCAGCGAGGCCACCGGTTCTCCCGTCAATCCGGTCGCGATCAAGTGAGCGCCTGGTCTCGCTCCCCGGCCCGACGCCCAGGGCGACGTCGACACTGCTGAACGCGACGACGCCCCGTCCGCGAACGGACGGGGCGTCGTCGTGTGACAGCCGAGATCAGCAGTCGTAGTACAGCGAGAACTCGTACGGGTGCGGACGGATCTGCACCGGCTCGATCTCGTTCTCGCGCTTGAGCGCGATCCAGGTCTCGATGAGGTCCTCGGTGAACACACCACCGGCGGTGAGGTAGTCGTGATCCTCTTCGAGGCGGTCGATGACCGCGGCCAGCGAGGTCGGAGCCTGCGGGATGCTCTTGGCCTCCTCCGGCGGGAGCTCGTAGAGGTCCTTGTCGACCGGCTCGTGCGGCTCGATCTTGTTCTTGATGCCGTCCAGGCCGGCCATCATCATCGCCGCGAACGCCAGGTACGGGTTGCCCGAGCTGTCCGGGCAACGGAACTCGAGGCGCTTGGCCTTCGGGTTGTTGCCGGTGATCGGGATACGCACACAGGCCGAACGGTTGCGCTGGCTGTAGACCAGGTTGATCGGGGCCTCGTAACCCGGGACCAGACGCTTGTAGGAGTTCACCGTCGGGTTGGTGAACGCCAGCAGCGACGGAGCGTGGTGCAGGATGCCGCCGATGTAGTAGCGCGCCAGATCCGACAGGCCCGCGTAGCCGGCCTCGTCGTGGAACAGCGGCTTGCCGTCCTTCCACAGCGACTGGTGGGCGTGCATGCCCGAGCCGTTGTCGCCGAACAGGGGCTTCGGCATGAAGGTGACGGACTTGTTGTTCTGCCACGCGGTGTTCTTGATGATGTACTTGAACAGCTGCACGTCATCGGCCGCGTGGAGCAGCGTGTTGAACTTGTAGTTGATCTCCGCCTGGCCCGCGGTGCCGACCTCGTGGTGGCCACGCTCGAGCTCGAAGCCCGAGTTGGTCAGGTTGGTCGACATCTCGTCGCGCAGGTCGACGTAGTGGTCGTACGGCGCGACCGGGAAGTAGCCGCCCTTGGGGCGGACCTTGTAGCCCAGGTTGGGGCTGCCGTCGGGATCGCTGGGCGATGCGGTGTTCCACCAGCCGGACTCGGACTCGACCTCGTAGAAGGTGCCGTTCATCTCCGAGCCGAAGGACACCGAGTCGAAGATGTAGAACTCGGCCTCGGCGCCGAAGAAGCAGGTGTCGGCGACGCCGGTCGACGCGAGGTAGTCCTCGGCCTTGCGGGCGACGTTGCGCGGGTCGCGACTGTAGGCCTCGCGGGTGAACGGGTCATGGACGAAGAAGCTGACGTTCATCGTCTTCGCCTTGCGGAACGGGTCGATCCGCGCGGTGGCGGGGTCGGGCAGCAGCATCATGTCCGACTCGTTGATCGACTGGAAGCCACGCACCGACGAGCCGTCGAATGCCAGCCCGTCCTCGAACACGTCCTCGTCGAATGCCGAGGCCGGGATCGAGAAGTGCTGCATGACACCGGGCAGGTCGCAGAATCGGATGTCGACGTACTCGACACCTTCCTTCTTGATGCCCTCGAGTAGTTCTTCTTTACTGCTGTACACCGTGCGGTGACTCCTTCGTGATCGGTGGTCCGTGTATGGGGACACGCCACATCCGCCACTGAGAAACAGCAGCGGATCTCAGCGGCAACCGTATGGAGGCGAAGTTGCCCATGCGTCAAGTCCGTGTTTCCCCCGTGTTACACGCGCAGTGGTGTTCGCTACACGGCATGCCCGGGGCGCAACGCACTCGGCGCCCCCCAACCCTAGCGGCAGGCCCGAACGGGCGGGGAGGGTCGCGCCAACCAGCGACTACGATGGTGCACGAGTGCGGCGACGACGCGGACCGAGGGGGTTGCGCGGTCGCGTGAGAGGAGTAATCACCGATGGGACGAGTCACCGGTTCCTGGCTGTCGGGACCACAGATCGGTCCCGCCGACGGCGTCGAGAACGATCATCGGGGGCAAGACCTCGGCCTCCCGGCGAGCGGCCCCGGGTCGCTGGCCACCGGATGGCCGCGCGTCGCCGGTCTGCTCGTCGACTGGTTGATCGCCGGCGGGCTGGCGATGCTGTTCGTCGGCTTCGGCTCTCCCCACCTGGGCACGACCCAGCTGGGCACCTGGTTCGTCATCGGCATCTTCGCGGTGACCCTGTTCGGGTTCACCCCCGGTCAGCTGGTCATCGGGATGCGGGTCGCGCGGGTGGACTTCGGAGCCGACCGCAACACCGCCGAGGCCACCGGTAAGGAGAGCCCGGCCGCGGTCGGGATCGTGCGTGCGTTCTTCCGCCAACTGCTGATGGTCTTCCTGGTCCCGGCTCTCATCAACGACTACAACGGTCGTGCACTCCACGATCGGGCAACCGGCACGGCGCTCGTCCGTACCCGCTGACGGCAGCCGATCCGGCGCATACGCCACCCGTCGACAAAGCCCACCACCGACATCGGTGGTGGGCTTGGTCGTAGGTCATGGCCCGTCGAAGGGGTGCACGGTCGACGGGATTCGGTGCACGGTCGACGGGATTCGGTGCACGGTCGACGGGATTCGGTGCACGGTCGACGGGATCTGGCGCACGGTCGACGGGATTCGGTGCACGGTCGACGGGAGTCGGGGGACCGCCGTCAGCCGCGGCGGCGCGCGGTGCGCTGCATGCTGCGCATCTTGGCGTTGCCGGGGAGCGGCCCCTTCGGCATACCGGGGCCGGGGGCCTTGCTGCCGAGTGCGGCGAGACGACCCTCGAGGGTCTCCATGCGCTTGCGGTCGATGTTGCTGGGCAGCTTGTTGAGGTGACGTTCCAGCTTCGACAGCGGGACCTGACCGTCGTCGTTGCCGACGATGATCTCGTAGATCGGGGTGTCGCCGACGACACGGGCGACCTTCTTCTTCTCCTGGCCGAGCAACGTCTTGATGCGGGTCGGTGAGCCCTCGCCCACCAGGATGACGCCCGGCTTGCCGATGACCCGATGGACGGCGTCGAGATGCGACGTCCCGGCCACGGCCTGCTTGACCCGCCACTGTCCGCGCATGTTCCCCAGAGCCCAGCCGGCAGCTCCTGGTTGACCCTCGGCCTTGGTGTAGACGTTCTTCTGCACCCGGCGACCGAACAGGATGAACGCGCCCAGGATTCCGAGCACGACGCCCAGCGGGATCAGCAGCCACGGCGAGCCCAGGACGAACCCGAGCGCGGTGAACACCGCGATCGACAGAACGATCACACCCGCCATGTACGGGATGAGTCGCTTGTCTTCCTTGCGCTGCATCTGGAAGGCCTGCCACAGCTGTTGGCGCCGTTCCTTCGATGCGGCCTTGCGGGCCTTCTTCTTCTCGGCCTTAGCCTCTTTGCTCACCTGCGCCTTTGCCATGAGCCCAGTTTACGTCCGCGCGCCGAGGAGTCAGCGGGCGAGGCGTGCCATCAGGCTGGAGGCTTCCTGGCTGGCCGATCCCTCGGCTGCCAGGTGGGCGAGCGCCGGCGAGATCTCGCGGCCGTGGTGGGCCATCGCCTGCGCGTACAGCCGGCCGGCGCGGTACGACGAACGCACCAGCGGGCCGGCCATGACGCCGGCGAAACCGACCTCTTGCGCGAACTCCGAGTGGTCGACGAACTCCTCGGGCTTGACCCAGCGCTCGACCGGATGGTGTCGCGGCGAGGGGCGCAGGTACTGCGTGATCGTGAGGATGTCGCACCCGGCCTCGTGCAGATCGACGATGGCCGACTGCACCTCCTGCGGGGTCTCGCCCATGCCGAGGATCAGGTTCGACTTGGTCACGAGGCCGAAATCGCGTGCGGCGGTGATGACGTCGAGCGACCGCTCGTAGCGGAATGCCGGACGGATGCGCTTGAAGATGCGGGGAACCGTCTCGAGGTTGTGCGCGAGCACCTCGGGGCGGGCGTCGAAGACCTCGGCCAGCAGATCGGGCTTGGCATGGAAGTCGGGGATGAGGTTCTCCACGCCGGTGCCGGGGTTGAGACGGTGGATCGCGCGGACCGTCTCCGCATACAGCCAGGCGCCCTCGTCGGGCAGGTCGTCACGGGCGACACCGGTGATGGTGGAGTAACGCAGACCCATCGCCTGGACGCTCTCGGCCACACGACGGGGCTCGTCGCGGTCGAGTGCCGACGGCTTGCCGGTGTCGATCTGGCAGAAGTCACAGCGACGGGTGCACTGCTCACCGCCGATGAGGAAGGTCGCCTCGCGGTCTTCCCAGCACTCGTAGATGTTGGGGCACCCGGCTTCTTCGCAGACGGTGTGCAGACCCTCGCGCTTGACCAGTCCCTTGAGTTCGGTGAACTCCGGTCCCATCGTCGCGCGGGTGCGAATCCACTCCGGCTTGCGCTCGATGGGGGTCTGGGCATTGCGCACTTCGAGGCGCAACAGTTTGCGGCCCTCGGGGGCCGGGGTGGGGGTCTGAGGTGCGGATGCCGGTGTCGAGGGTGTGACATCGGTGGCACCGGGTCCGGGGGTGAGGGGGGACGCGGTCACTGTATCGATCCTACGCTCGCTGAGGTGTGGTCATGGAGAGACGCCGGTGCGGCGTCGAGTGTGCGGTCGAGGGCGGCGAGAACGGCCTGCGCGACCGATTCCCGCACGTCGGCCACCGGGATCGCCCGGCCGAGTTCCCGAGCCAGTGAGGTGACGCCGGCGTCGGGGATGCCGCACGGGACGATCGCGTCGAACGCCGACATGTCGGGGTCGACGTTGAGGGCGAAGCCGTGCAGCGCCACCCCGCGCGCCACGCGGATGCCGATCTGGCCGAGCTTGCGTTCTCCGGCGTCGTCGCGAATCCAGACACCTGACCGTCCTTCGACGCGACCGGTCCGGACACCGAGCTCCGCGCACACGGCGATGAGCGCGGCTTCCAGCCTGCGGACGTACTCGACGACGTCGAGCGGCTCGGCGAGCTTGACGATCGGATATCCGACGAGCTGCCCCGGGCCGTGCCAGGTGATGCGGCCGCCGCGGTCGACGTCGATCACCGGCGCGCCGTTGGTCGGCCGGTCAGCATCCTCGGTGCGCTTGCCCGCCGTGTACGTGGACGGGTGTTCGAGAAGAAGCAGCGCGTCGTGGTCCAGGGTGCCGTCGGCCCGTTCGGCGGCCAGGCCGTGCTGCATGTCGTAGGCGGCCCGGTAGTCGACGATGCCGAGATCGCGGATCTCGACCGGCTCGGACGAGGCGCGAATCCGATGCCCGGGGGTCATGAACGGCCGGACCCGGTCGCGTAGGCCAGGGCCTCGTCGATGCCGGGATGGGTGAAGGTGAATCCGTGATCGGTCAGCACCTGAGGTGCAACGCGTTGACTGGACAGAATCATTTCCTCGGCCATCTCACCGCCCACCCGGCGGGCAGCGAAGGCCGGCACCTGCAGCACCGTCGGACGGTGCACCGCGCGGCCCAGGGCGGACGCGAACTCGCCGAACGGCACGGCGCCCGGCGAACTCAGGTTCACCGGCCCGGACACGTCGGCGTCGAGCAGGAACTCGATGGCCCGCACCTCGTCGATGAGGCTGATCCAGGAGAAGTACTGCTTGCCGTCGCCGATGGGCCCGCCGAGACCGAGCTTGAACAGCGGCCGGAGCTTGCCCAGCAGGCCGCCCTGTGCACTCAGGACGGGAGCGGTGCGCAGCAGGACGAGACGGGTGCCGTCTCCCACGTTGGCGGTTGCCGCGCGCTCCCAGTCCACGACCAGGTCGGCGAGGAAACCCTCGCCCGGGCCGTCGGACTCCGTCGCCGGCCGTGAACCGGTGTCGCCGTAGTAGCCGGTCGCACTCGCACTGATGAACGTCGGGATGCCGAGATCGCGTACCGCTTCGGCGAGCACCTCGGTGGGCGCGATCCGGGAGTCGCGTAGCTCCTGTTTGAACCTGCCCGTCCAGCGACCGTTGCCCACGCCGACGCCGCCCAGCGACACCACTGCGTCGACCCCGGCGAGACTCTCGGGAGGGACGCCGATGGTCTCGGGGTCCCAGCTGAACTCGTCGTCGGCGTGCGCTTCGCGGCGGACCAGACGTGTGACGGTGTGGCCCGCCGCGCGCAGCGAGTTGACGAGAGCGTTGCCGATGAGGCCTTGCGAACCTGCGACGGCGATACGCATCGGGAGTCCTTCGTGCCGGGTTCCGACGAATCCGGGCTAGAGGCCCAGGTCCGCGGCGAAAGCGGCCTCTTCGAGACGCTTCTTCACCGTGGTGAGGAAGCGGCCGGCGTCGGCGCCGTCGATGAGGCGGTGATCGTAGGTCAGCGGCAGGTACGACATCGACCGCACCGCGATCGACTCCGAGCCGTCCTCACCGGTGATGACGACCGGACGCTTGACGATGGCACCGGTACCGAGCATGGCCGCCTGCGGCGGAACCAGGATCGGGGTGTCGAACAGCGCGCCCTGGCTGCCGATGTTGGTGATGGTGAAGGTGCCGCCGGCGAGCTCGTCGGGCTTCAGGCCGTTGGACCGCGCACGCGAGGCGATGTCGGCGATGGCCCGGGCGAGACCGGCGATCGACAGGTCGTCCGCGTTGTGGATGACCGGCGACAGCAGTCCCTGCGGGGTGTCGACGGCGATCCCCAGATGCACCTTGTCGTAGTAGGTGATCTCCTTCTTGTCCTCGTCGATCGACGCGTTGACGTTCGGGTGCGCCTTCAGCGCCTCGACGACGGCCTTCGCGATGAACGGCAGGAACGTGAGGTTGACGCCCTCGGAGGCCTTGAAGCTCTCCTTGGCCGCCTTGCGCAGACCGGCGATGCGGGTCATGTCGACCTCGAAGACCTGTGTCAGCTGGGCGCTCTGCTGCAGGGACTCGCGGGTCTTCTTCGCCGTGATCTGCCGGATACGGTTGATCTTCTGGGTGGTGCCGCGCAGCTCGGCGAGCTCGGGACGGATCTCCGGCGACGCGGACTTCCCGGCCGATGCCGCGGGAGCCGACGGAGCAGCAGCCGCGGGCTTCTGCTCGGGAGCGGGGGCCTTGGCCTCCTCGGCCGCGGCGAGCACGTCCTGCTTGCGAATCCGGCCACCGACACCGGTGCCCTTGATCGCGTTCAGATCGATGTTGTTCTCCGCGGCCAGCTTGCGCACCAGCGGGGTGACGTACGGAGTCGACTCGACGGTCGGCGGGTCGGACTTGTCGGCGACCTTGGCCTTGGGCTCGGGCTTCTGCTCCTCCTCGGGGGCAGGCGCCTGCTCGGGCTCGGGCTTGCGTTCCGGCTCCGACTTCTGCTCGGGTTCCGACTTCTGCTCGGGTTCCGGCTCGGGTTCGGGCTCCGGCTCCTTCTTCGACGGTGCGGCGGAGGCGTCGCCGATGACGGCCAGCTTGCCGCCGACCTCGATGACGTCGTCCTCCTGCGCGAGGATCTCGAGCAGGGTGCCCGCGACGGGCGACGGGATCTCGGTGTCGACCTTGTCGGTCGAGACCTCGAGAAGCGGTTCGTCGGCGGCGACCTCGTCGCCGACCGCCTTCAGCCAGTTGGTCACGGTGCCCTCGGTGACGGATTCACCGAGCTCGGGCATGAGCACGTCGGTGCCCTCTGCGGAACCGGATCCTGTGTCGGCCGTGGGCTTCTCGGCGGGCGCGTCCTCGTCGGTGGAGGGCTCCTCGGCCGCCTGCTCGGGCTCGGGTTCGGGGGCGGCCTCGGTGGGCTCGTCGCCGCCGGCGGAATCCTTGTCGGAGTCGTCGGAGCCGGAGTCGTCGGAGCCGGAGTCGTCGGAACCGGAGTCGGCCTCGTCGGCGTCGCCGATCAGGGCGAGGTCGCCGCCGACCTCGACGACGTCGTCCTCCTGCGCGATGATCTTGGTCAGCACCCCCGATGTCGGGGCGGGGATCTCGGTGTCCACCTTGTCGGTCGACACCTCGAGCAAGGGCTCGTCGGCCTCGACGGTGTCGCCCTCCTCCTTCAGCCACCGGGTGACTGTCCCCTCGGTGACACTTTCACCAAGGGCGGGCATCTGGACGGAGAAGGCCATCGTTGTGAACTCCTGAACTCGACGTGGTGGTCTGTAGGTGATGCCCAGTGGTGTGTGCGCCGCGGGCACGGGGTCGGGGGACGGTGAGGAACCGCGCGAATGAGAGGCGGGTCAGCCGCTCATCCCCGCGGCCAACCCTACCCGCACCGCACGACGCCGACTCGATTCGGCTCGTACTCGTGGGTAACGATTCTCATGCGGGGTCGGGGTGATCATGCGGTCGCTGTCCGAGACCTGTTGTCAGCCGTTCGCGGCGATGTCCTCGAGCACCGCCGCGATGGTCCGGACGGGCACTCCCGTACCGCCTTTGGTGGTGTAGCCCCACGGGCCGCCCGTGTTGAAGGCCGGCCCGGCGATGTCGATGTGTGCCCACTGGACGTCCTCGGGCACGAACTCCTTCAGGAAGATGCCTGCGGCGAGCATCCCGCCCCAACGGTGGGGAGTCACGTTGGCGAGGTCGGCGACGCGCGACTTGAGATCGGCACGCAGTTCGGCGGGCAGCGGCATGGCCCAGGCGTTCTCACCGACGTCGGCCGAGCGGGCGGCGACGCGGTCGCGGAACTCGTCGGTGCCCATGACCCCCGGGGTCCGGGTGCCGAGTGCCACCATCTGCGCGCCGGTCAGGGTTGCGGTGTCGATGAGGTAGTCCGGGTCGTCCTCGCAGGCCCGCACGATCGCGTCGGCGAGGATGAGGCGCCCCTCGGCGTCGGTGTTGAGGACCTCGACCGTGCGTCCGCCGTACTGGGTCAGCACGTCGCCGGGGCGCTGGGCGGTCGAGGACGGCATGTTCTCGGCCATCGGCACGGTCGCGGTGACCGAGACATCGATGTCGAGTCGGGCGGCCAGGATGGTCGCCGCGATGACGGCTGCCGCGCCGCCCATGTCCGAGGTCATGGCATCCATGTTCGCGGCCGGCTTGATCGAGATGCCGCCGGTGTCGAAGGTGATGCCCTTGCCGACCAGGGCGACCTTCTTGGTCGACTTCTTGGCGGTGTGGGACAGCCGGACGAGACGCGGCAGGCGCGACGAGCCCTTGCCGACGCCGATGATGCCGCCGTAACCCTGTGCGGCGAGCTGGGTGTCGTCGAGGATCTCGACCTTGAGGCCCGCCTTGCTGCCCAGGGTGCGGGCGCGTGCCGCGAACTCCTCGGGGTAGAGGTGGCTGGGCGGGGTGTTGACGAAGTCGCGGGCGATGGCCACCGAGTCGGCGACCGCGATCGCGCGCTCCAGGGCGGCCCTGGCCTCCTTGGACTTCGATTCGACCAGCAGTGTGATGTGTTGCGGCGGAGTCTTCTTGGGACGCGACTTCTCCGACCGGAACTCGTCGAACCGGTACGCGCCGAGGAACAGGCCCTCCGCGGCGGCGATGAGGTCGACCGCGGAGAGGGTGGTCGCCACCGACTCCAAGCCGTCGAGTTCCCGGGCGACGATGCCCGCCGCCTGCCGGACCTGATCGGCGTCGTCGAGGTTGTCGGCGTCGCCGAGGCCGACCGCGACGACGACGTCGACGGGCAGCGTCTCGGGGGCCGCGGTGCGGGTGACCTCGCCGTGCGAGCCGGTTGCCCCGAGGGCTGTCAGCGCGGCGGTGATCGCGGCGGCCTGGGCGTCGTCCAGGATGCCGTCACCGATGGCGAGCGTGGGCTCGGCGGCGTCGTCGGCGCCCTCGGCGTCGGGTGACGACGCGCTGATCAGGCCGATGACCAGGGCGGAATCGTCCTTGCCGATCGAGGTGGACAGTTCGAGTTCGGGGCCGCGCACGCGGTCGACGGTGTCGTTCTTGCTCACCCGGACAACTCTGCCACAGCGGCGGCGATGCCGACTCGCGACGCACGAAGCCGTCCGCGTACGTTGCCCGTCGGTCCGCGCGTGTCCGGGCGTGGTCCCGACCCGCGGCACCGGGGCGGCCCGATAGCGTGGACGTCATGACCGAACTCCTCGCCGGGCCCATCGCCGACCGTCATGCCGCACTGGGTGCGACCTTTGCCGAGTTCGGCGGTTGGAACATGCCGGTGTCCTACTCGGGCACCGTCGCCGAGCATGCCGCCGTGCGGGAGGCGGTCGGCATCTTCGACGTCAGTCACCTCGGCAAGGCGCTCGTGTCCGGTCCCGGCGCGGCGGCCTTCGTCAACTCGACACTGACCAACGACCTGGGCAAGATCGCCCCAGGTAAAGCGCAGTACACGTTGTGCTGCAACGACTCCGGTGGTGTCATCGACGATCTCATCGCCTACCTCGTGAGCGACGACGAAGTGTTCCTGGTGCCCAATGCGGCCAACACCGCCGCTGTCGTACAGAAGATGAGTGCCATTGCGCCAGAAGGAATCTCCGTCGTCGACCGGCATCGCGACCTGGCAGTGCTGGCCGTCCAGGGGCCGAAGTCGCCGGAGATCCTCGCCGGACTGGGGCTGCCCGCCGACATCGAGTACATGGCGTTCGCCGACGCCGAGCTGACGACCGCCGCGGGCGTGGCGCCGGTGCGGGTCTGCCGCACGGGGTACACCGGCGAACGGGGTTACGAGATCCTGCCGCGCTGGACCGATGCCGGAGCGGTCTTCGACGTTCTCCTGGAGTCGATCACCGAGGCCGGCGGCCTCCCAGCGGGACTGGGTGCACGCGACACCCTCCGTACCGAGATGGGATACGCGCTGCACGGACACGAACTCGGTCCGGACATCTCGCCGGTGCAGGCTCGCTCGAGCTGGGCGGTCGGCTGGGAGAAGCCGTCGTTCTTCGGTCGCGACGCGCTGCTCGCCGAGAAGGAGGCCGGACCCGCCCGCCGGTTGTACGGGTTGCGGGCGACCGGCCGTGGGGTCCCGCGCGCCGGATGCGCGGTTCGGCTCGCGGGAGACCCCGAGGGCGCCGGGCAGATCGGAACCTGCACCTCCGGAACGTTCTCGCCGACGCTGAAGCAGGGCATCGCACTGGCTCTCCTGGACACCGCGTCCGGAGTGCGCAAGGGCGACGAGGTGGTCGTCGACGTCCGTGGCCGGGACCTGCTCTGCGAGGTCGTCATCCCGCCGTTCGTGCCCTCGCACGTGTGA
Source organism: Gordonia sp. 'Campus' (assembly GCF_022206305.1). Lineage (GTDB taxonomy): Bacteria > Actinomycetota > Actinomycetes > Mycobacteriales > Mycobacteriaceae > Gordonia. The sequence continues at coordinate 8,053 of NZ_JAKOIW010000004.1, read as the reverse complement.
CCAGGGCGCACCCGCGGGGCGCTCGAGTACGCCGTCGGCCCGGCTGACGGGGTGCGGTAATGCTTTTGCGGCCAGCGGTACGATGACGCCATGACCTTGGAGTTCAACCGTACCGAGCACCCGCACCCGGTGTCTGAGGGCCGGCGCGCGGAGATCTTGTCCGCCCCCGGATTCGGACGTCATTTCACCGACAACATGGTGATGATCGACTACGGCGCCGAGGTGGGCTGGCACAACGCCAAGGTCAAGCCGTACGGTCCGATCGCGCTGGATCCGGCGGCCACGGTCCTGCACTACGGCCAGGAGGTCTTCGAAGGCCTCAAGGCCTATCGTCAGCCCGACGGTTCGATCGCCGCCTTCCGCCCGGAGGCCAACGCCGAACGACTGCAGCGCAGCGCCGAACGCCTCGCGATGCCGGCCCTGCCCGTCGAGGATTTCCTCGCGTCGCTCGAGGCGCTCCTCGCCGCGGACAACGAGTGGGTTCCCGCCGCCGGTGGCGAGGAGTCGCTCTACCTGCGTCCGTTCATGTTCGCCTCACAGGCCAGTCTCGGCGTGAACGCGCCGTCGACCCAGTACATCTACGCCGTCATCGCCTCCCCGGCCGGGGCCTACTTCGCCGGCGGCATCAAGCCGGTGAGTGTCTGGCTGTCCACCGAATACGTGCGTGCCGCTCCCGGCGGTACCGGCTTCGCGAAATGCGGCGGCAACTACGCCGCCGCCTTCCTGGCGCAGCGCCAAGCCACCGAGCAGGGTTGTGACCAGGTCGTCTGGCTCGACGCCGTGGAGCGCCGCTACATCGAAGAGATGGGCGGCATGAACCTGTTCTTCGTGTTCGGCTCCGGTGCCGACGCGCGTCTGGTGACCCCCGAACTCTCGGGCTCACTCCTCCCCGGTATCACCCGTTCGTCTCTGCTCACCCTGGCCACCGATGCCGGGTTCGAGGTCGAGGAACGCAAGATCACCACCGAGGAGCTGCGCAAGGGTGTGGCCTCCGGCGACATCACCGAGGTCTTCGCGTGCGGCACCGCCGCCGTGATCACCCCCGTCGGCCGGGTCAAGGGCGAGGGTGGCGAGGACTACACCATCAACAACGGAGAGACCGGCGAGGTCACGCAGGCGTTGCGAGACACCCTGACGGGCATCCAGCGTGGAACGTTCGCCGACACCCACGGGTGGATGACGGAGCTCTACCGCCGCTGAGGCCTACCGGCGGCCCCGCCTCGCGGCCGGGCCGCCGGGTCAGAGCAGCAGACCGACGAGGGCGATCGCGACGCCGAGTTCGATCGTCCCACCCAGGACGTCGCCGGTCACCCCACCCATCCGCCGCGCGCAGTGACGGGTGAACAACCACGCGAACCCGGCGACCACGACGACGACCCCCGCACCCTGCACGACCGGCACGGGATCGAAACCGGTGCCACCCAACCCGAGTGGCGCCGTTGCCAGCAGTGCGATGCCACACCACACGGCGATCGAGACGTGCTGGGTTCCGGCGACCAGCGCGCCGAAACCGTCGGGGTGGGCCGGCGTCAGTGCGCGGCGCGTGGCGATGACCGCCCCGAGTCGCCCGACGGCGATGGCGAATGCGACGGCGTACCAACGATTCTCGTCGGTGAGTCCGGCAAAGCCGGTCGCCTGGACAGCCAGGGTGAGCAGCAGTGTCGCCACCCCGAACGGCCCGACCGTCCCGCTGCGCATCACCTCGGTGACCCGTTCCGGCGGGCCGTAGCAGCCCAGACCGTCGGCTGTGTCGGCGAGGCCGTCGAGGTGCATTCCCCGCGTGAGCGCGGCGAGCGCGGCGACGAGCAGGACACCGATGAGCGCCACCGGCAATCCGGTGTGCGACAGTCCGAATGCCAGGCCGGCGGCAACGGCGCCGAGGGCCGCGCCGATCGCGGGCACCGAGGCCATCACAGCGCCGCCGAGTGCGCGGTCAGGTGCGGTGTCCACATGCCGCTCGGCGACGGGGACCACCGTCAGCCAGGTGACTGCGGTTCGGACCGCACGTCCCGGTGAGATCATCGACACACGCTGCGGGTCAGGACTTTCCGGCCTCGACGGTCTCGGCGACCGCGGCGTCCGACGCCGTCTTGTCGCTCACACCTGCCTCGTCGAACGTCGCCATCGAGAACAGCAGATCGGTGGCGGACTGCACGATGGGAAGCGCGAGCACCGCGCCGCTGCCCTCGCCGAGGCGCATCGAGAGGTCGAGGACGGGTTCGAGATCGAGGTGTTCGAGCGCGATCTGGTGGGCGGGCTCGACCGACCGGTGACCGGCGATCCACCACCGCATCGCGCCGGGCGCGAGTTCGTTGGCGACCATGGCGGCCGCGGTGACCACGACACCGTCGAGGATGACCGGTGTCCGACGCAACGCGGCCTGGGCCAGGAACCCCGCTGTCGCGGTGAGGTCGGCTCCGCCGACGGCAGCCAGCAGCGCCAGCGGATCGTGAACGACCTTGCGTGCGCGGCGCATTCCGTCGCGGATGGCCGCCGTCTTGCGCATCCAGCCCGTGTCGTCGATCCCGGTGCCGCGGCCCACGATCTCGACCGGCTCGCGACGGGTGAGCGCACCCACGAGCACGGTCGCCGGTGTGGTGTTGCCGATGCCCATGTCACCCGCGATGAGAAGACCGGTGCCCGAGTCGACGAGTTCGTCGGCGATCGCGCGGCCCGCGGCGAGGGCCATGCGCGCCTGTTCGAGTGAGATGGCGTCGGAGGTGCGCAGGTCGTCGCTGCTGCGGCGGACCTTGTACCGCGACACATGGGGGTCGGTGTCGGCGTCGACGGACATGTCGACGACCTGGACCGTTGCGCCGGCACGTTCGGCGAGGACGTTCACCGCCGCGCCACCGGCCGCGATGTTCGCGACCATCTGCGCGGTCACCTCGGGTGGGAACGCCGACACCCCGCCGCCGGCGACACCGTGATCGCCGGCGAACACGACGACGGTGGGGGAGGTGAGGGCGGTGGGCGGGCACTGGCCCTGGCACGCGGCTATCCACACCCCGATCTCCTCGACGCGGCCGAGCGAGCCCGGCGGCTTGGTGAGGATCGCCTGGCGTTCGCGGGCTGCCCGGGCGACGGCTTCGTCGGGCGGCGTGATGGGAGCGAAGACCTCGGCGTCGGTCGGGTCGGGACGGTCGTAGGACGTCGGGGAGGCAGCGTCGGTGCGCGCCGCCCCGGTCTGGCCGGCGGCAGTCGCGCTCGCGTCGAGATCGGTGGCGTCGACCGTCGGGGCCGGTGTCGGAACCGGAGCGACGGTCGGAGACGGTGACCGCCCATGGCCCGGCTCTGCGTCGCGGTCCGATCCTCGGGGGCTCGCGGTGTCGCCGGGCCGCGGAAGGTCGAGAACCCGTCCGGCGACGACGAGCTGGACTCGATCGCACGCGTCGGCGACCCGGGTGTTGAGGGTGCCCAGGAGGTCCTGGAAGATGCGGCCGGCAGGGGTCGGTGGAACGAGACTCAGCCCCACCTCGGGACTGATCAGCACCACATCGGCGGCCATCGCGGCGAGGGCATCACACAGGTCGGTGATCTGGTCCTCGAGGTCGATCGCGACGTCCGTAGTCCACCCGTGGACGGCGTCGATCTGCGCGGTGAGCCAGCTGCCCAGATCGTCGACGAGAGCCGGGATGTCTGGTGCCGCCCGCAACGCCTGACCAAGATCGGTGGTCTCGATCGTGGTGTACCGGTCGTCGCGGCGCTCGCGGTGGGTGCGGACCCGCTCCATCCACTCGCCGTCTGAAGAGGTGAGGGGGCCCGTGGCCAGGTAGCGGATCTGGCGGTGGTCGCCGAGCAGCGATTCGCCGTGCGCCGACTTACCCGAACGCACACCGCCCAGGACCAGGGTGCGCATCGCGCGATCGGTCATCGATCAGACTTCGTCGCCGTGGGTGACCATCGGCTTGGGTGCCCGCATCTTGCGCAGCTGCATGGCGCGGGTGAAGGCGTACCAGCCCAGCTTGAAGCCGCCGTCTCCGGATTCGGGGAAGCGTTCGGCGACACGGCGGTTCACCATGCGGCCCAGGATGACGCCGTCGATGGCCATCAGGACGACGAAGGCGACCAGGATCAGGTTGGTCAGCGCCGCCGCCTGCGGCACGAGGAACATCAGCACGATCAGCAGGATGGCGAACGGCATGAACAGCCCGGCGAAGTTGCGTCGGGCGTCGACGATGTCACGCACATAACGACGCGCGGGACCCTTGTCGCGCGGCATGAGATAGGCCTCGTCGCCGGCCATCATCCGCTCGCGCTGTTGGAGTCGCTTCTCCCGGCGCTCCGCGGAGAGCGCACGCTTTTCCTCTTTGGTGAGCGTGGACTTCAATTCCTTCTTGCGGGCCCGCGCCTCGGACCGGTTCGTCGGGGGAGGTGCGACGGGCCCGCGACGCTTGTTCTCGGCCTGACGCCGGGACGGCGTCGGGCGGCCCTTGCCCGGGGTGTACTTGCTGCCCTTGGTGGTCGTCGCGACGTCGGCGCCGGACTCGTCGGCGGTGTAGGTGGACACCGGGCTCTCGCCGGATTCCGCCTCCGTGTCGTCCTTCTTCCATGGCAGCTTCACGCCTGTAGAGCCTAGGTGATCGACGTCGCGGGGCAAACGCGTGGTGGTCGCTTTCCGGGCACCGACGGCGGCGTTCGTCGCGCTGCCCGGTCACGCGACCGTCCCTATACTTCGTGCTCGAGACTTCGTCTTCGAGGCCGGGACCCGGGTCCGTGCGCCACGACCGGGCCGGCCGAGCCGGTGGGAGGAACCCGAATGCGCGTCCTGATCGCACCGGATTCGTTCGGCGACACGATGTCCGCGGTCGTCGCCGCGCGTGCCATCGAGGCCGGATGGCTCGCCGCGAGGCCGTCGGACAACGTCGTCGTCGCACCGCAGTCCGACGGCGGGCCGGGTTTCGTGGACGTGCTCGCATCACGACTCGGCACCCGACGACCGGAGTTCGTCCACGGTCCGCTCGGCGCCGGGATCCCGGCGAACTGGCTCCTCGACGACGCGGCGTCGACCGCCTACGTCGAATGCGCCCAGGCGTGCGGCCTGCACCAACTCGGCGGTGCTCCCACCCCCCGTACCGCGATGCGGGCGGACACGTCCGGGGTCGGGGAACTCCTCGACGCGGCGCTGCGGCACCCGGTGGCCAGGATCGTCGTCGGACTCGGCGGCAGTGCCACCACCGACGGCGGCGCGGGTCTGGTCGAGGCGCTCGGCGGCGGTGAGCGCGCACGCGAGCGACTCCGCGGGGTGGAACTGATCGTGGCGTCCGACGTGGAGAATCCGCTGCTCGGGCCGACAGGAGCAGCTGCCGTCTTCGGTCCGCAGAAGGGGGCCGACCCCGACACCGTCGAGGCGCTGGAGCGGCGCCTCGCCGAGTGGTCGACGACGCTCAACGCGCTCGCGGGGCGCGATGTGACGGGCGAGCCGGGCGCCGGGGCGGCCGGCGGACTCGGCGCGGCACTGCTCGCCCTCGGCGGCAGGCGCGTGTCCGGAGCCTCGGTGGTCGCCGAGGCCACCGGCCTCGAGGAAGAGGTCACCGCCGCCGACGTGGTCGTCACCGGCGAGGGCAGATTCGACGCCCAGACACTGCGCGGAAAAGTCGTGTCCGCGCTACACCGGCGGGCTTCGACGCTGGGCGCACGTGGTGCCGGGGCGTCGACGCTGGTGCTCGCGGGCCAGGTGACGCTCAGCGATGCCGAGATCGAGGCCGCGGGCATCGCCGGGGCGCACTCGATCGTCGACGTCGCGGGTTCGGTCGAGGTGGCCATGAACGATGCCGAGAACCAGCTCACCGCACTTGCGCGCAGAGTCGCGGCGGACTTGCGGCCCAGGTGAGCGTGCGCGGGCCGGGGCATCGTCCGTCGATGGCTCCCGACGGCCCATCCCGCGGCTGCGACAGGTCGGGAAAACGCTGGTGCTACTCGACGGGAATAGCACGGGGAGGAGTACGGTTGTACGCACGGGCACAACCGGTCGACCTCTCGGCGAGCGGGGTGAATCCCGACTGCGGGCGGGGTGCCGACCCCGCGACGACATCGGGCCACATCCCACCGGGACCACACCACCTACAGGAGCATCCATGACCGTGCAGAACGAAACGGGCACAGCCACGAGCACCGGCGTCATCCTCAGCGATGCCGCCGCATCGAAGGCCAAAGCGCTGCTCGACCAGGAAGGTCGCGACGACCTGGCGCTGCGCATCGCCGTACAGCCGGGAGGCTGCGCCGGCCTGCGCTACCAGCTCTTCTTCGACGACCGCACCCTCGACGGCGACATCACCAGCGACTTCGGCGGCGTGACCCTGGCGGTCGACCGCATGAGCGCTCCCTACGTGCAGGGCGCCACCATCGACTTCGTCGACACCATCGAGAAGCAGGGTTTCACCATCGACAACCCGAACGCCACCGGCAGCTGCGCCTGCGGCGACTCGTTCAACTGACGCACCAGCCGCGTCGGACCGCTCGTCACACACCGGCCGCACCCTTTATGGGTGCGGCCGGTGTCGTGTTTCCGGCGAGTGGGTAGCGTGGACACCTGTCCGTGAACTGACCGGGTAACCACACGAAGGGCTGAGAACGCTAGTGGCAATCGTTGTATGCGGGTCCATTGCAACCGACCATCTGATGAAGTTCGCGGGCAAGTTCTCCGAGCAGATCCTCGGAGATCACCTCGAGCACATCTCGCTCAGCTTCCTCGTCGAAGATCTCGTCGTCCGCCGAGGCGGGGTCGGCGGAAACATCTGCTACGCGATGGGCCAGCTCGGCGGCAACCCCGTCCTGGTGGGGGCCGTCGGAGCCGATTTCCACGACTACCGCAAGTGGCTGGAGTCGAACGGGGTCGACTGCCGGGGCGTCCGCGTCTCGGAGAACCATCACACCGCCAGGTTCATGTGCACCACCGACGAGACGATGGCCCAGCTGGCCACCTTCTACGCCGGCGCCATGAGCGAGAGCCGCGACATCGAGCTCGCCCAGGTCATCGCCGAGGTCGGTGAGCCCGAGCTGGTGCTCATCGGGGCCGACGATCCGGACGGGATGATCCGGCACACCGAAGAGTGCCGGACCGCCGGAATCCCCTTCGCCGCCGATCCGTCGCAGCAGCTCGCGCGGCTGAACGGTGAGCAGGCTCGCACGCTGATCGACGGTGCCGACTATCTGTTCACCAACGAATACGAGTGGGGTCTGCTCCGCCAGAAGGCGGGCCTGTCCGAAGCCCAGGTCGCCGAGATGGTCGGCGTCCGCGTCACGACTCTCGGCAAGGACGGCGTCGAGATCGTCGACCGCGACGGCACCCGCATCCATGTGCCCGTCGTGCCCGAGACCGCCAAGGTCGACCCGACCGGGGTCGGCGACGGGTTCCGCGCGGGTTTCCTGTCGGCGCTGTCCAAGGGACTCGGTTTCGAGCGCGCCGCGCAGGTCGGTTCGATGGTCGCCGTGCTGGTGCTCGAGACCGTGTCCACCCAGGACTGGTCGTGGGACTCCGACTCCGCGCTCGCGCGCATCGAGGGCGCCTACGGGGCCCAGGCTGCAACAGAGATCAAGGCGGCGTTCGCCGACTGACGGCCCGTGGACCCGGGCAGGCCGGGTGGTGACGCGTCTGACGTTGCCACCCCGCACCCGGCGTGACACCGTGGAACGGAGCCCGCGATTGCGGGCCCCGGACGAGGGGTGCTGTACCCGGTGTGCGACAAGACGGCCCGTGGGAGGCCGTCATGTCATGGTTGATCTTGGTTCTGTCCGGTGTCTTCGAAGCCGTGTGGGCCACCGCTCTGGGTAGATCCGAGGGGTTCACGAAGCCCGGACCCACGTCGTTGTTCGTGGTGGCACTGGCCATCAGCATGGCGGGCCTGGCCTACGCGATGCGCGATCTGCCGGTGGGAACCGCCTACGCCGTGTGGGTCGGCATCGGCGCCGTGCTCACGGTCGTCTACGCCATGATCACCGGTGGTCAGCCGATATCGGTGCTCCGGGTGTTCTTCTTGCTGATGATCGTCGGCGGCGTGATCGGTCTCAAGCTCGCGAACTGAGCGACGTCCTCCGACCACACCCCCAAACC
>NZ_JAKOIW010000039.1 GCF_022206305.1 Gordonia sp. 'Campus' | reverse complement strand
GCCCCGCCGCAACCAGGGCGGCCCACCCCGCCGCCTCGGCAGCAGTGGGCGTCGGAGGGAGGTCGGTCGGATCTGGGCCGACCCGGTCCGGTCCGGCCGGAGCAGGGGCAGCCGCCGCACTTCGGCGATCGTCCGCACGAGTCGCGCCCGTTCGAATCCGGTGCTCCGCGTTGGGCGTCGGGGGAGCAGCGCAACGACGACCCCGCCGGGCCCGTTGACCGTTCTGCCCCGGAGACGCGGGGAGATGCTCCGTCGCGCCGACCCCGTGACGCGGGGTTCGACCCGCTCGATCCGAACTGGCACCCACCGCCGGAGTGACGGCGATAGCGGCCGCGGACAACCCGTTGGCCGGTCTCGGGGGCACGTCGCTACACTGGTGATCGCGTCGATCCGGCCATCACCGGGGAGCACCCGGAAGAACAGGACCCTCGGGGCCTCAGTAGAACCGGGCGGGTGTGGCCCGTGACAGCCGCAGAATCGAACGGCCTCGGCCGTCGCGGTTCGACGAGTGGCGCCGGCTTCGGCGCAAGCGGGGTGGTACCGCGCAGACCGATGGTGTGCGTCCCCGTGCCGATGAGACATCACCAGGCACGAGGAGACGAGCCGTGACCGACGCGACCGACCCGACCCAGACCGGACGGGTGTACCCGAAGGTCGACATGACCGGGGGCACCGGCCGGAGTGCGCCCGACTTCCCCTCGGTGGAACAGCGGGTCCTGCAGTACTGGGACGCCGACTCCACCTTCGCCGCGTCGATCGAGAACCGTGCCGACGCCGAGGAGTTCGTTTTCTACGACGGCCCGCCTTTCGCCAACGGGTTGCCCCACTACGGCCACCTGCTGACGGGTTACGTCAAAGATGTGGTACCGCGGTACCAGACGATGCTCGGTAAGAAGGTCGACCGTCGATTTGGTTGGGACACACACGGTCTCCCCGCCGAACTCGAGGCCGAACGCCAGCTCGGGATCACCGACAAGTCGGAGATCGAGAAGATGGGCATGGCCAAGTTCAACGAGTACTGCCGCGACTCGGTGCTGCGGTACACCGGGGAGTGGCGTGACTACGTGACCCGGCAGGCGCGTTGGGTCGACTTCGACAACGACTACAAGACACTCGATCTCGACTTCATGGAGTCGGTGATGTGGGCGTTCAAGGCGCTCTACGACAAGGGCCTGATCTACCAGGGCTACCGCGTGCTGCCGTACAGCTGGTACGAGCAGACGCCGCTGTCGAACCAGGAGTCCAAGCTCGACGACGCCTACCGCATGCGTCAGGATCCGGCGGTGACTGTGACGATGCCGCTCTCGGTGACCGACGGGCCGCTCACCTCACTCGACGGCGTGAATGCCCTGATCTGGACCACCACGCCGTGGACGCTGCCGTCCAACCTCGCGATCGCCGTCAATCCCGATGTCACGTACGTGCACGTCAGGGCGAGCGACGGTCAGGAGTATCTCCTCGCGGAGGCGCTCCTCGGGGCATACGGAAAGGAGATCGTCGACCCCGAGGTGGTCGGTACGCACCGCGGCGAGGATCTCAAGGATCTCCCGTACACGCCGCCCTTCGAGTTCTTCGCCGGCCATCCGAACTCGCACCGGGTACTGCTGGGCGATTATGTGACCACCGACAGCGGTACCGGGATCGTCCACCTCGCACCGGCTTTCGGTGAGGAGGACATGGATCTCGCGACCGCCAACGGCATCGAGGTGGTGCAGCCGCTCGACCCGGGCGGACGCTTCACCTCGCAGGTCCCGCCGTACGAGGGCCTCATGGTGTTCGACGCCAACCCGGTGATCATCAAGGACCTGAAGGCAACCGGGCGGATCCTGCGGCACGAGACCATCGAACACTCGTACCCGCATTCGTGGCGATCGGGCCAGCCGCTCATCTACATGGCGGTGCCGTCGTGGTTCGTCGCGGTGACCCAGTTCCGTGACCGCATGGTGGAGCTGAACAAACAGATCACCTGGGTGCCCGAGCACATCCGGGACGGCCAGTTCGGCAAGTGGCTGGAAGGCGCTCGCGACTGGAACATCAGCCGCAACCGGTACTGGGGTGCGCCGCTGCCCGTGTGGATCTCCGACGATCCGGAGTTCCCGCGCATCGACGTCTACGGCTCGCTCGACGACCTCGAACGCGACTTCGGGGTGCGCCCGGACAATCTGCACCGCCCGTTCATCGACGACCTCACCCGCCCGAATCCCGATGACCCGAGCGGAAAGTCGACGATGCGGCGGGTGCCCGAGGTCCTCGACTGCTGGTTCGAGTCGGGCTCGATGCCGTTCGCGCAGGTGCACTACCCGTTCGAGAACCGGGACTGGTTCGACGGTGGTGACGGGGAGGGGGGCGACTCCGCGAATGCGCCGGCACACAACCCGGGCGACTTCATCGTCGAGTACAACGGGCAGACACGCGGCTGGTTCTACACGCTGCACGTGCTGGCCACCGCGCTGTTCGATCGCCCGGCGTTCAAGACGGTTGCCGCGCACGGCATCGTGCTCGGCGACGACGGCCAGAAGATGTCGAAGTCGAAGCGCAACTACCCCGATGTCAACGAGGTCTTCGATCGCGACGGTTCCGACGCCATGCGATGGTTCCTCATGGCGTCGCCGATCCTGCGCGGCGGCAACCTCGTCGTCACCGAACGCGGCATCCGCGAAGGTGTGCGGCAGGCCTTGCTGCCGCTGTGGAATGCCTACAGCTTCCTGCAGCTCTACGCCGAGCGACCTGCGGTGTGGCGCACGGATTCACAGCATGTCCTCGACCGTTACATCCTCGCGAAGCTGGCGACGACGCGCGACGCGATGACCGAGGCGCTCGACATCTACGACATCGCCGGTGCATGCGATGCGTTCCGTGAGTTCGTCGAGTCCCTGACCAACTGGTACGTGCGTCGTTCGCGCGCGCGGTTCTGGGCGGGACAGGAGGAGGACTCCGACGCCTTCGACACGCTGTACACGGTGCTCGAAGTCGCGTGCCGGCTCGCCTCGCCGCTGCTCCCGCTGGCCACCGAGGCGATCTGGCGGGGGCTGACCGGAGAGCGGTCGGTGCATCTGACCGACTGGCCCACCGCCGATGAGCTGCCGGGCGATGCTGACCTGGTGAGCGCCATGGATCAGGTCCAGGCCGTGTGTTCTACGGCGTCGAGTGTGCGCAAGGCCAACAAGCTGCGCGTCCGCCTGCCGCTGTCGGGACTGACGGTGGCCTCGTCCACCGCGGAAGCACTCGAACCGTTCGTCGACCTGATCAAAGACGAGATGAACGTCAAGACGGTCTCGCTCGCCACCGACGCCAGTGCGTACGGCCGGTATGAGATCGCGGTGAACGCCCGTGCTGCGGGTCCGCGTCTGGGCAAGGACGTCCAGCGCGCGATCAAGGCCGTCAAGTCGGGAAACTGGTCGGTGCGTACTGCGGCGGACGGGTCCGAGATCGTCGACGCGGACGGGATCGAGCTCCACGAGGGTGAGTTCACGCGTCGTCTGGTCGCCGTCGAACCCGATTCGACCGCCGAACTGCCCGGCGGCGCGGGGCTGGTTGTCCTCGACACCGCGGTCACCCCTGAACTCGAAGCCGAGGGTTGGGCGAAGGACCGGGTCCGTGAGCTGCAGGACGCGCGCCGCAACCTGGGTCTGGACGTGTCCGACCGGATCGAGGTACGTCTCGTCGTGCCCGCGGAGCGCCTGGAGTGGGCGCAGACGCACGCCGACCTGATCGCGGGGGAAGTCCTCGCGGTGCGTTTCGACGTCACGGCGGATGCGCAGGCCGCAGCCGTCGAACTCGGGGACGGCGTCACGGCCGACATCACCAAGGCGGGCTGACCGTCGGTCGCTCCCGGACCTCCGGGAGCGACCGGCGACCCGGTTTCCCGGAACGCGCGGCTCAAAGTCGGGACCGGATGACGGACTCGCCCTGGACCATGGGGATCTCGCGGTAGCGTGTGGACCATTGTCACGAGTCGACACCGCAGCCCCTGGTGTGGACTCGCGGCGGCCCGGTCACGCGCGCGGGGCACCGTCCGAGTTCGTCGGCGGTGGGGCGCGATCGGCCGACGCCGACCCGCGCACCACGAGAGGCCCGACACCACCCATGACCGGCACCCACGTGGAACGGCGTATGGATCGGTCCGCCGATCCACGGCCACAGCTCTTCACTCTCGCCTACGAGATCTTGGGCTCCACGGCCGCGGCGGATGCGATCGTCACCGGTGCCGGTGACGGCCTGGTGGATGGCGACCGGCTCGCCCTCACCACGCTGGTCGCCCGGGCGGCGCTCGACTCCTTGCGGTCGAGACTGTGCGCCTGCGAGGACTACACCGGTCCGTGGCTGCCCGAGCCGCTTCTGCTCGACGATCCCGACCCAGCGCGCGATCCGATTCTGGCGGAATCGATCTCGACGGCGATGCTGCTCGTGCTGGAGTCCCTCGAGCCGGTGGACCGGGCGGTATACGTCCTCGCTGACGTGTTCGGTGTCGCCGACGCCGAAATCGCGACCATCGTCTGTTCGGCGGAAGCCGAGGTGCGGGAGACCGCTCGCCGTGTCCGGGCGCATGTCGCGGCGTGCAGGCCGTGTTTCGAGCCCGTCGACAGCGCCCGCGCCGAGGCCTTCGTCGACGAGTTCCTCTCCGTCGCCGAGTCGGGGAACGTCGACGACCTCATGGCCCTGCTGACGCCGGACGCCGTGCTCACCGCCGACAGTGACGGAAAGGCGATTGCCGTACGTCGACCCGTCCACGGCGCACTCGAGGTCGCGCGCGTGCTGTCGGGGTTCGCCCGGATCGGTGCCGTGGTCGACGACTATCGGGCCGACGCGTCGATGTTCAACAGCCAGCCGGGGATCACGGTCCATTACGAGGGGCGCCTGCAGTCGGCTCTGACCCTGCGCCTCGACGGCGGCCTGATCGACCATGTCTATGCCATGCGTAATCCCGAGAAACTCACGGTTGCAGATCGGCCGCACGCGGTCGCCAGATGACGTCGAGTTCGTATTGCTGCACGCGGGTCGAGCTTCACCGCCCCGTCGCGGGCCGTCAGGCGAACAGTGTCGCGAGGACGACGTCGACCTGGTGTCGGAAGAGTTCGTCCGGGTGGGTGAAGGTGTCGGCGCCGTACTGACCGAATGTCTCCAGGCTGATCGCGCCGATCAGCACGGCCCACAACGTGGTGGCCGCGGCCAGGACCTCCGCCGGTGTGTCGAGGTCGAACTCGTCGCGGATCGCGTCCATGTCCGCGGTCACCTCCGCTGTCGGAGGAGCCAGATCGCCACGTAGCTGTCCCTCGTGGTGCGCTGCGGCGCATTCGCGGAGGAGCAACGCCGGGATCCGCGTCCCGGGGCCGATGGTCCGGTCGCCCGGCGCGGAGTACCCGGGCACCGGGCTGCCGAAGAGGAGAGCCCACCGCGCGGGGTCGTCGAGAGCCCAGGCCCGGGCGGTCGCCGCGGCGACCCGCAGCCGATCCCGCCGTCGGGACGGCTCGATCGAGCCGACGGCCGCGTCGATCGCGTCCGCGATGTCGGTGTAGGCCTCCACCACCAGCATCGTCAGGAGTTCGTCACGGCTCGGGACGTATCGGTACACCGCCGAGGAGACGACGCCCATGTCGCGGGCGATGGCGCGCAGGGAGAGCCCCGCCGCGCCGTAGGTGGTGAGGTGCTCGCGTCCGAGGCGACGGATCTCGTCGGTCATCATCGCCCGGTTCTCCGCGCGGTTGCGTCCGGTGGCCATGGCGTCATCCTGCCATAAACGAGAGCGGTGCTCTTGATTTCTTGCTTCAGTGGGTGCACACTCAAACCGAGAGCGGCGCTCTCGAAATCAAAACCCAGTCGAAAGGCCTCCGATGACCACCACAGCCGGTCACTACAAAGCCCCGCACGGCGCCGATGCCGTCGTCAACCGCATGATCCGGTGGCTCGCCGATCGCGGCGTCAATCTCGCCGGCGCGCAGACGCTCACGGTGGTGGGCCGCCGCTCGGGGAACCCGCAGCGCGTACCGGTCAACGTGCTGCGCTTCGACGGCGGGGAGTACCTGGTCGCCGTGCGCGGCGAGACCCACTGGGTGCGCAACGCACGCGCCGCCGGCACGGTCGAATTGCGTCGTGGCCGTCGCCGCGTCGACGTCGCCCTGACCGAGGTGGACCCCGCTCGACGCACACCGATCATCCGTGAGTACCTGCGGCGCTGGGGGTGGGAGGTGGGACGTTTCCTGCCCGAAGGTCTGGATCCGAAGTCCTCGGACGCCGAACTCGCGGCTCGCGCCGGATTGATCCCCGTCTTCGCGGTCACCCCCGCTCACCGGACGCCGGGTCGGCGGACTCCGGCTCACTAGACTCGGACGGGTGCCGCGTCCCGAATCCGTTCCGACCGCCGGGGCCGACCCGACGCCGGGGTCGGGATCGCCGCGCCGCGAGCCCGACGAGCGGAGTCCGCGCTGGGTGATGCACCTCGACATGGATGCGTTCTTCGCCTCCGTGGAGCAACTCACCCGGCCGACGCTTCGCGGGCGACCGGTCCTCGTCGGCGGCTCCGGCGGTCGCGGCGTGGTGGCCGGAGCGAGCTACGAGGCACGGGTGTTCGGTGCGGGTTCGGCCATGCCGATGCATCAGGCACGCCGCCTGATCGGGCCCACCGGTGTGGTGATCCCGCCACGCGGAGCGGTGTACAGCGTGGTCAGCAAGCGTGTGTTCGCTCTGGTGCGCGAGGCGGTTCCGGTCATCGAGACGCTGTCCTTCGATGAGGCCTTCGCCGAGCCGGCGGAACTGGCAGGCGCCACCGTCGCCGACGCACGGGAGTTCGCCGAACGTCTTCGGAGCCGGATTCGGTCCGAGGTAGGCCTGGCCGCGTCGGTCGGGCTGGGCAGTGGCAAGCAGCTCGCGAAGATCGCGTCGGGGATGGCCAAACCCGATGGCGTGATGGTCATCCCGCCGTCCGGGGAGCGCGAGTTCCTGCATGCGCTGCCGGTCCGCAAGTTGTGGGGTATCGGCCCGGTGTCGGGAGATCGACTGGCGCGCTTGGGGATCACGACCATCGGAGACCTCGCCGCCATGTCGTCGGTCGAGGTGGCCTCGGTGCTCGGTGCCACCGTCGGACCCGCCCTGCACCGGCTGGCGCACGGCATCGACGACCGTCCGGTCGCCGAACGCGCCTCGGCCAAACAGATCAGCGCCGAGTCGACGTTCGCCGAGGACATCGTCGAACTCGACTCGTTGCGCCGTGCCATTCGCAAGGCGGCCACCGATGCCCACCGTCGCCTGCTGGCCGACGGCCGGGGTGCCCGAACCGTCGTACTGAAACTGAAACGATCCGACATGTCGATCCTGACACGTTCGGCGACCACCGCGGCCGCGACGACCGAGTTCGACGACCTCGAGCGCACGGCTCAGCGGCTGGCGCTCGATCCGCAGTCGGTCGGTGCGATCCGCCTTGTGGGCGTTGGCTTCTCGGGCCTGACCGCCGTCCAGCAGTACGCCTTGTTCGATGAGGTCGGAGCCGGGCCGGACGACGGTGTCGAGATGACTCATCACGACAGTGCCGAGGCGGGCGACACCGCCGGCGGTGTCGTGGTCGAGGTCGACGAGACGGTGGACGGCGGCCCCGGCGACGCGGACGCCTCGTCGGCGATCGCGGAGGAGCCGCCCCGTTTCGCCCCCGGTGGCAGCGCCCTGCCGAGTGGCCGGTTCGGCCCCGGCGCCGATGTGTCGCATCCCGACCACGGACACGGCTGGGTGCAGGGGAGCGGCCATGGCGTCGTCACCGTGCGCTTCGAGACCCGGACGACCGGGCCCGGACGCACTCGCACGTTCGCCGTCGACGACCAGGCACTTCGGCCGGCCGATCCGCTCGAGAGTCTCGACTGGGACGCATCCGGCGCGGAGTGACCACCGGACAGGACTCAGAAGCCCTGGCAGAGAAAGAAGTCGGCGATCTCGCCGCGATCGTGCCCGCCCGTGAGAAGTGCGATGAGGGCCATCCGGGCCTGAGGGGCTCGCAACCACGGTGACATGATGGTGCCGGCGCGCCGCAGATCGACCGCGCCACCCCCACCGCCATAGGTGGCCGTGACCTCGCCATGGGGGACACGGCTCGTCACGACAACGGTCAGTCCGTGCTGGACGGCCAGCGCGACCTCGGCGGTGACATCCGGGTGTGTGTTGCCCGAACCCGTCGCGGCGAGCACGAGGCCCGCCGCATTCTGCGCGACAGCGGCGGCGATCAGTCCGGGCGAGACGCCCGGATAGAGGGTGAACGAGTCGACACGCGCGGTCCGGCCCAGTGGGATCGGCCCGGGCAGCACCTGCCGGGGCAGACCGGGGTGCACGGTGTCGAATGCCGCGGGATCGGTGGTCGAGGTCTTGAAGACGCCGCGCGCCGGCAACACCCGACCGCCCAGGGCCACCACCACGCCGAGGCCGCGAGATGCCGGATCGGCGACCGTCGCGAGGGCCGCGGCGACGTTCGCGGGACCATCCGCGCCGGGGGAGTCGGCGGGCAACTGTGCGCCGGTGAAGACGACCGGGCGGTCGTCGGCGAGGTAGAGGTCGGCGAGGAACGCGGTTTCTTCCATCGTGTCGGTCCCGTGGGTGACGACGACGCCCAGCACCCTCTCGTCGGTGAGTGCGTCGCCGATCGCGCGAACAACCGTGAACTGGTCGGCCACCGACATCGCGGAGCTGTCCACTCGCATCAGGTCGATGCTGCGGACGTCTGCCCCGGCACTCCCCGTCGTCGACCCGGCAGGCGACGCCGACACGCTCGACACGAGCTCGGCGGCGCCCAGGGCCGGTACCGCCCCGTCGGCGGTCGTCTGTGCGGAGATGGTGCCTCCGGTGCTGATCAGCACGATGGTCGAGGGTCCCGAACCGGAGGTGGGTGTCATGGTGTCCAAGGGTCACCGGAACCGTCGAGGTGCGTCAAGCGTTGCCGGGTCGTCGGTGCCGGGTACCCGGCGGGTCGTCCGGTACCGCAGACCCGGAGACCGCGACGTTTGGCATAGTGGTGTGGGCTGTCGCCGGGTCGTCCCCGGCAGACACGTTCGCCATCGAGGTGGGAGAGTGCTCGTGAGCGCACCCCATGCCGAGAACACAGTGAGGGAGATCCTTGAAGTATCGGAAATTTCTGGGCGCGACCATGATCGCGGCAGCATTGATGACCACCGTCGCAGCCTGTGGGGGCGATGACGCCGATGCGCCACCCGCACCGACTCTGACCAGCTCCGACACGGCCTCGGCCGGCGGAGACGGGTCCGAGCTCACCAACGGCAGCAAGCCGCCGTCGATCGCCGCTTTGAACGAGATGGTGAGCCAGGCCGTCGACCCCGACGTCCCGCGGGCCGAGAAGATCCAGTTCGTCGAGGGTTCGGAGAAGGACCCGGCGATCTTCGACCAGTTGGTGAAGGCGCGTGCGGAGAACTCCGATGTCGACTGGGTCCTGGTCAACCCCGTGATCAGCGCAGGCCCCAACAAGGCTCGCGTCAAGGTGCGGATCGAGACCGCGGGCAACCCGCCGACCAATGCCGAGTCGACCATCGTGTTCGACGACGGACGCTGGAAGCTCTCGAACGAGACGGTGTGCAACCTGCTGGGCCTGTACCAGGTCCAGAGCGCCATGTGCTCGCCCGCGAGCTGAGTGCGCGCGCACAACCGAACAACTAACGCCAGGTGACGGACAACCCGGTCTGCTGAATCAGCGGGCGGGCCGGGTCCGCACCGACGAGCTCACGGGCTCCCCGATAGGTCGCCTCGCCGGCCACGGGGAGCCCGCGTGTCAGATCGACCGTCATCGTGCCCCGGCCCGAATAGGTGTAGCGGCTGATGGTGAGGCTGTCACCGCCACCGGGGATCGCGAAGACGGAGTTCACCGGCGACTCGTCCGAGGTGAACTCGATCGTCAGCCGGCTGCCCTCCCACGCGGTGAGTCGCGCCTCGATCGTCTGGGTCACGGTCGCCGCCGACGCGATCACCCGCTCGCTCCGCCACGACGCCCCGACCGCGATCGGCTCGGTCGGCACCGCGACGGCCGTGTTCATCGCCGACACCAGCGCCTGCTCGACCGCCAGCCGCGCCTCACCGCCGGCATCGGCGGCCGGCGCGATGCGCAGGGACACCGGCGCCAGCCCGGGTGCCAGGGTGAGCCCGGCCTTGCTCCCGGACATCGCCGAGAGCTGATCGTCGAGAGTCGTGTCCGGTGAGGTGACGGTGCCGAGGTCCATCTCCAGATTCGTCGGGTCGGCGCAGCCGAAGCGGGCCGTCAGCGGCATGTCGACGGTCTGCGCGTCCGCGCTTCCCGGCGAGGCCACCTCCGAGGTCGTCACGAGCGTGACCATCTGGGGCGTCGCCACGTCCGGAGCCGCCGCCGGCGCCCGGCGGTCTCCGGCGCCGGCGTCCAGGACGGTCACCGTCGCGGGCGCGATGGGCACGGGCGCCGCCCCCGCCGCACGCGACGCAGACTCCGTGGCACACGCCGCGGCGGTCGCCGAGGTGGATGGCGACGCCTCGTCCGATCCCGACGAGCATCCCGCGACCAGGACAGACAGCGCGGTGGCCGCGGCGAGCGACGAGACTACGGACCGGTTCACACGAGGACGCGGGGACACGGGTAGCCAGCGTATTCGACGAGTCGTGGACAATGATGCTGTGGATGACCAACCCCGGAA
Source organism: Gordonia sp. 'Campus' (assembly GCF_022206305.1). Classification (GTDB taxonomy): domain Bacteria; phylum Actinomycetota; class Actinomycetes; order Mycobacteriales; family Mycobacteriaceae; genus Gordonia. The sequence goes on along the minus strand of NZ_JAKOIW010000039.1, from coordinate 2,811 downwards.
GGATCCGGAGCAGACGGATCGAGAGCTGACGGATCCGGACCAGACGGACCCGCGCGACGCCGGATCGCCGACAGCCGAGACCGCACAGCCCGGTGCCCCCGGCCCCGAGGAGCCCGGACCCGACGTCGAACAGGATTCCGCGGACGGCGCGCGGGGTCGGCGGTTCTCCCGCGTGACCGTCGCGGTGCTCGGTATCGCGGTGGTGATCCTCGGGCTCGACCAGCTGACCAAATCCATCGCGGTCGCCACACTCGATCCCCGCGATCCCGTCGAGATCATCGGCGACGTCGTCACCCTGCGCCTGGTCCGCAACAGTGGGGCGGCATTCTCGCTCGCCACCGGCTACACCTGGGTGCTCTCGATCATCGCGCTCGTCGTCGTCGTGGTCATCATCCGGTACAGCAGCCGGCTGCGCTCCCGGTGGTGGGCCCTCGGCCTGGCGCTCGTGCTGGGTGGGGCCATCGGCAACCTGATCGACCGCATCTTCCGCTCGCCGCAGGTCTTGCAGGGTCACGTCGTCGACTTCGTGTCGGTGGGCTGGTGGCCGGTGTTCAACGTCGCCGACTCGGCTGTCGTCTGCGGGGCCGTCCTCCTCGTCGTGTTGTCGGCCCTCGGGTTCGACTACGACGGCACCCGCACCGGGTGGGCCGCGCGCCGTGACCGGCACGACGCTGCGCGCACCAAGGGTGGCGCGCATGCGTGAATCCCGATTCCTCCCGGTGCCGGACGGCTTGGACGGGATGCGCGTGGATGCCGGCGTGTCCCGGATGCTCGGCCTGTCGCGCACCGTCGTGGCGACGCTCGCCGAGGACGGGGACGTGATCGTCGACGGTGCGGTGGTGGGGAAGTCGCACAAGCTCGCCGCCGGGTCGATGCTGCATGTGACCCTGCCCGAACCGGACGAACCCCTGCGCGTCGAGCCGACCCCGGTCGAGGATCTCGAGGTGATCTACCACGACTCCGACATCGTCGTCGTCGACAAGCCGGTGGGTGTCGCGGCGCATCCGTCGGTGGGCTGGAGCGGCCCGACCGTCATCGGGGCGCTGGCCGCCGCGGGCTTCCGCATCTCGACCTCGGGTGCGCACGAGCGCCAGGGCATCGTGCACCGGCTCGACGTGGGCACCTCCGGTGTCATGGTGGTGGCGGTGTCCGAGCGCGCGTACACCCTGCTCAAACGGGCGTTCAAGCAACGGACCGTCGACAAGGGGTACCACGCGCTCGTCCAGGGGCACCTCGATCCGCCGTCGGGCACGATCGACGCGCCCATCGGGCGCCATCGCGGCAACGACTGGAAGTTCGCGGTCACCGCCAACGGCAAGCCGAGCATCACCCACTACGACACCCTGGAGATGTTCGCCGCGGCGTCACTGCTCGACGTCCATCTCGAAACCGGTCGGACACACCAGATCCGGGTGCACTTCTCGGCGCTGCACCACCCGTGCTGCGGCGATCCGACCTATGGTGCCGACCCGGTTCTGGCGAAGAGGCTCGGACTCGAACGACAGTGGCTGCACGCGAGGTCCCTGGGGTTCGCGCACCCGGCCGACGGTCGCCAGGTGGAGTTCACGTCGTCGTATCCCGACGACCTGCAGCACGCGCTCGACGTCCTGCGCGAGACGTGATCCCCGGGGCCGCTCGACCAGCGGCTTCGGATCGCCGGCGACTGGGCGACAGACCGGCCGAACTCGCCTAGATTGAGGGGGTGCTCGAGCCGGGAACCCTCGTTGCCGGGTACCGCGTCGAACGGGTACTGGGTAGCGGAGGCATGGGCGCGGTCTTCCTCGCTCGCCATCCCGAACTCCCGCGGTACGACGCGCTGAAGGTCTTGAAGGCCTCGGCGGGACTCACCGACAGCAACTTCCGCCGGCGCTTCCTGCGCGAGGCCGAGGTGGCGGCAACCCTTGATCACCCCAACATCGTCACCGTCTTCAACCGCGGTCGCGCGAGTGTGCCGACGACCGCGAGGTCGGGTGCGGCATCGACGTCGGGGGAGTCGGACCTGTTGTGGATCGCGATGCAGTACGTGCCGGGGACCGACTGCGCGCGCGAGCTCGCGGGGCGGGGTCCGATCGCACCGCGTCGGGTCGTCCACATCGTGTCCGAGGTGGCCCGTGGCATCGACCATGCGAATCGCCGCGGCCTGTTCCACCGCGACGTGAAGCCGGCCAACATCCTCCTCGCCGAGGTCGACGAGGACTCCTCGTTCGACGAGCAGCGGGTTCTGCTGACGGACTTCGGTGTCGCGAAACTCTCCGACGAGACCGAGGCGCTGACGTCGGTCGGCACGGTCCTCGCGACCCTGTCCTATGCCTCGCCCGAACAGCTGACGGGTCGAGGTCTCGACGGCCGGACCGACCAGTACTCGCTTGCCGCCACCACCTTTCACCTGCTCGCCGGCCGGGTACCCTTCGACGACCGCGACAACGGCGCCGTCATCGGCGCTCATCTGAAGGAGCCGGTTCCCCGCATCTCGGATCTCGTGCCGGCCGTGCCGCCTGCGGCCGACGCGGTGATCGCGAAGGCGATGGCCAAGCGTCCCGACGACCGTTTCGCCAGCTGTCGGGAGTTCGCGGACGCGCTGGCGACGAGTCTGCGCAGCGTCCGGCCGCGCTCCGTCGCCGACCTCGACGCCGAGACGGTCCCGGGGACGCCACGACGCATGACCGCCCCGGGCGCAACGGTGCCGCCGCGGCCTGCTGCACGAGGCGAACCCGACCGCGGGCCGCGGGACCCGGCCGCCGCATCCTCGGCGGACGACGTCACGCTGCGCGCGACGCCGGGCCGTCCGGGACCGCGTCCCCCGGCCGGACG
>NZ_JAKOIW010000038.1 GCF_022206305.1 Gordonia sp. 'Campus' | reverse complement strand
GCCCCCGATGCCGCCGCCTCCCGGGCCCGGCCGGCCGGGCCCGGGAGGCATGGTCGGCGACCTCACGCATCAGCTCGTCGAGACCGACGTCTGGACCGACGCAATGGTCGAGAGCGCGGGCATCCCGGTCGTCGACGTCCCCTTCGTGACGGTGGGGTCGGGCATCGGATCGTTCGTGACCGTCGACTATCTGCGGATCTGCGGGGTGCCCATCGACAACATCGCGGTACTCGGACCCCAGGACGTGCCGTGGCACAGCTACGAGTATCTGACCCGGGTGTCGCAGATCCCGCGCGGTGAACGGTTACGTTCGGACTCGCAGTCCACCCCGGACAACATCTGGGGTTTCCCGTCCTACGCGGTGCGTGAGGCCTGGGCCGACAAGAAGATCGCGCCCCTGTGGAATGTGTTGGTGGAACCGGTCTTCGCGAATTTCTACACGCCGCGGGCGGGTCAGGCATTCGAGTCGATGGAAAAGGAATGCGAACGCATCGGGTATCTGAGGTGTCTGCGTCGCGGACAGGTCCGGATGATCCGACGGCGCGCGGAGGGCGGCTACTTCACCATCCTCACCCCGCCGCAGGGCACGTCGCCGACCAAGCGCGTCGCGTTCCGCAGTCAGTGGGTACATGTCGCCATCGGCTACCCCGGCATCAAACTCCTCCCGGACCTGCAGGCGTTCCGCGAGACGTATCGCGACGCCAGCAAGGTCGTCAACGCCTATGAGTCCCATGAGCACATCTACCAGTCGCTGCAGCGCAAGCCCGGGACGGTCGTCATCCGCGGCTCGGGGATCGTGGCGTCGCGGGTGCTGCAGCGTCTCATCGACGATCGCGACGCGATGGGTCTGCAGACCCAGATCGTGCACTTGTTCCGCACCTATCACGACAAATCCCATGGCCCGCACATCTTCATGCGGCGCAAGGGGAGAGACGGGTGGGCGTACCAGGGGTTCAACTATCCGAAGTCGGTGTGGGGTGGGCAGTTGAAGGCGCGGATGCGAAAGCTCGAGGGCCACGAACGCGCCGAGGCGTACAAGCAGATGGGCGGGACCAACACCCCGGTACGCGACGACTGGCAGGAGCAGCTGGCCCGCGGTCGCCGTGAGGGTTGGTATCGGGTGGCCGTGGGCAAGGCGGAGAGCCTCGTCCCGGCAGCCGGTGGCCAAGGTGTCGTCACGACCGTCCGTGTCGATCCGCATGCACCGATCAGGCAGGAGCATCGGCCGGACGGAACGTTCGAGATCCACGCCGACTACGTGATCGACTGCACCGGACTCGAAGCCGACGTCCGCGAGCACCGCCTCCTGCGTGACCTGCTCGACCACACCGGCGCCGGCATCAACCCGGTGGGCAGGATGGACGTCGAACGCGACTTCGAGCTGAAGGGCACCCGCAGCGGCAGCGGCAAGCTGTACGCCTCGGGAAGTGCGACGCTCGGCGGTTACTTCCCGGGGGTCGACACCTTCCTGGGCCTGCAGATCGCCGCCCAGGAGATCGCGGACGACCTTGCGCGACAGGGCTTCTGCAAGAAGCTCACGCCGTGGCGGTCCACCGCCCAGTGGTGGCGCTGGATGAACAACAAGGGAGTCGACTGACATGTTGCCCACTCTGTGGGGACGTATCCAGACCCGCGTTCTGGTCCTCGGTGTGCTCGGTGGTCTGTGGACGATCGTGCTCGTTCCGTTCCTGTGGCTCGTCTCCTCGGGCGACCCGACGATCCTCGACGTGTACCGCGTCGCGTTCACCGTTCTGCTGACGGTCATCGTCCTCGGCGTCGCATGGGAGTTCCTCTACCATCTGCTCCAGCAGTTCCGGTGGGAGAAGGACTGGCCCACGCTGTTCGGTCTGCTCACGGCGATCAACGAGGGCATCGTCGTATGGCTGGTCATCGACGGAACCGCCCTGCTGCCCGAGGGATTGCGGCCGTCGCCCTTCGTGTTCGCGGTCCAGTTCGTGTCGACGTGGCTGATCGTGTGGGTGGCGGTCAACGGTCCGCTCCGCGCGGTCTTCCCGCACTGGCGATTCCAGGGAGGGCGGTTCCTGTGACCACACCCGGAGACATCCCGAGCGTCACGCCGACGGTCACCCTGATCCCCGGCGCGGGCATCGTGATCCGCAAACCGGCCTTCCTCTGCCTGGTGTCCGACGCCGTGCCGGCCTCGTTCGTCACCGACGTGCTCGACATCGAATCGGCGGCGTCCGTTCCGGATTCCGCGCCCCGCCGTGGGCGGCACCTGGTGCGCGCGTTGGCCCAGCTGGTCGCGAACGCCGACGACCCGGTGGACATCGGATTCGCCGCACCGGACAACGCAGGCATCGCCATCTTCCTCGCCGGCGCGGTCTACGGCGAGACCGACGGCACCCGCATCGAACCCGCGGACGGGAACACCTTCGACAAGGCCGTCCCGTGGCCGTTCGAAGGTCTCGGCCTGTATCTCGCGGAGACACAGCCCGCCGAGGTCGGTGACGAACGCTTCGACCTCGTCGACGGGGTGGTGCCCGCGTCGGGAGCGTTGCTGCACACCCCGCTCGGGTTGCGCGGCACCGAGTTCCATCCACTACCCGCCGCCGCCAGATCGGCGGTGTCGGAGCCGCCCCGCGATCAGGACGCTCCTGACGACAGCGCGGCTCCGGACCCTGGACCGCCGACCGAGGCATCCGAGCCGTTCGAACCGTTCGAGCCGGAACCGAGCGGCCCTCACCGAGCCGCCGACGGTGCAGTCGTTCCGGAGTCGTCACCCGCTGCGCATGTCCCGCCACCGCCGGACCCGACCGGCCCGATGGACACGACCGAACGCATGGCGCCCGGATCGGCAGCGGGTGCGGAGTCGCCGGACCCGCTCCCGTTCACGTCGACGCCGCTGGGGGCCGCGTTCGATCCCGGTCCACAGTCCGGTGATCGGGCCGCGCAGGCGGCGCCGTTGCCGAAACAGTCGCAGCACCCCGACCCGTTCGTCGTACCCCTCCAGCACGCACCGGGGCCGGCACCGGACCCGTTCGCCGAACCGCTCGAGCCGCGCGCGCCGCTGCCCAAGGAGGAACACCAGAAGCCGGCCACCGAGGTCGTCCGGATCGAGGCCTCGCGAGCGATGGTGCACGGCATCCGGTGTTCGCGCGGACACCTCAACCACCCGCAGTCGTGGTTGTGCGGTGTGTGCGGAATCCGGATGGATCAGCTGACGACATTCCTCGTCGAGGGGGAGCGGCCACCACTGGGCTGGCTGCTGCTCGACAACGGATTCACCTTCCTGCTCGACGAGGACCTCGTGATCGGCCGCGAACCGGGATCGGCGGGCGGGGGCCGGGCCGGCTCGCCGAAACCCATTCGCGTGCAGGACGAGACCGGTCAACTCTCCCGACGGCACGTGGAGATCCGGCTCGTCGAATGGACGGTCCAGCTCGTCGACCTCGGATCGGCCAACGGCACGTTCGTCGCCGACCCCAGCAGCGGCAACCGCGAGATGCGTCTGCTCCCGCATCGCGCGCACGTCCTCGTCCCGGGTTCGCATGTGCGACTCGGCGGACGACATTTCATCTTCGAATCCCATCACGCGCGGATCTGACCCATGGACAAGCACACCATCGCCTTCCTGCTCCTCGACGTGGCGATCGTCATCGCCGCCGCACGTGTCGGGGGCATGATCGCGCGCGCGTGCCGGCAGCCCGCGGTCGTGGGCGAGATCGCCGCCGGGATCGCGCTGGGCCCCAGCCTGTTGGGCCTCCTGCCCGGCAATCCGGACCAGTGGCTGTTTCCCGCCGACGTCCGTCCCCTGCTCGGTGCCCTCGCGCAGATCGGGCTCGTGCTGTTCATGTTCATCGTCGGACTCGAGCTGGACATGCGACTCACCCGCGGGCGTGAGCGGGCGGCGGCGAGCATCTCGGCGTGTTCGATCGTGTTGCCGTTCGGGCTCGGCGCGGGGCTGGGAGTGCTGCTCTATCCGTCGCACGACACCGTCGGCGGGATGGAGATCGAGCGGCTGGGCATGGTGCTGTTCATGGGTGTCGCGATGTCGATCACCGCGTTCCCGGTGCTCGCGCGCATCCTGACCGACCGAGGCATGATGCGCACCGTTCCCGGCGTGTTCAGCCTCGCCGCGGCAGCCGTCGACGACATCCTCGCGTGGACGCTGCTCGCCTTCATCATCGCGATCATCCAGGGCGGCAGCCCGCTCGAGGTCGCCCGGATCATCGGGCTGACGCTGGTGTACGCCGCGGTCATGTTCGGCGTCGTCCGACCCCTGCTCGCCAAGCTGGTCGCCTGGCGCGACCGCGCGGGCCGCCTCACCCCGGACATCCTGGCGGTCATCCTGATCGGACTCTTCCTGTCGTCGGCGGCGACCGACGTCATCGGCATCCACCAGATCTTCGGCGCCTTCGTCTTCGGCGCGGTGATGCCGAAGATCGGTGCCGAACAACTGCATCGGGAGATCCTGGAACGACTCGAGCAGGCCAGCGTGCTGCTCCTGCTGCCGATGTTCTTCGTGGTCACCGGTCTCAGTGTCGACCTGGCGGGGATCGGACTCTCCGGGCTCGGACAGCTGCTGCTGGTGCTCGTCGTCGCAATTGCGGGCAAGTTCATCGGGGCCTACGTGGGGGCGCGCGCGAGCGCCATCCCCACCCGGCAGAGCGCCGCCATCGCGGTGCTGATGAACACGCGCGGACTCACCGAACTGGTCATCCTGGCCGCGGGCCGCGAACTCGGTGTGTTGAGCGACGAACTGTTCGCGATGCTCGTGGTGATGGCCCTGGTGACGACCATCCTCACCGAACCGCTTCTGCGGCTGGTGTATCCGGACCGGGTGGTGGCCAGCGACATCGCCGCCGCGGAGCGCCGCGCACTGGCCGTCGCGACCGTCCCGAGGGTGATGGTGGTGCTGCGTGATCCCGACGGCACCGTCGCGGACCTGCGGGCCCGCCACCGGCGGATGCTGGACTGCACCACCGGGTACGACGTCGTGCTCGCCGGTGTGCTGACGACACCGGACCGCGCGCGGACCACACTCGAGGTGGGTGCACCGGTGGTACCCGATTTCGCGGCCCTCGCGTCGGCTGTCGAGAGACTCAACGAGCTGGGCGCGTCGCTGACCGGCGCCGGCTCGGTGTCGGTGCTGTGCCGCTTCACCGCCGATCCCGCCGCCGACGTCGACGCCATGTCGGAGAACGCGAGTGCCGACATCATCGTCATCGACGACTCCGACCGGGGGCTGGGGACGTCGTTGCGATCCGCGCCGGTCGCCATCGTCGACGAGAATGCCGCCGAGGGTGTGGGACCGGGACGCAGCACGATCACATGTCTCGTCGCCGACAGCCGCAGCGGCCGGACCGCAGCGCTCGTCGCAGCAGGTCTGGCGCTCTACGGTTCGCGCTCGCTGGCCGTCGTCGCAACCGGATCCCGTCGCCGCTGGCTCTCCGACCTCGAACCGATTGCGGGGCAGTCGGTGTCGGTGTCGGTCGTGGACCCGCGCCGGCACCGCGACGATGCGACGGCGTTCACGGTCCGCGCCGGGGACGATGCGGGGGAGGCGCCGGCTCCGATCGTGGTCGTCGACAACACGGGGACGAGCGAAGAATCCCTCGGCGACCGGATCGCCACGCTCTACACCGCGCGCGACTCGTCGACCGGCCCGGCGGACGACGGACCGGTCGAGAACACATCGAGCCCGAACATGGGCATTTCATCGGAGAGGCACTGACATGGCCACTGTCGAGATCCCGCAGCAGCTGGCGGATTTCACCGTTCTGGACAAGATCGGGATGGGCGGCAACGGCACGTTCTACCTCGCCGTGCCGCCGGCGCGGCTCGGGCTGGCCGTCGATCGGGTGGTGGTCAAGGTGTTCGGCGGGGTGTGCAGCGACGACGCCTACCGGCGCGGAGTGCGCGAGCTGCGCGCATTCGCTGCGGTGGCCTCGCCGTACCTGGCCGGGCTGTATGACGCGGTGCTGCAGGGCCAGTTCATGTATGCGATGGAGTACTTCCCGCTGGGTTCCCTCGGCTCGCCGGCGCGGCCGCTGACGAGAGACGAGAAGCTGGCGGCGATCGCCGACGCCGCGCGCGGTGTCGACGCGCTGCACGAGGCAGGCATCGCACACGCCAACATCACCCCGTCGAGCATCATGGTCACCGAAACCGGCGGAAAGATCTCCGATCTGGGTCTTGCCCGGGCCCTCGCCGCCGACGAGCCCATCACGAGCTTCGCCCAGCCCGGAGCCGTGCAGTACATGGACCCGGCGCTGCTCGCAGGCGACGTGCCGTCGAGGGCGACCGACATCTGGTCTCTCGGCGCCTGCCTGCACCGCGCGCTCACCGGCGAGGGTGTCTACGGCGAGGTCCCCGACACCCAGCCGCTGCTGGCGATCCGGGCCGCGCTCTCGACCCCGCCCGCCCTGTCGGAGAACCTCGACCGCGACGAACGCACGCTGATCGCGAACTGCCTCGCCCTCGTCGGCAACCGGCCGTCCACCGCGATGGAGGTCGCGTACCGTGTCGACGCGCTGCGGGGTCGTTGACTCCTGACCCGAAGGACCAGTCCGCCAGGGGTTCTCGAATCCCTATCGGGCAGGTGTCACTCGAAGAGGACGGGTGCGGAGTTGAACAACATCACGATGAAGAAGAAGAGCAGAAACCAGGCCCCGCCCTGCCACACCTGCCAGCGACCGTTGCGCTTCCACACGCGGTAGGTGCGGTACAGCATCGCGATCGACCCGAGGAGAACGACGATCGGGGAGGCGATGACGAGCACTGTCTGCAAAGAATCCGACGACGCGTGCGCCAGCAGCAACAGGCCGAGTCCGAGGATCACGGTCACGGCGATGTGGATGACCACGGCGCGAAAGTCGTTGGAGCCGTTCTGCGGAAGGGGTGACGTCATGGTGTCCCCAGGCTACACGTCACGCGAATCGTGCAGAAAGCCCCGGTGATCAGGACTTCGTGCCCTTTGCCGCAACCCCGGCCGCGGTGCAGGATGGACGACGAGGCTGTGGCCGGGTCGAGCGGCAGATCCCGCGAACGTCCGGCGGCCGAGACGCGAAGGCCCTGTCCGGGGCCGGTGGAGATCAGAGGAGATGAGCGAGGACATGAACGCGATACTCGTCGGAGTGGATGGTTCGGATGCGGCCGAGGGAGCAGTCCGGTGGGCTGCACGGGCAGCCGTGGCCGAAGGGCTCGATCTGAAGATCGTCGGCGCGTACGACGCCAGCACCAGTGACTACGCTCCCGGCCTCATCATTCCCCAGGACGTCGTCGACGCCATCCGCCAGGACGCCTCCGATGCGGTGCACGCGGCCGCCGATGCGGCCAAGGAGGTCGCCCCCGACGTCACCGTGGCGACGTCGATCGTCGACGGCGACGCGGCACGCGTGCTCCTGGAACTGGGCAAGGACGCCGCCATGATCGTCGTCGGTACGCGCCGACTCGGCAGCGTCAAGGGGTTGTTCCTCGGCTCGGTGAGCACCAACGTCGCCGCGCACGCCCACGGACGCGTCGCGGTGGTCGCCGCCGAGGGGAACCCCTCGGGTCCGGTCGTCGTCGGGATCGATGGTTCACCGATCAGCGATGCCGCCGTCGCCGAGGCGTTCCGACAGGCCTCGCTGCGGAATGCGCCGCTCATCGCCGTACACACCTGGACCCCCTTGGATGCCGATGCGCTGCACGGCTACGGCATCGGCGCGGACGAGGTCAAGCGGATGACACAGGACGCGGTCGAGATCGTGGCCGAGCGTCTGGCCGGTTATGCCGAGCAGTACCCGGATGTGCAGATCGAGCGGCGGGTCCTGCCGGACGATCCGGCGAAGGCGCTGCTCGACGCGGCCGGGACCGAGGCGTCGATCGTGGTCGTCGGCAGTCGGGGGCGCGGCGGTTTCCGCGGACTGCTCCTGGGCTCGACCAGCCAGAAAGTGATGCACCACGCCGAATGCCCCGTGTTGGTCGTCCGCACCTGACGCACCAGCGGTGCCTACGATCGATCCATGACGCTGAAGAAGCTCGAGCTCTCCGTCGGTGAGCTCGCCCAGCGCGCCGGCATCGCGCCGTCGGCCGTCCGGTTCTACGAGGACCAGGGTCTGATCTTCAGCCGTCGGACGTCGGGCAACCAGCGCCGATACCACCGGGCGATGCTGCGACGCGTGGCGTTCATCCGCGCGTCGCAGGTCGCGGGTATCCCGTTGTCGGTGATCGGGGAGGTGCTCGGTGAACTCGGCGACCACGAGTCCCCGCCGAAGTCGATGTGGGAAGCGGCGTCGAAGCGATGGATCGACGACATCAACCACCGGATCTCATTGCTCGAGAACATGCGCGACATGATCGGGTCGTGCGTGGGCTGCGGCTGCCTGTCCCTCGGCGAGTGCCATCTGCTCAATCCGGGCGATGAGCTCAACAAACTCGGCCCGGGAGCCCGTCGCCTCATGACCGAGTGACGACGCGGGAACGTCGTCGCGCCGGTGCGACGACGGCTCGGGCATCGGCGATTTCGGGCGTCGTGATCGGCGGCGGTACGGTTGCCCCATGGCTCGACCGTCGCGCGTGGCGCTGGCACTGGGAAGCGGCGGTGCGCGCGGCTACGCACACATCGGTGTGATCGCCGAACTCGAGGCACGCGGCTTCGAGATCGCGACCGTCGCCGGATCGTCGATGGGCGCACTGGTCGGCGGCCTGCACTGCGCGGGCAAACTCGACGACTACGTGGACTGGATCTCCGGCCTGAGCCAGCTCGACGTGGTCCGACTCCTCGACGTCTCGTTGACCAAACCGGGTGTCATCGGGGCCGAGCGAATCCTCCTGCGGGTGCGAGAGATCCTCGGCGACACCGTGATCGAGGACCTGCCGATCCCGTTCACCGCGGTCGCCACCGACCTCAACGCCGGTCGCGCCGTGTGGTTCCAGCGCGGCAACCTCGCCGATGCGCTACGAGCGTCGATCGCGATCCCGGGGGTGATCAGCCCCCACGAACACGGCGGACGGTTACTCGCCGACGGCGGCATCCTCGATCCGCTGCCGGTCGCGCCGACCTCGGGCGTCCCCAGCGATGTCACCATCGGTGTGATCATCGGGTCCGACGGTGGACCCGAGACGGGCGCCATCCGGGAGCCGAAGGCGCGCGGTCTGCTCCGACGCAATGTCGCCCCCATCCTGGACAACGAATTCGTCCGGTCGGTACGCGACCGGTTCGGCCTCGAAGTCGCAGCGGGCGACCGCACGGCGCTCGAGGATGGCTCCGACACCGCCGACGTGGAGGGGGCCGCCATGGCTTCCGGCGAGGACGGTGCGGTGGCGGTCGACGCCGCCGGCGTCCGGTCACCGGAGCAGACCGGAGACGACGAGCCGCACCGGATGGGCCGCGTGGAGGTGCTCAGCCGGTCGCTCGACATCATGCAGGAGGCGCTGACCCGCTATCAGGTGGCGGGCTATCCGCCCGACGTCCTGATCCGGGTGCCCCGACGCACGGTGCGCACCCTCGACTTCCACAAGGCGTCGGAGATGATCGAGCTCGGCCGGTCGTTGACCGCGAAGGCTCTCGACGATCTGCCCGAGCTGCCATGAAACAGATACCCCGCGGGATCTGGGTCCTGCTGTCGGCCAACGTCGTCATCGCGCTCGGGTACGGGTTCATCGCTCCCGCGCTGCCGACGTTCGCCCGCACGTTCAACGTCTCGTTCACCGCGGCCACCGCCGTGGTGTCGGCCTTCGCGGTCATGCGACTCATGTTCGCGCCCGCGACCGGCCGCCTGGTCACGACGTTCGGCGAGCGGCGGATCTACCTGACCGGCCTGCTCATCGTCGCCGCCAGCACCCTCGCCTGCGCCTTCGCCCAGACATACTGGCAGCTGCTCGTCTTCCGTGGACTCGGCGGCATCGGCTCGACGATGTTCAGCATCTCGGCGATGGCGCTGCTGATACGTATGGCGCCCAGCGACATCCGCGGGCGCGTGTCCGGATTCTTCTCCGCCGGATTCCTCATCGGCAGCATCACCGGCCCGCTGATCGGGGCAGCGCTCGTCGGGTTCGGGCTGCGGGTGCCGTTCGTGGTCTACGCCGTGGCGCTGCTCGTCGCCTCGACCGTGGTGGCGACCCAGCTGCGCGAGGTGATCGCCCCGGACCAGGAGCAGGGTCCGACCGGCGGGCTCATCGGTTTCCGGACCGCGATGCGGGACAGTGCCTACCGCGCGATCCTGGCGTCGAACTTCACGCAGGGCTGGGCGTCGATGGGCGTGCGGGTCGCCGTGGTGCCGCTGTTCATCACCGAGAGCCTCGGGGCGGGTGCCGGGATGGCCGGCATCGTGCTCGCGATCTATGCCGCAGGGAATGTGCTCGCGATCCTGGTCGCCGGCCGCCTGTCCGACCGGTTCGGCCGCCGACCCATCATGCTGCCGGGTCTCACGATCACCGTCGTCGCGACCGTCGCGCTCGGATTCTCGCCCAACGTCGCTGTCGCGCTGGCTCTGTCGGTCGTCGCCGGTGTCGGTTCCGGCCTGTTCGCGCCGACCCACCAGGCCGCGCTCGCCGACGTCCTCGGGAACCGTCAGCAGGGCGGCTCCGCTCTGGCGGCCTACGGCATGTCGTCGGATCTGGGTGCGGTGACCGGGCCGGTCATCGTCGGGTTCGTCGCCGATCGCATCGGTTTCGGGCCGGCGTTCGTGCTGACCGGGGTGGTCGCCGCGGCGGCACTGGTGTTGTGGATGTTCGCCCGCGAGACCGCGCCGGTCGTCGTCGGGGCGGGACCGACGATGACGCCCGCCGAACCGGCCGATTCCGATGCGGCCGGAACGTCGCCGGCCGGGGAGCCGATCGAGGACGCCGACCCGTTCGGCGGCCCCGACGTCGCCCGGCGAGACACCACCGGCGACCGCTGAGGCGTCCACGGCGCGCGGAGCGACGATGTGATGTGGCAGCGCATCCGACGAATTACGGTTGAGCGATGACCGCTGCAGGACACCCCGATCCACCCGCCGACCCGTCGGCACGCGGGACGACGCACACCGCGGTGGGGCCGGACTACGACCTGGGTGCCGACTCCGAGGTCGGGGTCCTGCGCGCGGTCATGCTGCACCGGCCGGGTGACGAACTGCGCCGGCTGACCCCGCGCAACAGCGACCAGCTCCTCTTCGACGGCCTGCCCTGGGTCGGCCGCGCCCAGGAGGAACACGATGCGTTCGCCGAGGTCCTGCGCGACCGCGGTGTCGACGTCTACCTGCTCGGTGACCTGCTCACCGAGACCATCGCCGCCAGCGGGGCGGCCCGGATCCAGGGCATCGCCGCGGCCGTCAGCGCCCGGCGCCTGGGCACCCACCTGGCCGAGGATCTCGCCACCCACCTGCGGGGACTGTCACCGGCTGATCTCGCCTACGTGCTGATGGCCGGGATGACTTTCGACGAACTGCCGATCACGCCCTCTGCCGAGCGCTCGTCCCTGGTCCGTCGGATGCATCACGGTCCCGAGTTCGCGATCGCGCCACTGCCGAATCTCCTGTTCACCCGCGACAGCTCGTTCTGGATCGGTGCGCGGTTCGCGATCACCTCGCTCGCCTTGCCCGCCCGCTCGCGGGAGACCTCACTCACCGACCTCATCTACGCCCACCATCCCCGGTTCACCGGAGCGCGGCGGGCCTACGAGTCCCAGGTCGCGCCCGTCGAGGGTGGCGATGTGCTGTTGCTCGCGCCGGGTGTGGTGGCGGTCGGCGTCGGGGAGCGGACCACGCCCGCCGGAGCGGAAGCGCTGGCGCGCAGCCTGTTCGACGATCACCTGGCGCACACGGTGCTGGCGGTGCCGATCGAACAGTCGCGTGCGTTCATGCACCTCGACACCGTCTGCACGATGGTCGACACCGACGCGGTGGTGATGTACCCCAACATCCGCGACAGCATGTCGGCCTTCACCCTGGTCCACGACATCGCCACCGACACGGTGAAGGTCGCCGGCGAGCGACCGTTCGTCGATGCCGCGGCCGATGCGATGGGCATCGCCAAACTACGGGTCATCGACACCGGCCTCGACCCGGTGACCGCTGAGCGGGAGCAGTGGGACGACGGCAACAACACCCTGGCCCTCGCGCCGGGTGTGGTCGTGTCGTACAACCGGAACGTGCAGACCAACAGGCGGCTCCGGGACTCCGGCGTCGAGGTCATCGAGATCGAGGGGCGCGAGCTGGGTTCGGGCCGCGGCGGACCGCGGTGCATGTCCTGTCCGCTCGCCCGCGAGCCCCGGTGAGGCCACCCATGACTCGGTCACCTTCGCCGGACGGTTCTTCCCCGGATACTCCGCACCCGGGTGGTTCCACCGCGGGCGGCTCGGGCGCCGATCCCACGTCCGCGCTCGATTCGTTGCGGATCGACGCCGAGTCGGGCCGGCCGCCCTTCGAGCAGGTCCGGGTCGGCGTCATCGAACTCATCGAGACGGGTGCACTGCTCACCGGGGAACGGTTGCCCACGGTGCGGGCTCTCGCATCGCGGCTCGGCGTGGCCGCCAACACGGTCGCGCGCAGCTACCGGGAACTCGAGGCGGCCGGGGTCATCGAGACGCGTGGGCGGCAGGGCTCCTTCATCAAGGCGGGGCGTCACGATGCGCTCGACGCCGGTTTCCGCGCCGCCCTCCAGTACGTCGAAACCGCCCGTGAGCTGGGGCTCGACGACACCGTGATCGTTGAGATGCTCAACCGTGTGCTCGGGCGAACTTGAATACATGCACCGAGATTGATTGGCTTGAACAATGACAAGTGAACAGGATGTGATCACTAGGCGTCCGAAGCAGACACTGGACCCGGTGGTTTTCACCGTGACCGCGGTGCTGGTCATCGCCTTCGTGATCTGGGGGATCGGCGACAAGGAGAGCCTCAACACCACCACGACCGAGGTGTTGAGTTGGATCACCAACAACCTCGGCTGGTTGTTCATCCTCTCCGCGACGGGCTTCGTGATCTTCGCGGTGTTCCTCGCCGTGTCGAAGTACGGACGGATTCCTCTCGGCCGGACCGGGGAGAAGCCGCAGTTCCGCACCGTCAGCTGGATCGCGATGATGTTCAGCGCGGGCATGGGCATCGGGCTCATGTTCTTCGGCGCTTACGAGCCTCTGTACCACTTCGCCAGTCCGCCACCGGAAATCGCTCCCGAAGACATCCGCGCGGCGATGGCGACGACGATGTTCCACTGGGGTTTCCACCCGTGGGCGATGTACGCGGTGGTCGGCCTGGCGCTGGCCTACAGCACGTACCGGCTGGGTCGGACCCAGCTGATGAGTGCCGTGTTCGAGCGGCTTCTCGGTCCGCGGGTGTCCAACGGGCCGGGCGGCAAGGTCATCGACATCCTGGCCATCTTCGCCACCCTGTTCGGCACCGTCGCCTCACTGGGCCTCGGCGCGCTGCAGATCGGATCAGGGCTCGACACCCTCGGCTGGGTCAACGAGCCGACGAAGATGCTGCTCGTCGCGATCATCGCGATCCTCACCGCTGCGTTCGTCGCGTCGGCCGTGTCGGGCATCGCCCGCGGGATCCAGTGGCTGTCGAACATCAACATGGTGCTCGCGGTGGTCCTGGCGCTGTTCGTCTTCATCGTGGGCCCGACGATCTTCATCCTGAACCTGCTGCCCACCACCCTGGGCGCCTACCTGACCGATCTCACCACCTTCGCGGCCCGCTCCGACGCCACGGTCACCACCGAGGAGGGCCACAAGTGGCTGGCGGACTGGACCATCTTCTACTGGGCGTGGTGGGTGTCGTGGACCCCGTTCGTGGGCCTGTTCCTCGCGAAGATCAGCCGCGGTCGGACCATCCGCGAGTTCGTGATCGGCGTCATGGTGGTCCCCACGACGGTGTCGCTCGTCTGGTTCTGCATCTTCGGCGGCACCGCGATACACCAGGACATGGAGGGCACGCTGGCCTTCGATCCGGCCACCGCGGCCAGTGAGAGCACGCTGTTCGACGTCCTCGCGCACCTGCCGTGGACCGGGGTGGCCTCGGCCCTGGTGATGATCCTGGTCGGTATCTTCTTCGTCTCCGGTGCCGACTCGGCCTCACTCGTCATGGGCACCCTGTCGCAGCGCGGCGTCGAACATCCGGCGCGTTCGCTGACGGTGTTCTGGGGTGTGCTGACCGGTGTGGTCGCCGCGCTTCTGCTGGCGATCAGCGGTGACGATGCCCTCGACGGCATCAAGACGATGGCCATCATCGCCGCGCTGCCGTTCGTCGTGGTGATGATCGGCATGTGCCTCTCGCTCTACCTCGACCTCCGGCGCGACCCGCTGATCGTGTCCCGGCACGTCCTGACGGCCCAGGTCGACGAGCATGTCCGCGAGCAGGCCGTCGCCATCGCGACGGGCGAACTCGAGTCGATCCACGCCGACGCGGTACGGCATCTCGAGAAACTCGACCCCGAGTTCGTCGAGCAGGCCAGCGGCTCCAACGGCTCAGGGTCCGACGGCTCGGGGTCCGACGGGACAGCACCGACCGGCGACGCCGGCGATCCGGACGATCGCCGGGACGGACACCGCGACACCGACCGGCTGCCCGGTCCCGCGGTGTAGTCACCGCACACCCTCCGCCACGGAGTCCGCAACGGGCGGGCCGCGCATCACGCGCGGCCCGCCCGTGCTGTCTCGCAGAGTTCGTCGCTGGGTGCTCCACCTCGATGCTCCACCTCGCTGCTCATCTCTGGGACTCGAGTTCGGCGCTCGCCCCTCGGTGGTCTCAGCCCCAGCTCGGCAGCCAGATCTGCTGGCGCCACAGTCCGGGTGAGATCGGCGACCCGGTGAGGATCGGCCACAGCCAGACGAAGTTCACGACGACGAGTCCGACGTAGATCGCGACGACCATCACCGCGAGCGCGCGGCGTTCGGGCCGTTCACGCGCGGTCGCGGCCGCCGAGCGGAGCAGATCACCGCAACACAGTGCGAGTCCCATCACCAGGAACGGCGCCAGCACCGTGGCGTAGAAGAAGTACATCTGCCGGTCGAGGGCCAGAAACCAGGGCAGGATGCCCGCGAAGTAGCCGACGAGAACCGCCGCATAGCGCCAGTCGCGCCGGACGATCCACGACCACATCCCCCACAGCAGCATCGGCAGCGCCAGCCACCACATCGCCGGCGACCCGATGAGCATCTGCGCGCGGACACACTCGCCGCCGCCGCACTGATCCGGGCCGTTCTCCAGCGCGTAGAGCATCGGCCGCAAACTCATCGGCCATGTCCACGGCTTGGACTCCCACGGGTGATGGTTGCCCGCCGAATTGGTGAGCCCCGAATGGAATTCGAGGATGCCCGACTCGTAGTACCACAGGGACCGCCATGCGCCCGGCACCCAGGCGAATGGGCCGCCGGTGCCGATGGTGTTGCCCTCCTGGTAGCGGTAGACAGCCGTTTCGCTGGTGAACCACGGGATGTAGGTCAGGAAGTAGATGACCACCGGCATCACCGCGAGGCTCGCCCCGGTCGGGACGACGTCGCGTACCAGGGTCCCGACCCACGGCCGTCGGACGTGGTACGCGCGGCGGGCGGCGACATCGAATCCGATGGCGAGGGCGGCGAAGAAGATGACGTAGTAGAGGCCCGACCACTTGGTGCCGCAGTTGAGACCCAGCATCACACCGGCGGTGAACCGATACCACCGGAAGCCCAGTCGTGGGCCGAACGGGCTGTCGTCGATCCGGCCCTCGAGGTACACGCGGTACATGCGTTCGCGGACCTGGTCGCGGTCGGCCACCAGCGCGGCGAAGGTCGCCACGATGAACAGAGTCTGGAAGATGTCGAGCATGCCCATGCGCGATTGCACGAACAGCACGCCGTCGCAGATCGCGAACACCCCCGCGATCGCGCCCACCAGCGTCGACCGGGTCAGGCGCCGCACCGCGCAGTAGATGAGCACGACGATGACCACGCCGGCGATCGCGGGGGCGACGCGCCAGCCCAGGGGGCCGTAACCGAAGACCGCCTCCGACGCGGCGAGCATCCACTTGCCGACCGGCGGGTGCACGACGAGGCCGTACGCCGGGTTGTCCTCGATCCAGTTGCCTCCGGTCAGCACCTGCCACGCCTGCGGGACGTAGTGCTTCTCGTCGAAGACCGGTGTGCCCTTGTCCGTCGGGTGGTTCAGGCCCCAGAACCGGGTCAGCGTCGCGACGAGGGCGATGACCACACCGACGACCAGACCACGTCCGCGATCGGGAGCACCGAACAGCGGTGCGGGCACGTCAGGGCCCAAGCGAGGTGGCACCCGATCGATCCTAGTGGTCCCTCGTAAGCTGGCTGACGATGAACTCCGCCCAGCCCGACCCCCTGCACCCCGACCC
>NZ_JAKOIW010000037.1 GCF_022206305.1 Gordonia sp. 'Campus' | reverse complement strand
GCCGGAACCTCGGTGGCGGTGGCGTCACGAGAGAGATTGTGGCGCAGATCTTGCAGGGACACCTGACCTCCACCGCATGAACAACCGCGAGCAGAGGGACGAGGACGCGGCATGGTGGCCAGATCAGACTTAGGCCTTCCGCCACCGAGGTTCCGGCGGCCACCGCGAATACGATCCCACCGCCTACCTACATGGCCAATCCGCCGGGTCGCCAGCGCGGATAGACAGAAATCAATCTGAGATCACCTCAATGGTCTGTACCGCGAAACAAGTGACTACCCGAGTCTCCAAAATCGAGGGGTGGCATCTTGCATATACATCGCATTAATGTCGCACTTAGCATCGCACTAAGTATCGCATTCTTTTAAGAGTAAGAGACGGAACGGCGCCGCAATCGACGGCGTACCGATCAGGACTCGATAGGTTCCCGGTTCGTGGCAAGCTGACGTCGTGAACACGCAAATCCCGGCGTCCGGATCTGGCACGGTTTCCTCGCCTCCCCCACCCGCACCGAGCCCAGGTGCGACGCGGGAGAAGTTGCTCTCTTGGTCGCCACGCGGGTACTCAGTCAACCGGTTTTGTCCTCGTCCAACAGCCTGATGAGACGAAGCCGCGGCCGAGCACGGTGGGCATGCTGACGAAGGGCCCGGCATCATCGCGCTCTGGTCCTCTATCTGCTGCTGCTGACGTGGTGGCCGTGGCTCTCCGCGCGACACACTCCGCTGGCGGCCGAGGTGTGGGTTCGCGCTCTGACCGCGGAGGGGCCGGGGACAGCGAACGCGCTCACCTGGTCGCCGTCTACGTTGTCGAGAACGTGGGGCGAGCTCGAGAAGCTGGGACTGGTCGAGCGTAAACGGGAAGGGCGATTGACCCGAATCGTCCCGCGTCGCGAGGACGGGAAGGACGACTACGTTGTACCGGCTGGGCAGAGGGATTGGTACAACGCCTACTTCACTCTCCCTCATGAGTTCTGGACCGAGCAGCACTTCGCGACGCTGAGTCCTGCCGCTCTCGCGGTGCTGCTGATCGTCTTGAAGGAGACAACGAAGAAGCCCGACGTCGAGCTCCTCCGGGAGCAGATGCAGGACTGGTACGGGATCTCAGGCAAGACAGTGACAAAGGGTATCCACGAGCTGATGGCCGCTGACCTGATAGAGGAGCGACTGCGGTGGGAGGAAGACCCATCCGCGAAGCTCGGGTACGTCAAGCATCACCACTACGGGTTGACGGGTGTGTTCAGCACCGAGGAGAGGGCGGCGCGACGACGCGTAGCGCGACGCAAGCGCAGGTTGAACGAACGCAAGAAGGCCAAAAACGCTGCCCAGGAGGCGAAATCATGACTACGAGCACACCGCCCCCGTGGCCGCCGCACACGTGGTCGAAGTACGCATGGAAGACGATCGGCCAAGCGATGCGGTCGACGGCCACGACCGTCCGTTCGTGGCGATCTTGGCAGCGATCATCGTGCTGCCCACCGTTTCCGCTGCAATCTCGTTCGTGATCGTCCGTTCCGTGTACTTCTAGGACTGGGCGTGACATTCGACTCTGGCACCTACATACGCCCAACAGAAAATGAAATCGCGGAGGTAGGCGTGATGGACAGGGAACTCGACAAGTGTGGGTTGAACGGCGATCTCCCTGACGGGAGCTGTAGATACACCGCTCGCGCAGAGCGAGATGGTTTCGGCAAGGTGTGCAAGCAGCATGCCCATCGCATCACGACGTACGGCGACCCATATGCGACACCACTGCCCGCCGGCTCGAAGGAGCCAACATACGCCGAGATCCTTCGCCGCAGGGCCCAGGGTGACTACAACAGAAACGCTGACTGATCGCGCGCGGTCGGCGACCGAGCGCGCGTTTACACTTTCAGGTCGTGCCCCATCGGAAACCGGGACTCTCCCCTGCGACGCGGACGATTCGACCGCCGACCGCTGAGCTGCACCGGTCCGAGCTTCCTGCGGACGCGGAACCCTGCACGCTCGTCGCGGGAACCGCGGAAGACGTGGTGGCGGGCCTGGATGGGTCGCTGATCTGCGGCGTCACCGGTGGTGCGATCGTTCGAGTCGACCCCTCCACCGGGGAACGGAGCATCATCGCGGACACCGGTGGTCGGCCACTGGGCCTGGAGGTGTGCGAGGACGGGCGCCTACTCGTGTGTGATGCGCACAGGGGGTTGCTGCGGGTGGATCAGTCCATGGGCGAGGTCGAAACGCTGGTCGACCAGGTCGATGGCGTTCGGCTGCGGTTCTGCTCGAACGCCGCCGCCGGCCCGGACGGCACGGTGTGGTTCACCGAGTCGACCGACCGGTTCGACTTCGAGCACTACATGGGTGCGCTCCTGGAACACCGGCCGTCGGGACGACTCTTCCGCCGAGACCCGGACGGGACCGTGACAACCGTCCTCGATGGCCTCCACTTCCCCAACGGGGTTGCCCTCGCACCCGATCGGCGGTCGCTGCTGTTCACCGAAACGGGCAACTACAGTCTGTCGCGGCTGTGGCTGACCGGGCCCCGGCAGGGCGAGGTCGAGGTGCTGCTGTCGAACATGCACGGGTTCCCCGACAACATGTCCCGATTCGCCGACGGCCGATCGTGGATCGCGATGACCAACCCCCGCAACACCGCGCTCGACCGGTCAGCGAACTGGCCCGGATTCATACGCTCGGCGATCTGGCGACTTCCCGACATCCTGCGTCCCAACCCCGAGACCATCGTGTGGGCGATATGCGTGGACCCCGACGGTCAGGTGGTTGATGAGGTCCGCGGCGTGCATCCTTCATTCGACACCGCGACCGGCGCAGTCGAACACGACGGCACGCTCTACCTGGCGAGCGTCTGGCAGGACTCGCTGTTGTCGATCGACCTCCGCAACAGAGACTCCAGTGATTTGGCGAGTTGCACCGCCCGTGCAAACACCCTGTGGCGCAACGAGGCCGATAATCGGTGACGCAGATCCGGAGCGCTGATCGAGCGAGCTGGTGAGCCGCGATGAGTAGTTGTGAGGAGCGGTTCGAGGCCGGGATCGCGCACCTGCACCGGTACGTCGCCGCGCACGGTTCGAGCTCGCCGCCGCACGGGGCGACGATCGACGGATTCCGCATCGGGAGTTGGGTCGATAGTCGGCGTACCGAGTACCGCCGGGGCCGGTTGTCGGCCGAGCGGATCCGCCGCATCGAGAGCGAGTTCCTGGACTGGCGGTGGAACGTGCGCGACGTACCACGGAAAGTCCCCTCGATGCTGCACTGCCACCTGCCCAGCCGACCACGAACAGCAATGCTGGCCCCGCCCCTGACCGACATGATCACCGAACGTGACAGCCCTGCTGTCGCCCAAGCCTGGTTCCAGGGCCTCAATCCAGTCCTCGACGACCGCGCGCCGGCCCTGTTGCTGCGCGAGGGAGAACTCGCCGACGTCGGCCCCCAGGTGTTGGACGCCGCCCGCCAGTTCGCCGCGGTGGGATGACCCCACCACCCCTACCGACAGTTACCACCCCGCACGGACCGAACACCCCCACCGCCCGAGAGGGCATGCCCGTCTACCGGGTGGGTTACGCCCCCAGCCTGTGGGAGTGGACGCCCTGGGAGTACGCCACCAACGGCCGATTCGCCGGCTGCTGAGACGACCCCGACGGGGTGTGGCGCAGCCTGTACTGCGCCGACACTCCCCTGGCCTGCTACCTCGAGGTCCTCGCGTTCGCGCGCCCCAGCCCGCAACTCATCGCCGAACTCGACGACATCACCGTCGACGACGAGGATGACGAGCTCTACCCCGCCGTGCCGCCCGGGCAGGTCGCCCGATCCTGGTGCGAGGCCCGAATACTGGGCCGCGGAGCCCTGACCGGTCGATTCGCCGTGCCCGCCGACCTCGACACCCTGCGCCTACGATTCCGGCCCCTCGCCATCCGGTACGGCCTCTACGGTCTCGACACCGCGGCGCTGCGTGACGGCCGCCCCCCGCGGCCTCACCCAAGCCATTTAACGGTGGATCTACGCCCTACTCGACCAGCAGGGCGAAGCCGCCGCCGGCGGATCGAGTTCGACTCCCGCCACGGCGACCACCTACGCATGTGGGCGCTCTACGAACGAGCCGCCGACCCCGACATCAGCCCCCACGTCCACGTGGTCGACCACTGCCGGATCGACCCCATCGATCCCGACCTCACTCGGCATCGCATGGTCACGCTAGACTGCGCGAGAGTCATTGTGACAGAACACAACAGAAGAACGGACGGCCCTTCCGGTCACACCCGTACAACCGATCTGCGGTTCGAGACCGGGATCGCGCACCTGCACCGCTACGTCGCCGCGCGCGGTTCGAGCTCGCCACCGCACAGCGTGACGAACGCGGATTCCGCACCTGGAGTTGAGTCGACAGCCGCCAGGGGCGGTGTCGGCCGATCGGATCCGCCGTATCGGGATCGAATTCCGGACTGGCGGTGGAACGTGGGTGACGCGATGCTCGACGTCGGGTCGGCGCATCTGCGCCGTTCGACCCCTTAGCGGCCCCCATCCCCCTCCCTGAGGTGCGAGCGAAGCGAGCCACGAAGGGTCCCGTGAGTCAGGTCGCCAGCCCTTCGAGGCTCGTCGCCAGCGCTCCGCACACCTCAGGGATCAGGGTTTCCCGCGGATCAGGTGGCCGCGATCAGCACCGCAGTGCCAAGCCAGATCAGCGCGATCACCTTGACCACCTCGAATCCGACGTACACGAAGTGGGCGTGACTGCGGGGTCCCTCGTGCCCGGCGAGCACGGCGTCGGAGCGTCTGGTCAGGGCGGGTCGTACGGCCGCGAGCTGGACGACGAGCGCGGCGATGGCGACACCGGCGGCGATCGGCTTCGCGAGACCACCCCACTCACCGAGGACTACGGCCACGAGAATGCCCGCCGCCCAAACGATCTCGGCCGCGTTGAGCGCGCGGAAGACGAGACGACCGATGCCCAGCCCGATCGGCACCGTGACGCCCGGGGCACGGAACTTCAGCGGCGCCTCGACGAACGAGATCGCGACCACCATGCCGAGCCACAGGAACGTCAGCGCGGTGACGACCGCTGCCGCAGTGCTCATCGGGCGCCCGTGCGCAGGAGTTCCGGTCCGAACGTCTCGTAGTGGATGCGGCTCTCGTCGATCTCATGGTCGAGGAACGCCTCCCGCATCGACGACAAGAAGCCGGTCGGGCCGCAGAGCATGACGTGGGAGTTCCGGTCGACGGCGACCCCGTCCAGCGACATCTGCCCGAGTCGCACCGCGTCGGAGACGACATGCGGTGACGCGTTCTCGTACCACTGGATCAGACGTCCCGAGGGAAGCGAATCCGTCAGTGCGGCAAGCATTCCGCGATGCGGCTGGCGATCTCGGGATCGGTCGGCGTGCAGCACGGTCACCGGGCGCGCGTCGCGCCTCTCCGACAACGCGGTCAGCAGGCCGATGACCGGTGTGCAACCGATACCGGCCGAGGCCAGCAGTAGGGGCGCGTCGTCGTCGGGCAGGATCAGGTCGCCGAACGGGGTGCTGACATGCAGGAGGTCGCCTTCGAAGACGTGCTCGTGCAGGTGCGCCGACACCTCGCCGGCGAGTTTGACGCTGAAGCGCCACGTGGGTTCGCCGGCCGAGCCGGTCAGACTGTACTGACGGATCTGCCGTGCGCCGTCGAGCAGCGGGACCTGGACGGAGATGTACTGTCCGGGGCGGAAGCTCGGGAGTTGACCCTCGACCGGGGCCAGCGTCAGCGCAACGGTGTCGGGCGAGACCTGCTCGCGCCCGATGACGCGGACCTCACGCCACACCTGCCCCGGTTCGACGCCTGCTTCGGCATAGAGATCGGCTTCGGAGCTGATCAGGAGATCGGCCATGTCCCAGTAGAGCTGGTCCCACGCATCGGCGACCTCCGGCGTGACCGCCGCGCCCAGCACCTCGACGATCGCCGCGAACAGGTGGTCGTGTACCACTGCGTACTGCTCGGCGGTGACCCCCAGCGACGCGTGCTTGTGCGCGATGCGATCGAGGATGAATCGCTGTCGACGAACATCCGGTTCCAGCTGGAGACGCGCGAACGCCGCGATCGAACCCGCGAGCGCCTGCGGTTGTTCGCCCGACTTCTGGTGGGTCCGGTTGAAGAGGTTGTCGAGCAGGTCCGGGTGCGCCGCGAAGAGTCCGCGATAGAACCGCGGCGTGATCTCCGCGAGCGATCCTTCGACCGCGGGGAGCGTGGCGGCGATCGTCGCGCGTTGGGTGTCAGACAGCATGAGAACTCCTTTGTTCAGCTGCTCATCGGTTGGTGCGCAGGAAATCTGGGGTCCGGCGGATCGGGTTGATCCGGCATCGGGTCAGGAGCCGAGACGTCGGGGCGTCGTCGCAGACGGCTCGTCGCCGGACGGACGCGGTGTGAGCGACAACAACACGGCGGTCGTCGGCTCGCGGGCGAGGTCGGCGACCGTCTCGGAGTCCAGGCTCTCGTAGAAGGCCGCGACCGCGCGGGCGAGCGAGC
This sequence comes from Gordonia sp. 'Campus', assembly GCF_022206305.1. Classification (GTDB taxonomy): domain Bacteria; phylum Actinomycetota; class Actinomycetes; order Mycobacteriales; family Mycobacteriaceae; genus Gordonia. The sequence continues at coordinate 10,046 of NZ_JAKOIW010000037.1, read as the reverse complement.
CCCGGAGCCGGCAGGCGTGCCTCAGCGGACACGGTTGTGCGCCTTCACATTCCACGACCTCGCCGTCGCCTTCGAGTGAACGCGCCAGCCATCCGACCCGCGCTTCGCGACCGAGCTCGGTGATCGTCAGTCCGCCCGTCCGGCCGCGTCGAGCATGTACGACGCCCATCTCCGACAGCCTGCCGACGACCTTGGCGACGTGGGTGTACGGCACCGCGAGTTCCCGGGCGAGATCCTTGGTGGTAAGAGCTGTTGCAGCCCAGTCACCCTGGTGTGCAACAGCCAACCGCATCACGACTCGGAGGCCGATGTCGGTGAAGCGTGTCAGTTGCATAACGTCAGTAGATCACAAATTGGTATGCCCGATACCAATTAAGAGCCGTGACGCCCGTCACGTGAGGTGATCCGGCCCCATGTCACCGTCGATGACGCGGGGCCGGGTGTGAGTGGTCCAGGTCTGACCGTCGTGATACCGGTCCGCGGCCGGGTCCTGCGGATCCGGGTACCAGCCACCCACGACTCCCTGGACGCCGCCGCCCGCCGGCCTCTTCGAGTTGCGCGATACGAGGACGACGATCCCCGCGATCCCGGCAGCGAGAACGCCCAGCAGCGCGAGGAGGACGACGAGCATCAGGAGGATCGACATGCTCGCACCGTACCGAGCGTTGGGCGGGCTGCGACGTCGTCGGCGGCGCCTCTGCTCCGATTCCGTCGAACGGTGGACCCGGCCGTGCCGCACAGCGGATCGGCCCGTTCGGCCGGATCAGTCCTCGACGGTCCTCGCACCGTACCGAGCGTTGGGCGGGCTGCGACGTCGTCGGCGGCGCCTCTGCTCCGATTCCGTCGAACGGTGGACCCGGCCGTGCCGCACAGCGGATCGGCCCGTTCGGCCGGATCAGTCCTCGACGGTCCTGACCGGAATCCCCATCCGTTGCGCGCGGCGAATCATGGTGAACGCGTTGTCGATTGCCGCACAGCCGGGATCGTTGTTGAAGTAGACATAGACGTCGCAGGCGGCGTCGTACGTGTCGGCGAGGCGTCGGAGCCAGCTGTCGATGGCGCGGACCCCGTAACTCATGGGGCGCTTCGCCGTCCCGTCGTGCAGGCGCAGGTAGCCGAAGTCGGCCGTGCGCCACGACGGGGTGAGCATCCGGTTCTTCCGGTCGGCCCAGCACAGCGCGGCGTTGTGCTGTTCGAGGATCTCCCGGACGTCGTCGGTCCACCATGAGTCGTGACGGGGTTCGACGGCGACCTGGACGCTCGTCGGGAAAAGGTCCAGGGTCTCGGCGAGTGCATCCGGCTGCGCCTTCAGGTTGGGCGGCAGCTGCAGAAGCACGGGACCGAGCCGGCCGTCGAGGCCTCCGGACCTGTCCAGGAATCGCTGCACGGGCTCTGCCGGTTCCTTCAGCCGCTTGATGTGGGTGAGGTAGCGGCTCATCTTCGCGGCCATGCGGAAGTCGCGCGGCACGGCTTCGGCCCAGTGCTCGAAGGCGGTCTTCTCTGGCAACCGATAGAAGGTGTTGTTCACCTCCGCTGTCGGGAAGTGCTCTGCGTAGAAGTTCAGCCACGACCGTTGGGGCAGCTTCTCGGGGTAGAACGCGCCGCGCCAGTCCTTGTACTGCCAGCCCGACGTACCGATGAACAGCATCGCTCCACCTATCCGCTCACGACGGGCCTACGAATCCCGACGACGGCCGCTCGCCAAGCGTGTGGGTGTCGAATCACGGACGGCGGGTACCCGCCGGCGGAACGTTGCAATCATCGACAGGGAGTGACACATGACCAAGCTGGCGATCATCTACTACTCGTCCACCGGGCACGGCACGACGATGGCGCAGGAGCTCGCATCGGCCGGGGAGGCCGCCGGGGCCGAGGTGCGCGTCCGCCACATCGCCGAGACCCGCGATCCCGAGACCTTCGCCGACAACCCGGCGTGGTCGGCCAACTACGAAGCCACCAAGGATCTTCCCGCCGCGACCGGGGACGACATCGTCTGGGCCGACGGTGTGATCTTCGGCAGCCCGACCAGGTTCGGCAGCACGGCTTCTCCGTTCCAGACCTTCCTGGACTCGCTCGGCGGCCTGTGGGCGCAGGGCAAACTGGCCGACAAGGCGTATGCCGCCTTCACCTCCAGCCAGACGGCCCACGGCGGCCAGGAGACCACCCTCACCGGGCTCTACACGTCACTGATGCACTTCGGCGGTGTCCTCGTCCCGCCGGGTTACACCGACGGCCTGAAGTTCGCCGACGGCAATCCGTACGGCGTCTCGCACGTCACCGGTCCGGAGAACCAGAACGAACTCGACGACGCCACCAAGGCGGCTCTCGGCCACATGGCACAGCGGGTGGTCAGGATCGCGGGGTTGCTCGCCGCCTGAGGCATCGCTCACCGAATCCGTTCCCGCTCACCCTATTTGGGTGAGCGGGAACGCAGTTCATGAGCGCGATGAGGCCGGAAACGGGTTGACAGCGATGGCCCGGGGGTCCACCATCGGTCCTCGTGTCTGACAGTGTGTCGCCCTCCGGGCGTGAGGAGGTCGTCGGCGTCGTGCGCGCCGACGGTTGAGCACCCCGCCCCGACCGGCGCGTGTCCGTCCCAGCGACGACCGCGCCGGTTGACGTGTGCCTTCCGCAACCTTCCTCCGACACCTGAGGTGTAGACACTCATGCATGCTTTGACCGAGGCCCAGATCCGTTCGTCGTTCGTCAATGCGACCCTGCGCGAGCGCAAGAGCCTGACCCTTCCCTCCGACTTCGACGAAACCGACTGGGAGAAGCTCGATTTCGTGGGCTGGCGCGACCCGAAACTGCCCATGGTCGGCTACCTCGTCATCCCCACGGACGACGACGTGGTCGGCATCATGCTCCGCCTGGGCGGGCGCCAGCCGCGCAACCGGCCGTTGTGTTCGTTCTGCGAGGACGTCCACCTTCCCAACGAGGTCGCCTTCTTCAGTGCGAAGTTCGCCGGCGCATCCGGACGCAAGGGCAACACCGTGGGCACGTTGATCTGCTCGCACTTCGAGTGCTCCGCGAACGTCCGGGCCAAGCCGTCGGCCATCTTCTCCACCGACGACCCCGAGACCGTCCGGCAACAGCGCATCGCCGCGCTGCGCACGCACCTCGCCGGATTCGCCGAGCGGGTCGCGAGTGGAGACAACCCCTCCGCTGACTGAGGTGAGCGCGCCTGCTCCCTGAGGTGCGAGGAGCGCAGCGACGAGCCTCGAAGGGGCCAATGACGCGGGCGTCGTACCCTTCGAGGCTCGCTTCGCTCGCACCTCAGGGGCCGGAGCGGCGATAGTGGTCCCATGACGTCGTTGTTCATCCGAACGCTGCAGACCCACCAGTGGCTCTACGAGCACTCCGGCGGCCTCATCGGGCATCGCATCCTCATGGGCAATCCCACTCTGCTGCTCCGCACGATCGGGCGTCGTACGGGCGAGGCGAGGTGCAACGCGCTCACCTACGCCCGGGACGGTGAGGCCTACCTGGTGGTCGCGTCGAACGGCGGGTCGCCGCGGCCACCCGGCTGGCTGGCCAACCTCAAGGCGCACCCGCACTGCGAGATCCAGGTCGGGCGCCGCCGCCTGCAGGTCACGGCTCGGCCGACCTACCCTGACGACCCGGACTACGCCCGCCGGCTCGTTCTCGCCGACGAGGTGAACAACGGTCGCTACGCCGGGTATCAGAAGAAGACGTCACGCCCGCTCGCCATCGTCGAACTGACGCCGCGGTAGGAGTCACGCGCCCTTCCGATGGCTTACGCAGCGCCGGGCCGGTCTGCGCGAGTCCACTGCCGCGCGTATTCGTCGATGTAGCTCTGTCCGGACCGCCCACAGATCGTTGCCATCAGTTCGTCTGTGAGGACGCGTATTCGGTCCTCGGTGGCACCTCCAGAGCCGAGGTCGAGCGCCGGGAGGATGTCGATCGTGACCCGGTGTCTCCCTGGCGAACGGCCATCCGCTCGCCCGGTCCCGGAGATCGCAACCGGTACGAGCGGCGCCCCCGTGATCAGCGCCACCCGCACTGCCCCGGTCCGTCCGCGATACATCCGCCCGTCCGGGGATCGAGTGCCTTCGGGGTGGATTCCCCAGGCTCCCCCGTCATTCAGGATCTCCACCGCTCGGCGGAGTGCCGACGACGCTTCCGTGCCGCCACGACGATCGACCGGAATCTGCCCCAGGGCGAGAAAGAACCAGCGTTGCAGGCGACCGACGGGACCAGGCCGTTCGAAGTACTCACGCTTGGCGAGGAACGTCACGGGTCGGCGCGCGGCCAGAGCCAGGTAGAAGGAATCGAGCACCGATAGGTGATTGGCGGCGACGATGACCGGACCGCGCGTGGGCAGATGCTCGCGGCCCACGATGCGGGGTCGCGCCCACACGACGAGGGCGGGACCGATGAGGACGTACCGACACAGGGCGTACGCCAGACTTGTTCTCCTTCGCATAGACAGTGTCTACCTGAGGTGGGTGACACTGTCTACGTGCAGTCAGCGAAGACCAGGACCGCGTTGGTTCGTGCCGGCGTCGAGTTGTTGGAGGAGACCGGTTCACCGGATGTCGGATTGCGCGAGATCGCACGTCGTGCGGGCGTCTCGCACGGCGCTCCCCGCCGATGGTTCCCGACGCACCGCTCGCTTCTGGCGGCCATCGCCCGCGAAGGCCTGGAGGACCTGTCCTCGGAGCTGATGCGTGCGGCGGGCGAGGTTCCCCAGAACATCCGGCACGTCGCATTCGCGTACGTTGCGTTTGCCCGTCGTCGACCTGCGATGTTCGCCCTGATCTTTCGGCACGACCTGCTCGAGGGCGGAGGTGCCGACCTCCGCACCACCTCACGGCCGCTGTTCGCGTGGCTGGTCTCGCTGATCGAGCACAGCGGTACCGTCCTCGATCCCGAGTTGCGGGCGGCCGAGCTGTGGGTCGGGGTGCACGGGATCGCGATGCTGTCCTCGACGGGATCGTTGGGTCTGGCCGTGCCCGGGATCGACGACGACGAACTCGTCGTCCGGATCGTCGAGAACTGTCTACGGTCGTCGCGCTGATCCCCCGATGACTATCGCCCGGCTCGCCGGTCGGTATCTCTAAGACTCCGACGACCCCGAGGAGAACCATGCGCACGCTGGCGATCACCCAGAACATGACGCTCGACGGCTCGATCGAGATGCTGACCGACTGGTTCGACCCCACGATCGAGGCGCCGGACCTCATGGCCGAGTCGCACCGCCAGGATGCCGAGGCGGATGCGCTGCTCGTAGGCCGGCAGACCTTCGAGGACTTCCGCGGGTTCTGGCCACACCAGGAGAACGACGCCACCGGGATCACCGAGTACCTCAACGGCGTCGACAAATACGTGGTGTCGAGCACGATGACCGACCCGGAATGGCAGAACTCGACAGTGCTGTCGGGCGATGTGGTCACCGAGGTCACCGCTCTCAAGAACGCCGAGGGCAAGGACATCGTCGTCACCGGCAGTATCAGCCTGTGTCACACGCTGATCGACGCCGGCCTGGTCGATGAGTATCGGCTGTTCGTATACCCCACCGTCCAGGGATCGGGCCGCAGGCTGTTCCCGGCCGGCCTCGAGATCCCGAAGCTACGTCTCATGGAGACGAAAAGCTTCGAACTCGGCGTCTCGCTCCTGCGGTATCGCACGGTGTGACGAACCGTCAGGACTCGATCTCGGCCCGGGCATCGTCGCGGATCGCCGCCAAGTCCAGCCCATACGTCGGCCCGCCGGACCGCTCGTAGTCGACGAGCCGCGCGGCGGCCCGCTCGAAGAGGCGACGAGCCCCGACGGTGTTGCCGCGTCGACGATGAGTCAGGCCGACGCAGAGTTGCGCAAGTCCCTGCCAGAGCGGCCGCTCCTCCGGTGGGCACGACTTCCACCGCGTCTCGTAGACCTCGTGGGCGGAAAACGGCCGGCCCTCGTCGAGGAGCTGCCGGGCGAGCGCGATCGTCTCCTCCGGCGGCAACGGATCCTCGGAGACGGGTTCGACGCCCTGCGCGCCGTACGGCAGCGGGCGACCCAGCTCGTCACGCGGGCGGGCCTGGCGAGCGCGACCGTCGGGGTCGCGATCGCGGTCCTTGTTCATACCCCACACCTCCGCGGTCGACTCCGGGTCCACTGTGGCAGGTGTCGCGACAGGCGGCGCACGCGCGTATCATCCCCGCACCGGAAACGAGAAAGGTCAGGTCGCTGTGCGCAACCTGACCTTGTCGTCGTGTGGAGCGAATCCGCTCTCGGTGGGCGAAGGGGGACTTGAACCCCCACGTCCCGAAGGACACTGGCACCTGAAGCCAGCGCGTCTGCCATTCCGCCACTCGCCCGTGGCCACCGGAGTTCCGGTGGGCATGTCGTCGAACTGGGTGCGTCCGGCGACTGGACGACGATAGCAGCACGCCGCCACCGAAACAAAACTCGTTCGCCGACGTTGCATTTGTGCAGTACGTCAGGTTACGTCGAACGTCGGAAACAGACCATTGGGACAGATGGTGCACACGGTGCACCAGTTGCCTTGGTGGCACAGTTGGCCCTTGTTGTCGCTATCATCAAACAAGGCCAGATGCACGGCGACACGCTCTAATGCCGCGAAAGGAGGTCTCGGTGGGGATCCTGCAACGACTAGAACGCAAGCTCGAAGGTGCGGTCGACGACGGTTTTGCTCGCGTCTTCGGTGGTCAGGTGGCCCCGCAGGAGATCGAGAACGGGCTGCAGCGAGAAGCCGAGGAGTCGCTCGAGAACCTCGGTGACGGTACCGTCCTTGCGGCCAACGCCTATACGTTGCTGTTCAGCCCGACCGATCATCAGCACATCGCTGCGGAATACGAGCTGAACCGCAAGACTTTCTCGAAGCACTTGGAAAACTTCATCAAGGACAACGGATGGCAGACCTACGGCAAGGTCGTCGTAGAGTTCGAGCAATCGCCGTCCTTGCACACGGGGATCTTCCGCGCTCGCGGCACGGTCAACCCGGATGCGCGGCCCCGCCCGGTGGCTGCGCGTACGGAACAGCCGCAGGATGCACGAGCACCGAAGGCCCCCAACCCGCCGGCCGGACCTCCGGCACCCGTTGCTTTCCCGCCGAACGCCCCCGACCAAGGAGCCCCCAAGATGACTCAGAACCCCGGATACGACCAGCGCAGGGGCGCCGATCCCGCCTACGACCCGTACGGTCAGGGCGCGGGCCAGCAGGGCTCGGGACAGGGCTACGACCAGCAGGGCTACGACCAGTACGGTCAGCAACAGCCCGGTTACGACCAGGGATACGACCAGCAGCAGGCTTACGACCAGGGCCAGGCTTACGGCCAGCAGCAGCCCGGCGGTTACGACCAGCAGGCGTACGGCCAGCCCGCCGGTTACGGACAGCCCGGCTATGAGCAGCAGGGGTACGGCCAGCAGCCCGGCGGCTACGACCAGCAGGCCTACGGTCAGCAGCCGGGGTACAACCAGCCCGGGTACGAGCAGCAGGGGTACGGCCAGCAGCCCGGCGGCTACGGGCAGCAGGGTTACGACTACCAGCAGGGCGGCTACGACCAGGGTTACGGCCAGCAGCCCGGATACGACCAGGGTTACTCGCAGCAGCCGGGATACAACCAGGGTTACGACCAGCAGGCCTACGGTCAGCAGCAGGCAGGCTACGACTACCAGGGCGGTTACGACCAGGGTGGCTACGGCGCCGGACGTCCGGCGGCGGGTTATGCGCCGTCGTCGATCACCCTTCTCCTCGAAGACGGCAGCAACCGCACCTTCCAGCTGCACGAGGGATCCAATGTGATCGGACGCGGCCAGGACGCCCAGTTCCGCCTCCCCGACACGGGCGTCTCGCGCCGTCACGTCGAGATCCGCTGGGACGGGGCCACCGCGATGCTCACCGACCTCAACTCCACCAACGGCACCACGGTCAACGACCTGCAGGTCAACACCTGGGAACTCGCCGACGGTGACCGCATCCGGGTGGGGCACTCCGACATCACCGTACGGTTCCAGTAGCAGGCCCGACCGCCGGACACAACGCCTCCACGACGCGGGCGGCAATCGTTACCGGCCGGAGCGGTTGATACGGAACTGTCATATGCGAATGACCGGGTTCGGCGGATCTGCCCATAAGATGCAGTCGGGTCCGCCCGTTGCGATCGGCTTCGCCGACGATCGTCTTCGCAACCGGTACGACCGACCGAGATGTCACGCGCTGGAGGTGGACACGACATGCAGGGCTTGGTGCTGCAGCTGACCCGTATCGGGTTCTTGTTGCTGCTCTGGCTTTTCGTCTTCGCCGTGATCCGCACGCTGCGCGCCGACATCGCCTCCGCAGGTGGCCTGCGTATCCCGCGGTACTCGGGCGGCTCGGAGAAGCGTCGGCGCGGTGGCGGCGTCCGAGGCGCGGCCCGCTACCTGGTCGTGACGCACGGCGCCCTGGCGAACACCCGGATCAGCCTCGGACAGCAGCCGGTACTCCTCGGACGCGCCGATGACTCGACACTCGTGCTGACCGACGACTACGCCTCCGAGCGCCATGCACGGCTCTCCCGACGCGGCGACGAGTGGTACGTCGAAGACCTCGGCTCCACCAACGGCACCTACCTCGACCGATCCAAGGTGACGACCGCGGTCAAGGTTCCGCTGAACACGCCGATCCGCATCGGCAAAACCGTGATCGAGTTGCGCCCGTGACACTTGTGTTGCGCTACATCGCGCGCAGCGATCGCGGTCTCGTGCGGTCCAACAACGAGGATTCGTTCTACGCCGGCCCCCGCCTGCTCGCCCTCGCCGACGGCATGGGCGGGCACGCCGCAGGCGAGGTCGCCAGCCAACTGGTCATCCGCGCGCTCAGTTCGCTCGACGACGACGAGCCCGGCGGCGACCTGCTCAGTCAGCTCGACCGCGCGACGCGGGCCGGCAACGAGGCCATCTCGGCGCAGGTGCACGAGTCGCCCGAGCTCGACGGCATGGGCACCACCCTCACCGCCATCCTGTTCGCCGGCAGCCGGATCGGCCTGTGCCACATCGGCGATTCGCGCGGCTACATGTACCGCGACGGCGTACTGACCCAGATCACCCGCGACGACACCTTCGTCCAGACCCTCGTCGACGAAGGTCGTATCACCGCCGAGCAGGCCCACACCCACCCGCAGCGGTCGCTGATCATGCGCGCGCTGACCGGCACCGAGGTGGAGCCGACACTCACGATGCGTGAGGCCCGCGCCGGCGACCGGTACATGCTCTGCAGCGACGGCCTGTCCGACGTCGTCAGCGAGGAGACGCTCGCCGAGACCATGGGATCCATCGCCGATCCCAAGGAATGTGCCGACCGCCTCATCGAACTCGCGTTGCGCGGTGGTGGCCCGGACAACGTCACCGTCGTGCTCGCCGATGTCGTCGACACCGAGTACGGCGATTCGCGCCCCATCGTCGGCGGCGCAGCCGGCGGCGGGAACGAAGAGATCTACACCCCCGATCCGGCGACCGCTGCCGGCCGCGCCGCGGCACTGCGGCCGCCACCGGCCGAACCGCAGCGTCCGACGGTGCTCACCGACGAGCAGCCCGCGTCGAAGCAGAAGAGCAAGTGGCGCCGCTGGATCGTCGCCGGAGTCGCACTGACCGTGGTGGCCGCGCTGGTCGCGGGCATCTTCGTGGTTCGCGCGATCGTCCGCAGCAACTACTACGTGGCCGCCGACGACTCCGGCGACGTCCTCGTCTACCAGGGGTCGCCCGAGAAGGTGTTCTTCCTGTCGATGAGCAATCCGGTCCAGCGAGTCTGTGTCGAAAACCTCGACCAGGAGAAGCCGTCGTACACGTTCATCTCCTACGAAGACAACTGTGAGTTCCCCCTGAACGTCGACGACCTGGTGTCCGGGCCGGCACAGTCGGTGAAGAACGTGCTGATCAGAGACAAGAGCGAGCAGCAGGTCCAGGGCGTGGTGACCGACGAACTCACCTTCCGCTGCGACAACGCCCCCTCGGCGACACCACCCGCCGGAGCGCCGCCGTCAGCCGGCACCCCCGCACCGGAGTCGACGCCCGGCACCGAACCGCCCGCCCCCCGTGCC
>NZ_JAKOIW010000036.1 GCF_022206305.1 Gordonia sp. 'Campus' | reverse complement strand
GGTCAACGCAGGGGCGGGCACTTCGTCTCTCGTCATCATGTCAAGGTCTTGGTCTATGTGGAGGGGCTCAGTTGACCAGCGCTCTGTCAGTGCGCGCGTCCAGACGCGGCGCGCGCAAGTTTCTCGAACCGTCGGCGATCATCGAGGCGATCTCGATCGAGGAGTCGATCGTCCTACCCGGATATCAGGCGCTTCTGGCGTCCCCGGGAACCATCAAGGTCTCCGAGGGTCTCGTCGGTGACGTTGAAGCCGCTGTGCTGCGCCATCAGGCGGTGGTCGCTCGACTCCGCCTGATGCTCGCCGAAGCCGTTGACGCGGAGCGTATCTCGTCACCGCACGACGAGGCCCTCGCGGCGCTCGGGCTCGTCGGCCCCGATTCCGCCGACACTCCTGTGGTCACCTCCGTGGCCCGGTCCGTGTGCGCGCTCGACGCCGCCGTGGCCGATGCGGACGACGCCGCCCGCATGCTGATCGCCGTCGCATTCCTGCTCGTGGCCACCCACGCGCTGACCGACCCGACGAATTGCGGAACCGCCTCTCCGGCATTGAATCTCATGCCACCGCCACTGCACCGTGACCGGGCGCTGATGGAAAGGGTGATGGCCGAAGCGGTCTCGACGCTCGACACGCCCGCCCGTGCTGCTCTGGCCGGATACATCACGACTGCGAGTGCTGCGTTCGCCGACGCCGGCGGGGTCAAGCAGCTCTACGTCTTGCGCTTCAACCCGCACTCGCTGCGGACGTCGTGCCGGTCGGCGGGGCTGGGCGAGGTCGAGGTCCTCGGCTCCCGCTGAGGGCGCGGACGCACTCTCGCCGCGAAGTCCCCGACCGGGATTACCCTGGGCGACGTGACCACGACGGTTCCGCAACGCTATCGGTGGCTCCTGCATGTCGACCTCGACCAGTTCCAGGTGGCGGTCGAGCGGCTGCGCAGCCCCGAACTCGTCGGGGTCCCGGTCATCGTCGGCGGCAACGGCGACCCCACCGAGGCGCGCAAGGTGGTCACCTGCGCGTCGTATGAGGCGCGCGATGTCGGCGTACGGGCCGGGATGCCGTTGCGCGCGGCGCATCGGAAGATGCCCGACGCCGTCTACCTGCCCCTGGACATGGGTGCTTACGACGCGGCGTCGGCCGATGTGATGGACGTCTTGCGCGCGACCGGCCATCCGGTGGAGGTGTGGGGCTGGGACGAGGCCTATCTGGGCGTCAGTGCGCGCGGCGTCGAGGACGACCCCTACGACGATGCGGCGATCACCGCGCTCGCCGAGCAGATCCGCGGTGACATCCTCGCCCGTTGCGGCCTCACCAGCTGCGTCGGCATCAGCGACAACAAACAGCGCGCCAAGATGGCCACCGGTTTCGCCAAGCGTCCACCGGGTTCGGCTCCCGACGGCGTCGTCGACGCGCCGCGGGTGTTCCTTCTCGACGACCGCAACTGGCTCGATCTCATGGGCGCCCGACCCACCCGCGATCTGTGGAGCGTCGGCCCGAAGACATCGAGCAAGCTCGCCGATGCCGGCATCGCGACCGTCACCGACCTGATCGCCACGCCGCGCGACGATCTGATCGCGACTTTCGGCCCCCACCAGGGCAACTGGCTGTACGTGCTCTGCCGCGGCGGCGGCGACTCCACCATCACCGCCGAGCCATGGCTGGCGCGCTCGCACTCCAAGTCCCGGACGTTCGCGACCGACCTCAGCGACCCGATCGAGATGCGTTCCGCCGCAGCAGGTCTCCTTCGTGAGCTTCTCGACCAGGTGCTCGCGGAGGAACGGCTTCCGTTCCGGGTGGCGGTGACGGTGCGCACCACGAGCTTCTACACGCGCACCAAATCCCGGAAGCTGCCCGCACCGACCCTCGAGTACGACGCCCTCGAGCCGGTGGTCGCCGACCTGCTCGGCCGGTTCGAGATCGAACGTCCGGTCCGCCTGCTCGGTGTCCGTCTCGACCTCGTGACCGACGAGGATGCCCCTTCCGGCAATCCGTAGCAACAGAGGGGATATAGCGCGCATTGACGCTACGAAATCGGGGCGGGCTCGCCTAACCCGACGCCACGAGGAGCGGCACGAGCTGTTCGTCGGCGGTCCAGGCGCCGTGATGGCCGAGCATCATCGACTCCATCGTCTCCTTCTTGCTCCGGGTGAGCGTCGTGGTGCCGCGTGCCACCGCGACGACGTCTCCGATGCGGCGCGCGACGGCGTCGGTCACCACCGGGCCGAACCATCCCTCGTCGACGGTCTGTTCCCGCGAGACGACATGGGCGGCGTCCCCCAGGTGGCTCGACCATGCGGCCAGCACGTCGCTCTCGGAGCCGGCGGCGGCGTAGACGTGTCGGACCCGGGCCTCGCCCGCGACGGCGTCGACTCCGTCGAGAAGCGCAGGGGTGGTGTCGATGTCGATGGCGCGGTCGGCGGTGATCATGCCATGGTCGCCGGTGACGAGCAGGGTGGTGCCCGACGGCAGCTCGGCGGCGAGGTCGGCGACCATCCTGTCGACGATGCGCAACTTCTCCAGCCACGGCTCGGACCCGGGCCCGTGGATGTGGCCGGCCATGTCGAGTTCGCTGTAGTAGGCGTAGACGAACCGCCGGTGCCTGCTCCGACGACGCACCGTCGTGGTGACCGCCTCCCGAATGCCGTCCGGGGTGACGGCGGGCAGATACTGGCCCGAAGCACGGAACGCGGCCATCGTCAGGCCGGTGCCACGAAACTCGCCCGGCATCACATAGGTCACCCGCACACCTTCGGCGGCAAGGTTTTCCAGACTCCCGCGTTCGGTGCGCACCAGAGCCGGGGGATAGGTCATCAGCGCCGACGGTCCCTGCGCGTCGTCGAGGCTCCAGCGCAGCGAGTTCAACACACGTCGCGAACCGCGGGTGCGGCACTCGTCGTCGGGCCGGAAGCTGTAACCGATGATGCCGTGCACACCGCACGACGTCCCCATGGTGAGGGACAGGATGCTGGTCGCGGTGGTTGCGGGGAAGCCGGCGCGCAGCGTTGTCGAGGTCAGCTCGCGCAGGGTCGGTGCATGCTCGGCGTACTGGTCGAGCAGCGTCGCACCCAGACCGTCGACCAGCAGGACGACGACCGAATCCCCGGTCGGGACAGCCAGTCCTGTCACCGGATCGGTGATCCCCAATGCGCCCGACGCCGTGGGCAGGACGTCGGCGAGCGTGTGCGGATGGCGGTGCCAGTCGGACGGATGCAGCTCCACCGGTGTCGACGTCGACGTCACCGCGCTCCCGACCCCGACGGACCGAACACATAGTGGCCCGACCGGAGAAACCGCACCGACCGGCGGGCGTCGCCGTCGACGAGTAATGGCGATAACGCATCTCGCACCGCGATCCGCCAGCGTGCGGCCTCGAGCGGGGCATTCACCCGCATCGACTCGACATCTCGTGGCACCTCGACGACGGCACCGGCCTCCGGGGTGATCCGCTCATGGTGGGCCACCGGCCTCGACGGGTCGTCAGTGTCGATGACCCGCACCGCGCCCCGGGCCAACTCCTCGTCGACCGATCTGGGCTCCTCGACATCGTTCTCCGACAACAGATCCCACGTCATCAGCACCCGGTCCGAGTCGGCGCCGCCGCCGAGTTCGTCGCCCAGGTCGCCGTAGAAGTCCTCGTAGTAGTGGAGCGGAGTCGCCCCCAGCTTGGTCATGTTGAAGTAGGCGTTCCGTGCGACGAGCGGATCGAAGGTCCACGTGATCGTCGACAACCCCCGGTCCAGTGCCCACTGCCGCTGATGCATCTTCATCGCGAAGCCCACGTGATGGCCACGGCCGCGGCGAGTCACCCCGGTGATGTGACTGTGGAGCGCCTCGCCGATCGGGGTGGCCAGGAATGCCACGCTCCCACCCGCGAGATCGTCGCCGATGAACGCGCCCGCCACGTAGTTGCCGGTGTGGGTGAGGGCTCGCAGCATGTCGGTCCCGACCGGGCGGCTCGTCGGGTCCGGCCGCCAGACGTCGTCGAAGACCCGCATCAGGTCCTCCAGCTCGTCAGGCGAGGACAGCTCACGAATCTCCACACCGCTTCCGTCCGACGACATGACCCCGATTCTGTCACCGCACCCCGACTCGGTGGCCGGGTTGGTCGACTCCACTCCTAGGATGAGGGCCATGTCCCGCACCGACCGCACGTCCGACGCGTTCACGCGCGTCGCCGCGGCCGGTGTGGTCCCGACGGTCGCGGTCGCCGCGCACGGTGCGGCCGGGGGTGCCGCCCCCAGCTCCTCGGGGCTACTGCTCAGCGGGGCCATCGGTGTCGTCGCCGCGATGCTCGTGGTGTCGCGCCGTCGCCGGTTGCTACCCGCCGCGGCGTCGACCGCCGCCGTGCTCACCGCCGCCCAGATCGCCTGCCACTGGTCCGTCGCCTTCGACGCCGGTCACGCGGCGCACGCGACACCGGCGTTGCCCATGCTGCTCACGCATCTGATCGCCATCCCGCTCAGCGCGATCCTGATCGTTGTCGGTGCCCACCTACTGGCGTCGATGGGTTCGGTCATCCGCTCCTTGGCGGTACCGGTTCTGCCGGCCGCCCCGGGGGCAGCGCCGGTCTTCTGGGCGCAACCGTGTGTGCTGTCCGGTCCCGACCTCGGGGGAACCGGCGTTCGCGGACCACCGCGCGGATTCTGACGCCGCGACCCCGGATCACACCTGGTGATGTGGGGTCCCTGCGCGCGCACCTCCGCACCGGAAATCCGACACCATCGAAAGAACACTCATGAAGATCAGCACGTCGCGGGCCACGATCGCCCGCCGCATCGTCCTGCCCGCAACCGCCGCGGCCGTCGTCGGGCTCGCCTCACTCACCGGCGCGGGCGTGGCCTCGGCCCACGTGACGGCCAACGCCCCGACCCTTTCCCAGGGCGGTTACGGCGTGGTCGACCTCGTCGTCCCCAACGAGTCCGATGCCGCCCCCACCACGTCGCTGCGTGTGACGCTGCCCGGGTTGAAGTCCGCGCGGCCCGAGGTGATGCCCGGATGGAAGTCCATCGTCACCAAGAAGGACGACCTGGTCACCGAGATCACCTGGACCGCCGAACCCGGTTCGCCCGGCGTCCCGGTCGGCCAGTTCGCCCAGTTCCGCTTCTCGGGCGGACCGTTCCCCGAGCAGGAGACCGTCGAACTCCCCGCTCTGCAGACCTACGCCGACGGTGAGATCGCCGACTGGAATCAGCCCACCCCGGCTGACGGCTCCGAGCCCGAGCGGCCCGCACCGACCCTGACCCTGGCTCCGTCCGAGGGCGGCGGTCACCACGGTGGTGCCCATGCCGCGGAGACCGCGTCGGCGGATGCGAGCTCCGACACGTCGGCGTCGGCCTCGTCGGAGGACTCGGCTGCTCGCTGGCTGGGCGGGATCGGCCTGGTGGTGGGAGCCCTCGGCACCGTCTTCGGACTCGCCGCGCTGACCGCACTCCGACGCAACGGCCGAGGCGGCGGCAATGCGTGACCTCATGCGTCGCGGCCCGCAGCTCGGGCGACGTGTCGTGGTCGTGCTCGCCGCCCTCGCGTGCCTCGGACTGGTCGGGTCCTGGGCAGCACCCGCGGCGTCGGCGCACTCTCGTCTCGTGTCCTCCGACCCGGCCGACGGCGCGGCACTGCAGAGCGGGCCGGAATCGGTGACGCTCACGTTCAACGAGCCGATCCAGTCGTCGTACGCGGTGCTCAACGTCGTCGGCCCCGACGACCACTACTGGCAGTCCGGCGAGCCGACAGTCGACGGCCCCGACCTGCGGGTCGGGGTACGTGAGCTGGGGCCGACAGGCAAGTATGTCGTCAACTACCGGGTGACCTCCGCCGACGGGCACGTCATCAGCGGGCAGCGGAGCTTCGAGCTCACGGTGGCCGGCAACGGTGAGCCCGGGCCGGCGATCGAAGCATCCGACGCGGCATCCGACGAGGGAATTCCGGTGTGGTACTTCATCGTCGGTGCGGCCGTGGTCCTCGTCGTCGGACTCGGTGTCGTCTTCTGGATGAGCCGGCGTCCCACTGCGAAGAACTGAGTCGATGAGGGCGGGTGCCGGTGTGCCGGTCCTGTCGGGCGCCGCGGTCCTCTTCGGAGGGCTCGCGGCGAGCTGGCTGCTCGCCCGCCCGGACGGTCCGGACCTGTTCGCCGTGCCCACGACACTGGCGCTCGGCGTGTCGGTGATCCTCCTCGGCCTGGGTGCGTTGCCCACCGTCGACGCCGTCCCGTCCACCCGGGTGATCGGCGTGCTCGCCGCCACCTGGGTGTTGGCGGTGCTGGTCAGCGGGTGGGTACGCACCGCCGACCGGTCCGGCACCGATGTCCTCGACGTCACGGCCCGCGATTTCGGCGACGTACTGTTCTCGGGCGCGCCCGAGATGGTGGCTCTGGTCGCGGCGATCCTGATCCTCGGCTGGGCAGTCCTCGACCTGCTCACCGACCTCGCGATCCCCGTCCTGGTGGTCGGCGCCCTCGCGGGAATCGGGGTTCTCGCGACCGCGATCAGCGGCCATGCCGGCAACGACTCCTGGGGTCCGTTCCTCATCGGCGCCCACGCGCTGGCCGCCGCTTGGTGGTGCGGACTCCTCGCCGCGATGGCGATCTCGGTGCGGGGAAGGTCCGGGTGGGCACGCAGCCTGCCCGTTTTCTCGAGCCGCGCGCCGTGGGCCGTCGGGGTGCTCACCGTGACCGGCGTGATCGCCGGTCTCGCCGAGGTCGACGGCCCAGCCGGCCTCGTCACCAGCGGCTACGGACGGATTCTGCTGGCCAAGGTGGCGGTGCTCGCGATTCTCGTGGGCATCGCCACCTGGCACCGGCGTCGTTGGCTGCCCGCGGCCCGGCGCCACCGGACGACCGAGGCGGGCTCGATCCGGGCGGCGGCCGTCGAACTGACCCTGATGGCGGTGGCGCTGGGACTGGCGGCCGGACTGTCGGCCACCGCACCCACCGGGTGAGGAGTTACTCGCCCAACGGCGGTCGCGACTGATCCCACAGGGCGAGCAGCTCGTCGATGATGTCGGTGGCCATGTGCAGCGTGCTGAGGTGGCTCTCGCCGGGCATCTCGAACAGCTTGGCGTCGGGCAGCAGCGACACCATGTGTTCACCGTGTGCGTACGGGATGATGTGGTCGTCGTCGCCGTGCCACCACCGCACGGGCACCTTGACGTCGGGTACGCGGAAGCCCCAGTCGCGGGCGAACACGACGACGTCGGCGAACGGCGCCTCCATCCGACGACTCCCGCCGTGTAAGAGGTCGTCGAGGAACATCGCGCGGAACTCGGGGCGCGCCAACAACTCTCGATCGGCTTGCGGAGAGAACCGACCGTAGATCGTGATGGCCGGTTCGGCGATGGGTCGCGCGAAACCGATCGCGACGCTGAGGGCCTGGCCGATGGGAGCGCCCGCGAGGTTGACCAGCGGTGCCAGAAGGGTGCCGAGTCGCATCGCACCGCCGCCGATGCGGTCCGGCCCGACCGTCGGCGCGACACCGCCGAGAATTCCGGCCGCGACCACCCGCTCGGGGAAGGCGTGTGCGAGGCCCAGCGCGTAGGGCCCACCGCCCGACAATCCGATCACCGCGAAGTCGTCGATGCCGAGTGCCTCGAGGACCTCGGCGAAGTCGACGCGCCCCCGGCGTGCCGTGGAGCCAGATGATGGCTCGTCCGGTGGCCGATCCGTACTCCGCGAACCCGATTCGACGACCGCCGTCGGCCACGGCGATCGACCCCTCGATTTTCGGTCGGGCGATGTCGATCATGTGACCAGCATCTCACGTCCCCGTTTCTGGGTACCCGAACTCCCGTACCGTTGTCGGAGTGATCGCCGAGTTACTGCGGGGCACCGTGCGCGCCGCCCGCCACGTCTTCACGCCGTACCCGGCCCGGGACGTCCCGGAGGGACGGATGGTCGAGCTCCCCGGCCGCGGTCGCGCGTTCGTCACCGACTCGGGTCCGCGCGACGCACCCGCGGTGTTCCTGTTGCACTCGGTGCTCACCACGGGCCTGCTGTGCTGGTATCCGACGATCCCGGCTCTCAACGATCGCTACCGCGTGATCACACTGGACGCGCGGTGGCACGGGCGTGGCATCGAATCCGAGCGGTTCGACCTGCGTGATTGCGCGGACGACGTGGTGGCGCTGGCCGACGTACTGGGGATCGATCGCTTCATCGCCGCCGGCTTCTCGATGGGCGGCGGCATCGCGCAGTTGGTGTGGCGCCGACACCCGGAGCGCGTGTCGGGACTCGTGCTCTGCTCCACCGGCCCGTACTTCAGCACCCGCGATCCACGGCACCGTGCGTCGTCCGAGCGGATGGGACGCATCCTGCGTCCGGTGTACCGGGTGCTGCCGCGGGTCTCGGACGCGAGCCTGGACAAGACGTCACACACCACGGTGTGGGCGCTGCGGCAGTTCTTGTCGACGCCGCTGTCACACCTCGGTGACTTCGGGAACGGTCTCGGCGAGTTCGATTCCCGCGATTGGCTCGATGAGGTCGACGTCCCGACCTCGGTGGTGGTCTCGCTGCGCGACCGGGTCGTGGAACCCGAACGTCAGCAACTGCTGCTCGACGGCATTCCCGGCGCCCGTCGGTTCGAGGTCGACGGGGGCCACGCCTGCTGCGTGCTCAACGCCCGCTTCTTCATCCCGCCGTTCCTCGAGGCGGTCGACGCGGTCGCCCGGACATCCACGGTGTCGACGCACACAGGGTGACCACTGCCGGTGGGCATTCGGTGGGTGGCGGTTGCCGGACGACAACCCACGGTTGTGACTCCCCAAGTGCCACTGCGTTTTTGGTCAAGTGACCCAGTGTGCCTCGAGGCGCTGGGGCGCGAAATCTGAGACATGTGCGGTGACGTCAGCCACGTACGTAAGCGTTTCCCGCGTTCGGCCGATGTTCGGATCGTTCTGCTGAATGTGTTGTACTGCAACGTTTGTCGAGGCAGTGGGCCATTGGGCGCCTGGTGCTCGTGGTGGCGTCATCGGCCATATCGGGACAGTTGACAACCAATCTTTGTGTTGTCAAAAGACAATCGAAGGATAGGCTCATTTCATTCCTCGACTCGCACGTCAGGGGGCCTTCGGGAGTGACAGCGGGTCGGGGTGAAGCGCTCGGCTCCAAGACCGGGCGCAGTCCTGGGGAGGGCTCGTGTCTGTTCTTGATTCTGCTGTGCCTGCGGTATCGCCGTACGTCGTCGACTCCGCTGCCGCCGCCGACCACGCCGCCGCCGTCGACAACGCTGCGGCCGTCGGCAACGCTGCCGCATCGACGCCGCACCGCCGGGGCCCGCACGGCGCCTGGTCCGCGTTCACCGCACGCCGTGAGGTGTCGGTCGGTGTCCGCTATCTGTCCACCGTGGGCGCCGGGATGCTGGCGTTCGCGCCGGCTCTGGTCGCGAACTTCGAGGCGGCGCTGGCCGGGTCGCCGACGACCTATCTGCTGTTCGTCCCGCTCTGGGGGGTGATGATCGCCTTTGGTCTCGTGACTCGTGCCCGGGGGCGCGAGATCGGCGACGGCGAGTTCGATCGCATACTCGTCCTCGTCCTGGGTGGTGCATTGGGACTCACCGCGACGCTGGTCGTCCCGCGCATCCCCGCGGTGGCCGCCTTCTGGCATGCGGACCTGATCCCGCTGCTGATCTGGGTGTTCGCCGCGTCGATCGTGAGTTTCGGTATCCGGCGTGTGGTGCGCAGCTATCTGGTGTGGCTGTTCGTGTTGACGTGCTTCCCGCCCAACTTCTTGCTCCTGGGGCAGGTGCTGGGCGGGTCGACGTTCGCGTTCGGCTTCCTGACGTTGTGCCTCGCGCTGATCGTGGCCTATCTGTCGCTGCGAAATCGGCCGCGCCTCGCGCTGGCGACCGCGGTGGCGGCCGGGATGGTCGGATTCGCTCTGGTCGTCGCGTTGCAGGACACGCCGGCACTGGCGTACTCCGTGCCGGCCGGCGTCGTGACCTCGATGGCCCTCGGCGCTCGCCTACTGGCCCGCCGGCCCGCGCGGTCGAGTTCGGGATTGCCGAAGCAGTCGATCGCCACGCTCGCCGCGGGCTGGATGGTGGCGGTCTTCATCCTGGCCTTTGTGCCGCAGGCGCAGAACTCGGTGAATATCGTTGCGCCGCCGACGGTTGGTGTCAGTTGGCTGACCCAGCTCCGCACGCTGGGTATCGGTATCTCCGTACCGCAGGTGTTCGACTGGGGGCCTCGGGCGATGGGCAAGGGCGGGGACGTGCGCCGGTATCGGCTCACCCCGCCGTGGTCCGCGACCGCGAAGAACCCGGTGACGGCCGCCTACCTCGACGTGTACTCGACCACCGACCCCGGGCGTTTCGCCAGCTACCGCCGGGGGCTCTGGTACGAGACGGTGCCGCCCGCGGTCATCGCGGACACCCCGTCCGCGGCCGGCGATCTGCACACGCAGATCGGGAGCATCTCGAACACGTCCGAGGCCGTCCGGACGTCCGATGACGCACTGTGGACCGGCCGATTCTGGGGCTGGCGCACCCCGGACGCCGGCGGCGACCGGTACACGGCCTTCTACCTCATGGCAGCTCGCGACCAGACCCGTCCCGAGGACGTACCCGAACCTCGCCTGCCCAGTTATACGACAGCTGTCGTCGAACCCATCGGATGGCTCATCCGCGGCGGTGTCGACGACGATGATGAACCCGTCGCGGGGGACACCGCCGTCGACGCGGCATTGACCGATCTCGCATGGTCGATGGTCGACGCCGGCGAACAACTGCCGCGACGATGAGTACCACCGGGCCGGCCCGGAACGTCAACCCGCTTCACGTACAGGTGCTTTCGGCGCGGAGTTCGTTGAGTCGGGGGCAGCGGATCGGGTTGCTGATCGTCGTCGTGCTGGTCGCCGTCGGATGTGCTGCGTCGTGGCGGACCACCCTCGCGGTCACTCTGAGCGTCTGCGCCGTCTATTTCCTGGTGTCCAGCCTCGACAAGTTCGTCCTGGTGATCCGCGGGATGTCCGGGCGCGGTGTCATCACGGTGTCCGACGACGAGGCACGCGCCATCCCTGACGACGACCTGCCGGTGTACACCGTCTTGCTGCCGGTGTACGGCGAACCCGAGATCGTCGCCAACCTGGTCGCCGGTGTGGGCAGGATCGACTATCCGGCAGACAAACTCGACATCTTCCTCGTCCTGGAGGAGGACGATCGGGAGACCATCGAGGCCGTCGAGCGTGCCGACCTCGCCGGAATCACCCCGGTGCTGGTGCCACCGAGCGAACCGCGTACCAAACCGAAGGCCTGCAATCATGCGATGGGTCTGCCGACGGAACGCAGCGACCTCGTCACCATCTACGACGCCGAAGACATCCCCGATCCCTTGCAGTTGCGCAGAGCCGCAGCGGTGTTCGCGAACAGTCCGCGCGAGGTGGCTTCCGTGCAGGCGCGGCTGGGTTACTACAACGAGCGCGAGAATCTGCTGACCCGGTGGTTCTCGATCGAATACGACCAGTGGTTCTCCTACATGCTGCCCGCGCTCAGTGCGTCGAAGTGTGTCATTCCGCTGGGCGGGACGTCGAACCACATTCGCACCGCCGTCCTCCGCGAGGTCGGCGGCTGGGACGCCTTCAACGTCACCGAGGACGCCGACCTGGGTATTCGGTTGGCGCGCTACGGGTATCGCACGGTGGTCGTGGACTCCCTGACGGGGGAGGAGGCCAACGCCGACGTCGTGAACTGGGTTCGTCAACGATCTCGTTGGTACAAGGGTTACCTGCAGACGTTCCTGGTCCACACCCGCCATCCGGTGGCGATGGTCCGTGAGCTCGGAGTGGTTCCGGCGCTGCGTATCTCGAACCTGACCGCCGGTATGCCGATCGCCAACACGCTGAACCTGCTCTTCTGGACCCTGCTGCTGGTGTGGTTCGCGGGCAAGCCGGAGTTCATGAACGACGTGTTCCCGGGGCCCATCTACTACCTGTGCCTGGTGATGTTCACCGTGGGGAATCTGGCGACCATCATGCTCGGGGTCGTCTCCGCCCGCACGCTCGACAAGCCGTATCTCCTCGTCGCGGCACTGCTGGTGCCCGGTTACTGGTTCCTGCAGTCGATGGCGGCGATCAAGAGCATGGCCCAACTCATCTACAAGCCCTCGTACTGGGAGAAGACCGTGCACGGCCTGTCCGCCATGCCCGGCGTCCCGACAACCCCGAAAGGTCCCGAGAATGACTAGCACCGTCCGCGCACGCCTTCGTCGCCTGTGGTGTCTGCTGGCGACGGCGCTGGTGATCGCCACACTTGCCGCCGCGCCCGCCGCGGCCGCGCCCGGCGATGGGGTCTCGGGAGAGGTGGCACCGGGTGCGACGACGCTGGACTGGCGACAGCTCGGTATGGGCAACTCGGTGTCCTTCGACAGCACCGATGTCGCGGTGGGCGTGAGCATTCCGGTGCCGCAGGGCATGTCGCCGACCAGAGTCACCGGTGTCGTGGCAACGGCGACGAATGTCTCCGACGCATTCATCCAGGTCGCGCGAGGCGACGGCACGATCGTCGGCACCATCGTGGTCCCTCGGTTCGGCCCGCGTCAGCTGAGCACGCCGTTCGCCGTTCCGCTGGGCGCGGTGCCGGTGGGACAGAACGGGCGCGCGGACCTACGCCTGACATTGCGCAGCGCGGCCGGGGATTCGGTCTGCGGGCCGATCCCGGATGTGTCGCTGACCGGGCTGCGTGTCGACTTCGGCGGGGTAGCGGCTCCGCCCCGCACGATCCAGGATGTGTTCGGGACCGTGGTCGGTGACGTCACGATCGTCACCCCCGAGAGTCCCAGCGCCGCCGTCGCACAGGCGACTCTCGGCGTCGTCGCGGCGATCACCGACCATTATCGGCCGCAACGGGTGTCGATCGACGTGGTCCAAGGCCCCCTCGGCCGCGGCGAAGGTTCCGGCAACCCGCTCGACCGGACGGTGATCATCCGGGACGAAGGCGGTGTCGGGGGAGTCCGACTGGAGAATCCCGGCCGGCGAGGCGCGGCGCTGGTGGTCAGCGGCGATGCGAAGTCCCTGCCCGACCAGGTCGCGCTGTTCCGCGACGGGCTCGCCGTTCTGGCGCAAACCGACACCGCGGCAGTCGAATCGGTCGAACGACGTGAGGTGCAGGGGTCGAACTCGGTGACCTTCGGCGAGTTCTCGGATCGACTCACCACCGAGGTGCTCGGCAGCACCTCGCTCGTACCCGGATTCGACCCGACGATGCTCGCACTGGGCCGCCCCGGTCAGGTGGACGTGCACCTGATGGCGCGTTACACGCCGGTCCGTCCTGACGAGCGGGCGAACGTCCTCGCCGTCAGCGGCGGGGAAGTCCTGCACACCAGCGCACTGAACGCCACGGGCGCGCTCGACACCCGGTTCACCATCCCCGCAGCGCAGGTCGCGGCGAACGAACCGCTCGAGTTCCGGATCTCGTACGAGCCCGGCCCGGGTGCGTGTACGCCGCGCAGTGTGCCGCTCACTTTCCAGATCGACCCGTCGTCGACGGCATCGTCGAGTACGACTCCGGTGCGGATGGGCGGCTTCTCGTCGGTGCCGCTCGGATGGCAGCCGACCGTCCAGGTCGCTCTGGACACCACCGATCCCGCTCAGCTCGGCGCGGCCGCGCAGTTGATCGCCTCGGTCCAGCGGAGTTCGGCGACCCCGTTGTCGCCGGTACTGGTTCCGCTCGACCAGGCGATCGCGAGCACCACCGGCGCGCTCATCGTCGCGGATTCGACGAAGGCCCGGCCGCTCGACCCGCCGGTGAACACCGAGGATTCGTCGACACTGGTCGACTTGAGTTCCAAGATCCGACTGGCGATCCCCGGCGGCCTGGGGAGTATCCAGGCGTTCGCACATAACTCCCGCACCGTCGTCTTGGTCACCACCTCGGGGTCGTGGGGACTGGTCGACCCGCTGTTCGCGTACCTCGATGAGCAGCAGGGGGATCTCGCGAACCTGCGCGGCGACGTGCTGGTGGCGGGTCGCGCAGGCCAGGCAGAACTGATGACCATCCGGGCGGACGGTCCGCGCGCGCAGGTCGAACAGGTCGGCACCGACTGGCTGATGTGGCTGGGTGTGAGCGTCGCCGTCGTGGCCGTCGCCGTTCTCATCGCCGGTGGGGTGGCGGTGTACCGGCGCAGGTCGGCGAAACCTGTCGAGGCGCCCGACTCGTCGACGCCGTGACCGTCGAGGCGCTTCGGAGCACCGTCGTACCGTCGGAGGCGGCGGAGGATCGTCGACGCCGCCTCACCCGGGTCCAGTGGTGGGGACTGTGGCTGTTCCTCGGATTGTGCGCCGCGTACCTGGCCGTCGGTGTGTACCTGTATCTCGTTGTCGGGTACATCAATCCGGATGCGAGCAGCCGAGTCGGCAATGCGGGCTTCACGATCTGGAGTCGGGACCCGCACCTCGGCGCCATCGGGTTCGTCTGGAACCCGCTGCCCAGCCTGGTCGAGATCCCGCTTGTGGAGCTGACGGCCCACTGGCCGTTGGACCACTGGCCGGAGCTGCGGCGCGTCGGGTTCGCCGGCGCGGTGATGAGCGCGGTGTTCATGGCCGGCGCGGGCTGGCAGGTGCGTCGCATCGCACTCGATTACGGCTGCGGCCGTCTCCTGCGCTGGACCGCGGTCGCGGCCTTCGCCCTGAATCCGATGGTGGTGCTGTACGCGGGGATGGGGATGAGCGAGGCGCCGTTCCTGTTCTTCCTCCTGTGGGCGTGTCGTCGAATCCTGCTCTGGGTGAATCGGTTCCACGTCATCGATCTCGTCGTTGCGGGCGTGGCGCTCGGCTTTGCGTACCTGACCCGGTACGAGGCACTTCCGGCTGCCGCAGGTGTGGCGCTGGGGGTGTTGGTCGTGTCGACGCGGCGACACCGCTCCGCCGAGCCCGGACGAGAGTCCTGGCGAGCGGGCGTCCCGTTCGGGCTGCACGATGCGGTGATCGTCGCCTTGCCCGCGGTGTTCGCGTTCGTCCTGTGGGCGGGTCTCGGCTGGCTGCTCGACGGGAGCGCGTTCTCGCAGTTCTCATCCCAGTACGGCAACGCGGCGCAGGTCGCGGCGGCCGGCATCATCTCCGTCGACGACGTGGGTGCCGGTCCGCTCACCGAGGTCATCGCCGGCAACCTGCTCGGCATGCAACCCCTGCTGTTCGCCGTGTTGCCGATCGTCGCCTGGGTTGCGGTGCGGACCCGCCGCATCGACGCTGCGGTGGTCGGCACGATCTTCGGCTCGGTGCTGCTGTTCCAGATGTCAGCGGTGATCCTCGGCTCGACCTTCGGCTGGTTCCGCTTCTACATGGCAGCGACCCCGCTGGTCGTCGTCGGCATCCTCGTCGTGGCCGGGCCCCGGGGTGGAGCGAGGAGCAAGGGTGCTTTCCGTTCCCTGAGGTGCGAGCGAAGCGAGCCACGAAGGGTCGCCCGCAGCACCCACCGCTGGCTCACCGCGCTGATGGTCCTGGTCCTGGCCACTTCGCTACCGGTGACCGCGACCTCGATGCTCAACCCGGCGCCGGGAAAAGAGGAGTACGGACTGCGGTCGGCGTTCTGGCCCGACCGCTACCCGCCGTCGGAGTTCTGGTTCTACTGGTTCGGCGACGTCTCGCGCAATGTGGCCGGTTGGTTCGACGACCAAGCCCTTCCGCCGGGCTCCGTCCTGGTCGACACGTTTGGCATCTCCCGGATCTGGCTGTTCTCCGACCGGCCCGAACAGTTCGTCATCCGCAGCGACTACGACTTCTTCGGCAAGCTCAATCAGCCGGCAGCCAGGGGAGTGCAATACATTCTGACTCCCCGCCCCCAGGGTCTCGGACTTCTCGACGCCATCAATGTCCGCTACCCGACCCTCTGGGACGACGGCGCCGGGATCGCCAGCCTCGCGATGACCGTCACCAGTCCGAGCGGGACTCCCCAATTCCGGGTATATCGCATCAGTGGGTCGGCCGGGCTTTGACTCTCAAGGCAGCGATCGCTGCTATTGCCACCGCAACCACGGACAACACGTCGGATTCGGTGATGCCATGTTCGATGCTGAACGACACCAGGACGCGACCCTCGATCGGCTGGTTCCAGAGAGCCCACGCAACCGCGACGGCTGTGAGGGATGCCGCTGCACCATAGCTCGGCCGGGCTAGGCACCAAGCGCCCACAACGAACAACAAGTTCATGAGCACCAAGGCGTGAAACGGGTCAGGCATCAGGACAGTATGGGCGAGTTGTCACGACGCGGCGTAACACATTCCCTGTGGCCAACTTCAAATGATCCGGCGGAATTGGCTTCACGACGGCGGATTCTGGGTCATGTGGGTGGTCGGCGGAGCCGACTCGACACTCGGTGCAGTTCGGTTGCCGGCGACGATCAGGCCTACGACTATCGCGACCACGCAGAGAAGCATCAGGAACCAGGCCCAGATGGGGGCAGATCTTACGAAGCGCTTGACCATGTCCAGCATGTACACGATCTCCAAACTAAGACTCGACGACGTGAACATAGTGACACTAGCGGGCGTCCGAAGTCCTGGGGGAGGTGAGTCGATGCCTTGCTTTCGGTGGAGCGACGCCAAGCAGGTAAGCAGATAGGCCGGTGAAGGAGACAAGGATGGCTGCGAGCCAGGGGACGGTCAACGCGAGACCGAAATCAAGCCAACTCCCGGTCGGCGGGGTTCGAAGCAACCACAAGACCGCAGCGTGCGTCAGCACGACCATGAATCCGGTGGCGGCCAGTTTAATCGTCCATGCCGCTGCATGACCGGTCCATGTGATCGTGCGCTCCGCGACGAGCAGTAGACCGGCGGAGATCGCAGTCGCTACCACCACACTCACGATCGGCGTGCCGAAGTCGGCCTGCTTCATGTCCAGCGGAGCGCTCCATCCGAACAGCACAAGCACCGTGGACAGGCCCAGCAGAGCGATCCCGGTCGATAGCGGATACCGCATACGCGGTCGGATGGCGCGGAACGCTGAACCCAAGAGCACGAACAGCATTGCGGGGACCGCGATACCAACGGAAAGCGGGAATGCAGAGGCTACTGAGCTATTCGCATAGCAGATCGCCAGACCACCGAGAGCGATCACCCATGAAGCCCACGCAGGTAGGCGCTGCAGCGATCGAAGAAACAGCGCAGCAAAGAACAGTGCGGTCACGAACCAGAACGCGGAGTACGGTCGACCGAGGTTCGATCCGCCCCACAAGATCTCGAGTACGAGAGGCCACGGATCTTTCGAGTCCTTGAACACCGAGAGTCCGATATAAGGGACGGAAATCACGACCAGCCAGCACATGTACGGCACGAGTAGTGTCCGTGTGCGTTTACCAACCTCGGTCTGGAGCGGACGCCGAGCCGCCCATAGGTACCCGGTGAGAAAGAAGAAGAGGGGGACGTGCCAAGTGTAGATACCCTCGCGGGTGAACTGATTATCCCAGACGTGGCCGGCGACGATGGCCACGATGCCAAGAACTCGCAGAAGGTCAATCGATACCGATCGCGCGGGACCGGTTGGCGCGGTACTCAGAGGGCCTGCTTTCCGCGCGCCAACACGTCTAAGAGGTACCGGCCGTAACCGGACTTCGTCAGCTTTTCCGCTCGGGCATGGAGTTCGTCGTCGTTGATGAAGTCCTGACGCCAGGCGATCTCCTCCGGGACGGCGATCTTGAGTCCTTGGCGTTGTTCGACGGTGCGCACGAAGTTGCCTGCGTCGAGGAGGCTGTCGAAGGTTCCGGTGTCGAGCCAGGCGGTACCGCGCGGCAACACGGTGACCGACAGCTTGCCCTGCTGCAGGTAGTGCGCGTTGACGTCGGTGATCTCGTACTCGCCGCGTGCGCTGGGTTCGAGGTTGCGGGCGATGTCGACGACGTCGTTGTCGTAGAAGTAGAGGCCGGGCACCGCGAAGTTCGACTTCGGTTGTGCAGGCTTTTCTTCCAGCGAGATGGCGGCGCCGTCGGCGTCGAAGTCGACCACGCCGTAGGCCTCGGGGTTGGCCACCCAGTAGGCGAAGACCGCTCCGCCGTCGACGTTCTCGAATCCCTGCAGGCGGTTGCCCAGGCCCGGCCCGTAGAAGATGTTGTCGCCCAGCACCAGTGCGACCGACTCGGTGCCGATGTGCTCGGCACCCAGGACGAAGGCCTGGGCGAGCCCGTCGGGTGAGGGCTGGGTCTTGTAGGTCAGGTTGATGCCGAACTGGTCCCCGTTGCCGAGCAGGTTCTCGAACGCGGGGGCGTCGTGGGGTGTGGTGATGATGAGAATGTCGCGGATACCGGCGAGCATCAGCGTCGACAGCGGGTAGTAGATCATCGGCTTGTCATAGACCGGGACGAGCTGTTTGCTCACCCCCTGCGTGATCGGGTGCAGCCGCGAGCCCGTGCCACCGGCCAGAATGATGCCCTTCATGAAGGGAGGCTAACCGGCATCTCAGGCGTCCGCAGAATCAAGTAGTTAGGATGTGATCGATTTTGCACACAATTGCCCGGCGACCAGGCCGATTGTTATCAATTAATTCTCACTAAGGATTTCGAATGCGTGTTCTCGTGACCGGTGGTGCCGGGTTCATCGGCGCCAACTTCGTGCTGCGCACCCTGGCCACCCGCCCCGAGGTGTCGATCCGGGTGCTCGACAAACTCACCTACGCCGCCAACCCCGACACCCTCGCCCCGGTCGCCGACCGCGTCGACCTCGTCGAAGGCGACATCACCGACACCGCCCTGGTCGACCGCCTCGTCGCCGACGCCGACCTGGTCGTGCACTTCGCCGCCGAATCCCACAACGACAACTCCCTGGCCGACCCCTCGGCCTTCGTCACCACCAACCTCGTGGGCACCTACACCCTGCTCGAAGCCGTCCGCACCCACCAGGTGCGCTACCACCACATCAGCACCGACGAGGTCTACGGCGACCTCGACCTCGACGACCCCGCCCGCTTCACCGAAACCACCGCCTACAACCCCTCGAGCCCCTACTCCTCGACCAAAGCCGGCAGCGACCTGCTCGTCCGCGCCTGGGTCCGCTCCTTCGGCGTCGCCGCGACCATCTCCAACTGCTCCAACAACTACGGCCCCTACCAGCACATCGAGAAATTCATCCCCCGCCAGA
>NZ_JAKOIW010000035.1 GCF_022206305.1 Gordonia sp. 'Campus' | reverse complement strand
GTTGCGGCGGGGCCGCTCGGGGCGGGACAGGACGGGGATCGGGTGCGCCCGGTCCGGGTCGGCTCGGCTCGAAGCGCTGCGTCGGCCCGTCGCGGCGGGCGGCGGGGTCGACGACGGTCATATCCCCGGACGGGTCCCCGCCCACTGAGCGCAGGTAGTCCTCGAGAGTGCCCTCCCGCCGTTCCGGTGCGGGACGACCAGACGGTTCGGGACGTTCCGGCGCCGCCATACCGGGCTCGAACGGCGGCGTCTCGTACTGCGCACGACCCGACGGAGCATCGTCACCAGCAGATGGGGTGTCGACGCCGGGTGTCGTCGGATACCGCCGGGTGGATTCGTCGGCGGTGGCGACACCGCCAGCCTCGAATTCACCGGGGGAAGACGCCTGGTCGCGGTCGGATCCGGACGGGTGAGGGTCACGTCCTGCGCCCGGCACCATGTCCTCGATGGAACGCCCGGTTTCTCCGCGTCGACTCGAGAACACGTCGACGAGAAGGAAACCGAGCCCGACGAGACAGACCACGATGCAGGCGACAGCGAGCCACACGGTCCCGGTGATGAGACCGAGGATCAGCAGGACGAACCCGATGAGGGTCGCGGCCAGGGCCAGGGTCAGCACATCACCAGCCTACTGTGCACGTCGTGCCGGGTCAGCTGGGCGAGTAGCTGCTGAACCCGCCGCTGCCCGGGTCGTTGGAGAACGACTGATCGGGGCGGCCGCCCTCGACCGGTGCGGCGCTGCCGCGCTGCTGCAGTTCTTCGAGCTGGGATTCGAGGTACGTCTTGAGACGCGTCCGGTACTCACGCTCGAAGGTCTTGAGCTGTTCGATACGGCCCTCGAGAACCCCGCGCTGCTGGTTGATCGTGCCCATGATCTCGCTGTGCTTGCGCTCGGCGTCACTCTGCAGTGCGTCCGCACGCTCCTGGGCCTGGCGCAACTGCGCCTCCGACCGGGTCTGGGCGTCGGCCAGGATGGCCTCGGACCGCTGACGCGCATCGGCGAGCATGGCGTCGGACTTGGTCTGCGCTTCCGAGACCATCGTGTCGGCGCGCGTCTGGGCGT
Organism: Gordonia sp. 'Campus'; assembly: GCF_022206305.1. GTDB lineage: Bacteria > Actinomycetota > Actinomycetes > Mycobacteriales > Mycobacteriaceae > Gordonia. The sequence goes on along the minus strand of NZ_JAKOIW010000035.1, from coordinate 20,511 downwards.
CGGACAGCATGGCGTCGGCGTCTGCACGAGCGCTGCCGGTCAGGCGGTCGGCGGTGTCCTGCGCGAGTGCGAGGACACGCGCCGCGCGCACGTTCGCATCGTCGTTGGTCGCCTGCGGTGCAGGTGTGGGTGCCGGCGCGACGGGCTCGGGCGCGGCGGGCTTGGCGAACATCTGGGTCCGGTCGTCGACCCCGGAACCACCACCGGAACGGGCGTCGGCGAGCTCGCCCTCGAGCTCCTCGACGCGCTGCTTGAGGTCGGTGTTCTCCTCGATCAGCCGCGCGAGCTCGGCCTCGACGAAGTCGAGGAACTGATCGACCTCATCCTCGTTGTAACCGCGCTTTCCGATGGGCGGTTTGCTGAACGCGACGTTGTGCACATCAGCTGGAGTCAGCCGCATGTCGGTTCCCCTCGTGTCTGGTGGTGAACTTGTGTTCAGTTGGCGGGCCGTCCAACCCGGATCGCGCGACGGTGAGTCGTTCGACCAATACAGGTTGTCACTAACTATTCATACCAGTCAAAAATTGTAACTGGCGACCAATCCTGTCACACGCGAACCGCTGGTCGCATGTTGTCGATGCGCTGTTGCAACCAAACGGTCATCCGAAGATGATCTTCAACGGTAGACCATCGCAGTGTCGCGCAGTACCCGAGCACGGATGGGATGGAGTGGTACAAGCCCCTCCGCCGAGCCCCTCGGACCCGGGCGGCGGTGGAGATCGGTACGGCGGGAGATCGGTACGGCGTTCAGGACCCGGACAGCAGGCCGGCCACGGCCACCGAGTCGGCCAGTGCGTCGGCACGCAGACCGTTGACCACGTTCATCCCGATGATCACCACCAGCATCACGATCATGAGGGACAGGTCGAGCCGGATCGGGCCCAGCGGGATCGGCGGGAGGATCCGCCGCAGCGCCTTGATGGGCGGGTCGGTCGTCGTGAAGACCATCTCGATGACGACCACCGCGAATCCGGTCGGCCGCCACTCGCGGGCGAAGGTCCGGACGAGTTCGACGACCAGCCGACCCAGTAGGAGCAACCAAAAAATCAACAGGACGTAATACAAGACGCCCAACAGAATCGCAGCCACGCGTCAAGAGTGCCTGATCATCGCGGACTTCGGCGAACCGAGGCCGTCAGCGCGTGTCAGGCGTGGTTGTAGAAGCCGGTCTCGGCGATCTTGCGGCGGTCCTCCGGCGACACGTCGACGTCGGCGGGCGACAGGAGGAACACCTTCGTCGCGACCTTGTCGAACGAGCCGCGGAGGGCGAAGGCCAGTCCGGCGGCGAAGTCGACGAGGCGCTTGGCGTCGTCGTTGCTCATGTCGACGAGGTCCATGATGACCGGGTTCCCGTCGCGGAAGCGCTCACCGATCGTGCGGGCCTCGCTGTAGTCCGAGGGGCGCAGGGTGGTGATCTTCTGCAGCGGGCTGTCGGCGAAGACGCGCTCGAGTTCGACGCGCGGGTCCGGGCCCATCGAGCGGGACGAGGTGGCCGCGCGCAGGGCCGCACCGGAGGACCGCTGGAGCGGCTCGAGGCGGGCGCCGCCGCGCATCGGGGCCTCGGCAGTCGGCCGCGGTCCGGCGTAGGCGTACTCCGGGACGTAATCGGGAGCCATCTCGAATCCGCCGTCGAAATGACGATCGGACAGTTCGTCGCGGTAGGCCATCTCGTCGCGGTAGCCCGCGTCGCGGAAGGACGGCTCGTAGCCGGGGTCGTAGGACGAGTCGCCGTAGTAGTCGTCGCGGTAGGCGCGCTCACGTGACCGCTCACGCAGCGGCGGAGCCGACTCCTCGAGGTAGTCGTCCTCGTAGTCACTCGGCGGCACCATGCCGAAGTAAGCCTTGAACTTCTGCATCGTGGTCATAGTCGGCCTCTCTGTCATTCGACGCCGGTGTGCTGCCGTGCCGGATGGTGCATCTGATGTCAGTGAGCTAATTGCGCTTGCTGTGTCACTTGGTTCTGGTGTTACCAATGTGATTACTGAGAGAGTAGCGGCCGATCGCCCATGATCGCGGTTCCGACACGCACGCATGTCGACCCCGCAGCGACCGCGGCTTCGAGGTCACCCGACATGCCGGCCGACAGGACGACCGCCTCCGGATGGCGGCTGCGGAACTCCTGATGAATCCGCGCCGATTCGGCCATCCAGCGATCAGCGTCGCCGTGCAGCGGGGCGATGACCATGAGCCCGCACAACCGCAACGACCCGGCCGCGACGACCTGATCGGCCAGTGACGGGAGATCGCGCTCGACGACGCCGCCGCGCTCGGGGTCACCGTCCAGGCTCACCTGCAGCAGCACGTCGAGCGGCGACACCCGCTCCCCCTCGTCGCGGGCCGCCGCCGCGGCCCGGTCGAGGGAATCGACGATCTTCGGCCGGTCGACGGAGTGAACCGCCCGCGCCCACCGTGCGATGGAACGGGCCTTCTTGGACTGCACGCCGCCGATCATGTCGAACACGGGAACGTCGCCGGGTTCGGGCGGAGCCCAACCCGCGAGGACCTCGCCGACCTTGCGGCCGGCCTCCGGTTCCCGCGACTCGCCGAAGGCCCGCTCCCCGAGGTCGAGCAGGCGGCGCACGTCGTCGGCGGGGAAGAACTTGGTGACCACCAGCAGTTCACACGATCCCGCCGGTCGACCGGCCGCGTCGACGGCCGCGTCGAGGCGACGACGCACCCCGGCGAGCCGGTCGGCCAGTTCGGCGGTACGCGCATCAGGTGGCTCGGTCATGTCCCCATTCTTCGTCTCGGCCGGACTACGTCTCGTCGGCGGTGTCCGGGTCATCGTCGCCCTGGGGATCGTCGTTGCGGGGATCGTCGTCGTGGGGATCGTCGCCCTGGGGATCGATCCAGATGACCGACGCGAGGCGGCCGGTGGGCGCGCCCCGTCGATGACTGAACAGGCTCGGGTCCGAGATGGTGCAGCGCGGATCGATGGCCACTCCCCCGACCCCCGCGTCGAGCAGCTGTCGCCGCAGCCCCGCCCGCAGGTCGAGTCCGGTGGTGCCCTTCTTGGTGCGCACCGCGCTGCCGGGCAGATGCTTCTCGACATCGGCCTGCATCGCCGGCGGGACCTCGTAGTGGTCACCGCTCGCGGCCGGACCGAGGAAGGCTCCGATGGATTCGACTCGCGCGCCCAACTCGACCATGGCGCGCAACGTGGCGGGCACGATGCCGATCCGGGCGCCCACACGCCCGGCGTGAACGCCCGCGATGACACCGGCCTCGTCGTCGCTCAGCAGCACCGGCACACAGTCCGCCGACAACACCGCGAGAGCCAGCCCCGGGGTGGTGGTGATCAGAGCGTCCGTGGCGGGCACCGGTTCGCTCACCGGGCCGTCGACGACGGTGATCGTGCGGCCGTGGATCTGTTCCATCCAGACGACCGAGCCCGGCGCCACGCCGATCTGGTCGGCGAGACGACGTCTGTTCGCGGACACCGCCTCCGGGTCGTCTCCGACGTGGTCACCGAGATTGAACGAGTCATACGGTGGCACCGAGACGCCGCCGGCACGGGTGGTGACCACGCGGCGCACCCGCATCAGCGGGCTCAGCGCTTCATGAACGACGGCACGTCGACGTCGTCGTCGTCGAGCCGGACGGTGTTGCGGCGCGGCGGCTCGGCGTCCTGCTCGCGCTCGAACGGATCGCCGGCACCCTTGGGCATGTCACCGAACAGCGGATCGTTCTTGGCCGGCTGGGACACCGCACCGGCCTGGCCCGCACCCACCGTGGAACGTCCCGCGGCGGCCGGTGCCTCGGTGCGCTTCTTCGGTGTGCCACCGTCGAATCCGGCCGCGATGACCGTCACGCGCACCTCGTCGCCGAGATTGTCGTCGATGACCGTGCCGAAGATGATGTTGGCGTCCTCGTGGGCCGCCTCCTGCACCTGGGTCGCGGCGTTGTGGATCTCGAACAGACCCAGGTCGCTACCGCCGGCGATCGAGATCAGCACGCCCCGAGCGCCTTCCATCGACGCCTCGAGCAGTGGCGAGTTGATCGCCGACTCGGCGGCCTTGCGGGCGCGTTCCTCGCCCCGCGCCGAACCGATACCCATGAGCGCGCTGCCCGCGTCGCTCATGACGCCCTTGACGTCCGCGAAGTCGACATTGATCAAGCCGGGCGTGGTGATGAGGTCGGTGATGCCCTGCACGCCGTTGAGGAGCACCTCGTCGGCGCTGCGGAAGGCGTCCATCAGGCTGACCTGGGCGTCGCCGAGCTGCAGCAACCGGTCGTTGGGGATCACGATGAGGGTGTCGCAGGATTCGCGCAGTGCCGTGATGCCGGCTTCGGCCTGACCGCCACGACGCTTGCCCTCGAAGGAGAACGGCCGGGTGACGACGCCGACGGTCAGCGCGCCGAGCTTGCGCGCGATCTGTGCGACGACCGGGGCGCCGCCGGTACCGGTACCGCCGCCCTCTCCCGCGGTGACGAACACCATGTCGGCGCCCTTGAGGAGCTCCTCGATCTCGTCGCGGGCGTCCTCGGCGGCCCGGCGGCCGACCTCCGGATCGGCCCCGGCGCCGAGGCCACGCGTGGAGTCGCGGCCGACGTCGAGTTTGACGTCGGCGTCGCTCATCAGCAGCGCCTGCGCGTCGGTGTTGATCGCGATGAACTCGACTCCCTTGAGTCCCTGTTCGATCATCCGGTTGACGGCATTCACGCCGCCACCGCCGATGCCGACGACCTTGATGACGGCCAGGTAGTTGTGCGGTGGCGTCATGCGCTCGCCTTCCTTGTGTGGGTCCTGCTCGTGATGGGTGGTGCCAAACGCCGGACGTGCCGGGCGACAAACCCTAAACCTGAACCATAGATTTAGAGTTATGTCAAGTAACTGCTTGTGGGGATGACGCTAGGCATCGGAGGCCGCGGTATCCACATCCGCCCTCGGCGTGTCGGCAAGTCGCACCGGATTCGCCCGGAGTTCTCGGCTTTTCGGCGTTCGGAGACCCGCGGAACTCACCGATACGCCGGGAACTCGGGACTCGACACGTTGTACATGGACGCCTTGCGTGTCAACAGGTGCGTGAGGGTTCGCGCCTTCTCGTCGCCGCGGTCACTGTCCCCCCACACCACGGTCCGCTTCTGCGACAGGGTGAACTCGATGTCGACCGGCGAGGTCGCGGTCACCCGGATCACCTGCCGGGCCAGCGATTCGGGGAGTCCGGCGACCGCGTCGATGGTCTCCCTGGTGGTCGGGTCGGCGGGTCCCGGATTGGGGGTGTCGAGCACCGGCAGCTTCAGGACCTCGGGAGGTACCCCCTGGGTACGGTCGTAGTCGAGGAAGGCCACCCCCGACCGATCCAGGACGTGGACCTCGTCACCGTTGTTCACGATCACCACGGGCACGCGTTCGGTGACCGTGATGGTGAGCGACGACGGATAGGTCCGCTGCACCCGGACCGACTCGACCGACGGGATGGTCGCGACGCGCTGCGCCACGGCCTTCGTGTCGACCTGGAGCAGCGGCGTACCCGACGGCACCGCCGCGGCACGCAGGATCTCGTCGGCCGGGATGGCACCGTTGTCGCGGACATCGGTGCTGCGCACCGACATCAGCGGGGTCAGGTAGGCGATCAGGACGAGACCGACTCCGGCGGCGATGACCATCAGCGCGCCGAGGACCACGCGGGCCCGGCGTCGCTGTGGCCACCTGATCACGACACCTGCCCCGTCAGTCCGGGGTCCTCGGCGCCGGTGTCGTGCGCATCGGGCGATCGGTCCTCGGGCAACCGGTCGGCGAGCGCGGCCAGGATCTCCGGACCCTGCATGGTGATGTCGCCCGCCCCGAGGGTGAGGACCACATCGCCCCGCCGAGCGAGGTCGGCGACCTGACCGGCAAGGCGGGAGAGGTCGGGAGCGAAGACGCCCGGCGCGGCGAGCTTGTCGGCGATCGTCCGCCCGCTCACCCCCGGGATCGGTGCCTCCCGGGCTCCGTAGACGTCGGCGACGACCACCGCGTCCGCGAGGTCGAGGGCCGCGGCGAACTCGTCGGCGAACTCGAGGGTCCGCGAATACAGGTGCGGCTGGAAGACCGCGATGACCCGCCCGCCGGACGAGCCCTGACCGGCGCGCGCCGACATCATGTCCTGGGCCGCCGACAGGACGGCGCGGACCTCCGTGGGGTGGTGCGCGTAGTCGTCGATGACCTCGACGCCGCCGCGCTGACCCCGGAACTCGAACCGTCGATGCACACCGCCGAACGAACCGATACCGGCCAGGATGCCGTCGAGTGGCTCGATGTCCGCCTCGGCGAACGAGGTGACCCGCGCGGCGCCGATCGCCGCGGCCAATGCGTTGAGGGCCATGTGTTCCCCGGGCAGCGGAAGTGTCAGCTGCCGTTCGGTCCCGTCGGGACACAGCGGCGCCGCGAACCGCACGGTTGCGGTACCCCCGCCGCCGCGCGCCTCCCAGGACTGCAGTGTCGCGACGTTGGGCACCCCGGGTGCGAGGTCGGCATGCGTTCCGCGCCCGTATCCGAGGACGGTCACCCCGCGCTCGGTCAGCGCTCCCGACACACGTCCGGCCAGCGCTGCGGACCCGGCGTCGTCGAGGCACACCACCAGCGCGCCGCCGGAGACGATCCGCGCGGCGAAGCGGTCGAACACATCGACGTAGGCCTCGATGGAGCCGAAGAAGTCGAGATGATCGGCGTCGATGTTGGTGACGACGACGACGTCCGGCGTGTACTCGAGCAGCGAGCCGTCACTCTCGTCGGCCTCGGCGACGAAGACGGGGTCGCCGCCGTGGTGGGCGTTGGTGCCCGACTCGTTCAGCTCACCGCCGATCGCGAAGGACGGGTCGGTGCCCGCGTGCTGCAGCGCGACGACCGCCATCGAAGTCGTCGAGGTCTTGCCGTGGGTGCCCGCGATGAGCAGGCTGCGCTGTCCGACCATCAGTTGGGCGAGGACCCGGGGACGTAACAACACCGGGATGCCGCGAGACTTCGCGGCGACGAGTTCGGGATTGGTCTTGGGGATCGCCGCATGCGTCGTGACGACCACCGACGGCCCGCCCGGAATCTGGTCGAGTGCCGACGGGTCATGACCCACCTGCACCCGCGCGCCGCGGGTCCGCAGCTCGAGGATGCCGCGACTGTTTTTGGCATCCGACCCGGACACCTGGCCTCCCCGGGCGAGAAGGATCCGCGCGAGGCCCGACATCCCGGCGCCTCCGATGCCGACCATGTGCACTCGCTGCAGTTCCGGGGGCAGCTCGGCTCCACCGCCGGTCGACGGCTCATCGGTCACGTCGCGACCTCCCGGCGCCTCGTCGCCCCGACCGGAAGTCCTCGGCGAGTTCGATGGCCGCGGTCGCGACCGCCGATGCGGCGTCCCGGTGACCGGTGCCGGCCGCTGCCGTCGACATCTGTTGCAGGCGAGCCGGATCCTTCAGGAGCGTCGGTACCTCGCGGGCCACCCAGTCGGCGTCCACGGTGGCGTCGTCGACCAGCAGTCCCCCGCCGGCCTCGACGACCGGCAGTGCGTTGAGCCGTTGCTCACCGTTGCCGTGTGGAAGCGGCACGTAGATGGCGGGCAACCCGGTCGCCGACACCTCGGCGACCGTCATGGCTCCGGATCGGCACATCACCAGATCCGCGGCCGAGTAGGCGAGGTCCATCCGCTTGAGGTAGCCGACAGCACGATACGGCGGTGCGCCCTCGACGACCGCGGGGTCGATCGAGTTCTTGGGACCGTACGCGTGCAGAACCCCGATGCCGTTCTTGCCCAACGCTTCCGCCGCGCCGGACACCGCGTCGTTGAGGCGCTGTGCGCCCTGGGAGCCGCCGAAGACGAGCAGTGTCGGGGCATCGTCGTCGAGGCTGAAGTAGTGGCGCGCCTTGGCACGCAGCTCGGCGCGGTCCAGTTCGGCGAGGACCCCGCGGACCGGGATGCCCACGACCGTCGCATCGAGTCCGGACCCGTCGACGGCCGCCAGGACGCGGTCGGCGAAGCGTGCACCCACCTTGTTGGCGATCCCCGCCGAGGCGTTGGCCTCGTGGATGACGATCGGGATTCGCCGTCGGCGACGCAGGTGCATCTGCGCGGCGAGGTAGGCCGGTACCGCGACATAGCCACCGAAGCCGATGACGACGTCGGCGTCGACCTCGTCGAGGATCTTGCGGGTCGCGGCCACCGAGCCGACGAGCCGTCCCGGCACCCGGGCCAGATCGAGCCCGGCCTTGCGTGGGAGCGGCACCGGCGGGATGAGGCGAAGGTCGTAACCGCGTTCGGGGACCAGCGTGACCTCGAGGCCGCGACTCGTGCCGAGGGCGGTGATACGGGCGGTCGGATCGATGCGAGAAACCGCGTCGGCGACGGCGAGCGCGGGTTCGATGTGCCCGGCCGTGCCACCTCCGGCGACCACCACCGACAGCGGGCGGCCCTTCGGCCGACCGGTCGTATGAGATTGTCCTGCACCCGAACTCACCGGTGTCGTCACTCCATTCCAGCCTGTGCCCACGTCCGGCGGGTCCACGGTTCGCGGGGTCTGCGTCTGCTCGGGCCCGGCCGGTCAGCGTCGACCGGCGCCGCGGCGCGGCTGCCGATCCGGATCGCCGGACCGGGCCGAACGTGTCTGGTGGGCCCCCGCCCGCCAGCCCGGAGACGCCGAACGGCGCGCCGTGCCCTGTCCCTGATACCCGCCACCGTAGTCGACGGAGGAGCGCGTCGACCACGCAGACCGCGCCTCGCCACGCACAGCACCGTCGACGGAGGAGCGCGTCGACCACGCAGACCGCGCCTCGCCACGCACAGCACCGTCGACGGAGGGGCGCGTCGACCACGCAGACCGCGCCTCGGTCGAGCGGTAAGTCCGCCCCTTACGCGAGGCACCACCGGTGTCGCGACGCGGCGGCGTCGTGCGACCGCCCCGGCGGTCGGCGGTGCGGCGCCCGTCGTGCGGGGGTTCGGCCGACCGGTCGCCCCGCTTCCACGGCATCGTGAAGCGGGTGCGACTCCGGCCGGAGTCGTTCGCGGGTGCCCGTCCACTGGGTGGCCGGGGCTTGCCCGCGGCGGGAGCCCGCCCGCCACGGCCGGTGCGTCCGGTCGCTGCGGTCGTCGCCATCCGCATCCCGGACGATCGCCGCTGATCCAGCCGATCGCGCAGCGACTCGGCGCGGGTCTGCCGGTAGGCGACGGGTGTCGGCAGCCGGAGCCACCGGGCGAAGCGGCCCGGCGAACCGGTGGTGAGGGTCGCGACCGCTTCGGGTTCGTGTCTCGCGGCGTTGGCGAGCAGGCCGAGCATCGCGAGCACGGTCAGCGTCGAGGTACCGCCGGCGGAGATGAGGGGCAACTGGATGCCGGTGACCGGCAGGAGACCGATCACGTAGCCGATGTTGATGAACGCCTGTGCGGTGATGAGCACCGTGATGGTCGCCGACATCAGCCGGAGGAACGGGTCGGTGGATCGGTGGGCGATGCGAAACCCGATGTAGGCGAGGATGACGAACAGGAAGACCACCATCAGCCCGCCGAGCAGGCCGAGTTCCTCGCCGATGATCGCGAAGATGAAGTCGTTGTGGGCGTTCGGCAGATAGTTCCACTTGGCACTGGACTGTCCGAGACCCACGCCGAAGACGCCACCGTTCGCGAGGGCGTAGGTGGCCTGCCGTGCCTGATAGCCGGCACCCTGCGGGTCGTCGACGTTGCCGAGGAAGCTCATCACGCGCTGCGACCGGTAGCCCTCGGCGAGCGCGAGGACGACCGCGAGAACGATGCCGGACACCGCGAACGACACGAACACCTTGATCGGCAACCCGGCGAACCACAGCATCGCGCCGACGATGATCGCGATGGTGATCGTCGTCGACAGGTTGGGTTCGAGGATGATCAGCAGGCACACCAGCATCGCGACGGGCACCAGGGGCACGAGCAGTTCGCGCAGAGACGCGTGATCGCGGCGACGGGACGCGAGCAGGTGTGCACCCCAGATACACAGTGCGACCTTCACCAGCTCCGAGGGCTGCACCGACAGTCCGTAGATGACGAACCAGCGTCGGGCGCCCTGGCTCAGGGTGCCGACCCCGGGGATGAGGACGAGGGCCAGCAGCACGACCGCGATGAACATCGTGGGTGCGGCGAAGCGTCGCAGAAGCCGCACCGGCAGGCGCAGCATGAAGTAGAAGACGACCAGTCCGAGCAACGCGAAGATCATCTGCGTCGCGAACAGCCCGTACGCCGACCCCTCCTTGGAGTACCCCTCCACCGACGAGGCCGACAGCACCATCACCAAGCCGAACGCGGTGAGCAGGAACGACATGGTGAGGATCAGCTGGTATGAGGCGAGCGGACGTGCCAGCAGATTTCGAATGCCGTCGATGACCAGCGCCGGAACGGATGCGGTCGCGCTCGCGGCCGCACCGGCCCGGCGTGCGGCCTCGGCAGGTGTCGTGCGCGAACCACCCGTCGACCCGTCGGAGCGCTCGGCGTCGTCCGGGCTCTCGGCCGACGGGTCCACCGGTGCTTTCGGGTCCTCGGTCTTGTCGGTTGCGTCCGGCTCGTCGGTCACGGCGTCACCACCGGGGTCGAAACGTCGGCCGCGGTCTCGCTGCCCACCCGGGTCACCGTCCCGAACGAGTGGGCCCGGCGATGCGGCGCGCGGCGTCGGCGAAGGCATCACCGCGTGCGCCGTACCCGGGGAACATGTCCAGAGAGGCCGCCGCCGGTGCGAGCAGCACCGCATCGGGCGCCGGGTCGCTCGCCACGGCGAGTTCCCACGCCTCCTCGACGGCCCGTTCCAGAACGGCTACCGCGGCCTCCGTCCGGGCGGGGTCCGTGGGCGCCGAAGACGACGCGGAGGTGTCCGGCGATGACGGGGCGGGAGTGGCCTCTCCCGGGCGATGCACGTTCACCGTGCCATCGTCCCCTGTGAATACTGTGACTGTTGGGACTTCTGGGGCGTGTCGCGCGATCGCCTCGACAACCAGCTGCCGATCTCGGCCGATCGCGATCACTCCGGCGAGGCGATCACCCACCGCGGTGAGCATCTCGTCCATCGACGCGCCCTTCAGCAATCCGCCCGCGATGAGCACCACCCGACCGAAGGCCGACACCGCCGCCTGCGCGGCGTGCGGGTTGGTTGCCTTCGAGTCGTCGACGAAGACGATGCCGTCGCGTACGGCGACGACCTCACCGCGATGGCCGGCCGGGCGGAACGAGTCGAGCCCGGCGCGAACCGCGTCGCGGTCGATGCCGACGGCCAGCGCGAGCGCCGATGCCGCGAGCGCATCGGCGATCCCGGACGGTCCCGCGGGAACCACGCGATCGGCGGAGAACAGTCGGCCGGCGTCGAAGGCCCGGTCGGTGAGCCAGCCGTCGGCGACGCCGAGCTCTCCCTCCGTCGGCCGGGCGAGCGTGAATCCGACCCGGCGACCGGACGTCGGCAGACCGGACGCTACCGCGTCGTCGAGCCCGACGACCGAGACCGCTCCCCGCAGCGCTCCGGCCTTCGCCATCGCGTACGAATCGAAGGAACCGTGCCAGTCGAGATGGTCCTCGGCGACGTTCAGCACGACGCCGGCATCGGGTCGGACCGACGGCGCCCAGTGCAGCTGGAAGGACGACAATTCGGCGCACAGCACGTCCACGCGGGGTGTCGCCCGCATCGCCTCCAACACCGGGAGACCGATGTTGCCGCAGGCGGCGCCCGTCCGGTCCGAGGCCTCGACGATCCCGGCCAGCATCGACGTCGTCGTCGTCTTCCCGTTGGTTCCGGTGACCACCAGCCAGGTACGCGGCTCGCCCAGCAGACCGGCGCGGTCCACGCGCCAGGCGAGCTCGACCTCACCCCAGACCGGGACACCGCCCGCGGTCGCCGCGTCGACCAGGGCATGTGTCGGCGCGAAGCCCGGGGACACGACCACGACGGCGGTGCGGCCGGTCCACTCGTGATCGCCGAGCAGGTCGGAGACCGCAACCGGCTCGACCCCCTGCGCGGCCAGTTCGACGACCCCGGCGACCGCCCGGATCGTCGCGTCGCGCGTCATCCGGTCCGCATCGCGTGCCGCGAACCGGTCGTCGGCGAGCAGGACCTGCGCGCCGAGCGTCACGAGGTAGCGCGCCGCGGACATCCCTGCCGTGCCGGCGCCGCCGACCACGACGGTCCGTCCGGCGAGGTCACGCGGGGCCGGGCCGTCGGGTTGTCGGTCGGCACCGAGTCGCGGATCAGCCACGGGGCTCAGCCATTGGTCGTCAGGAACTCGCCGTAGAACAGCGACAGTCCGAGTGCGCAGGCGATGGCGGTGAGCAGCCAGAACCGGATGATCACCGTGGTCTCGGCCCACCCGCCGAGTTCGAAGTGGTGATGGAACGGCGCCATCCGGAACACGCGGCGCCCGGTGGTCCGGAAGAAGGCGATCTGGATCACCACCGACATGATCTCGGCGACGAACAGCGCACCGATCACCACCGCGAGCAACTCGGTACGTGTGGTGATCGACAACCCGGCGAGCATGCCGCCGAGCGCCAGCGAGCCGGTGTCGCCCATGAAGATCTTGGCCGGCGCCGCGTTCCACCACAGGAAGCCCAGGCACGCGCCGCCGCCGGCCACCGCGATCAGCGCGAGGTCGAGCGGGTCACGGACCTGGTAGCAGCCGGTGGGGATCTCGCTGGGCGGCTTCGCGCCGCCTGCGCAGGCGTTGACGAACTGGAAGAACGTGACGAGGACGTAGGAGCCGAGCACCATCGCCATCGATCCCGCGGCCAGCCCGTCGAGCCCGTCGGTGAAGTTCACCGCGTTCGACCATGCCGCCACCACGAGCCAGCAGAACACCACGAACACGACCGAGCCGAGCGTGATCGCGTCGATGTCCCGTACGTAGGAGAGGTTGGTGCTCGCCGGGGTGTAGCCGTAGTCGTTGCGGAATTGCAGGACCAGGATGCCGAAGAGGATCGCCGCGACGAACTGTCCGATCGACTTGGCGGTCTTGTTCAGGCCGAGGTTGCGGTGCTTGCGGATCTTGATGATGTCGTCGAGGAAGCCGACGATGCCCAACGCGGTCGCGAGTCCGAGGACGAGCAGACCCGATGCCGTGGGTCCGTTCCCCGAGTCGGTGAACAGTCCGACCAGATGCGAGCCGAAGTATCCGGCCCACAGCGCCGCGAGGATGGCCACGCCGCCCATCGACGGTGTGCCGCGCTTGGTCTGGTGGCTTTTCGGCCCCTCGACCCGGATCTCCTGACCGAAGCCCTGCCGGGAGAACACCTTGATGAGGACCGGGGTGAGCAGGATCGACACCGCGATCGCGATCGCACCCGCGAGCAGGATCTGTGTCACCGTGCAGCCCTCGTGTCCACTCCGTACCCGACCCTGTCGTCTGTCACGCTTCTGTACCCGCCCACGTCTGTGTCCCCGAACCTGTCCTGTGTCGTGCGCCCGCGTCGCTTCCCGGGCTTCTTGGTCGCCACCTGCGCGATCACGGCTCCCCCTCGCCGGCACCGGACGTGTCCTCCGGCCGCGCGTCGACGACCCGCCATCCGCACCGCTCACTCCATGCGGCGATCACGGAGTCCAGATCCGCGGTGGCCGACGCCAGCAGCACGATGTCTCCTGCGGCCGGACGCCAGTCCGGATCTGCGTCGACCAGGCGGGCCGCGTCGTCGACCGACTCGACGAGGCGTGCCTCGTCACCCCACGAACCCTCCATGATCGCGCCCTGATGCAACGCACGGACCGACCGCGAGTCCCCGACACAGAGAGTCTTGTCGACGGCAAGCCGGACCGCCAGACGGCCCACGAGATCGTGTTCGACGACGCGTCGGTTCTCGTCCTGCCCCGGTGGAGACGCCAGTTCGGCGATCACCGCCCAGGTACGGGGACGGTCGTCGCCGCCCGTTCCGCCATCGGTCGTCTCCGCACCGGTCCGCCGCCCGCCGGCGTGTTCGGCGAGTCGTCGGATCAGCACACGCGCGTCGTCGACGGTCACCGGCACGTCTCCGCGGAGGACCGTGACCTCGGATGCGGTCATCGATCACCCTCGCGCACGCCAGAAGTCTCGAGTGCACGGGCGACGACCTCGCGATCGTCGAACGGATGCTTCACGCCGTCGATCTCCTGACCTGCCTCGTGTCCTTTGCCCGCGACGAGCACGATGTCACCCTCCCGAGCCCAGGCGACGGCCGCCTCGATCGCCGCGGCCCGGCCGTCGATCTCGCGGACCGGCTCAGCTCCGGCCGGACGGTCGTCGGCGGCCACCGCACGCGCGCCGGCGGACACCTCGGCGCGAATCGCCGCCGGATCCTCGGTGCGCGGATTGTCGTCGGTGACGATCACCAACTCGGCGCCGCGTGCCGCCGCCGCGCCCATGAGTGGACGCTTGCCGGTGTCGCGGTCCCCGCCCGCTCCGATGACGATCGCCACCCGTCCGGCAGCCTGCTTCCGCAGGGTCGCCAGAACGGCCTCGACCGCACCGGGTTTGTGCGCGTAGTCGACGAGGGCGAGGAACGGCTGGCCGCGGTCGATGCGCTGCAGTCGGCCGGGCACACTCACCGACGCGATGGCCTCGAGCGCGGTGGCCACCCCGACCCCCGCGGCGTGTGCGACGGCGACCGCGAGCAGGCCGTTGGCCACGTTGTAGCGCCCGGGGAACGGGACCAGCAGGTCGTGCTCGCCGTCGGGCCCGGTGAACGGCGTGCGCGACGAGCCGTCGGCCGCGAGCTCCGACTCGGCGGCGTGCCAGTGGGCAGGCGTCGGCCCGGTGGAGACGGTCACCGGCTGCATGTGTGCGGCTTCTTCGGGACGACGCGCGAGCTCGGCCATCCGCCGGCCCCAGTCGTCGTCGACACACACCACCGCGCGCACCGCGTGGGTGGGCGCCGACGGCACGAACAGCTGCGCCTTCGCGTCGAAGTAGGCGTGCATCGTCTGGTGGAAGTCGAGGTGGTCCTGCGACAGGTTGGTGAACGCGCCGATCGCGAAATGCGCGCCGTCGACCCGACCGAGCGCCAGTGCGTGACTGGACACCTCCATGACCACGGTGTCGACGCCGTCCTCCAGCATCGCGGCGAGCAGGGCCTGCAGGGTGGGTGCCTCGGGGGTGGTCAGCGAACTCGGCTGGGCGACACCGTTCACGCGGGTCTCGACGGTGCCGATCAGACCCACCGAGTGGCCGGCGGCGAGCAGCGCCGCCTCCACGAGGTAGGAGGTGGTGGTCTTGCCCGAGGTGCCGGTGATGCCGATCAGCTTGAGTCGCTGCGACGGGTTGCCGTAGACGCGGGCGCTCACGCCACCGAGGACGCTGCGCGGGGTGGGATGGATGAGGACGGCCACGGCGGTCTCCGGCGGCAGCACGCGAGCGAGTTCGGCGCGCCCGGCCGGGTCGGTGAGGATCGCCGAGGCCCCCGCGGCGACGGCCTGGTCGGCGAAGCGTGCACCGTGGGTGCTCGATCCCGGCAGCGCGGCGAACAGGTCGCCCGGGCGGACCTCCTGCGCTCGCAGCGTGACGCCCCGCACGGCCGTCTCCGATGCGGCGCCGCCGACCAGATCGAGTCGGGCGCCGGTCGCGGTGGACAGCACCGTCACCGGGGTCGGGGTCACGTCCTGCGGACGGATGGGTGCGTCGCCGCGTGCGGAGGTTCGTCGACGAGACGCCATGCTGCAGTCGCCTCCTCGTTCTGTCGGGTCCCGCGCGGGTACTGGCCTGCGCTGGACTGTGGTGGTCGCGAAACGGTGTCGGGCGCCGGTTCCGGGTGGTGCCGGCCCGGGCCCGATGGGGGTCGGGGCTCAGAATTGCACTCACGATACCGACCTCCGGGTGGGCCTCCGGGACACGGTGCACGCTGCGCGGAGCGCCACGGGCGAGATGCCCGATCTGTCCGGCGGCCCGGCCCGCCCTACCGGGCGGTGAGGGTCAGCCGGGGCGCGGGCGGCGAGAGCGGCACCTGGGACCGCTGCAGCATCCACGACGCGATGGTCGAGAACAGCGGCCCGGCCGACTGGCCGCCCGAGCCGTCGGAACTGCGGCGCGGGTTGTCGAGCATGATCCCGATGACGTAGCGCGGCTTGTCCGCCGGTGCGATCCCCGCGAAGGTGATGTTGTACCGCGAGTTGGAGTAGCAGCCACAGGACGGATCGACCTGCTGGGCCGTCCCGGTCTTGCCGGAGACCTGGTAGCCGTCGACGGCTGCCGTGGTCCCCGTACCCATCTGCTCCCCCATCGGGTCGTTCTGCACCACCGACCGGAACATGTCCCGGACCGTACGGGCGGTCGACTCGCTGACGACGCGCACCGGTTGCGGGCGCGACCGGTCCTCGGGCGCCGATCCATCGCGCTGTTCGGAGGCCAGGATGCGCGGTGCGATGCGCAACCCGTCGTTGGCGATCGCCTGGTACATCGCCGTCATCTGCAGCAGCGTCATCGAGAGTCCCTGTCCGATGGGCAGGTTCGCGAACGAACCACCCGACCACTGACTGAGGGCGGGGACCTCGCCCGCGCTCTCCGCCGGGAGCCCGACACCGGTTCGCTGACCGAGGCCGAAGCGTTTCACCATGTCGGCGAACCGTTCCTCCCCGATCCGCTGCGCGAGCATGAGTGTCCCGACGTTCGACGACTTGCCGAAGATGCCGGTGGTCGTATACGGCTCTACGCCGTGCGGCCAGGCGTCGCGCACCGTCACACCCGCCATCCGGATGTCCCCCGGCACCTGATGGACCGTGTCCGGCCTCGTGATGCCGTACTCGATGGCGGCCGAGGCCGCGATGAGCTTGTTGACCGAACCCGGCTCGAAGGGGGACGTGACCGCGGGGTTGCCGAGATCGGCGTCGGGTTGTTCGGACAGCGGGATGGACGCGTTGAAGGTGCCGTCGTTGGCCATCGCGAGCACCTCGCCGGTCTTCGCGTCGAGCACGACCGCCGAGGCACCTTGCGCGCCCGACGCCTGCTTGGCCTTCATCACCTGACTCTGGACGAACCACTGGGTGTCGGAATCGAGCGTGAGACGCACGGTCGCGCCGTTGAGGGCGGGATGCACGTTGCGCATGCTGCCGGGGATGATGGCGCCGTCGGAGCCGCGATCGTAGGTCCGCGACCCGTCGGTCCCCGAGAGGATCGAATCGAGGGACGCCTCGAGCCCGATCAGTCCGTTGCCGTCGTAGTTGACGTCGCCGACGACGTTCGCGGCCAGCGATCCACCCGGATAGAGACGGATGCTCTGGGGGTCGGCGCCGACCTCCGGGAACTCCTCGGTGATCCGGGACGCGACGTCGGGACTCACCGACCGGGCGAGGTAGACGAAGGTCTCCTCGCCGGTGACCTTGGCGAGCAGATCCTGCTCGCTGATCGACCCGCCGAGCGCCACCGAGACGCCCCGCGCGATGTCCTTGAGTCTGGTGTCGACGTCGGGGAGGGCGGGGTTCTTACGGTGCTCCTCCTCGATGGTCTTGCGAACCGCCTTGGGCAGGAACGTCAATGACCGCGCTTCGTCGGTGTAGGCGAGTGGGCGCCCGTTGCGGTCGAGTATCGCCCCTCGCTTCGCGGTGAGCACCTGCGTGTACTCGCGCTGCTGGGCCGCCTCCGCCGAGATGGAGCCGGCCTGCACCGTGTGCACGACGATCATCTTGACGGCCACCGCCAAGACCACCAGCAAGATGAGCACACCCGCCGCGCGGGCACGGAACACGAAGGCGTGCGGCCCTCCGCCCTTGCCCCACCGGCCTTTTCCGCCGCGCCCCGGACCGCCGGTCGGCTTACCGCTGCCCGGTCCCCGCCCGCCGTTCCGGCGCCGTTCCGGGCGAGACGGCCCGTGGCCGAGCCGCTCGAAGGTCGCTCGTGTCATGGTGGTCAATTCTCCACCGCCTCAACGCGGTGAGCCCGGATTTGGCCCCGGCGGGTTGGAGACGATGCCGGAGACCCGGCGCACACCGCCCCGCGGCGGGCACACCGACTCACGGGGTCGGGATCACGTTCGGAGCGGGCGTCGGCGTGGAGGGCGCCGGATTCGCGGGAGGCACCGTACTCGTCGCGGACGGAAGAGGATTCGCACCGGGGGGCGTCGTCTGCCCGGGAGTCGGCGTCGACCCGGGAGTCGCCGAATTCTCCGGAACCTGTTGCGGCGCCGTGGGTTGCGGTGTCGTGGGCTGGGGTGTCGTGGGCTGGGAATTCGGCACTCCCGCCCCCTCCGCTCCCGCCGACCGTCCGCCGAGGCCGATCGAATCGTCGACCTGGCTGGGGTCGATGGTGTCGGCAGGATCCGGCCGGGTGTCGGGGTTGAGGCTGCCCATCGGCCGGCCCGACGCCGGGCTCGGCGTGCCGACGATGCGCGGGCGGCGCGGGTCGTCGACGATCATGCGGGCCGGGTTCTCAGCCGGGATCATGCCGAGACGCGCTGCCTTGTCGGACAATTCGGGCGCCGAGTTGCCACTCTCGTACGTTCGCTTGAGGGCGTCCCGCTGGTCGATGAGCGACTGGTTCTGCGTCCGCTCGATGCCGAGTTTGTAGGAGTCCTGGGCGGCTTTCGTCGACAGCCACAGACTCAGGCCCAGACCGAGGACCAACAACGCGATGACGGGCACCACGAAAGGGGTGTGCTGCAGGCGTTCCCGGAGTGAGACGCCGGTCATCGAGAGTCCGCCGCCGGTACGGCGCGGCGGTGCGGCGCGTCCGGCAGCGGTGCGTCGGCGTCGACGGTCGAGCGCACGCTGGGCGGCGCGCGAGCGGGTGGCGCGTTCGGACTCGATCTGTGCCCGGCGCGATCGTCGTGAGGCGCGGTCGTCGTCGGTGGCGCGGGGGCGGGCCTCGTGCAGGATGGTCATGCTCAGCCCTTCTTCTCGACTCGTTCGATGGCGCGGACCCGGACGGGCGCAGACCGCGGATTGGTGGCCAGTTCGTCGGAGTCGGGACGCTCGGCACCGCGCGTGACGAGCCGGAATTCCGGGGCGTGGCCCGGCAATTCGACGGGCAGTCCGGGCGGGGAGGTGGACACGATGCGGGACGCGAACTCGCGCTTGACGATCCGATCCTCCAGCGACTGGTAGCTCATGACCACCACGCGTCCACCGACGACGAGTGAGGACAGGGCCGCGGGGAGCGCCTCGCGCAGCACGTCGAGTTCGTGGTTGACCTCGATGCGCAACGCCTGGAACGTTCGCTTGGCCGGATGACCGCCGGTGCGTCGCGTGGCGGCCGGGATGGCATCGTAGAGGAGTTCGACGAGTCGAGCGCTCGTTGTGAACGGCTCTTTCTCCCGCTCGCGCAGGACCGCCGAGGCGATCCGACCTGCGAACCGCTCGTCACCGTAATCCGAGAGCACACGGGCCAATTCACCGTGGGAATAGGTGTTGAGCACATCGGCGGCGGTGAGCGGATCGTCGGAATTCATCCGCATGTCCAGTGGCGCGTCCACCGAGTAGGCGAAGCCGCGACCCGCCTGATCGAGTTGCATCGACGAGACCCCGAGGTCGAAGAGGGCGGCGTCGATCGCCGGCTCCCCCGCTGCCGACAGCACGTCGGCGATCTCGTGAAAGGTCGCCTGGTGCAGAGAGATGCGGTCGGCGTGCCGGGCGAGACGACGTCGGGCGATGTCGAGGGCGGAGGCATCGCGGTCGATGCCGATCACCTTGACGCCCGGGAACGAGTCGAGAACGAGTTCGGTGTGCCCGCCGGCCCCGAGCGTGGCGTCGAGGAAGACCCGTCGATCGTCGACATCCAGAGTGGGCGTGAGCAACTCGACGATGCGGGTGCCCATGACCGGAACATGGCCGAACTCGCCGGAGCGGCGCGGTTCGTCACCTGCTTCGTCCACGGAAAGGCCCCTATCGGAGTGTCGGCGGAATCGGCTGTCGGCGGAATCGACTGTCTGGGGGTCTGCTCGCCACGAGTCGAGGCGAGGTGAGACCGTCGTCCGGATGGAGCGGGGTCCCGACCCGATCACGCACCTGGCGTTGGGGAAGTACGCCAGGGTCGGACCGGGCCGGGGCCTCGTGCCACCCGAAACCCCTGGGCATCGACGTCGTCGCGCCCGTGCTGGTCTTTCCCTCTCTCGGCTACAACACCGCGTTCAACGCGGCGGAGTTGGCGGCCGAGAAGTTCTCCTCGTGCTGGGTCTGGTACTCGTCCCACGCGGCCGAATCCCAGATCTCGAGGTGATCGAAGCTGCCGAACACCACACATTCCTTGGACAGTCCCGCGTAGACACGATGGTCGCCGGACAGGCTGATCCTGCCCTGACCATCAGGTCGTTGCTCTTCCGAACCGGCGAAGAACGTTCGCTGGAACGCACGCAGGTCCGGATCGTTGCGAGACGCCTCCACGATCCGCGCCGCGATCGCATCGAACTCCTCGGTCCGATACACCGACAGGCTGTGATCCTGGCCCTTGGTGACCACCACACCTCCTGCAAGCGCGTCGCGGAACTTGGCGGGCAACGTGAGTCGCCCTTTGTCGTCCAACTTGGGCGTGTAGGTGCCGACGAATCGCACGGACACATCGACACCTCCTGCCCTCCGGGATCTGCGTCGCCCTACTTCGACTCGTCAAACCCAGTGATGCCCACAGTACCCCACTTTCCACCACTTTCC
>NZ_JAKOIW010000034.1 GCF_022206305.1 Gordonia sp. 'Campus' | reverse complement strand
GGTCACCACCCAACCCCAGGGAGTTCCCATGCACAGCGATCTCTTCGCCCCGTCGCACGCCGAGGTCACCGGGCAGGGCATCCAGAAGCAGGGCAGCAAGATGTGCCGGGTCGGCCTGTCCGGCGAGGTGATGGCCCGCACCGGTTCGATGGTCGCGTATCAGGGAGACCTGCGCTTCGAGGCCCTGGGATCCGGCGGGCTCGGACGCATGATGCGTCAGGCCATGACGGGTGAAGGGGTCCCGCTGATGAAGGTGACCGGCCGCGGCGACCTGTTCCTCGCCAACGCCGCATCGGACGTCCACCTAATCGACCTCGACGGCAGCGACGGCCTCACCATCAACGGCGCCAACGTGCTGGCCTTCGACTCCTCGCTGTCCTACGACATCGCCCGCGTCCAGGGCGCAGGCGCGATGAGCAACGCCGGGCTCTTCAACTGTGTGTTCACCGGTCGCGGCCGCATCGCTATCACGACCGACGGCACACCCGTCGTCCTCAACGTCGACGCCGCGACCTACGCCGATCCGCAGGCCGCGGTCGCGTGGTCGTCGAGCCTGCGTACGTCGGTGAAGTCGAACGATTCGTTCAACCTCGGCACGCTCATGGGCCGCAGCACCGGTGAGCGCTTCACCCTCGCCTTCTCCGGTCAGGGTTTCGTCGTCGTGCAACCGTCCGAGCTCCCGCCGGGCGGGTTCATCGGCGGGACGGGCGGCGGTGGTTCGGCGGGTTCCGGCGCGGGCGGGGTCCTCGGCGGAATCCTCGGCCGCTGACCCGACCGGGATTCTGTAGCGAAAACCGGTGCCATAGGCCATCTTTCGCTACTAAACACCCGACGGCGGGTATCGTCGACGCCATGCCTGAAGCCTCCGCGACCGTCCTCGTCCAGCAGCCCGTCGACACCGTCTGGGAGTACTGTCTGATCCCCGACCACGTCGCAGCGCTGACTCCCGGCGTCGTCCGCGTCGAACGGGTCACCGACGGGCCGGTCTCCGTGGGGACCGTCTGGCGGGGCCAGATGAAGGGCCTGGGCCGGGCGGTCGACTGGACCGGCGAGTTCACCAGGGTCGACGCGCACACGGCCACCGAGTTCCGCTCCACCGAGTCACCGCTCGAGTTCGCCATCACCGCGACCTTCGCGGAGGTTCGTCGCGGCGTCGAACTGACGTACCGCATCCGCAACGCGGGGATGGGCGGGGCGGTCGGCAAGGTCGCCGATGCACTCGCGATCCGGGCCTACCAGCGATCACTCGCCGCCAACGCGAAGAAGTTGCCGCGCCTCGTCGAGGAGTGGGCCGCCACCCGCTGACAACAGTGGCCCCACCTCGCAACGCGAGATGGGGCCACTGTTGGCGAATCGGTAGTGACAATGCGCGCTATACGCGCATTGTCGCTACGAAATCCGGGGGGTGAAGATCACCAGCTGGACTTCTGCACACCCGGCAGCTCGCCGGCATGTGCCATGTCCCGCAGGCAGATACGGCACAGGCCGAACTTGCGGAACACCGAGTGCGGGCGACCGCACTTGTTGCAGCGGGTGTAGGCCCGCACGGCGAACTTGGGCTTCTTGTTGGCCTTGTTGACCAGAGCCTTCTTTGCCATCAGTTGTCCTTAACGTTGTTGTCCTTGAACGGGAAGCCCAGGGCACGCAGCAGCGCGCGGCCTTCCTCGTCCGTGGTGGCCGACGTCACGACGGTGATGTCCATACCGCGGGGCCGGTCGATGTTGTCGATGTTGATCTCGTGGAACATCGACTGCTCGTTCAGGCCGAACGTGTAGTTGCCGTTGCCGTCGAACTGCTGGTCCGACAGTCCGCGGAAGTCGCGGATACGCGGGAGGGCGATGGACACGAGGCGGTCCAGGAACTCCCACATACGGTCGCCACGAAGAGTGGCGCGGGCACCGATCGGCATGCCCTCACGCAGCTTGAACTGTGCGATGGACTTACGTGCGCGGCGGATCTCCGGACGCTGGCCGGTGATCTTGGCCAGATCCTCGACGGCGCCGTTGATCAGCTTCGCGTCACGGGCGGCGTCGCCGACACCCATGTTCACGACGACCTTGACGACGCCCGGGATCAGCATCACGTTGGGGTAGTCGAACTCTTTGTTCAGCGTGTCCTTGATCTCCTCGCGGTAGCGAGTCTTCAGGCGCGGCTGGATCTTCGTTCCGGCGGAGCTTGCGGAGCCGGTCTCGATTTCAGAAGTGGTCATGTCAGATGTCCTTCCCGCTCTTGCGCGAGATCCGGACCTTCTTGCCCGTTTCCTCGTCGACGCGGTAGCCGACGCGGGTCGGGTTGCCGTCGGAATCCACGACCATCACGTTCGAGACGTGGATCGAGGCTTCCTGGGTCACGATGCCGCCGGAGGAGGCACCGCGCTCGTTGGCCGACGCGGCGGTGTGCTTCTTGATTCGGTTGACGCCCTCGACGAGAACTCGCTGCGTCTTCGGGAAGGCCTGGATGACCTTGCCCTTGGCGCCCTTGTCCTTGCCCGAGATGACGATCACGGTGTCACCCTTGTGCACCTTCATGTCAGATCACCTCCGGTGCCAGCGACACGATCTTCATGAACTTCTTCTCACGCAGCTCGCGGCCGACCGGGCCGAAGATGCGGGTACCGCGGGGGTCGCTCTCACCCTTGAGGATGACGGCGGCGTTCTCGTCGAAGCGGATGTAGCTACCGTCGGCGCGACGGCGCTCCTTGGTGGTGCGCACGATGACGGCCTTGACGACCTCACCCTTCTTGACGTTGCCGCCGGGGATGGCGTCCTTGACAGTGGCGACGATCACGTCACCAATGCCGGCGTAGCGTCGCGAGGAACCGCCGAGCACGCGGATGCACAAGATCTCCTTGGCACCGGTGTTGTCGGCGACTCGCAGGCGCGATTCCTGCTGAATCACTCGTAGTCTCCTTGACCTGGCTTCTTATGTACGGCGGATTTCCGACCCGACGCACACGGTCTGTTGCCACCGAACACACGCCTGCCTGGGGTTTTGGGCCGGGATGAACACCCGGACCACCACCACCAGTGGGTTCGTGGGCCGATTCGCGACACGGCTGTGCCGCAGGCAACCCCACAAGTGTAGGGGAACGCGCAGGTCCCGGCCAAATCCCCGCTGCTCACCGATCGTCGGGTTTAGGGGGTCGTCCCATCGGGAAACATTTTTTCCGACCCAGACCCATCTGGTGCCATCGCCCACCCGAAGCACCCATGGGACGACACAGACAACCAACACACACCGTCCGGATTCCACGTGTGGCGTGGAACCGGACGCGCAGTACCCGGGGGCATGAAGTGCCGGGGGGCGATCGACTCTCGACCGAGAGTCAATCGAATCACCACGTCACCGGGGTCCATTGTTCAGTCCGACGCGCAAGCCGGCTCCCAGCTCCAGTGAGGGGCCATGCCGTTGTGCGCGCCAACAGGGGAGGCACGCGTGACCACTGACGACGCGATCCGGCACACCACCGACACCCGCGAGATCGACACCCGCGACACCGAAACCCGCCCGGACATTCCCATGACGGCGGCGCAGCGCGGCATCTTCTATGCCCAGCAGCTCGAGCCGGACGTGCCGATGACCATCGATGCGTTCATCGAATTCCGCGGCGACACTTCGCGACCCGGAAGCGACGACGGCGACGACCCGCTGGTCGACGTGGATCCCGACATCATGCAGCGCGCCATCACGTTGACCGGCCGCGAGACCGAGGCCGCACTGCTGCGTCTCATCCCGACCGATGACGGCGAACCGGTGATGGTGCTCGACGAGACCCACAGCGTGGTGCTGGGCCGCCACGACTTCTCCGACGCCGACGACCCGCGTACGGCCGCGCTCGCCTGGATCGATCGCCGGCGCTCGCAGCGCTCGGACCTGTTCGCCGACGACATCTTGGAGACCCATCTCCTGAAAGTCGGCCCCGGACACTCGATCTGGTACTGCCGCGGCCACCACATCGGTTTCGATGGCTACGCGGCGATGTACATGATGCTGCGCGTCTCGTCGCACTACACCGCAATCGTCAACGGCGGGCCCGCACCGATCGCGGACACGGCCACCATGTCCGACATCCTCGAGTTCGACCGGGCCTACCGGTCCTCGGAGAAGTTCGCCGCCGACCGCGAGCACTGGGCCAGCCGACTCGCCGACCTCCCCGACACGACCACCCTCACCAGCCTCTCCGACGCGGCCGCCCCGCTGTCGGAAATCCGCTCGGTGGATCTCCACGAGGACGTGGTCGCCCGGATCCGCGACCTCGGCCACGCCCACCGCGTACGCCCCGCGTCGGTGATCACCGCGGCCGTCGCCGCCTACGTGGCGCGCTACACCGACCGCGACGAGGCCATGCTGAGCCTCCCGGTCGCCGCTCGCGACCGCGACATCCTGCGCACCTCTGCCGGCCTGACCTCCAACGTCGTACCGCTGCGCATCCCGCTCGACGACTCGGCCACGGTCGCCGACCTCTTCACGAGTGTGAACGCGGAGATCAAACAGGCTGTGCGCCACCAGAAATTCCGGCACGAGGACATCGCCTCGGAGATCCTGGGCGCCGCCGGGATGAAGCGCGGTTTCTTCGGTCCGCTCGTCAACGTGATGCTGTTCTTCGACCACATCGACTTCGGCCCGCTGCGTGGCGAGGTCAATGTGTTGTCGACCGGCCCGATCGAGGACATCTCGGTCAACGTCTACGACAGCTTCGACGGCGGCATGAGTCTCGACCTCGAGGCGAACCCCAACATCTACTCGGCGGACGAGATCTCGACGCACCACGGTCGCCTCGTCGACTTCCTCGAGCGCATCGTCCGTGCGCCCGCCGACGCCCGGCTCACGACGCTCGACCTGCTCACCGACGACGAGCGGGCCGCTCTGCCGGCCCGTACCACCGGCGAGCGCATCGACCTCGGGGACACGACTCTCGTCGACCTCCTCGACGAGACCGCACGCAACCACCCCGACGAGGTGGCGATCGTCGACGCGCACAGCGCCGAGTCCCTCACCCACGGCGAGTTCGCCGATCGGTCGCGTGCACTCGCCGCAGCTCTCACCGGCCGGGGAATCGGCACGGAGAGCGTTGTGGCCGTGCAACTGTCGCGCAGTGTCGACCAGGTCCTCGCGCTGCACGCGGTCGTCCGCGCCGGGGCCGCATTCCTGCCCGTCGACCCGGCCGAGCCGGCCGACCGTCTCGCCCACATCCTGGACGTGGCCACTCCCGACCTCATCATCACCGACGATGTCCTCGCGCAGCTGCGTGCGGACGCCTCCGGCACGTCGCCCACCGCGACACCGCGGCCCGGCCACGCAGCCTATGTCCTGTTCACGTCCGGCTCGACGGGCAAGCCCAAGGGCGTCGTGATCACCCACCGCGCGATCGTCAACCGGCTCGCGTGGATGCAGTCGCGCTACTCGCTGTCGACCGCCGACCTCGTGCTGCAGAAGACCCCGTCCACCTTCGACGTGTCCGTCTGGGAGTTCTTCTGGTCCTTCATCTCCGGTGCCGGCCTCGTCGTACCGACACCCGACGGCCATCGCGACCCGTGGTACCTGCGCGACGTGATCGCCGACAACGGCGTCACCACCGTTCACTTCGTCCCGTCGATGCTGGCCGCGTTCGCGGCCGCACTGGACGCCGACGACTCGACGCACCTGGCGACCCTCCGCCAGATCTTCACCAGCGGTGAGGCTCTCACGCCCGCGACCGTCGCCGCCACCGCGCGGCTCACCGACGCCCCGGTCCACAACCTGTACGGCCCGACCGAGGCCGCCATCGACGTGACGCATCACGATGCCTGCCGCGCCGACGCGGCGATCGTCCCGATCGGCAAGCCCGTCTGGAACACCAGCGTCCGAGTGCTCGACCATCGACTCCGCCCGCAGCCCGAGGGCGCGATCGGCGAACTCTACCTGGGCGGCATCCAGCTCGCGCGCGGCTACCGCGCGCGCCCCGACCTCACCGCGGCCCGCTTCGTCGCCGGTGACGACGGCGAGCGTCTCTACCGCACCGGCGACCTGGTCCGGATGATGTCCGACGGTTCGCTGGAGTACCTGGGCCGCACCGACTCCCAGGTGAAGATCCGCGGCCAGCGCGTCGAGCTGGGCGAGATCGAGTCCGCGCTGAGCCGACTCGACGGCGTGACCGCCGCCGGTGTCGTGGTCCGCGACGACATGGTGGCCGACGCGCCGACGCTCGCCGGTTACGTCACCGGCTCCGCGCTCGGGGACCGCGACCTGCGCGCCGAACTCCGCTCGGCACTGCCCGACCACATGGTCCCCTCGGCGATCATGGTGCTCGACGAACTGCCGACGACCGCGAACGGCAAGCTGGACCGGCGCGCGCTGCCGCGCCCGGAGCTGCGCACGCGTCGCGAGTTCGTCGCACCTCGCACGCCGCTCGCCCGCCTGGTCGCGGACACGATCGCCGAGGTGCTGGACCTCGACGACTCCGAGATCGACGAGTCGTCGAGTATGTCGTTGCGCGACAACTTCTTCGAGATCGGCGGCACCTCCCTGTCGGCGACCCGGGTGGCGACCCGGTTGTCGCGCGCCACCGGACAGCGCATCGGGATCCGGACGATCTTCGACGCCGGGGATCTCGGTGGCATCGTCGACGCCCTCGCCGAACTGGGCGTGGACCCGGAGGCTCCCACCGGAGCCGACACCCGTGACGCCACCGGCGACCGGACCGCCCGATCAGGCCCCGTCCCGCTGTCGCCCGCGCAGCATCGTCTCTGGCTCGCGACCCGGCTCGATCCGGCGGGCTCGGCGACCTACAACATGCCCTTCACGGTGCGCCTCGTCGGCGACCTCGACCCCGCGGCGTTGCGCGACGCCCTCGTCGACGTGGTCCGCCGCCACGAGCCGCTGCGCAGTGTCGTGGCCGAGATCGACGGCGTCGCCTGCATCGCCGCGACTCCCCCGGAGTCGGTCGCCCTCGACGTGCCGGTCCTCGACGCCGCCGACGCGGCACGGCTGACCGATCGTGAGTTCGCCTCCGAACCCTTCGACCTCGGCTCCGACCTGCCCATCCGGGCGCGGCTCGTCCGCACCACCGACGACGATCACCGGTTGACCGTGGCCGTCCATCACATCGCGGCGGACGGATGGTCGCTGGCCCCGCTCGCCGGCGATCTCGCCACCGCGTACCGGGCGCGGCGCGACCACACCGAACCCCGGTGGGACGAGCTCCCCGTCACCTACTCGCAGATCAGTGCCGAGCGGCACGACTGGCTCGCCGAGAGCGACCATGCCGCAGCCGAACTCGACTTCTGGCGCGGCGTTCTGGGTGACGTTCGGGGCGAGACCGAGCTACCCCTCGACCGGCCGCGCGCCCGCAATGCCGGCAACTCCGGCTCCTCGGTGACGACCACCCTCTCCGCCGACGCGCACCGGGCGATCCGCGAACTCGCCGCCGGTTCCGACGCCACCGTGTTCATGGTGCTCCACGCCGCTCTCGCCGCGCTGCTCCGCAGTCAGGCACAGGCGTCCGACGTCGTCATCGGTACACCGGTGTCCGGACGCGGGGACGCCGACATCGACGGTCTCGTCGGCATGTTCGTCAACACGCTCGCGCTGCGGACCGACGTCGACAAGGACATGCCGTTCGCCGATCTGGTGACCCGGGTCCGCGACACGGACCTGAGCGCCTTCGACAACGCCACCATTCCGTTCGACCGCCTCGTGACCGATCTCAACCCGGAGCGCTCGGGTAACGTCCACCCGTTCTTCCAGGTGTCGCTCGCACTCGAGGATCGGTCGGCGATCCAACTCGACTTCGCCGGGCTCACCGCGACCGCGTCGCGCGTGGACACCGGTCGCGCCACGTTCGATCTGCAGTTCACCTTCACCGAACAGCACGACAACGAGGGCGCTCCTTCCGGACTCTCCCTTGAGATCGGTTATGCCACCGCATTGTTCGATCGCGACACGGTGGCGGGGCTGGCCTCGCGCCTGACGAGGATCCTGCACGCTGCGACGACGGATTCCGGTGCCGCGGTCGGCGATCTCCCCGTGCTCGATCTGCACGAGCGCCTCGATCTCGTCCCCGCGGTCGGCGAGGGTCGACGCCCCGTCTCGCACCTCACCCGCCTGCTGTCCGCAGCGGCGGAGTCGGCCCCGGACCGGGTCGCGGTGACCGACGGCACCCGGTCACTCACCTACCGACGGCTCGACGCCGCGTCGAATCGGTTGGCGCGTGTGCTCATCGGCGAAGGCGCCGGACCCGAACGCCATGTCGCCGTGGCACTGCCCCGCGGGGTCGACTGGATGATCGCGATGTGGGCGATCGCCCGCACCGGCGCGGCCTGGGTCCCGGTCGATCCGGCATACCCCGCACAACGCATCGCCCACATGCTCACCGACTCCGGCACACGGCTGTTGGTCACCGACCGCGCTTCCGATCCGCACGCCGGCACCGATGCGGTCGGCACCGATCTCCACACGGTCGTCGTCGACGATCCCGCGGTGGTCGACCGGGTCGAGTCCGCTTCTGCGGCACCGGTGTCGGATGCGGAGCGCCACGGGGTCCTCGACGTGGACCAGCCCGCCTACCTCATCTACACCTCGGGAACGACGGGAACGCCGAAGGGCGTCATCGTCAGTCACCGCGGCCTCGCCGACTTCGGTGCCCAGCAGGTCACCCAGTACGGCATCACTCCCGAGAGCCAGACGATGCACATGGCCTCGCCGAGTTTCGACGCGTCGGTCCTCGAGATCCTGATGGCCATCGCGGCGGGATCGACGATGCACATCGTGCCCCCGGGCATCGTGGGCGGCGCCGAACTCGCCGACCTGATGCGCGACGCGCACATCACCCACGCGTTCCTCACCCCTTCGGTGCTGACCACGATGTCCCCCCAGGACGTGCCGGATCTGCAGGCACTGGTCATCGGTGGCGAGCACCCGAACCCCGAGGTCGTCCGCACCTGGTCCGCGGGCCCCCGGTTGTTCAACGCGTACGGCCCGACCGAGACCACGGTCGTCGCGGCGGTGTCATCGCAGATCAGCCCCGACTACACGACGCTCACGATCGGACGGCCGATCCGCGGGATCTCCGCGGTCGTGCTCGACGAGCGTCTGCGCCCGGTCGCGCCGGGCGCGGTCGGCGAGTTGTACATCGCCGGTGAGCATCTGGCGCGCGGTTATCACGGCGTCCGCCCGCTGACCTCGAAGCGGTTCATCGCCAACCCGTTCGGCGAACCCGGCGAACGGATGTATCGGACCGGCGACCTCGTGCGCTGGACCGTCGACCACGAACTCGAGTTCCGCGGCCGCGCCGACCATCAGACCAAGATCCGCGGTCACCGCATCGAGCTCGGTGAGATCGACGCCGCTCTCGTGGCCGACGACGCCGTTCGCGCGGCGGTCACCACCACACACGGCGAGGGCGACCGGGCGTATCTGGTCTCCTACGTGACGATGGTCGACGCGGCCTCCGGACACGCCGCCGACGTGCGGGAGCGGCTCTCGGAGCGGCTGCCGCGGCACATGATCCCCTCGACGGTCATCGAACTCGACGAGATCCCGACGACCCCGATCGGCAAGGTCGACCTGCGCGCACTGCCCGCACCGGACGCGACGTCCCCGGTCGGCACCGTGCACTACGTGGCGCCGTCGAATTCGGCCGAGCAGGCCGTCGCCGACCTCATCGCCGAACGTCTCGACCTCGAACCCGGCACCGTCGGGCGTCATCACGACTTCTTCGATCTCGGCGGTAACTCGCTGCTGGCCACGCAGATCGTCGGCGCACTCGAGAGTCTGACGGGCCGCCGCATCCCTGTTCGTGAGATCTTCGATCATTCGACGGTCGCCGGCATCGCCCGCCTGAGTGGCACGCTCGAGGGCGACGTCGACACGTTCCCCGAATCGCGAACCCTGCCGCAGCTGCGGCACGATCCCGAGGCCCCGGTTCACCCGGGACCCGCCCAGCAGCAGCTGTGGTTCCTCAACCAGCTCGCGATCGGCAACGACCCGATCGGTGGTTCGACGGCGGCGACCACCGAGATCGACCTGCCCGATGCCGCACTCTCCGGTGCCATGCTTTCCGGTGCCACGCTTTCCGGTACTGTTGCGTCCGGTCAGAATGACTCGGCCACAGCCGATTACGCCATCGCCTTCGCCCTGGATCTGCGTGGTGACCTCGATGTCGACGCGCTGGCCGGCGCGATCCGGCATGCCGTGGACCGCCACGAGATGCTGCGTACCGTCTACCCCGATCACGACGGGCGACCCGTACTCGACGTCCGCCCCGCCGACGAGGTGCGCCTCGACTTCGAGGTCGTCGACACCACCGCCGCCGACTGGCCGGACCACGCCCGGGCCTTGGCCCGCCGGCCCTTCGACCTCACCGTCGACGTGCCGCTGCGTACCGTCCTTCATCGGATCGACGGCGATCCCACCCACCACAAGTTCACGATCGTCATCCATCACGTCGCGGCCGACGGATGGTCGATGGCACCCCTGCATCGCGACATCACCCGTGCCTATGCGGAACTGCGCGCCGGCGCGGACGAGGTCACCGCGACCCCGTTGCCGATCGACTACCGCGACTACCTGCGCTGGCAGGCCGACCACCTGGACGCGCAGACCGATCTCGCCGACTGGTGGCGGGCCGAACTCGACGGGATCGACGTCGGCCCGGCGCTCCTCCCCGACGTCCCGGCCGGTGCGGTCCGGTCCGCGGGCGTCGTCGAGGTCGACTTCGGACCCGAATTGCGCCGCCGGTTGACCGATCTGGCCGACGGCCGCGCGACCGAGTTCCAGAGCGTGCACGCCGTGTTCGCGGCCGTGCTGCACCGTCTGCACGCCGATCCGCAGGTGCACATCGCGGGTACACCGTCGGACATCGTGATCGGCACCCCCGTCGCCGGTCGCACCGATCCCCGCCTCGCCGACATCGTGGGCATGTTCGTCAACTCCGTCGTCCTGCGGACGCCGGTGAACGGCCGCGAGGGCTTCGCGACCCTGCTCGACTCGGTCCGGCATCGCGACCTCGAGGCACTCTCGCAGGCCGACATGCCGTTCGAGCAGATCGTCGCCATGCTCAATCCGCCTCGCACGGGCCACCATCCGGTGTTCCAGATCGCGCTGGCATTCGATGCGGGGACCTCCGACGGGCCCGGCGCACACAACCGGGTCGAACTCCCCGGCGTCGACATCGCGGCCGAGGAAATCGACACGGCCGCAGCGCGTTTCGATCTCGAGCTGCGGTTGCGCGACGGTCGGGCACGCTTCACCTACGCGACCGACGTCTACAGCCACGAGCGCATCACCGCGCTGGCACGGATGTTCGTCGACCTGGCACACGCGGTCGCCGACGATCCGACGGCGCCACTCGACGACCTGGCGCCGCATGCACCGGCCCGCACGCCGGCCGTTGCCCACCGCGACAACCCCGTCGAACCGCGGCACCTCGCCGACATCATCGCCGACACCGTCGCCGCCCACCCCGACCGGATCGCCGTCGAGGACGGAACCCGCACCCTCACCTACGCCGAGATGGACCGCGTCTCCGGGCGCTGGGCATCGACTCTGCTCGAACTCGGCATCGGCACCGAGGACGTGGTCGCGATCGCCGTCGACCGCAGCCTCGAATCGGTCCTCGCCACCTGGGCCGTCGCCAAGACCGGCGCAGCCGCCCTCCCGATCGACATGCGCTATCCGACAGATCGGGTGGCACACATGATCTCCGACTCGGGCGCCTTCATCGGCATCAGCAGCACCGACCACCGCGCCGACGTGCCGCACGACATCTGGTGGCTGACCCCGGAGGACCTACGGTCCGGCGCCGTACCCGAAGGCCCCCACAACGACCGGCACATCGACTCGGTGGCCTACATCGTCTACACCTCGGGTTCGACCGGTGCCCCGAAGGGCGTGAGCGTGACCCACCGTGGCCTCGCCGCGTTCAGCGCCACCCAGCGCGACCGCTACGAGGTCGGCCCGGGCGACCGCACGCTGCTCTTCGCCTCCCCCGCATTCGACGCCTCGATGCTCGAGTTCCTCCTGGCCGTCGACTCCGGCGCCACGATGGTGGTCGCACCGACGACCATCTATGGCGGCGACGAACTGGTCGAGTTCCTCGACGAGCAGGCGGTCACGCACGCGTTCATCACCCCGTCCGCGCTGGCCGCAGCCGCACCGCACCCGCTCCCCCACCTGCGAAGCCTGGGTGTCGGCGGCGAGGCGAGTACCCCGGAACTGGTGTCGCGCTGGGGAACCGGACGCCGCTACATCAATGCCTACGGCCCCACCGAGACCACCATCGTCGCCGCGATGTCGGCACCGCTGCGTCCGGGTGAACCCATCACGATCGGTACACCGGTGCTCGGCTGCACCGCGCTCGTCCTCGACCACCGGCTCCGTCCGGTCGCCGATCACGTCCCCGGCGAGCTGTACCTCGCCGGGCCCGGGGTGGCGCGCGGATACCTCGGCCGCCGCGGACTGTCCGCGGGCCGGTTCGTCGCGTGCCCCGGCGCCGACGGCGGCGTCATGTACCGGACGGGCGACATCGTCCACCGCGACGCCGACGGTGCGCTCACCTACCACGGGCGCAGCGACAACCAGGTGAAGGTGCGCGGCTTCCGCATCGAACTCGACGAGGTCAGCGCGGCCCTGGCGACCGCCGACGGCGTGGACTTCGCGACCACCGTCGTACGGGGCGAGGGCGCATCGGCCACCCTCGTCGGTTACGTCACCCGGACCGGCGACACCTTGGACACGACCGACGTGCTGGACACGGTCCGGCGACTGCTGCCCCGCCACATGGTGCCGTCGGCGCTCGTGGTGCTCGACGAGATCCCGTTGACCGACAACGGCAAACTCGACCGCCGAGCACTGCCCGAGCCGTCGTCGAGCAGCGTGTCCACGACCGGCCGTGCACCGCGGACCGACACCGAGGCCGCCCTCGTCGACGTGGTCGCCGATGTCCTCGGGCTGAGTCCCGGCGATCTGGGCGCGACCGACGACTTCTTCCTGCTCGGCGGCACCTCGCTGCAGGCGACCACGCTCGTCAGCCGCATCAACCGGGTCCACGCCGGCGAGCGGTTGCGCGTCCGCGACGTCTTCGACCACCCGACGCCCGAGTCCCTCGCCGAGCTCGTCGTCCTCCCCGCCGGCTGGGAACCGGCCGCCGACGCCCCGGCGGTGCGGGCACCGCGGCCCGACCGTTTCCCGCTCGCACCGGTGCAGCGTCGCCTGTGGTCGATGGCGGCGGCCGACCCCACCTCGACCGAATACCTGATGCCCTTCGTGCTGCGTCTGCGCGGCGAGCTCGACGTCGACGCCCTGCGCGGCGCGCTGGTCGACGTGGTCACGCGGCACACGAGCCTGCGGACCGTGTTCGAACCCGGCGAGAACGGGCCCGCCGGACGGGTTCTCGACGATGCGTCTGCAGTCGTCGGAGAGCTCACCCCGGTGACTCCCGAGAGGCCGAACACCGAGGGCGTCCTGGCGGAGGTCGCGCGGTGCGCGACGACGCCGATCGATCCGACGCGTGAGGCCCCGCTGCGGGCGACACTCCTCGTCGATCCAGACCACGTGAACACCGCCGACCACGGTGCGCGCGGACACCTGCTCGTGCTCGTCGTCCACCACATCGCGGCCGACGGCGCGTCGATGCCGATCCTCGTCGGCGATCTCGCCCAGGCCTACCGCGAACGGCACGCCGGTCGCGTCGAGGGCTGGACCGAGGCCGAGGTCGACTACCGCGATCACGCCCTGGAGAGCGCCGCCGACCCGGCATCGGAGGACGACCTCCGGTTCTGGACCGACCACCTCGCCGGGGCACCGGCGGAGACGACCATCGAACCGCGGACCGGTGCACGGATGTCGAGCGGAGCCCGCTCGGTGACGATGCAGCTACCGGCACACACACGGGCCGGCCTCACCGCCTTTGCCCGCGAGCAGTCGACGACGCCGTTCTCCGTGATGCACTCCGCGCTGGCCATCCTGCTGCACCGGATGGGCGTCGGCGACGACCTCGTCATCGGCAGCCCGGTCGCCAATCGCACCGGCACCACCGACGCGGTCCGCGACTACGGCGACGTCGTCGGGATGTTCGTGAACATGGTGCCGCTGCGCACGCAGCTGCGCAGCGCGGAGACCGTCGCCGCGGCCGTGCGCCGAATCCGCGATGCCGACATCGACGCACTCGATCACCGCGGCACGCCGTTCGACGACGTGGTGAGCGCACTCAACCCCGAGCGTGCACACGGGCGCCACCCGATCTTCCAGGTCGCACTGTCGGTGCACGACTACGGCTCCGGCGCTCCCGCGCCGATCGAC
This sequence comes from Gordonia sp. 'Campus', assembly GCF_022206305.1. GTDB lineage: Bacteria > Actinomycetota > Actinomycetes > Mycobacteriales > Mycobacteriaceae > Gordonia. The sequence goes on along the minus strand of NZ_JAKOIW010000034.1, from coordinate 14,699 downwards.
GGTGCGCATGAGCTGACCGGGACCACCATCCCGATGGCCGACGGACTGACCGCGGATGTCGCCGAGTTCGACTCCCCCGCCGCCAAATTCGATCTCCAGTTCACGATCACCGGCATCAATGCCGGCGCCGCGGACACCGACGGGGGGAACGACGCCGCCGCCCTGCAGATCACCTACGACGCGTCGCGCTACACCCACGACGACGCGCAGCTGCTGGGCACGCGCCTCATGCGGGTCATCCGGGGCATCCTGGGCGACCCCGGCCGCGCGGTCGGCGACCTGCGCATCACCGACCCGCTGGAGGTCGCCGAACGCACCCCGGCGCTCGGCCCGCGCGCCAAGGCGCCGGCGACCTTCGCCGAGCTGATCGCCGACGCCGTTCGCCGGAATCCCCACGGACTGGCCGTCATCGGTGAGCCCACGGAACCCGGTGGCGATCCCGAGACGCTCACGTACGCCGAGCTCGACGCCCGTTCGAACCGACTGGCACGCGTGCTGCTCGGCCGGGGCATCGGCGGGCACGACTCCGAGGGCACGACCGCCCCGCGAGAGCCGGTGGTCGCCATGGCAGTCGAACGGTCCATCCATTCACTGGTGGCGATCTGGGCGATCGTGAAGGCGGGCGCCGCCTACGTACCGGTCGACCCCGCCTACCCCGCCGACCGCATCGCCCACATGCTCGAAGACAGCGGCGCGCAGCTGGTCGTGACGACCTCGGCCTCGCGGGACCGGATCGCGGAGAGCGCGGCCGGAAACGCCATCCCGACACTGGTTCTCGACGAGGCGCCGACCCGCACGCGGATGAAGCACTCGTCGCCGGCACCGATCACCGATGCCGAACTGGCGGCGACGATCCGGCCGGATCAACTGGCGTACATCATCTACACGTCGGGTTCCACCGGCCGGCCCAAGGGCGTCCTGGTGCCGCACTCGGGTCTGCGTGCGGTGCACGACGAACTCGCCGAACGGATGGGACCCGGGCCCACATCGCGCGTGTTGCACTTCGCCTCACCGAGTTTCGACGCATCGGTGCTGGAGATGTTGCTGGCGCTGGCCGGGGCCTCGGCCCTGACCGTCGTCGGATCGCAGGTGTTCGGCGGGGAGTCGCTGAGCGACTTCATCGACTCGCGGCAGGCCACCCACGCGTTCATCACCCCCGCCGCGGTCGCCAGCATGGACCCGGCCGCGGTGCCGTCGCTGCGGGTGCTCGCCGTCGGCGGCGAGGCCTTCGGCGCCGACCTGGTGCGGCGCTGGTCGCCCGGCCGGACGATGCTGAACGTCTACGGTCCCACCGAGACGACGATCATCACGACGGGCAGCCGCTCGCTGACCCCGAACACGCCGTTGACCATCGGCACCCCCAACAACGGGGTCGGCGCACTGGTCCTCGACGAGCGGTTGCATCCGGTACCGCCCGGCGTCACCGGCGACCTGTACCTGATCGGTGCTCAGGTCACCCGCGGCTACCACGGCCGTCCCGGGCTCACGTCCCTGCGGTTCGTGCCCGCCCCGATGGTGACCGGACCGCGGTTCGCCGGGCAGCGGATGTACCGCACCGGTGACCTCGTCCGCTGGACCGACGACGGCCAGATCGTGTACGTCGGCCGCAGCGACACCCAGGTTCAGGTCCGCGGTTTCCGCATCGAGCTCGGCGAGATCGACGACGCCCTCGCCGCCGAACCCGACGTCGACTTCGCCGTCACCCTGGTGGACGGTTCCGGTGCCCAGGCCACGCTGCGCAGCTACGTGACCGTCACCGCCGGTGCCGAACCCGATCCGGCGGAGCTGCGTCGCCGGGTGGCACGACGTCTGCCGCGTCACATGGTCCCGGTCTCGATCTCGGTACTCGACGTCATCCCGCTGACGCCGACCGGCAAGCTCGACCGGGCAGCGCTGCCCGCCCCCTCGGTCGCGACGTCACGGAGGCGACCGGCCCCCGGCATCGAGGAGACGATCGCGCGCGTCTTCGCCGACGTGCTCGACGTCGACGCGGACGGCATCGGCGCCGACGACGGCTTCTTCGACCTCGGCGGCAATTCGCTGATGGCCACCTCGGTGACCAGCCGGCTGACCGAGCTGACCGGGCAGGACGTCGCGGCCCAGGCACTGTTCGGGGCGCCGAGCCCGGCCGAGCTCGCGGCCCTGCTCGACGGGTCGACGGCGCACTCGCAGGGCGCAGGCGGCGCGTCGACGTCCGGCCTGGACACGCTGCTGCCGCTGCGTCGCGGTCCCCGCCACTCCGACGAGTCCGGTGAGCCGCCGCTGTTCGTGGTCCACCCGGCCATCGGGTTGTCGTGGAGCTTCACCTCGGTGCTGCCCCACGTACCCGCCGGCCGCGGGGTCTACGGGCTGCAGCATCCGGCGCTGTCCGGCGAGCCGTGCCCGCGCACCCTCGCCGATCTCGCCGCGGCGTACGTCTCCCGGATCCGATCGGTGGCCCCGCACGGCCCGTACCACCTGGTCGGCTGGTCGCTCGGCGGGCTCATCGCCCACGAGATGGCCGTTCAGCTCCAGGACGCAGGCGAGACCGTCGAACGGCTCGTCGTGCTCGACAGCTACGTCGTCGCCGAGCGGCCGGACCTCGACACCGAGGCCTCGATCGCCGAGCTGATGCGCGAGTTCGGGCTCGATGTGCCCGAGGCATCGGCGAGCGCGGAGGATGACGGCGAGCCCAGCGTCGCCGACGCCTACCGAATCATCTGCGAGGCCGGGGGTGCACTCGGCGGGCTGACCGAGGAGACGCTGGCGACGGTCCACGAGGTCTTCCGCCACGCCTCACCCCTGGCCCGCAATTGGCGGCCACGCGTCTTCGACGGTGATCTCACCTTCGTGACGGCGACCGAGGACGCACACGACGGACCACCTGCCGTCGCCGACTGGGCCGACAAGGTCACCGGTCGGATCGTCGAGGTCGAAACAGCCAGTACTCACGCACGCATGCTGTTGCCGGAGAACGTATCCGAATGGGTGCACGTAATCGGCCGACCGGATTCCCCGGGGGCCACCGCGCAGGAGAGGGAGTCATGACGAATCCGTTCGACGACACCGAGGGGACCTTCCGAGTCCTCGTCAATCACGAGAACCAGCACTCGCTCTGGCCGGACTTCGCGCCGGTGCCCGACGGCTGGCGCATCGTCTTCGGCCCGTCCGGCCACGACGAATGCCTGGAGTACGTCGAGGAGAACTGGCGAGACATGCGTCCCGCCAGCCTCATCCGGGCGATGGAACGTTCGCAGAACAGTGAGAGGGAGGCCACTCATGGGGCGGCACAGTATGGATGACGTCAAGCCCGGCACCGAGGACGGCACAACGGTCGGTGGTCCGGAACGCGATGCTGTGGAACGCGATGCTTCGGCACGCAACGCACTGGAACTGCGCGGATTGCGGAAGACCTTCCGCACCGGCCTCTTCGGCCGGGGCCGGGCGGTGCACGCGCTGAACGGTCTCGACCTGACGGTGCCCGCCGGAACCGTCCACGCCCTGCTCGGACCCAACGGCGCGGGCAAGACGACGACGGTGCGCGCAGTCGCGACGCTGATGGTCCCCGATGAGGGAACCGTCATGGTCGACGGTGTCGATGCCATCGCCGACCCCGGTGCGGCGCGCAAGATCATCGGTGTCTCCGGACAGTACGCGGCCGTCGACGGCAATCTGACCGGCTTCGAGAACCTCCGGATGGTCGGGCAGCTCTACGGACTGTCCCGCGCCGAGGCCTCCACGCGCGCAAGGGAACTGATCGCCGACCTCAATCTCGAGGATGCCGCGGACCGTCCGATGCGCACCTATTCCGGCGGGATGCGCCGCCGACTGGACCTCGCGGGCGCGCTCATCAACCGCCCCTCGCTGGTCATCCTCGACGAACCCACCACCGGGCTCGATCCCCGAGGACGCCGCCAGATGTGGGAGGTCATCACCGACCAGGTCGCGAACGGTGCGACCGTGCTGTTGACGACCCAGTACCTCGAAGAGGCCGACGCGCTCGCCGACGAGATCACCGTCATCGACCACGGCACCATCCGGGCCCAGGGCAGCGCCGCCGATCTCAAGGCGGCCACCGGTGGATCGATCCTCACCGTCGAGGTCGACACACACTCGGGATCGGCGGAACCGCAGGACGAGCTCGTCGCGACGACGCTGGCCGAGATCGGTCTAGGCATGCCCGAACGACTCGAGGCCGAGACCGCCGGACACCCGGGATCGAGCGGTACCCGGTGGTCGATTCCCGTCGACAACGGAACGCGTAGCGCCGTCGAGGCCGTCCGCGCACTCGACGCGGTCGGCATCGACGTCGTCGACGCCACCGTCGCCACCCCGACGCTCGACGACGTGTTCCTGACCCTCACGGAGCGGAACACGCACGCGGGCGGCGACGCCGGCGGTGACCGCGGTGTCGGAACACCGACGGAGGCCGCCGACGTCGAGACCACCACCGTCATCCCGAAGGTGTCCGACGCCGATCCCGACCTCTCCCACGCCCCGACGACCCGATCGGATCGACTCCATGCTCACTGACACCGCAGTCCTGGTCGAGCGGAACCTGCTGACCGTCAAGCGCATCCCGACACTGCTCATCAGCGCCACCGTGCAGCCGCTGATGTTCGTGTTCCTCTTCGCCTACGTCTTCGGCGCCACCCTGGGCGGCGGCACGTACCGCGAGTTCCTCATGGCCGGCATCTTCACCCAGACGGTGGTGTTCAACGCGGCCTTCACGACCGTGGGCCTGGCCAACGACACCTCCGACGGGATCGTCGACCGCCTGCGGTCCCTGCCGATGTCGCGTCTGGGAGTCATCAGCGGACGGGTCACCTCCGACATGCTCCTCGGCATCGTCGGCCTCGCCGTGATGGTGGCCTGCGGCCTCGCCATCGGATGGCGGGTCCAGGGCAGCGCGGGCGACGCCGCCCTCGCATTCGGCATCATCGGGTTGTTCGCCCTCGCGATGGCCTGGGTGGGCGCGGTGACGGGACTCGCCGCCCCCAATGTCGAGGCAGCGCAGAGCATCGGCTTCCTCTGGATGTTCCCGGTCACGTTCTTGTCGAGTGCCTTCATCTCCGCCCAGAGCCTCCCCGGCCCGCTCCGCGCGATCGCGGAGTGGAACCCGGTGACCGCCGTCGCGACGGCGTGCCGGCAGCTCTTCGGCAACGAGGCCCCGCCGACCTTCCCCGAGGCGACCGGCTGGGTCGCCGACCACGCGGTCGCCTACTCGGTGGGTTCGGCGCTCGTCATCCTGGCGGTGTGTATCCCTGTGTCACTGATCCTTTACCGACGTTCAGCAAATCGGTGATCCAGGATCGCCGGAGAAAACACGATGCGTTCGTTACCGTGGGATTGTGACACCGGACGATGGCAGCGCGACCGCCGACGCGCACCACGGACGCGGGGGGGAAGCACGGTTGTTGCGGGATCTACTCGGTTCCGCATCGCTGGGGGACCGAGCCGCGTTCACGCACCTGTACGACCTGACGAGTTCACGGATCTACGGACTCGCCTTCCGCGTCGTGCGCGACCGGCAGTACGCCGAGGAGATCGTGCAGGAGGCCTACCTGCAGTACTGGCAGAAGGCCAGCGAATACCACCCGTCGCGTGGCTCGGTCATCACCTGGATGATGACCATCGCGCATCGACGCGCCGTGGACCGGGTACGGACCGAGCAGCTGCAACAGAACCGCATGTCGGACTATGGGGCGCGCACCGTGGAAACGCCGCGCAACATTCCGTTGGAGGTGGTTGTTCACGCGGACGAGGCGCGTACGCTACGAACATGTCTCGGCGCGCTCACGGACCTGCAACGGAGTTGCATCGAGATGTCGTATTTCGGCGGCTTGACCTATCCCGAGGTCGCGAGGAAGACCGACACCCCGTTGCCCACCATCAAGTCTCGGATCCGAGATGGACTGCGCCGGCTGAAGACATGCCTGGGGACGCAGGAGGATGCCTGATCTCACCATGACGACACCCGATGCGGCGTCCGGGGACCGGGAATCCGACTGGCTCGACGAACACGTCGAACTCCATGCCGTCGGAGCGCTGACCCCCGAAGAATCCACTCGTGTGGAGCAGGAGCTCGCCGCCCTGCCACCGAACAAACGCGCGGTGTACGAAGCGTGCATCGTCGACATCCAGGCCGCGATGGCCGGATTCGCGACCACCTATGCGCTCGATGCCCCCACCGACCTGAGGCATCGGGTCCTGACCCACGTCTTCGAGGGGGCGTCGGTGGGCATCGACCCCCGCGACGACCAACCGCGTGACGCCGGTGTTGCCGATCCCCTGGGCGTGATGGGTCCCGATCGAACGGGTTCGTACGACTCGCCATCCATCACGGGTGGCGACGTACCCCGCTCGGCGCCATCTGAAACCGGCTCGGGCGACCCCGGTGTGGATGAGTCCGGCGAACACCACACGCAGGACTCGGGCACCGTCGCACGCCGAACCCTGGGACAGCGTCGCGGTCAGCACCGATCGGGCGGTTCGGCACCCCGGCCGGCCCGGGCGACGGCGATCCTGGCCGCCGCCGCGGTGACGGTGGCCGTCGCGCTCGGCGCGGGAGTGCTCATCGGACGCACGACCGCTCCCGAACCGTCGACGACGACCACCGCGCTGAGCGATTCCCAGCGCCAGGTCCTCGGCGTACTCACCGCCGCCGATGCGACGGTGTCCGTCGAGCCGCTCGCCGGCGACCGCGGCACGATCTCGGTGGTCACGTCGGAATCGGCCAATCAGGCGATCGCGCTGCTGCGGGATCTCCGCAAGCCCATCCCGTCCGAGAGCACCTACCAGCTCTGGCTCGTGGGGGGTGCCGAGCGACCGGTGTCCGCGGGCCTCATCCCGGGCGACGACACCGCTCCCGTGGTGGTCGACGACGTGGACGGTTCCAGCGTGCTGGCCGTGACGATCGAACCCGCAGGCGGTTCGGAGCAGCCGACGACGCCGATCCTGGCCCAGGTCGCTCTCTGACGCGTCGGCCCTCGTCACCTCGCGCGAGAGACGACGCGGATTCGATCCCTCGGGGGACAGCTGTATCGATCCGGCGCCCGGTGACGATCCCTACACTGAGAGATCAATCAGCTGGGGGAACCGATCAGCCGAGGTACCGGTCGCCCGGGCATCTGCCGGACGGGGTCAGCCGGCGGCGCAGCAGGTGCAGCGCGGAGAACGGTGGGTGTGGTGTGACGAGAATCAGCCGGTCGAACACGAGGGACAGCGGACGGCGGTGGACGCGCTCGTCGGTCTTGACCCGTCTGGTGGCACTGGGGGCGGTCATCGCCGGGTTCGTGGTGGTTCCGGCGGCCCCGGCAACCGCGACACCCGCCCCGCACCCGGCGGCGGGCAGCTCACGCATCGTCGACACGTTCGACGACGATCCGCAGCAGGTCACCCTGCTCGTCTACTCGGGTTCGATGCGCCGCACCGTCGCGGTCACGGTCCTCACGCCGCGCGACCGTTCGCGTCCGGCGCCCACCCTGTATCTCCTCAACGGCGCCGGCGGCGGTGAGGACTCCGCGACCTGGGATGCACGCACAACCTACAAGCGCTACTTCGCCGACAAGCACGCCTACGTCGTCACGCCGATCGGTGGGGCCTACTCGTACTACACCGATTGGCAGCGGGACGACCCGGCGCTCGGACGCAACAAATGGCAGACGTTCCTCACCCGAGAACTGCCACCGCTCATCGACGGCACCTTCGACACCACCGGTGTCAATGCGATCGCCGGGATCTCGATGGCCGGTACGTCGGTGCTGAACCTGGCGATCGCCGCACCTGGCCTCTACCGTTCGGTCGCCGCCTTCAGCGGCTGCGCCCGCACCAGCGACCCCGCCGGCCAGCAGTACATCCGGCTGGTCGTCGAAGACCGTGGTCAGGCGAACATGGAGAACATGTGGGGACCGTTGAACGGCCCCGGGTGGCGCGCCAACGATCCCTACCTGAACGCCGCGAAGCTGCGCGGCAGCAAGGTCTACATGACCACGGGCACGGGCGCCCCGGGAGTCCACGAACAACTGACCGACCCCAGCATCGAAGGCGATCCGTTCACCCTCGCCAATCAGGCGATCGTGGGCGGCGGCATCGAGGTCGCCATCGACATCTGCACCAGGCAGATGGTGCAGCGCATGCGCTCGATGAACCTGCCGGTGCACGTCGCGCTCCGGCCGACCGGCACCCACTCGTGGGGTTATTGGCAGGACGATCTGTACCGCACCTGGCCCCTCATCGCACGCGATCTGCGCTGAGGTCCGGCAGGGGCGGCCGATGCGGACCCGAGGAAGATCCTCGGGTCCGCCGATCACCAGGAGTCGAGACCGGTGTAACCGTCCTGGAGAGCTCGCGCAAACAGATGCGTCTTCGTCGGAGCACCCCGGCCGACCGCGGTGTACTTCGCCCGGATACGGGCGAGGTGCGTACTGACCGTCGAGGCCGAGATGAACAGGCGGGCGGCCGCATCCTCTTTCGAGTCGGCGGCCAGCCAAGCGAGGAGAACCTCCACCTCGCGGTCGGACAGGCTCGGACGCACGATGGCCGGCCGATCGCCGGTCACCCGGTAGTCCGCCAGCCGCGCAACCGTTTTCGGAGCGTCGAGATCCGCGGGTTCAGTGCCTCGCGCTCCCGATGACACCGCGGTCCGGAAATAATCTGAAGTGACCGTCACTGGTCCATCCCCTTTTTGATCGGCGCACTGCTCACGTCCCCGACGCCGCACGCTTCACGCGTCATGATCGTTGTACCCAAGGTAGGTCGGCCGATTACCGGTCGGTAGACCCAGAACTGGGGACTTCTCCGATCCTTGAAGAGCCCCCTCATCGATACCCCCACCGACCCCCCTTGCTCGTCGTCCCCGTGGCGAAGCCCGCACGGAATGTCCTCGGCGCCACGGATTCTGCTCACCGTCGCCGCCGCATAACGTCACCGAGCGTCGCCGTCGACGCCGCCCTGCGCTGCGGGACCGGCAGCCAGCCGTCCTCCACCGCGCGTTTGAACAGGTCCACCTTCGTCCTGGTGGGCCGGCCCGCATCCGCGTATTTCTGACGGATTCGCTTGAGATACTCGTTCACCGTCTCCGCCGAGACCCCGAGCGCCGCCCCGACCCGCGCCGACGTCTCGCCGGATGCATACAGCGCCAACACCTTCTGCAACTGGGGAGAGAGGTCCACCGCGGCGAGCTCGGGATCGCCGTCGATCGCGGCCGCCCACTCGGTGGTCAGCACCACCCGTCCCTGGGCGGCGGCCCGGATGGCGTCGATGATGATCGCTTCGTCCGCGGACTTCAGGACCACGCCGAGGGCACCCGCGCGGGCAGCCGAGCGCAGCAGCGCCGGATGCTCGCCCGAGGTGTAGACGACGGTCGCGACACCGGCCGCCGACAGCGCGTTGACGTTCTCGCGGGGAGTGGTGCCGTCGTCGAGGCGGAGATCGAGCAGGACGACGTCGAGTGGAACCCGCTCGCCGAGCACGCCGGCGACCGTGCCGGCCGAACAGATCAGGGCGATGTCGGCAACCGGGTCGAGCACTCGCTCGATTCCCCAGATCGGGGACCGGTGGTCGTCGACCATGCCCACGCGGATGAGGGGAGCATCGCGCAACAGGGGATCACCCGTCATGATGCCCACCCCCTTGGTCTACTCGTCGGGAGCATTCCCACCCGTGTCGGGCGGGCGCGGTCCCCGACGCCCTGCGCTCCCCCGCTCGGCGCTCACCAGCGGTTCTCAGCAATGACAGCCTCGCGGAGGTGCGTACCCGGCGAACCGTAGCCGAGTCCGCAGTCCGCGGCGGCACCAAGAGCTCGACCTGCGACGATCTGTCCCAAACTGACACCACCCGTGTCCACATGTTTGGGGACACCGCCTTCCGTGGTCACAGCCGGTGTCTCCATGCAAGACTAGAACATGTTCTAGAAAATGCCCTGTCGAGCGACGGTCAGACACCCGATCCGCGGCCGGAGACCATCCATCCTGCGAAGGAGACCACGTTGAGCGCACCATCGACCCACGACGTCCTCGGGACGACCGTGACCATGCCCGTCGAGATACGGCATGCCCGGTGCTTCGTCGCCGGGTTCACGGCAGACGCGGCGGCGGTCGCGCGCGCCGTCGACGCCGAGTCCGGCGGGCGCCCCGGAACGCTGCGCCCCCTGCGCATCCGGCCCGGTCGCACGATGTGCATGCTCGTCTTCGTCGACTATGTCGACGGCGATCTCGGGCCGTACAACGAGTTCGGCGTGTGCTTCCTCGTCGAGGATCCCTCGACTCCCCCCGCATCACCTCTCCGTGCGGTGCGCTCACTGCTCAAGGGCGATGCTCGCGCCCTCGTCCACCGGCTCCCCGTCGACGGCGACTTCACCCTGGCCGCCGGGCGCGGGATCTGGGGATTCCCGAAGACCCTCGCAGACTTCGACGTCGACCACGACTCGGCGACCAAGCACGGGCGCCTCGAGGCCGACGGCGCCCTCATCGCCGACCTACGGGTCAAACCCGGCATCGCGGTCCCCGACTCCACCGCCGACACGGTGCTACACGCGTACTCGCAGCTCGACGGGACCACCAGGATGACACCGTGGCGTCTCACCTCGACCACCGGGACCCGCACGCGGATCGGCGGCGCGAGTCTCACCCTGGGCGACCACCCCATCGCCGACGAACTCCGCTCGCTACGGCTCGGCCGGCGTGCGCTGATGACCAGTTCCGTCGATCGGATCACGATGCGCTTCGAGGACCCCACGCTGGTCTGACGACAACCGGGTGCGGGTGGCCGCAACACATCCGGCCGCGGACAATGTGTTCCATGAGCAATCTCGAAATCGACCCCGCCGAGGTGGAGTGCCGCGGCGACGCCGGGGTGGCCGCCGGCTCGGGGCACCTACGCATGGACGTCCTCACCGCGCGCGACGTGCCGCTCGGCGGGCCCCGTGCGATGACCGTGCACCGGACACTGCCGCAGCGGGCGCGGTCGCTCATCGGGGCGTGGTGCTTCATCGACCACTACGGTCCCGACGACGTCACCACCAGCGGCGGCATGGACGTCCCGCCGCACCCCCACACCGGACTGGCGACGGTCAGCTGGTTGTTCACCGGCGAGATCGAACACCGGGACACGATGGGCAATCACGCGATGGTCCGGCCCGGTGAGATCAATCTGATGACGGCGGGGCACGGCATCGCCCACACAGAGGTGTCGACCCCGGAGACCACGACACTGCACGGCGTCCAGTTGTGGGTCGCACTCCCCGCCGCCGACGCCGACACCGCGCGCGACTTCGCCCATCACCGACCCGACCCCATCGACCTCGGCGGTGTGACCGCGCGCGTGTTCCTCGGCGAGCTGTTCGGGACACGTTCTCCCGTGCACACGTTCACTCCGCTGACCGGCGCCCAGCTCGACTTCGCGCCGGGCGCCTCGATCGACGTCGACGTCGACCCCGAACACGAGCACGGCATCCTCGTCGACGCCGGAACGATCGAGGTCGACGGCACCGACGCGGCGCCGCTGGCCCCGACCGAGCTCGGTTACATCGGTCTCGGGGCGAGCCGGGTCTCACTCACCAACGTCGCCGACACCCCGGCCCGCGTGGTCTTCCTCGGCGGCGCACCGCTGGCCGAGGACATCGTGATGTGGTGGAACTTCATCGGCCGGACCCACGACGACATCGTGGCCTTCCGCACCGAATGGGAGGCGCACAGCCGACGGTTCGGACAGGTGGAGGGATATACCGGCGAGATCCAGCATCTGCCGGCGCCGCCGCTGCCGCACTCCCGGCTGCGGCCGCGCGTCAATACACCGGGACGCGCCTGAGAGTCGTTGTCTCTCAGGCGCGTCGGCGTCTCTTCTGCGCACCCTCGGCGGGCGCCCCGGTCACGTCGTGCCGAGCAACTTCGCGAAGTTGGCGATCCCGGCGGCCTCGACCGACTGCTGCCGCGCCGACACCGTGGCCGGACCGTCCTGCGCGCGACGACCAGCGCCTGCGCTCACCGGCGTACTTCTCGGCGCGAGCAGCGACACGAGTTCGCCTGCGGCACGGCCGATCCGATCGTTCAGGGTGGTTGTGTCACCGCCGGCTCCCGCCCAGTCGGCCGATGCCGCGTACACACCGGTGGGGAGCACCACACTGCGCAGGTAGGCGAACAACGGCCGCAACGCGTGGTCGAGCACCATCGAGTGACGGGGACTGCCGCCGGTGGCCCCGATGACGACGGGCTTGCCGGTCATGGCATCGATGTCGACGAGATCGAAGAACATCTTGAACAGTCCGCTGTAGGAGGCGTTGAACACCGGCGTCGCCACGATCAGCGCATCGGCACCTTCCACCTCGTCGAGGGCGGCCCGGGCCTTGCCCGTGGCGAACCCCACGGTCATGGCCTGACCCAATTCACCTGCCACGTCGCGCAGATCGACGACCTGCACGTCGATCGGGCCGTCGAACCGGTCGGTGACCGCCGCGACCATGCGGTCGATCAGCAGGCGCGTCGACGACGGCTCGGACAACCCCGCGTTGACCGCGACGATCCGGGTCGTCATGACGACACCTCCGCACTCTCCCGGGTCACACCGTCGTCAGCCGCGTCGCGGGCGGCGACGAGCGACGAGTGCGTGGGTGCATCGGGGACGTCGGCCGGACGCCCCTCGGCGAAGCCGGCCCGGAGATCCGGCAGGACCTCGCCGAGCAGATCGAGCTGCTCGAGCACGGTCTTGAGCGGCAGACCCGCATGGTCGACGAGGAACAGCTGGCGCTGGTAGTCGCCGTAGGTCTCGCGGAACCCGAGGGTCTTGTCGACGAACTCGGCGGGACTGCCGACCGTGAGCGGCGTCTGCGAGCTGAACTCCTCCAGCGACGGTCCGTGCCCGTAGACGGGTGCGTTGTCGAAGTAGGGACGGAACTCGCGCACGGCGTCCTGCGACTTCGGCCGGATGAAGAACTGTCCGCCGAGCCCCACGATGGCCTGGTGGGCCTTGCCGTGGCCGTAGTGCTCGTAGCGCTCCCGGTAGAAGCCGATCAGCCGCTGGAAGTGCTCGTTGGGCCAGAAGATGTTGTTCGCGAAGAACCCGTCCCCGTAGTAGGCAGCCTGCTCGGCGATCTCGGGACTGCGGATCGAACCGTGCCAGACGAACGGTGCGACACCGTCGAGCGGGCGCGGGGTCGAGGTGAACGACGTCAGCGGGGTGCGGAACTGTCCCTCCCAGTCGACGACGTGTTCGGTCCACAACCGATGCAGGAGGTGGTAGTTCTCGATGGCGAGCGGGATGCCCTGCCGGATGTCCTGACCGAACCAGGGATAGACCGGACCGGTGTTGCCTCGTCCGAGCATCAGGTCGACACGTCCGTCGGCGAGATGCTGCAGCATGGCGAAGTCCTCGGCGATCTTCACCGGGTCGTTGGTGGTGATCAGCGTGGTGGACGTGCTCAGTTGGAGACGTTCGGTCTGCGCCGCGATGTAGGCGAGCGTCGTGGTCGGCGACGACGAGAAGAACGGCTCGTTGTGGTGCTCACCGATGGCGAACACGTCGAGCCCGATGTCCTCGGCCTTCTTGGCGATCTCGACGATCGCCTTGATCCGCTCGTGTTCCGTCGGTTCTTTCCCGGTGGTCGGGTCGACGGTGATGTCGCTGACGCTGAAGATTCCGAACTGCATGTCGCGCCTCCCTTGTCGTGGTTTCATCCACTCTAACCGGACCGCGGTCCGATTAATTCCATGGGCCCGTGGGTTAGTGTTGGCTCACATTCCCCACCGGGAAGTACCGGGGATAATCACCGCTTCAAGGAGAGTTGCATGAAGATCCGGAAGTCCGTCGCTGCCATCACCCTCGCCGGGGCCGCACTGTTCGTGGTCACCGGTTGCTCGGAGTCCACCGACACCGTCGACGAGGCCACCAGCGCGGTGTCGACCGCCGTCGAGACCGCCGTCAGCGAGGTCGAGACCGCAGCGAGTGACGCCGTCGACGAGGTCACCGGACTGAGCAAGGACGACGCGCAGGAAACCCTGCGCAAGGCCATCGACCCCGACACCCCGGCCAACGAGATCGGTGAGGTCGTCGACCTCAGCAACCCCGCCACCCAGCCGGCCGCGATCGCATTCGCCAAGGGCGCAACCGCCGCCGGTTACACGCCCGAGGCCTTCTCGGTCACCGAGGTCGCCGAGGACGGCGATGACAAGGCCACCGCCACCGTCGCGGTGAAGAGCCCGCACGCCCCCGCCCCGGTGGACATCCAGCTCGCGTTCGTCAAGGTCGACGGCGACTGGAAGCTCAGCGGCGACGCGATCAACCAGCTGATCAGCATGGGCGGCCAGCGCGGCTGACGCCCACCCCGGGCCGACACGCCCGGCCTCGCACGCCTCCTCGCCTACACTCGAACGGGTGCGGCCCGACCCCGGGCCGGACGGCGAGGAGGTGTACGTGCGTACCGAGAATCCGACTCATCCGTTCGCACCGCCGGTGACCGCACGACACGCGCGCTGGCCGCTGGTCAACGATCTCGACGACACCACCCTTCCCGAACCTCCCGGTCCCCGCCGCACAGCGGTTCTCGACGCCCGACCGGACTTCGAACTCCCGACTCCGCCCACATCTGCGAGCAGCCCGGTGTACGGCGATGCCCGACTCGAGCCCCGAGCCCCGGCGCGCGCACACGGCGCATTGCCACCCGTCGGCGACTTCTGGGATCTGCAGAATGCCGGCCGGATCGTGCCCGCCGCCCCTCTGCCCCGACC
>NZ_JAKOIW010000033.1 GCF_022206305.1 Gordonia sp. 'Campus' | reverse complement strand
GGTGACCCTGGACCAGACCCCGGCCCGTGCCACCCCTCGCAAGCCCACCCCCGCCAAGGAGTCCGCGGCGACGAAGGCCGCTTCCGGCCACAGCGTCGCCAGCCGCGACGGGTCGGCTCGTTCTCAGCCGAAGACCGACAAGGCCCCCGCCGAGAAGTCCGCAGCAGGTAAGGCCACAGCAGGTGACTCCGGGGCCCAGAAGGCAGACGCCCGGAAGACCGAACCAGCGGATGGCAACAAGGTACTGCGCGGTCCCGCCGCCGCCATCGCCAAGAACATGGCGCTGTCGCTGGAGATCCCGACCGCGACGAGCGTGCGCGCCGTCCCGGCCAAGGCGATGATCGACAACCGCATCGTCATCAACAACCACCTCGCCCGCACCCGCGGCGGCAAGATCAGCTTCACCCACATCCTCGGGTACGCGATCGTCCAGGCCATCAAGGCGTTCCCGAACATGAACCGGCACTTCGCCGAGATCGACGGGAAGCCCAATGTGGTGACCCCGGCCCACACCAACCTGGGCCTGGCGATCGACCTCGTCGGCAAGGACGGCAACCGCACGCTCGTCGTGGCGGCCATCAAAGAGTGCGAGACGATGGGTTTCGCCGAGTTCTACACCGCCTACCAGGACATCGTCCGACGCGCGCGTGACGGCAAGCTGGGCGCCAACGACTTCTCGGGCGTGACCATCTCGCTGACCAACCCAGGGACGATCGGCACCGTGCACTCGGTGCCGCGCCTGATGAAGGGGCAGGGCGCCATCATCGGCGCCGGCGCGATGGAGTATCCGGCCGAGTTCCAGGGCGCCAGCGACGAGCAGATCGCCGAACTCGGCGTCGGCAAACTCATGACGCTGACCTCGACCTACGACCATCGGATCATCCAGGGCGCGGAGTCCGGCGATTTCCTCCGGACCATCCACGAGCTCCTCATCGACGATGCGTTCTACGACGAGATCTTCACCGCGTTCCACGTCCCCTACGAGCCGATCCGCTGGCGTCGGGACCTCCCGGCCGGGCTCGTCGACAAGAGCACCCGCGTCCTCGAGCTGATCGCGGCCTACCGCAGCCGCGGCCATCTCATGGCCGACATCGATCCGCTCATGATGGACAGCGATGCCCGCAGCAGCCACCCGGATCTGGACATCCAGAACTACGGCCTGACCCTCTGGGACCTCGACCGCAGCTTCAAGGTCGGCGGCTTCCACGGCCAGGAGAAGATGAAGCTCCGGGACGTCCTGTCGATCCTGCGCGACGCCTACTGCCGCCACGTCGGCGTGGAGTACACGCACATCCTCGAACCCGAGCAGCAGAAGTGGCTGCAGGAGCGGGTCGAGATCAAGCACGTCAAGCCGCCGGTGGGTGAACAGAAGTACATCCTGAGCAAGCTGAACGCCGCCGAGGCCTTCGAGACGTTCTTGCAGACCAAGTACGTCGGCCAGAAGCGGTTCTCGCTCGAGGGTGCCGAGTCCGTCATCCCGATGATGGACGCCGTCATCGACCAGAGTGCCGAGCACAACCTCACCGAGGTCATCATCGGCATGCCGCACCGCGGCCGGCTGAACGTGCTCGCCAACATCGTCGGCAAGCCGTACTCGAAGATCTTCGGCGAGTTCGAGGGCAACCTGAACCCGTCGCAGGCGCACGGTTCGGGTGACGTCAAGTACCACCTCGGTGCGGAGGGCAAGTACTACCAGATGTTCGGCGACAACGAGATCAACGTCTCGCTGACCGCCAACCCGAGTCACCTCGAAGCGGTCGACCCGGTCCTGGAAGGTCTCGTCCGCGCCAAGCAGGACCTCCTCGACGACGACGATCGGTTCCCGATCCTGCCGCTGATGCTGCACGGTGACGCAGCTTTCGCCGGACAGGGTGTGGTCGCCGAGACCCTGAACATGGCGATGCTCCCCGGGTACCGGACGGGCGGCACCGTGCACATCGTCGTGAACAACCAGGTCGGTTTCACCACCGCACCGGAACACTCGCGTTCCACCGAGTACTGCACCGACGTGGCCAAGATGATCGGTGCGCCGATCTTCCACGTGAACGGCGACGACCCCGAGGCCTGCGTCTGGGCCGCGAAGCTCGCCGTCGACTACCGCCAGGCGTACAACAAGGACGTCGTCATCGACCTCGTCTGCTTCCGTCGCCGCGGCCACAACGAGGGCGACGACCCCTCGATGACGCAGCCGGCGATGTACGAGGTCATCGACACCAAGCGCGGTGTGCGCAAGAGCTACACCGAAGCGCTGATCGGTCGCGGTGACATCTCGACCAAGGAGGCCGAGGACGCACTGCGCGACTACCAGGGTCAGCTCGAACGCGTCTTCAACGAGGTCAAGGAACTCGAGAAGTTCAGTGTCGAGCCGTCCCCGTCGATCCAGGCCGACCAGACACTGCCCACCAAGCTGGTGACGGCCGTCGACAACAAGACGCTGGAGCTCATCGGCGACGCGTTCGTGAACGTCCCCGACGGGTTCACCCCGCACCCCCGCGTCAAGCCGGTGCTGGAGCGTCGCGCCGAGGCCGCCCGCAACGGCAACATCGACTGGGCCTTCGCCGAGTTGCTGGCCTTCGGGTCGCTCGTCATGGAGGGGCGGACCGTGCGTCTGTCCGGCCAGGACTCACGACGCGGCACCTTCACCCAGCGCCACTCGGTGCTCATCGACCGGTCGACCGGCGCGGAGTACACCCCGCTGAATCATCTGCAGCCGGCAGGCGACGACGGCGCCGAGGACCACGGCGGCCGGTTCATGGTCTACGACTCGCCGCTCTCGGAGTTCGCGATCGTCGGGTTCGAGTACGGCTACTCCGTCGGCAACCCCGATGCGCTCGTGGTGTGGGAGGGCCAGTTCGGCGACTTCGTCAACGGTGCGCAGTCGATCATCGACGAGTTCATCTCGTCCGGTGAAGCCAAGTGGGGTCAGCTCTCCGACGTCGTGCTGCTGCTGCCGCACGGTCACGAGGGTCAGGGACCCGACCACACCTCGGGACGCATCGAGCGCTTCCTGCAGCTGTGCGCCGAGGGTTCGATGACGGTGGCCCTTCCGTCGACCCCGGCCAGCTACTTCCATCTGCTGCGCCGACACGTGCTCGACGGCATCAGCCGTCCGCTCATCGTCTTCACCCCGAAGTCGATGCTGCGCAACAAGGCCGCGGTCAGCCCGGTCGAGGACTTCACCGAGGACAAGTTCCGGTCGGTCATCGACGACCCGCGCTTCGTCAAGGGCGACACCGCCGACCGCGGCAAGGTCAAGCGGGTGCTGCTGGTGAGCGGCAAGCTCTACTACGAGCTCGCGGCGCGGCGTGACAAGGAGAATCGCGAGGACATCGCGATCGTCCGCATCGAGCAGCTGTACCCCGTGCCGCACCGTCGTCTGCGCAACACGCTCGAGCAGTACGACAACGCGACCGAGTTCCGCTGGGTCCAGGAGGAGCCGGCCAACCAGGGTCCGTGGCCGTTCCTCGGCCTGTGGCTGCCGGACATCCTGCCGGATCTGCTCGGCGGGCTCCGTCGCGTGTCGCGTCGGGCGATGTCCGCACCGTCGTCGGGATCGAGCAAGGTCCACGCCGTCGAACAGCAGGAGATCCTCGACGAGGCCTTCGGCGAGTAGTCGCCACGCACCTCGCACCGCGGCCACCGACCCCCAGGGTCGGTGGCCGCGGTCGTTGGGAGGTCGGTCAGCGCAACACGGACTCACAGATGTCCGCGGCTGCGGCCGCCGCCTTGTCCGGCGGGATCATCCGTCTCGCGAAAGTGGCTGCCGCCGAACGGGTCTCGTCGGCGAGTACATGCCGGAGGCGGGCGAGCGCCTCGTCGTCGGTGAAGGTCGACAGTCGCACGGATTCCCCCACGCCCAGTGCGCGTACGCGCTGACCCCAGAACGGCTGGTCGGCGGTGACCGCGCAGATGAGCGTCGGCAGTCCCGCGCGCAGACCCGCGGCGGTCGTTCCTGCCCCGCCGTGATGGACGGCGGCGACACACCGGGGCAGAACCGACGCGTGGTCCACCCCGCCCGCGTAGAACACGTCCGGATCATCGGGATCGACGCCGCGCGCATCCCCCGCGGCGATCAGACAGCGGACCCCCAGGACCCGGGCGGCGGCCCGCCAGCGTGCGAGCAGCGCAGGCGGGTCGATGATCGGCATACTGCCGAACGTGATGAACAACGGCGGGTCGCCGGCGTCGAGCCATGAGGCGAGCTCAGGTGCGTCCGCACCGGCCTCGGCGATGCCGGCGCGGTTCGTCGAGGGCAGATCGAGAAAGCCGACGACCGGTCTGCGTTCGTCCCACTCGTCGGCGAGGCCGGGGACCATCGCCGGATCATAGGCCTGTATCTGCCGAGTCCCGTTGTCGTCCAATCTTCGTGGAAGCGGCCGGGAGGCGGGGTTCAGCCCGACGCGTCGCCGGAAGCGGTTCTCGTTCCAGCCGGTCATCGTCCAGGTGAGCCGGTCTGCGACGCGCCACGAGCGACGTTTCCACTCGGGTGACCACGAGTCCGTCGGCCCCGGCACCGCGCCGATGCAGCCGTTCACCGACATCGGCCCGAACCGCAGCACCGTCATGGGGATGCCCAGGCGCTGCGTGAGCGCCGTACCCCGATCCTGACAGAGCGGGGCGACGACGAGCAGGTCGGTACCGGCCAGTGGCGCCCCCTCCCGGAGGAACAGGCGCTCGAGGTCGGCGTCGAGGGCGTCGAATCCTCCGAGCACGGTGGAGACAGCGAATCGAATACGCGACAGCGGATTTCGACTGCCTCGCGCCGACCGCGCCTCGGCGGAGGACCACGCGGTGTCCGAGTCGAGGCCGATCTCCGACACATCGGACAGGCCCACCGCCCGCGCCAGACCGGCCAGGTTGGGCGGGACGAGCACGCTGACGCGGTGGCCGCGCAGCCTCAGCTCGAGGGCCAGGCAGATCCCGGGCTGGATGTCGCCCCGACTGCCGTACAACAGGATCGAGATGTGCGGGGTGCTCACCAGAACCGGTGTCCGATCTCCCAGGCGGTCAGCTCCGCGGCGATGAGCTCGCGCAGGACCGCGGGGTCGCCGAAGTCGTCGGGATCGATTCCGAAGAACGTCAGCGTGATCGTGTCGTGGTATTCGACGGCCCAGGCGGCGATCGCGGGCCCACGGACGCGACGCTCCTGGGCAGGCATCCCCTGCATCACCGCCCGGATCGCGAATCGGGATGCGGTGTGCCCGCCGATACGCAACGCCGACGGCGGGGTCGTTCCGAGATTGGACACGGTGGTGTCGGGACCCGGGATGCCGCGCATCAGCCGACCGAGGAGACGGCGCGGCAGCAGCCGGACCACCGGCTGGAGATTGTCGGCCGCCTGGTCGGCCCCGGTGCGGGCGTAGTCGACGAAGGCCCGTTTGCTGAGTGCCCGGATCCCGCCGAGGTCGGTGCGTGGTTCGACCCGCTCGGACAACCTGATCCAGACCCCGCCCGAGGCGTTGGCGCGGGTGTCCTCGTCCCCGTCCCTGGTGCTGACCGCGATGCACACCCTCATCGCTCCGTCGATCCGACGGCCGGACCGTTGCACGATACCGGCGAGCAACGCCGTGAAGAGCGAATTGCCGGTCCCGCCATGCTCATTCGCACGCGCGGTCCACGCCGCTGCGTCGACGTCGACGGTGGCCAGTGTCGTGTCCGGTACCGGGGCACGGGTGTCCGCCGATCGCGAGTGCGTGCGGGGTGTCGGGGCGGCGGGCACCGGTGTGTCCCGCCCGCGGCGGGACGCGCGCGCCTGGCGGACGAGGATGGGCAGCGATCGTCCCGCGGCGCGCAGCGCCCGCGCGGCGTCGGCCGCGTCCTCACGCACCGCGCGGGACGGTCGGACCCCGGCCGCCGACGGCAGTGGTGCGGTCTCCCCCGCCGAGGCGGCCGCGACGAGTCGGTACAGGCCCTGGCCATCGCTGATCATGTGCGAGGCGAGGAGCGAGATCACCCGTCCGCCGGAGCGGGTCCGGGCCGAGTCGAGCCGCCAGCCGGACCCGCGGACCGGATCGAGACGACTCGACCGCAACAGTGTGTCGGCCCACTCACCGACGGCGGCGTCGTCGATGGTCTCCACCGGGCCGGTCTCGGGCGGGAGGTCCGAACGCACCCACCGGTGCCGGGCGAGCGGCACCCGACGACGCGAGACGGCACGGTGGAGCGGGCCTGCCGCCAGGCCTGCCCGCAGCGCATCGATCGCCTCATCCCCGGGATCGGCGTCGAACACCCAGGTGAGCTGGATGGGGGCGCCCATCCCGAACAGGTCGGCCACGAGCAGGTACGACTCGTCGGGGCCCTCGACGCGCAGCACACCCGCGGGGCGCAGGTCCGTCATCGTCATTCGCACTCCTCACTCGTTTCGGCATTCGGCATGGGCTTCACCAGATCTCGTGGGGCAGGCCCCAGGCAGCGAGTTCGCGATCGAGGAGGTCGGCCAGCACGGCGTCGGTCGCGAAAGTCGTCTCGTCGCAACCGAGGACGGTGAAGGTCACCTGATCCCGGCTGCGTACCAGCCACGACTGGACACCGTCGCCGAACCGGTGCTCGGCCGTCGGGTCGACGCCCTGCGCCATCCCGCGGAAGGCGATCTTGCGTACGGGCAGCCCACCGATGACCATCGCCTCCGGAGGAACCTCGCCGAGGTTGGAGATCACTGCATCCGGCATACCGTTTCCCGCGCTGACGACCTTGACGATGACCGACGGCGGCAGGAACCAGGCCAGCGGCCGGAGATGGATGTGCGGTGCGCGCCGACCCTCCGACAGCCGGACGAACGCTGCCTTGCAGGCGGCGCGGATGCCACCGAGATCGCCACCGGCGACCGGGTCGTCGGTGAGGAACACCGACACTCCCGCGATCGCGTTCGATCGGGTGTCCTCCTCCCCCTCGCGACGGTCGACGGGGACGCCGACCTTGATCGGCGTCGGCGGCGGCGCGTGACCGCTGGATCGGAGCAGGCCGGTGACGACGGCGATGAACATGGTGTTCGACGTGCCGTCGTGCTCGGCGGCGACCCGGTCCCACTCCGCGGCCGGGATCGTCGCCGTGGCCCACGTGGATCGTGCCGCCGGAGATCGTTCGGCGATCGGCGGGCGGACCCCACGCGGGTCGGGTTCTCCTCCGGCACTCTTGCGGTGCTCCGACGCCGCGCGTACCAGACCCGTGATGACCGCCAGGGCCTGCGATCCGGCATCGGCGAGGTCGGCCCTGCGCCGGCGCCGCCACCCGGCCGACGGGACCGGGTCGGTCGTCCCGCTCGCGGATCGACGGGCGGCCGCGACAGGCATCGACGACACCGTCGGCGTGGTCAGTGGTACGCCCGAGGCTGCCGCGGCCTCGGCGGCCGCCGCGAGCATCCCGCGTCCGTCGGTCACCACATGCAGCGTGCACAGCGACACCACCGTGCCGCCGCCCTCGGTGGGGGCCGCCCGCAGACGCCAGCACCGCGCCCCCTCGGCGTCGAGCGGGACCGTCGACATCTCGGCGGTCGCCCACGCGTCGATGTCGGCCTCCGCCACCGGACGGGTGTCGGCGACGAGCTGAGGACTGTCCGGTGCATCGACCCAGCACGGACGGGCCCCGACCACCGCCGGGGGCACGAGCATGCGGTGCAGTCGTCCACGACCGAGCGCCGCGTTCATGGCGGTCAAGGCCTCCAACGAGACCTCGTCCTCGAGAACCCACACGATCTGGAGGACCACCGACCACCCGAGCGCGGGTGTCACGAACCAGAACGTGGCGTCCTCGGACGCGAGGCGCTCGCCGGCGGCGACCTTCCCGCCGTCGGAGTGTCCCGTGTGCCACTGCGTCGTCGTCATACATCCACCTCCACTTCGGTCCGCGCCGGTACGCGCGGATGCGATGACATCGCCGGGCACGGTCCACCCGCGGCAGACTCCCCTCTCCCGACGAGCTCGGCACCTGTCGTTCGATCTCGCGCACGGCTCGTCCGACCGCTTCGTCGTGACCGATGAGGGATTCGCCGAGCCGCCGGGCGCGCTCGGCGACCTCGGGTGCGAGCATCTCCCCGACAGCGGCGACGATGCGATCGACATCGAGGTCGCCCGCGGCGGCGGTCATCGGCATCGCGCGACCGACCCGCAGGCGTGTCAGCTGTGCACCCCAGAACGGCTGGTCCGAGCCGTACCAGCAGATCACCGACGGAGTTCCGGCGCGGAGTGCCGCAGCGGTGGTGCCGGCCCCGCCGTGGTGCACGACCACCGCACACCGGGAGAGCACGGTGCCGTGATCGACATGTGCCTCGATCCGGAGGTCGTCGGGTCCTGCGGCGCCATCGGCCGCGGATGGCACATCGTTCCAGCCGGCACAGACCAACACCCGCCGACCGAGCCTCCGTCCGACTTCGGCGAACGCGGCGAGTGCGTGTTCCGGCCTGCGTAGCGGCATGCTCCCGAAACCGATGTAGATCGGCGCGTCGCCGGCGTCGAGCCACTCGGCCAGCCCGGCGGGCGCGCCGCACCCCGGGGCATCGGACGGCTTCCGCTCCGGAACCCCGAAGAAGCCGACACAAGGGCGTCGCCGGAACCGGCTGTCGACGTCCCACCGCGGGTCGCCTGAGGCGCCGAACAGCGGGTCGTAGGCCTGCAGTTCGACGCCCGGCATCGCACGCAGGCGCGCCGCATAGGGCGTCGACACCCTCGGCAGGCCCAGTCCGACCCGCAGCCGGGCCTCGCGTCGGCGGGTCAGGATGCCGAACGCGGCATCGACGAGCATCCACTGGAATCTCACGGCGACGCCGGAGCGACCCGGGAGTTGCCCGGGCATCGGACCGACGTGCCGGTTCCGCCGTACCGGGGCGTGATGCACCGAGACGAGCGGTACCCCGGCGGCCTCGGCGAACGCCGCCGCGGGTTGTTCGGTGACGAGTCCGGTGACGATCACGTCGGCGCCGTCGACGATCTCGGCCATGTCCCCGACCAGCTGGTGCCACCCGATGTCGCGCAACCCCGCCAACACACGCAGGCGCCGCACCGGGTTTCGGCCCGCACGTTCGCGAGCGCGCGCCACCGACTCCAGATGCGCGCGGGTGTCGAGACCGAGCGGACGGACATCGAGGACGCGGGCCGCAGGGGTCTCGGTCTCGCCTGTGAGTTCTCCCACCAGACCCATCGTGTTGGGAGGGAGCCCGATTCGGACCTCGTGTCCCCGTCGGGTGAGAGCATGGGCCAACACCACCGCTGGTTGCACATCGCCCCGGGTTCCGTTGACCACCATCGCGATTCTCATGCCCGCCACCCCGATAGCCGCGTCGCGGCCGGCGAGCACCATCGACGGGTCGTGTCTAGAATCGGTCCCGTTCGGCCGCCGCCCGGGCGGAGACGGGGACGACTCCGCGATCCGACACGCACGTGGGAGGTCCGACAGTGAGGTTCGTGATCGCGGTCAACGGCAGTCGAGGTGACGCGCAACCCGCCGTGGCCCTGGCGGCGGAACTGATGGCGCGTGGACACTCGCTGACCCTCGCCGCCCCACCCGACCTGTACGAATTCTGTTCGGGAGCAGGCATTCCCACCGAGTCCTATGGTGAGAGCACCCGCGAACTGCTCGACTCCGACCTGGTCCGCGCCGACCTGCGATCCCCCAACCCGCGCACCCGCCTCCGTGCGGTGTCGGCGATGTCGGTCCGCGGTGGCCGGGAGATGCAACGCAGACTCCTCGACGTGGCCGGTGACGCCGACGCGATCGTGGCGAGCAGCGCGGGACAGGAACGCGCACACAACGTCTCGACCGTGCTGGGAATCCCGCACATCCCGCTGCACTACTGCCCTATCAGACGCAACGGCTCGGTCTCGCTCCTCGCCCACCTGGGGGTCCGCGCCCCGGCAGTGATCAACGACCTGAGCTGGCGTGCCGCCGAACGCGCCCTCTGGTTGGGTACCCGCGCCGCCGAGAACACCCTGCGGGCCGACCTCGGGTTGCCACCACTGTCGACGCCGTACTCCGGGCTCATCGCGCGCACCGGTGTACCCGAGATCCAGGCCTATGACCCGGCGCTCTTCGAAGATGTAGTCCGACAGTGGGGTTCGGCCCGGCCGCTGGTCGGATTCTTCACGCTCGCCGCCACCCAGCGAGCAGGCGTGGGTGACGGTGGTCTCGACGACGAACTCCGGACCTGGCTGGACGCGGGCGACCCACCGGTGTACGTGGGATTCGGCAGCATGCTGCCGGCGAACCCGGACCGCCTCGCCGAGGCCTTCCGATCGGCGGCGGAGCGCCTCGGCATCCGGCTGCTGGTCTCCGGCGGATGGAGCGGCTTCATGGCCGACGCGGCCGCGCCCGACACCGACACCGAGTCCAGAGTCCGCGTCGTCGGCCACATCGACCACGATGCGATCCTGCCGCGGTGCCGGGCCGCAGTGCACCACGGCGGGGCGGGTTCGGTGGCGGCCGGACTCCGGGCGGGGCTGCCGACCCTGGTCACCTGGAAGGGCGCCGACCAGCCGATCTGGGGCCGCGCGCTCACCGACGCTCACGTCGGCGCCTCGCTGCCGATGGCACGGGTGACGGTCGATTCGCTTGTCGCAGCGCTCGACACGATCCTCGCGCCCGCCTTCCGGCAGGAGGCCGCCGACCTCCGCGGCCGACTGATCCCGGCCGCCGAGGCGGTGCGTTCCGCTGCCGACATCGTGGAGGCGGTCACCCGCTGATACACAGTGCTCCACGGATTCCGCTCACGCTCAGTGTTCAACCGATTCCGCTCACGCTCAGTGTCCAACCGATTCCGCTCACGCTCAGTGCCCAACGGATTCCGCTCACGCTCAGGGAAGAACCCGATCAGGACCACCTCGCAACAGATTCCGCGGATCGATCCGGCCCGTGCGGTGGTCGTATGTCCTTAGCATCATGAGCCGCAGCGCATGAGCGACCGTGACCGCCGGGACGTAGACGGCAGCCGACCCCGCCGCGAGGCCGTACCGCCGGTGCAGCCAGAAGGTTCGCGGCAGAAAGCTCATGTAGTGCACGAACGGGCGCATACCGGTCTCCATACGCCGCGGCGACACCCCCACGGTCAGACCACGCAGAAACGCGTTGCGCCCCCCGGCGTCGCCGACACAGAGCCCCATGTCCACATCCTCGAAGATGTCCCGGCGCATGCTGACCCGGTCGCGGATCATCGCCCACGTCTCGCGCCTCAACACCATGTTCGAGCCGTACAGCACGGGGATCTCGCTGACGGCCCGCTCGCGGCGCAGACGGTTCAGCGGGTGCAACCGGGTCTTCCAGCGATCGAACCTGCCCTCGAGCGGGACGTCGTAGGCCTCACCGCGTCCACAGAGCGCGTCCCATCGGTGTTCCCGGTCGGTCTCGAAGAACTCGACGACGGTGCGTGCCCAGTGTTCCGGAACCCGGGTGTCGGCGTCGATCCGCGCGACTATGTCACCGACCGCGGCGTCGAGGCCTGCGTTGCGGGCATGGACGAGTCCCTGACGCGTCTCGTCGACGACCCGGATCTGGGCATGCCGCAACCGCATCCGGTCGACGACGGCTCGGGACATGTCGGTTGAATTGTTGTCCACGACCAGGATCTCGGTGATCGAGTCGAGCTGCGCCACCAGCCGCGTGAGGCAGTCACCGATGGTGTCCTCCTCGTTGTAGACCGGCACGACCACCGAGAAGGTGATCGGCGTGGCGGTGTCGGTCCGACCGACGGCCACCGAAACGGGTGAGCTCACGGAATGTCCTCCTGCACGGGGTCACAAGGGTCTGGTGGAATGGCGCCGGACGCGATCAGGTCCGGCGCATGTAGGTGCGCAGGGTCACGGGCACGACGACGGCGAGGATGGCCGCCGCGCCCACGAGGGTGTAGGCGATGTCGGCACCCACGTTCTCGCCCGCCGCGAGTCCGCGTGCCGCAGAGACGAGATGGGACACCGGGTTGGCCGATGCACACGCCTGCATCCAGCCGGGCATGGTGTCGACCGGCACGAGAGCGTTGGACACGAACGTGATCGGCATGAGGACCAGCATCGAGACGCCCTGCACCGTCGACGCCTTGTCCAGGAGTACGCCCAGCAGCGCGAAGACCCAACTGAGAGCGAAGGCCACCACGACGATCAGCACGCAGGCGATCGCGACCCCAACGGGGCTGGCCGGCCGGTAACCCATGATCACGCCCACACACACCGTGATGGCCGACGCGACCACGTAGCGCATCGTGTTGGCCGTCAGTGCGCCTGCCAGGGGCGCGATCCGGGCGATCGGAAGAGACTTGAAGCGGTCGAAGACCCCGCGATCGAGGTCCTCCCGCAACTGCACGCCGGTGACGACGGAAGCGGCGACACACACCTGCACGAGTACCCCCGGGATGAGCAACGGGAGGTAGCCGACGACGTCGCCTGCTATGGCACCGCCGAAGATCGACGAGAACATGACCGTGAAGACGATGGGCAGCACGATCACATCGAAGAGTTGCTGCGGATTGTGTTTGATCTTCAACAGGCCACGGTGCGTCATGGTCAACGACTGCATGACCGCCGACCCCACCCGAACCCTGTCATGCGCCTCGTCCGCGGTGTCACCGTCGGCGAGCAGGGTGTCGCGCACCGCCTCGGTGG
This sequence comes from Gordonia sp. 'Campus', assembly GCF_022206305.1. GTDB lineage: Bacteria > Actinomycetota > Actinomycetes > Mycobacteriales > Mycobacteriaceae > Gordonia. The sequence continues at coordinate 25,960 of NZ_JAKOIW010000033.1, read as the reverse complement.
TCATATCGCGACTCCTGTCGGTTCGGTCCGGGGCGACCCGGCCTGCATCGACCCGGCCGGTGTCGACCCGGTGTGGCCGGAGCCGTCGGTCAGCGCGAAGAACACCTCGTCGAGGGTCGGACGCACAACGTTCACCGACGTCAGTGTGATCTCCCGGACGCGCAGTGCGGTCAGCATTTCCGCGAGCGGGTCGAGGTCGTCCATGGGGAGGACCAGCACCCCGTCCTCGACGGCGACGTCTCCGCGAGTGGTGAACGGAGCGCACACCGATGCCGCGGCCGGCAGGTCCCCCGCGTCGGCGAGGGCGAGTGTGACGCTCATGTCGCCGACACCCGCCTTGAGTTCGTCGGCGGTGCCGTCGGCCACCACCCTGCCCCGGTCCATGACGGCGATGTGATCGGCGAGTTCGTCGGCCTCGTCGAGGTACTGGGTGGTCAGCAACACCGTCGAGCCACGGGCCACGAGATCGCGCACGGTCTGCCACATCTGGGCACGGGTCCGGGGATCGAGTCCGGTGGTCGGCTCGTCGAGGAAGAGCAGGCGCGGGCGGGTGATCAGTGACGCCGCCAGATCGAGTCGTCGGCGCATACCGCCGGAGAAGTGCCCGACGCGCCGGGTCGCCACCGCGGCGAGACCGAACTCCTCGAGGAGTTCGTCGGCACGTATGCGCGCCCGCCGACGAGACGACCCGACCAGCCGCCCGAAGATCATCAGGTTCTCGCGTGCCGTGAGGTCCTCGTCCACGGAGGCGTATTGACCGGTGACCCCGATCAGCGACCGCACCGCGGTCGCCTCCCGGACCACGTCGTGGCCGAAGACGCGCGCGGTGCCGCTATCGGGACGCAGCAGCGTCGCCAGCATGCGCACCGTGGTCGTCTTCCCGGCGCCGTTGGTTCCCAGCAGGGCGAAGACCCGGCCGGCGGGCACGTGGAGGTCGACCGCGTCGACGGCCGGTGTGCCGTGGAAGTTCTTGCTCAGACCGCAGGCCTCGATGGCCGGGACGATCGATGACATGGCACCCCCGATGCTTGCTGAGAACGTGCGTGCTGAGGACATACGTTGACGCGAACCGCACCACGAGCGGTGAAGCCGGAGCCAAATGACTTTGCCTGACAGTGACATCCGCCCACACGGGTCGCCTTGGTGCGTCCTGATACGCCGGCACCATGTCCGGTTCGCCCACTCCGGCTCACGGTAGGCGAGCCCATCGCGGCCCGCAAGGCACACGCGGGTCGATGTTTCAGGCAAGCAAGCCAACACTTTTCGGTGAATCCGCTGCACGACCGCGCTTTTCGCGATCATCCCCGGCCGAGTCGCCGACGGACGTGTCATCGGGTGTTTACACGAATGCAACCGGTCGGAATCGAAGGCCGCCCGCGTCGCCCGCCGATGGTCGAAATCACCACTGCCGCAATTACTTATCCACGGCCCCACGAATCGAGCCGTGTCCCACTCCGGCGGTATCCAGGTGATCAAGGTCACCCGCCACTGGCCATGCGGATTGCCCGGCAATGCACTTAGTCTCGCTATGGACGCAGGCGGCTCCGACACATCCGAATGGTCTCGAGGGCACCCCTCGGCGAGCATCCGTCCCGGCCGTGCGTGTGCATCGGAGTACGCGCGATTCTGTTGTCTCAGAATAGAACTCATGGGGCCGGGGGGCCATGCCGTCAGTGCATGGTGTGCTTGTCGGCCCGGGAACGGATGACCCACGCATGGACCACGCAACATGAAGTTCACCGAGCTGTCCGACTATCCGGTGCCCGCGGGCACCGTGACCCTCTGGACTCCGACCACCGATGCAGACCCGGCGGGTTGGCAGGCAGATCGACGACCGTTCACCCACGACCAGGCGGCCCTCGCTACCCGTTCGTCAGCGGGAACCGAGCAAGCCGAGAATTGCTGGCTCGGTGCGATTTTCGAGATCGACGCATTCTACGATCCGGATGCCCTGAGGTCATGCCTGCGCACCTGGCTGTCCCGACACGAGGCGCTCCGCTCCGGAATCGACGCGGAGGTGGGCGACCCCGACCCACCGCGGCGCACCTATCGTGGACAGCACCTCGATGTCCGAGACGACGTGGTCGGCGACATGGCCACTCCCGAATCCGTGACCGCACTGCTCACCGAGACCTTCGGCGCCCGTCTCGCGCCCACCCGCTGGCCGCACTGCCTCATCGCCACCATCGCCACCACCGGCCGGGACGGCTTCGCCGTGGTCTTCGCCGCCGACCACATGGTGATGGACGCCTATTCGATCCTGTTGAGCATGAGCGAGATCCGACATCTGTACCTCACCGCCCGGGAAGGGCTGGACGCCGCGTTGCCTGCCGTCGGCAGTCATCTCGACTTCAGTGCCCACGACCGTACGATCGGACGCGGCCTCACCGTCGATCACCCGGCCGTCGCACGCTGGCGCGGATTCCTGGACCGGTCCGAGGATTACCCCGAGTTCGGGCTACCGCTGGTGCGGCCCCGCCTCGAGACGGGCGAGCCGCGCCGTGCTCCGCGTCAGCGAGGGGTCTCGGAGTTCGTGGCGACCGACGAGTCGGCGGCGTTCCTCAGCGCGACATCCCGCGCGGCCGGTCACGGCACGAAGACCGCGGTGTTCGCCGCCCTCGCCGTCACCTACCGCGAGATGACGGGACGCGACACCCTGCGCGTCACGATGCCGATGCACACGCGCCACGAAGCCCGGTACGCCGGCTCGGTGGGATGGTACGTCGGGCTCGCACCCCTCGAGATCGACCTGACCGCGGCGGTCACTTTCGACGACGCGCTCGCCGCCACCGCAGCCGGCATCGACGCCGTGCGGCACCTCCCCGCGTTCCCCTATCAACGGATCGTCGAGTTGCTGGGCACTGCGGGCGAACCCGAGTTCGTGGTGTCCTACCTCGATGTCCGGCATGTCCCGGGCGCTTCCGAATGGGACGCCGCACGCGCCCAGATCCTGCGCGGCAGTTCGCGATCGGACCGCGAGGTCTACATGTGGATCGCGCGGGTGCCCAGCGGAATGACCCTGTCGGCGCGCTATCCCGGTCACGATCCCGCCGACGACAGCATCCGGGGATTCGTCGCGACCTATTCGTCGGTTCTGCGCGTACTCGCCACCGAGGGCAGCGGGTTGCCACTGTCGGCCTACACCCGGACGACGTGCGCGCCGCCCGACGCGGTCGGCGACGCCCGCCCCGCCTGACCGCTCGCCCAGCTCACCCCCTGACAGTCACCGGCACCGCAAGCTGCCGAACCCGACGAGGAGATCCGATGAGAATCACGGCCATGGGACATTGGCGTCCGCAACCGGGAACCGCCGTGCGCTTCGATCCCACCGAGCGCTGCCGAGAGGCCTCCCGCCGGGCACCCGCGCATCCCGGTCCCGTCACCTTCCTGACACAGAACCACGTTCGCGGGGCGGCCGTGGCCCGCGCCGCCGGTCGGACGCATCGGGGATATCTCGGGTCGGGAACCGAGATCGACGGGGACCTCGACCTCGCCGCCCTGGGACGCGCGCTCGCGACCTTCGTTCGTCGGCACGAGGCGCTGAGGACCTGGTTCTCATGTCGGGACGGGCAGGTCGTCGCGCACGTCGTGGATCCGGTGGAGATCGACTTCGAGGCGACCGTCGGCGACGACTTGACGCGCACCGAGGACATCCATCCCTACATCACCGACCGGTTCGACCGCGAGACGTCCAGCGACGCCTTCCCCGGCTTCGCCTTCGGCGCGATCAGCCGGCCGGGCGGCTTCGCGATCTACCTGGCGTGCGACCACGCGCTGTCCGACGGTGCCTCGCAGGCGCTCGCGCTCGACGAGATCGCCCAGCTCTACGACGAGCTCGTTTCCGGAAACGGCGCGGGTGGGCGTGAGGACCGAGACCGCGAGGACGAATACGTACCGCCCGGCTACTTCGACTACGCCCGCATCGAAGAGGCCATGACGAGCGAGCACCTCGGCGAGACGCCCCTCACCCGCGCCTGGCAGGACGTCTTCCTCCGCCACGACCTGCAGATGCCCCGGTTCCCCCTCGATCTGGGCCTGGGTCCGGGCGAGACCGCCCAGGTGACCGGCATCGAACTGACCCTGCTCGACGGCCCGTCGATCACCGCGTTCGATGCGGTCTGCCGAGCGGCCGGCGGCCGCTTCGTCGACGGCATCTACGCGGCCCTCGCCATCGCCGACCGCGAGATGGCAGGTACCGACGACTACTACGGGATGACCGTGTTCAACACCCGGGCCGCGCTCGACGGTTTCGCCACCGCCCAGGGCTGGTTCTGCAACTTCGCGCCGGTCGAGTTCCCGATCACGGACGCTGCTACGTTCGCCGAGCTGATCCCGGCGGCCAACGCCGCACGCCGCCGGGCGCGCGATCTCGCCACCGTGCCGGTCGCCGCCGCCCTGGCCGCGATCGCGGCGGCCGGGGCAACCCCCGACGAGATCATCACCGCGCCGAACCTGCTGTCGTACATCGACTTCCGGTGGTTTCCCGGGGCCGCCCGCGACGCCTTCCGGCGTGGGTCGCTCTTCACCGGGGAGGGACGGACGGCGAACGCGTCGGCGTGGATCAATCGCGATCACGACGAGTTGTACCTCGGCAGCCAGGTCCCCGACACGCCCTTGGCCTTGTCCCGGGCCGGGGCCTACTACGACCATCTGCGCGAGATCTTCGCCGACGTCGTCCGCGACGGCGATCGGCCGATAGTGGCCCCGGACAGCGTCGGAGTCCTCGGGGCCCGACAACTGCGCATGGGGGCCTGAACCGTGCACGTCACCACGATCGATCGGTACAGCCCCGCGGGCGGGGAGCTTCTCTCCTGGGCCGTGCAGACTTCCGCGGCCCCGCGTCCGTCCCCGGTCCCGCCGTCGTTCAACCAGGCGGTGCACCTGGCCGCGGCGGGCGAGGCGAGTACCTGGCTCGCGGCCGCGTTCACCGTCGACGGACGAGTGGACCGCGCGGCCCTCGGGCTCGCCTATCGTGCGCTGATCGACAGGCACGGCACCTTGCGCTCGTCGTTCGCCGTGGGCACCGAGGGGGTCGAGAGGTCCGTCCACGACCCGCGCCATCTCGAACTGCGAGCGCAGACGATCGTCGACTCCTCGTGCGGAACCGAGATCCGGGATCGACTCCGCGAGGCCCTCGACGCCGCCTGCCATCCGTTCGGCCCCTCCGCCTACCTGCTCGCAGCCATCGACCGCGACCACACATCGACCATCATCTGCGGCTTCGACCACTGCCATGTCGATGCCTATTCGATCTCGATCGTCATCGACGACCTCCATCGGCTCTACGACGGATTCCGTCGGCGCCCCGGATCGTTCGACAGCGCAGAACTCCCGATGACCGGTGACTTCGTGGACTTCTGCGACGCCGAATCGCAGGCCGCGCCGATCGGGCCCGGCGACCCGCGGATGCGGGGATGGCTGCGCTTCTTCGACGACCGCGACGGCGCGCTGCCGACCTTCCCGCTCGACCTGGGCGTTGCCGTCGGCGAGATCGCGCCCCAGGCATCTGAGGTGCGCACGCTGCTCGGACCGGCCGCCACCGCACGGTTCGACGACCTCTGCCGCCGCAACGGCTCCAGCCTGTTCGGCGGCACTCTCGCCGCCATGGCCGACGCCGTGCGTCGGTGCGGCGGCGGCCCGGAGCTGGCCCTGCTGTTCCCGATGCACACCCGTCGAGATGAACAGTGGCGCAACGCTGTCGGCTGGTTCACCACCAACGCCCCGCTGCGGGTGGTGAGCACCGGCGACCTCGTGGAGACCATTCGTCGCGTCGGCCCGGACCTGCGCCGGGCCGTCCGGCTCGGCGAGGTGCCCGTCCCGCAGGTGATCGCGGCGATGAGCGGCCTCCGGCACGACCGTGCCGACATCTTCATGGTGTCCTACGTCGACTACCGGCTCCTGCCCGGAGCCCGGCGACACGCAGCCATCGACGCCCACCACATCTCGAACGCGACCACCGCCGACGACGCCCAGTTCTGGATCTCACGAACCGACCAGGGGCTCGCCATCCGCACCCGGCACCCCGACACCCTCACCGCACACCGGACCATCCGGGGCTTCGTCGACGAGGTCGTGCAGACACTGCGCGTGGGCGCCGCATTTGCCCCGTCCGGCGAGCCTACCGAGAGCGAGATCGACGACGGCACCGGCTCTCCGCGCGCCGTGGGGCTCTGATCCGTCGAGCGCCGCTTCGCGATGGTTTGACGGTTCGCCGGGGTGGCTATCCCGTACGCACCGAAAGCCGTGGTCGAGCCCCGTGGTTCGAGCCCCGTGGTCCAAGCCCCGTGGTTCAAGCCCTGGCCGCGACGACCCAAGCACTCCCCGGAGGTCGATCGTCATGACAACTGCGAATCGCGGAACCACCCGTCCACCCATCCGGCTCGCCGCACTGGCGGTCGGCGTGGTGTTTCTCGTCGTCGGCGTCCTGGGCTTCATCCCGGGGATCACCACCGGCTACGACACCCTCACCTTCGCCGGCCATCACACGGATGCGGCACTGCTCGGCATCTTCGAGGTGTCGATCCTGCACAACATCGTCCACCTGCTGTTCGGTGTCGCCGGTATCCTCATGTCGCGCACGGCCCGGGGATCGTTCCTCTATCTGGTGGCCGGCGGTGCCATCTACCTGGTGCTCTGGGTCTACGGCATGGTCATCGACCACAACAGCGCGGCCAACTTCGTACCGGTCAACACCGCGGACAACTGGCTGCACTTCGTGCTCGGCGTCGGCATGGTCGGGTTGGGCCTGCTGCTGAATCGGCGAGCGGTACCCGTGGCCGGCGGACCTGCGGGCCGTCGGGTCTGACCCCGCCCCCAGCACTACCGGGTCGACACCTACTGGATCGGCACCTACTGGGTCGACACCTACTGGGTCGCGGCGGCCAGCGCGGGCAGTGCCGCGGTGATCAGACGCAACAACTCGTCACGGCTCACCGTGTCCGAGGTCAGCCAACGGATCGTGGTCTCCTCGACGAAGGCGATCCAGCCGTGCACGCTGATGGTCACCAACGGCGTCACCTCCACGCCGAATGCGGGAGCGTGATCGAGCACCCGGCCCACCATCACCTCCCGAGTCCGGTCGAAGACCTCCCGCATCGCCGAGTCGGAACTCGACGCCCCGCGGATCAGCGTCGTATAGGCGGTCCGGTTCTCGCTCACATAGTCGACGAACTCCGACATCGACGCCGTGAGGATGACGAGGGGGTCCCCGAGCGACGGGTCCGGTTCGGTGCGGGCGAGCATCCGGTCGGCCTGGGCCTGGGCGATGGCCACGTGGAAATCCTGTTTCGACGCGAAGTAGTGGAACAGCAGCGCACGCGACACGCCTGCCGCGTCGGCAATGGCGTCGATGGTGATGTCCTCGAGCGGGCGCTCGCCGACCATGGCGAGACCGAATTCGATCAGTTGATCGCGTCGCGCCTCCGGGCTCATCCGGGTGCGCTTGTGACCCGCGCCCTTGTCCTCGGCCCCCTTCGCGCCGGTCCGCCGCTCACCGGCGTGGTTGCCGGCACCAGGATCGTCACCAGCATGCTTGTCGTCGATCACCGACACGGTGGGCATTCCTCTCGTAGGGACTCGTCAACCACCGTACTCTTATTGAGTCTCGTTCAATAGCTATTGACACGTGTTCAGTACCACCCTTATGGTGACATCATGACAACGAACGATGTAGAGATCGCCATCATCGGTGCCGGCTTCTCGGGTCTGGGTGCCGCGGTCCGTCTCAAGCAGAACGGCTTCGACGACTTCGTACTCCTCGACCGCGGCAGCGACTTCGGCGGCACGTGGCGTGACAACACCTACCCCGGCGCCGCGTGCGACGTTCCCTCTCAGCTCTACTCCTTCTCGTTCGCCAAGAATCCGACCTGGTCCCGGTCGTACTCGCATCAGCCCGAGATCCACGACTACATCAACGGGGTCGCCGACAAGCACGGCATCGCGGCCAAGTCCCGCTTCGGCACCGAGGTCACCCGCACCGAGTGGAACGAGGACGAGGGTCGCTGGATCATCGACACCCTCCGCAACGGTGAAACCGAGCAGATCCGTGCGCGCGTCATGGTCGGCGGCGTCGGACCGCTGTGCGAACCGAATCTCCCCGACATCGCGGGCATCGACTCCTTCGAGGGCAAGATCGTGCACTCCGCCCGCTGGGACAACGACCACGATTTCTCCGGGCAGCGCGTCGCGGTCATCGGGACGGGCGCCTCGGCCATCCAGCTCGTTCCCCAGCTGGCCAAGGTCACCGGCCGTCTCGACGTCTACCAGCGCACCGCACCCTGGATCGTGCCCCGCACCGAGCGTCCCTACACCGCAGCCGAGCACTGGGCCTACAAGAACGTCCCCGGCTACCAGTCCGCGGTCCGCGGCGGAATCTACGCCGCCAACGAGGCCGTCGCCTTCGGTCTCACCTACTCGCCCAAGGCACTCAAGCCGGTCGAGTTGCTGTGCCGCGCGAACATCTTGCGCGGAATCGGCCGCAACGCCGAGCTGCGCCGCAAGGCCACCCCGACCTTCCAGGTCGGCTGCAAGCGCATCCTGCGGTCCAACGACTGGTACCCGGCCCTCGCTCGGCCCAACGTCGATCTCGTGACCGACGGCATCGACCGCATCACCCCCACCGGGATCGTGTCGAGGGACGGGACCACGCGCGAGGTCGACGTCATCGTCGTCGCCACCGGTTTCCATGTGACCGACTCCCCCGTGTTCGAGAAGATCATCGGCAAGGACGGTCGCAGCCTGGCGCAGGTGTGGGACGAGATCGGCATGCAGGGTTACAAGGGGTCGTTCGTCCACGGGTTCCCCAACATGATGCTCATGGTCGGCCCCTCGACGGGTCTCGGCCACACCTCGATGGTGTACATGATCGAGTCCCAGCTCAACTACCTCGTGGACTACCTGAAAACCGTTCGCGCATCGGGCATCACCCGAACCGAGGTGAAGCTCTCCGCGCAGCAGGAGTTCAACGCCGGGATCCAGCACAAGCTCCGCAACAGCGTCTGGGTCAACGGCGGCTGCGCCTCCTGGTACAAGGATGCCAACGGGAACATCACCACACTGTGGCCCGGTTTCACGTTCGCGTTCCGCCAGACCACCCGGCACTTCGACATCGCTGCCTACGATGTGACGCGCGGTGCCCGACGCCCCGCCGTCTCGGCTGCGCCGGACGCCGGCGGCTCGTCCGCGGGCTCGGATGCCGATCACCCCACGACCGTCAACGCCTGAGGCAGGAGAACAACATGAAGGACTTTCGCGGCAAGGTCGTCGTGATCACCGGCGCCGGTTCGGGTATGGGACGCGACATCGCGGTCAAACTCGCTCGGCACGGTGCCCGGCTGGCCATCTCCGATGTGACCCCGGACGGTCTGGCCGTCACCGAGAAACTGGTGCGCGAAGCCGGAGCCGAGGTCCACGCGCAACTGCTCAACGTCGCCGAGCGCGAGGCCGTCCTGGACTACGCCGACACCGTCAAGGACCATTTCGGCGTCGTGAACGTGGTCTTCAACAACGCCGGCATCGCCCACCACGGCGAGATCGAACGCACCGAGTTCAAGGACATCGAACGGGTGATGGATGTCGACTACTGGGGAGTCGTCAACGGCACCAAGGCATTCCTGCCGCATGTCATCGCCTCCGGAGACGGGCACATCGTCAACACGTCCTCGCTGTTCGGCCTGCTGGCCGAACCCGGCCAGGCGGCGTACAACTCCGCGAAGTTCGCCGTCCGCGGCTTCACCGAGGCCCTGCGCCAGGAGATGATCATCGCCAAGTATCCGGTCCAGGTGTCGTGTGTACACCCGGGTGGGATCAAGACCGCGATCGCGCGCAACGCGACCGTGTCCGGTGATCACGACCAGAAGGCCACCGCCGCGCTCTTCGACCGCTACCTCGCACGCATGACGAGCGAGGACGCCGCCGACGTGATCATCGAGGGTGTGCGCAAGAACAAGGCACGCATCCTGGTGGGCACAGACGCGAAGATCCTCGACCTCGCGGTCCGGCTCGTCGCCTCCAAGTACCAGTGGGTGTCGGCGAAGATCACCGGTTGGGCGCTCTCCAAGGCGAAGTAGGCCCTCCCCGCGGCGAACCGAGCGGGTGCACCCGGCGCGTCAGAGTCCGTGCTCTCCGAGCCACGCGAGGGCGACGTCGCGCGGGTCCGCACCCGCCTCGACGCGGGCGGCCATGGTGGCGAGGTCGGCGGTGGTGATCTCACCGGCGACCTTGTTCATCGTCTTGACCTGATCCCGGCCGAAGGCCGCGGACCGGAAGACCGGCACGAGCACCTCGGCGCGCGGCCCCGACGCCGGGGCCGCGACCGAGGTCGACGGCGGCGCACCCGCGGGCGGATTGTCCGCGGTGTCGCCGCCACCGGCCGAGTTGCGCAGCGCCTGAACCTCCGACGACGCGCCGTCGGCGTCCTCGCCCGCGATGTCGAGCGGTGTCAGCATTCCGACAGCGGTGCCCGCCGCGGTCCGGCCCAGCACCTCGTCACTCGTGGCGACGAGTTCCACCGGACCGAAACGGCACCCCGCGTCGGCGAACGCGCGCATCGTCGCGGCGTCGGGGCGGGACACCGCGATCACCGGGAGCCCGGCCGGGAGCCGGGTGCAGTCGTCGAGATCGGTGGCCTCGGCGTCGCCGGCGAGCGTCGTCGACACGAAGATCTGCGGAGCCGCCGACACCGGTGTCTCGTCGCCCACCGACACCCCTTGCGGCAGAGAGCGATTCACGTCCTTGTAGACGTCCTCGGCACCGACGGCGGTGGATGACGGTGCGAGCAGCGTCAGCAGCTCGCCGGTGAACGCGGGAAACAGGTCGAGGGCGGTACGGTCCATCTCTCCGAGAAGCGTCTGCGGGTCTCCACGCAACTGGTCGTCGGAGACGACACTGCCCGCATTGCGCAGCGCGCCGGCGTAGACCTCCGCCATCACGCGCATCGCCGGTTGTTCCGACGAGCCGATCACGATCCCTCGCGGCGGCGCGGACGCGTCGTCGGCGCATCCGGCCAGCACCACCGCCAGTACGACCAGCAGACCGGCGACCCCGACAAGGCGTTTGCGGACAGCACGTTTACCCACCCCGCCACCGTATCCCGCCTCGTGACACGGGCCGCATCGCCCATCGCGGGTAGCATCAGCACTCGTGCCCTCGATGCCCCGGCCAGGTCCGCGCGGGTTGTCTCCGCGCCGTGAGCGCCGCCCGATCCCCACGATCCGTGTCCCCGTGGCGCGGGCCGTCGTCGACTGCGCGGTCTACGTCGACGGGCATCGCCAGCCCGGCAGGTTCAGCTACACCGATGGACTCGCACACGTCCGCGCGACCGGCGAGGGATTCGTATGGGTCGGGCTCCACGCCCCCGACGACGCCCAGATGGCCGCCGTCGGGGAGACATTCGGACTGCACGAGCTCGTCGTCGAGGACGCGGTGGTCGCTCACCAGCGACCCAAGCTCGAGGTGTACGACGACACGCAGTTCCTGGTGCTTCGGACGGTGCAATACGTCGAGCACGAGTCGATGGCGAAGGCCAGCGAGGTGGTCGAGACAGGCGAGATCATGGTGTTCGCCGGCCCGGACTTCGTGGTGACCGTGCGGCACGGCGAGCACACGGAGCTCTCCGCGCTCCGACGCCGCCTCGAAGCGCTGCCGGAGCGCCTGGCCCTGGGCCCTACGGCGGTCCTCCATGCCGTGGCCGACAAGGTCGTCGACACCTACCTCGCGGTCACCGACCGGATGGACGTCGACGTCGCGGCCATCGAAGAGGTGGTCTTCGGCAGGCAGGGCCATGCACTCGACATCGACCCGGTGTACCTGCTGCGTCGCGAGGTCCTCGAACTCCGACGCGCGGTGACACCTCTGACCGCACCGCTGCAGAGCTTGACCGTGTCTGGTAATCCATTGGTGCCGAAAGAGATTCGTCGCCAATTTCGCGATGTTGCCGACCACCTCACCACGGTGGTGGACCGCGTCCTGGAATACGACGAACTGCTGACCTCGCTGCTGCAGGCCGCCGCGGCCAAGGTGGGCATCCAGCAGTCCACCGACATGCGCAAGATCTCGGCATGGGTGGCCATCGCCGCCGTGCCGACGATGGTCGCAGGCATCTACGGGATGAACTTCGACCACATGCCCGAATTGCATCAGCAGTGGGGTTACCCGGTCGTCCTCGGTGCGCTCGTCACACTCTGCGCCCTGCTGTTCGTGGTCTTCCGGCGCAGTCACTGGCTGTGACCCGCCGCGCACGTGCAGGATTGCCCGGGCACCGCGTCGGGTAGCCGATCTCGACACACTCTCCGATCAGACGACATGAGGAGTCGCGATGACCCGCACGGACGATGCCGCCGGCACGGCCCGCATCCTGCTCGACCGTGCCGGCCGGACCTACGCCGAGGATGCCGGCATCACTCTGAAGAACACGCCGTCACCACTGTTCGAGCTGCTGGTACTCGCCCTGCTGCTCAGCACGCGGATCTCGGCGGACATCGCCGTCGCGGCAGCGCGCGAACTGTTCACGGCGGGTTATCGCACACCGGAGAAGATGAAAGCGGCCAGATGGCAGAGCCTGGTCGACGCCCTGGGACGCGGCCACTACGTCCGCTACGACGAGAGCACTGCCACCCGCCTCGGCCAAGCTGCGCAGCGGGTTCTCGACGAGTACGACGGCGACCTGCGTGGTCTCGCCGAAGAGGCCGGGTACGACCCCGCCCGCGCCGCGGAACTGCTGCAGGGGTTCACCGGAATAGGTCCGGTCGGGGCCGACATCTTCCTGCGCGAGGTCCAGTCGGTGTGGGACTGGGCGACACCGTTTTTCGACAAGCGTGCGCTCGCCGCTGCCCGCGACCTCGGCCTTCCCGACGATCCGGCCCGACTGGCGGACCTCGCCGACGGACGTCCCGAGGCGCTGGCCGCCGCGCTCGTCCGGGTCTCGCTGGACCGCGAACTGCGCGCGGCGCTCGGCTGAGCCGCCTGGCCTAAGCTGGGACGACGGTCACAGACCGCGGTCGTGGTCCGGGGTTTGCACCGCGCCCGATCCGGTTACTCGGGAACGTCCGCACCCACAGCTTCGCGGTGCCGGACGCCCGGACACGACAGGAGGACTCACAGGTGTCAGCTGACCCGATGGTCGACGTTGCGATGGTCGACGTTGCGATGGACGACCCGACGTTCCGACGTCCGAGCCTCCCGACTGCGCGCGGTCCCCTGTCGGACGCCGTGATCACGCTGCTGCGCAGCGACCCCGGCCCCGCGGTCATCCCCGACATCTCCGTGGCCGATGCCGAACCGTACGGCGACGACCTGCAGCTGGCCCTCTACCTGTGCTACGAGATGCACTACGTGGGGTTCACCGATGCCGACACCGCATGGGAGTGGCACCCGGCCCTGTTGTCGCTGCGGGGGGAACTGGAACGACACTTCCTCACCGCCCTGCACCGCGACGTTCCCGCCATCGCCGACGGTGACACGGTCGGCCGGGAGATGGACGAGTTGTGCATCGAGAACCCCGACGGTGACGGTGTGTCCTACCGCCTGCGGGACGCGGGGACCTGGGAGCAGTACCGGCAGATGTTCGCGCTGCGGTCGCTCTACCACCTGAAGGAGGCAGATCCGCACGCGTGGGCGATCCCCCGTCTGCGCGGGCACGCCAAGGCCGCCTTCGTCGCCGTCGAGTTCGACGAGTTCGGTGGCGGCCGCGGCGACGCGGTGCACCAGGAACTCTTCGCCGACCTGTTGCGCGCGGCCGAGCTCCGCGATGACTACCTCGGCTACCTCGACACCGCGCCCGGTGTCGCGCTCACGCCGGTGAACCTCATGTCGCTGTTCGGGCTGCACCGTCGCTACCGAGGTGCCGCGGTCGGCCACCTCGCCGCCACCGAGATCACGTCATCGCCCGGATCACAACGGCTGCTCGCCGGGCTCGACCAGCTCGATGCGCCGGAAGCCTGCCGCCGGTTCTACCGCGAGCACGTCGAAGCGGATGCGGTGCACGAACAGATTTTGCGCACCGACGTGGTGGGCGACCTGATCCGCACCGAGCCGGAGACCGAGGCCGACGTGATCTTCGGGATCCGGGCGTTCCTGTTCGTCGAGGACGCGCTGGACCAGCACGTGGTGTCGGCCTGGGAACACGGAGAGAGCGCCTTTCCGGGTATCTGATCCCGAGAGGCGCTCCGGCGCGTCCGCTGTTTCTGCTGTTTTCTCCGGCTCAGTCGGCCGTGCGACGACGCTTCTTGCGATGGCTGGTGTCGCACAACGGATAGTTCTTGCTGCGGCCGCAGGCACACACCGCCACCATGAAGCGGTCCGATGTCACGCACGCGCCGTCGGGAAGCTCGATGTCCACCGGCCCGGACACCAGGACCGGTCCCCCGCGCGTCACTCGGACCGACGTGCGTTTCGGCGGGGTCACGAGCGTCCCTCCGGGCGACCGGGCGCGACAGCTGCGATCGCGACCAATCGCTCGACGCGACGATTGCGCTCCAGCTGCCCGCACTGCTCGAGCCATTCCGCCCGGGCGGAGAGCACCGGACCGAACGGGATGAGGTGTTCGGCGACGATCTCGGCGGTCAGTCCACCCGCACGCAGCGCCCGAAGGGACGCGTCCTCGTCGGCGAACTCCGAGTGCACGAGCACGAAAGTGCCACCCGGGACGAGCAGGTCGGGTACGCGCGCACACAACGGGTCCAGGACGGCACGGCCGTCGACTCCGGCGTCCCACGCATGCGACGGTCCGGCGGGATGCAGTGCCGCCTCGGACATCGGCGGGGTCGGCACGTACGGCGGATTGCAGGTGACGAGGTCGTAACGCCCGACGTGTCGGACGAGGTCGCCGTGGACGACGGTCACATCCACGCCCGCCTCGGCGGCGGAGTTCCGGGCATAGGCAACGGCGTCGGCCGAGGCGTCGACCGCTGTGACCTCCGCCGCGCCAAGACGCGCGGCGGCGATCGCGATGGCGCCGCTGCCCGTGCACAGGTCAAGGACTCGCGCTCCGACGACGCCGAGTTCGGTGATGGTGTCGATGAGCAGCTGGGTGTCCTGCTGCGGAAGGTAGACCGCCGGGTCGGACCGGGTGATCTTCGGACCGGCGGTCGGGGTGAACGACGAGGAGGAGGTCAACGTCACGCCGCCCACCGCCGTACAGCCATCCGGACGGTTCCTGCTCCGCGTTCATTCATGCAACCTCACCCTTCAGACCAACCGTGCCTGTCGAGGAGGCAGCGCCTCCCCCGTGCTCAATCGTTCCCCCGGTCATTCGTTCCGAAACCTCGTTCCGGATCGGTCGCGGGCCGCAGGCGGCGGGTCAGCTCGGGGTGGCCGCGGTCCGGTCGGGTCTGGTCACGTCGATACCGGCCTCTCGCCACGCGTCCCGTAGCGCGTCGGCGCCCTTGAGACGGACCCAGGCCGCCTCGTTCGCGGTGATCGGCACCGCACGCAACAGTCGGACCGGGTCCATCGGTTCGGCCAGTCCGACGGCACCGAGCTCGTCGTCCTCGAGCAATACGGCGGTGAATGCCGCACCGTCCCAGAGGGGCTCGCCGAGGTCGATCAGCGCGTCGGCGGCGAGGATCAGGCCTTCCACGGCGGGTGCCGCGGCCATCGTCGCCATGCGTGTGTGCAGACCCGGCAGCGGTGTGCCGGCCCGCATCCGGACGACCAGTTCGGCGCGCGGGCCGCGTACCGGATCGGCGTGGAGATCGGTGGGGTCGGACATCGGATGGCGGGAACACCCCGAGGTGACGTAGACGAGCTGATCGTCCGGCGTCGCATCCGGTGTCACGAAGCGCAGCACGTCGATGGGTTCCACCCCGAGGAAGGTCACCGACGCCCGTTGCGGTGGCACCTCGAGCCGGTCTTCCAGGAATCGTCCGACGACATCGGTCACCGCTTCGCTCACATCCCACAGGCTACCGACCCGCACCAGGCGGTCACGGGGCTGATCTAGCCTGGAACCATGGTCCGGGTTCTGGCAGTCGCCGACGAGGTGGTGGATTCCCTCACCTTCGGGGTGGGCATCGACTCCCGTCCCGACCTCATCCTCGGTGCCGGCGACCTGCCCTTCGAGTACCTCGAGATCCTGTCGTCCCTGTGCGACGCACCGTGTGTGTTCGTGCCCGGCAATCACGACCGGGACCTGCGGGGTTATCACCGCGGTCGCACCGGCTGGACCCGCGCGGGACTCCCCGCGGCCGACCCGGGCCCGTGCGGCGCCGTCAACGCCGACGGCCGGACGGTGACGGTCGCGGGACTTCGCATCAGCGGGCTCGGCGGCAGCCGCCGCTACAACGGCGGCACCAACCAGTACACCGACGCCCAGCAGCGGCTGCGGTCGCTGAGACTGCGGTGTACCGCTGCCCTGTCCTCGACGCGCAACGCCGACATCCTCCTCACCCACAGCCCGGCCCGCGGCGTGGGCGACGGCGATGACCTCCCCCACCGCGGGTTCGACTGTTTCCACCCGCTGGTCCGGTCGTTGCGCCCGACCCTGCTCGTGCACGGTCACGTCCACCCGTTCGGCACCACACCCCCGGACCTGCCCATCGGCGGATCGACGACCTCGATGAACGTCGTCGGCTACTGTCAGTTCGACATCGATCCGGCGACCCGGGAGGTCGACATCGTGAGGCGCAGACATGGTGCGTGACACCGGATTTCCCGACGCGGATGCCGAAAACGACTTCACCCGCCTACGACGCCAGGCCGAGCGGGCGCGCCTGGCGCAGTGGTTCATGCGTCAACCCGCCGACGTCAACACCATCCTGCCGTTCGACGAAGTCGTCGCCGCGCTCGGCCGGACCGGGGAGACCGCGCTCGGACTCCAGGTCGTCGAGGTGTCCTCGATCGTCGGCAGTGTCGACCGGACCAAGGACTTCGACCGCTACTTCCGGCCCACCTCGTCCCGTGGGCGGGAACGCTGGCAACGCCTGGCCGCGGCGCAGCTCCGCGGCGAGTCCGTGCCGCCGGTGCAGCTCTATCGCATCGGGTCGATGCATTTCGTCATCGATGGCCACCACCGCGTCTCCATCGCGATCGCGCGGAACTGGGCCACGATCGACGCCTACGTCACCCTCATCCACACGCGGATCTCACCCGAGGGGATCAACGCGACATCGGACCTGATCCTCAAAGACCATCGCCGACTGTTCCTCTCCCGGGTGCCGCTCGAGAATTCGCAGTCCGAGGCCATCCGCCTGACCGACCCCTTCGACTACGCCGAACTCGCCGAGAACGTCGAGGCCTGGGGATTCCGCCTCAGCCAGGAGATCGGCGAATTCCTCAGCCGCACCGAGACCGCCCGGCGCTGGTTCGGTGAGGAGTTCCTGCCGGTCGTGCGCATGGCGCGTCGCGCTGGAATCCGGCCCGATCTCGAGAGCGACGCCGAACTCTACATGTGGGTCGCATGCGAGCGATATCGGCTGGTGCGCAGGCACATCTGGGACGAGCACGTCTTCGACGAACTGCTCGACCACTCCCGCAGGCGTCGGCGCTGAGCCGACGCCTGCGGGGCCACATCGTCGCCTAACGGACGCGCAGCGATGCTCCCGAACTCTGATCGAACACAGCGATCTTCGAGGCGTCGTAGAACAGTTCTGCGGTGGTCCCGCGGGTCACCTTCGAGTCCGGCGACAACCGGGCGATCAGCTGACTGCCGAAGTCGGTACCCGAGTCCGCCGACAACTCGGCCAGGGCCTCGCGGACGTCACCGCTGCTGCCGACGTCACCGGCGCGCGAGACCACCGCGCGGTGATCGTCGAGGACGACGGTACCGATCGGCGTCTCGATGCCGTCCGAACCGAGACGCCCCGGCAGGAAGTTCATCGCCGGTGAACCGATGAAGCCGGCCACGAAGACGTTCGTCGGGTTGTTGTAGAGCTCCTGCGGCGTGCCGATCTGCTGCACGTAACCGCTGCGCAGCACCACCACGCGATCGCCGAGTGTCATGGCCTCGGTCTGATCATGGGTGACGTAGACCGTGGTGGTGCCGAGCCGCTGCTGCAGCTGCGAGATCTCGGTACGCATCTGCACACGGAGCTTGGCATCGAGGTTCGACAGCGGCTCGTCCATCAGGAACGCCTTGGGCGAGCGCACGATCGCGCGGCCCATCGCCACCCGCTGCCGCTGGCCGCCGGACAGGTTGGCGGGCTTGCGGTCCATGTACTGCCCCAGGTCGAGGATGCGAGCGGCCTCGTCGACCTTCGCCGCGATCTCATCCTTCGACATCTTGGCGAGGGTCAGCGGGAAGGCGATGTTCTCGCGGACCGACATGTGTGGGTAGAGCGCGTAACTCTGGAACACCATGGCGATGTCGCGGTCCTTGGGCGCGCGCTCGTTGACCCGCTCGCCGCCGATCCGCAACTCGCCGCCCGAGATGTCCTCGAGGCCGGCGATCATGTTGAGCGTCGTCGACTTTCCGCAGCCCGACGGGCCCACCAGAATCACGAACTCGCCGTCGGCGATCTCGATGTCGACCCCGTGTACGGCCGTCGAGCCGTCGGGATACTGCTTGGAGACGTTGTCCAGAACGATGTCTGCCATGGGTTATCCCTTCACGGCGCCGGAGGTCAGACCGGCCACGATTCGACGTTGGAAGAAGAGGACGAAGATGATGATGGGGATGGTGATGATCACCGCGGCGGCCGAGATCGACCCCGTGGGTTCCTCGAACTGCGATGCGCCGGTGAAGTTCGCGATGGCCACCGGGGCGGTGATCGCGCGTTCGGTCGAGGTCAGCGACAAGGCCAGCAGCAGGTCGTTCCAGGCGAAGATGAACACCAGGATGGCGGCTGTCACGACGCCGGGTGCGGCGAGCGGGGCGATGACCTTGCGGAACGCCTGCCATGGGGTGGCGCCGTCCATCTTGGCGGCCTTCTCCAGCTCCCACGGGATCTCCCGGAAGAACGCGGAGAGCGTGTAGATCGCCAGCGGCAGCGCGAACGTGATGTACGGCAGGATCAGGCCGGGCCACGTGTCGAACAGTCCGAGGCGGCGTTCGATGTTGAACAGCGGTGTGACGAGGGAGATCTGCGGGAACATCGCGATCAGCAGCGCGGCGCCGATCAGGAGCTTCTTACCCGGGAACTCCAGGCGCGCCACCGCATAGGCGGCCATGGTGCCCAGGATGACCGCGATCACCGTGGTGATCAGCCCGACGCCGATGGAGTTGATCAGCGCCGAGGTGAAGGCACTCGTCTCGAAGATGCTCCGGTAGTTGTCGAGGGTGAACTCGCTCGGCCAGAACTTGCCGTCGGTCACGCTGCTCGCCGGCTTGAACGACAGGCTGATGATCCAGAGCAGCGGGATGAGTGCGTACAGGATCACCAGGATGTTGGCGATCGACCACCACGCCTTGGACTTTCCGCTCGTATTCAACGGCTTACCTCCCCTCGTCGTCGGAACCCGGTGCGGCGGTGCCGAACCCCTTGATGAACACGAACGCGATGATCGCGACGCACAGGAAGATCAGGATCGAGATGGCCGATCCGACCCCGAGATTGAATGCGCCGAACAGGTTGTCGTAACCCAGCATCGACACCGAGTAGGTGTTGTTGGACCCACTGGTGAGGACGTAGATGTTGTCGAACACGCGGAATGCGTCCAGCGTGCGGAACAGCAGCGCGACCAGGATCGCCGGCTTCATCAACGGAAGGATGATGCGCCACAACCTCGTCCAGGCACCGGCGCCGTCGACCTGCGCGGCCTTCAGCAGATCGTCGGGTACAAGGGCCAGTCCGGCCAGCAGGAGCAGCGCCATGAACGGCGTGGTCTTCCAGACCTCGGCGAGAACGATGATCGCCAGCGACGGCCACTGTTCGGTCAACGGAGCGGTGCCGTCGGGCAACAGGTTGGCGAGGTAACCGGTTCCCGGTGTCCACGCGTAGTACCACGAGAACGCCGCCGCGACCGTCACGATGCCGTACGGGATGAGGACGACGGTGCGAATCGTGCCGCGTCCGAAGATCGTTCGGTGCATGACCAGTGCGATCGCCATGCCCAGGACGAGTTCGATGATCACCGAGACGACGGTGATGCCGACCGTGACCGAGAACGCCGTCCACCAATAGTTGTCGGTCAGCACGGTCGCGTAGTTGTCGAACCACACGAATTCCCGCTCACCCGGCGCCGAGAGACTCATCTTGTTCAGCGAGAGCCAGACCGCGTACAGGATCGGGTAACCGGTGACCAGCAGCATCATCAGTGCCGCGGGCGCGACGAGCCAGAAGGCGAGCCGGCGTTCGGCGGTCTTGCCCTCGCTGCGCTTGCGCGGTGCGGCCGGAGCCGCCTCGGCACGAGGACGTTCCGCGACAGCGGTGGCGCCCGCGGTTCCGGCTGATCCGGTTGTTCCGATTGTTCCGGGATGCGCCGCGGGAGCGGCGCCACTCACCGGCGGGCCGGCGTCGTGCCGCCCACCCGCAGGCGGGGTCCACACCTGATCGGACTGCACCGGAGGGGTGTCGCCCACGATCGGGATCGGTCCGGTCTGCGCCGGCGCATCGTCGGGCAGCGCGTGCCGCCCGGCACGGAACCGCGCCTCGTCTCCGGTCTGATCACCGCCGGCCCGGTTGTCGTCCCCGGGTGTCGTGTTGTCGCTCACGGAACCAACCCTTCCCCGTCGATGGCCTTCTGGACCGCTTCGGCGAGCTGGTCGACGAGAGCCTCCGGCTCCCATGCGCCGACCGGGCTCAGCTTGGCCTGCAGCAGGGTCGAGATCGCCTGGTAGTCGGGCGACTTCGGCCGGAGCGCGGCATGTTCTGGTTCGAGCTGTCGCTTGATCTCGTCGGCCATCGGGTAGGCGAGGCGGAAATCGGCGTCGTCGTAGATGGATTCGATGACCGGCGGCGGACCTGCGCTGAACGAGAAAGCCTTCTGGCCCGCCTCGCTGGTGATGCACTCGGCGGCCTGGAAGGCCAGGTCCTGCTGCTTCGACGTGCTCGCGACGGCGATGTTGATCCCGCCGAGGGTCGTCTTCGTCGGCAGACCCTGGAAGCCCGGATACGGCGCGAAGTCGAAGACCCGCTGCATCTGCCGGTTCAGCGGCACGACCTCTTCCGAGGTCGGCGGGTTGGCGGTGTCGGCGTAGAGCCCGGCGTACTGCGTGAGATCCAGGAACGCAACACTTCCCGCGACCGCGTTCTCGCGCATACCGGCGAACACGAAGGGCCAGTTGACCTGGTAGAGCGCCTCGCCGCTCTCCATACCCAGACGCGCGGCGCCCTCGTCGGAGTTGGTGAGCGACGGATCGGCGCCCGGCGCCGTGGCGACACGCTTGAGCGTCTCCAGCGCACGGACGGTCGCGGCACGGTGTTCGGGGGTGTCGTTGAGCGTGACCTTGTCGGGGTCATCCGGGTCGACGATCTGCCCACCGGCGCTGGCGAGCACCGAGTTGAACCACACCATCAGGCCCTCGTACTGCCTGCCCTGCACCATGATGTAGGTCGGTCCGCCGTTGCGTCCGCTGACGAGTGCGTCGTCGAGCATGCCGTCCCAGGTCGACGCGGGGCGTCGGCGATCGACCTTGTCGGCGAGCACATCCGGGCGATACCAGAGCAATTGGGTGTTGGTGGAGAACGGGATGGCGTAGAGACGTTCGCGCTCGTCGTCGTCGGTCTTCCACACGGCGGTGTCGAGCGGGCCGCCCAGGGTGCGCGCGGAGACCTCAGTCGCCATCGCGTCGGGGACCGGGACCATCCAGCCCGCATCGGCGAATTCGGCGGTCCACACCACGTCCATGCCCATGAGGTCGAGCCCGGTGTCGTTGCCCGCGAGGCGTCGTGCCAGCTGCAGGCGCTGATCGTCGGCGCCCTTCGGCAGCGGCGTCGTCACGACCTTGTAGGCGCCACCGGAGTCCGCCGAACACTTGTCGCCGATCTCGGCGAAGGTGTCCGCGCCGTCCGCGGGCGGATAGAAATTGAGTACGCCCGCTTCATATCCCGAGCCGCAGGCGGACAGCACGGGCAGCATCGCCGCCGCGGCCACCGCTGCGGCCACGACCTTCCGTCTCATGCGCCTCGTAGATCCGCGCCTCGTCAATCCCCCGGTACCGAATCCATCAGTGCTGGTCCTGCTCCGCACGCAGCCTCCTCGATGTCGTACGCGGCGCTGCCCACGAGGTGCTCCGCCGTGAGCGTCCGAAGTGCAACGCTATACGTGAGGATTCGTGACATGCAACACATTCGGCATGGGCGTGCCACTCCGAGACCGATTGTGATCGGTCCGTGTCCGGGGGGCGGGACCCGACCTAGAAGGTCAGACGGGTGAGCATGTCCCGTGCTTTCTCTGCGCTTTTCGGATCGCAGAGCACGTCGTAGCGGCCTGCGACCAACTGCATCGTCGACGCGAAATCGCGCTGTCCGCGCGTGGCGGCATACGGAATGGTCGCCGAGATCACACCGAAGACCATGCCGCCGACGATGCCGACGAGGATCGGCGCGATGGGCGAACCGGTGAACACCAGCGCCACGAGGCAGCCGAAGAAGAACCCGAGCCACGCGCCGGACACGAGGCCGCCACCGATGACCTTGCCCCACGTCAGCCGCCCGATGACGCGCTCGACCTGCATCAGGTCGACGCCCACGATCGTGACGTCCTCGACGGTGAAGTTCTCGTCGGACAGGTAGTCGACCGCGCGTTGGGCCTCGGCGTAGGTTCCGTACGAACCGATCGGCCAGCCCTTGGGCGGTGTCGGCAGCCCGGGCGTCTCGCGGCTCGGGCGCATGGGATTCGTCATTTCGTACCTTCCCGTCGTCTGGTTCGCCATCTGCGCTGCCGACATCCACCGTTGCCGTCGGCGTCGGCGCGGACCGATGGCACTACCCTTACTCCCATGTCGTCGGTGAGCAAGGTGTTCGTGGCCAGATTAGTCGGGTTGGCCGTCCTTGGTCCCGACGGCGAATCGATCGGCCGGGTCCGCGACGTGGTGATCTCGATCCGGCTATCCGGGCAGCAGCCGCGCGCATTGGGTCTCGCCGTCGAATTGACCACGCGCCGTAGGATTTTCGTGCCGATGCTGCGTGTCACCGCCATCGAACCCCAGGCGGTCGCACTCAACACGGGCACCGTCAGTCTGCGGCGCCTGCACCTGCGTCCCGGCGAGGCGCTCGCGAT
The DNA here is from genome assembly GCF_022206305.1 of Gordonia sp. 'Campus'. Taxonomy (GTDB): domain Bacteria; phylum Actinomycetota; class Actinomycetes; order Mycobacteriales; family Mycobacteriaceae; genus Gordonia. The sequence continues at coordinate 2,866 of NZ_JAKOIW010000033.1, read as the reverse complement.
CGGCCAGATCCTCGACACCCGCGTCCGTGTCGTCGACCCCGACCTTCCCGAACTCGCCGACGCCGACGTCACGGTCATCGACCTGGGCATCGAACGCACCCGCACCCGGGACTGGGTCGTCTCGCGCGTCGCGGTTCGCGCCGGCCGTCGCGGACTCCGCCGCCGCCACGAGACCCACGTCGTGGAGTGGTCCAGTGTCCAGGGGATCACCCAGAGCGCACTCAATCTGCCGGGTCAAGGAGTCGCCCAGGCGCTGCTGCAGTTCGAGGGCATGCGCCCCGCAGACGTCGCCAACGCGTTGCGCGAGCTTCCTTCGAAGCGCCGCGCCGAGATCGCCTCCGCCCTCGACGACGAACGTCTGGCCGACGTGCTCCAGGAGCTCCCGCCCGACGACCAGAAGGAGTTGCTCGCCGCGCTCGGACGCGACCGCGCCGTCGACATCCTGGAGGCGATGGACCCCGACGACGCCGCCGACCTCCTCGGCGAGCTCCCCGACACCGAGGCCGAGGCGTTCCTGGAAGAGATGGATCCCGAGGAATCCGAGCCCCTGCGCCGCCTGCTGCTGCACTCCCCCGACACCGCCGGCGGTGTGATGACCTCCGAACCGATCATCGTCACCGCGTCGACGACGATCGCCGAGGCCCTCGCCCGGGTTCGCAACCCCGACCTCACCCCCGCCGCGGCCAGCGTCGTCTTCGTGGTGCGGCCGCCGACCGCGACGCCCACGGGCAAGTATCTCGGCTGCGTGCACCTGCAGGCGCTGCTGCGGGAACCCCCGGCCCAGCTCGTCGGCGGGATCGTCGACACCGACCTCGCCCGACTGCACCCCGAGGACTCACTGGAGACGATGACGCGTTATTTCGCGACCTACAACCTGGTCTGCGGACCCGTGGTCGACGAATCCGGGCACCTGCTCGGCGCCGTGAGCGTGGACGATCTGCTCGACGAGATCCTGCCGCGCGACTGGCGTGAGACCGAGCCCGAGGACGCCGTCGGACCCGGCGGGGACATCATCCGATGAGCGAACCGGGACGCAAACTCGACACTCCCAGCACGCGTCGGACGATCTCGTTCAATCTCGACTCCGACGTCGTCGGGATGTACAGCGAGCGCGTGGCGAGGTTCCTCGGCACGGGCCGCTACCTCGCCATACAGACGGTGATCGTGATCGTGTGGATCGCACTGAACCTGGTCGCGGTGACCATCAGGTGGGACCCGTACCCGTTCATCCTGCTCAACCTCGCGTTCTCGACGCAGGCCGCGTACGCGGCGCCGTTGATCCTGCTGGCCCAGAACCGTCAGGAGAACCGTGACCGCGTCGCCCTCGAGGAGGACCGGCTGCGGGCGGCACAGACCAAGGCCGACACCGAGTTCCTCGCGCGCGAGCTCGCCGCCGTCCGCATCGCCGTCGGCGACACCGTGACCCGGGACTATCTGCGCAAGGAACTCGACGACCTGCTCGACGAACTCGTCGAACGGCTGGCGACGCCGGGTGATGACGAGTCGGCAGAGGGCTCGTCGCGACGAGACCGGACCCGGTGATCACCGGCCGCCGGCGACGCCGGTAACTTTCCGCGACGCGCCGGCGATTCGATCTCTGACGTCAATAGTGGAGTTCGTGTCTGGGACGTCAGACCCAATATGTATGGTGGGTCACAGTTCGGACGGTGTCGATCCCGACATGACAGACCGTCCGTGACATCCGCTCGGCGGGCTCTGGACCTGGGCCGCCAGTGTGGACTCGCCGCGTTCTCGGGGGCAAGTGTGTGGATTGACAACGGAGTACAGGTGATCCGGGTACATGCGATCGAGCAGTGTCCCGGGGTCATGCCGGATGACCCCCGGGTCGCAAGCATCGGCGGAGGACCCAGATGAGGCCGCTCGACATCGTCCGGCGGCGCCGCGGTCCGCGTCGGCCCTCCCACTTCCCTCGTCGTGCGACGACCGTCGTGGCGGGAGGCGTCCTGGTCGGTGCGCTGGTCCTCGGGACCGCGACCTCCAGCGCGCACGGCGGAGGGGTGGCCGTTCGCGCCGCCGAACCCGAGGCGCCGCTCGTCGTCGCCGAGGTCGTTCCCGGATCGCCGGTGGCCCTCCTCGGGTTCGCCCCGCCTGCCGAGAAGCCCGCAGCCGCCCTACCCGCCGCGCAGTTCCGCCTGGCCAACGACCTGCCGTCCGGACCGCTGGGGATACCCGGGGTCGTCCTGCAGGCGTACAAGCTGGCGGCGAGTCGCGTCGGCGCGGAAAGCGCGCAGTGCAAGCTCCCCTGGTTCCTGCTCGCGGGTATCGGGCGCATCGAGTCGAACCATGCGAGCAACGGCTCGGTCGATCAGTTCGGCACCACCATCAATCCGATCGCCGGCCCGGTGCTCGACGGATCACTGGCGGGCAACGCGGTCATCCGCGACACCGACGGCGGACGTATCGACGGCGACGCCGGGCACGACCGCGCCATGGGGCCGATGCAGTTCATCCCGAGTACGTGGGCGTCCTGGGGTTCCGACGCCAACGGAGACGGCAAGTCGGATCCCAACAACATCTTCGACGCCACCTATTCGGCCGGGCGATACCTCTGCGCGGGCGTCACCGACATCATGAGCGAGGGCACGCGCGTCTCGGCGGTGCTGCGGTACAACCGGTCGATGGAGTACGTCGCCAACGTCCTGGGCTGGGCCGGCGCCTATGCCACCGGGGTCATGCCGACCGATCCGATCCCCGAGATGAAGCGCAAGCCGTCCAGCAGTTCGAGCAAACCCAGTACGCCGAAGTCCGGCTCGTCCTCCTCGTCGTCATCGTCATCGTCGTCGTCGAAGCGCCCCACCCCTCCGCCGCAGCAGTGCATCATCATCTGCCTGCCGTCCCTCCCGCC
>NZ_JAKOIW010000032.1 GCF_022206305.1 Gordonia sp. 'Campus' | reverse complement strand
CCCCGGACCCGCCGCCTGTGGACCCGCCGCCGAGCCGATCCCACCGGTGGACCGTCCCCTGTGGCAGATCGGGCGCCGCGCAACGGTCCTCGTCGCCTGCCTGGGCTTCTCCGTGCTGGCCGCCTGCAGTGTCAGCGTCGGGTCCCAGACCGTCGAGGAGGCGTCCGACATCGACGTCGGCGAGTGCTTGCAGATCGGCGAGGAGGCCGGCGACGGCAAGGTCGAGGCCACCAAGGCCGACTGCGAGGGCACCGAGGGGTTGACCTTCTACGCCGCGGACAAGGTCGCGACGACGGCCGAATGCGGCACACCGAACACGTCGGCCCTGACCTTTGCCGAAGGAAACCAGAAGCTCTGCCTGACACCGAACTTCGCGGTCGACACCTGTTACCAGATCCCGCTCAACGGCGGGAAGCTCGCCGACTACCGCGCGGTGGAGTGCAACGCCTCACCGGCCTCGAACACCATCGTGGCGAAGTCGGTGAGCCGTGGCGACGACTCCATCACGTGCACCGACGAGGAGACCACATGGGCGTTCACGCAACCCGTCTCGGTGGGTTACTGCCTGACCGAGGACGTCACCGCTGCTGGCCGTTTCGATGGCTGAGCGCGCGTCGATGAGGTCGACGACATTGATGAGGTCGACGGCGTTGATGACGTCGAGGCGGCAGGTGCGGTGTCGACGAGATCGTGGGACACGCGGTAATCCCGGCGCATCCGCAGCATCTCGGCGTCGCGGACGCGATACGCCGCCTCTATCCGGGCCCGGTTGCGTCGCTCGCCCCGCAACCTCCGCTGCGCCGAACCCGCCGTCGCGAGAATCGGACCCACCCGGCCCAGAACGTGCTTGAGAGGTCCGTCCGGGATTCCGAGTGCGTCGGCGTCGGCGTCGCCGATGAACACCCGCTGCAGTCCGTACATCGTCGCGTTCGCGACCCGCTGCCGCAGTGCCCACGGCCCCGGCAGGACTTTCGCCAGTTCGGGGGCCAGGTAGTCGTCCGTCAGTGCCACCACGAAGTCGCGGTCGTCCGGCCCGGGGCCCGGTGACGTCAGGCGGTAGAGCTCCTCGACGCGGACGTGATCGGCCTCGCACGCCGGATTGAGTTCGGGGCTCATACCCACGACGTGCCCGACGTAACGCCACAGGTGATAGATGTCGTCGAGTTCGCGATCGGTGAAGCGCACCCCGAGCTTGTGCATCGCGTCGATCGCGATGTGACCGAACTCGGCCATGGTGAAAGCCATGTACGGCTGCGGAATCGGCACGCCCCACGCCTCGTGGTCCCAGTCGCCGCGCTTGCCGAGCATGTGCCGGACGTGAGCGTGGATCATGCGGACCCGCACCGTGTAGGCGAAACCGTCTCCGTCGCGGCGCATCCCGCCCGGCGTGATGACCTGCCGCAACCACTCGCCGACCTCGACCGACCGCACCGCGGGTTGCGAGACGTAGCGCTCGGTGATCGCCAAGGGCTTGCCGGCCAGCGTGTTCCCCGCGCCCCGCACGAGCGAGGCGGCACCGAGCACGATTCCGAGGGGCGCGGTATGGACGATGAGCGCGTCGGCGGCACGACCCATTCGGTCGTGATCGACCCAGTCCGGTTCGTCGTCGAGGAAGGCGAACAGGTCACGCAATGAGTCCGTCGCGTCGGCGACGGCGTCGATCCCGTCGGCCAGCGCCGTCCGGAGCACCGCGGTCGTCGGTCCGCCGGGTTGCTTGTCCGCCGCCACCGCATCGGCGAGGGGGTCGGCAAGCCACATCTGATCGAGCCAGATGCGGCCCGCCGCGCCGTACCGCTGTACTGCCGCCTCGGTGTTCACGAGGCCGGAGGGGCTGTTCCGTTCCATGATTCCATGAGAACACGAGCAATCCTCACTTACTATTCACTTTCCATGGGCCCACCTCCGAACCAGAAAACCGCATCACAGCAGGCACGTAAGTCACCCCGGCAGCAGCGCAGTCGGGAGATGCGGCAACGTATCCTCACGTCCACCCTCACCCTTCTCGAGCGACGTCCCGAGCGTCGGCCCACCACAGCCGAGCTCGCCGACCACGCCCACGTCAGCATCGGGACGGTGTACCGCTACTTCGCCGACATGGACGCGATCGTCGAGGAACTCCGCCTCGCCGCGGTCCACGACATCACCGCCACACTGGCCGGCGGGATCGGTCGCGCGATGGATCAGCAACCGCACGATGCGATGGTCACCGTCGTCGAGACCCTGGTGGGCTCGTTCGAGTCCCATGCACCGGTTCTGCGCGCCTCACTCGAGTTGCAGCACAACGGTTTCGGTGACGCGTGGGCCGAGGTGGAGAGCCCGTTGCTCCCGCTCGCGCGCATCCTCCCCTCACGCCTGCGACCCGACCTCGACGATCAGGCGATCGACGAACTGGTGTTCCTCACCATGGGTGCGACCGCCAGTCTGTGTCTGCGCATCGCGCTCCAGCGGCCTCGCGACGCCGACCGCGAGTCGCTCGTCACGATGGCTGCGCGAATGCTTTTGGCCGCCTTCGACTCTCCGCGGTGATCACTGCAGATGTGCGTGCGGGTCACAGACTGCGCTGGGCCGCGTACTCCGCCATCGCGGCACGCTCCGCGTCGTGCTTCGGATAGAAGAAGAACACGACCGTGGCACCCACCACGACGATGCACGCGGCGGCACCGTAGGCGACCTTGTCGCCGTGGACGAACGCGTCGCGAGCCGCACCGATGATGTCGTCGGCGTACTGCGGGTAGCGCTCGGCCAACACCTCGGCACTGGAGAAGGACTTGGTCAGCGCCGCCTCGGTCTGTTCGGACACCTGGGCCGCCTGCGGAGAGCCGGCGATGCTGTCGCGCAACTGATTTGCGTAACCGGCGGTCAGGATCGCCCCGAGGGTGGACTGCAGGATCGCGCCGCCCAGATCGCGTTGCAGGTCCGACATGCTCGACGCCATTCCCGCGCGCTGCACCGGGACCGAACCCGTGAGCGACTGCGACGCGGGCGTACCGGCCAGTCCCACACCGACGCCCACCAGCACGTACACCAGTCCGACGTGCCAGAAGTGGGCGTGCTCGTCCCAGGTGAGCATCGCGAGCACCAGGCCGACCACGATGAACGCGTACCCCGACAGCAGGGTGAAACGCGAGCCCATGCTCTGCACGAGCTTGGCCGACCGCGGTGCCACGACGACCATCGCGGCCGCGGCCGGCAGGATCGTCGCACCCGCCGCGAGGGTCGAATAGCCGAGTACGTTCTGCATGTACTGCTGGCCGATGAACATCGCACCCATCAGGGTGCCGAAGACGATGAGACCGCCCACCGCGGCCACCCAGAAGGTGCGTCGTGCGGCGATCCGCAGGTCGAACAGCGGGACGCGCACGGTCAGTTGCCGCCACACGAATCCGGCTCCGGCGACGAGGGCGATCGCGGCGAGGATGTAGACCTGGAGTCGCTGATCGGAGTTGGGCGCGAAGTTGATCGCGAGAACCAGCGAGCCGACCATCACGATGGAGACGATGCCGCCGAGGTTGTCGACGACCGCGGCCTCGTCCCCGGTGTCGGTGGGCACCAGGCGCCAGGCGGCGACCAACGCGATGACCGCGAGCGGCAGGGTCACCAGGAACACCGAGTGCCAGGAGAACACCTCCAGCAGTCCCCCGGACAGGACCGGTCCCAGCGCCGAGATCGCACCACCGAAGGCCGACCATGCGGCGATCGCCCGGGTGCGGCGCGGCCCCGACCACAGAGCGGTGATCACCGCCAGGGTCGTGGGGAACGCCAGACCGGCGGCGATACCGCCGACAAGTCGTGCACCGAAGAGGACTTCGACGCTGGGCGCGAAACCGGCCACCAGGGACGCCGGGATCGACAGGCTCATGCCGAACACCAGCATCCGCTTACGTCCGTGCCGATCGCCGAGCGCGCCGAAGTACAGCACCGACGCGGCCAGCCCCAGCGAATATCCCACCGCGATCAGGTTCAGCTGCGTCGAACTCGCGTCGAGCGCCTTACCGATGTCGGGCAGCGCGACGTTGGCGACCGCGAGATTGATGTTGGCCACTCCGGCCACCAGGATCAGCGCGACGAGGATCGCACGCGCGTTCTTCGGGGCCGTACCCGTTTCGACCTCGGGCGTCGTCGACGTCATCGGCAAATCGTACGTTCTCGAGATCGGTATGACGGGTCGTCCGGGAAACGGACACAGCGTCATACGGATCAGCGGCGCCCGCCGATCACAGGCGGATGCGGATCACAGGCTGATGCGGATCACAGGCTGATGCGCAGTCCGTCCCACTCGTGATCGTGCATGAACCCCTCGGCGAGACCGACCCGGTACTTGAGGCAACTGCGGAGGATGCCCACGTAGGCGAACGGCAGCATCAGCGCCGGCTTCTGGTCGCCGGGGCAGCTCACCACATCGGATGCACCGCGGAAGTCGCGCACGAAGTCGCGCAGCGTGCGGTCCTTGCGCGACGACGACCGCCACCCGTACAGCAACATGCCCAGGCCGATCATCTTGTCGACGCCCGACCCCGGCGTGATGACCCCGGCATCGGGGTCGGAGGTGCCGAGGAACGCACGGTCGACGCCGTCCTCGGGGGTGAACATCATGATCCCGCTCGTCGCTCGCGGATTGCACTCGATGCAGAACAGGTCGCCGGAGCCGTTCTTGTCCTCGATGAAGTCGAAGCCGATCTGGCCGGTGAAGTTCACCCGTCGCACGAAGTCGCTGACCCACTCGGCGATCCGCGGGTGGTCGACGGACCGGAAGTTGAGGCAGGAACTGCCGTCGATCGCGTAGTCGACCGGATAGGTGGCGTGTGCGTACACGCGGCCCTCGTGGCACACCGAGTAGGTGCAGTAGTTGTTGCCCGACGCCCACTCCTGGGCGATCCACGGGTTCGCCTCGTCGTGTTCGAGCCATGTCAGCGGGTCGCCCGGCGAGACCTTGTGCACCTTCTGCGAACCGCGCGAGTAACAGCGCTTCAGCGCGAACGGTTGCTGGAAATCGAGCGATCCGACATCCTCGGGCCCGGTGACGCGCGCGAATTTCCGTGTCGGAATGCCCAATTCGACGAGGAGTTCCTGGAAATCGTATTTGTTGTGCAGTCGGTTCTCGGTGGCGAAATCGGACAGGAACAAGCGACATTCGGGCGGGAAGACATCGGCGAGCATCGCGATGATGTCGGTCTCCTCGTGCACCGGGATCACCATGTCCACATCGTTGTCGGCCACGATGCGCGCGAGAGCGTGACAGTACGCGAGGGGCTCGAACTTCGGCGGTGGCACACGGTGGAAGCCGCTGACCGCGTTCGAGAATCGGCTGATGCCCACCGGAATCGAGTCGACCACGGTGACCCGGTGCCCGCCGGCCGCCATCAGGCGGGCGAGTTCCAGAGACAGGAACGACCTGCCGAAGGTGATCAGTACATGAGCTCGTCCGGCGCTGTCCACCCGGGAGAGTCTATCGGGGGCAATCGTGAAGACATCGGGTGCCCGATCATCCGGGGTGATGTGTTGCACAGACATTCATCGACGAAAATCGGACACATCGGGAATATTCGTTACCCCGTTGTCGGTTCGTGCTGTTAGTTTTTCCCACGATCGGCCGCGTGCCGGTCGGGCCTGAAGACAGTCGGGGTGGTCGGCGGTCCGGGTTTCCGCCGAGGCGGCCTCCGGATCGGATGGAGGAGGCATGCAGCTGTTCGTGATCGGCGTGATCGCCGCGTGCCTCGCCGCCGTCGCCTACGGGATGTCGACGGTGCTGCGCGCGCTGGGTGCGCGCCGTGTCGCCGAGGCAGCCGCGGACGAGGGTGAGGGCATCACCAGCGAAAACGGTGCCCCGACCCTGTCGTCGACGATGTCCACCCTGGTGGACCCCGCATTCATCCTGGGAACGACGCTGGTGGTCGTCGGCTTCGCCGGCGGCGCGCTGGCCGCCCGCTTCCTGCCGCTGTTCCTCTCCCAGACCATCGTCTCGGCCAACCTCGTCATCACCGCCCTGCTCGGCACGATCATCCTCAACATCGCGCTGCACACCCGTGAATGGGTGGCCATCTGGCTCGTCGTGCTGTCGCTGTGTCTGCTCGGGGTGTCCTCGGCGCATCACACCGGCGGTGGCGAGGAGATCGGCTTCCACTGGGGCCTGTTCGTCGCCACCCTCGCGCTGTGCGCCCTGGCCCTGGTCGGTGTCTACAACCTCGGTCCGGCCGGGGCGATCGTCGGCGGCGCATCGGCCGGTCTCCTGTTCGGCATCATCGCGATCGCCGTCCGCATCCTCGACGGCGTCCAGCCGTTCGACGCCGTCGCCCTGCTGACGGATCCGGCCGCATGGACCATCGCGGCGGCCGGGGCCGTCGGGTTCTACGTGCAGACCGTCGCATTGCAGCTCGGAGCGGTCAACGGCGTGACGGCCGTCCTGGTGGTGGGTGAGACCGCCGGCCCGAGCCTCGTCGGGGTCGTGTTCCTGGAGGACACCGCCAAGCCCGGCCTCGGCTGGCTCGCGATCCTCGGCTTCGTCGGCGCGGTCATCGGCGCCGTGCTGGTCGCCTGGTACGGATCAGTCGACCCCGATCACCTCGGCGAGGCACCACCCATGAAGGGCGGCTGGCGGCGCGGACGTGAAGAGCCCGACACCGACACCGACGACGCGACCGACAACGACCATGCGACCGACACAGACGACGCGACCACTTCCGACGCGCAGACCAGACCGCCCGCGCGTGGCGAGGTCCGCGCGCGTCGGGACCCGTTCACCCGGCACGACTTCGGGCATCGCGAGAGTCCCCGACCGGATTTCACCGACGCACGCGATTCCCGCCGCACCTGACGTCACGCCCGGTCCGGTCCCCAGGGTCGGATCCACGGGGCCGAATCCACTGGGTCGGATTCACTGGGTCGGATCCACGCCGCGATGCGTGCCGGGGTGTTGACACCCGCCGCGGGGGTCGCGAGGGTGGGTTGATGACATCGACCAGCACGGGCTCCGCCGCCCGGCGCGCATACGAGACGCTCGAGCCCTTTCACATCCTGGCCTACTTCAATCCCGGGCTCCGGGACGCACAAACGGACACCGGCCTCGATCCGTATGCGTTCTACGTCGGCGCGCGGGGGGCGCCCTTCGGCCCGTGTGTGTCGTCGGTCGTCGCCGCGGCGTTCTACAACTTCAATCCCGAACTGATCGCGAAGAGCTGGTCGGCTGCCCTCGACGTGGGCCTCGACCGGATCCACGAGCGCCGCAACCAGATGCTCGACGACTCGTTGCGAGACATCCTGGGCGCGAACATCGACGACGCCACTCTCGACGAACTCGCCTCTGCCTACACCGATCTCGCCGTGGGGCTACCCCTGGGCGGTCGGCCCCTCGCCGCGGCCTGGGCGAGCGTGGCCACCCCGGACACCGCCCGCCTCCGGCTGTGGCAGGCCATCGCGGTGCTACGAGAATGGCGCGGGGACAACCACATCGCCGCCCTCGTGCTCCACGGGCTCGACGGGTTCGACGCGGCGGTGTTCCACGAGGCGCAGCTTCCCGACCCAGCGGTCCGGCGGCGCGTCCTCGGCAAGCGCATCGTCATGATCACCCGCGGTTACTCCGAGCAGGAGTGGGACGAGAGCGTCGACCGCCTCGTCGGCGCCGGGCTCGCCGAACGGGTCGACGACGGACACATGCTCACCGCCCAGGGCGCAGCGCTCTACGACGACGTCGAGGCCATGACCGATGCCGCGAGCGAATCCCTGTGGGCCGGAACCGAAGACCTCCTCGATCGCACCAAGCCGATCGTGAAGGCCGTCATCGACGCAGGCATCCTGCCGGGAACGAGGCAGAAGTGAGCGAGGCAGGACTGAGCAGGGCAGAAGTGAGCGGGGCGGGACTGAGCGAGGCCGACGATCTCCGTGCGATCGAGACCCTGAAATACCGCTACCTGCGGTGCCTGGACACCAAGGACTGGGACGCATTCGCCGACACCCTGACCGAGGACGTGACCGGGAACTACGGTGCGGAACTGTCGTTCACCGACCGCGACGAGTTGGTCGGTTACATGCGGAAGAACGTCGGTGCAGCGGTGATCACCGAGCATCGCGTGAACCATCCGGAGATCGAGTTCGACGGTCCGGACACCGCACGCGGACGCTGGTATCTGCAGGACCGCGTCATCGTCGCCGAGTTCTCGTTCATGCTCCTCGGCGCCGCGTTCTACGAGGACACCTACCGCCGCACCCCGGAGGGCTGGCGGATCAGCAGCACCGGCTACGACCGCACCTACGAGGCGACCGTCGGGCTCGCCGACGTGCCCAGCTTCTCGCTGAAAGTCGGCCCCGCGGTGCATCTGTAGCGGGACGGTGATGTCGTCGCGCGTCTTCGCCGACCGGCGCGAGGCCGGTCGTCTCCTCGGCGCACGGGTCGTCGAATTCCTCTCGGCGCCGGGCGGAAACATCAAGACGAGCGGGGGCATCAGGACGAGCGGGGGCATCACAACTGGCCAGGGCCCCGACGCCCCGCTGGTGCTGGGCCTCGCGCGGGGCGGGGTCCCCGTCGCGCGCGAGGTCGCGGACGCGCACTGCGCGTCCCTCGGGCCGTGCGACCTGGACGTCCTGGTGGTCCGCAAGATCGGTGCGCCCGGTCACGCCGAGTTCGCGATGGGGGCGTTGACCGCGGACCACCTCGTCGTCAACGACGATGTCCCTCGACGACTCGGCGTGTCGCACAGCGTCTTCGACGAGGTCGCCGATCGCGAGCGGCGCCTCCTGCGCGCACGCGAACGCCGCTATCGCGGTGAGCGGCCACGGGTCGAGCCGGCCGGGCGCAGCGTCGTCCTGGTCGACGACGGCCTCGCCACCGGGTCCAGCATGGCTGTCGCCATCGACTCCGTGCGTTCGGCCGGGGCGTCGTCGGTGATCGTGGCGGTGCCGACGGCGCCCGCGGATTCGCCCGGCCGACTTCGTGATCGCGGTGTCACCGGGTTCGTCGTGCTGACGACACCTGATCCGTTCCGGGCGGTCGGCCTGTCCTATGACGATTTCGGTCAGGTCGACGACGACGAGGTCATCGCCGCGCTCGATCGTGGGTGAGCCGACGCGACTCGGCGCCGCCGACTACGCGTCGCGGGCGTTGGTGACCGCCACCGCGACGCCCAGCAGCGCCAGGGTGAACACCGCGAAGTACAGCAGCGAACCGTAGGCGTTCCAGTTGAAGGTGTCGCTGCCGCCGGACAAGAAATTCCATCCGTTCAGGAACGGCAGGAACGACACGATGTACTCGCCCACCCGCGGCAACACCGAGATGATCCGCTCGAGTGCGAGCATCCACACCAACACGATCGCCACCGCGCCGGCCGAATGGCGGACGAGGGCACCGACCGCGAGACCGATCAGTGCACACAGCGTCGCGAAAACCGGTGTACCCCAGAGCTGTCGGACGGTGTCGGGGCCGCCGAGGGCGATCCCGTAGCCGGCGAGCGCCTGCGCCAGCACCAGCGCCACCAGACACACGATCGCCGTGACCACGAACGTGAGCGCCCCGAACACGACGACCTTCGCGATGAGCACCCGTGGGCGCCGCGGTACCGCCGCGAATGTCGGCCGGATGGTGCCGAAACGGTACTCCGTCGTGATCCCCAGGACAGCCATGATCGCCAGCACCGCCACCCCGAACTGATTGACCCCGGTCAGATATTGCCCGGTCAGCGAGTCGGTCTCGCCGGGGTCCCCGTAGCCGCCGCCGGCGATGGCGCCGAGAAGCACGGCGATGCCGAGGCCCAGCACCACGACGACCCCCAGACACCAGTAGGGCGACCGGGTGCTCGCGAGCTTGATCCGTTCGGCGTTGATCGCGGCGATCACGGGTGCGTACCTCCCTGGTAGTCGACGGCGTGTGCGGTCATCGACATGAACACCTCTTCCAGAGACGCCGACTCGGCGGACAGTTCGTGCAGGGCGATACCGGCCGCGGCGGCGAGGTCGCCGACGTGGTCGGTCGTGGTGTCGGGCACGCGCATCACCGGCCGACCGTGCGCGTCCGGGTCCCCGGGCGCGGGGTGCAGACCGGCGGCGGCGAGCGCCGCGTGCAGCTTCTCCAGTTGCGGGCCACGGACACGCACCGACTGACGGGCACGTCCGGTGAACTCGGCAACCGAACAGTCCGCGATGAGCCGGCCGCGTCCGATGACCACGAGATGGTCTGCGGTGAGCGACATCTCGGTCAGGAGATGGCTGGACACCAGCACCGTCCGGCCCTGCGCGGCGAGATCCCGCATGAAGCCGCGAATCCAGACGATGCCCTCCGGGTCGAGGCCGTTGACCGGCTCGTCGAACAGCAGGGTGTGCGGGTCGCCCAGCAGAGCGCCGGCCAGGCCCAGGCGCTGTGACATGCCCAGTGAGAAACCGCCGGCACGCTTCTTGGCGACCGAGGTGAGCCCCACGGTCTCCAACACCTCGTCGACGCGGGCAACCGGGATCTGATTGCTCGCCGCCAGCCAGCGCAGATGCGACCGCGCACTCCGATTGGGATGCACCCAGCGCGCGTCGAGCAGCGCACCCACCTGCCGCAGCGGATGATCGAGGTCGCGATAGGCCTGCCCGTTGATCGTCGCGGTGCCCGATGTCGGGCGGTCGAGTCCGAGCATCATCCGCATCGTCGTCGACTTCCCGGCGCCGTTGGGCCCGAGGAAGCCTGTGACGCGACCCGGCCCCACCTCGAAGGTGAGGTCATCGACCGCACGGTGACCGCCGAATTCCTTCGTCAGATTCGCTACCTGCAACACGCCTCGACCATAGCCGCCGATCGCCGACGGGCCCGGTCTGTCATTCGCACGGCCTGTCGCCGCGGCCGAGTGATCAGTCGCGCTCGGGTGCGGGAGACGACGCGTGTGCCCAGAACCGCTTGGGGATTCGTCCCGAACGCGCGGCGAGCCGACCGGCGACGACCGCGTGCCGCATCGCCGTCGCCATCCGTTCGGGGTGCTCGGCTCGCGTGACCGCGGTGGCGAGAAGCACGCCGTCGCAGCCCAGTTCCATCGCCAATGCCGCATCGCTCGCCGTTCCGATCCCGGCGTCGAGGATGACCGGGATCGCGGCGTCGTACCGGTTCGCGCACTGGTCGACGATCATCTCGATGTTGTGCGGGTTGAGGATTCCCAACCCGGTCCCGATCGGTGACCCGAGCGGCATCACCGCGGCGACACCCAGATCGGCGAGGCGGGCGGCCAGCACCGGATCGTCATTGGTGTAGGCGAGCACCACGAATCCTTCGGCGACCAGCGTCGCCGCGGCATCGACGAGTTCCACCGCGTCGGGCATGAGGGTGCGTTCGTCGGCGACGACCTCGAGCTTCACCCAGTTCGTCTCGAAGGCCTCCCGCGCGAGTTGCGCCGTGAGGACAGCTTCGGCGGTGGTGTGACAGCCCGCGGTGTTGGGGAGCACGGCGATGTCGAGGCGGCGCAGGAGGTCGAAGACGCCGGTCCCGGAAGCCGCATCCACCCGGCGCACCGCGACGGTGGTGAGCTCGGTGCCCGACGCCACGAGCGCGCGTTCCACTGTCGCCAGATTGGCAGCCCCACCGGTCCCGGTGATGAGCCGGGAGGTGAAGTCCCGGTCGGCGATACGCAGCGGATCGGTGTTCTCAGCCACCCTGCACCGCCGTGACGATCTCGACGACGGCGCCGTCGGTCATCGTGTGTCGGGCCCAACGGCCGCGTGGCACGACCGCGCCGTCCACGGCCACCGCGATCCCCCGATCGGGCAGACCGAGTCCGGCGACCACGTCGTCCACCGATGTGTCCGCCTCGACGTCGATCGTCTTGCCGTTCACCGTGATACTCATTCGTCGTCTCCTTCCAGGATCGACAGGACCTGTGCGGCGGTGCCGGGCGCGAGGACGATCCCGTTGCGTCCGTGCCCGGTCGCCACCACCGTGCGCGTGTCGACGCGCGTCACGAGGGGTAGGCCGTCGGAGGTGCAGGGGCGCAGGCCCGCCCCCGCCTCGACGAGTTCATATGTGCGCAAGCCGGGAAGCACCTCGATGGCATCGGCCAGGAGGTCGGCGACACCACCCGCCTGGGGCGTCCGGTCAGCCGTTCCCTCCGGCTCGTATTGCGTTGCCCCGACGACGATCCCGTCGTCGCGGGGCACGAGGTACACATCTCTGGCGTGCAACCGGGCCCGGATCACGTGCCGGGGCGGTGGCACCGACCAGCGGGTTCGTCGCAGCCGCAGGATCTCGCCCTTCGCCGGGAGCAGGCGTGCTCCGGGCCAGAGCGTGGCGGTTCCGAGGCCGGCGGCGAGGAGTATCTGCACGTCCGCGTCGAGCTCCCGGTCGAGCTCGGCGAGGGACTCGACGTTCCGCGACACGAACTCCACACCGGCGCCGGCCGCCGCCGATCGCAGCGCCGCGAGCAGGCGCCGGTTGTCGACTGCCCATTCGCCGACCGCGCGATACCCGCCGACGAGACGCGAACTCAACGACGGTTCGAGCGTTCGGATCTCGCGACCGTTCACCGGGTGGAGGGTCGAGCCGGCTTGCAGGGACGAGTCGGTCTGCAGGGACGAGTCGGAGGGCAGAGTCGAGTCGGAGGGCGGGGTCGAGTCGGGTCGGGGTTGCTGCGCCCAGACGAAGTCGGCGAGATTACGGAGATATCCGAGATCGGCTGCGGACGCCGCGACGAAGAGGGAGTCGGTCGCCGTCACGATCCCCTCGTCGTCGAGTCGCTCGACGAGAGCCGGCCACCGGCCCACCGACTCCACCGACAGGGCGAGCGACGCCTCTTCGCCGGGATGCCCTTCGCCAAGCGACCCCAGCATGCCGCCGGCGACCCACGACGCCCGGTCATCGGCGCCCGCGTCGAGCACCCGGACCCGCCAGCCGGCGTCGGCGGCGGTGAGGGCGCAGGTGAGGCCGATGACTCCACCGCCCACGACCGTCAGCTCGCGGCTCGCGGCGTCGGCGGAACGGCGCTGGGAGTCAGTCACTCTGGGAATCACCTTCCTTCGCCGGAATGACCCGGATCAGGTTCGACGGTCAGCGGAGACGGTCCGCACTCTCAGCCCGGCTGTCCCGGGCTCCCGTGTGTTCGTGCGGTCCAGCCTACGCCCGGCCGAACGGGTTCCGGCGTCGGGCTAGCCTGGTCGGCGTGACCTCGACGCGCACCGAACAGGATCCCCGAACCGACCGTCGGCGACGGCTCGAGTCGGCTCGGCTCTACCTGTGCACCGATGCCCGGCGAGAACGCGGCGATCTGCTCGAGTTCGTGGGGGCCGCGCTCGCGGGTGGCGTGGACATCGTGCAGCTCCGCGACAAGGGTTCGGTGGGCGAACGCGAGTTCGGCACCCTCGAGGCCCGCGAAGAACTCGAGATCCTCGCCGGCCTGCGGGAGGTCGCCGACGCACACGGTGCACTGCTGGCAGTCAACGATCGCGCCGACATCGCGGCACTCTCGGGCGCCGATGTCCTCCACGTCGGGCAGGGCGATCTCCCGCCACGCGTCGCGCGCGACATCGTCGGCCCGGATGTCCTCATCGGTGCCTCAACGCACGACCCCGAGCAGGCCGCCGTCGCGATGGACGACGTCCACGTCGACTACTTCTGCGTCGGCCCGTGCTGGACCACTCCGACCAAGCCCGGCCGGACCGCGGCCGGGCTCGACCTCGTGACGTCGACGGCAGAAGCGCGCACCGCGAAGCCGTGGTTCGCCATCGGCGGCATCGACGCGTCGCGGGTCGGCGAGGTGACCGCCGCGGGTGCCGGCCGCATCGTCGTGGTACGCGCGATCACCGCAGCAACCGACCCGGCAGCGTCGGCCCGGGAACTCGTCGGTCTCCTGTAGACGGCGCCTCGCTGCAGACAGCGGCGCCTCCGTGCTGGCGTCTGGAGTGCGGACAAAATCGTTTGCCCCGCCCCATCGCCGGGTCTATGGTGGACCGATCATGTTGTGCATGCAGAGCGCTCTCGTAACCCGCCGCAGCGGGGTCTGAATCTGACCGACCCCCCGCTGCGGGTCGGTTGCGCTCTCCAGTCGGTCATCCTCTCTTCGACCGAAATCGGCTTCCGAGATGCACACACTTCATCTGTCCCGCCCATCCTGGACCTGTGACGAGCCCGGCGCCCCGCTCACCGGCGCCCTTCCCACCAGCCACCGCTCGGGCGCGCAGCCCACGGGCGATCCCCTCTCCGTCCGCTTCGGCCACCCCCTTCCCCCGGGCCTGCGCGAAGAGGCGACCGGCATGACGCTCCAGGCGTTCACCACCGAGTACGCCTCCGGCGGCTCCATTCGGCTGGGGTCGTGGTCGGTCTCGTCGTGCCACGACGATCTCGTCGAATGTCGCGCCACGCTGGCCGTCGCCGACCGGATCATGTCGCGTACCGCCGTCGCCGCCGGTCCCGTCGGTGCGATGACGTCGATCCTCGCCGATGTCGGCGCGCCGCTGCAGATCGTTCGCCTGCACCAGCGTGAGGTCGGCGAACTGATCACGACATTCCTGCTGTGTGAAAGCAACGGCCGGCAGGCGTGGGCGGCCGGCGAGGGTCGGACCAGTCAGGAGGCGAGTGTTCATGCGCTCGTCGCGGCGGCCAACCGGCTGACCGAGGCGACCGGGTGCGTCGAGGCCGCTGCTTCTTTCGGGACAGCCGGTCCTGTCGGGTCAGCCGGTGCAGTCGGGGCAGCTAATTCTGTCGGGACACCGGCGGAGTAGGTCGTCAGCCCTGGGGGTCGAGCATCGCGATGCGCTCGCGCAGCGTCGGCCAGGCCAGACCGAACGCGGGGTGTAGCGGGAGTTGGTCGACACGCTTCTCGTCGACCCAACGCAGCTCCGTCGATTCGAAGTTCGCGACCGTGGTCACCGGTGCGTCGGTCTCGGCGATGACGGTGGTGTAGGTCCACCCACCGGGCGACTCGTGGGTCACGACGGCCGCCACGACACGCAGATCGTCACCGGAGATCCCGGCTTCCTCCTGGGCCTCCCGGATCGCGGTGTCGATGGCGCCCTCGTGTGAGTCACGGGCTCCGCCGGGCAGGGCCCAGGTGCCGCCCTGGTGCGACCATGCGGCGCGGTGCTGGAGGAGTACGCCTGTCGTCCCTTCGGGCAGGGGTGCCCGCAGCAGGAGGCCGGCCGCGCCGTGGATCCCCCAATATCGTGAACCGTCGGGATCGATCACCCAGCCGTCGCCGTCGCCGCGCACCACGCCTCCTCGCATCCCGGCTGATTCTCCCCGGGTGACCTCCACCGTAAGTGAGACGCGCCCGACCTGCCAGGAACATGGGGATTACGGGCCCTGTCCGCGACGGCGGCGAAAATCGCTCGCATGACACCGAAACCACACGGCGCCACGGAGGTGTGGCCGGGGGCCGGTACCCCTCGACCGTCCCCGCCCGCGACGCGGCGGCGAGCAAGCCGGAGGAACTCCGCGCGATGGCATAGGCTGAAACGCGCACGACCCGGTGGACGATGAACTGACTGACACCACACTGCAGGAATCGACAGCAGGGGTGACTCGCAGCAGGGGTGACCCGCAGCTCGGAGAACCCGCAGTGGGGTGACACGACACCCGGCGTTGATCGCCCGGTCAGGAGAAGCCGGTAGGGGGACCCGGTGGACCAGCAACCGCACCGGAGACGATCCAGCGTTTGAGAAGGGATCAGGTAGGTGACCGGCGACGCGTCCTCCGTGCGGACGGCACTCACGCGTGGCGGTCGCACGATCCGACCGGCCCAGTCATCGCCGCCCATCCGGCAGGTGCTCGCCGATAGACGCGAGCTCGTCGCCACCGCGCGGGAACGCGCCCAGTCGCCCTTCCAGACCATTCGTCATTTCGCGGTCACGACGCCGGGCAAGCTGATCATCATCTGCGGAATCCTCGCTCTCGGCTGCCTGGGCACCGGACTGTATGCCTCCACCGTGCTCGAGGACCGCACCCAGACACTGCAGCGGCTCATCGACCGGACCGAGCCTCTCGCGGAGGCCGCGCAGGTCCTCTACAGCTCCCTGTCGATCGCCGACGCCTCCGCCAACGCCGCCTTCATCTCGGGCGGTCTGGAATCCCCCGAACTGCGCCAGCGCTACTCCGACGCGCTCGCGACCGCGTCGTCGTCGCTGATCCTGGCGACCGGCACGTCCAGCGAGCCCGGTTCGGGTATGACGTCGGACCGCGCCGAGCAGGCGGTCAGCGCCGACCTCGAGACCCTGTCCACGTCGATCCCGGTGTACAGCGGACTGATCGAGACCGCACGGACCAACAACCGTCTCGGCAACCCGGTCGGGTCGGCCTATCTCGGACAGGCGTCGTCGATGATGCAGGACAAGATCCTGCCCGCCGCACAGCGACTCTACGAGCGCAGGTCGATGGCCATCGCCGACCCGCAACAGACCCTCACCCGCCCGCCCTGGACGGTCTACGCACCACTGTTGCTGCTGCTGGTGGCCTTGGTGCTGACGTCGAGGTATCTCGCGCGCCGGACCCGGCGCCGGTTCAACATCGGGATCGTCGCTGCGGTCGGTGCCCTCGCCGGCGGCACGCTGTGGCTGCTCGCGTCGGGCCTGATGTCGGTCGCGGCCACCAGTGACGCCCGCACCGAGGGCGCCGACCCGTTGCGTGACCTGACCGCTGCGCGCATCCTCACCCAGCAGGCCCGCTCGGCCGAGACGCTGTCCCTCATCCGGCGCGGTGACCAGGGCGGGCTCGAACGCAGCTTCTCCGCGGCGACCAACGAGATCGGCGATATCGTCGACGACGTGCGCGCCGGCACCGAGGACGGACACAGCGCGGTCACCGTCGAACAGCTCGACGCGGTGACCGCCGCCCTCGCGGAATGGCGCCGCACCGATTCCGCGGTCCGCCGCTACATCCAGACCGGCAACTTCGGTCTCGCCCGACTCCACACCGTGGGTGACGGACCGGACAGTTCCGCGCGGGCCTACACCACCGTCGACACCGGACTCGTCGACGCGATCACGACGGCCCGCACGTCGTTCCGCGACGACATCAACACCGCCCAGCGGGTGCTGGGATTCACCGGCACGGGAATTCTCCTGCTCACCGTGTTCGCCGGTCTCGCCGTCATCGGCGGACTCATCCCGCGGATCCGGGAGTACCGATGACGCGTCCGGATACGTATCGCAGTCGGGCGACCGTCATGGTCCTGCTCGCGTTGATCGGTCTCCTCGCGACCGGTTGCGTCCGCTTCCCCGCGCCCGATTCGCCGCCGCCGACCGCGACCGCCGGACCGCCGGTGCTGCCCGGCGTGCAGGTCGACATCCCGGTCGAGCCGCCACCGAGTTCGGAGGCGTGCAACGCGACGCTGACACTGCGGCCGCCTGCCGAGATGCCCGCCCCCGGCCGGATGCCCCTCAACTCCACGATGGGAGCGATCCTCGAACGCGGCCGGCTCATCGTCGGCCTCGACATCGGGTCCAACCTGTTCAGCTTCCGCGACCCCATCTCCGGCGACATCCAGGGCTTCGACGTCGACATCGCCCGTGAGATCGCGGGCGCCATCTTCGGCGACGAGCGGCGGGTGGAGTTCCAGGTCCTGAGCTCGGCGCAACGGATCGACGCCTTGCGGGACATGACCGTCGACCTGGTGGTCAAGACGATGAGCATCACCTGCGACCGACTCCGGGACATCAGCTTCTCCGCGCCCTATTACGTCGCCTCGCAACGAATTCTGTCGTTCCGCAATTCCGACGTCACCGGGCCCGTCCAGCTCGCGGGCAAGCGGGTGTGCGCTGCGCGCGGAACCACCTCGATCGGCCGGATGCAGTCCATCCAGCCGCAGGCCAGGATGGTGAGCACCACCACGTGGGCCGACTGCCTGGTCCTCATGCAACAGGGTCAGATCGACGCGGTGACCTCCGACGACGCCATCCTCGCCGGACTGGCCGCGCAGGACCCGTGGGTGCGGGTCGTCGGGCCCAGCCTCGGTGAGGAGTTCTACGGCGTGGGCATTCCGAAGGGCCAGGACGACATGGTCCGCTTCGTCAACGGCGTGCTCGAACGCATCCGTGCGACCGGTCGTTGGCAGCAGATCCGCGACCGATGGCTGTCCATCCTCGACACCGGGTACGGCGCACCGCAGCCGTACTACCGGGACTGACGCCCATGTACGACGACAACGCGGACAACGCAGACAACGGCGCGGACGGGGAACAGTCCGACGTCGGCACCCAGCGGGTCTCCCTCGACGACCTCATGGCCGACGAGCCGGAGGACGCCGCGACGACGGCGCACGTGACCGGCGAGCGGGACGAGGCGCCCGTCGGCGAGGTCGGCACGCAGAAGGCCGATCTGAACGCACTCGAGGGCGAGACTCTTTCGAACGACACCGTTTCGAACGACACTGTTTCAAACGACACCACGGACCCGAGCGTGCGGGCCGATATCGGAACCCAGGCTGCCGCACCGATGTTCACCGTCGGCACCGATCCCGACAGCAGGTTCGACGACCAGACCGATCGTGTCGTGCGATCGCGACCGGTGATGGGTCCGGACGAGGCCGATTCGGGCCCGCTCGGACGGCGTCTGGTGCCGCGTCGTCGACCCCCCGTGCATGAACGGCGGCTCGGCAGCGGACTGGTCGAGATGCCCAAGATCACCGATATCGAACCCGAAGACGCGGTCATCGACGACCCGGTGATCGCCGAGAACAAGCGGTTCTGCTGGCGCTGCGGCAAACCGGTCGGACGCCTCGACGGCGAGGGCGCCGGTCCGCCGACCGGGGATTGCGCCAACTGTGGCGCCCGGTATTCGTTCGTGCCCGGTCTCGCGCCCGGGACGCTGGTCGCCGAGCAGTACGAGATCGCCGGTGCGATCGCCCACGGCGGGCTCGGCTGGATCTACCTCGCCATCGACCGCAACGTGAGCGACCGGCCCGTCGTTCTCAAAGGCCTGCTGAATTCCTCGGATTCGGAGGCCCAGCGCGTCGCGGTGGCCGAACGGCAGTTCCTGGCCTCGGTGAATCATCCCGGCATCGTCAAGATCTACAACTTCGTCGAACACGTCGACGACAACGGTGAACGCTTCGGCTACATCGTGATGGAGTACATCGGCGGGCAGACGCTCAAGCAGATCACCGCCGGAGACCCGCGCAGCTCACTGCTGTCGGTGGAGCAGGGCCTGGCCTACATCCTCGAAGTCCTTCTCGCGGTGGGCTATCTGCATTCGGTGGGGTTGGTCTACAACGACGTCAAACCCGAGAACATCATGGTCGGCAGCGACGAGGTGAAGCTGATCGACCTCGGCGCCGTCTCCCCCATCAACGGCTACGGCCACCTCTACGGCACGCCCGGCTTCCAGGCGCCCGAGATCGTGAAGACCGGCCCGCAGATCGCCACCGACATCTACAGCATCGGACGCACCCTGGCCGTGCTGACCGTGCCGATCGAGATGCAGCACGGACGCTACGTCGACGGGTTGCCCGCGGCGTCGAAGACTCAGGTGTTCCGGGACAATCCGTCGTTCTACCGTCTGCTGCAACGTGCCACGGCGCCCGAACCCGCCGACCGGTTCGTGTCCGCGGAGGAGATGAGCACCCAGGTGCTCAATGTGCTGCGCGAGACGGTGGCCGTGCACACCGGCGTTCCCCGGCCCGCGTTGTCCACCGTGTTCACGCCGCAGCGGTCGACTTTCGGCACCGACTTGATGCTGGCCCCCGTCGACGGCTTCTTCGACCCCGACCAGGCGGCCTTCTACGATCCGGTCGACATCGCCAACGCATTGCCTGTGCCCCTTGTCAATCCGCTCGATCCTGCGGCGAGCCTGCTCACCTCGGCGGCGCTGTCGGATCCGCGACAGACCCTCGACTCCATCAACACCGCTCGGGCCGAGGGGTTCGCGTCGCTCTTCGGTGGCCGACCGGTGAAGAACGCGCATCCGTCGCGGGAGATCGACCTGGCCGAGGCGCGTGCGCACCTGCAACTCGACGACGTCGACACCGCACTCGCCCTGTTGCGTGAAGTCCGTGTCCACCATGGTGATTCGTGGCGGGTCGAGTGGTACATGGGCATCTGCGCGCTGATGAACGACGAGCCGGAGCTCGCCTATGAGCGCTTCGACGAGGTGCTGGGTGCGATGCCCGGCGAGGTGGCACCCAAGCTGGCGGTCGCGGGTACGGCCGAGCTCATCGGACGCTGGCTCGCCGACGAGAAAGGCCCCGGCAAGTCCGCGGACAAGATCGCCCGCCTGTATGACATTGCGCAGCACCATTATCACGACCTGTGGCTGACCGACCACAGCATCGTGACGGCGGCCTTCGGTCTGGCGCGGTTGGCGGTGGCGGCCGGTGACATCGATGCGGCCATCCAGCCGCTCGACGAAGTCCCTGCCACGAGCAGACATTTCAACACCGCCCGGGCGACGGCGATCATCGCGCTGGTTCACGGTCGGCCGACGTCGCAGGTGTCCCGCGAGCAGATCGTCGAGGCGGCGCGACGCCTGGAGCAGATCCCCGACACCGAGCCGCGCAAGGCGCGGATGCTGCTCATCGTCCTGGGGACCGCGCTCGGGTGGATTCACGACAACCCGGACGAGGCGACCCAGGACAAGGAACCCTCGACGCTGCTCGGGTTCCCGTTCACCGAGTACGGGATCCGTACCGGCACCGAGCGTTCGCTGCGTCAGCTCGCCCGCTTGACCCGCACCAACCGGGACCACCGGTTCATGCTCGTCGACCTCGCCAACTACGTTCGGCCGAACACGTTGTTCTGAGCGCACATTCAGTGATGGTCGAGGATTTCGGCGAGGCGCGCTTCCACCGGAGATGAGAGGCGTGCCCTGGCTCCCTGGTCGGGTCGCCGGACGTCGATGACGTGTCTGATGTCCATCCGTCGCCGCAGCGGGCTCGGCTCGTCAGGACGTGAATTCTCGCCGGACCGGCGGGGTCCGTAAATCTCGTTGCGCACGTTGTTCAGATGTGTAGCCAGCCGCTTCGGTATGTCGGGTCGGCGGTTGATCCGTTCTCCGTTGGGTGGCGCACCAGGCTCTGGGTTCAATCGCCAGGCGCAGCGGCCTTCGTCGGGTCCGGAGTGGACGATGCGGGTGGTGTACTGGCCGGGATTTTTGCCGACCATCCGGTTGTGGCGTGGGCACGCGGGGGCGACGGTGTCGATGTCGGTGAGACCGCCGTCGGCCCAGTCTTGTTCGGCGTGATGCATCTCGACCTGGGTGGCGGGTTGGTCGCAACCGGGGGCCGAGCACACCTCACCGTCGGGTCGGGCGAAGGAGGCCAGGCGCTGTCCGCGGGTGGCCAGACGTCTGCCACGCCCGAAGTGCAACGGAACTGTCGTCTGGTTCTTGAACACGGCCAGCCACGGTTGAGCATCGGCAGCAAGGTCGATGACGTCAGCGATCGGCAACAGGGCGCCGGTCGCGGTGGTGGCGAGCCCGGCTTCGCGGATCAGGTCGTCGAGATCAGCTTTGATGATCAGCTGCACCGGTAATCCGCGATGCGTCTTGCCGAGGAGCCCGTCGTCGAAAACAGCCTTCAACAGGGCGTTCAACGCGTCGTGGTTGATCTGAGCGGGTGTGCGGTCATCGCGTTCGGCGGCTGCCACCAGGGCGTCGGGGTCGGCGTCCTCGAATGACCCTGTAGGCGAGTCGGGGTCAGCAGGGTTGTTCATACCGGGTTTCGCCCAGACGGCGAGCATCATCGACAGGCGTGCCGCAAGTTCGGGGGTGAGGGTGCCGGTGAGTTTGGCTGTGCCATCGGCGCGTTGACGATTGACCCACAGGTTGCGGCGCCGTTTACGTTCGGAATCGTCGGTGAGCGCGCCGTCGGGGTCGAGATGGGCGAGCAACCGTGAACCCAGCTGGGTGATCTCGGCGGGAGGATGCTCGACGGCGATCTCGGTCATCTGCCGTTCGGCGGCGACCTTCACATCGTGCTCGACGGCGTGCGGAATCTGGTCGAGGACGTCGATGACGGCCTCGACGTGAGCAGAGCCGACGGCACCCTCAGCGAAAGCGGCTGCGAGGCCGGGGTGTTGGGGCTCGAGTCGTTCACCGTTCAGACATGTGAGGGCGGCGGTCGCAGTCATGTGCTTGCGGCGACGCATCGGGTTCGAGACGCGCAGGCGGTGGATCATGAAGGAGGTGAGGGTGCGGGTCCCGGTCTTGCGGGGAAGGTCGCGGGCCTCGACTTCGGCGATATGTCGGTCGCCGGCGAATGTGGTTCGTGCGATGGCACGCTCGGTGCCCGCTGCGACCTCAATCAACTCGGCGTCGCTACAAGGCGACAGATCGACTGTCTGCAGTTCGTCGAGCAACAGGTGGAGCTCCGCGACCAGCCCGGCAGCACGCGACTGTGGCGTTACTGATTCGACTGTCATAGTCACCCCCCGGAGGCATCTTGCGAATACATGTTCGAGAGTACCGGACAATTCGGTGCGCGGCAACATCTTTCGGGCGATAGACGTTTGGTCGCATTGTCGGTGAGCTGTGCTAGTGCGCTAACTGCCCGTACTACGCTGAAACGAAACCAATGTGCGAATTGTTAGGGCCACAGGGTTGCAAGTCGACCCCCTCAACTCGGATGACCACGCGCCCATCGTCGCCCACACAACAACCGACGCCACTGGCACGACTAGGTTTTAGGTTCCTCTGGCGCTCAGGCGTATCTCCAGCGAGTACCGGGCCAAGCAGAAACTGCCCGAGTTGGCGGTGAGTTCGTATAGGCCTGCTGAGTCGACCTCGACCGGTACGGTCGCCGCATAACAGACCCGGTTCACCTGGCCTGTCGGTCGCGGCGCAGCTACGTCAGCCGCACCTAGTGGAATTTCAGCTCCGGTCGGGCCCCGCAGCGCGAACCGCAGCTTGAGGAGGGCATTCGGCTCAACCGATCCGAAGTCGACCGCATAAGCAAGCCCAAAGCTGCCGGACCACGGAAGCTCGGCCACGCAGAAATGCTCCCAACCTGCCCCGAGAACGTTCAGTAATGAGTCCGCCACGCGAACACTGTCGGCCGGGAGGAAGAGGGGGACCCGGAAGCCACACAGAATGTCGGATTCGCTGACCTCGCGACCTTCGAAGGTCAGCAGGCCACCTCCGCCGCCCCCAGAGCCGGGCCACTGGCCATCCCCACCCTTCAGGTCGATACTGACTTCCTCTGCCACCGAGGGCGGCAAGCTCGCGATGCCCACAATCTGCAGAACACCGCCGTTGCCTCCTTCACCTCTGAGGGTGCCGCCCTCGCCGCCAACCTTGAACTCCGCATTACTGAAATCCATGTGCACCGAACCGGATTCATAGACCGTCGCTGTCAACATGAGCGCCGCAATGACATTCGCGGGAGCATCAGGTACTTTCCCTGACTTGCGAGCCTCATTCTCGTGGTTGCGCTTGGTCTCCAGCAGTTCCTCGACTGTATGGGTGGCGAGATTCTCCTTCGCGTCGATGATCTTGTGGTGGACCCCGCACATCAATACGAGATTCTCGAAGCCGTGGCGCTCCTCGTCCGACTGACTCGCGTCGTAACGCGGCCCGTGGGCACTCTGCGCCCGAATATGGCACACCTCGCCGACGATGATGCCCGAATCCGTCACAAGGGGAGTCGGGCAAGAAGAATACGCGCAACGGTTGCTGGATAGGGCGAACAGCTGCCGAACCGTCGACTCACGCGGGCGGCTTATACTGGGCACAACCCAAGGTAACCACACGTTGTCGAACCGCGACCGTCGTCTGAACGCAGCACAGGTGATCCGCCGAGTTCATGAACCACGGCAAACGGGACGTCAAGCCCTCAGCCCGCCGCCACCACCGCCGCCGCCTGTCGCGCGATAGCGAGTTCCTCGTTGGTCGGGACGACTAGCACGTCGACTGCGCTGTCGTCGGTCGAAATTCGCCGAGCATGCCTGGCACGCAGCGAGTTCCGCTCGTCATCGACGGTGATCCCGAAACCTTCGAGACCCTCGAGGGCGCGGGCACGGACAACAGCGGAGTTCTCGCCGACGCCGGCGGTGAAGGTGATCGCGTCGACACGGCCCAGCGCGAAGGCGTATGCACCGATGTAGCGACGCAGGCGGTGGATGTAGACGTCGAAGGCACGGCGCGCGGCGTCGTCACCGGCGTCCATCATCTCGCTGATCGTGCGGAAGTCGTTCTCGCCGCACAATCCCCGAAGTCCCGATCGTTTGTTGAGCAACACGTCGATCTCGTCGACCGACAGGTCGGCGACCCGGTTGAGGTGCAGCACGAGGCCGGGATCGATGTCGCCGCTGCGGGTTCCCATGACGAGCCCTTCGAGGGGCGTCATCCCCATCGAGGTGTCGATCGGCTGCCCGCCCGCGATCGCCGACGCCGACGCCCCGTTGCCCAGATGCAGGACGATCTGGTTGAGGTCGGCGGTATCTCGCTCGAGGAACTCGGCCGCGCGCGCCGACACGTACTCGTGACTGGTGCCGTGGAAACCGTAGCGGCGGATCGCGTGTTCGGCGGCCACCTCTCGGTCGATCGCATAGGTCGCGGCGGCGTCGGGCAGACCGTGGAAGAAGGCGGTGTCGAACACTGCGACCGAGGGGACATCGGGCAGCAGTTCCTGCGCCGCCAGGATGCCGACCAGATTGGCCGGATTGTGCAGCGGCGCCAACGGCGAGATGCGCTCGATCTCCGAGACGACCTTCGGCGTCACCAGCGTCGGCTCGTGGAATGACCTGCCGCCGTGGACCACCCGGTGCCCGACCGCGGTGAGTCCGGCACTCGCGAGATCGGTGCCGTTGTCGGCGAAGAAGCGTTCTGCGCGCCGGACCGCCGCGAGATGATCGTCGAGCGTCAGTGTCTCGGTGACGCTCTCACCGTTCTGCTCGTGGGTGATCGACGACCCCTCGTCGCCGATCCGCTCCGCGATCCCCTCGGCCAGCACCGAGCCGGAGTCCGGCTGCACGAGCTGATATTTCAACGACGACGACCCGGCATTGAACACCAGGACCGCCCCGGTGACGTCGCTCATCGGCGCGCCTCGGCGTCGACGGCGTCGGTCGAACTCGGCACGCCGCCCTCGGGCTGCTGCGCCTGGATCGCGGTGATGGCCACCGTGTTGACGATGTCGGACACGAGCGCTCCCCTGCTCAGATCGTTGATCGGCTTGTTCAGACCCTGCAGCACCGGCCCGATGGCGACGGCCCCGGCGCTGCGCTGGACCGCCTTGTACGTGGTGTTGCCCGTGTTCAGATCCGGGAAGATCAACACCGTCGCGCGGCCGGCCACCGGCGAATCCGGCATCTTGGTCTGCGCGACCGACGGCTCCACCGCGGCGTCATATTGGATCGGTCCCTCGACGAGCAACTCCGGGGCGCGCTCGCGCACGAGTTCCGTTGCCGTCTTGACCTTCTCGACATCGGCACCGGCGCCCGACGTGCCCGTCGAGTAAGAGAGCATCGCGACGCGCGGGTCGATGCCGAACGCCGCCGAGGTCTGCGCCGAGGAGATGGCGATGTCGGCGAGCTGTTCGTCGGAGGGATCGGGCACGATCGCGCAGTCGCCGTAGGCCAGCACCTTGTCGGCGAGACACATGAAGAAGACACTCGAAACGGTCGAGACGCCCGGCTGGGTCTTGATGATCTCGAAGGCCGGCCGGATCGTGTGCGCGGTGGTGTGCGAGGCACCCGAGACCATCCCGTCGGCCCGCCCGGTGTGCACCATCATCGTGCCGAAATACGACACGTCACGCATCTTCTCCTGTGCGCGTTCGACATCCATTCCCTTGTGTTTGCGGAGGTCGGCGTAGATGCGGGCGAACTCGTCGAGGTACTCCGAGGTGGCCGGATCGATGACCGCCACCTCGGAGAGGTCGAGGCCGAGCTCGATCGAGCGTTCCCGGACGGCATCGGGGTCACCGAGGAGCGTGAGCTGGGCAACCCCTCGACGGGCAAGACGGTTGGCGGCGCGCAGGATTCGATCGTCGTCGCCCTCCGGCAGCACGATGTGTTTGCGATCGGCCCGCGCGCGAGAGATCAACCGGTACTCGAACATCTGCGGCGTCACGACCGTCGGCGTCGACACGTTCAGGTTGTGCATCACCTGTTCCGGATCGACATAGGTCTCCATCATCGCCAACGCGGCCTCGATCTTGCGGACCGAGCCCAGGCCGAACCGCCCCCGCGTGTGGGCGGCGGTCCGCGCGGTGTCGTAGGTGCCCTGCGGGCAGCTGATGATCGGCAGCGTCGGCCGCAACCCGCTCACCAGCGCCTCGATCATGGGATGCGGCTTGAGCCCGCCGTTGAGGATGATGCCGGCGAGACGCGGGAAGCCCTGTGCCGTATTGGCGTTCACCAGGGCCAGCAGGACGTCGGACCGGTCGGCGGGGGTGATGACGACCGTTCCGTCGGTCAGCCGCTCGAGGATGTGCTCGACGGTCATACCGCCGACCATCACCCGGAGCGCCTCGCGGTCGAGCAGGTCCTCGTCACCGCTGTACATCGTGGCGCCGAGCGCGTCTTTGAGCTCCCCCATCGTCGGCGCGAACAACACAGGTTCTTCCGGTAGACACAGAGCCGGGATACCGGTGCTCCGCAACTGATCTCGGATCTCGTCGAGGCGATCGGGGTCGCACCGGTTGGCCACCAGGGCGATGGGTGTCGCATGCGCGGCCGTCACCTCGGCGATGAGACCCTCGGCCAGCCCGTGTAGTTCCTGCGGCGACCGGTCGATGGCCTTGACCGCCAACACCATCGGCGCGGACAGGTTGGCGGCGATGCGCGCGTTGTAGCTCAACTCCGACGGGGTACCGACATCGGTGTAGTCCGACCCGACGATGACCACACGGTCGCACCGCGACTGGATCGCATGGAAGCGGGCGACGATCTCGGCGATCGCCCCCTCCGGATCGTCGTGGACCTGTTCGTACGTGACGCCGAGGCAGTCCTCGTAGGGAATGTCCACCGAGTCGTAGTCGAGCAGCAGATCCAGGATGTGGTCACGATCGTCGTTGCCCGCGCGCGAGATCGGACGGAACACACCCACGCGGCCCCCGGTCGCCGACATCAGCGCCAGCAGCCCGAGGGCGACGATCGACTTGCCGGTCTCCCCCTCCGCCGAAGCGATGTAGATGCTCGTCGTGGTCCCGGCGACGACGTGTTCTGCGTTCCCGGGTCGGTCGGCGTGCTCGGCGAGATCTGCATCCGTGGCCATGCGCCCCAGCATAGTGGCGCGCGACCGGGCCGCAGGGGTCGTCGGCCGAGCAGGGTCGTCAGGTCGTCAGATCAGAATGCCCGGATTGCAGATCCCGGCCGGGTCCAGTGTCGCCTTCACCGCGCGCAGTGCGTCGAGTGCGAGCGGCCCGATCTCGTCGTGGTAGGCGTCCCGGTGGTCGCGGCCCACCGCATGATGATGCGTGATGCTCGCGCCAGCAGCCCGGATGGCCGTGTTCGCCGCGCTTTTCGCCGACGCCCAGTCGGCCGCCGGGTCATCCCCGAACGGTGCGACGACCGTGAAGTACAGCGACGCACCCGACTCGTACACATGGCTGATGTGGCACATCACCAGCGGCGGTGTCCCCGACGCCGTGAGCGTGTCGGTGATCGCCGCCGTGACCGACGCGCGCAACTCGTGCAGGCGCGACCAGAAGGTGACGGTCTCCAGGGTCTCCACCAGCACCCCGGCGTCGAGCAGCGGATCGCGCAGGTAGGGAGCGGCGAATCTGCCGGTGCGCCAGGACTCACCGGGCGCGGCGCCCAACGCCGCACCCCCGGCGTCGACCAGAACCGCCGACGCCGCATCCCGGCGTCGTGCCACCTCGCCGTCCTCACCCTCGTACCCCGCGATGACCAGGCAGCCAGACGCGTCGTCGCCTATCTCACCGGTGACGCTCGGATCCGCGAGATTCAGCGCCGTCTCCACCTCGTCCGACAACCGCAGCACCGTCGGCAGCGGGCCGTCCTGCGCGAGGCGGCGGAGAGCGGTCGCCCCGTCGGCGAAGGACGGGAAACGCCAGGCGTCGAAGACACGGGCCGACGGCGCGGGCCGGATTCGGACGCGCACGCTGGTGATGATCCCGAAGACGCCCTCCGATCCCAGGACCAGTTGCCGCAGATCGGGACCAGCGGCCGAACGCGGTGCGGTACCCAGTTCGACGGTGCCGCGCGGCGTCGCGAGAACAAGCCCCTCGACCATCTCGTCGAAACGCCCGTAACCGGCCGACGACTGACCCGCCGACCGCGTGGCGGCGTAACCGCCGATGCCGGCGCCCTCGTAGGACTGCGGAAAGTGTCCGAGCGTCCAACCCTGTTCCCGCAGAAGCGCTTCGGCGGCCGGACCACGCAGGCCGGCATGCAGGTCGGCGATCCTCGAGATGTCGTCGATCTCCAGCAGCCGATCCAGCCGGCGCAGATCGACACTCACGACACCGGATGCGCCCGACCGATCCGGCGCCAACCCGCCGACCACCGACGTGCCGCCGGTGAAGGGCACCACCGCGAGATCGTGACGGGCGCACAACTCCAGGATCGAGACGACCTCGTCGTGGTCGCCGGGATAGACGACGACATCGGGCGCGTCGGCGGCGTCGCCGGCACGCAGCCGCAACAGGTCCGGCGTCGAATAGCCGCGGGTGTGCTGCACCCGTACGTCGTCGGCCGCGGAGACGTGCTCGGCACCCACGACGGACGCGATCTCCGCACGGAGCTCGTCACCGATCCGCGACTCGGGCGGTGCGACCGCTGCCGGGTCGACACCGCGGTCCGACTCCGCGCCACCCGCGAGTGCGGCCGCCGCGGCCGGGAGTTCGGTGGTCCGCGCCGGATCGCCCCAGCGGGGACGGACCATCGTCACGACGGGGATCGCGGTCTCGTCCCCGCCGCCCCGTACCTCGTGGCCGCCCCGCCCCTCGTCGCCCTGCACTTCGCCGGTCATGCGCCGGGACGTCCGTCGGTGCGGGTGTCCGCCGAGCCGGCCGGCGGGGCGTCTCGCCGGACCACCGCCCGGACGACGAGGTCGGCGATCTCCTCGTCGGAAAGAAAGCTGTCCGGGATCAGCATGAGCGAGTAGATCGTCCGCACCAGGAACTCCGCCGCGCCGCGCGGGTTCGGGAACAGTTGATCCCCGATCTCGGGTTCGAGGTCGGGCAACGTCTCGGCGACGATCTGGTGGATGAGCGTCGGGCCGGCGGAATCGCTGGTGGCGACCAACGCGCGCACGATCTCCTCGGGCTCCTTGTGGAGAACGTACTGGAGCGCTTCGTGATTGCGGATGTAGGGCAGGACGTTCACGACCTGGGCACGCACCTTGCCTGCGGCGTCGGGTGCGGTCTCCGACCACTCCATCAACTTGACCCTCAGCAGCGACACCTCGCGTTCGACGATCGCGGCGACCAGGGCATCGCGTCCGCCGAACATGCGATACGCGGTTGCCCGCGCGACCCCGGCGTGACGCGCCACCGATGTCAAACTCAGGGTCTTGGCACCGAAGCGGGACACCAACCCCACTCCGACGTCCACCATCCGGTCACGATCCATGCGAAAACCGTAGCGAATCAGGATGCGGCGGGAACCGTCGTGGTGGTCGTGGTCGTGGTCGGAGTGGCGGTGGACGTCTGCTCGGGCACCACGGCGTCCCCTCGGCTCGTCGCCGCGCCCCTGTCCGATGTCTCGCTCGTCTCGGGTGCCGCGGGCGGCGGGGCCTGCGAAGACCGGCGTGCCGGCGGCGTCGTCCGGTCCGCCGTGGGCGCCTCGGCGCGGGCGACGATCGTCACCTGCCGTGCCACATGGTCGTTGCCGGTCCCCCCGCCGCGGCAGTCGACGACGAAGGTCCGCGCGACGCCGGAGAACACCGAGGCACCGAGGGTTCCGCGCGCGCCCGGTTCCATCGCGGTGGTGTCGACAGGCCGCAGCGCCCCGCTCGGCGTCAGCGTGCACACCACCGGCGGGGTGCGCGTCGCGGTGTTGTGGAGAGTGATCTGCAGTCGGCTGCCGTCGACGCGGAACGCACATCCGGGAATGGGCCCCGACCCCGCGAACGGACCGCAGACGGCACTGGTGGGAGCGGCCGGCGACTCCGCGTCGACCACGAGCAGCGTCGCCACCGCACCCAGGGTCAGAGATCCGCCGATCGCGAGACCGGCGAGGAGCTTGCGCATGACGGTGTCTCCTCGGTTGCCTGTGCGGCGGGCACCCGTCGCGATTCGGAGGGCATCGCCGCTGGTGACGATGCGCCAAGGCTACTCGTAGCGACCGCGCCCCGACGCCTCATCGGCAGGAGTCGTCGCGCGATCGCCACACCGGCGATACACATCACGCCACCGACGATCCCGACGCCCGTCGGCAACTCGTCGAGCAGCGCCCAGGACAGGACGATGACGATCGCCGGGACCACGAGCGTGGTGGCCGCCATTGCACTCGCATCGGTGCGAGCGAGCGCATACGCCCACGTCGAGAACGCGATGGCGGTCGGTCCGACGCCCAGATAGATCACCGCCCAGATCGCGGTGGCGTCGGCGTCGGCGAGTTCGGACAGGGCCGTCGGCACGAACGGCGTGGTCGCCACCAGACCGGCGAGGGCGCCCAGCCAGGTCGCGGTCAACGCGTCGACCGTGCGCAGCGCCGACTTCTGGATGAGCACACCGGTCGCGTACAGGATCGCCGCGCCGACGCCGAGCACGATCCCGAGCCAGTCGACCCGCGCGTCGGAGGTCGCCGAGCCGCCGAGCGCGATCAGGACCACTCCGGCGAACGCGATGGTCATCCCGATGACGAGGTGGCGCGGAAAGCCCTCGCCCATGAACAGTCCGGCCGCGACGGCGACCAGGATCGGTGCCAGGTTCACGAGCAGGGCCGCCGTCCCGGCGTCGAGGTGTTGCTCGGCCCAGTTCAGCAGCACCGTGTAACCCGCGAACCAGGCGACGCCGTAGGCGATCACGAGGACCAGAGCCCGGCCGCGGGGCAGTGACATCCGCGTCGTCGCATCCGCGGACCGCCCGCGTAAGCGCACGATCCCCAAGATGACCGTCAGCGGGACCACCGCGGCCAGCAGCCGGAGGAACGCCATCGAGCCCGGGGAGAACGTGTCGCCGAGCGCACGGATGCCGACGAAGGCCGACGCCCAGAGGACGACGGTGACGAGGGCCGCGATCGCCGGCAACGACGCCACCGGCACACGGAACCGAGACGTCGACGCTGACTGTGGTGTCGAGGGCATGGACTCAGAGTGATCCATCCCGAACCGGTTTCATAGCCCGAAACCGCGGCGGGCGCGGTTTCGGGCTATGGCTTCGACAGGCTCAGCCGAGCTTGCGCAGGCGCGGCGCCAGATCGCGCTCGAAGTTCTCGAGGAACCGCTGCTGGTCGTGGCCGGGGGCGTGGAACACGAGGTGGTTCAGGCCGGCGTCGGTGTAGAACTTGACCTTCTCGACGGCCTCGTCGGGATCGGACGAGACGATCCACCGCTTGGCGACCTGCTCGATCGGCAGTTCGTCGGCCAGGCGTTCCATCTCCGTCGAACTGTTGACGCTGTGCTTCTGCTCCGGGGTCAGCGACAGCGGCGCCCAGAAGCGGGTGTTCTCCAGGGCCAGTTCGGGATCGGGGTCGTAGGAGATCTTGATCTCGATCATCTTGTCGATGTCCTCGACGTTGCGTTCGGCCTTTTCCGCACCTTCGGCGACCGCGGGCAGGAGCTTCTCGGTGTAGAGCTCGGGCCCCTTGCCGGAGGTGCAGATGAAGCCGTCGCCGGAGCGGCCCGCATAACGGGCGACAACCGGGCCGCCGGCGGCGACGTACACCGGGATCGGCTGCTCCGGAATGTCATACATGTAGGCGCCCTGCGTGTGGTAGTACTCGCCGTCGAAGTTCACTTCCTCGCCGGTCCACAGTTCGCGCATGAGCTTGATGGACTCGCGCAGGCGCGCGAAGCGTTCCTTGAACTCCGGCCACTCGCCCTGGAATCCGGTCGCGTACTCGTTGAGTGCCTCGCCCGTGCCGACACCGAGCATGATGCGGCCGGGGTACATGCATCCCATCGAGGCGAAGGCCTGCGCGATGACCGCCGGGTTGTAGCGGAAGGTCGGGGTCATGACCGAGGTGCCGATCTGCACGCGCTTGGTGCGCTCGCCGACCGCTGCCATCCAGGCCAGGGAGAAGGGCGCGTGCCCGCCGTTGTGCCGCCAGGGCTGGAAGTGGTCGCTCACCGCCACCGAATCCATGCCGTGTTCTTCGGCGGCGACCGCGATCTCCACCAGCTCGCGCGGATCGAACTGCTCCGCCGACGCCTTGAAACCGAGCTTGAGTTCTGCCATGTCCGTCGCTCCTCTACCGCCTGCCCGGGTCGGCCCGCATGTGCGGCCGAATCGTGTTGTGATCTCCCCGACCAACCTAGAGCATCACGCGAAAGCTCGACGTCAGAGGCTATTCGGCGGTCGACGCCGGCGCCGAGTGGACTTGAAGTTGACTTGAAGTTCTACCGTGGACGTCATGAGCATGCAATCGGTCGCCTGGGACATGATGTACAAGTCCTCCACCCAGCCGGACAGCAAGCGGTTGCGGGGCGATCGCCGGGTCACACTGCGCCGGATCGGCGACTTCGCCCGACCGCATCGGCGGCGCATCGGCCTGTTCCTCGTGCTGTCGGTGTTCACGGCAGTCCTGACGGTCGTGACACCCCTGCTCGCGGGACGAGTCGTCAACCTCATCACCCAGAGCGGGTCGGAGACGATGATCGTCTGGCTCGCCGTCGCGATCGCGGTGATCGCCGTCGCCGAGGCCGG
The DNA here is from genome assembly GCF_022206305.1 of Gordonia sp. 'Campus'. Classification (GTDB taxonomy): domain Bacteria; phylum Actinomycetota; class Actinomycetes; order Mycobacteriales; family Mycobacteriaceae; genus Gordonia. The sequence goes on along the minus strand of NZ_JAKOIW010000032.1, from coordinate 7,578 downwards.
AGCGGGCATCGCCGTCCGATGGCTGTCGTCGAACATCGGCGAGGGCCTCATCCTCGACCTCCGCCGCGCCGTCTTCGACCACGTCCAGAAGATGCCGGTCGCGTTCTTCACGCGCACCCGCACCGGCGCTCTCGTCAGCCGCCTGAACAACGACGTGATCGGCGCCCAGCGCGCGTTCAGCGACACCCTCTCCGGCGTCGTGTCCAACATCGTCACGCTCACGCTGACCCTCGGCGTCATGATCGCCATCAGCTGGCAGATCACCCTGCTCGCGCTGGTACTCCTGCCGATCTTCGTGATCCCGGCTCGACGGATGGGTCGGCGTATGGCCGCGCTGTCACGCGAGGCCGCCGAACACAATGCCCGCATGTCCACCCAGATGACCGAGCGCTTCTCGGCTCCTGGCGCCACGCTGGTGAAGCTGTTCGGACGGCCCGACCTTGAGTCGCGCGAGTTCGCCGACCGCGCCGACCGGGTCCGCGACATCGGCGTACGCCGATCGATGCTGCAGGCCTACTTCATGACCACCCTGATGCTGGTGTCGGCGCTCGCGCTGGCGCTCGTCTATGGCCTCGGCGGATGGCTCGCGGTGCAGGACCATCTGTCCGCAGGCGCGGTCGTCTCACTCGCGCTGCTGCTGACCCGGATGTACGCACCGCTCACCGCACTGGCCAATGCGCGCGTCGAGATCATGAGTGCCCTGGTCAGTTTCGAGCGCGTCTTCGAGGTGCTCGACCTGCGACCGCTGATCACCGACGCGCCCGACGCGATCGCCGTGCCGGGCACCGAGAGCGGACGGCCCGTGCCCGTCTCGATCCGCTTCGACGACGTGTCCTTCGCCTACCCGGCGGCCGACAAGGTGTCGCTGGCCTCGTTGGAAGAGGTTGCGCAACTGGACAACCGCGCCGGAACGACGGTCCTGCACCACGTGGACCTCGATGTCCCGGCCGGCAGCATGGTCGCCCTGGTCGGCAGCTCGGGCGCGGGCAAATCGACCATCGCGAGCCTCGCCACCCGCCTCTACGACGTCGACGAGGGATCGATCGAGCTGGCCGGGGTCGACATCCGGAAGTTGCAGACCGCTTCGGTGCATCGCACGGTCGGCCTCGTCACCCAGGACGGGCATCTCTTCCACGACACCATCCGTGCCAACCTCGTCCTCGCCCGGCCGGAGACGTCCGACGACGAGATCTGGGACGCGCTGCGCCGTGCCCGCCTCGATGAACTCGTCGGCTCACTGCCCGACGGGCTCGACACCATCGTCGGCGAACGCGGCTACCGGCTGTCGGGCGGCGAACGTCAACGGATGACGATCGCGCGGCTCCTTCTCGCGCAACCGTCGGTGGTGATCCTCGACGAGGCGACCGCCCACCTGGACTCGACGTCGGAGGCGGCGGTTCAGGAAGCTCTCGGCGAGGCACTCGAGGGTCGCACCTCGATCGTGATCGCGCACCGCCTCTCGACCATCCGGGCCGCCGACGAGATCGTGGTGCTCGAGGGCGGTCGCGTCGTCGAACGTGGAGACCATCCGACGCTGCTCGCCCGCAACGGTCGCTACGCCGAGCTCTACCGGACGCAGTTCGCCGACGACGAGTCGGACTCGGGAACTCTCACGGCGTAGCCCTTCGTGGCTCGTCGCTCACGCTCCGCACACCTCAGGGAGCCGGCAGGCACGCTTGCTTCGCACACCTCAGGTGCGCGGGGCGTCAGTCGTCCAGATCGTCGAAGTTGTCGATCAGACCGCGGCGGCGCGGGCGGTCGTCGGTGTCCTTGACCCGTTCGCTCAACCTGCGGCGCAGCTGCATCGCGATGAGCACGACGTTCACCACCACGACGGCGATGCCGATCGCGACCCAGAACCAGCGCCCCTCCTGCCACCAGCCGACGGTCAGCCAGCCGATGCAGAAGATGAGGATGGTCGCGCCGACGATGGTCAACGTCATCGAGAACGTCTGCGCGCCGCGCGAGAAGTCGGGACCGGTACTCACGAAAAACTCCTGCACTGTTCAGCGGCGCCCCGGATCAGGACTGCAGCACCATGACGACCGCGACGAGGATGGCAACCACCACTATCGCAGCGACGACGCCGATCACCTGCCTCGGGCCCGGCATCTCACCGCCGGTGACCAGAGCCGTCGTCGTCCGCCGCCATCGCCAGGCACCGAGGAGGGCGAGAACGGCTCCGAGCCCGACCATGAGGACACCGAGCACGACGTCGAGAGCCGGTACGTCCTCGTCGGGCGCCAGGTAGACCACCGCGATACCGGCGGCCATGAAACCGAGAGCCGTACGCACCCATGCCAGCATCGTGCGTTCGGCGGCCAGGGTGAACCGGGCGTCGACCGAGCCGGGCGGCCCGGCCGGGGAGTCCTCGGACCGGTCGGGACCGGAGTTCGTCGTGTCGGGGACTCGCGGGCCTGGATCCGGTGCGCTCACGCCCATCAGCGTGCCATCAACCCGCCCGCTGACTCGCCCGCTCGTCTGCCGTCTTGGCCTCCCGCACCGCCTGAGCGGCGAAGGTCGCGGTCACCTCGACCGCGTCGAGCGTCTCCGGGTGTCGCGAACTCAACACCGGGAACGCGTGCACCTGCCACGCGTACAGGTGTGCGACGGCCAGGACCCCCGCCTCGTCGAGGGACTCCACCAGGTCGATGACATCCGGTTCGAGCATCTCGCCCTCCGCGGCGACCAACACCGTGGGCGGGAACTCCGACAGGTCCGCGTCGGCGATGCGCCGAACTCCGGTCAGCGGGATCGGTCCCTTGTCGAACTGGGGCGCCAGCCGGGCCATCTTCGACTTGGGCAGGTAGGCGTCGGAGCGGCTCGACCGGTCGGGGTGGGTGCCCAGATCCATGTCGAGCAACGGCGAGAACCCGATCAGCGCGGTGGGCGTCGGCAGCCCGCGCGCGACCACGGCCTCGACCACCTTGGCGGCGAGGAACCCGCCCGCGGAATCGCCCGCCACGACGACGCGGCGGAATCCGCGCTCGTTGATCAACTCCGCGTAGGCGTCGACCGCATCGCTGACCGACGTCCCGACACCGGCCTTCGGCAGCTGGCGGTATTCCAGCGAGAACACCGGCACCTCGCAGGCCCGGGCCATCCGAGCCGAGATCGACCGGTGCGTGCCGAGTCCGCAGACGACGAAGGCCCCGCCGTGCAGGTAGAGCATGGCCGTGTCACTGTCCCGGCGCGACGGCCCGACCGGCATGATCAGCTCGGCGGGCCGGCCGGCGAGGACGAGCTGCTCCCGGACCACCCCTCGGGGTTTGGGGCCGACCGCGACGATCCGGTCGATCAGGAACAGGCCCGCGAGGCCCGCCTTGTTGACCGGCCACAACGACAGGGCCGGCTTGAGGAACACACGGGCGCCGAGCCACATGGGATACGACAGGAAGCTCGGCCGACGGTGGTGAACGATGGGCATCAGATTCCTCCTGGTCTGAGGCCGAAGCTACACCTCATGTCAGTCCGTTTCAGTGCGTTCGTCCGGGTCGGCGTTCACCGAGCCGAGGTCGGATGGTCACCTTCGTCGGCTATATTCTCGAACTCGTGACCAGATCGCGGATGAGTCCGGCAGGTGCCGGCTAGGTGCAGACACCACCCCAGTTCCTGTTGTCCGCGCAGGCAGACCCCCCTCGCACCCTGTGCGACGTCCTCACCGCGACCGCCCGCGAGCATCCCGATGCCGCGGCCATCGACGACGGCGAGATGACCCTGACCTACGGCCAGTTGCTGGCCGTGGTCCGACGCACGGTCGCCCGTCTCGCCGAAGTCGGTGTCGGGCGTGGCAGCCGCGTCGGCATCCGCATGCCATCGGGCTCACGCGACCTGTACGTCGCGATCCTGGCGACGCTCTACGCCGGGGCGGCCTACGTGCCGGTCGACGCCGACGACCCCGACGAGCGGGCCGAGCTCGTGTTCGGCGAGGCCGGGGTCGACGCCATCGTCGACGCCGACGGCCCCCGTTCGACGTCATCGGCTGCCGATGCCACGCCCGCCGAGCCCGCCCGACCCACACCCGGCGACGACGCGTGGATCATCTTCACCTCCGGGTCCACCGGCAAACCCAAGGGCGTCGCCGTCACCCACCGCAATGCCGCGGCATTCGTCGACGCCGAGGCCGACATGTTCCTGCCGGACGCCCCGATCGGGCCGCACGACCGCGTCCTGGCCGGCCTGTCGGTCGCCTTCGACGCGTCATGCGAGGAGATGTGGCTGGCCTGGCGCAACGGGGCCTGCCTCGTCCCCGCGCCGCGGTCCCTCGTCCGTAGCGGGATGGACCTCGGGCCGTGGTTGGTGGCCCGCGACATCACCGTCGTCTCGACCGTGCCCACGCTGGCGTCCCTGTGGCCGCCGGAGGCCCTCGAGGCCGTGCGGTTGCTGATCTTCGGCGGCGAGGCGTGCCCGCCCGAGCTCGCCGACCGTCTCGCCGTTCCCGGCCGTGAGGTGTGGAACACCTACGGTCCCACCGAGGCCACCGTCGTCGCGTGCGCCGCCCCGCTGGGCGGGGGCGGCCCCGTCCGTATCGGATTGCCGCTTCGGGGTTGGGATCTGGCCGTCGTCGACGCGCAGGGACAACCTGTCGCGGAGGGCGAGGTCGGCGAGCTCGTCATCGGCGGAGTGGGCCTCGCCCGCTACCTCGACCCGGCCAAGGATGCCGAGAAGTATGCGCCGATGCCGACCCTCGGTTGGGAACGCGCCTATCGCAGTGGCGATCTCGTCCGTCTGGACACCGCGGGGTTGCTCTTCGTCGGTCGCGCGGACGACCAGGTCAAGGTCGGCGGTCGGCGCATCGAACTCGGTGAGATCGACAACGCCCTCCAGAACCTGCCCGGCGTCAGCGGTGCGGCCGCCGCGGTCCGAAAATCCGCTGCGGGCAACAGTCTGCTCGTCGGCTATCTCGTCTCGGCGGATCCCGCATTCGACGTGTCCGCCGCCCATGCCGAGCTGCGCAGGCAACTACCCGCGGCCATGGTGCCCACCCTCGCCCTCGTCGACGAACTGCCCACGCGCACTTCGGGAAAGGTTGATCGTGATGCGCTGCCCTGGCCCCTGCCGGGCAGCGACAGACCAGTCGATGACGATGTAGAACTCAGTGAGACCGAGTTCTGGCTGGCCCAGCTGTGGACCGACGTGCTCGGATCGACCGTCTCCAGCCCGGACGTGGATTTCTTCGCCGAGGGCGGCGGTTCGCTGGCCGCGGCGCAATTGGTCACCGCCGTGCGCGAGCGCCATCCCGACATCTCGGTCGCCGACCTCTACGACCATCCGCGCCTGGGCTCGATGGCCGAGATGCTCGACGCCCGCAGGCCGACCAGCAGCGTCGACGAGCGTCACGTGAAGCCAACCCCCCGTTCGGCGGGTCTGGCGCAGCTGGCGCTGACCGTTCCACTGACCACGCTCACCGGATTGCAGTGGGCGACATGGCTGGGTGTGGCCAACAACGTGGCTGCGCTCGCCGCGGACCGGATGGACCGCACCGTCGAGTGGCTCGTCGAGATCAACTGGTGGGTACTCCTCGCGGCGTTCCTGATATTCATCACCCCGCCCGGCCGGATGTGCATCGCCGCTCTCGGCGCACGACTGCTGCTCGCCGGGGTGCGACCGGGAGTGCACCCTCGCGGTGGTTCTGTCCACATCCGCCTGTGGGTGGCCGAACGACTCCTCGACGCGAGCGGCGCCGCCAACCTGTCGGGTGCGCCCTGGATGATCTATCTGGCCCGCGCCCTAGGCGCGCAGATCGGCCGCGGCGTCGACCTGCACACCATCCCGCCGGTCACCGGGCTGCTCACGGTCGGTGACGGCGCCTCCATCGAACCCGAGGTCGACATCTCGGGGTGGTGGATCGACGGCGACGCCGTGCACATCGGTGAGATCGCCATCAAGCGCGGCGCGTCCATCGGCGCACGGTCGACGCTGACCCCGGGGGCGGTCGTCGGGCGCGACGCCGTCGTCGCACCCGGTTCCGCGGTGTTCGGCCGGGTCAAGGCACGGCAGCACTGGGCCGGCTCACCCGCCGTGAAGATCGGCAAGGCCGAGCATCCCTGGCCCGACCACCGGCCACCACGCGCCGCCGGTTGGGTTCCGGTGTACGGCCTGTCGTCGCTGGTGCTCGCGGCCATCCCGCTGCTCTCCCTGGCCGCCGGCCTAGCGGTGATCGGCTCGTGGGCGATGACCGCCGACCGGTTGCGCGACGTCGGGATCCGAGCGCTGATCCTGCTGCCCGCGGCCACCGTCACGAGCCTGTTCGTCTTCGCGGCGATCACCGCTGTGCTGGTCCGCCTGGCGGGGCTGGGTCTGCGCACGGGGTATCACCCGGTGCGGTCTCGCGTCGGGTGGCAGGTGTGGATCACCGAACGGCTGCTCGACGCTGCGCGCACCTACCTCTTCCCGCTGTACGCCAGCCTCTTGACCCCGACATGGTTCCGCATCCTGGGCGCGAAAGTGGGTGCGGGCACCGAGATCTCGACCGCCCTCGTCCTCCCCCGGTTCACCACCATCGGCGACGGCGCCTTCCTCGCCGACGACACGATGGTCGCGTCCTACGAACTCGGCGGCGGCTGGCTCCACATCGACGAGGCGAAGATCGGCAAGCGTTCGTTCCTGGGCAACTCGGGCATGACCGGCCCCGGCCGCAAAGTGCCCAAGAACGGCCTGGTCGCGGTGCTGTCGGCGACCCCGGACCGGGCCAAGTCGGGTTCGAGCTGGCTGGGCAGCCCGCCGGTACGTCTGCGGCGGACCGCGTCCGAGATCGACACCTCACGCACCTTCGACCCGCCCCGGTCGCTGAAGGTCGCCCGCGCCTCGATCGAGACGTTGCGCCTGCTGCCGGTGATGGTCTCGTACGGGCTCGGCCTCGGATTGCTGCTCGCCCTGCAGTACCTCGCGGTGCACGTCCACTACGGCATCGCCGCGCTGGCGAGCGGACCGGTGCTCCTGGTCGTCGGGGCCATCGCCTGCGCCGTCGCGGCCGCGGCCAAGTGGATCGTCGTCGGCCGTATCACCGTCAGCGAACACCCGCTGTGGAGTTCGTTCGTCTGGCGCAACGAGCTCTCGGACGCCTTCGTCGAGACGGTGGCGGCGCCCTGGTTCGCCAACGCCGCGTCCGGCACGCCGATCCTGAACCTGTGGCTGCGGATGCTGGGTGCCGAGATCGGCCGGGGCGTGTGGTGCGAGACCTACTGGCTTCCCGAGGCGGACCTGGTCAGCCTCGGCGACGGTGCCACCGTCCAACGAGGCTGCGTCGTGCAGACCCACCTGTTCCACGACCGGGTGATGGCGATCGACCGGGTGACCCTCGGTGCGGGCGCGACCCTGGGACCGCACTGCGTCGCACTGCCGGCATCAGGGCTCGGCGAGTCCGCCACGGTCGGTCCGGCGTCGCTGGTCATGCGAGGTGACGTGGTCCCGGCACACACGCGCTGGCAGGGCAACCCGATCGCGCCCTGGCCGCGCTAGGTTTCGACAGGCTCAACCGGCGGGGAACGGGCTCAACCGGTGGGGAACGGGCTCAACCGGCGGGGAACGGGCTCAACCGGCGAGCAGGGCGGCGGGTCAGATCGCGGGCTCACCGGG
>NZ_JAKOIW010000031.1 GCF_022206305.1 Gordonia sp. 'Campus' | reverse complement strand
CAACAGCGCTGACCAGCGGTGCGGATGGGACCGATGAGCCGTATGAGGCGCACGAAATCAGCAGGTGGGGCGAAGTGGGGCAACCCGGTGGGGTGAAGTGGGGCAACCCGGTGGGGCGGAGTGGGGAGACCGCGGCCGCGAGATGGGTCCGCACGGGTGGAACGACGAAAAAGCCGCGCACCTCATGGCGCGCGGCTTGTTTCGGTTATGGGGATGACGTCTGCGGCGGTCGGCGATCAGCCGGACGTCGGAGGACCCGAGATGGTCAGGTGGTCATTCTTGTTCGAACCGGCGGTTGAACCGCTCTTCCATTCGTTCGGACAACTTGCGCTTGGACCCCGACCCAGCCGGGCCGGACTGCTTCTTTCCTCCGCGAGGCGTGGAGGCGGTGGCTTCGGACGAGCCGCCACCCCACAGCGCAAAGAGTCCGGCACCGAACATCACCAGGAAGCCCAGCAGACTGACGATCGGGAACCCGCCGATGCTGATGTCGACGATCAGTCCGCCGACGAGCATCACCAGTCCGACGACGAAGATCGCCGCCGCCTGCAAGCGACGACGACCGCTCGACCTGCCCAGGCGTCGACGTTTGACACTGGACGCAAACTTGGGGTCTTCCGCGTACAGAGCGCTCTCGATCTGTTCGAGCATGCGTTGCTCGTGCTCCGAAAGTGGCACCGACCCTCCTTCTACTGATCCGTGACGCCGACGAAGGTCACCCGCGACCGGAAAGGCGTCTGCGCCTATATCGTCCCATGATACGAGGTGAAACCGACCGCGACCACCATTCCTTGCTGTGGGAATCACCGGTCCGCGTCAGAAGTCGCAAAAGTGTGGCCGGATTCACGCCGTGGCCCCGATCTGCGGCAGCTCCGAACCCGACTTTCCTTGTTCGTACGCGATGATCATGGTCTCGACCCGACGCAGGAAGTCGAGGACGAGCATGCGCATCCCGGCAACGCTGTCGGGGTCGAGTGTGCGGATGATCCCGGACTCGATCTTCATCCGCACCGGCGACAGGGCCGCGAAGCGGGCCGCGATGGGTGCGAGTTCGGGCGCGACCACGCCGATCCGGGTCCAGGCGTTGGAGGTCTTGCGACGGACGGTTCCGACCGGCTCGTGCACGGCCAGCGCCGCACCGGACGCCCGCAGCGCCACGAGGTACAGCTGGCGGAACCGCTCGGCGTCGTCGGTGACACCGTCGGCATTGTCGAAGAGCAGGTGCGCACGCTCGAGGAGGTCACGAGCACGACCGACCATCATCGGGTCGACCCGTGTCGACGGGACGGAAGCGGTGGCGCTGCGATGCCTGGCCATGGCGACCTCCTCTGCGTTGTATGTGTCCGGCGGCAGACGCTTCCCTCGTCCGCCGCCGGACCGTGTCTCTGGATGAACGCGAACAGCTTGCGGAGGCACATTCATCGAACATCCGTTCGACACGTTCAATATAGCTAGGCTGGCGTGTGTCTTCAAGGCGTATGGGAGTCTTCGACGCCCACGGTGTCTCTCCGGACCCGCGGCGCCCGAATCCGCCGGCGAGATGTACAACAACGACCAGCGACGACCCCATTCCCGGCAGAGTCTGCATCATCGGAAGGACAATTCCCGGACGTGGCCCACGAAGCGATGCCTCTCGAGGCGAAGGTCGCGCGCTCGACCGTGCCGGGCGTGCGTGCCGGCGTGGTCGCGACGACACCGAGTACGGGCGTCCGTTGACCGTCCGCGTGGTGCGCCTGCACGGTCAGGACGCGCGAGTGTGGCTCGAACCCGCACTCGACATCTACGTGACGGCCATGAACTATCCGCGCGGCACGGAGATCCACCGTGCGGGCCTGTGGCGCGAGCACATCGCCCGGCCGGGCTGGCATGCGGTGGGCGCGGTGGCCACCGTGTCACCGCGGGAGGCACGCACGATGCCCGCCGCTCGTCGCCGGGTGGGACCCCCGGTCGGCGTCGGGCCCGACGACATCCTCCTCGGCATCGCCTACGGGTACACCGGCGCGACCGGACAGTGGTGGAACCAGCAGCTCCGCGTGGGACTGCGGCAGACCGGGCGGCCGCCGGAGCTGGTCGAGGCGATCGCGCGCGACTACTTCGAACTCACCGAGTTGCACGTACACCCGTCGGCACAGGGTCGCGGCATCGGGCAGTGGCTGCTCGCACGATTGCTCGCCGACCGCCCCGAACGTCACGTACTCCTGTCGACACCTGAGATCCCGGCGGAGGACAACCGCGCGTGGTCGCTGTACCGGCGCATGGGTTTCTCCGACGTCCTGCGCCACTTCACGTTCTCCGGCGACCCTCGCCCATTCGCCTTTCTCGGCCGACCGCTCCCGCTGGACCTCCGTCCGCCGGCAGCCGGCCCACGCACCGGAACGGGGGCATGACGTGCACGGCACCCGGCGCGATGCGATCATCATCGGCGCAGGCCACAACGGCCTGATCGCCGCGGCATATCTGGCGCAGGCCGGGCACGAGGTCGAGGTCCTCGAGCGGGACGAGATCCCCGGCGGCGCGGTGTCGACCGTCGAACGCTTCCCGGGCCACCGGATCGATCGCGGCTCCTCGGCCCACCTGATGATCCGGCACTCCCCCGTCCTCGACGACCTGGACCTGGGCGCCCACGGTCTGCGCTACGTCGACTGCGACCCGTGGGCTTTCGTGCCCGCCACCGCCAGTGCACCGGCCATCGTCTTCCGCACCGACCTCGACGCGACCTGCGCTTCCATCGAAAATGCTTGTGGCACAGCGGATGCCGAGTCGTATCGACGATTCGTCGCGACATGGACACCCCGCGCGTCCTCGGTCATGGACGCGTTCTACCAGCCCGCCACGATGGGTCGGTTCGGCCGCGCCTTCGGCGGCCTCGGCCACACCGCCTCCACTGCTCGCACCGGGTTCTTCGGACAACGCTCCGGACGGGTGGCGAACCTGACCGCCGAACTGATGTCCTCCGGCGACTCCCTGCTCGACGGGTACTTCCGCTCCGAACAGCTCAAGGCGGGCCTCGCCTGGTTCGGCGCGCAGTCCGGGCCGCCGATGAGCGCTCCGGGCACGGCTCCGATGATCGGTTTCGCAGCACTGATGCACCGCATCCCGCCGGGCCGTGCGATCGGTGGCAGCGGCGCGCTGACCGAGGCCCTCGTCCGTCGGATCGGCCACGACGGCGGACGCATCACCTGCGCCGACCCCGCGGTGTCGGTGGCCCGCTGCGGCGATCACTGGCAGGTCCGCACCGCATCCGGTGAACTGCGATGCGCCGCCACGGTCATCAACGCATGCCACATCCTCACGACGCTGGACATGCTCGCGGCGGGCGGCTTCGACGCCGGGGCCATCGACGCCTGGCGACGCACCATCGTCGTCGGCAACGGCATCGGAATGGCGGTCCGACTCGGGACGACGGCGCTCCCCGACTATCAGGGGTTGCCTGCCGACCTGCCGGCGCATGGTGTGCACTCGGCTCTCGGACTGCTGGTCACCGACCGGGCGCAGCTCGCCACCGCATACGGCTCGGCGTCCGCCGGCCTGCTGCCACCCCGCCCGGCCGTCGTCGCGATGAGTTACTCGGCGATCGACCCGACGCTCGCCCCGCCGGGACGCAGCGTCATCAACCTCTGGGCGCAGTGGCATCCCTACCGGCTCGCCGAGGGCGCCTGGTCGACGGCCGGCGCCCGTGCGGCGCAGGCGGTCTGCGACGAGGTCGACAGGTACGCACCGGGATTCGCCGCGTCGATCGATCATCGATACGTGCAGACGCCACAGGATCTCGCGGACGAGCTCGGTCTGATCGGCGGCAACATCATGCATGTCGAGATGTCCATCGACCAGATGTTCATGTGGCGCCCCACGCCGGACCTCTCCGGTCACCGCGTCCCGGGCGCGGACGGCCTGTTGCTCGCGGGAGCGTCGACGCACCCCGGCGGCGGGGTCACCGGCGCCAGCGGTTACATCGCCGCGCACATGGCCTTGAAGCGACAGGCCCGGGCACGCCGGCGCCGGTCGCCGTTCGGCCGTTCCTGACGGACGCGACACCACCGGGCTGTCACGAGCCGGACGCGGCGCGGGCCGCGGGTGCCCCGCGGGCCACACCCGGTCTGGCACGATGAGCACCGTGCGATCGTCGAATCCCCAACAGGGTGCGCCAGAATCCCGTCGAGTCCGGCGGCTGCTGCCGTCCGTGGTGGCCGTCGCGCTCGTCGCGATGTCGCCGCTGATGGCCGGTTGCCTCGAACGCTCCACGACGGTCGGTGACCGGTATTCGGGAAGCGTCATCGTCGCGACCACCCCGGACAATCCTCGCGGGGCCCCACAGCTCGACCTCCCGGAATCGATGGTCGGGCAGGTGTCGGTGACCGACTACCGCGACACGCCCGAACCGGCGGGGGCCTCCGGGTCGTCCGCACCGAGCGGCGCCCCGGCATCCGAATCGCCGGCGCCCTCGAACACCGACGAGGGGTCCGGGGACGGGAACGCCGACGAGGACGATCCCGCCACCAGGGTCGGCACCCGCGCGACGTTCAGCGACCTCACCGCCGGGCAGTTCGGTCAGCTCGGCGACATCATCGCCGACGCCTACGGCGACACCTCACTCACGATGGACCTCACCGCCAAGCGCAGCGGTGAGGTGGTGCGCTTCCGCGGCGACGCCGATCTGTCCGAGCTCGTCCCCGGCCGGGATTACGTCCAGCTCACCGTGACCTTCGGCGGGCCGGTGACGGCCACCAACGGTGACCAGATCGGGGAATCCACCGTCACCTGGACGCCCGCGCCCGGCGAACCGTCCGACTTCAGCGCCGACGCCACCTACCCCGATCCGGCTACCGCCGCCGTCAGCAGCTGGTCGTGGTTCGTCGTCCTGATGTGCGTGATCGTCGTCCTGGTGATCGTCCGCATCGCCTACACCAGGCGGTACCGGGGTCCGCGGCCCGGACGTCCGGTGGCCAACCCGACCACCCCGTCGAACATCTCCGGCGAAGGCCTCGCCGCCGCGGCCGACCCGGGAGCCGACGCTGCGCGCACCGCGTCCGGACCGGGGCAGACACCACCCCCGCCGCCCACGGCGCGGTAGTCCGCCACCAGGGCCGGGACCCCGCCGATCGGTTCGGTCGCGCGTCCCGGGTCAGGCCGGAACGTGCAACGCGGCGTCGATGTCGACGCCGAGCCGTCCGAGGACCTCGGTCGTGGCCTTGGCGAAGTTCAGGCTGCAGAAGTGCAGGCACGGAACGCCTTCGGAGACGAGCCGCTGCGCCATCTCGGTGGCGAAGTCGATGCCGACCGCCCGCACCGCGGCACGGTCCTCCTCCGCGCCGTTGCCCGCCGCCCGGGCGAAGCGCTCCTCCACGTCGGGCGGGATGACCGAACCCGACAGCTGCACCATCCGCCGGGCGGTGGCCAGCGAGGTGACCGGCATGATGCCCGGGATGATGGGTTTGGCGCCCTGCTCGGGGTCGGCCGCCTGGACGCGGTCACGCAGCCGCAGGTAGTGCTCCACGTCGAAGAACATCTGCGTGATCGAGTACTCCGCCCCGGCCCGCAGCTTGCTCACCAGCGTCCGGGTGTCGTGCTCCAGGTCGGGTGACCGGTGATGGGTCTCCGGGAACGACGCGACACCGACATGGAAGTCGCCGAGTGTGTCGATGAGGCGGACGAGCTGTTCGGCGTATTCGACGCCGTCGGGGTGGGCGACCCACTCGCCGAGCGGGTCGCCCGGGGGATCGCCGCGCAGGGCGAGGATGTTGGTGATGCCCTGGTCGGCGTAGGCGCCGACGAGGGCGCGCAACTCGGCGATGCTGTGGTTGACCGCCGTGAGGTGGGCGACCGGCAACAGCGTCGTCTGGGCCGCGAGCTCCCCGGTGATGCGGACCGTCCGGTCCCGGGTCGAGCCGCCGGCGCCGTAGGTCATCGACACGAACGCGGGTGACAGTCGCTCGAAGGTCCGGACCGCGCGCCACAGTCGGGCCTCCGCCTCGGCGTCGCGCGGAGGGAAGAACTCGACGGAGAACGGGACCGGGCCGCGATGCGGTGCGGACAGGCGTTCGACGATCGAGGGTGCCGGAGCGGTTGGGGTCACCCGCACAGTGTACGGAGCGATTCGCATAGCCTGGCAGGGTGACCTCCACGATCCCCACGCCGACGTCGCTCGACGAGGTCCCGGCGGCCGTCGAGGCCGAACTACGGGAGTTCTTCGCCGATGCCGTGCCCGCGGCTGCCGGGATCGCTCCGGTGGTGGGTGAGGCCGCCGAGCTGATCCGGGACTTCGTCCTGCGGGGCGGCAAGCGCATCCGGCCGGTGTTCGCCTTCGCCGGATGGCGTTGCGGCACTTCGTCGCCGCGTCGCTCGGTGCCCAGGGTCGCCGGTTCGGCCGATGCGCCCGACGCCGCAGACGCCCTGCGTGTGTGCGCGGCCCTCGAACTCGTGCAGGCGTGTGCGCTGATCCACGACGACATCATCGACCACTCCGACACGCGGCGTGGACACCCCACCGCCCATCGCGAGTTCGAGTCCAGGCACATCGCGGCCGGGTGGTCCGGGGATCCGGGCTCACACGGCGTCGCCGCCGCGATCCTGGCGGGCGACTTCGCGCTGGCGTGGGCCGACGACCTCGTGCACGGCCATCGACCGGGCGCGGTGTCGACGGGCTCGACCAGCGGACACAACCCGGCCGGCGCCGATGACAACCACCGCAGCCTGCCCGCCGATGTGGGGGCGACGTGGACCGCCATGCGGACCGAGGTGCTCGGCGGTCAGTTCCTCGACATCGTCAACGAGGCCGGTGGCGACGAGTCCACCGAGGCGGCCTATCGGGTGATGGAGTTCAAGACCGCCGCCTACACGGTCGCCCGGCCGCTGGAGCTCGGGGCCCGGCTCGCCGGGGCGCCGGAAGACCTGGTGGCGCAACTCCGTTCGATCGGGCACGACCTGGGCATCGCCTTCCAGCTGCAGGACGACCTCCTCGGTGTGTTCGGCGACCCGGAGCGCACCGGCAAACCGTCCGGTGACGATCTGGCCTCGGACAAGCGCACCGCGCTGCGCGCCATCGCCATCAGACGTGCCGACGACGCCGACCCCGCACTCGGCGCGACGCTGCGTTCCCATCTCGGACGGCCACTCGACGACGACGAACTCCGTTCAGCCCGAACGATCGTCACCGATGTCGGGGCCGTGGCCGAGGTGGAACGCTCGATCGACGACCTCCTGCGGTCGGCACTGGCGTCCCTCGACACCGCCGAGATCGGCGAGGACATCCGCGCCGAGCTGACCGCGGTCGCACACCGTCTCGCCCATCGACAGGCATGAATTCGGCCGTGGCGCCCGGACAGACCCGGGCCGGTACCGGTCGCGGCGATCTGATCCTCGGCGCGATCGGGTCCGGGCTCGTCTGTCTCGGCAGCTTCGGTGTCGGCGACCGGCCGCGCAACTCGCCGGTGCTCACCGACCTCGGGCTCAGCTGGATCACCTACGGGCACGGGAAGAACCTCCTCGGCATCACCTTCTGGCTGGGCGTGTTCCTGATGGTGTTCGCGTGGGTCCGGTTGGGCCGCCGCATCTTCGCCGCGCGACGCGCATCGGGCGAGGCGGCCGCAGATGCCCCCGAGGCCGACGACTCCCCGGCGGTACCGAGTACCCGGACGATGAGCCGGTGGCTCCTGCTGTGGGCCGCACCGCTCTTCGTCGCGGTACCGGTCTACAGCCGCGACGTCTACGCCTACCTCGCCCAGGGTGCCGTGTTCGGGGCGGGATTCGATCCCTACGCCGACGGCCCCGCCCACCTGCCCGGTCCGCTCGTCGACAGCATGGCGCAGGTCTGGGCGACCACCACGGCCCCGTACGGCCCGTTCTTCATGGGGATGCTCCGGGTGGTCACCGAGATCACCGGCGACGATCTCGTCCTCGGCGTGCTCGCCATCCGGCTCGTCCTGCTGCCCGGACTCTTCTTGTCGCTGTGGGCGATTCCACGGCTCGCCCGCAGGTTCGGCGCGTCGCCCCAGGCTGGCCTGTGGCTGGCGTTGTTCAACCCGATGGTCCTCATCCACCTGGTGGCGGGACCGCACGTCGAGTTGCTGATGATGGGTGTCCTGGTGACCGGGATCGCCCTCGCGGTGAGCGGCCGCCACGTCGCGGGCACCGCCGTTCTGGCGCTGGCGGTCTCCATCAAGATCACCGCCGGCATCGCACTGCCGTTCCTGGTGTGGATCTGGTTGGCCGACATCCGTTCCCGGCGCCCGGTCGCCACCCGGGACGTGATGACGGTGTTCGCGTCCGTCGTCGGCATCGCCGTCGCCGTCTTCGGATTCTGGACCCTGGTCGTCGGCCTCGGCCTGGGCTGGCTCACCGGTCTGGGCTGGGCCGATGTGATCATCAACTGGTTCACCATCCCCACGCTGGCCGCACATCTGGTGACCGTGGTCGCCGCGCCCTTCGTCGCCCTCAATCTCCAGCCGGTTCTGGAGGTGACACGCATGATCGGGTCGGCCGTACTCGCGGTGACCCTGGTCGTCCTGTGGTGGCGTCACCGGCGCGATGCGCACGACGCCGTGGCCGGGATGGCGTGGGCGATGCTCGCGGTACTGCTCCTCGAACCGTCGACCCTGCCCTGGTACTACACCTGGGTCCTGGCCATCGCGGTCGCCTTCGACCTCCCGCCGTGGGTGCGCGCCACGGTGGTCGGCGTCTCGACGTTCATGCTCATCGTGTTCCAGCCCGACGACGCGATCGTGTTCTACAAGCCGTTCGAGGTCGCACTGGCGGCCGCGCTCGCGGGGCTGGCGGCCTGGTCGCTCCTGTCCCCCGATCCGCTACGCCTGGGTCGGCTGGGACGGTGGGTGTGGGGCTCGACGCCGGACGACGCCGACAGTCGTGAACCCGTAGCGGGTCAGAAGGCCTGAGCCTGCGCGCGGCGGATGACCTCGCGTGCCGAGTCGGTGTGCAGCGCGGCGGCCGGACAGATACCGAGATCGTCCTGGTCGGTGAACAGCCACGTCATCGCCTCGTCGCGCGTGTACCCGCCGTCGAGCAGCACCCCGACCAGACCGTAGAAGTGCTTCACCACGCCCAGGTCGTCGAAGAACAGGGCCGGGATGGCCGGCTGCCCGTCGCGGGACACGGCGAGCAGGTGATGATCGCGGATCAGGGTGCGCACCCGGCTCGAGGACACCTCGAGTTTCGCGGCGACCTCGTCGAGCGACAGGAGCTCGACATCGGCGGGCAGGGCGTCACGCGAGAGCGGAAGGGAGACCACGCCGAAAAGGGTAACGGGTCATCGCGGTCCGGAGAAACCGCTCGCGCCGAACAGCACCGCTCGCCTTCCCCGGCCCGCGACGCCCGCGAGGGTCATGCGTGGCGCTCACCCCCGACCCTCCGGCGCTGCAGGTAGATTCAGCACCGTGAATTCTCCCGTCGACGCGATGCTCGGGACGGTCCTCGAGGGCCGGTACCGCATCGACGCCCCCATCGCGCGCGGTGGCATGTCGGCGGTCTACCTCGCGGTCGATCTGCGGCTGGGGCGCGACGTGGCGGTCAAGGTCATGGACACGCGCTACTCCGGCGACCCGCAGTTCCTGCGCCGCTTCGAGTTCGAGGCGCGTGCGGTCGCCGGTCTGAAGCATCCCGGACTCGTCGCCGTCTACGACCAGGGCATCGACAACGGCATCGCCTTCCTCGTGATGGAACTGGTCGACGGCGGCAGTCTGCGCGAGTTGCTGCGCGAACGCGGGCCGATGCCGCCGCACGCGGTCGTCGCCGTCGCCTCCCCCGTACTCGGCGGTCTGGGCACGGCGCACGCGGCCGGACTCGTCCACCGCGACGTCAAACCGGAGAACGTGCTGATCTCGGACGAGGGCGAGGTCAAGGTCGCCGACTTCGGTCTCGTGCGGGCCGTCGCGGAGGCCGGGGTCACGTCGGCGAGCGTCATCCTCGGCACGGCCGCCTACCTGTCACCCGAACAGGTCGAGTCGACCCATGCCGACGCCCGCAGCGATGTCTACTCGATGGGTGTGATGATGTTCGAATTGCTCACCGGCAGAACGCCTTTCCATGGCGACTCGCCGCTGCAGCTCGCCTATCAGCGGCTCACCTTCGACGTCCCGGCACCCGGCGACGTGATCCCCGGCGTGCCCGCCGAGTTCGACGAGATCGTGCTGCGCGCCACCGAACGCAACCCGGCCGACCGGTACGTGGACGGGTTCGAGATGCAGCACGCACTGCTCGCCGTCGCCGACGGGTTGGACCTCCCGCCGTTCACCGTCCCGGCCCCCCGTCGGTCGGCCGAGCGACAGACGGTGTCGCGATTCCGCGGGCCGGGAGCCGCTCACGGGACGCGCATGCAGTCGGTACCCGGACCGCACACCCCGGCGTCGGAGGAAGTGCGATCCGCGGATGAGCGTCCGCCCGCCGGGCGGGTCGGCACCCCGGTCGAGGAGTACGCGCCCCGGCGCGAGGCACCGCAGGCGTCGCGCGGCCACGACGTTCGCGACCAGGGATCCCGCCGCGAGGTCGTCGAGCCGGAACTGATCGGCGGCAACCGCCTCGCGGCGCTGGTGTGGATCGTGCTGGTGCTGCTGATGGCCGCGGGACTCGGGGCCGCCGGCTACTGGGTCGGCGCGACGTTCCTCGCGATCGGCTGACCCGGCCGGCGCGGATCGTCAGCCCCGCAGCATCTCCGCGACGAGGAAGGCCAGTTCCAGGGACTGCTGGGTGTTCAGTCGCGGGTCACACGCGGTCTCGTAGCGTCCGGCGAGGTCGAGATCGGAGATCTCCTGGGCGCCACCGAGGCATTCGGTCACGTCCTCGCCGGTGAGCTCGACGTGGACACCGCCGGGGTGACTGCCGAGTGCGCGATGCACCTCGAAGAATCCCTGGACCTCGTCGACGATGCGGTCGAAGTGGCGGGTCTTGAAACCCGTGGACGCCTCGTGGGTGTTGCCGTGCATCGGGTCGCACTGCCAGATGACCTTGTGCCCGGTCGCCTCGACGGCCCCGACGATCGCCGGGAGGACGTCGCGGACCTTGCCGTTGCCCATCCGCGCGACGAGGGTCAGGCGGCCCGGGACGTTGTGAGGATCGAGCCGCTCGACGTATTCGACGGCCTGCTCGGGTGTCGTGGTGGGACCGATCTTGATGCCGATCGGGTTCGAGATGAGCTCTGCGAACGCGATGTGGGCCCCGTCGAGTTGGCGGGTCCGCTCACCGATCCACAGGAAGTGCGCCGAGAGATCGTAGAGAACCTTGCCCTCGCCCTCGGGATCGTCGGCGAGGCGCAGCATCGCGCGCTCGTAGTCGAGGACGAGCGCCTCGTGCGAGGCGAAGATCGCCGCCGAGTTGAGACTCGAGTCGGTGACGCCGCAGGCGTCCATGAAGCGCAGACCGCGGTCGATCTCGGAGGCGAGCGCCTCGTAGCGGGCGCCGGCCGGGGATGTGCGCACGAACTCGCGGTTCCAGTCGTGCACGCGGGTCAGGTCGGCTTCGGCCTGGGTGAGTGCGCGCACGAGGTTCATCGCAGCGGCAGCGTTGGCGTAGGCACGGACCAGGCGGGACGGGTCGTGAGCGCGGATCGCCGCGTCGGCCGGGAAGCCGTTCACCATGTCGCCGCGGTACGACGGGAGCCCGAGCGCGTCGACGTCCGACGACCTCGGCTTCGCGTACTGACCCGCGATGCGTGCGAGCTTGACCACCGGCGTGCTCGCGCCGTAGGTCAACACGACGGCCATCTGCAGCAGCGTGCGGATGTTGCCCTTGATGTGGGGCTCGGTGTTGTCGGCAAAGGTCTCGGCGCAGTCGCCGCCCTGCAGCAGGAAGGCGCGCCCCTCGGCGACGTCGGCCAGCTGGGACGCCAACGTCTGGACCTCCGCCGGCATGCAGATGGGCGGCACCGACTCGAGGACGGTGCGCATCTTGCGAGCCTCGTCGGCAGGCCAGCTCGGCTGTTGCACCGCCGGCCGGCTCATCGCCGCGTCGAAACGCTCCTGCAGGTCACCCGGCAGCGGAGGAAGCTCGGGGAGTTCGTCGATCGGAACGTCTACGGTCCAGTTCACCACCCGATACACAGTAGTGGAGTCCGAGCCGCCGACGCGTCCGCGGGTCAGCGGCGCGACTTCTCGATCGCCTCCCAGCGCCGCAGGTTGTGTCGTGCGTCACTCAGGGCGTCGTGCGCGTCCGACGGGGCCGGCGGCAGCGCGGGACGCCCGGCGGCCTCCCAATGCTGGCGCAGCTCCCGCGTGAACCGCGGGATCGGCCGCGGCAGCGCGGTCATCGGACCCCAGAGCTGACACAGCACCACGTGGTCGTACGCCCCGACCCACGCCCACAACTCGATGTCGGTGCCGTCGGCGGTCAGGAACTCCAGCAGGTCATCGCGGATGCGGCGACGGTCCCGCCAGGCCGACGACGACGGCGACGGCAGCTTCGGCAACACGTTGGCCCGCACCCAGTCACCGGCCCGCCCGGGGTCGAAATCCGTCGACACCGCATAGAACTCGCGACCGTCCTCGCCGACCACCCCGATCGAGACCAGCTCGATCGTGGTGCCGTCCTCGATGAACTCGGAGTCGTAGAAGAACCGCATGCGTCAAGTATTCACACACCCCGCACCCGACCCCGCTCACCGCGCACCGTTTCGCCATACCCGGCCTCTGCTGTCTACCCTGGTATTTCGTGCGCTCCAGGTCTGTGCTGGCGACCGCTTTCCTGGCGGCGTCCATCATCGCGCGGCTCGTCTGGGACACGCTGACCGTGAACGGCAGGAACTTCGTGGACCTGCACGTTTACCGCGACGGTTCGGCGGGTCTCGCCGACGGGTCGCTCTATCTGTTCACCTACGCCGGTGAGACGGACTTCGCGCTGCCCTTCACCTATCCGCCGTTCGCGGCGGTCGTGCTGTATCCCCTGTCCCTGGTCCCATGGGATCTCGTGGCGATCGGATGGCAGCTCGCCACGTTCGCCGCACTGTACGCATGCGTGGTCCTGGCCCTACGCCTGTGCGGGTCGACCACCGATGTCTACGCGATCGCCGCGCTGTGGACCGCGCCCGCGATCTGGTGCGAACCGGTGCGGGTGACCCTGGACTACGGCCAGATCAACGTCTTCCTCATGCTCGGCACCCTGGCCGCCATCACCTGGGCGCGCACCGACCGCGGTGTCCTCGCCGGCGGCGCACTGATCGGGCTGATGGCCGGTATCAAGCTCACACCGGCGATCACCGGACTCTGGTACCTCGCCGTGCGCCGGCCGCTGGGCGCGGCGGCCGCCGCGGCCGCGTTCGTCTTCACGGTGCTCGGCTGCCTGCTGCTCTTCCCCGACGTCACCCGCACGTACTACGGGACCCTCTTCGGCGACGCCGACCGGATCGGCCCGGTCGAGGCCGTGATCAACCAGAGCCTGCGCGGCACCCTGTCCCGCTTTGCCGGGTTCGACGTCGGCACCGGATGGATCTGGGCCGCCGGGGTCATCGTGGCGACGGTGGTGGCGATCGTCGCGTGGCGATCGGTGGCCGACGCACTCGGCGTCTTGCTGGTCGTCCAGTTCCTCGGTCTGCTCATCTCGCCGATCTCGTGGGTCCACCACTGGGTCTGGGTCATTCCGCTCGCGATCTGGCTGGTGCACGGAGCCGGCGCCCGACGCCGCGGCTCACGGGCCGTGCTCGTGATGTGGCTGCTGGTGGCCGGACTCGGTATCCCGTGGCTGCTGCGGGTCACGATCGAATACGGACCCCACCCGCCGGCCGCCCTGGAGGCCGTCCTGGGCGCCGCGTGGCCGGTCGCGACACTCGTCACCATGGGCTGGATGATCGCGACCCGCTCGATGCGCGGGACCGATTCGGTCGACGCACGCCCCGCGGAGGTGGTCGCGGCCGCCGTCGTCGTCGACGACCGGGTCCTGCTGGCGCGCCGGGCCCACCCCGTCGAGTTGGCCGGCAAGTGGGAATTGCCCGGCGGGCGTGTCGAATCAGGTGAGTCGCATGCGGTGGCCGTGCACCGCGAGATCCAGGAAGAACTCGGTGCCGAGGTCGAGGCAGGTGCACCCGTGGGGTCATCGGTGTCGCTACCCGGGGGCCTCACGATGTACGCCTACCTCGCCCGGCTGCGTTCGGGCACACCGGAGGCACTCGAGCATCTCGACGTGCAGTGGTTCACGGCCGACGAGCTCCGGGAGCTCGACCTCGACGAGGTCGTACCCGCCGATCGGGACTGGCTCCCCCACCTGTGCGCCGTTCTCGACGACGCGCGCGTGGGCGGTACCGGCTGAGGCCGGGTGTCCTCAGGCCGCATCCGCGGCGGGGCGTCCTCAGGCCTCGTCCGCGGCTGGGTGTCCTCAGGCCGCGTCGGCGGCGGGCGGCGGCTCCACCGCTGGCGCCTGGCTCTTCAGGCTGGCGGCGTAGACGTCGACGTACTGCTGGCCGGAGAGCTGCATCAGCTCGTACATGATCTCGTCGGTGACCGCGCGCTCGATGTAGCGGTTGCCCTCCATCCCCTCATACCGGGAGAAGTCGAGCGGCGTGCCGATGCGCACGCTGATCTTGGTGGGCCGGGGCAGGATGCTGCCGGGCGGGTTGAACTTGTGGGTGGCGATCATCGCGACCGGGATGACCGGGACACCGGTGTCCATGGCCAGGCGCGCCAGTCCGGTCTTGCCCTTGTAGAGGCGGCCGTCCGGTGAACGGGTGCCCTCGGGGTACATGCCCATCAGCTTCCCGGCGGCGAGCTGACGACGCGCCGCGGTCAACGCGCCCTCGGCGGCCTCGGCGCCGGAACGGTCGATGGGGATCTGGCCGGCGGCGGTGAAGAACCAGCGCTGGAACGCGCCCTTGAGACCGGTTCCGGTGAAGTACTCGTTCTTGGCGAGGAAGTAGATCCGCCGATCCACCATCAGCGGGAGGAAGAAGCTGTCCATCACCGCCAAGTGGTTGCTCGCGAGGATCGCGGGACCGTCGGTCGGGATGTTCTCGTGCCCCTCGATCGTGGGCCGGCCGAGGACCCGAAGAAGCGGACCGATGAGGATGTACTTGAACACCCAGTACCACATGGAACTCTCCTCGCCGCGCACGCCGACCGATGCTGTCACCGTCGGACGACCGGTGCCGCACCCGCGGACCCGGTGGGTACTCCGACGACAAGACCTTACCCGCGTCGAACTCTACCGACCGGCATCGGCATCGGCAGCGGTGTCGGTTCGTTCGACCCGCGCCGAGCCGGGGCCGCGGCGTCGTCGGGCACCCGGCCGCGGTGGGGGCTAGGCGCGAGCTTCTCGTTCACGGTCGGGTACGGACCGGATCGCCTGCCGCGCAACCTCTGCGGCGCCGACCACACCGGCCGTCTCGCCGAGCTGCGTGCCGCGGATGCGGGCGAGCTGACGGTGTCCGGCGCCGGTGACCTGCCGGGCGTAGTGCTCGCGCGCCTCGTCGAGGAACAGACCCGACGCCGCGCCGACGCCACCGGCCAGCACGATGAGGTCGGGGTCGAAGATGTCGGCGATCATCGCGAGCCCCTGGCCCAGGGACGCCGCGAAGCGGGCGAACGCCGCCAGCGCGACGGCGTCACCGTCGGCGGCCGCACCCGCCACCCGCCGGCCGGTCAGCGAACCCGGGTCGGCGGCGACATCGGCGGCGAGCTGGCTACGTCCCCAGTCGCCGTCCGCCAGCAGTTCGACGACGGTGTCCACCAGAGCCGTGCCGCTGCAGTAGCGCTCCCAGCATCCCCGTTTGCCGCAGGCACAGGCACGCCCGTCGGGAACGATCGTCAGGTGTCCGAGTTCCGGTGCGACCCCGTAACTTCCGCGATAGATCTCGCCGTCGATGACGAAGCCCGCGCCGATTCCGGTTCCGATCGCGAGGACGACGGTGTTGTGTCCGCGCGCCGCGGCTCCGAACCGCCACTCGGCGACGGCCGCCGCGTTGGCGTCGTGCTCGGCGAACACCGGGATGCCGACACGGCGGGTCATGTCCTCGGCGACCGGCGACTCGCGCCACGGGAGGTGCGGCGCGAACCGGACGATCTTCCGGTCGGTGGTGAGGAACCCGGCGATCGCCAGACCCACGGCCTTGGCGTCCCAGCGTGAGGTCAGTTCACCGACGAGACGGTCGAGGCAGTGTTCGAGCGCCTGGGCGGTCGGCGGGGTCTGCGCCCGCAGGGTGTCGAGCATCGCACCGCGGTCGTCGACGACCGAGGCGCGCACGCTGGTGCCACCGATGTCGATCCCGATCGTCAAGTCACCCATCAGGTCTCCGCCTCCGGGTCGGCCTCGCGCCGCGGCGGACGCGCCGGTTCGCCAGGTGTGGGGGCCGGTGGACCGATGCGGACCGCGATCGGCTCGTAGTGGCGCGGGGCCGCAGCCGTCGAGGGCGCCGAGCGCAGGGCCTCGGCGATGGCCTCGAGCACCGCGACGACCGCCGCGATCAGGCGGGCGATCAGATCACCGATCTCGGTCAGCAGCGAGGTGATCTCCCCCGAGGCACCTGCCAGCGCGTTCCCCAGCGGCCCGCCGGGCGCGAACGCGCCGAGACCGGCTCCCGCAGCAGCCGCATCCTGCGGTCCGGGCGCGAACATCGCGGCGAGATGGTCGATCTGGGCAGCGAGCCCGAGCAGCAGATCACGCACGGGATCAGCGGTCCCGTCGTGCCGGTCGCGGCCGGACCCGTCGCCGGCCTGCCGGGACGTCTCCTCGTCCGTGCCCATCGGGACCTCCCCTTCCTCGCACTGTCGTCTCGCGTCCGCGCTCGCCCGCCCACGGCTCCGGAGCCTCGGACGCCGTGAGCGGTTCATTCCAGCGAACCGTACCGCGCGGCGCCCGTCGGGTCCTACCTGCGCGGCCACACCGCCGGGTCCGGGACGAACGCGACGTTCAGACTGGCACCGTCCCAGTCGGCGCCGACCACCGTGCACCTCCGTAACACCGACGGAAGCCGAACGGGATGGCGGAAGCCCGAGATGGTCACGAGGAGGTCGTCGCCACTGCGGCCCAGGGCGAATGAGTCCGGATCGGGCAGACGCTGGGGCCAGGACAAGCGGAAGGTCGGATCGGCGTCGCCGGCCTGCCCGTCGTCGCCATCGTCATCGGCACCATCGGCCGGCCCACCGGAGACGACCGCGGCGGCAGCCGAGCCGCGCGGCACACCGTGCGGCTCGGGAAGCGTCACCGACAGCTTGCGCAGACGGGCCACGCGGTCGATGGTCTCGGCCGACGCGTCGACCACCTCGATGCGGACCGAGCCGCCCTCGTCACCCGCCAGGTCGGCCTGCACCATGTCCACGATCGTCTCGGCGGGTTCGCGGCCGACACCGCCGTTGACGTGGATCGAGGCCAGCGGCAGACCCATCAGATCGGCCGCGGCGAGATACTGCGGCGTGAGTCGCCGAGAACGGTCGTCGGCGGCGAGCACGAGGTGCACCGCCACCGCGTGCGGGTCCGCGAACAAGTCCGCGAGGTCGAGACAGTCCCGGTCGATGGCATCCACCGCGGCGATCAGTTGCGCGATCACCGGCCGCTCTGAGGCCGTCGCCAACCTGCGGTGCCGGGGCCAGAAGCGGTTCAGCGCCTGACTCAGTACCGCGCCACCTCGTAGGAACTGCAACGGATCCCCGCACCCGGAACAGTCGACGACGATGCGCTGCCACCGACCGCTGACCGCCTCGTCGCGGATGCGGCGCAGCAGCAGGAAGTCGTCGATCCCGGGGAGCGAGGTGAGCTCGGCGGCATCGATCCCGGCGAGTGTCCCGACACCGGGCAACGCCGTCTTGCTGCGACTCACCGTGTGCTCGAGGACCTCGACGAAGGCCGACCAGGTGCGTTCGGTGAGGTCGAGGCGGTCGAGGGTCAGCAGATGGAGATATCGCGACACCGCGACCGGTTCGTCGGGCTGTCGGTACACCCGCGCCCAGTCGTGCACCGGTGACCAGCGATCGACGGTGATCAGCAGGGTGTGGGCCTCGGTGCCGCCGATCCCCGACCTCGACGGGGTCGTGCGGGATCGGCGTGACGCACCGGGGCGTTGCGTCGCGCCGGCCGCCGCGACCGTGGAGACGCCGGCACCACCGGGGCCGAGCACCACGTGGATGGGTGTGAGATCGATCAGCCTTCGACCCTCTTCTTCAGGTCGAGCAGTGCCGCGTCGGTGATCGCCTTCTCCGCGCGGCGCTTGAGCTGTCCGATCATCGGGATCTGCAGATCCACCATCAGCTCGTAGGTCACCTTGGTGGATCCGGGTACCTGCTGGGTCAACACATAGCGACCCTGCTGGTCTTTCTGCAGATCACTCGACACCAGGCGCCACGACACCGAGGTGCCGGCCGGATCCCAGTCGTAGGCAAGGACATACGTGTCCTGGAGGACGCCCGCGTCGAGAACGAACCGGACTTCGAGCGCGCGTCCGGCATCGTCGGTCCGCAGCACCTCGACCTCACGCGCCGCCGAGACCCACTCGGGGTAGTGCGCGAAGTCGGCGATCACGGCGAGGATCGCGTCGGCGTCGGCGCCGATGACGATGGACCGCTCGGTGTGATCGGCCATCACCGGGCCCCGGACCCGGCCGCCGCGGGATACCCGGTGGCCGGCGCACCGGCGGGCCGGCCGTCCTCGAGGAGTCGTTTGCATTCGAAGGAGACGGTTTTGCCCGTGACGCGTCGTATCCGGTTCTCCTCGGCGAGGGCGTCGGCGCGTGCCCGCGAGTCCTCGGGCAGCCGACCGGTCGGCTCTGCGTGCAGGAAGTAGTGCAGGACGAAACCGTCGAGCACCGCCTCGTTCCAGATCTCCATCGTCCCCGAGACCGGGCCTTCCACACGCCAGCGCACGCCCTGTTCCCCCCGATCCTCGGTGACGGTCAGCCGCAGGTCGGGCCACCATCGGCGCCAGTTGGCGGGATCGCCGATCACGGCGGCCGCCAAGGGCGGTGCCGCCGCGACGAAGACCTCGTCGGCCACCTGGATGCTCGTCACGTCCACTAGCTTCACATACTCGCGTCGACGCAGGGTAGTGCACCCGAAAGCGACGTCGCGAACAGGCGAATCCGGGGCGGGGATACGATCGGCTCATTGTTGTCTACTGGAGGGTAACCACGATGGGCGAGTACAGCGTGCCCGCGACGTTCTCGATCGCCGACGACGAGAACTGCACGAACATCATCTTCGACCTGGCCCGGCGAACGCCCCAGCACATCGTGTTCCGCCAGAAGCAGGGCGACCAGTGGGCACCCATCACCGCCGCCGACGCGGCGGCCCGCATCACCGCGATCGCCAAGGGACTGATCGCCTCCGGGATCAACCCCGGTGACCGGGTGGCGCTGCTCTCCCGCACCCGACTCGAATGGAACCTCTTCGACTTCGCGATCTGGTCCGCGGGCGCGATCACGGTGCCGATCTACGACTCGTCCTCCGCCGGGCAGATCGAGTGGATCATGCAGGATTCCGGCGCCGTGGCGATCGTCCTCGAAGACGACGGGCACCGGGCCGCGTTCGAGTCCATCGACTCCCTCACCGGCCCGGTCACCGTGTTCCAGATCGACCGCACCGACGGCCCGGGCGCCGTCGACGAGCTGGTCGCCGCCGGTGCCGACGTCCACGACGACGAGGTGGCCAAGCGCCGGGCCGGCGTCGGCGCGGCCGAGGCCGCCACCCTGATCTACACCTCGGGCACCACCGGCCGCCCCAAGGGGTGCGAGCTCACCCACGCCAACATGCTGTCCGAGGTCCGCGCGGTCCTCGAAGGCGACATCCTCGACAAGGTCATCGCCCAGGACTCCAAGCGCCTGCTGATGTTCCTGCCGCTGGCGCACGTCCTCGCGCGGGCCATCACGCTCGTGGCGATCGAGGCCGGCGCCGAGGTCGGACACACCAACGACATCCCGCATCTGGTGGACGAATTCGCGGTCTTCAAACCGTCGCTCATCCTGTCGGTGCCACGGGTCTTCGAGAAGGTCTACAACACCGCACGCCAGAAGGCCCACGACGGCGGCAAGGGCAAGATCTTCGACGCCGCGACCGACACCGCCATCGAGTACTCGCAGGCGAGTGAGAAGGGGCAGGTCGGTCTCGCGCTCCGGGTCAAGCACACGGTGTTCGACGCGCTGGTCTACAAGAAGCTGCGGGCCGCCCTCGGCGGCGAATGCCAGATGGCGATCTCGGGCGGGGCGCCGCTGGGAGCCCGCCTCGGCCACTTCTTCTCCGGCATCGGCGTCCCGGTCTTCGAGGGCTACGGCCTCACCGAGACGACCGCCGCGTTCAGCGTCAACACACCATCGGCGTCGCGCATCGGGACCGTCGGAAAGCCCCTGGCGGGCAACGCCGTACGGATCGGCGAGGACGGCGAGGTGCTGCTGCGCGGCGGCGTGGTGTTCCAGGAGTACTGGCAGAACCCGGAGGCCACCGCGACCGCGGTCGAGGACGGCTGGTTCCACACCGGCGACCTCGGCACCGTGGACTCCGACGGCTTCATCACCATCACCGGCCGCAAGAAAGAACTGATCGTGACCGCCGGCGGAAAGAACGTCTCCCCCGCCGGGCTCGAGGACGTCATCCGCGCCAGCGCGCTCATCTCGCAGGCCACGGTGGTCGGAGACGCCAAACCCTTTGTCGCGGCCCTCATCACGATCGATCCCGAGGCCTTCCCCGCATGGAAGGAGCGCAACGGCAAGCCCGGGTCGGCCACGGTCGCCGACCTCGTCGACGACGCGGAACTTCGCGCCGAGGTGCAGTCCGCGGTGGATCAGGCCAACAAGACGGTGTCGAGCGCCGAGTCGATCAAGAAGTTCCGCATCCTCCCGACGGACTTCACCGAGGAGACCGGCGAGATGACGCCGACCCTGAAGGTGAAGCGCAACGTGGTCGTGGAGAAGTTCGCCGACGACATCGAGGCCATCTACCAGAGGTGACGCGGCGCCGGGTTCGGCCCGGAACCGTCTGCGCCGGTTGACATCACAGAACCGACATCAGAGCAACTGGCGCAGGCGGGCCGCCATCTGGGCCCACTGCCAGTTGTCGACGACATGGCGTCGACCGGCGCGGCCCATCTCGGCCGCCGCGGTGCGGTCGCCGAGGATGGCGAGAATCGCCAGGGCCACCGCATCGACGTCGTTGCCGTCGACCGCGGTGCCCGTGACACCCTCCACGATCGTCTCCGGGGCCCCACCGGACAGACCCGCCACCACCGGGACCCCGGTGGCCGACGCCTCCAGGTAGACGATGCCCAGCCCCTCGACATCGAGCCCGCCACCGCGGGTCCGCGACGGCATGGCGAACACGTCCGCGATGTTGTGATAGGCCGCCAGTTCGTCCGCCGGGACCGTTCCGGTGAAGATCACGTCGTCGGCGACGCCTGCGGACACGGCGAGCTCCCGCAGGGTCTTCGCATACGGGCCGCCGCCGACGATGACCAGGGCCGCGTCGGGAAGTGTGTTCCGGATCAGCGGCAGGGCACGGATGAGGGTGTCCTGTCCCTTGCGCGGCACCAGCCGGGACAGGCACAGGATCGTCGGCCGCTCCCCCAGCCCGTGCCGCTCGCGGAACCGTACGCGCAGTTCGGGATTCGGCGCGAAACGCTCGGTGTCGACACCGGGCGGCAGGTATTCCAGCGAGGCGTCGGCGCCGAAGGCCGCGGCGAATCGCCCGCGCGTGTACCGGCTGACGAAGGTGATGACATCGGTGTGCCGACCGATGTGGCCGAGCACCTGACGGGACCCGGGGAGCATCGACCAGCCGACCTCGTGGCCGTGGGTGCTGGCGACGACGCGCCGGGCGCCGGCGCTGCGCATGGCCGGGGCGAGCACCGCGAGCGGCGCGGCCGCACCGAACCACACGGTCGAGATGTCCTCGCGCCTGATGATGTCCGCTGCACGGCGTGCGACCGCAGGCGTGGGCAGCATCAGCGTCGTGGGGTGCCGGTGCACCCGGTACGGGACGACCGCGTCGAACTCGCGATGCGAGTCGCCACGCCATCGCGGTGCATAGACGACGATGTCCTCGGCCGGCAGACGGTCGACGAGGTTCTGCAGATACGACTGGATGCCCCCGGGACGAGGAGGAAAGTCGTTGGTGATCAGCAGCGTTCGCGACATCAGCGGATCTGCCCGGCGAGCCAACGCTGCCAGCCCGCCAACAGCTGATCCCGGCTCACGCCGAGGGCCGCGGTGATGGCGGCGTCCTGGGCGGCGGGAAGGGCCGAGGCCGCGACACCGATGTACATCTTCTTCAAGCGCGCCTCGTCGAATCGATCTGCGACGTAGGCGGCCAGGGACCACGCGCTCTGATATGCCACCTGTGAAGTCTGACCGTCCATCGCGAAGTCGGCATCGGCGGGTGGCGCGGTCGGCCCTGCGCCGGCGCGAACGGCTTCGGCGAGATCGGGAGCCGCGTCGGCCAGTCTGGTGTAGGTCCCCTTGCGCCCGACGTATTCGGCGACACCCTCGGTGATCCAGAGCGGAGCGTCGACGGCTGTGTCGGCCCGCGCGGCGACGTGGGTCAGCTCGTGACGCAGCACGACCGCCAACGTGGGCTCGGCGAGCTCGCGCGCCGCCCGCGTGAGCACGATCCGCTGCCCGGTCACGGAACGTTGCGCGCGGTCGAGGTGGTTGAAGACGGTCGCGGCCGCGGCCGTGCCGATCGCCGCACGGCCCCCTGGCACGAGCGCGGCGAACTGCTCGTCCGTTGCCGTCGGCACCACCACGGCGCGCCGATCCCATCCCTCGCCCCAGAAGGCGGTGACGGAGTCCACGGCGTCGGGAAGCAGGCGGCGCAGTGCGGCCACGGTCGTGGACGTGTCGGGGTAGTGGGCGACCACCGACGTCCCGCCGGCCGTGCCGACGTCGGCGGCCGTCAGTCCGGGGATCTCCCACATCTGCGTCGGTGCGGGGTCGCCGCCCAGCGCCTCCGCGTCTGCCACGAGCCGCCAGTCGTCGCCGTGCCGGGCCACGACGAACTGGGTGCCCACGACGATCTCGGATTCGGCGATCCCCGGCGCCCGCTGACCACCCAGGGCGTACCGCAGTTCCACCGGGACGACCCAGGAGTCGGAGCTACCGCCGGCATCGAGGAGCTGCTGGAGATCGGGGGGTACGAGAACCTCCGCCTCCTCGGTGGGCGCGAGCTGATACCTGAAACGCCCGAACCGCAGCGGCCCGTCCCGGCCGCTTCGCGACGGGAACGTCGGTGCCCGGAGATTGGCGGCCGCCGTGACGAAACGGTCCTTGAACACCGGGGTCGCGGAGACATCCAGCAAGGTACCGATCGACCGCACATCGCCGGAGGACACGGCCTCGGTGAGCGCGTCGAGGAGTCGGGTCACACCCTCCGCGCGATCCCGCTCGTAGACATTGACCTCGGTGCTCGTCGTCGCACCTTCGGAAGGGCGCTGACCGGCCGGCGCCCCGGTGCCGCATCCGGCGGCCACCGCGACGACCAGGACCGCAGCGGCCAGTGCCGGGCCGGGTCGCCCGTGCAGAGAGCGCATCGTCTCCGACTAGAACCGGCGGGCGGAGTCGTACGGGCCGGCCTCGTCGAGGGGTACGACCTTCACCGGGACGCCGAAGGTCGAAGCATGGATGACGTAGCCGTCGCCCACGTACATACCCACATGGGTCGCGTCCGGGTAGTAGATGACCAGGTCGCCTGGCTTGAGGTCGTCGCGTTCGACGGGTTGTCCGCCGGCCCGCTGCGCCTCGCTCGAGCGCGGCAGGGTCTTGCCCGCCTGGCGGAACGCCCACACCATGAGTCCCGAGCAGTCGAAGGAATTCGGACCGGTGGCACCCCAGACATACGGGTCGCCGATCCGGGTGAGTGCGGCCTGGACCGCGATCAGTCCGGCGGCCGTGCCCTTCGGGACCAGACGCGGATCGAAGTCGAAGGTCGGGCCACGGAGAGCGGCGAGCTGCTTGCCGGTCATCGACTTGTAGATGGCCCGGATCTGGATTGCCTGCAGCTGCAGATCGGCCTGCTTGGTCTGGAGGTCACCGCGCACCCGTTCGGCGCGGGAGACCGCCTCCGAGGCCGCGACGGCGGTCTGCTCGGCGTCCTTCTTGGCGACGGCCGTGCGTGCCCGGACCTTCTTGATGGCCGTGAGGTCGGCGGACGCCTGCCGCGAGATCATGTCGAGCCCCGACATCTGGTCGAGCAGTGCCTGCGGCGAATCGCTGATCATCACGGCGTAGAGCCCGCTCACCCGCGCGCCCTGATAGCTGGCGCGCACGATCGCGTCGACCCTGTTCTGGTAGACGGCGAGCTGGGCGCGGCTGGTGTCGAGCTTCTGCTGGGCGTCTGCGGCGGCCTGCTTCGCGGCCGTGACTATCCCGCGCTGCTTGTCGTACTCGATCTTGGCGTTGTGCATCGCCTCGGTGGTCTTCTCGGCGTCGATGCCCAGCTGTTTGTAGCTCTGGAGCAACTGATCCGCCGAACGCGCGGGGACCGCGCGCGCGTCCCCGACCCCGCCGGCCACCGTCGGAACGAGGGTCGCGAGCGCCGCCAGCAGACAGATGGCAAGCATCAGCGGACCCGATCGCATGTGCGGTCGCATCCCGCGAAGCCGCCCCTCCCCGGATACCACGGTCTTACTCACTCCCTCGTGCTCGTCGTCCCGAGCATGTCGTCGTGCTGAGCATGTCGTGCCGAGAATGCCGTACGGCCGAGGTCGTCCTCAGCCGTCCGGCGAACCTCCCCGATGCGGTTCGGTGGATGTGCCGACCACCCTAGGGCGCCGACCCTCCCCCAGGACTGGATCGGGCGGATCGCACCGTTGCGCGACCCGCCCGTCCAGACTCTCGTACCCGGTCTGCTCGTCGTACTCAGTCTGTCGTGTTCAGTTGTGACTCAGTAGCGGCGGATACCGGTGAGCGTCCACTCCTTGACGGCGTCGCGCTTGACCGGGGTCCCGTAGTTGGACGAATGGACGAACTGACCGTTGCCGACGTAGATGCCGGCGTGTCCGCCACCGTTGAAGATCATGACGTCGCCGGGCTTGGCGTCGGAGTACGACACCGCGCGTCCGCCGCCGAGCTGGCCGTAGCTGTCGCGGGGGATGGTCTTCCCGGCCTGCTTGTAGGACCAGTAGACGAGACCCGAGCAGTCGAATGCGTTGGGGCCGGCCGACCCGTAGGAGTACGGCGAGCCGATCTTGCTCTCGGCGGCCTTGACGGCCTTCTGGCCGGCAGTCAGCTGAGGCGCGGCGAGCGGTCCGCCGCCACCGGGGCGGAACTGCTGCGGGATCTGATCCGGCGCGATGCCCGGCACGGTGAACTGACCCAGGTTGGGGATCTCGACCGTGGCGGCGGGCGACTTGGCGACCGGCTTGGCTTCGGGGGCCTGCTTGACCTCCGGGCCCTGCTGTCCGGGCAGAGCCGGGATCTCGAAAGTGCCCAGCGGGGTGTGGACCGGGGCGGCAAGCGCGGGGCCGGCTGCAGCGGCGAGCGAACCGAGCGTGATCGATCCGGCGATCACCGCCTTCTTGGCAACCGTGCTACCGCGATTGGGCTGTTCCAAACGATGTTTGGCCACGAAGCGAGTTCTCCTTCAATTTCTCCCTCTACCGCCGACCGAGTTAGCTGTCGGGTTCGGGCCGGAAGAGTGGCCCTACGCATCTTTCGCGCATGACGTATCCCATGGACACGTATGCGTGGCAACGCGATTCACCCCGATTCGGTACGTGATCCTCGGCCGCACATCAGTGGTGATGCGCTCCGACGATTCCGCCCGAAGGTTGTGGTTCCCCGGTTCGCCCGTGAGGGCGATTGAGCGGTGACTACTGCGGACCACTTCTGTTGAAGCGGGACGCTCCGCAAATGTCTCAGAAAGGTTACGAAATCGGATGCGCTCTGTCCACTAGGCGTCGGAGAGCCAAACCTCACCTGATTCTCAGCCGGCCCGCAGGATGGTCACAGATGCCGGTCGATGTGTGCCCTGAGCTGCCTTTTTCGCCGATCTTGCAGATCGTGCAGCAGCACTCGTCACCATTGCAGCGTCCTCGAAAACGCCGATTGCGAGGTCCAGCTCGGCGTCGTCGTCGAGACCCCCGGTCGTTACCGAAACTCCATCTTCGTAGGGCACATCGTCCCAGCTCGGGCCGCCAAACAGCACTGTCATCATGCACCCGTCGCATGCGACGGGGCGGGCCGGGCAACGGGCGCAGTCGACGTACATGGTGTGATCTCCATCTCATCTGGTCGTCCGGGGCCGCGTCGGCTCCGGTGTCGGGCTGGCAGGTCGTGAGAACACCGCTTTTCTCACGTCGAGGTGGAGACTAGGACCGGACACCGACAAGTCCGTCGAACAGCGATCGACACACGCGTCACACCGGCCACATCACGCAGGCGGCCGCCCTGCCGCAGAGCCTGTCGGTGCATCGAACTAATGTTCGCCCCGTGACGCAGACCAGCGTGGCGGGTTCCACCACGGGCCAGCTGACCTTCGCCGACCTCGAGGCCGCCGATCAGGGCGCCGCAGGAGAGTCCTCGAACGAGTTCAGCGATCGATCCCTGTTCGACACCACACTCGTCGTCGTCGACCTCGAGACCACCGGGTCAGACCCCGCGCGCGATCGCATCACCGAGATCGGGGCGGTGAAGATCCGTGGCGGTGAGGTCATCGGCGAGTTCGCCACCCTGGTCGACCCGGGACGTCCGATACCTCCGCAGATCGTCACCCTCACCGGCATCACCACCGCGATGCTCACCGATGCCCCACGCATCGAGTCGGTGCTGCCTTCGTTCTTCGAGTTCGCACGCGGCTCGATCCTGGTGGCGCACAATGCGCGCTTCGACATGGGATTCCTGCGCCAGAACGCCATTCGGCTGCAGCTGCCCTGGACCTTCAGCCTGAGCCTGTGCACGGTGACGATGGCCCGCCGCATCCTGTCGCGCGACGAGGCGCCGACAGTCAAGCTCAGCGCCCTCGCCGACCTCTTCGACGTCTCCGTCCGGCCCACCCACCGCGCACTCGACGACGCCCGCGCCACCGTCGAGGTCTTCCATCGGCTGCTCGAACGCGTCGGCAACCAGGGCATCGCGACGGTCGGCGAGCTGACGTCATATCTGCCGCGCGCCAACCCCCGGCTGCGCGCCAAACGCGCCCTCGCCGATCACGTTCCCGCCCGGCCCGGCGTCTACCTCTTCCGCGGGCCGTCGAACGAAGTCCTCTATGTGGGCACCGCCGTCGACCTCCGGCGCCGGGTCCGTTCCTATTTCACCGGGAGCGACCCGCGCCGTCGGATCGCCGAGATGGTGCTGCTCGCCGAACGCGTCGATGTGGTCGAGTGCTCGCACGCGCTCGAGGCCGCCGTTCGGGAACTGCGGCTGCTCGCCGCCCACGCGCCCGCCTACAACCGCCGGTCCACCCAGCCGTACAAGGGATGGTGGGTGACGCTGACCGAGGAACGCTTCCCGCGCCTCAAGGTCAGCCGCACCCCCACCGACGAGTCGGTCGGGCCGGTCGGCAATCGCGCCGGGGCGGCGACGGTGGCCGACGTCATCGCGGCGGCCGCCGGGCTGCGCACCTGCACCAAACGATCCGGCGCCCGCGGGTATCACTGGTGTGCCACCACCGACGGTGTCCGCCAGCCGGGTTCGTGTCGGGCGTCGTCGGCGCAACCCCAGACCGTCCCCGACTACCTGCCACGTGTCACCGCCGTACGACGCCTCATGCGCGGTGAGGCCGACGATCTGCTCGACGGCCTCACCGAACGCCTCGCCGACCTCGCCGAGGCACACATGTTCGAGACCGCGGCCCGGCATCGCGACCGCCTCGCCCTCACCATCGACACGCTCGCGCGGTGCCAGCGCCTCGGCGCCCTGTGCTCGATCGCCGAGATCGTCATCGCGAGGTCCGACGGCGAGCACGGGTGGCAGTTCGCGGTCGTCCGCCACGGACGTCTCGCCGCCGCCGGGCGCGCACGACGCGGCGTCGCACCCATGGCGGTCGTCGACGCTCTCATCGCCGCCGCGGAGACGGTCATCCCCGGTCCCGGCCCCTTGCGCGGTGCACCCGCCGAGGAGGTGGGCCTCATCTATCGCTGGATGACCGAACCGGGGGCGCGGATCGTGTCGACGACCGACCCGGTCGCCCTGCCGGCAGGTTCGGCCGAGCGTCGGCTCTGCTGGTCGCAGTCCGCGCACGACGCCCGTTCGGTGCGGCCGCGGACACGACGGGCGAGCTGATCGCCGCCGACTAGGCTTGCGCCATGATCACCGCCATCGTCCTCATCCAGGCCGACATCCACCGCATCCCCGAGACGGCCCAGGCGGTCGCGGACATCGCGGGTGTCGAAGAGGTGTATTCCTGCGCGGGCGATGTGGACCTCATCGCGAAGATCCGCGTCCGCGACCACGAGCAGATCGCCACGGTGGTCACGGGCAAGATCAACCGGCTGCCGGGCGTGCTGAAGAGCGCCACCCACATCGCGTTCCGGAGCTACTCCAGCTCCGACGTCGAGGGCGGCTTCTCCATCGGCGAGAACTGACGCCGATCACGCTGCGCCCCCGGCCTTTCGAGGTCCTTGCCGTTCGGCGCCCCGTGGTTGCGGCACTCAGCGCCGGCCCCTGATCAGGCCTGCGTGGCGAGAGAGTTGCTGAGCGCCGCCCATCGATCGAGCAGGGACGCCGCCGCACCGCTGTCGATCGCCCGGGCCGCCCGCTCCTTCGCGACCCCGAGGGCGTTCGTCAACTCCGCCGAGTTCATCGGTGCCTCCTGTTCGAAGGCGACGATCGCACCCGCGGAGTTCAGCAGCACGGCATCGCGCACCGGTCCGGTTGTTCCCGCCAGGAGTTCCCGCGCGATGGCCGCATTGGCGGTCGCGTCGCCACCCTGGAGCGCCGACAGTTCGACGCGGGCGATCCCGAGATCCGTCGGGTCGAGGCTGAGCTCGTTGACCTCGCCCGCGACCACCTGCCACACCGTGGACGTCGTGGTCGTCGTCAGCTCGTCGAGTCCGTCGTCGCCCCGGACCACCAGCGCGGAGTTGCCGCGTTCGGCGAAGGCGCGGGCGAGCACCGGGGCGAGGTCGGCGAACGCGCACCCGATCAGGCCCCGCGAGGGCGTCGCCGGGTTGGTCAACGGACCGAGCACGTTGAACACCGTCGGTATGCCGATCTCCTTGCGCGGCGGACCGGTGAAACGGAATGCGGGGTGGAATACCGGCGCGAAGCAGAACCCGATGCCGAGTTCGTCCACGCACCGCGCCACCGAGGCCGCGTCGAGGGAGATGTTCACACCGAGCGCCTCGAGGACATCGGCACCGCCGCTCTTCGACGACGCGGCACGATTGCCGTGCTTGACCACCGCCACACCCGCCGCCGCGATGACGATCGCGGTCATGGTCGAGATGTTCACCGTGTGTGACCGGTCGCCGCCGGTCCCGACGACATCCACCGCCGGACGGCCGACCTCCACGAGCGTCGCGTGGTCGAGCATCGCCCGGGACAGGCCGATCAGTTCGGCAGGAGCCGCGCCCTTCATCTTCACCCCGACGCCGAAGGCCGCGATCTGGGCACCGGTCGCACTGTCGGTCATGATCTCGTTCATCGCCCACGCCGACTCCTCGGCGTCGAGGTCGAAGCGGTCGGTGATCTTGCCGAGGATCTGCGGCCAGGTGAAGGCGGACTGTGCGGTGCTCACAGCCAGAGAGCCTAGTGCCTGCTCAGCCGGGCGGACGTTGGAGGACGGCCCAGCCGCGTGCGGCCCCGCCGTGCCGCGAACCGAGGCTGGCCATCCGTGACCTCTCCTGTGACAGATGCATCGCGTCGAGCAGTTGCACACGGGCCACCATCAGCAGCACCAGCCCGTCGGCACTCGGGACGGGAAGAGGCCCCCAGCGCTCGTCGTCGACCCGTTCGTACCCGTCGAGGGCGGCGACACCGGCAGCCGCGTCCACGCGTTCGGACGGGATCTCGAGGTGATGACGCAGGATCACCTCGTCCTCGGCACGCCAGGACGACGCGTCGAGCGCGGTCGAACTTGCGACCGCGTCGTCCTCCGAACCGGCCACCTCGACGACCTCATCGGCCAGCGAGAGAGGGCCCGCCTCGGCACCCGACCGCAACCGCGAGCGCAACCGCGCCAGGCGCCCCTGGGCGACGATGCGCCCGTTTAGATCCCGGCGCCCGGGAGAAGCCGAACTCGACATGAACACACCGTAGCCAGCGCGGCCCCCGCAGCGGCTCCGAAGGACACGCCGACGGCCCTCCGGCAGGCCCTTGACCAGCACCGGGAGAATTGATCGAGGTCAATTTCCGACCCGGGTGGCCACCGCTTACTACGAACCGTCATACTTCACTTGTGACAAGCGCTGTAGGTACCTCAGGAACAGCCATCACCTCGCGCGTGCACTCGCTGAACCGGCCCAACATGGTCAGCGTCGGCACGATTGTGTGGCTGTCCAGTGAGCTCATGTTCTTCGCTGGCCTCTTCGCGATGTATTTCGTCGCCCGTGCCAACTCCGCGGTGGGATGGCCGCCGCCACCGACCGAGCTGAATCTCGCCCTCGCCATCCCGGTGACGACGGTGCTGATCCTCTCGTCGGTGACGTGCCAGATGGGCGTCTTCGCCGCCGAGCGCGGCGACGTCTTCGGCCTCCGCCGCTGGTATGTACTCACCCTGGCCATGGGCACGTTCTTCGTGTGCGGCCAGGCGTACGAGTACTACCACCTGGTCGAGCACGGCACGACGCTCTCGTCGAGCGCGTACGGGTCGGTCTTCTACATGACGACCGGCTTCCACGGCCTGCACGTCATCGGCGGTCTGATCGCGTTCGTGTACCTGCTCATCCGCACCAAACTGTCGAAGTTCACCCCGGCGCAGGCAACCGCCGCAATCGTTGTCTCCTACTACTGGCATTTCGTCGACATCGTCTGGATCGGGCTGTTCGTCACGATCTACTTCATCCGATGACACCGGCGACAGCGCGAACCGCAACACCCGACGCGGTCCGCTCCCCGAATACAGAGCGCAGCTCGCTCTAACACCAGTCCGTCCCGCTTAGTAGAGAGTCACAGATGAGTTCATCTCCACCGCGTCCGTCGGATAGCGGCACCGAGGTCGGACCCGATGCATCGGCCCGACACTCCTCGGCACGTGACGCCGGCCGCCGCGCCAAGGCACGACGCAAGCTCCGCCGACGCGCAGGCGGCACCATCGTGCTGCTGGCCGGCCTCGTCATGGCAGGCGTGCTCGCCTCGGTCCTGACCCCCGAGCCCCAGGTGGCGGTCGCCGACGAGAGCAATGCCGCGATGATCGACGACGGGCGCAAGCTCTACGAGACCTCGTGCATCACCTGCCACGGCTCCAACCTGCAGGGCGTTCCCGATCGTGGTCCCGCACTGCTCGGCGTGGGCGACGCCGCCGTGTACTTCCAGGTGTCGACCGGTCGTATGCCCGCGGCACGTGGTGAGGCACAGGCACAGCGCAAGCCCGCCAAGTTCACCACCGAGCAGATCGACCAGCTCGGCGCCTACATCCAGGCCGAGGGCGGCGGACCCCAGGTCCCGCGCAACGCCGACGGCACCGTCGCCGAGGGTTCGCTCCGCGGCGAGAGCATCGGACGAGGCAGCGAGCTGTTCCGTCTGAACTGCGCGTCGTGCCACAACTTCACCGGCCGTGGTGGCGCGCTGTCCTCGGGCAAGTACGCACCGAACCTCGACGGCGTCAGTGAGGCACAGATCTACACCGCGATGTTGACCGGTCCGCAGAACATGCCCAAGTTCTCGAACCGCCAGCTGGATCCGGAAGAGAAAAGGGACGTGATCGCCTACGTCAAGTACGCCACCGAGGCCAAGCCGAGCGGCGGACTGGGACTGGGCGGCTTCGGCCCGGTCAGCGAGGGCATGGTCATGTGGTTCGTGGGCGTCATCGCCATCGTCGCAGGCGCCATGTGGATGGGATCTCGAGCATGAGCGCCAACGACAAGAACAACGGCCCGTCGCGCGACGAGCTGGAGGCGATGAGCACCGAGGAGCTCGTCAAACTCGGTACCAATCTCGACGGCGTCGAGATCATCCATCGCAGTGAGCGCTACACCGTTCCCGGCACCAAGGTCGAGAAGCGCGCCGAGCGTCAGGTGGCCATCTGGTTCACGATCGCCGGCATCTCCGCGCTCGCCTGCCTCGGAATCTTCCTGTTCAACCACTGGGAGTTCGCCCTGCCGGACGACCCGGATTACTGGTGGTACACCTTCAACACCCCGCTGTTGGGTGTGACCTTCGGCCTGTCGGTGCTGTCCATCGGCATCGCGATGATCCTCATCACCAAGAAGTTCATCCCCGCCGAGATCTCCGTGCAGGATCGTCACGACGGCGGTTCGGCCGAGGTCGACAAGAAGACCATCGTCGGTCTCCTGCAGGACACGGGCGCCACCTCGACCCTCGGTCGTCGCAAGATGATCATCGGTTCGGCCGGCTTCGGCCTCGGCGCGTTCGCCGTCACCGGCCTGGTCGCCTTCCTCGGCGGCTTCATCAAGAACCCGTGGGCCGAGGGCCCGAACTCGCCGCTGTGGCATTCGGGTTGGTCGCCGATCTACAACCCGAAGGACGCGCCCAACGAGACCATCTACCTGCGTCGCGACACCGGAAACCCGTACCAGGTCGCCCTGGTCCGGCCGGAGGATCTCGATGCCGGCGGTATGGAAACCGTCTTCCCGTGGCGTCGCTCGGACGGCTTCGGTGAGAGCGAGCACTCCCGGCACAAGCTGATGGAGGGCCTCCACGAGGTCCGCAACCCCGTCATGCTCATCCGCCTGCGTCCCGAGGACGCGGCCCGCGCCGTCAAGCGCAAGGGCCAGGAGAGCTTCAACTACGGTGACTACTTCGCCTTCACCAAGGTGTGCAGCCACCTCGGTTGCCCCGCCTCGCTGTACGAACAGCGGAGCAACCGCATCCTGTGTCCCTGCCATCAGTCGCAGTTCGACGCACTCGAGTACGCCAAGCCGATCTTCGGTCCGGCCGCCCGGGCACTCGCACAGCTGCCGATCACGGTGAACAGCGAGGGCTACCTCGTTGCGGCAGGCGACTTCATCGAGCCCGTCGGACCGGCATTCTGGGAGCGTAAGTCATGACCATCGCCGAACGGATCGGCACGCAAGCCGAAGAAATGGACTCGCGGTATCACCTCGCCGCGGGCATGCGTCGCCAGATCAACAAGGTGTTCCCCACCCACTGGTCGTTCATGCTGGGTGAGATCGCGCTGTACAGCTTCATCATCCTGCTCGTCTCGGGCGTCTACCTGTCGCTGTTCTTCGACCCGTCGATGACCCACGTGGTCTACGACGGCGCGTACCAGCCGCTCAACGGCGTCATGATGACCAAGGCCTACGAGACCACCCTGGATCTGTCCTTCGAGATCCGCGGCGGCCTGTTCGTCCGCCAGATCCACCACTGGGCGGCTCTGCTGTTCGCGGCGTCGATCATCATCCACATGGCGCGCATCTTCTTCACCGGTGCGTTCCGCCGTCCGCGTGAGGCCAACTGGATCATCGGCTGCCTGCTGCTGATCCTGGCGATGTTCGAGGGCTTCTTCGGCTACTCGCTCCCCGACGACCTGCTGTCGGGCACCGGCGTCCGCGCCGCGATGAGCGGCATCGTCCTCGGCATCCCCGTGGTCGGTACCTGGATCCACTGGGCGCTGTTCGGCGGAGACTTCCCCGGCGACATCATCATCCCGCGCCTGTACGTGCTGCACATCCTGCTGTTCCCGGGCATCATCCTGGCGCTGATCGGTGCGCATCTCGCGCTCGTCTGGTACCAGAAGCACACCCAGTTCCCCGGCCCGGGCCGCACGGAGAAGAACGTCGTCGGCGTCCGCATCATGCCGGTGTTCGCCGCCAAGGCCGGCGCCATGTTCGCCTTCGTCACCGGTGTCCTGGCCGTGATGGCGGGCGTCTTCCAGATCAACCCGGTCTGGAACATCGGCCCGTACAACCCGGCGCAGGTGTCCGCGGGATCGCAGCCGGACATCTACATGATGTGGACAGACGGCCTGATACGTCTGTTCCCCGCATGGGAGCTGTACCTGGGCAACTACACGGTCCCGATGTCGAACTGGGTCGTGTTGATCATGACGATCATCTTCGGCGTCATGTTCGCCTACCCGTGGATCGAGAAGAAGCTCACCGGCGACGATGCACACCACAACCTGCTGCAGCGTCCGCGTGACACCCCGGTGCGCACGGCGATCGGTGCGATGGCGTTCTCGTTCTACATCCTGCTGACCATCGCGTGCATGAACGACATCATCGCGTTCAAGTTCCACATCTCGCTGAACGCGACCACGTGGATCGGTCGAATCGGCCTGATCATCCTGCCGCCGTTGGTCTACTTCATCGCATACCGCTGGGCGATCTCGTTGCAGCGCAGCGACCGTGAGGTCCTGGCCCACGGCATCGAGACCGGAATCATCAAGCGGCTGCCGCAGGGCGAGTACATCGAGGTTCACCAGCCTCTCGGCCCGCTCGACTCCCACGGACACCCGATCCCGCTCCCCTACGAGGGTGCGGCCCTGCCGAAGCGGATGAACAAGCTCGGCTCCGCGGGTGCACCGGGTACCGGTTCGATCCTCACGGCCGACCCGCTCGAAGAGCAGTTGCGCAACGTCGAACTCGAACACGAGATCGAGGCAGGCGAGCGCAAGGCCCTGCGCGAGTTGCAGGCCAAGGGCGGTAATCCCTTCACCGAGTAAGTCTCTCGGCGAAAGTTCCACGTACGACCCACAGCGGGCCGTCGAGCACCATCAGGGTGGCACGACGGCCCGCTGTGTTCGTTGTCGGAACGGTTCCGGCGCCGCGAGCGGTCCTCCTCACTCCACCCGGCTCGGCCCCTCCCCCACCCCGCTCGGCTGCCTCCGATGTGGCACCGTGGACGCCATGCGCCCGTTTCGCCCCCGAAGTTCCGGTCTCACCCAGATCACCCGTGGGATGGGCACTCTCGATGCCGAGGTCTACGACTCGATCGCGCGCTCACCCAGTCCGCTCCTCGACGCGTCGATGCCTGCGCTGTCTCGCGCGGCCGACCACTCGAAACTCTGGATGGCCATCGCCGCGGGTCTCGCTCTCTCGGGGCGACCGTCGCTGCAGCGCGGAGCGGCCCGGGGCATCTCCTCACTCGCCGTGACGAGTGTCGTGGTCAACCAGGGTGCCAAGCGCATCCGACGCCGCGACCGTCCTGCCACCGCCCTGATCCCCGGACCCCGGCTCGGGCGTCGCAGCCCGACGTCCAATTCGCTGCCCTCCGGACACTCGGCCAGCGCGGCGGCATTCGCGGTCGGTGTCGCCGTGGAGAGTGCCCCCGCCGGATTGCTGTTGTCGGCGCTGGCCGGGCTCGTGGGGCTGTCCCGGGTGGCCACCGGCGCCCACTACCCCGGCGACGTGGCCGCGGGACTCGGCATCGGCGCCGCGATCGCCACTGTCGGGGCCCGCGTCGTGCCACCCATCAGCGAACCCTCCCTGTCGCCGGCGGCGCCCAGCGTCGTCGACGTGGCCCCCAACCCCGACGGTGCCGGGTTGGTCGTCGTGGTGAATCCGGGGTCCGCGGACGGGCGAGGTAGACGCGTGCTCGATGCCATCCGCGAGGCGCTGCCCGCCTCGGAGATCGTGGAACTCGACGAGGGCGACGACATGGCGGCGGTGTTCGACGACGCCGCGCGTCGGGCGCAGATTCTCGGCGTCGCGGGCGGCGACGGCACCGTGGCCTGTGCCGCAGGCGCGGCGATCGCCGCCGACGTGCCCATCGCGGTCTTCCCCGCCGGCACCTTCAATCACTTCGCCCGCGACATCGGCTGTGCCTCGGTGCATTCGACGATCGATGCGATCAAGGCGGGTTCGGCGTCCCGCGTCGATGCGGTGTGGCTCAACGACACCCGGCTCATCCTGAACACCGCGAGCATCGGTGCGCATCCGCACTTCGTCCGTGTCCGCCGCCGGTTGCAGAACCGCATCAGCCGTCCACTGGCCACAGCTGTCGCCGTCCTGCAGGTGCTCCGCAACGACCCCCACGTGCGGATCGAGGTGGAAGGACGCGTGTTCGATGCCTCGCTGTTCCTTGTCGGCAATTCGCTGTACCAGCCGACCGGGTTCCTGCCTTCTCGTCGCGCTCGCATCGACGACGGCCTGCTCGATGTACGCATCCTCGAGACGAGCCACCGGTGGGCCACGGTCCGGCTGCTCGGCTCACTGGCAGCCGGCAGGTTGCAACGGTCGCATCTCTACCACGAGATGCAGGTGCCCGAGTTCGGCTTCCGGGCCGTCGACGGGCCGGTCGCCGTCTCGCACGACGGGGAGGTCGAACAGTCGTACTCGCAGGCGGACTTCCGAGTCGCCTATCGCATCCTGAAGGTCTACCGCCCGGTTGTCGCCGGCCGTCGCTGACCCGTACACAGGCGTCTCATCCACCTACGAAGAAGCGCCCCACCGGAGATCCGGTGGGGCGCTTCTGGCTGATCTGAGAGGTAGGACGCCTCAGTGCTTCTCGGGTCCCACGTGGTACTCGAAGACGAGCCCGGCCGCGGTGCCCATGATGACGAACGCCGCGAAGATCGCCAGCCAGAAGTTGCCGGTGGCGAATCCGACCGCGAAGGTCGAGGCGCCGAGGGCGATCAGGATGGGCCACCACGAGTGCGGGCTGAAGAAGCCCAGTTCGCCTGCACCGTCCTCGATCTCGGCATCTTCGTAGTCTTCCGGACGGATCTCGACCCGTCGGGCGACGAAGCGGAAGAAGGTGCCCGCGATGAGCGTCAGACCCGCCGCGAAGAACAGGCCGACGACGCCGACCCACTCGATGCCCTTGCTGGTGAAGCCCGTGAACAGCGTGTACGCGACGCCCGTCAGAAAGAAGAAGGCGGTCAGCATCTCGAAGAGGCGTGCCTCGATCTTCATCGTCAGCTCACTTTCTTGGTGCAGTTGGCGAGGGTCGGATCGTCCGGGTTGCCCGTGGCACCGACGGAGCCGTCGGTGGCGCGACGCGTGTCGAACGGCACCGTGGTGACCGACTCGGGCGCCTGGCAGATCGAGGCGAGTGCCTCGGCGTTGGTCGCCGTCGGGTTGGCCTCACGGAAGCGGATGTAGCTGTCGAAATCCTCGGGGGCGACCGCAC
This sequence comes from Gordonia sp. 'Campus', assembly GCF_022206305.1. GTDB lineage: Bacteria > Actinomycetota > Actinomycetes > Mycobacteriales > Mycobacteriaceae > Gordonia. Next base: position 3,364 of record NZ_JAKOIW010000031.1, on the reverse strand, counting down.
GGACCTCGAAGTTCATCATCGAGTGGTACGTGCCGCACATCTCCGCACAGCGGCCGACGAAGGCGCCGGTCCGGTCGATCGACTTGATCTGGAAGACCGGGTCGGTCGCGTTCTGCGCCGGGAACGGGAAGACGTCGCGCTTGAAGAGGAATTCCGGCACCCAGAACGAGTGGATGACGTCGGCCGAGGCGATGTTGAACTCGATCCGCTTGCCGGTCGGCAAGACCAGCACGGGGATCTCCGACGACGAGCCGACGGTCTCGATCTTGTCGAACTTCAGGTAGTCGCGGATGTCGTCGTCACGTCCGCCTGCGGGCAGCGGGACCTCACCGTGCTCGCCACCGTGGTCGCCGCCGCTGGCGTGTTCGCTCTCGCCGCCGCTACCGGTCTGGGCCTGGACCTCGAACGGGTTGCCGTTCTGCTCGAAGCCGTTGTAGGTGGTGCCGTCGGAGAACTCGACCTGGTTGTAGCCGAACTTCCAGTTCCACTGGAATGCCGTCACGTCGACGACGACCTTCGAGTCGTCGTTCTTGCTCTCGACGTTGTTCTGCACGATGACCGTGAAGTAGAAGAGCACGGCGATGATCACGAACGGGATCGCCGTGTAGGTGAGCTCGAGCGGCACGTTGTACGCGGTCTGGCGCGGGAACACGCCCTTCTTCGCGTCGTTCGCGCGGTGGAACGTGATCGTCCAGAAGATCAGCGCCCACACCAGAATGCCCATGACCAGGGCCGCGATGACCGACCAGGTCCACAGATCGACCATCTCCTTGCCGTCGGGCGTGACGCCCTCGGGCCAACCGAAACGCATCGCCTCACTGGCGTCGCAACCCGACATCAGCAGTGCGCCGAGGCCGAGAGCTGCGACGAATCCCAGCCGCTTCATCGTCCGCGACGCTGATGAGACACGCCTCGCTCGGGGCCGTCCACCGTGTGCCAATTTCACGCCTTCCTGCTCGCTCACCGGCGCCTTCGCGCCGAGGTGAGTGCATGCCACATGACCTGCCCGGGCAAGGTCCTGCCGTGGATACACAGCAATTCTTGCACCTAGTACTACGCAGCGTAGACCAACCCGCGGAACCTTTCGTGATCGGGGTTTGATCCGGCCGTGTCCGCCTCTGCGGCCCGGTCCCCTCGGCCGTCCGTACTCGTCGAGACCCCCGTTGTCGCCGCATCGTTCCGGTCACCACGCCAGGTGGGGAAACACCGCGGGACTTCAGGCATACTCGGTCCCGACCCCGGCGTGCCGGGACGGATGCGTGGACGGCAACTGAACGGAGAGAACAAGACGTGTGTGGTCTGCTCGGCCTGCTGACTTCCGACGGAAGGGCCGCCGATGTCGTCGACGCGGTGGCAGTGGCCTCACACTGCATGCGGCATCGTGGCCCCGACGAACCCGGCACCTGGCACGACGACGACATCGTGTTCGGCTTCAACCGCCTCTCGATCATCGACATCGAGCACTCGCACCAGCCGTTGCGCTGGGGACCGCCGGAGAACCCCGACCGGTACGCACTCGTGTTCAACGGAGAGATCTACAACTATCTGGAGATCCGCGCCGAACTCGCGCGAGACGAAGGTGTGCTGTTCCGCACCGAGGGTGACAGCGAGGCGATCGTCGCGGCCTTCCACCATTGGGGTCCCGATGCCGTCCGACGCCTGCGCGGCATGTTCGCGTTCGCCATCTGGGACACCGAGAACCGATCGCTGTTCCTCGCGCGCGACCCGTTCGGCATCAAGCCCCTGTTCGTGGCGTCCGGCCCGGGCGGTCTCGTCTTCGGCAGCGAGAAGAAGAGCCTTCTCGAGGTCATCGAGCGCATCGGATTGTCCAAGGAACTCGATCCCCGGGCGATCGAGCACTACACCGTCCTGCAGTACGTCCCCGAACCCGAGACGATCCACGCCGACATCCGGCGGCTGGAGTCGGGCTGTCACGCCACCGCGACCCCGGGCAGCCCTCTCGCGACGCGGCGATACTTCACCCCGCAGTTCGGCGTCCGCCCCGTCACCGACGCGACCCGCCAGAAGCGTTACGACGAGATCGCCGATGCCCTCGCCGATTCGGTCGCCAAGCACATGCGCGCCGATGTGACGGTCGGGTCGTTCCTGTCTGGTGGCATCGACTCGACGGCGATCGCCGCGCTCGCGATCCGGCACAACCCCGACCTGATCACCTTCACCACCGGGTTCGAACGGGACGGGTATTCCGAGGTCGACGTCGCCGCCGAGTCCGCCGAGGCCATCGGCGCCCGTCACGTCGTGAAGGTCGTCGGCCCGTCGGAGTTCATCGAGTCCATCCCGTCGATCGTCTGGTACCTCGACGACCCGGTCGCCGATCCGGCGCTCGTCCCCCTGTACTTCGTGGCCGCCGAGGCACGCAAGCACGTGAAGGTCGTGCTCTCCGGCGAGGGAGCCGACGAACTCTTCGGCGGGTACACGATCTACAAGGAGCCGCTGTCGCTGGCGGCGTTCGACCGGCTACCGGGCCCGCTGCGTCGGGCCGCGGGCAAGATCTCCGACCGGATTCCCGAGGGCACCCGGGGCAAGAGTCTCCTGCATCGGGGGTCACTGACCCTCGAGGAGCGCTACTACGGCAACGCCCGCAGCTTCGACGACGCCCGGCTGCGCGCGGTGCTACGCGACTACCGCCCCGAGTGGACCCACACCGACGTGACCGCGCCCATCTACGCGATGAGCGAGGGGTGGGATCCGGTGGCGCGCATGCAACATCTGGATCTGTTCACCTGGCTGCGCGGCGACATCCTGGTGAAGGCCGACAAGATCACCATGGCCAACTCCCTCGAACTGCGCGTACCGTTCCTCGACCCCGAGGTCTTCGCGATCGCCGAGGGACTCCCCCACGACGAGAAGATCGCCCACGGCACAACGAAGTACGCGCTGCGCAAGGCACTCGAGCAGATCGTCCCGGCACACGTGCTGCACCGCAAGAAGCTCGGCTTCCCGGTGCCGATCCGACACTGGCTGGCCGGCACCGAGATGTTCGACTGGGCGCACGAGACCATCGCGAACTCGCAGACCGATCACATCTTCGACAAGAACGCGGTCATCGCGATGCTCAACGAGCACCGAGAAGGTGTGGTGGACAACAGCCGTCGCCTCTGGACCGTGCTCATCTTCATGGTCTGGCACGGCATCTTCGTCGAGGGCACGATCGTCCCCGACATCGTCGACCACACCTATCCGGTCCGCGTCTAGACCCGCACGGCACCCGCATCCCGCCGACGCACTCGTGTCCCGCCCGGCGCCGAAATCCACCCCGGAAATCCACCCTGCAGCGACGACCCGGCGACGATATGTCGTCGGCTCCGCTACTGAGGGCGGTTGTCGGGGGCGGTTCTCGGGG
>NZ_JAKOIW010000030.1 GCF_022206305.1 Gordonia sp. 'Campus' | reverse complement strand
GGTCATACGTCCCACTCCCTCTCCCCGCCCCACCGAGATGAGTCAGTCAATCATCACGGGCGGCCGATTGGTAGCCGAACGAGACTTGTGGCACGAAACGGACTTCGGGACAGGCGTCCAGGTCTGGGCTCACCTACCAGCGGTCGCGGTCGAGGCTCTCGCCCTCGGCTCCGGCATCGGCCGCACAACCGAATCCGACGACCCACCTGGCGGGTCCGGTCTCGCCCGCGGCGATCTCCACCCTGCCCAGCATCATCGGTTGCGGAAGGGCGGCGAGGAACTCGCCGAGAGCCGCCGACGGCAGGGTCCAGATCTCACCGCGGATCGCCCGTCCCGCAGCGGGATCCCGGATCAGGCCGGGCTTGGGAGGTGTGGTGTCCAAGGCCACCAGTCGGTAAGCCGCGGTGGTCGTGACCTCACCCGCCCAGCGCGCGCCGCGGTCGGAGAGTTCCTGCGTCAGGGGTCCACCGCGCATGTGTGCGCCGAAGACCGCCAGCTCGATCGCATCGTCCGGTTCCACCCAGGAGGGACCCGCAACGGGTGAGCCGAGGAACCGGCCGGCCACGTCGACGAGGACGGCGTCGTCGTGGCCGCGGCCGAGGAACGTGACACCGAAGCGGGACTCGGTGCCGTCGGCCTCGGCGACGGTGCCGGCGGGGACCGCGAGCGCGGACAGATCGAACAGATTGCAGAAGTTCGTGTACGTCCCCATCGTCGAGTTCACGCCGACCGGGTCGGCGGCGACCTCGGCGATCGTGGGATGCATGGGGGCGGTGGGGACCAGCAGGGCCGTCGCGTCCCCCCACTGCCCCATCGCCTCGTCCCGCAGGACGGTCAGGCGACGACGGGCACGCAGCAGGTCGACGGCGGAGAAACGTCCGGCCGCGCCGATGATCCCGGCGACCGTCGGATCCACACCGTCGGCGATCGGGTCGGTCACCGAGGCGAGGTACTCCCCCACCGCGTCGGCGCGTTCGGCGACGAGGGCGTCGTCGTAGAGGAGCCTGGCGGCTTCGAGGAACGGCGCCAGGTCGATGGTCTTGACCACGAAACCGGCTGCCTCGGCACGGCATATCGCGTCGTCGAACGCCGCTCGCCACCGCTCGTCGAGGCCGGGGAGCTCGGCGGGCACCGCCACGGTGGGCCGTTCCGGCGCCGCGTATGGGATCGACGAGGGAAACGGGCGGGGTCCGACCGCGGCCTTCATCGCCGCGGTCGCCCGGTTCGCGAGCGCGAGATCGGCGGCGAAGATGGTCACCACGTCGTAGCTGGCACAGGCCGGGACGACGCCGCCGGTGGAGATCACACCGACTGTCGGTTTGACGCCGACGAGGCCTTGCAGTGCCGCCGGCACGCGTCCCGATCCCGCGGTGTCGGTCCCGATGGCGATGTCGGCGAAGCCCAGCGCCACGGCGACCGCGGAGCCCGAGCTCGAACCGCCCGAGATTCGATCCGGGCGGCGCGAATCACGAACCGCGCCATGCGGACTGCGCGTGCCGACCAGTCCGGTGGCGAACTGGTCCAGGTTGGTCTTGCCGATGACCACCGCGCCGGCCGCACGCAGCGCGGCCACCGAATCGGCGTCGGCATCCGGGGAGTAGGCGTACCCGGGACATGCGGCGGTGGTCGGCAGCCCGGCTACGTCGACGTTGTCCTTGACGGCCAGGAGAACTCCGGCCAGCGGACCGCCCGCTGCCAGGGACCGTCGATGATCGGCCTCGACGTCGGCCTGTGGTCGGATCGCGAGGAAGACCTCCGGCCGATCCGCGATGCGCCGGTAGATGTCGTCGATCCTGGTCATGCCACCTGCTCCTGATCCGCCGCGTTGTCCGCGGCCCTGTCCGTGGTCGGCGAATCCTCGACATGCTTTGTCTTGAGCGCGAATTCACCCTGCTGTGACCAGCGATGCCGTTCTTCGGCCCGAGCGGCCTCCATGGTCCGGCGCCGGGCCGCGATGTCGTCCGCGTTGTCGTCCAGGAAGGTCTGATGCTCGGCGAGCGAGAACATCCCGTCGGTGATCTCGGTGCTGTCGCCCCGTCCCGCGGCGACGTCGGCGCGCATGTCCAGGAGTTCCTCGGCGCTGACCGGATACCACTGGATGCGGTCGAAGAAGCGGAGCAACCACGGGTGTTCGGGATCGAACCCGGGCGCGGGCAGCGGGTGCCGGTGGTTCCAGACCTGTGTCGTGCGCCCGACGAACTGATAACCGCCCGGACCCTCCATGCCGTAGATGCAGAGGTAGGCGCCGCCGATACCGACGGCGTTCTCCGGCGTCCAGGTGCGGGCGGGGTTGTACTTCGTCGTGACGAGACGATGGCGGGGATCCAGCGGAACAGCGACCGGTGCACCGAGATACACATCCCCGAGACCCAGGACGAGGTAACTCGCGTCGAACACGGTCCGGTATACGTCGTCGACGGAGTCCAGGCCGTTCATCCGGCGGATGAACTCGATGTTCCACGGGCACCAGGGGGCGTCGGACCGGACGCCGAGCATGTACCGCTCGATGGCCTCGCGCGTGGCCGGGTCATCCCACGACAGGGGCAACCGAACGGTGCGGCTGGGGACGGCGAGATCCTCGGCCGCGGGCAACTGACTCTCGCACTCGGTGAGCCACTCGAGCATCTGCGACTGCGACCACACATCGGGGTCCGCCTTGACCTGTAGCGATCGGATTCCCGGCGTGAGATCGATCAGACCACGCGGCTTCTCGGCCGCGATCCGTTCGCTCAGCGCGTGCACCCGGGCGCGCAGAGCCAGGTCGAGATGCATCTCGCCGTACTCGACCAGGACGTTGTCGTCACCGGACCGGCGGTAGGTGACCGCCGTGGACCCGTCGGCTGTCGTCGTGCTGCCGAGGATTCCGTTGTCGAGGTCGCCACCGGACGACAGCACGTCGACGAAACTCGCACGCCGCCCGAGTCCCGTCTGGGCAGGCGATGCCGCACGATCGCCACGCACTGCGACGAACCGGATGGTGTCGCCGGGCTTGAGCTGTCCGAGCTTCCACCGCTGGGCCGTCGTGACGGTCACCGGGCACACGAAACCGCCCAGACTGGGCCCGTCGGGGCCGAGGAGAATCGGTGTGTCACCGGTGAAGTCGAGAGCACCGACCGAGTAGGCGGTGTCGTGGATGTTCGACGGATGCAGACCGGCCTCGCCGCCGTCCTCCCGCGCCCAGCGGGGCCGGGGTCCGATGAGCCGGATTCCGGTGCGGTCGGAGTTGAAGTGGACCTCGTAGTCGGCGGCGAACAGGTCGGCGATGTCCTCCTCGGTGAAGAACTCGGGCGCACCGTGCGGGCCGACCGTCACGCCGAGCTGCCAGTTGTTGGTGAAGGCGGGCTGCTCGTCGCCCAGAATCCGCCGCGGCGCCGCGCTGGGCCCCCCGAACAGTGCGAGCCGGTCGCCTGCGGTGAGTGCCCGTCCGTCCAGACCACCGAAGCGACCCATCGTGAACGTCGACCGGCTGCCCAGATGGTCCTCGGCGTCCAGTCCGCCGGCCACCGCGATGTAGGCCCGCATGCCCAGTGACCCGACGGTGCCGACGTCGAGGACGTCGCCGGCCGCCAACCGGAGCGGAAACCATTGCGGCACGGTCGTTCCGTTGACGGTGACGGTCACCGGAGCGCCCGTCACCGCGACCACGGCCGCCTCGTCGAACCGCAACGACGGCCCCATCAGGGTGATCTCGAGCCCGGCTGCGGTCTCCGGATTCCCGACGGCCAGGTTGGCGAGCCGGAACGACAGATCGTCCATGGGACCGGACGGCGGGACGCCGACCTTCCAGTACCCGATGCGGCCGGGCCAGTCCTGGATGGTGGTGAGCGGACCGGACCGCAGAACGGTCACCGACCCCGCGGTGGTGGCAGACATGATGTGGGATTCCTCGTCAGACGACAGTGCGTGGGCGTGCGGGACAACGGGGATCAGGACGGGCGGGTCACGACGACCCGCACCGCAGTGGGATCGAATCCGTTGCAGGGGTTGTTGATCTGCGGGCAGTTGGAGATGAGCACGAGGGTGTCGGTCTCGGCACGCAATGCCAGGCGCTTGCCCGGCGCGGACAGGCCGTCGACGATGCCGAGCGACCCGTCGGGATCGACCGGGACGTTCATGAAGAAGTTCACGTTCCCGACGAGGTCGGCCTTGCCGAGTCCGTGTCGGCTGCCCTCGATGAGGAAGTTCTCGACGCAGGCGTGCTGGTGCTTGGTGTGGTGGCCGTAGCGCAGCGTGTTCGACTCCTGCGAGCACGCGCCGCCCAGGGTGTCGTGGTTGCCGACCTCGTCGGCGACGATCGTCATCAGCGGCGACGACTCGTGGTCGCGGATCACGCTGCCCGTCGTCAGGAAGATGTTGCCCTGCGCGGCGATCGTCGACTGTGCCGAGTATCGCCGTGACACATCGTCGGCCGCGTAGAACAGGGTGTCGACGGCCTGGTTCCCGTACAGGTCGACGATGGTGAGCACGTCACCGGCGGCGACGACGCCCGACCACGGTCCCCGGTCGCCCACGAGAGCGTCGAGGACGACGTCGCCCGGGACGAGCGCGAGGTCGGCGGCCGGGGCCGAAGCGGCATCGGTGATGGTGTGTGCGGTGGTCACTGTGGTGTCCTCTCAGCGGGTCAGCTCAGAAATGAGCTGCAGCCCAGACGTCTTCGGAGTTGGCAACGGCACGCTGGTATTCGGGGTCGCGCGTGCCTGCATCGGCGACGAGGGTCTCGAGGTCCTGCGCCGCCCGCCACGCGAGCACCTCCAGCGATGTGGTGTCGAAGGTCGGTGACGGGTCGAGCGGATGAGCGGTGTTGGCGACCGCGACGATGCACGGCAGGTGCAGGACGAGATCCACCGCGGTACCCGGGCCCGCGTTGCCGGTCGAGCGCAGCGAACCGTCGGGGTCGACGGTCACCCCGTGGAAGAACGACAGCGACGGCGCGACGTCCGACGGGGTCAGTCCGTGCTTGGCGGCGGCGAGGGTGAAGAGTTCACGACCGGCCGGGCTGGCTGAATGCACCTCGCCGGCACCGTATCTCGAGGTGTTCGAGGCAAGGGTCGTGGTGCCGCACAGGGCATCGTGGCGTCCGGAACCGTCCGCGACGACGGTGGCCAGGGCCCGCCCCTGATCGCTGAGCAGCGGGTGCCCGGCACCCAGGTATGCCTGCCACGGCACCTTGACGGTGTCGGCGACGTTGAGTCGCTCCCAGGGGGCGTCGGCACGCCACAACATCAGGTGTGCGCACGCCGCGCCGGCGACATCGTGGAGCCGGACCCGCGTGCCGCGTGCGAGGACCTTGCTGGTGTACCGGCCACCGGGCACGGTCTCGGCCCAGGTGAGGGTCGCGGCGTCGACATCGGCAGGTGGGTTCGGCCATCGTGACGCCGGGACCACCGGCATGCTGTCGGTGATGACACCGGCCTGCGCTCGGGCGTGTGCGCGCGCCCCGGAGGTGGTCCCGGTGCCGGGAACTGTGCTCGTGGTCATGGGAGTTCCTTTTGTCGTCGGGGGTGTTCGGTCAACTAGGCGCGTGCGGTGTCCACCGGTCGGGGGTGCTCCTTGCCGCGCGGATAGCAGGCGATGCCCACCAGGACGGTGGCGACGATGCAGATCGGTCCCGCCCAGCGCAGGATCGGCATCTCGCCCGAGGGATCGAAGACCTCGGCGCGCGGCCACGCCAGGTTGATCACCATGAGCGCGCCGTAGAGAACGGCGAGGGCGTTGACGACGATCCCGAACCGGCCCAGGCTGAACAACTTCCGGCCGCCGGCGTCGACTCCGCCCGCATGGGGCCAGCCCTGGAACCTGCGGTAGAGCATCGGGCCGGTGACGGCGAGATACGCGAGGTAGATGAGGATGATGCACACGCTGGCGAGGGTCGCGAAGATCGCCGAGTTGCCGATGTTGACCAGGAGGATGCCGATACACAGCAGGCCGATGAGGATCGACGGGACGATCGGGGTGCCCGTCCGGCTGTTGACGTGGGACAGCTGCGCGGAGAACGGGAGCCGGCCGTCGCGTGCCATCGAGAACATCAGTCGTGAACACGCGGTCGTGATGGCGAGAGTGCAGATGAAGATGGCCACCGCGACATCGGCCAGGAGGACCTTGCCCCAGAAGCTGCCGAGCACCGAGTCGAGAACGTAGGGCAGGCCGCCGGTCGCGAGTTGTTCGTCGAGCGTGGGTGCGGCCATGAGGGTGCCGAGGAGCATCAATCCACCGCCGATGGCCGACACCGTGAGCGCCATGCGGATGGTGCGCGGGGCGACGCGCCGGGGGTCGCGGGTCTCCTCGGCCAGCTCACCGGCCGAACCGAAACCGACCATGACGTAGGCGGCCATCAGTCCGGACACGATGAACGCCCAGATGTACCCGGGCTGCTGGCCGGGAACGCCGGTCTCGAAGACCACGTCCGGCCCGCGCTGGGCGTGGGTGAACAGGGCCAGGATGACCGCGACGACGCCGACGAGCTCGCACACCACACCGATGCTGTTGACCCGGCTCATCCACCGGACGCCCACGCAGTTGATCGCGGTGACGATGACGACGAGGATCGAGCCGAGCAGAACCGCGTTGGCGGCACCGCTGGTCGTGGTGAGGGTCGGGTCGTCGCCGACGATCTGGAAGCCCAGCCAGATCGACGGCAGGACCACCTGCAGGGCGATCGCGGCCGCGGCGGCCGTGACCACCTGGGCGATCATCATGAACCAGCCGCCGAACCAGCCGACCACCTCGCCGCCCATGCGCCGCGACCACTGGTAGATCGCACCCGAGATCGGGTACCGCGCAGCGATTTCGGCGAAACAGAGGGCGACCAGGAACTGGCCCGCGTAGACGATCGGCCAGGTCCAGAAGAACGCCGGCCCGCCGAAGCCGAACCCGAGTCCGAACAACTGGAAGATGGTGGTCAGAATGGACACGAACGAGAAGCCCGCGGCGAACGACGCGAACTTGCCGAGAGATCGGTGGAGCTGCTGGTCGTAACCGAGCTCGGAGAGATCCGAGGCATCGCGGTCCGAGGTGCCGGGCCCGGTGCCCGGCGGGGGTGTCGTCGTCACGGGAGCCACTTCGGGGGTGGAGGTCATGGCGCGGTCTTCCTTTCCGAAAGCTCCACGTTGAGCGCTGTTTCCTGTCACCTGATAGATAAGCCCTCGCTCATTTCTATCGATTGACAGATTTGTTCCGGTCACGCAAACTCCGGTTACGGCCCTGTTACGCGCCCGGCTTTTCCTTCCCGGTCGCCTCGTCGAGACGCCGTATCGCCCGAAGCGTCGGCTACTGTCGGGAAATCCATTGACCCCCAGGAGGACACATGGCGACCGGCTCGAGCGCGGCGTCGGCCCCCGCCGGCCGCGGCCGCCCACGCCTGATCCCCGCCCGGCGCCGCGGGGAGACCGCGCGCGAGGAGATCCTCGACGCGGCCGCGGAATTGTTCACCCGACACGGGTACACCGGCACGTCGACGCGCATGATCGCCGAGGCCGTCGGCATCCGGCAGGCGTCGATGTACCACTACTTCGGGACGAAGGACGACATCCTCGCAACCCTGCTGGAGACCACCGTCGACGCGTCGCTCGGCCATGCCCGACGCCTCCTCGACGACCCTGGCCCCGCCCTGCCGAGACTGCTCGAGCTCGCCCGGTTCGACGTCGACCAGCTCGCCCGGTCGCGCTGGAATCTCGGCGCGCTGTATCTCCTACCCGAGGTCGGCGATCAGCGGTTCGTCGAGTTCCGCACGGCCAGGCAGGAATTGGCCGGTGCATACGCATCGCTGGCCGCGGCCGCGCTCGACGACGAGACCGACAAGCGCACGCTGCTGCCCTTCCGGCTCGTCGAATCAGTGATCATGATGCGCGCCGACGAGCAGCGCGGGGAGCTCGGCGACCACGGCGCCGTCGGACTCGCGGACACCGTCGTCGGCGCGATCGAGATGCTCATCGAACACCGGCCGCACCGGGGTTGAGGCGGCCGGCCCGTCCGCGCCTGACCGATACGGGACCAAGCGCCCGTTAGGGTATCCGTATGGCAGGGCGCAGCATGGATTTCGACCCCATCGCCGAGGCGCGGGACAACTGGACCCAGGCCGGGTGGGGCGAGGTCGCCGACGGCATGGTCGCGGTGACCTCGGTGATGCGTGCCCACCAGATCCTGCTGGCCCGCGTCGAGGCCGCGCTGCGCCCCTTCGACCTGAGCTTCTCGCGCTTCGAACTCCTTCGCCTGCTGGCTTTCTCGCGGCAGGGCTCGTTGCCCATCACCAAGGCCAGCGACCGCCTTCAGGTGCACGTCACCAGCGTCACCCACGCCATCCGTCGCCTCGAGGAAGGCGGGCTGGTCCGGAGGGTTCCCCACCCCACCGACGGGCGCACCACCCTCGTCGAGATCACCGACCTCGGCCGCGACACCGTCGCCCGCGCCACCGAGACCCTCAACGACGAGGTCTTCGCCGATGTCGGCATGTCCGACACCGAGATGAGCGGCCTCGTCGGCGCGATCCAGTCACTGCGCAAGCACAACGGGGACTTCTGATCGGTATGGCGTTGTAGTCGGTTTCCGGACCCGATGTCATACAGGTTTCTCACGCCGTCGGCGATGGAACCGTGTTCCCGCCGTCAGCGTCGAACAATCATGGACATCACCGAATTGACAGTCCGCCGCGACGGCGTCTTCTCGGCCCGGGAAGCTCGTGAGTGCGGCGTGGACTCGTCGACGATCCGCCGCAGGGTGGCGGCCGGGGAGTGGACGGCGGTGGCCCGCGGTGTGTATCTGGTCGCGGGGCACGCCCGCGCGGCGCGTGCCCAGGCCAGAATCGCGGTGCTGTCCGTGCATGCCGACGCCGTTCTCGGTGGTGCAGCGGCCGCCTGGTGGCTCGGACTCCACGACGCAGAGCCCAGGAAGCACCTCGTCTACACCGGAACCCGGGGCAAAGCACGACGATCGTCGGCGACCGCGGTGGTTCGGTACCGGCACCTGCACGACGAGGACATCGCGGTGCACCAGGGACTCCGAACCACCGCAGCTGCCCTGACCGTCCTCGACGCTTCGACAGAGCTGGGGATCAGCGTCATCGACTCCGCTCTGTTGACCAGGCGGGTGTCCGTCGACGCGCTGCAGACTGCGCACGCCCGGTATCCCGGACGCCATGGCGCTCCGCGTGTTGCCTCGTATCTGCGGGGCTACTCGGGGACGGGGCTCGTTCAGAAGCCGAGCGAATGACGGGCCGATTGTTCACCGAGGGCGGGCTCACCGGATGGGTGGCGAACATGCCGGCCCATGGTTACGTCATCGACTTCGCGTTCCCAGATGTGAAAGTGGCGATCGAGATCGACGGCTTCGCGTTCCACCGGGACACGCAGACCTTCCAGCGGGACCGGATGAAACGAAAGCTCCTGACCGCCCAGGGGTGGACGGTCCTCAATTTCACCTGGGTTGATCTGGTCGAGCGCCCGGCAGAAGTCATCGCGGACGTCCGAGCTGCGCTCGAGCGAGCAGCCGCCTGAAACCCGTATGACGTTGCGTCCGGAATACGGACACAACGTCATACGGATCTGAGGGGAACCCCGAACCTAGTGCAGTGACGTGATGATCGCGCTGAAGTCGAGGTCGGCGTGCTGTTCGGCGAAGCCGCGGTAGAGCTGTGCGGCGTGGGTGCCGAGCGGGGCGCGGGACCCGGTGCTGGCGACGGCGTCCATCGCCAGACCGAGGTCTTTGTTCATCAGTGCCGTCGCGAAGCCCGGCTTGAAATCGTTGTTCGCCGGCGACGTCGGGACCGGCCCCGGGACCGGGCAGTTGGTCTGCACGGCCCAGCAGTTGCCGGTGGCGCCGGTGATCACGTCGTAGAGTGCCTGATCGTCGAGACCCAGCTTCTGGGCCAGGACGAAGGCCTCGCCCACCGCGATCTGCTGGACCGCGAGAACCATGTTGTTGCAGACCTTCGCGGCCTGGCCCGCGCCGGCGGCACCGCAGTGGATGATCTTGCCCGCCATCGGGTCCAGGGTTCCGCGTGCGGCCGAGAACGCCTCGTCCTCACCTCCGACCATGAACGCCAGCGTGCCGGCGACGGCACCCTTGACGCCACCCGACACCGGCGCGTCGAGCTGCGCGAAGCCGTGCTCGGCAGCGCGCTGGTGGATCTCGCGGGCGTCGTCGACGGAGATCGTCGACGAGTCGATGAACAACGCCCCGGTCGGCGTGGCCGGGAGGATGTCGTCGTACAGCTTCTTCACGATGGCGCCGCTCGGCAGCATCGTGATCACGACCTCCGCGGCCGCCACGGCCTCGATCGCGGCGGGGAACGTCTCGATGCCGTTGTCCTGGGCGGTCTTCACCGCCTCGGGCACCGGATCGAAACCGTGCACGGTATGGCCGGCCTTGACCAGGTTGGCGGCCATCGGGCCGCCCATGTTGCCGAGGCCGAGGAAGGCGATCGTCGTCATTGTCTCTGCTTCCTACGAAAGTGGTTGTGGAGGACGGGTTGTCAGCCGTCCCGGTGGCGGGACGCGATCGAACGGCCGAGCACGACTCGCATGATCTCGTTGGTCCCTTCCAGGATGCGGTGCACACGGAGGTCGCGGACGATTTTCTCGATTCCGTATTCGGTGAGATACCCGTACCCGCCGTGCAACTGCAGCGCCTGGTCGGCGACCTCGTAACACGTGTCGGTGACGAATCGCTTGGCCATCGCACACTGCTCGACCTTGTCCGGCGCATCGTCGTCGAGCGCGGTCGCCGCCTGCCACAGCATCAGCCGCGATGCCTGCAACGACGTGGCCATGTCGGCGAGGGTGAACCGGATGGTGGGCTCGTCGATGAGCGCGTTCCCGAACGCACGACGACTCGCGACATAGGCGGCCGCCTTGTCGAAGGCCGCCTGTGCGCCACCGAGCGACGACGCCGCGATGTTGATGCGGCCCCCGTTCAGGCCGTTCATCGCGATGCCGAATCCGATGCCCTCGGTGCCGCCGAGCAGATTGGCCGCGGGCACACGCACCTCGTCGAGGATGACCTGGGCGGTGGGCTGCGCGTGCCAGCCCATCTTGTGCTCCTGCGCACCGAAACTCAGTCCGGGAGAACCTTTCTCCACGAGGAACGTGGAGATCCCCTTCGGACCGGCCTCGCCGGTGCGGGCCATGATGACGTAGAGGTCCGACGACCCCGCACCGGAGATGAACTGCTTGACCCCGGTGAGCACGTACTCGTCACCGGACCGTTCGGCACGCGTGGCGAGTGCCGCCGCGTCCGACCCGGCACCCGGCTCGGTCAGGCAGTAACTCGCGACCGTCTCCATGGTCGCCAGCCGGGGCACCCAGGTGGACCGCTGATCGTCGGTGCCGTACTTGTCGACCATCCACGTGCACATGTTGTGGATGGACAGGAACGACGCGACGGCCGGGTCGGCGTAGGCCAGCTGCTCGAAGATGCGGACACCGTCGAGACGGCGGAGGCCGCTGCCGCCCGCGTCCTCGGAACAGTAGATGGCGCCCATCCCGAGCTCTGACGCCTCACGCAGCTCCTCCACCGGGAAGTGGTTCGAGGCATCCCATTCCAGCGCGAACGGCGCCAGCTTCTTGGCCGCGAAACCCGCCGCGGTCTCGACGATGACGCGTTCGTCACCGTCGAGCCGGGCGGTCGCGGCCTCGGCGAAGGTCGTCAACGCCGATCAGTCCATCGTCGGGATGACGAACTCGGCGCCGTCCTTGATGCCCGACGGCCAGCGCGTCGTGACGGTCTTGGTCTTGGTGTAGAACTGGATCGACGCCGGTCCGTGCTGGTTGAGGTCACCGAAGCCCGAACGCTTCCAACCGCCGAAGGTGTAGTACGCCACCGGAACCGGGATCGGCACGTTCACGCCGACCATGCCGACGTCGACGCGGGCGGTGAAGTCGCGGGCGGCGTCGCCGTCCTGGGTGAAGATCGCGACACCGTTGCCGTACTGGTGATCCGACGCCAGCGCGAGGGCCTCCTCGTAGTCACCGGCGCGCACGATCGACAGGACCGGACCGAAGATCTCCTCGGTGTAGATGGTCATGTCCTTGGTGACGTGGTCGAACAGGGTCGGGCCGATGAAGAAGCCCTTCGAGATGTCCTCGTCGCCGAAGGTCTGCTCGTTGTTGGCGCGGTCGCGGCCGTCGATCACGATCTCGGCACCCTCTTCGGCACCCTTGTCGATGAATCCGCGGACGCGGTCGAGGGCGGCGGCGGTGACCAGCGGCCCGTAGTCGGCCTTGGGGTCGAGGCTGTGGCCGACACGCAGAGCGTTCACCCGGTCGATCAGCTTGGCGCGCAGACGGTCTGCGGTCTGCTCGCCAACCGGCACCGCGACGCTGATCGCCATGCACCGCTCGCCGGCGCTACCGTAACCGGCGCCGATCAGTGCGTCTACGACCTGGTCGAGGTTGGCGTCGGGCATGATGATCGCGTGGTTCTTGGCGCCACCGAAGCACTGTGAGCGCTTCCCGTGCGCGGCTGCGGTCGAGTAGATGTACTGCGCGATGTCGGAGCTGCCGACGAAGCCGAGGGCCTTCACGTCGGGGTGGGTCAGCAGCGCATCGACGGCTTCCTTGTCGCCGTGCACGACCTGGAACACGCCGTCGGGAAGTCCTGCCTCGCTGAACAATTCGGCCAGGCGGACCGGCACGGACGGATCGCGCTCACTCGGCTTGAGGATGAAGGCGTTGCCGCACGCCAGGGCGGGGCCGGCCTTCCACAGCGGGATCATCGCCGGGAAGTTGAAGGGCGTGATGCCCGCGACCACACCGAGCGGCTGCCGGATGGAGTGCACGTCGATACCACCGCCGGCACCTTCGGTGAACTCACCCTTGATGAGGTGCGGGATGCCGATCGCGAACTCGATGACCTCGACGCCGCGCTGGATGTCGCCGAGAGCGTCGGCGTGGGTCTTGCCGTGCTCCAGCGACAGGGTCGTCGCGAGTTCGTCGGCGTTCTTGTTCACGAGGTCGACGAACCGCATCATCACGCGGGCGCGGCGCTGCGGGTTCCAGGCGGCCCATTCCTTCTGCGCGGACGAGGCGGTCGCGATCGCGGCGGAGACCTCGTCGGTGGAGGCCAGCGGCACCTGTGCTTGAACGGCACCGGTGCTCGGATTGAAGACGTCGGCGAAGCGGCCGCCCTCGGCGGGAACGCGCTTGCCGTTCAGGTAGTGCGGAATCGAGGGAACAGCGGGTGCGGACACGGAGATCACCTTTGGCTTCGTCGGGTTATGGCCTGTGTCACCACATAGTAGGACATCCAAGTATTTCTTCCAACCCCCGACCACCAGTGATTTCGTCACGGCGAGCGGGTTAGGTTACCCTCGCTGAGCGAAAACGCCGACGTCGAGAGGAGTTCACATGTCGGTTGTCATCCTCTACGGAACCGAAACCGGAAACGGTGAGCTCGTCGCCGATGCCATTGCCGATGCATTGGCCGCCGACCACGACCCGTCGATCTACGACATGAGCGAGTTCGCGGTCGAGGACCTCGACCCCGCGGACTTCCTCGTCATCGTCTGCTCGACGTACGGCGAGGGCGAACTCCCGACCGGCGCCGAGCCGTTCGCCGACGAGCTCGAGAGCGTCGACCCGGATCTGACCGGGGTCCGGTTCGCCGTCTTCGGACTCGGCGACTCGATCTACGACACGTTCAACCGTGGCGGCGAGATCATGGCCGAGATGCTGACCAAGCGCGGTGCGGTCCAGGTCGGCGAGCACGCCCGCCACGACAACTCGTCGCCGATCAAGCCGGCCAAGCAGGCAGCGGAGTGGGCCGAGAACCTCGCTGCGGAGATCGCCCCCTCCTAGTCGGAGCCCCCCAGCCCTCCGGCGGGTTGCCCGACATCATCAGCGTCACGCCGCCGGGCGGGATCCGGCCTCCTCGGCCGCGGCCTCCTCGGCGGCGACGGCCTGCTCGTAGCCACGAACCGCGGACAGTTTCGCGAGCTCGCACACCGCGCGGACCATGATCGCCAACACGATCCCCAGGAACAGCGCCGTCGGCACCGACACCTGGAGATTCTCCCCGAGGAGCAGGACACCGAGCACCATCGCGACGGCCGGTTCGGCGACCGTCATCGACGGGAACGACGTCTGCAGGTCACCTGCGCCGAAGCCCATCTGCTGGGCGAGGATCGCGCAGACCACGACCAGCACGAACAGGTAGATCTCCGGCTGGGCGAAGGTGCGCCACAAGTGGTGGGTGATCTGGAAGATGACCGTCTTGACCAGCAATGCCGACACCCCGAACAGGATGCCCGCGACCAGTCCGTAGAACAGTGCCTTGTAGTGCGGGCTGGAACGGTGCGCGAAGACGACCAGGGCCACCACGATGGCGACCACCGAACCGACGGTCGACCACATCAGCAACGCGTCCGGCCTGCGCATCGACGGCTCGGGACGCGCCACGATGAGGAACGTCACGACGCACGCGACGAGGACCCCGCCCCACGCCCATTCGATCGGCGCCGGGTGCCGGTGATCGGCCCACGCCTCCAGCGGAAGCGCGAACAGCACCGCGAGCACGACGAGCGGTTGCACCAGCAGGATGGACCCGAGTCCCAGGGCCGATGCCTGCAATCCGAACCCGCACAGGGCGATGGCCGCACCCGCCCACCAGCCCGGGGTGATGGCGCCGTTGACCCGGGAGGCGCGCTGACGCAACACGGTGCCGGCGGCGATCATCAACGCGGCCAGCACCGCGAGGAGCGCGGGTACCCAGGTGTGCACGTTCCCCAGGGTAACGGCGTCCCGTGGTGGTCGCGGTCCGGGCGAGGGTCGCCGAAAGCCGAATCCGCGGTGTCGGAACCCCCACTGCCTGCTCCGACGACGTAGATTCGGATTCATGCGTTATCGGTCAGATCTGGAACGACTGGCCACCCTCGACGCCGCCGCGATCGAGGAGGCCTGCACCGACTGCACCACCGTCGACGAACTCGTCGCGTGTGCCGTCGACGAGTACCTGGAGTTCGATGTGGCGGCCGAGGAGGCCGAGGCCCGCGGAGACGACGAACACGCGGCGTTCCTCCACCAGGAGGCGGCGGCGTGGCGTGCGACGGTGCGGGTGCTGCGGCAGATGGCCGTCGACTCGCGCCGCGGAGATGCGCCTGACAGGTCGTCGCAGCACGGGGCGGCATGAGCGAGCGCCGCACGCTGATCCTGATGCGGCACGGCAAGTCGGGCTATCCGCCCGCCACCGCCGACCACGATCGCCCGCTTGCCGAGCGCGGGGACCGGCAGGCGGCTCTCGCGGGGCGGTGGATGGCCGAGGAAGGCCTGTCCGTCGACGCGGTGCTCTGCTCGACCTCGACGCGGACACGTCAGACACTCCAACGCACCGGGATCGACGCGCCGGTCACGTTCGTCGACGACATCTACGGCGGCCACCCCGACGACATCCTCGAGTCCATCCGGATACATGCGCCGTCGGACGCGCGCACAGTTCTCGTGGTGGGACATGAGCCGGGAATGCCGGCCACGGCCCTCACCCTCGACCCGGACGGGCACATCGATCGCTTCCCGACGTCGGCATACGCCGTCGTGACAGTGACGCACCCGTGGGATCGCCTCGGTCTCGAACCCGACCCGGACGCCCGCCTGATCGGGGTCCGTATCCCGCGCGAAGCGTGACCCGCCGAGCGGAAAGGTGGCCGCGACGCCGTCTGCCCGACACACTTGGGTGATGCGTGAGATCCAGCGAGACATCATCGACGCCCTGCGAGTGAAGCCCACCATCGATCCGGCCGACGAAGTGGAGCGCCGGGTGGCGTTCCTCGTCGACTATCTCCGCGCCAGCGGTGCCAAGGGTTACGTCCTCGGCCTGTCCGGCGGCGTGGACTCGACCCTCGCCGGTCGTCTCGCCCAACTGGCGGCCGAGAATATCCGCGCCGACGGCGGGGACGCGGTGTTCGTCGGTGTGCGCCTGCCGTACCGGGTGCAGCACGACGAGGACGACGCCGCCGCCGCGGTCGACTTCGTGGCCGCCGACGAGGTCCTGACCATCAACATCGCACCGGGCGTGGACGCGCTGAACGACGAGATCTCTCAGGCCACCAGCACTGCGCTCACCGACTTCACCAAGGGCAACGCCAAGGCCCGGCACCGCATGGTCGCGCAGTACGCCGTGGCCGGGGATCGCGGGCTGCTCGTGATCGGCGCCGACCACGCGTCGGAGAACGTCACCGGCTTCTTCACCAAGTTCGGCGACGGTGCCGCCGACATCCTGCCGCTGTCGGGTCTGAACAAGAGGCAGGGCCGCTCGCTGCTCCGCCACCTCGGCGCTCCCGCACAGCTCGCCGAGAAGGTGCCGACCGCGGACCTGCTCGACGAGAAGGCGGGCCAGACCGACGAGGACGAGCTGGGCTTGCGCTACGACGACATCGACGACTATCTCGAGGGTCGCGACATCCCCGTCGAGGCGGCCGAGAAGATCGAGGCCACGTGGATCCGCAACCGGCACAAGCGGACGACCCCCGTCGAGGTCTCCGACACCTGGTGGCGTTCGGCCTGAGCACACCGGCCGGCCGCCCACCGGCCCGCGCTTTCACGATCGCGTCGCTAGGGTCTTGAGGGTGTCTGTCTACGCAAACGGCTTCGTCCGCGTCGCCGGAGCAGTTCCGGTCCTGACCCTCGCCGAGCCGGCCGTGAACGCCGCGCGCACCATCGAACTGATGACACGGGCCGCCGAGGACGGCGCATGTCTGGTCGTCTTCCCCGAACTCGGCCTGTGCGGATACAGCGTCGACGACCTCTTCCATCAGGACGCGCTTCTCGACGCATGTCTGTCGGCGCTCGGCGAGATCGTCGCGGCCAGCTCCGGCCTGACCCCGGTCGTCAGCGTCGGTCTCCCGATGCGCGTGGGCGACGGCCTGTACAACTGCGCCGCGGTGATCCACGACGGCGCCGTTCTCGGCGTCGTCCCGAAGTCGTATCTGCCCAACTACCGCGAGTTCTACGAACAGCGCTTCTTCGCGGCCGCGCGGGACGCGGTCCCGGACACCGTCACCATCGGCGGGACACCGGTCCCGTTCGGGGCCGACCTGATCTTCGAGGCCGACGACGTGCCGGGCTTCGCCCTGTTCGTCGAGATCTGCGAGGACGGCTGGGTCGCGATCCCGCCCAGCACCTGGGCGGCGCTGGCCGGGGCGACCGTGCTGGCCAACCTGTCGGGCAGCCCGGTCACCATCGGCAAGGAGGGTTACCGGCGCAACCTCTGCACCGGACACTCCGCCCGGACCATTTCCGCGCACGTGTACGTGGCAGCCGGTTACGGCGAGTCGACGACAGACCTCGCCTGGGACGGCGATGCCCTCATCACCGAGAACGGTTCGCTGCTCGCCCGCAGCGAACAGTTCGCGACGACCGACCAGATCATCACCGCCGACGTCGACCTCGATCGGCTCCGCCAGGAACGGATGCGCATGATCAGCCTGCGCGACCAGGTGGGTGATCACGCGGAACGCCTGAAGTCGTTGCGTCGCATCCCGTTCTCGTTCGGCCCACTGTCCGACGACGACGTCGTGCGACGGGTGATCCCCCGCTTCCCCTACGTCCCGGCCGATTCGGCCGACCGCGACGACCGATGCGCCGAGGTCCGGTCCATCCAGGTCCAGGGACTGGCACAGCGACTGCGGTCGACGGGTATCGAGAAGATCGTCATCGGGGTCTCCGGTGGTCTCGACTCGACCCTCGCCCTGCTGGTCGCGGTGGACACCGTCGATCGCCTCGGTCTCCCCCGCGAGAACATCCTGGGATACACGATGCCCGGATTCGCGACCGGCGGCCCGTCGCTGCGCCGGTCACACGCGCTGATGACCTCGCTGGGGGTGAGCGGCGCGGAGATCGACATCCGGCCGTCGTGTGAACAGATGCTCGCCGACCTCGACCATCCGTATGCGCGGGGCGAGAAGGTCTACGACGTGACCTTCGAGAACGTGCAGGCGGGCGAGCGCACCTCACATCTGTTCCGGCTCGCCAACAACAACGGGGCCATCGTCCTGGGTACCGGCGACCTGTCCGAACTGGCACTCGGCTGGTGCACGTACGGCGTCGGCGACCAGATGTCGCACTACAACGTGAACGGCTCGGTCCCCAAAACGCTGATCCAGCACCTGATCCGGTGGATGATCCGCAGCGGCCACCACTCCGCCGAGACCACCGAGGTCCTCGGCGAGATCCTCGACGACGTCATCTCGCCCGAACTCGTGCCCGCGGGGGACGACGGCAGGATTCAGAGCACCGAGGACGCCGTCGGCCCGTACGAGCTGCACGACTTCTTCCTCTACTACGTCACCCGATTCGGCTATCGACCGAGCAAGGTCGCGTACCTGGCACGCCAGGCCTGGGGCGATCGAACCCGCGGGCCATGGTCGGACCTGTTGTCCGAGGACAAGCGCAACCAGTACGACGCCCCGACCATCGACCACTGGCTCGGTGTGTTCCTGAAGCGCTTCATGGGCAACCAGTTCAAGCGGACCGCGATGCCGAATGGGCCGAAGATCGGCTCCGGCGGGTCTCTGTCACCGCGCGGTGACTGGCGGGCGCCGTCGGATGCGTCGGCTCGGCTGTGGCTGGACCAGCTCGCCGGCGGTGAATCCGGGAGCTAGATCGGCCCCCACTGCCGGTCAGTCGCAGGCGGCGAGCAGATGTTTGAGCTCGTCGTCGAACGCGTCGGCGATCGCCGACGGGTCCGGGGTCTGATCGGTGCACCCCACGATGCCGACGTTCAGGTTGCCGTCCGCGGAGAAGACCGTGATGTTCAGTCCGAGGCCGTGCATGATCGGGCCGAGGGCGTACACGGCGGTCACGCGAGCGCCGAGGAAGTACAGCGGGAAGTCCGGTCCGGCGACGTTGGAGACCAGGACGTTGAAGACCGGCGGGTGCGCCGCCGCCCAGTTGCGGTCGCCGTAGATCTTCATCGCGGTCGACAGCGTGGTGCCGGGGGCGAATTGGGCCCAGGACCGCAGGATGTTCGCATCGATCTCGGCGTGATGCTCCTTCGAGGTGCGACTCAGTTCGGCCTGCTTCTGCAGACGGGCGACCGGATCGGGCTCGTCGGAGGAGAGCAGGGTGAACATGCCGGTGACCTTGTTGGTGCCGGTCACGACGAGATCCTTCTCGTCGGCTCCGTGCACGGAGACCGGCACCATCCCGACGAGCGGCCGGTCGGGTAGCTCGTCGTGGCCGAGGAGGTAGGTACGCAGGGCACCGCCGACCATCGCGAGGACCACGTCGTTGAGCTTGACGTCGAAGTGGTTCTTGACGCGCTTGACGTCGTCGAGAGACAGCTGCGTCACGGCGATGCTCCGGTGCGGCGTGATCGGCGAGTTGAAGCGCGTACGCGGGGCACGGAACGGGGCGGGCATCGCCGAATCCTGTTGTGCGCGACGGAGCCACCCGATGGGCACACTGACGGTGCGGGGCAGGAGTTTGACCATCGCCAGCGGTCGCTGCACGAAGAAGTTGACCGCGCCGCCGGCCGCCATCGCGGTGCGCGACGACGGGCCCGCCGATTCGCCGACCTTCTCGGCGTCGAGCTCGGGGGGTTCGGGTGTGAGCGTGCACATCTGGGCGAGCATCTCGGCGCCGGTGACACCGTCGGTCCCGGCGTGGTGCATCCGCAGCATCGCGCAGACCCGGCCGTTGTCGAGACCTTCGATGACCCACAGCTCCCACAGCGGCTTGCCCCGGTCGAGCGTCTGGCCCGCCAGATGACCGCACAGTTCGGCGACCTCGGCGGCACCACCGGGCGCGGGCACCGCGACGCGATGCACGTGGCGCTCGATGTCGAAGTCCTCGTCCTCGATCCACACCGGGTGGTCGATGTTGAGCAGCGAGTTGTCGAGTTTGCGCCGAAAGGTCGGAATGGCGGCTACGCGTCGTTCCATCTCGGCGCGGAGTTTGTCGAATCGATATCCGTCCGGCATGGTGCTCGGATCGATCTCGAAGAGACCGATGACATGCATCAGTTGCGCACGCGTCTCGAGGTAGAGAAACGATGCGTCCAGTCCGCTCAAGCGCTGCATGAGTCCAGCCTCTCCTCGAGTGGGCGCCACCCCGGAGGCACCCCAGGCCATCATGCCGCACCCGGTGTCCCTCGCGGAGCAGGTTGCGCCGACCGCGATACGCCACAGCCGCGAACGGGCCGGATCACGAGTGCGGTGGCCAGTGCCGTGGTGATCAGAGCGGCGGTGGTCAGAGCGGTAACGAGTCGACCATCTGGAGAATGTCCTGCGACTCCGTCTCGAGGACCACGATCATCGCCAGTTCGCGCGCGGGGTCGTCGGTGATCTTGAAGACCCCCCGGCCGTTCTCGTCGATCAACCCGGTGCCGTGCCGCCATTTCACCGGCCGCGACGTCGACGACAGTCGCGAGTACTCCGCGTTCAGCGCGTCCTTGGAGGCGAACCAGAACACCCCGAACGGACGGTCGACCGCGCCGGCGGCGCAGCGGACCACGAACACGGTGCGGACCTCGCCCACACCGTTCTCCGACGGCCCCACCTCGTCGCGACCGCCGGAGTAGCGGCGGATGCACTCGGCGTTCATCCACGACGCGGCGGTGTCCGGCGACTGCGGGAGCATCTCGGGGAACTGCGCCACCAGCGGCGCGAACTCCCCCCAGCTCTCGCCGGAGCGCACCCGCTGTCGGGGTCCCGACTCCGAATACACCCCGTCGCGCACCGCGATGACCCGGTATTCGTGTTCTCCCGGTGGGACACGCGCGTCGATCGCCTCGGTCTTGTCACCGTCGTACACCACGAGGCCGTCGCCTCGGACCAACTGATATGACGATGCCCCGGGGACCGGCTGCCACGTCGCGACGACGTGGCCCGGCCTCGTGGTCAGCGTCAGTCCGCCCGGCGTCTCGGGCGCGTCCGGCGCGGTAACCGCGCGGACGAGGAAGAAACTGCCGGCCGCGACCGCCACCGCCGACACCACGACGAGCGCGATGATCCAAGCGACGGAACGGAATCCGCGTGGCGACGACGCGGGGTCCGCCGGGGTCTGGTGACTCATCAGATCGGCAACCTCGCCAGTACGTCCGCGGCCGCCGACGCAGGCCGCCCGGGCACGACGACCCACACCACGGTCCGGGCGTGATCGCCCGCGCCGAACGTGAGGATCGCCTGGCCCTGCTCTTTCTGCTTGTCCGAGAGGTAGAGCGTGCCCGCGTGCCCCTGGGCCGTCGTGTAGGGCACTCCCCGCAGGTCGTAGGCGGTCACCTTGGCCGCCGTCACCGCCTCGTCCGAGGTGTCGTAGCTGTCGATGATCACCTGGTACTCCACCTTCGGCGCGTCGGATTCCGGACCGTCGCCCGCCGCATCGTCGTCCTTCGGTGCGTCGCGGGTACACGAGACCGTCCGCTTGGAGGAGGAGAACGCGAGGTCGCCGTCCTCGCCCCAGCACCGCATGGCGTCGAAACCGTTGGTGCTCAACGGAGTCGCCGGGATGACGTCGTGGTAGAGGTCCGCGATCGGCTGCAGCTCACCCCAGGTCATGAAGACGTCGACCTGCTCGGAGTTGCGCGAGAAATCCGACGTCCGCCCGTCTCGATGGGCCGCGACCTGATACGTGTACGTCCCGGGAACCGGCCGGGGTGCGGAGAACTCGGTCGCCGGACCCGCGTAGATCACCTTGTCGTTCTGTGTCAGGACGTAGTCGGTCGCGCCCCGGACCCCGTTCCACGTCAGCTCCACGGCGGTCGTGGACACCTCCACGTCGGGCGGGTCCGGAGGGTCGAGCGCGACCGCCGACAGACGGACCACACCGGCCAGGGCGCCGAGGACTCCGGCCAGCAGGACGGTGACGACGCCGATCACCACCAGACGACCGGTCCGTCGACCTCGCGGACCCGACGGCCGGTGGACGTCCCCGGATGCCCACGGCTGCAGCCCTTCTGGCGGCCCCGGCCGCTTCAGCCGTTCTGGCGGCCCCGGCCGCTGCAGCCGTTCTGGCGGCCCCGGCCGCTGCAGCCGTTCTGGCGGCCCCGGCCGCGGGGCAGACGGCGCCACCGGGGACGGCACGCCGTGTCCGGGGCCATGTCCCTGGCCGAACGGAGCGGTGACCGCATGGGGCAGGGCCATCGGCGACGCGGGGTTCTGCAGGACCTGTTGCGTCGGGGGCGGCACGGCGTGCACCGGCGTGGCCCCCCGGTCGGAATCGGACCGCACGGCCGGACCGATCAGCGTGGAACGCGAGTCGAAGACGTCGGCGAGAGCGGCGGCGAACTCCCCCGCCGTGGCGAACCTGCGTGCGGGATCCTTCGCGATGGCCCGGGTCAGCACGTTGTCGATCGCCGCAGGCAATGCGCGGGTGCGCGCGCTCGCCGACGGCGGTTCCGACCGCATGTGCGCGGTCATCAGCCCGTGCAGCGATGGCGAATCGAACGGCGGTGTGCCGGTGAGCAATTCATAAGCGGTGGCGCCGAGCGAGTAGATGTCGCTTCGCCCGTCGACGCGCAACCCCTCGATCTGCTCCGGCGACGCGTACCGCATGGTGCCGATCGTGATCCCGGTGCCGGTCAGGTGGGTCACCTCGTCGAGGACCTGCGCGATGCCGAAGTCGGTGAGCTTGATCGCTTCGGGCATCCCCTCGCCGGAGTCGCCACCCGGCGTGATGAGGATGTTGGCCGGTTTGATGTCGCGGTGCATCACACCGCCGCGGTGTGCGGCGTCGAGCCCGGCCGCCGCCCCCGAGATGATCGTGCACGCAAGTCCGGGGTCGAGCGGCGCCTCGCGTGCGAGCATGCGGGCGGCGTCGGTTCCGGGAACGTACTCCATCGCGATCCACAGGAGTCCCTCGAAGACGCCCCGGTCGTAGACGGCGACGATGTTGGGATGGTGCAGCGGCGCGACGATGTCGGCCTCGCGCTCGAAGCGCGCCCGGAAGACCGGGTCGGTGGCGTGGACCGATCGCAGGACCTTCAGCGCATCGGCCCGCGGGAGCCGTGGGTGCGCGGCCTTGTAGACCTCCCCCATGCCCCCGCGTCCGAGCACGTCGAGGACGCGGTATCCCGCGATCAGGTCCCCTACCTGGTACATGACGTCCTCACCGGTCCGTGTGCGGTGGCTTGTTAGGGCACGAATGCTACCGAGTGTCGCCAAACGCGGTCGACGACACTGTCCCGGACTCTACGATCGCGGCGATGGAAACCACCGAGAACCCGACCCCGATCCCCGACTCCGCCACCACCGGGACCGACACGCCCCGGTTCACCGCCGCCGAACTCGACGAGGCGTTCGGCCGATTCCAGCGCACGGTCGCCGAGATCGCGGTGAGCCGCGATTGGGACCGATTCGCCGAGATGTTCACGCCTGATGCGGAGTACATCGAACACGCGCTGGGCACCATGCACGGTCGTGAGGAGATCCGGGCGTGGATCTGGCGGACGATGTCGTCGTTCCCGGGTAGCCACATGACCGGGTTCCCCTCGCTGTGGCACGTCGTCGACGCCCCGACGGCACGGGTCATCTGCGAGGTCGACAACCCCATGCGCGATCCCGGCGATCAGTCGCACATCACGGCGACCAACATCACCATCCTCACCTATGCCGGCGACGGCCTCTGGAGCCGCGAGGAGGACGTCTACAACCCGATGGAATTCGGCCGGGCGGCGATGCGGTGGTGTGAGAAGGCGCGCGAGTCGGGCTCGATCGACGAACCGGCCACGGCGTGGATGGAGACCACAGGCGCGATGTTCGCATCTCGGCGCCCCGCGCGCTGACGCCCTCCGTCGGCGCTCCGACCTGCGCAGATGGGGGCGCCGGCGGGCCGAGATCGAACGTGACCGACACCACGGTCGGCCCTCGTAACGGCGAGGCGCCACGGGAACGACTCCCAGAGGACAGACTTGGGACACCGGTACTCGTGCCGTACGCTAGAACTTTGACCAGTGGCGACGGGCGCACGGGGGTTCCACCCGGTACACCACGGTTCGGTGGGCGGGGTGCGCATCTGCCCACGACGACGTCGCGACCCGCGATCGTGGCCACCGGCCGCGAACGGGGATCGATCGACCTGACGCAAACATAACGACGACACGCAATGACGAGACACGCGGACACCGTTCGGAGGACATCTACATGGCACGCGAGCTGACGCAACTCGAGCTCCTCAAGGAGCTGGCACCGGTTGCCGAGGACAACGTCAACCGTCACCTCAAGATCGCCAAGGACTGGAACCCCCACGATTACGTGCCGTGGGACGAGGGCCGCAACTTCGCCGCCCTGGGTGGCGTCGACTACGACCCCGAGCAGTCCCAGCTCGACGAGGTCGCCAAGGCCGCGATGATCACCAACCTCCTGACCGAGGACAACCTGCCGTCGTACCACCGCGTCATCGCCGACAACTTCTCGATGGACTCCGCATGGGGCCACTGGGTCGGCCGCTGGACCGCCGAGGAGAACCGGCACGGCATCGTGATGCGCGACTACCTCGTGGTGACCCGCGGCGTCGATCCCGTCGCCCTCGAAGAGGCGCGGATGATCCACATGACCAACGGTTACGACCCGATGCTGGCCGCGGCCGGACGCGTCGACGAGCTCGAAGAGCACGCCGACGAGCTGGGCCTGCTGCACTCGGTGGCGTATGTGACCTTCCAGGAACTCGCGACCCGCGTCAGCCACCGCAACACCGGCAAGGCGTGCAACGACCCCATCGCCGACAAGATGCTGCAGCGCATCGCGGCCGACGAGAACCTGCACATGATCTTCTACCGCAACATCTGCGGCGCGGGCTTCGACATCTCGCCCGACCAGACGCTGCGCGCGGTCACCGACATCGTGACCAACTTCCAGATGCCCGGCGCCGGCATGCCGAACTTCCGCCGTCACGGCGTCCTGATGGCCAAGCACGGCATCTACGACCTCCGCCAGCACCTCGAAGAGGTCGTCATGCCGGTTCTGCGCAAGTGGAACGTCTTCGAGCGTGACGACTTCACCAGCGAAGGCGAGAAGGTCCGCGAGGAGCTCGCCGCATTCCTCGAGCAGCTCGAGAAGGACACCCTGCGCTTCGAGGAGATGCGCGACCGTTCCCTCGCCCGCGAGGCCAAGAAGCGGGAGCAGCAGGCATCCTGAGCACCACCCTTCCCCTCGAGGCCCGCACCTCGGGGAGCAACCCGGCGCCCTCGACCACCGAGGGCGCCGGTTCTGCGCTGCGCATCGGCTCGATCGAACTGGCCAGCCCGGTCGTCCTCGCCCCGATGGCCGGGGTCACCAACGTCGCGTTCCGGACGCTGTGCCGTGAGCTCGAACTCGCTCGCACCGGAACCGTCTCCGGCCTGTACGTCTGCGAGATGGTGACCGCCCGCGCACTCGTCGAGCGGCACCCGGTCACGATGCACATGACGACCTTCGGGCCCGACGAGAACCCGCGGTCGATGCAGCTGTACACCGTCGACCCGGAGTACACCTATCAGGCCGCGAAGATGATCGTCGACGAGAACCTCGCCGACCACATCGACATGAACTTCGGATGCCCGGTCCCGAAGGTGACCCGCAAGGGCGGCGGCTCGGCCATCCCCTACAAGCGCACCCTGTTCCGGAACATCGTCGCGGCGGCCGTCCGCGCCACCGAGGGCACCGACATCCCGGTCACGGTGAAGTTCCGCATCGGCATCGACGACGAGCACCGCACCCACCTCGACGCCGGTCGGATCGCCGCCGAGGAAGGCGCCGCTGCGGTCGCCCTGCACGCCCGCACCGCGTCGCAGCGCTACTCCGGCGAAGCCGACTGGGACGAGATCGCCCGTCTGAAGGAGCACGTGACGTCCGTGCCCGTACTCGGCAACGGCGACATCTTCGAACCCGCCGACGCGGTCGCGATGATGAACCGCACG
The DNA here is from genome assembly GCF_022206305.1 of Gordonia sp. 'Campus'. GTDB lineage: Bacteria > Actinomycetota > Actinomycetes > Mycobacteriales > Mycobacteriaceae > Gordonia. The sequence continues at coordinate 16,317 of NZ_JAKOIW010000030.1, read as the reverse complement.
GGGTGTGACGGCGTGGTCATCGGACGCGGTTGTCTCGGCCGACCCTGGTTGTTCGCCGAACTCGCCGCAGAGCTGGGCGGGTTCGAGGCCCCGACCCCGCCGAACCTGGGTGAGGTCGCCGACATCATGGTCCGGCACTGCCAACTGCTCGTCGACCACCACGGTGAGATGAAGGGCTGCCGCGAGATCCGCAAGCACGTCGCCTGGTATCTCCGCGGGTTCCCGGCCGGATCGGAGATCCGTCGTCGTATGGCGTTGGTCGGCAGTGTCGACGAACTGCGTGAGCTGCTCGCCGAGCTGCCCGCCGACGCGCCGTTCCCGTCCGACGGGCACGGTCCGCGCGGTCGCCAGGGATCGCCGGCCAAGGTCGCGCTGCCCGACGGCTGGCTCGACGATCCCGACGAGGACGTGGTCCCGGCGGGTGCCGAGATCATGCACTCCGGCGGCTGACCGAACCGCACTTCGATCGCACAGCGATCAGTCCACCGCCCTGCAACCGCGGGTGAGCCAACTGCGAAAACTGTCACATCGCGCACCCGGCTGAGACTGTTTCTCAGGTGCGGTCAGTACTATGACGCGAAGGTCCCGGTCCCCCGGGACCTTGTTGTGCGCACCGCGCCGATCGAGCCCCGATCTGCGGTGAGACTGCGAATCAGACCTCGGGGCATGAGGAACGTGCATTGAGTCGTTGGACATCGGGCCCGGACGACCCGGAGACGGGCGGCGACGCCGACCGCTCTCGTCGCGGTCGCGCCGGACGCCCCCGCGACGACGCCACGGAGAAGTTCGACACGCCTCCCGTCCCGGACTCATCCGCACATCCCAGCCTGCGTGAACCCCGCTCGGCCGATCGTTTCGTCCGCGGCCGTACTCGACTGACGGTTCGCGAACTCCTCGAGCAGATGAACGCCGAGGAGTCGACGGACGCCCCGGCCGCCGACCCCGGCCGATCGGAGTCGCGCCGGGCCGCACGGTCGCGGTCCGAGGGGCCCCGTGAGACACCGCCCAGCACGCGCGGTCGGTCCCGCCGTTTCGCGCCCCCGCCCGCCGGTCGACCCACGGACCAGCCGCCTACTTCCCCGCCGCGGCGCGCGTCGTCGCAGCCCGAGCCGGACGACCGCCCCACCACCGTTCATCACTTCGGCAACGACGTCACCCAGAAGATCCCGACCATCGGCGACTCCGCACCGGATCTGTCCGACCGGGCGACCGCGCAACGTGCGATCGAAGAATCCCGCGCGCAGGAGCCGCAATCCGGCGGCCCGGCCGGCGCTCCACCGGCGCAACCGCTGGAACGCACACCCGATCTCACCGGTCCGCTCGCCCTGCGTTCCGGTCCCCGCCGCCATCCCGGACGGTCCGACGACCGTCGCGGGGCGATGCTGCGCAAGACCACGGCAACCGGGCGCATCCTGGTCGCCATCGCCTGCGTGATGGCCCTCGTCGGCACCGGTTTCGTGTGGGGTTACATCAAGACGTGGAACGGCAACTGGCGCAATGTCACCGCCGTCGACCCCGAAGACGAGAACATCCGCAACAAAGACGCTCAGTACGGCGACGAGACGTACCTGATCGTCGGCACCGACACCCGCGGCGGCAAGAACGCGAAGGTGGGCGCGGGCACCACGGCCGACGCCGATGGCGCCCGGTCGGACACCGTCATCCTGGTGAACGTCCCCGCGAACCGGAGTCGCGTCGTCGCGGTGTCGTTCCCGCGCGACCTCCAGGTGGACCAGCCGGCCTGCCGGGCCTGGGACAACACGACCGGCGCGTACGGCGCCGAGATGGCGCCCGCCGACGACGTCAAACTCAACGGCGTCTACGCCGCGGGCGGTCCGCAGTGTCTCGTCCGCGTGATCACCGCGATGAGCGGCCTGAACATCAACCACTTCATCGGCATGGACTTCTTCGGCTTCGAGAAGGTCGTCCGAGCGATCGGCGGCGTCGAGGTCTGCTCGACGGTGCCGCTCTACGACTACGAGATCGGCCAGATCCTGCGCAAGCCCGGCAAGCAGAAGCTGACCGGGCGGCGGGCGCTCAACTACGTGCGGGCCCGCAACATCTCCTCGGAAGGCAACGGCGACTACGGACGCATCAAGCGCCAGCAGCTGTTCATGTCGTCGCTCCTGCGGTCGTCGCTGTCGGGCAACGTCCTGTCGAACCCGAACAAGCTCAACGGCATCGTCAACACGTTCATCGAGTACAGCTACGTCGACGGGGTGGACACCCAGTCGCTGATCAAGCTCGCGGAGTCGATGCAGGGCATCGAGGCCGGCCGGGTGTCGTTCCTGACGATCCCCACCTCGGGCACGTCGACCGACGGCGCCAACAACGAGATCCCCCGGACCGACGACATCGACGCCATCTTCGACGCGATCATCGACGACCTCCCTCTGCCCGGTGAGCAGGCCCGCAAGAAGCCGACGACGTCGAAGGCACCCTCGAGTCCCAGCGCGCCCAGCTCGAATGCGGGCGCCGATGCGGGCGCGCCCGGCCCGGTCACGGCCACCGCACAGAACCCGGGGAACGTCGGCGTCCGGGTGCTCAACGGCACCGGTCAGACGGGCCTGGCCTCCGAGGTCTCCGAACAGCTGGTCCCCTACGGCTTCGACGTCCGAGGTGTCGCCGACGCCTCGGAGAACCGCAACGACACCGTCGTCCGGTACGGCCCCGGACAGCGCGACGCGGCCGCGACGCTCGCCGCACTGTTCCCCGGCGCGAGCATCCAGCTCGACCGCACGGTGAAGTCCGGTGTGGAGTTGATCGTCGGCGCCGATTCCACCGGGAGCCTCGAGTCGGTACCCGCCGCCGGGTCGACGCTCACCGTGGACCAGCTCGCCCCCGCCGAGAACACCGGCAACCTCCCCAACGACCTGGCCATCACGAACGCAGGCGACACCACCTGTACGTGACCCTCGTCACCTCGATGAATGCGCTGTGGTCGACCCCTCGGGGACGCACCGACCCGGAGCCCGCACAGGACGTACCGGACGTTCATCATGCGTTCATCGGTCGGAGTCGGATACGAGTCGCGACGCACGTATCCTTGATGAATGCGTACCGCCTACCAAGAGCAACTCGAGGCGCTGACCTCGGTACTGGGTGAGATGTGCGAGCTGGCCGGCACCGCGATGTCGCGGGCGACGCAGGCACTGCTGCAGGCCGATCTCGCCATCGCCGAAGAGGTCATCGGCGACACCGAGCGGATGAGCCAGCTCACGGCTCGCGCCGAGGAACAGTCCTTCGCGCTGCTCGCCCTGCAGGCACCCGTCGCGGGTGACCTGCGCGGTGTCGTGAGCGGATTCCAGATCGTCGCCGACGCCGACCGTATGGGCGCGCTCGCGCTGCACGTCGCGAAGGTCGCGCGCCGTCGCCATCCGGCCAAGGCACTCCCGGAAGAGGTCAACGGCTACTTCGCGGAGATGGGGCGTCTCGCGGTCGCGCTGGCCAAGAGCGCGCACGAGGTCCTCGTGACCAGCGACCCGCAGGCGGCCCTGCGTCTGCAAGAAGACGACGACGCGATGGACGACCTGCACCGCCACCTCTTCACGGTGCTGATGGATCGCGAGTGGAAGCACGGCGTCGCCGCCGCCGTCGACGTGACCCTGCTGGGCCGCTACTACGAGCGGTTCGCCGACCACGCCGTGCTCATCGGCCGCCGCGTCGTCTTCACGGCCACCGGCAAGACCCCGGAGCAGTTCCAGAACGTCGGGTGATTTCTCTCGCTCGGTTCACGTGACCGAGCGGGAGACCACACCTTCAGAGGCCGAGAATTCAGTTCAACGAACTGATCTCGGCCTCTTTTCATGTCAGTGAAGATCTCGTCGCGGAGGGATTTCACACAGGCCGGGGTCGTGGCTAGGGTGGCGGACATGGCCCAGCATTATCCGACCGAGCCCGATTTCAATGCGGCGACCGACGAAGACGCCGAGGCTGCCGCCCATCGCCGCAAGATACTCGCCTACCTCGGCGTGACCGCCTCCCTGGTGGCGCTGCTGGCGATCCTGCTGCTCAACATGTGACTGTGCCCGCCAGGCGATTCCCATCCCGGGCACGGCCATCCACCCTGCCAACGCGACAAGGCCCGCTCACCCCAAGGCGAGCGGGCCTGTCCGTGTCGAGGATGGGTCCTGGTCTGACGATCAGCCGAAGCGACCCGAGATGTAGTCCTCGGTCTCCTTCTTCGTCGGGTTCGAGAACATCGCCTCGGTGTCGTTGATCTCCACCAACTGACCCGGCTGGCCGACGGCCTCGAGGTTGAAGAACGCCGTCTGGTCGCTGACGCGGGCCGCCTGCTGCATGTTGTGGGTCACGATGACGATGGTGTACTCCTTCTTGAGCTCACCCATCAGGTCCTCGATCGCCAGCGTCGAGATCGGGTCGAGAGCCGAACACGGCTCGTCCATCAGCAGCACGTCGGGCGACACTGCGATCGCGCGGGCGATGCACAGGCGCTGCTGCTGACCACCCGAGAGGCCGCCGCCGGGCTTGTCGAGACGGTCCTTGACCTCTTCCCAGAGGTTGGCGCCGCGCAGGCTCTTCTCGGCAACGTCATCGAGTTCGGACTTGTTGCGCACACCCTGCAGCCGGAGGCCGGCGACCACGTTGTCGCGAATGGACATGGTGGGGAACGGGTTCGGGCGCTGGAACACCATGCCGATGGTCGCGCGGACGCTGACCGGGTCGACGCTCTTGCCGTAGATGTCCTCGCCGTCGAGCAGCACGCTGCCCTTCGCGTACGCGCCGGGCGTCACCTCGTGCATGCGGTTGAGGGTGCGCAGCACGGTCGACTTGCCGCAGCCCGACGGGCCGATGAAGGCGGTGATGCAGCGCGGCGGCACCTCGAGGGTGACGTCCCGAACCGCATGGAAGTCGCCGTAGTAGATGTTCAGGTCTTTGATGTCGAGGCGCTTGGCCATGGGGTTGGTTCCGTTCTGGAGGAGATGACCCGAGAGGGTGAGGGATCAGGAGGTCTTGGGGGCGAAGAACTTCGACACGACCTTTGCGCCGAAGTAGACGATCGCGACGAGGATGACCAGGGTCAGCGCCGCTCCCCACACCTGGTCGAAGGCACCCGGTCCGTTGTTGTACTGCTGCACCATCATCAGCGGCAGGGATTGCTGATTGCCGTCGAAGGGATTGAAGTTCATCGCACGCGTCGCGCCGACCAGGATCAGCACGGGCGCCGATTCGCCCATCACTCGGGCGATGGCGAGCATGACGCCGGTGACGATGCCCGAGAGTGCCGTCGGCAGGACGATCTTGACGATCGTCTTCCACTTGGGGATGCCGAGCGCGTACGACGCCTCCCGCAGGTCCTGCGGAACGATCTTCAACATCTCCTCGGTGGCGCGGACCACGAGCGGGACCATCAGCAGCACCAGTGCGATCGCGACGACGAAGCCCGAACGCGGCAGGCCGAGGGTGGTTCGCCAGACCGCGTAGACGAACAACGCGGCGACGATCGACGGGACGCCGGAGAGGATGTCGACCATGAAGGTCGTGACCCGCGCCAGGAGTGACTTCTGGGTGGCGTACTCGACCAGGTAGATGGCGACGAAGATGCCCAGCGGGATCGAGATGACGGCGGCGAGCGCGGTCTGCATGAGCGTGCCGATGATGGCGTTGGCCGCGCCGCCACGGCGCTCGGCCTCCGTCCACCAGCCGATGTCGAGGATCGGCTCGATGCCGCGCGAGACGAGGGTGAACACCAGCCACACCAGCGGGACGAGTGCCAGCAGGAGGGCGGCGACGACGGCCACGCGCACCGTCGCGTCGGTGAATTTTCGACGCCCGGACATCGGCGTGAAGCCCGACGGCTTCTTGACGGGGTCGGCCGCGGAACTTGTCGTGGTCACAGACATGGTCACTTCTTTCCGGCGACGACCGCGCGGGCGGCGGCGTTGACGATGAAGGTCAGGACGAACAGGGTCAGGCCGGCCGAGATGTAGGCGCCCGTCTTGGCGGGCGAGTCGAACTCGGCCGCGTTGTTCGCGATCTTGGTCGCGAAGGTCTCGCCGCTCTCCATGAGGTTGAAGTTCATGGGACCGACGGTCGAGATGATGAGGAGCAGGGCCATCGTCTCGCCGAGTGCGCGACCGAGACCGAGCATCGAGCCCGAGATGTACCCGGAGAACCCGAAGGGCAGGACCGCGACCTTGACGACCTCGAACTTGGTGGCGCCCAGCGCGAGCGCGGCCTCACGATGTCCCTTGGGGGTCTGCATGAAGACCTCACGCGTGACCGCGGTGATGATCGGCAGGATCATGACGGCCAGGACGATGCCCGCGGTCAGCAGCGTTCCGCCGGTGCTCATGTTGGCGACCTGGGTGGGCTGCTGGAAGAACGGCAGGAAGCCCAGGTTGCCGACGAGCCACTCGTTGACCGGCACCAGGGCCGGGCCGAGGACCAGGATGCCCCAGAGGCCGTAGACGATGGAGGGCACCGCGGCGAGGAGGTCGACGGTGTAGGTGATCGGGCCGACGAGCCGTTTCGGCGCGTACTCGGTCAGGAAGATCGAGATACCCAGTGCGACCGGCATCGCGATCAGCAGCGCGATGACCGACACCACGACGGTCGCGTAGAACAGCTGCGGGATACCGAAGGCGAGCTGGGACCCGCTGGTGATCCACTGGCCGGTGTAGGTGAAGAAGTTCTCCTCGTTCTTCGCCAGCGACGGAATCGCCTGCGCGAGAAGGAACAGCGCGATCAGCGCGATGACGATCGAGACCACGAAGCCCGAGCCGACGGCCAGGGTGCGGAACACCCGGTCGGCCACCTGGTGGTGTGCGGCCGAGTGCAGTGTGCCCGACGGCGGTTCGTGCGATGACCCGGAGGTGGTCGGTTCGTCGGTGCCCGGCGGAACCGCGCCACCCTCTTTGCTCAGCGAGGTCATGCGTCCTTCTTGTGATTCGGCTCTGGTCATTGGGGCCACTTCCCGCCGTCTCGTGGACACGCGAAATGTCGTGTCAGTGTGTCAACCGTGTGCGCGGGGCCGCAAACCGAAGCGGCCCCGCGCACGCGATCAATGTTGGGTTGATCAGGCGTTCCCGGACCCACCGGAGAGCGAGTCGATGGTTCCCTGCAGCTTGGCCTTGAAGGCCTCGGGCACCGGCACGTAGCCGATCTCCTCGAGTCCGGCCTGACCGTCGTTCAGCACCGTGGTGAAGGCGTCCTTCAGCGTCTGGCTGGTGGCCTCGTCCTCGTAGCCCGCCGAGCAGACGATCGAGTACGGGGTGAGCAGCAGCGGGTAGGCGCCCGGAGCCTTCGAGGCGAACAGCGCGTCGGTGTCGACGACGAGGTCCTTGCTGGCCGGGTCCTTGAAGGCCAGCGACTCGAGCGCGTTGCCCGCGCTCTCCGCGTTCAGCGCGACCGGGCCGGCACCGAAGTCGACCTGGGCGACGCCGAGGTCGTTCTCGGTGGCGAAGCCCCACTCGACATAGGTGATCGAGCCCGGGGTCTTCTTCACGGTGTCGCCGACGCCGGTCGACTTCGAGGCACCGGAACCGACACCCTTGGGCGCGAACTCCTTGCTGTGCTCGTACGGCCAGTCAGCGGGCGCCGCATTCTCGAGGAAGCGCTGGAAGTTGTCGGTGGTGCCCGAGCTGTCCGAACGGTAGACCGGAACGATGTCGCCGGCCGGGAGCTGCACGCCCGGGTTGAGCGCGGCCACTGCCGGGTCGTTCCACTTGGTGATCTTGCCGTTGAAGATCTTCGCGATGACGCTGGGGTTGAGCTTGAGGTCGTCGACGCCCTCGACGTTGTAGGCGACCGCGACGGGGCCCACGACGAGCGGCAGGTGCCAGGGGGCGTTGCCGTTGCAGCGCGCGGTGGCCTCGGTGACCTCGTCGGCCTTGAGCGCCGAGTCCGAGCCGGCGAAGTCGACGTCGCCCGCGATGAACTTCTTGATGCCGTCACCCGAACCGCTGCCGGTGTAGTCGAGGACGATGTCGCCGTTGTCGGTCAGGACCTGGCTGAAGTGCTCCATGGCCTTCTGCTGCGCGGTCGAGCCCTCGCCGCTGACAGTCTGTTCGCTTCCCCCACCGCACGCCGTCACGAGGGTCAGTGCCGCGATCGCCGACACCGACGCCAGGGCGCCGTTCCGATTGATTTTCACCGCTGGTGTTGCCTTTCCGTTCGCATTCTCCGCCCGACGTGGCCGTGGGGCCCGGAGTGTCCGATTGGAAAGCTATGGGGGCGTGGTGGACTGATCCCCTACAAAAGATGAACTGACGGTGAACTGGCCAAGGCAGGCGGGGTGCGATCCGGCCGGCCCGCCACCATACGTGACCTGGCTAACTGTGCGCCGTGTCAAATGACCATCTCGGAGGAACACGCGACCTGGGCGCAGAGTGAACACGCGACCCGCCACGGGCACGCGCTCAGCCGTAGGCGACGTCGACGGCGTAGCGGGTGAAACCCAATCGCTCGTAGGTGTGCAGGGCGGCGGTGTTGTCGCCCTCCACGTAGAGGTTGATCTCCGAGACGCCGCCCCGCGCCAGGTGATGCAGCCCGGCCAGGGTCAGCAGGCGCCCGAGCCCCCGGCCCTGCGCCGCCGGGTCGACGCCGACGATGTAGACCTCGCCCAGCTCGGCGTCGTGTCGCTTGGTCCAGTGGAAGCCGAGGAGGCGCCCGGCGTCGTCGGCGTCGAACGCGAGAAACAGTCCCTCGGGATCGAACCAGTCGGCGTCGACGCGCTCACGGATCTGCTCCTCGGACCACCCGCCCTGTTCCGGGTGCCAGTCGAAGGCGGCATTGTTCACCCGCAGGATCTCGGCGTCATCGGACTGCCCGGCATAGGTGCGCAACGCGATGGTGGGATCGACGACGAGTTCGGGGAGTTCGTGTCCGGCGCCGACGGGGCGTCGGAGCTGAAGGAGTTCGCGACGCTTGGTCAGCCCCATGGCGGCGGCGAGTGCCACGGCACCGGGCAGGTCGCCGTGGGCCCACACCCGCACTCCGGGAGAGTCGGCACCAGAAGAGTCGGCACCGGAAGAGTCGGGGGCGGGCGCCGCACCGAAGGCGGCCTGGAGCAGTGCGCGTCCGTGTCCGCGTCTGCGCGAGGCGGGGTCGACGACCGCCTCGATCATCGACGGTTCACCATCGCGCCCGGACACGATGTTGGCGTACCCGGCCGTCGACCACACGTGCACGATCGGGGACCCGTCCCCGGCATCGATCGCCGCGACCGCCCCCTCCGACAGCGGCGCGACACCATCGGCGGTCGTCGCCTCCCGGACCAGGCGATGCGCGAAGTCGGCGACCTCGGGCGCAAGAGCGCCGCGGCGCACCTGTAATTCGTCAGTTCCCGGTGCTGGCACTGAACTCCTCGTCGAAGGGATCGGGACCGTCGAAGGCATCTTCGAGATCATCGGTGACCGCCGGGTCGTCCTCGACGACGTCGGCGGACGGGGCTCGGCCGCGGGTGGGACGCACGGCCTTGTATCCCACGTTGCGTACGGTCCCGATGAGGGACTCGTGCTCACTGCCGAGCTTGGCGCGCAACCGGCGGACGTGGACGTCCACGGTCCGGGTGCCACCGAAGAAGTCGTACCCCCACACCTCCTGCAGCAGCTGCGCGCGCGTGAAGACGCGACCGGCGTTCTGCGCCAAGTACTTCAGGAGTTCGAACTCCTTGTATGTGAGGTCGAGGGGGCGTCCACGCAGCCGCGCGGTGTAGGTCCCCTCGTCGATGACCAGCTCCCCCAGCGTGACCTTCCCCGAAGCCTCCTCGGCCGTCACCCCCCGGGTACGCACCACCAGGAGACGAAGGCGCGCATCGAGTTCCGCCGGCCCGGTGCCCGGGAGCAGGAACTCGTCGATCCCCCAGTCCGCATTCACCGCGACCAGACCGCCCTCGGTCAGCACCGCGGCGACCGGCACCGACGAACCGGTGCTGCCCAGCAGCCGGCACAGTCCGCGCGCCGCCGCCAGATCGGCGCGCGCGTCGACCAGCGCGACATCGGCATTGCCCGCCTCCATCAGGGAGGACACCTCGGTCGGCGCGGTTCGTACCGTGTGCGCGAGGAGCGACAACGACGGCAGGACCGACTCCGGATCAGGGTCGGCCGTCAACAACAAGAGATCCACCCAGCACTCCGATCTCGTTCGTCCCCGTCCCGGACCTTCCAGATCGCTCACCACGCCGTGAACGCCACCCGCGCACCGTCGGCGATTGTTTACGCTGCCTTACCAACGTGTGCGAGATAGATGACAGAATAGCGTCACCGAGGCGTTCGGCAGTTGACAAGGCACGTCCGACCGCTGGTGGACGACGACGGGGAGGGTGATCGGCTGAGCATGCCGCGCATCCGAAAAGTCCTTGTCATCGCCGTCGCCGTCGTTCTCCTCGCCGGCGGCGTGGCGGTCGGTGTCGACGTCGGGGCCGCGGTCCGCGCCGAGTACCAGCTCTCCCGGGCCATCGCCGAATCCCCCCGGGTCACTGTCGATCCCGAGGTCACGATCGCGGGATTCCCGTTCACCTCGCAGTCGTCTGCCGGTGAGTTCGCGGGCGCCACCATCGCGGCACCCGGCGTCGAACTGCCCGGATGCGACCGCGCACGCGGCGTCTGCCGGGGCGAACTGGGCGCCACGCTAGGCCCGTTCGAGGTTGCCGACGGGCACGGATTCGGTCCGAGTGATGTTCTGCACACGTCGTCGCTGTCGACGTACACGAGGCTCGATGCGGTCACGCTGGCCCGTTATCTGCGCATCGTCGACCTCACCGTCAGCACTCCCGGACCCGACGGCAAGGCGGGCTCCGGGGGTCCGCAGGACGGCATCGTCAGTCGGGAGACGGGTGTGGTGTTCACCGGCACCGTCGCCCTGCCCCCGACCGACGGGCTGGACCCGGCTGACCCGCCGTCGGCCTCGGCATACGACGGCCCGAAGGTGCGGGTGAGTGTGTCCGTCGACCTGTCCGTGGTCGACGGTGCACTCGACATCCGCGCCACCGACTTCTACACCGGCCCCGAACGCCACGTGGACGCCGACATCCCGGCCGCGTGGCGGGAGGCGGCCCTGGACCGGTTCAGCATGACGCTCCCCCGCCTTCCGATGGCCTGGGATCTCACCGCCCGGCGCGCGGAGAGCTTCGGCGGGGACATCCAACTGGTCGGCGAATCGGGCCCCACCGCGGTCCGGCCCGACCGGTTCTGACACCCGGCCGACAGCCTCTGAGCAGTTCAGAAGGGCTTTCGGCGGTGACCGAGGCAAAGCACCCCGGCCGTTGGGAGCGGGTTCGGCTCTGTTGTACCCTCGTGGGCATGCAGCAGCGCCGTGAGTACTTGCTCACACGACGCCGGGCGATCGACTTCTGTCGTGTCGCCGACTGTTGTTGTCGCACTCGCCGTTGACGGTGTGACCCTTCGCGCTGCGTTCGCAGCCGGTCGCCCACGCCGTCGATGAGTACGGGGGCGTCTCCACCGAGGTCTCGAATCCTCGATTCCGTGCGCCGTCACCCGCGCTCGTCATCTCCGCCGAGAACGCGGGAACCCTTTTCGCGTCTCACCGTTTCCACCATCTCCACCTGATCGATCACCACCACAGATCCACTGGAAAGGACACCGCCATGGCACGTTCCGACGTCCTGGTCAGCACCGAATGGGCTGAACAGAACCTCAATGCCGACAAGACCGTCTTCGTCGAGGTCGACGAGGACACCTCGGCCTACGACGGCGGCCACATCGCCGGCGCCGTCAAGCTCGACTGGAAGACCGACCTGCAGGATCCGGTCCGTCGCGACTTCGTCGACGCCGAGCAGTTCGGCGCCCTGCTCTCCGAGCGCGGAATCGCCAACGACGACACCGTGATCCTCTACGGCGGCAACAACAACTGGTTCGCCGCCTACGCGTACTGGTACTTCAAGCTGTACGGCCACAACGACGTCAAGCTGCTCGACGGTGGCCGCAAGAAGTGGGAACTCGACGGCCGTCCGCTGTCGTCGGACGCCGTCAGCCGTCCCGCCACGACCTACAAGGCCGGCGAGCCGGACCTCAGCATCCGTGCGTTCCGCGACGAGGTCGTCGACGCCATCAACGTCAAGAACCTGGTCGACGTGCGCAGCCCCGACGAGTTCTCCGGCAAGATCCTGGCACCGGCTCACCTCCCGCAGGAGCAGAGCCAGCGTCCCGGCCACATCCCCGGCGCCATCAGCGTGCCGTGGAGCAAGGCCGCCAACGAGGACGGCACCTTCAAGTCCGACGAGGAACTCGCCGAGCTCTACGGCGAAGCGGGTCTCGACGGCTCCAAGGACACCATCGCCTATTGCCGCATCGGTGAGCGTTCGAGCCACACCTGGTTCGTGCTGAAGGAACTGCTGGGTCACCAGAACGTCAAGAACTACGACGGCAGCTGGACCGAATACGGCTCGCTGATCGGTGTCCCGATCGAACTCGGAGAAGGAAAGTAAGAGATATGTGTGCTGCACCCAAGCAGGGACAGAAGTTGCCCGCGGGCGTCGACGTCGAGAAGGAGGTCGTCCTGACCGGACAGGTCACCGACGGCTCCGGATCGCCCGTCGCCGGCGCCTTCGTGCGTCTGCTCGACTCGACCGGTGAGTTCACCGCCGAGGTCGTGGCCTCGCCGACCGGCGACTTCCGCTTCTTCGCCGCCCCCGGCACCTGGACGCTGCGTGCCCTGTCCGCGCTGGGCAACGGCGATGTGACGATCAGCCCGGAGGGCCCCGGCATCCACGAGAAGGACATCACCGTCTCGAAGTGACTCCGGAACGACAGTCACGTCGTGACGGTCCCGTCTGACCGACAGCCCGGTCACCGCACCCGCGGTGACCGGGCTGTCTGCTTTCTCACCCCGTCGATCGGCAGCTCCGCGACGGGGTTAGAATTTCTCCCGTGGTCCTCTTCTTCGAAATCCTGCTGATCCTGGCCTCGGTGCTGATCACCTGGTTCGGTGTCTACACCCTCTACCGCCTGGTCACCGACGAGTCGTGACGTCTCCATCCGGAGGCGCGCCCGACGACGAATCCGTGCAGCCCGGCCCGTCCGGTGAGGGCGCGCCCGGCGCTGCGGCGTCGGAGCCGCGCCGGTCCGGCGACGAGGCGATCAGTCAGGCCGAGGCACGCGCCGAGGAGTCCGGAAGCCGCGAGCGCAACGTCCCGACGTGGGACGATCTGCCGTTGGCCGCCGACACCGCCAACCTCCGGCTGGGCGCGGATCTGCATCCGGGCCTGCTCGCACTCCTGCCGATGGTCGGGGTGTGGCGCGGCGAGGGCGAGGGGCGCGACCCCGAGACGGACACCGATTATCACTTCGCCCAGCAGATCGTCGTCTCCCATGACGGCCAGAACTTCCTGACCTGGGAATCGCGATCCTGGGTGATCGACGAGGACGCCGCGTTCGTGAGACCCGATCTGCGGGAGTCCGGGTTCTGGCGGATCGGCGACGACGACACCATCGAACTGCTGCTCGCCCATGCCGAGGGCTGGATCGAACTCTTCTACGGCACGCCGCTCAATCAGACGACCTGGGAACTGGCGACCGATGTCGTCATCAAGGCCGAGTCGGGGCGTCGGGCCGGCGGCGCCAAGCGCCTCTACGGTCTCGTCGCCGATGGCGACCTCGCGTATGTCGAGGAGCGGGTCGACGCCGAGGGCGATCTGGTCCCGCGCCTGTCGGCGAAGCTCCGTCGTCACGTCGGCTAGCCGACCATGCACTTCAGTGGCTAGCCGACCATTCACTTCAGCGGCTGGCCGACCATTCACTTCAGCGGCTGGCCGACCATTCACTTCAGCGGCTGGCCGACGCCGCTCCCCGTCACCACCTTCCCCGGCCGCAGATCGAGGCGGCGCAGGAGTTGCGCGTTGAGCGCCACCACGACCGTCGACGCGGACATCAGGATGGCACCGACGCTCATCGGCAGGACGAAGCCGATCGGTGCCAGGATCCCGGCGGCCAGCGGCACCGACACGAGGTTGTATCCCGCTGCCCACCACAGGTTCTGCGCCATCTTCCGGTAACCGGCGCGCGACAACTCGATCACCGACAGGACCGAGCGCGGGTCGGACGATGCGAGGATGACCCCGGCCGAACCGATCGCCACATCGGTGCCGGCACCGATCGCGATCCCGACGTCGGCCTGCGCCAGCGCGGGCGCGTCGTTGACCCCGTCGCCGACCATGGCGACACGCCGCCCCTCCTCTTGGAGCTCGGCGACGATCGCAGCCTTGTGCTCGGGGCGGACTCCCGCGTAGACACGGTCGACGCCGAGCCGGGCGGCGACATCGTCGGCAACGGCCTGCGCATCCCCGGTGATCATCACGACCTCGATCCCCCGGTCGTGCAGTGCGGCGACGGCTTCCGCCGACTCCGGGCGGATCTCGTCGGCCAGGCGGATCGCACCCACGATCGACTCGTCGACGAGAACGTGGAGGATGATGGCGCCCTGCGACTTCCACTCCTCGGCAACGGCCAGTTCGTCGAGCCCGTACTGCTCGAGCAGGTTGGGCCCGCCCACACGGATGATCTGGCCCCCTACGGTGGCGGTCACGCCCACGGCGGGCGACGACGCGAAGTTCCGGGCGGCGGGCACCGCCAGCTCGGCACCGGTCGCCGCATGGACGATCGCCCTGGCGAGGGGGTGTTCACTGTCCGTCTCGGCGGCTGCGGCCCACGCCAGCACGCGGTCGCGGTCCTGTCCGGGCGCCGGTTCGACAGCGGTGACGGCCGGTTCGCCCTTGGTCAGGGTCCCGGTCTTGTCGAAGAGCACGGCGTCGACGCTGCGCATCGATTCGAGCGCGAGCCGGTCCTTGACGAGAACCCCGGCGCGCGCGGCGCGCTCGGTGGCGATGGACACGACCAGCGGGATCGCGAGTCCCAGGGCGTGGGGGCAGGCGATGACCAGCACGGTGATGACACGGATGACGGCATCGTCGGGCATCCCGACAGCCGTCCATACGACGGCCGTGACGACCGCCGCACCGAGGGCGAACCAGAACAGCCACCCGGCGGCGGTGTCGGCGATGCGCTGCGCACGCGACGAGGACGCCTGCGCGTCGGCGACCAGCCGCCCGATTCCGGCCAGCGTCGTGTCGTCGCCGGTGGCGGTCACCCGGATTCGCAGCCCGGAGTCAGTGGCCACGGTACCGGCGACCACGGAATCGCCGAGACCGCGTCGGACGGAGGCGGATTCTCCGGTGACCATCGACTCGTCCATGCTCGCCGATCCGTCGACGACGATGCCGTCGGCCGGGACGGCCGCTCCGGGCCGGACGATCACCACGTCGCCGACCTCCAACTCGTCGGGCGACACCGCGACGACCCCGTCTCCGACGACCTTCTCCGCCTCGTCGGGCAACAGTGCGGCCAGCGAGTCCAGTGCCGAGGTGGTGCGGGCGAGTGAGCGCATCTCGATCCAGTGGCCGAGCAGCATGATGACCACGAGGAGCGCGAGCTCCCACCAGAAGTCGAGCTCGTGGTCGAGCAGATGCAGCGTCGAACCCCACGACGACACGAAGGCCACGGTGATGGCCAGCGCTATCAGCAGCATCATCCCGGGGCGGCGGGTACGGATCTCCTGCACCGCGCCGGCGAGGAATGGTCGACCGCCCCACGCGTAGATCACGGTGCCGAGCAGAGGCGACACCCAGCGCACCCACTCGGCGTCGGGCAGACCGTACCCGGCGATACCGGCGAACATGTCGTTGAGCGCAACCGTGGGCACCGCGAGCGCGAGCATGACCCAGAACAACCGTCGGAACTGTGCGACGTGGTCGGCGTGGCCGACATGCCCGTCGTGACCATGGCCCTCGTGACCATGACCCTCGTGACCATGGCCGTGTCCGGCCTGATCGATGTCGGCGTGACCGTGATCGTGTCCGCCGGACTCGGGGCGCTCGTGCGCGTGTCCCGCGGACGACCCCGTCGAGGGCGAATGCTGGTGCTGTGCGTTCATGTGTCCGAGGGTATACCCCCCAGGGGTACCCTGGCCAGAGCTACAGCTACCCGGTACGGGTATCGATCCGACTAACCTGACCGGGACGTGGAACGGCCCCCGCACCGCCCTGACGGGCCTGTGCCGACCGGACCGGGTCGGGATGCGGGGGCCGGGTGACCACCTGGTATTCGCTGCGCCGACCGGCGGTCTCCCGCCTCGGTGCGACACGAATGCCACACGGTCAACTGCTAACGGATGGTCACCTCACATGTCCGATGAGAAATCACTATCAGACCACCTCCTTCCTTGTGTACCCGCGAACGTACGCCCGATTCCGGCGGCGCGCAACGGATTAACCGATCAGGGAGTGGGCACCGGCGCCGGCGGAGTGCCGGGGGCGGTGCCCACTCCCTGATCGGTTAATCC
>NZ_JAKOIW010000003.1 GCF_022206305.1 Gordonia sp. 'Campus' | reverse complement strand
CCTTGTGGGGTTGGTGGGGTGGGGGTTGTTTGTAGGTGTTGTTGTAAGTGTGTAAGGGCGTTCGGTGGATGCCTTGGTACCAGGAGCCGATGAAGGACGTGGTAGGCCGCGATAGTCCTCGGGGAGTTGTCAAACGAGCTGTGATCCGAGGGTGTCCGAATGGGGAAACCCAGCACGAGTGATGTCGTGTTACCACCAGCTGAATGTATAGGCTGTGTGGGGGGAACGTGGGGAAGTGAAACATCTCAGTACCCATAGGAAGAGAAAACAATTGTGATTCCGTGAGTAGTGGCGAGCGAAAGCGGAGGAGGCTAAACCATGCGCATGTGTAACCGGGTAGGGGTTGTGTGTGTGGGGTTGTGGGGTTCATCTTCTTCCATCTACCTGTGGAAGCGTGAGTCAGAAAACTGTGTGTTAGGTGAAGTGGCCTGGAATGGTCTGCCGTAGTCGGTGAGAGTCCGGTAGCTGAAAACACATGGTCTTGCGTGATGTTCTCCCAAGTAGCAGCGGGCTCGTGGAATCTGCTGTGAATCTGCCGGGACCACCCGGTAAGCCTGAATACTTCCTGGTGACCGATAGCGGACAAGTACCGTGAGGGAAAGGTGAAAAGTACCCCGGGAGGGGAGTGAAATAGTACCTGAAACCGGACGCTTACAATCCGTCARAGCCTGTGAGTCCTTGTGGCTGCGGGTGATGGCGTGCCTTTTGAAGAATGAGCCTGCGAGTTAGTGCTCGGTGGCGAGGTTAACCCGTGTGGGGTAGCCGTAGCGAAAGCGAGTCTGAATAGGGCGTTTGAGTCGCCGGGTCTAGACCCGAAGCGGAGTGATCTACCCATGGCCAGGGTGAAGCGTCGGTAAGACGTCGTGGAGGCCCGAACCCACTTCAGTTGAAAATGGAGGGGATGAGTTGTGGGTAGGGGTGAAAGGNACCTGTGGAAGCGTGAGTCAGAAAACTGTGTGTTAGGTGAAGTGGCCTGGAATGGTCTGCCGTAGTCGGTGAGAGTCCGGTAGCTGAAAACACATGGTCTTGCGTGATGTTCTCCCAAGTAGCAGCGGGCTCGTGGAATCTGCTGTGAATCTGCCGGGACCACCCGGTAAGCCTGAATACTTCCTGGTGACCGATAGCGGACAAGTACCGTGAGGGAAAGGTGAAAAGTACCCCGGGAGGGGAGTGAAATAGTACCTGAAACCGGACGCTTACAATCCGTCAAAGCCTGYGAGTCCTTGTGGCTGCGGGTGATGGCGTGCCTTTTGAAGAATGAGCCTGCGAGTTAGTGCTCGGTGGCGAGGTTAACCCGTGTGGGGTAGCCGTAGCGAAAGCGAGTCTGAATAGGGCGTTTGAGTCGCCGGGTCTAGACCCGAAGCGGAGTGATCTACCCATGGCCAGGGTGAAGCGTCGGTAAGACGTCGTGGAGGCCCGAACCCACTTCAGTTGAAAATGGAGGGGATGAGTTGTGGGTAGGGGTGAAAGGCCAATCAAACTCCGTGATAGCTGGTTCTCCCCGAAATGCATTTAGGTGCAGCGTCACATGTTTCTTACTGGAGGTAGAGCTACTGGATGGCCGATGGGCCCCACAGGGTTACTGACGTCAGCCAAACTCCGAATGCCGGTAAGTGAGAGTGTGGCAGTGAGACTGCGGGCGATAAGGTTCGTAGTCGAGAGGGAAACAGCCCAGATCGCCGGCTAAGGCCCCTAAGCGTGTACTAAGTGGAAAAGGATGTGGGGTCGCGAAGACAACCAGGAGGTTGGCTTAGAAGCAGCCACCCTTGAAAGAGTGCGTAATAGCTCACTGGTCAAGTGATCCTGCGCCGACAATGTAGCGGGGCTCAAGTACACCGCCGAAGCCGCGGCACTCACACAATAGCCCGTTSRYTKTYTACGGAKRGYSAACCAGGTGTGTGGGTGGGTAGGGGAGCGTCCTGCATCCGTGGAAGCGCCGGAGTGATCCAGGTGTGGAGGGTGTGGGAGTGAGAATGCAGGCATGAGTAGCGAAAGCAGAGTGAGAAACTCTGCCGCCGAATGACCAAGGGTTCCTGGGCCAGGCTAATCCGCCCAGGGTGAGTCGGGACCTAAGGCGAGGCCGACAGGCGTAGTCGATGGACAACGGGTTGATATTCCCGTACCCGTGTATCCGCGCCCATGCTGAATCAGTTGTACTAACCATCCTGATCCTCCGGGAGCACCTTCGGGTGCCGAGTGGGGTGATGCATGGGACCTTGGCTGGTAGTAGGCAAGCGATGGGGTGACGCAGGAAGGTAGTGGGGCCAGTCAGTGGTTGTACTGGTGTAAGCCTGTAGGGCGAGCGATAGGCAAATCCGTCGTTCAYRWAGCCTGAGAGGTGATGCGTAGCCGTTGCGGTGAATTCCATGATCCTATGCTGCCGAGAAAAGCCTCTAGTGAGTTGGTACACGGCCCGTACCCCAAACCAACACAGGTGGTCAGGTAGAGAATACTAAGGCGATCGAGAGAACTGTGGTTAAGGAACTCGGCAAAATGCCCCCGTAACTTCGGGAGAAGGGGGACCCATCCTGGTGACGRSAYTTRCTSYCTGAGCTGGTGTGGGTCGCAGAGACCAGAGAGAAGCGACTGTTTACTAAAAACACAGGTCCGTGCGAAGTCGTAAGACGATGTATACGGACTGACGCCTGCCCGGTGCTGGAAGGTTAAGAGGACCGGTTAGTTCCTTCGGGAGCGAAGCTGAGAATTTAAGCCCCAGTAAACGGCGGTGGTAACTATAACCATCCTAAGGTAGCGAAATTCCTTGTCGGGTAAGTTCCGACCTGCACGAATGGCGTAACGACTTCTCTGCTGTCTCAACCACAGACTCGGCGAAATTGCAGTACGAGTAAAGATGCTCGTTACGCGCGGCAGGACGAAAAGACCCCGGGACCTTCACTATAGCTTGGTATTGGTGTTCGGTTCGGTTTGTGTAGGATAGGTGGGAGACTGTGAAGTGGGCACGCCAGTGTTCATGGAGTCGTTGTTGAAATACCACTCTGATCGTATTGGACTTCTAACCTCGGACCCTGATCGGGTTCAGGGACAGTGCCTGGTGGGTAGTTTAACTGGGGCGGTTGCCTCCTAAAAGGTAACGGAGGCGCCCAAAGGTTCCCTCAGCCTGGTTGGCAATCAGGTGTTGAGTGTAAGTGCACAAGGGAGCTTGACTGTGAGACGTACATGTCGAGCAGGGACGAAAGTCGGGACTAGTGATCCGGCACCGGCAAGTGGAAGCGGTGTCGCTCAACGGATAAAAGGTACCCCGGGGATAACAGGCTGATCTTCCCCAAGAGTCCATATCGACGGGATGGTTTGGCACCTCGATGTCGGCTCGTCGCATCCTGGGGCTGGAGTAGGTCCCAAGGGTTGGGCTGTTCGCCCATTAAAGCGGCACGCGAGCTGGGTTTAGAACGTCGTGAGACAGTTCGGTCTCTATCCGCCGCGCGCGTAAGAAACTTGAGGAAACCTGTCCCTAGTACGAGAGGACCGGGACGGACGAACCTCTGGTGTGGATAGGCCAGAACTGTACGCACAGCAATGTGTTCAGGTGACTGGTACTAATCGGCCGAGGACTTACCAACAACACCCACACACCCAAAACCTTTTGGTGTGTTCGCATCCACTATGTACTTCTGAAACAACACACAACAAACAAACACGATTGTTGTGTGACTGTGTTTCATAAAGTTACGGCGGCCATAGCGGAGGGGAAACGCCCGGCCCCATTCCGAACCCGGAAGCTAAGCCCTCCAGCGCCAATGGTACTGCACCCTAACCAGTGTGGGAGAGTAGGACACCGCCGAACACAATTTCAGAAGGGCCCCGTATTCGATGAATTCTTTTCGTCGAATACGGGGCTTTTCTCATGTTCCGGTCACGTTCGACGTCCGGAGCAGCGTTATCCAGAGAAGTTCAAGGGCATAGATTGGCAGCTATGAGTGATCGGGATCGTCCGCGTCGTGAGGGACGTGGCCAGCGGGACGCACGTGGACAACGCGATGGTGGTCAGCGCGATGGTGGCCGGGGTGGACGCCCCGATCGTCGTGCGGGGGACCGCGGCGGCGATCGCGGCAGTCGACAGCCCGGGCCGGCCATCCCCGACACCGTCGCGGCGTCCGATCTGGATCCAGAGGTCCGTCGGGATCTGCTGACGCTCGACAAGGCGAACGCGGAGATCGTCGCGCGGCATCTGGTCATGGTGTCGCAGCTGCTCCTCGAGGACCCGGTCCAGGCCCTCGAGCATGCGCGCGCCGCTCGTGCTCGTGCCTCGCGTGTCGGTGTCGTGCGGGAGACCGCGGGTATCGCCGCCTACAACGCCGGCGAGTGGCAGGAGTCGGCCACCGAGCTCCGCGCCGCCAAGCGCATCACGGGCAATTCGGCCTTGCTGCCGCTCATCGCGGATTGCGAGCGTGGACTCGGCCGGCCCGAGCGGGCCGTCGAGATCGCTCGGGGCGACGAGGGCCGCGCGTTGACCGGCGAGGATGCCACCGAGATGCGGATCGTCGAAGCAGGCGCGCGTATCGATCTCGGCGAGCCGGAGAAGGCCGTCGTCACCCTGCAGGCCGAGAATCTCAAGCCCGGTCAGGTGGGCACCGGACCGGCCCGTCTCTTCTACGCCTATGCATCCGCGCTCGAGGCCGCCGGCCGCCGCGATGACGCGGTGACCTGGTACATGAACGCCGCATCCGCGGATGAAGACGACGTGACCGACGCGGAGTTCCGCCTGATCGAGCTGGCGAACGACGACCAGCCTTCGGCGCCCGAGCCGTCGACGACCGTCGAGGTCGTCGAGCCGGTCGCCGATCCGGGAACCGCACTGGCCGACCCGGCGACCGAGAACATCGAAGCGGTGGAGGGAACCGCGGACCTGTCGGCGACCTCGAGCTACGTCGAGGACGATCCCAGCGATCTGGTCGATCCCGCCGATGTCTCCGCGGCGGATTCGGACGCGGCGGATTCGGACGCGGCTGATTCGGACGAGGCGGAGCCGGACCCGGCGGAATCGGACGAGGCCGTCACCGCCATCGTCGAAGGTGTTCCGAATCCGATCGCCGCAATGGAGGATTCGGCCGCCGAGGTCGGCTCGTCGACTGTCGAACCCGAGGCGGCCGACCACCAAGCGGTGCGTTCCCAGACCGCGGAACCTGAGGCGCGGGACGAGCCGCTCCCGTCGGATGACTCGGACCGGGTGGCGCTCGCCGATCGGTTCGACGCTCTGCTCCTCGATCTCGACGGCACGGTGTTCGCCGGCCACCGCGCGTTGCCGCATGCGGTCGACACTCTGGAGCGCCTGACTCTGCCGCGGTTCTTCGTGACGAACAACGCGAGCCGTCGCCCGACCGAGGTGGCCGCTCATCTCCGCGAGCTCGGGTTCGAGGCCACCGAGGACCTCGTCGTGACGAGTGCGCAGTCCGGTGCACGCCTGCTGTCGGAGCATCTCGAACCCGGATCGCGCGCGCTGGTCATCGGTACCGACGGGCTGGCGCAAGAGGTGCGCGAAGTGGGTGTCGGGGTGACCCGCAGCGCCGACGATCGCCCGGCCGCGGTCATCCAGGGACACTCACCGGACACCGGGTGGGCACAACTGTCCGAGGCGGCACTGGCCATCCGTGCGGGCGCGCTGTGGGTGGCGACGAACATCGATGCCACCCTGCCCTCCGAACGGGGCCTACTCGTCGGCAACGGTTCGATGGTCGCTGCCCTGCGCAACGCCACGGGCAAGGAGCCGTTGGTCGCGGGCAAGCCTGCGGCGCCGCTCATGGCCGATGCCATCGCGCGAGCACGTGCCAGTGCACCGCTCGTCGTCGGTGATCGTCTGGACACGGACATCGAGGGTGCACACGCGGTCGGCATCGAGAGTGCCCTGGTCCTCACCGGGGTCAGCACGGTCGTCGACCTGCTCGGTGCGGCACCGGAGCAGCGTCCGACCTTCGTGATCGACGACCTCGCCGGTCTGTTCGATGACATCGATGCGGTGCGCGTCGGCGAACAGCCCGGTTGGGACATCACCGTGGACGGCTCGACCGTGACCGTCCGCGGATCGGGTGACGAGATCGGTCTCGTCCCCGCACTGGCAGCTGCCGCCTGGGCGGCGGTCGACGCCGGGAACGCAGACCCCGCGGAACTCCATGTGGCCGCAGACGTGGCGGCGAGGTCGAAGCTCACGTCGCTGGGTGTCGCAGTCGTCGGCTAGCGTGGTGCACGATGAGCCAGCCGACCGATCACATGTCAGCGAACCGAACGCCGACGCCCGGCCCGCCCCGTCCCACACCCGGGGCGATGCCGCGTCGCCAGTTCGACCCGGTTGGCGACGATCTCGGCGCCGATGCACAGCTGGAAGTACCTGACGTCGAGGCCGAGGTCGCTGATCTGGTTTCCCAGGTCGATGCCGTCCGCGAGTCCGTCGGCGACACGTTCTCCCTCGCGGCGCTCGAACGCCAGGCGACCCTGCTCGAACAGGCACACGACGCGCTGACCACGGCGCTCGATGCCGTCGACCGCCGATGAACGGCGTCGCGTCCTCGCCCATCACGGTCACTCCGGAGCGTTCCTGATCATGGCGACAAGAGCTCGTCTCGATGCCGAACTCGTGCGCCGTGGACTCGCACGGTCACGTGAACAGGCACGCGACCTCGTCGACGCCGGCGCGGTGAAGGTGAACGGAACCGTCGCGGCCAAAGCGGCGACCGGCGTCACCCGGGACACCCCGATCGTCGTCGATGAAGCGCCGAAGGACGATTGGGCGTCGCGCGGTGCGCACAAACTACTCGGCGCGCTCGACGCGTTCGAACCACAGGGCCTTTCCGTCGAGGGACGCCGGTGCCTGGACGCCGGAGCGTCGACCGGCGGATTCACCGATGTCCTGCTCCGGCGGGGAGTGCGCGAAGTCGTGGCCGCCGACGTCGGATACGGCCAACTGATCTGGCGGCTGCAGAACGACGACCGGGTGCACGTACACGACCGCACCAACGTCCGCCATCTGGAGCCCGAGCTCATCGGCGGACCCGTCGACGTCGTGGTCGCCGACCTGTCGTTCATCTCCCTCGCGCTCGTGCTGCCGGCCTTGGCGAGATGCTGCGCTCCCGGCGCCGACCTGCTCCCGATGGTCAAGCCGCAGTTCGAGGTCGGCAAAGACCGTGTGGGATCCGGTGGCGTCGTCCGAGATCCCGCGCTGCGCGCCGAGGCCGTGCTGGACGTCGCCACCGAGGCGGCCGCACTGGGCCTGAGGACCCGGGGAGTGGTGGCCAGTCCGCTGCCCGGCCCGTCGGGCAACGTCGAGTTCTTCCTGTGGCTGAGGAAAGAGCCGGGCCACCGGGCGGGCGTCGAGTCGGTGCAGAGCGATAGGGTCGATCGATCGGACTCGCGCGCCGCGGATCCCGTCGACGAATCCCCCGAGCGCGAGCGAGATGATCAATCACGTCGCGACGCACAACACGAGCGAGACCGACACACTGCCGAACTGCGGGCGATGATCGAGCGGGCGGTCGCCGACGGTCCGCGCTGACCGACCGAACCGGCGGCGTCACACCGCACACCGAATTCTTGATGGAGGGAACCCCAGTGGCCGACGAATCGGTACCGGAGTCCGGCGGTACCCGCGAGTTCCTGGTGGTCGCGCACACCGGTCGCGAGAACGTTCTCGAGACCATCGAGGCCATCGCCCGGCACTGTGCCGCCGCGGGGGTGGCATTGCGCGTGGTCGATCACGACACGCTGGATCGCGACGCGGACCACGATGTGCTCTACCGCAACACCGAGGACGCGGCGCCTCAACCGCGCAACGTGCCGGTCGACCGGGAGTACCTGCGGTCGCTGGGCGCGGTCGTCGAGGTCACGACCGCGGAGTCCGCGTCGGCCGACGGTTGTGAACTCGTCATCGTGCTCGGCGGTGATGGCACCTTCCTGCGCGCCGCCGAGCTCGCGTGCCCGGCGGAGGTCCCGGTCCTCGGCATCAACCTCGGACACATCGGGTTCCTGGCCGAGGCCGAGGCGCACCGG
Organism: Gordonia sp. 'Campus'; assembly: GCF_022206305.1. Taxonomy (GTDB): domain Bacteria; phylum Actinomycetota; class Actinomycetes; order Mycobacteriales; family Mycobacteriaceae; genus Gordonia. Next base: position 356,900 of record NZ_JAKOIW010000003.1, on the reverse strand, counting down.
GTCGATGCGGTGATGGCTCAGCTGATCGCCCGCGACTATCGCATCGAACCGCGGATGACACTCGATGTCGCCATCGTCGACCCGGCAGACCCCGACCCGCCGACGGCGTGCAGCTGGGCCCTCAACGAGGTGGCGATCCTGAACACGAGCAAGAACGGCGTCCTCGAGCTCGTGACCGAGGTCGACGGTCGGCCGGTCTCGGCGTTCGGTGCCGACGGCGTCCTGGTGTCCACCCCGACCGGGTCGACGGCCTACGCGTTCTCCGCGGGCGGCCCCGTCATGTGGCCGGACCTCGAGGCGATCCTGGTGGTCCCCAACAACGCGCACGCGCTGTTCGCCCGGCCGATGGTCACGAGCCCACGCTCGCGGATCGCGGTGGAAGTGGACAAGAACGGACGGTCCGCACTGGCATTGTGCGACGGGCGCAGGGCCCTCGAGGTGCCCGCCGGAGCCCGCGTCGAGGTCGTGCGCAGCGAACGGTCGGTGCGCTGGATTCGCATCGACTCCGATCCGTTCGCCGACCGACTCGTCACCAAGTTCGCCCTCCCGGTCACGGGATGGCGAGGGAGGCAGGCATAACGGTGCTCGAAGAGATCTCGATCACCGGGCTCGGTGTCATCGAGGAGGCGCAAGCGCGCTTCCACCCCGGTTTCACCGTGCTGACCGGTGAGACGGGCGCAGGCAAGACGATGATCGTCACGAGCCTCCATCTGTTGTCGGGGGCACGGGCCGACGCGACGAGGGTGCGCACGGGCAGCTCGAAGGCGGTCGTCGAAGGCAGGTTCCGACTCGCGGGTGCCGAGGGTGCGCCGAGGGATCAGGCCATCGCCGAGATCCTGGACTCGGCCGGCGCCGAACTCGACGACGACGACACCGTCATCGCGGTCCGGTCGGTCAGTGCTGACGGGCGTTCGCGGGCCCATCTGGGCGGCCGGTCGGTTCCGGTCGGCGTCATGGGCCAGCTCACCACCGCGGTCCTGGCCATTCACGGGCAGAACGACCAACTCCGACTGTTGCGGCCCGAGCACCAGCGCGCAGCACTCGACACCTTCGCCGGTCCCAAGGCGGCCTCGGCGCTCGAGACCTATCGCAAGGCGAGATCGGCCTGGATCGAGGTGCTCGACGAGCTCGACGCGCGGCGGGCCAACTATCGGGAGATCGCCCAGGAAGCCGACCGTCTGCGCTTCGGTATCGACGAGATCGCGGCGGTCGAGCCGGTTCCCGGCGAGGACGAGGAATTGACCTCGACCATCCGCAGACTGTCCGACCTGGAGTCCATCCGGGGTGCAGCCGATCAGGCCCACACCATAGTCGCGGGCGATTCGGGGTCGTCGGTGATCGAGGGACTGGGTGCCGTGCGCACGCTTCTCGAGACCGCGGCCGATGACACCCTGCGAGACCTCGTCCCGCGGGTCGCCGAAGCCCTCACGGTCATCACCGACGTCGGGGCCGAACTGACCGCGTTCACCTCGGGTCTACCCGCCGACGCCGATGAGCTCGACAAGTTGCTCGCCCGCCAGGCCGAACTGAAGACGCTGGTGCGCAAGTACGCACCCGACGTCGATGGCGTGATCGACTGGCGGCGCAAGGCAGAGGCCCGCCTCGCCGAGATCGAGGACCCGCGGGCGTCCATCGAAGAGCTCGAGACCGCGGCCGAAGCCGCTCGCGACAAGGTGGAGTCCGCGGCCGGCAAACTGCACACCTTGCGTGCCAAGGCGGCCAAGTCGATGGCGGACAAGGTCTCGCGGGAGCTGAAGGGCCTGGCCATGGGTGACTCCGCGCTGGCGGTTGCGGTGAACCCCGACCTGGCCTCACCCGACGACAGGCTGACCATCACCGTCGAGGGTGACAAGGTCCACGCAGGCGCCGACGGCGCGGACAAGGTCGAGTTCGCTCTCGTCGCACATCCCGGTGCGACGCCGCTGCCGATCGCGAAATCGGCGTCCGGCGGCGAGCTCTCGCGCGTGATGCTGGCGCTGGAAGTCGTGCTCGCCGCGCCCACCTCCGGTTCCGTGATGGTCTTCGACGAGGTCGATGCCGGGGTCGGCGGACGGGCTGCCGTCGAGATCGGCAAGCGGTTGTCGAGGCTGGCGCGGGCACACCAGGTCATCGTCGTCACGCATCTGCCGCAGGTCGCGGCGTTCGCCGACAACCACCTCGTCATCGGGAAGAGCAAGAAGGGTGCGCTGGTCACCAGCAGCGTGCGGACACTCGACCGCGACGAGCGCGTCGCCGAACTCGCACGCATGTTGGCGGGGCTGGGGGAGTCCGACACCGGACGCGCCCACGCCGAAGAGCTCCTCGCGACCGCGGAGGCCGAGCGCGCCGAACACTGACCGGTAGTCACTGAGGCAGGTGGTACCTGTGTGACAAAAGTTGCTGCTGTTACGGCGCGCCTCCCCGGTTGCCACGCGCGTTCGGCCGATCATGGCCGTCATGAAGATGCCTGCACTGCTCGCGCGTAACACCGAAGAACTGCCTGGCGTGACCGGTATCGCCAGAATCGACAAGAACACCAAACGGCTCCTGAACCGGGTCGGCCCGGGCGACATCGTCATTCTCGACGAGGTCGATCTCGACCGTGTCACCGCCGATGCCCTCGTCGAGGCGAATGTGGTGGCCGTCGTCAATGCCTCCCGTTCGATCACCGGCCGTTACCCGAACCTGGGCCCGGAGGTCCTGGTCGCCTCGGGCATCGTCCTGCTCGACGACGTGGGTCCGGAGATCTTCAAACGCGTCAAGGACGGGGCCAAGGTCCGCGTCAACGACGACCGTCTGTTCGTGGGCGAGCGCCGCCTGGCCCTCGGTACCGAACTCGACGAGCGCGACATCGCAGACATCATGATCGGCGCGAAGGCAGGGCTCGTCGATCATCTGGAGGCGTTCTCGGGCAACACGATCGAGTTCATCCGTAGCGAATCACCGTTGCTGATCGACGGTGTGGGTGTCCCGGAGATCGACGTCGACGTGGCCGGCCGCCACGTCGTCATCGTCGGAGAGGGTGCTGATCGCGCCGCCGACCTGCGGTCGTTGAAGCCGTTCATCAAGGAGTATCAACCCGTCATGGTCGGCGTGGGGACCGGCGCGGACACCCTGATGAAGGCCGGTTACAAGCCGTCGATCATCGTCGGTGACCCGGAGAACCTGAAGACCGCAACGCTCAAATCGGGTGCGCAGCTGGTACTCCCGGCCGACACCGATGGACACGCGAGTGGTCTGGAACGCATCCAGGACCTCGGCATCGGCGCCACGACCTTCCCCGCGGCGGGTTCGGCCGGGGACCTCGCGCTACTGCTGACCGACTACCACGGCGCCGACCTCATCGTCACGGTTGGCTACCCCGGATCGCTCGACGACTTCTTCGACCGGTCCCGCCGGGAGAGCAACCCGTCGATGTTCCTGACCCGGCTGAAGGTGGGGCAGAAGCTCGTCGACGCCAAGGCCGTGGCGACTCTGTACCGCAGCCGGGTGTCGGGCGCCGCGATCGCATGCGTGGTCCTCGCCGCCCTGGTGGCCGTGATCGCCGCACTGATGCTGTCCAACGCCGGCACCGACATCACCGACTGGATCGTGATGCAGTGGAATGCCCTGCTCGACTGGGCACGAGAGGTCTGGAACCGGTAGCCGATGATCTCGCTTCGACAACACGCGATCTCACTGGTCGCAGTCTTCTTGGCCCTGGCGCTGGGGTTGTTCCTCGGGTCGGGATTCGTCGGCGACCGCGTCAATTCGATGACCGGAACCAGCCGCGACCGCATCGGTGATCTCGAGGACGAACGCGACGATCTCAACGCCAAGCTCAACGCTTCCAACAGCTTCGACCTCGCCATCACCCCACGGCTGATCGCGAACAAGCTCCGCGGGCAGTCGGTACTGGTGGTGACCGCACCGAACGCGGCCGAGGCCGACGTCGACGCGGTCAAGGAGTCGATCTCGGGTGCAGGTGCCCGCTTCGGCGGTCAGATCGCACTGACCGACGCGCTGCTGACCGACGCCAAATCCGAGGAACTGCGAACCATCGTCGACCAGACCATCTCACCCGGCACGATGCTGCGGGCAGAACTGACCGACTCCGGCGGACGGGTCGGAGATCTTCTTGGTGCGCTCGTGCTGTCGAACGAGACGGCACGGCCGGCATCGTCGGGTGACCGACGGACCGGGCTGGGGACGCTTCGTGACGGTGGGTTCATCGACTACGCCGACAACGCGATCACGCCCACCGACCTGGTGGTCGTGGTGACCGGCGACGAGTTCGACGCCGACTCGGGTGCCCAGGGCGCCCTGGTGGGACGGTTCTCGGCCGCGATGGCCGCGCGTGGAGTGGGTGGCGTTCTCGTGGGACGAACCGGGTCCGCGGTCGGCGGATCCCCGATCGCCATCGTGCGTTCGGATCCGTCGCTCGCCAACGCCGTGTCCACCGTGGACAATATCGATCAGCCGACCGGTCTCATCACCACGATCCTGGCGCTGGCCGCCGAGAAGGACGGGACGACGGGGTCGTACGGCACCGGGCCGGGCGCGACGGCCATCACCGTCGGCGCGACAACCGAACCCGCCCCACCCCGACCCGCCGCCTGAGTGGTGAGTGAGTACCGCCACGCCGTCGCGCGGTGTGGCGGTACAGCGGTACGGCCCGGTGGTGTTACCCTGGAGTCCCGTAGGTAATCAGGGCATCGGCCCCGATTCGGCCGACGGGAGACACTTCTTTTGCGACCACTTCGCCATGTACATGACACCAAGCACATCTTTGTGACCGGTGGTGTCGCCTCTTCGCTGGGCAAGGGCCTCACGGCCTCCAGCTTGGGGCAGCTTCTCACCGCGCGGGGCCTCCGGGTCACCATGCAGAAGCTCGACCCCTATCTGAATGTCGATCCCGGCACGATGAACCCCTTCCAGCACGGAGAGGTGTTCGTCACCGAGGACGGCGCCGAGACCGACCTCGACGTCGGGCATTACGAACGATTCCTGGACCGCAACCTGTCGCAGTCGGCGAATGTGACCACCGGACAGGTCTATTCGACGGTCATCGCCAAGGAACGCCGCGGTGAGTACCTGGGGGAGACCGTTCAGGTCATCCCGCACATCACCGACGAACTCAAGGCGCGCGTGCTGGCCATGGGCGAGCCCGACGCCGACGGCGAGGTCCCGGATGTGGTCATCACCGAGATCGGCGGCACGGTCGGCGACATCGAGTCGCTGCCGTTCATCGAGGCCGCGCGTCAGGTGCGCCACGATGTCGGGCGCGACAACGTCTTCTTCCTGCATGTCTCGCTGGTGCCGTACCTCGCGCCGTCGGGCGAGCTGAAGACCAAGCCGACCCAGCACTCCGTCGCCGCGTTGCGCAACGTGGGCATCCAGCCCGACGCGCTCATCCTGCGCTGCGATCGCGACGTCCCGGAGGGGCTGAAGAAGAAGATCGCCCTGATGTGCGACGTCGAACTCGACGGCGTGATCTCCACCCCCGACGCGCCGTCGATCTACGACATCCCGAAGGTGCTGCACAGCGAGCATCTCGATGCCTACGTGGTGCGCAAGCTCGGACTCCCGTTCCGCGACGTCGACTGGACGGTGTGGGGCGAACTCCTGCGCCGCGTGCACGAACCGCGCGAGACCGTGCGTGTCGCATTGGTCGGCAAGTACGTCGACCTGCCCGACGCCTACCTGTCGGTCACCGAGGCGATCCGCGCCGGCGGGTTCGCGTGGAAGGCGCGCACCGAGATCAAGTGGGTCCCGTCCGACGATTGTCAGACGCCCGCCGGCGCGCAGGCCGCGCTCGGCGACGTCGACGCGATCCTCATCCCGGGTGGTTTCGGCATCCGCGGCATCGAGGGCAAGGTGGGCGCGATCTCCTACGCCCGACGTCGTGGCATCCCTCTCCTCGGACTCTGTCTCGGACTGCAGTGCGTGGTCATCGAGGCGGCTCGTTCGGTCGGGCTCGACGAGGCGAGCTCCACGGAATTCGACCCGGACACACCGCATCCCGTGATCTCGACCATGGCCGATCAGGCCGACGCCGTCGCAGGCGAAGCCGACCTGGGCGGCACGATGCGCCTGGGCGCCTACGACGCCGTCCTCAAGGCCGGTTCGGTGGTCGCCGAGGCCTACGGCGGTCGCGAGGTGTCCGAGCGTCACCGGCACCGCTTCGAGGTCAACAACGCCTATCGCGACAAGATCGCCGACTCCGGACTCGTGTTCTCCGGAACATCACCCGACGGGCACCTCGTCGAATTCGTCGAGTACCCCAAGTCGGTGCATCCGTATCTCGTCGCGACGCAGGCGCACCCGGAGCTCAAGAGCCGTCCGACACGCCCGCATCCGCTGTTCCGCTCGTTCATCGAGGCCGCTCTGAAATACAAAGCAGCCGAACGGCTTCCGGTGGATCTCGGAGACGACTACGAGTCGAACGACGCGCCGGCAGATGCCGTGGCCGCGGTCAACGCGGTGACCGTCGAACCGGTTGCGGGTCTCGACGACGCCGCGGCCCTCGGCCAGAGCGCCGGCAAGGACTGACCGGGTTGGCACACGACTTCGAGGTCAAGGGTTCCCGCACCGTCTACGACGGGGCGATCATCGCGCTGCGACTCGACGACGTCGAGATGCCCGGGGGGCGCGTTGCCGAACGGGAAGTGGTCGAACACTTCGGTGCGGTGGCGATCCTGGCCCGCGACGACGCCGGGCGCGTCGCGATGGTGCGCCAGTACCGGCACCCCGTCGGACGACGCCTTCTGGAGTTGCCGGCCGGGTTGCTGGACCAGGCGGACGAGGAACCGTTGGTCGCTGCGCAGCGCGAGCTCGCCGAAGAAGCCGACCTCGCGGCCGACTCGTGGCACGTCCTCGTCGACCTCGCGCTGTCACCGGGGTTCACCGACGAGGCGTTGCGGCTGTATCTCGCGGAGGGTCTGCATCACCTCGACGAGGCGGAACGCGTCGACGAGGAGGCCGACATGTCGGTCGAGTGGGTTCCACTCGACGACGCCGTCGCGAAGGTGCTGTCCGGCGAGATCGTCAATGCCACCAGCGTCGCGGGCATCCTGGCCGCGGCCACCGCGAAGCACACCGCCGTCGAACTGCGGGAGGTCGACGCGCCGTGGCAGGACGAACCGACCGCACTCCGGGATCGACACCGGAAGTCGTGACCCTCGCCGCCGACATCTCGCGCTACCTCGACCATCTGACGGTGGAGCGGGGTGCGGCGGCCAACACCGTGTCGTCGTATCGGCGGGACCTCGACAGGTACCGCCGATACCTCGACGCACGTGGCATCACCGCGTTGAGCGAGGTAACCGAGGAGGACGTCCGCGAGTTCCTCGTCGAGTTGCGGCGCGGCGACCCCGAGGCCGGTGTCGCTCCGCTCGCGGACAGTTCGACCGCGCGGACTCTGGTCGCGACCAGGCGTTTCCACAAGTTCGCCGTCGACGAGGGGATCGTCGCCACCGATGTTGCGCACGAGGTGCGGCCGCCTCGAGCGGCCCGTCGGCTGCCCAAGTCGCTGCCCGTCGACGAGGTGCTGGCAATCCTCGACGCCGCCGGGGCCGACGATCATCCGCGCGGACTGCGCGACCGCGCCCTGCTGGAGTTCCTCTACAGCTGCGGGGCGCGGATCTCCGAGGCGACATCGCTGGACGTCGACGACCTCGATCGGGACGTGCGGGCCGTGCGACTGCGGGGCAAGGGCGGCAAGGAACGGCTGGTGCCGCTGGGTGGTCCCGCCATCGACGCACTCGACGCATATCTCGTGCGTGGCCGGCCCGCGCTCGTGGCGCGGTCGACCCCCGCCCTCTTCCTCAACGCCCGCGGCGGTCGGCTGTCTCGGCAGAGCGCATGGCAGGTACTCGTGACCGCGGCCGAACGGGCAGGGCTCGACAAGGCCGTGTCGCCGCACACGCTCCGGCACAGTTTCGCGACACACCTGCTCGACGGCGGTGCCGACGTCCGGGTGGTCCAGGAGTTGTTGGGGCACGCGTCGGTCACTACGACGCAGGTCTACACGCTGGTGACGGTGAACACGATGCGCGAGGTGTACGCCGTCGCGCATCCGCGCGCACGCTGACCATCGAACCGTCACGGGCGCGCCGACGCCGGGATGACCGGGCAGATGTCCTAGGCTGATACGAAGCCCGGCTGCCGACGGACAGTCCGGCACGAACACAACACGGCGTCGTCGTCGAACATCGGCTCTCGAACGGCGATGTCGTCGAGCAGGATGTCGTCGAGCAGGATGTCACCGAGCAGGACGTCACCGAGCAGGACGGCATCGAACAGCGAAGGGAGCGGCGGACACGTGACCACTCCGAGCGCACCGCGGTCTGGCGCACGTCCGGGGGATCAGTACAGCATCCAGGTGTCGCCCGGTAAGGACACCGAAGAGCCAGAGCACGAGGTCGACGAGATCGGCCCCACCGGTCGGCCGTATCGCGATGTCCCCGAACCTGCTCCGCTCGACCGTCACGGACCCGCCACCGTCATCGCGGTCTGTAATCAGAAAGGTGGCGTCGGGAAGACGACGTCGACCATCAATCTCGGTGCGGCCCTTGCCGAATACGGCCGCCGGGTGCTGCTGGTCGACCTCGATCCCCAGGGCGCACTGTCCGCCGGTCTCGGTGTACCGCACCACGAATTGGAACAGACCGTCTACAACCTGCTGGTGCCGCCGCAGGTGGCCACCGACGAGGTGCTGATGCGCACGCGCGTCGAGGGGCTCGACCTGTTGCCCAGCAACATCGACCTCTCCGCGGCGGAGATCCAGCTCGTCACCGAGGTGGGTCGGGAGCAGTCGCTCGGTCGCGCACTGCATCCGGTGCTGGATCGCTACGACGTGGTGCTCATCGACTGTCAGCCGTCGCTGGGTCTGCTGACCGTGAACGCACTCGCCTGCTCCGACACGGTGCTCATCCCGATGGAGTGCGAGTACTTCAGCCTGCGTGGGCTGGCCCTGCTCACCGACACCATCAACAAGGTCCGCGACCGGCTCAATCCGCGTCTAGACCTCGGCGGAATTCTTGTGACGATGTTCGATGCCCGCACGCTGCATTCGCGAGAGGTGATGGCCCGGGTGGTCGAGGTGTTCGGTGACGCGGTGTACGACACCGTGATCGCTCGCACCGTCCGGTTCCCGGAGACGAGCGTGGCCGGCGAACCGATCACCTCCTGGGCGCCGCGGTCCGCGGGCGCCAAGGCGTACCGCGCCCTCGCGCGAGAGGTGATCGCGCGCAACGTCACACGCACGTGACGGTGGGTACGGACCAGGCGACAGCCGACTCGGTGGCCGAGGTCGGCCCGGAGGACGGCTCGGAGAAGGTCGCCACGGGGGAGGTCGCCGACGTCGACGGATCCGGTGTGGTGGGCTCCGCTGTTGAGGGCTCTGGGGCCGAGGAGTCTGCTGTTGAGGGGTCTGGGGCCGAGGCCGGCTTCCGCGTCAAACTGCGCAACTTCGAGGGCCCGTTCGACCTGCTGCTGAACCTGATCTCACAGCACAGGATGGACGTGACCGAGGTCGCGCTGCATGTGGTGACCGACGACTTCATCGCGTACACCCGTGAACTCGGCCCCGAGATGGGTCTCGATGCGACGACCGAATTCCTCGTCGTCGCAGCAACTCTGCTCGATCTGAAGGCGGCCCGGCTCCTGCCGTCCGGCGAGGTGGACGACCCAGAGGATCTCGCGCTCCTCGAAGCCCGCGACCTGCTGTTCGCCCGGCTGCTGCAGTACCGCGCCTACAAACAGGTCGCCGCACTGTTCGGAGAGCTCGAGGCCGCGGCCCTACAGCGCTACCCCCGAGCGGTGTCGTTGGAGAAGCGCTTCGAAGACCTGCTGCCAGAGGTCACGCTCGGGGTCGACGCCGCGGGTTTCGCCCAGGTCGCCGCCGCGGGACTGACCCCGCGGCCCGTACCCACCGTGGGCCTCGACCACCTGCACGACGTGCAGAAGGTGTCGGTGCCGGGGCAGGCTCGCCGGATGGCGGCGTTGCTCAGCGCCGAGCCGGGGCGGTGGCTCGACTTCCGCGAACTCACCGCCGCGTGCGAGAACGGCTTGGAGATCGTCGGCAGCTTCCTCGGTCTGCTCGAGTTGTTCCGCGAGCGGGCGGTCACCTTCGAACAACCAGTGGCACTCGAGGAGCTCGCCGTCATGTGGACCGGTGACCGCGACGCCGACGACCTGCGCATCGACAAGGCAGAGGACTACGGATGACAGCTGACGACGCAACGACAGAACTCGACCCCGACCTCGACGAGACGACGCCGGACACCGAGGCGCCGGATGCCGAGGCGCCGGATGCCGAGGCGCCGGATGCCGAGGCGGCCACGCTCGATCCGGGGCCGGCCGACGCCGAACAGACCACCCTGCACGGCGAGGGTGAGTACCTCGACGACGCCCGGCTGCGTTCGGCGTTGGAGGCGGTGCTGCTCGTCGTCGACACGCCGGTGTCCACCGACGAACTGGCCACCGCGGTCGACCAGGACCGAACACGGGTCCGGGAGACGCTGAACGAGATGTCGTCGCAGCTCACGGCGTCCGGTAGTGGCATCGACCTGCGGTTCGCCGGCGACGGATGGCGCTTCTACACTCGTGCGGACTTCGCGCCGTATGTCGAACGCCTGCTGCTCGACGGGGCCCGGTCCAAGCTGACGCGCGCGGCGCTGGAGACGCTTGCCGTCATCGCCTATCGGCAGCCGGTCACGCGTGCGCGGGTCAGCGCCATCCGCGGCGTCAACGTCGACGGGGTGATCCGCACACTGGTGGCGCGTGGCCTCATCAGCGAGGTGGGCAACGACCCGACGACCAACGCCACCACCTACGCGACGACCGAGCTGTTCCTGGAGCGACTCGGGCTCGCCTCGCTCGGCGACCTGCCCGACCTGGCGCCCCTGCTACCCGATGTGGACCTGATCGACGACCTCGACGAAGAGTTGCTGGCGGATCCCCGATTCGCCAAACTGTCGTCCCAACCGTCAGACTCGAAGGAACTGATCATCGACGGTGGTAACACCGACACAGAGAACTGAGAGAACATGGCATCCGCTGGCCGAGATGGCTCACCGGGAAAGCGCCGTAAGGGCGGGCCCGCACAACAACCGCGAACGAAGAAAACCCATCGCAAGGGATCGTCGAAACCCGACGCCGAGGTGGGCAAGATCCGGCTGAACAACGCCCGGCCGGCACGTCACCAGGCACCACCGTCCGACTCGGGTTCGGGTGCGGCCTACGTCGAGGACGGCGTCCGCCTGCAGAAGGTGCTTGCGCAGGCCGGCGTGGCCTCCCGCCGAGGAGCCGAAGAACTCATCGCCGCGGGACGTGTGGAGGTCGACGGCGAGATCGTCACCGAGCAGGGACTCCGCATCGACCCCGACACCGCGATCATCCGCGTCGACGGGGCGCGCGTCATCATGGACGAGACGCGGCAGTACCTCGCGTTCAACAAGCCCAAGGGCTGGCAGTCGACGATGTCCGACGACCAGGGCCGGCCGTGTGTCGGTGACGTGGTGGCCGAGCGCGTGATGGCCGGACAACGACTGTTCCACGTCGGTCGCCTGGACGCCGACACCGAGGGTCTGCTGCTGCTGACCAACGACGGTGAGCTCGCCCACCGGTTGATGCACCCGTCGTTCGAGGTGCCGAAGACCTACCTGGCCACCCTCAAGGGCGAGGTCCCCCGCGGTATCGCTCGCCGGATGCGCGAAGGCGTCGAACTCGACGACGGCCCGGTGACGGTCGACAAGTTCACCGTCATCGAGGTGCACGAGGGACAGTCCCTGGTCCGCATCACCCTGCACGAGGGCCGCAACCGCGTGGTCCGCCGCATGATGGACGAGGTGGGTTTTCCGGTCGTGAAACTCGTTCGGACACATGTGGGTTCGGTGTCGCTCGGTGAGCAGCGGCAGGGCAGCCTCCGCGTGCTCGGCAACGACGAGGTCGGTGCGCTGTACAAGGCGGTCGGCCTGTGACCCACAACGGTTCGGACTTCCCGGCGGGCGCGACCCACGTGGTGGCGATCGACGGACCGGCCGGGACCGGGAAGTCGTCGGTGTCCAAGCTCTTGGCGTCGAAGGTCGGCGCCAGCTACCTCGACACCGGTGCGATGTATCGCGCGGTGACCCTGGCGGTTCTCGATTCCGGCGTGGCGCTGGATGATCCGGCCGGTATCGCACGCATCGCGACCGATGTGGACATCGAGTTGGTTCCCGACGGAGACGGTTCGAAGGTGTTCCTCGGCGGGCGCGACGTCTCCGGGCCGATCCGTACCGAACACGTCACCAGCGCGGTGTCGGCGGTGTCCGCGGTTCCCGATGTGCGCACCAAACTGGTTGCGTTGCAACGTCAGAACGCACAGGGGCGGTTCGTGGTGGTCGAGGGACGAGACATCGGCACCGTGGTGTTCCCCGCCGCCGACGTCAAGATCTTCCTGACGGCGACGCCGGAGGCCCGTGCCGAACGGCGCCACAAGCAGAACCTGGCCGGAGGCCGGGACAGCGACTTCGACGCCGTGCTGGCCAGCGTGAACCGGCGCGACCACCTCGATTCGACACGTGCGGTCTCCCCGCTGCGCGCCGCCGACGACGCGATCGTCGTCGACACCAGTGACAAGACCCTCGCGGAGGTACTCGACGAACTGAGTGCTCTCGTGCAGGCCCGGATCGGAGCATCAGAACGGTGAGCGACAACTACGACGGAGACCTGACGGCCCTGCCCGGCGACGGGACATGGTCGGACGAATCCGATTGGCAGCTGACCGATGTCGGCGGCGCCGACGAGGCCGCCGGCGGCGAGCACATGCCGGTCGTGGCGATCGTGGGTCGCCCCAACGTGGGCAAATCCACTCTCGTCAACCGCATCCTGGGTCGACGCGAAGCCGTCGTCGAGGATGTCCCGGGCGTGACGCGCGACCGTGTGTCCTACGCCGCGATGTGGTCGGGGCGCCGCTTCACGGTCGTCGACACCGGTGGGTGGGAGCCGGACGCGAAGGGGCTGCAGCAAGCAGTCGCCGCGCAGGCCGAGCTCGCGATGCGTACCGCCGACGCCATCGTCGTCGTGGTCGACGCGACGGTCGGTGCCACCGCGACCGACGAAGCCGTCGCCCGCGTGCTGAGGCGCTCCAAGACGCCGGTGATCCTGTGCGCGAACAAGGTCGACAGCGAACGTCTGGAGTCGGACACGGCCTCGCTGTGGTCACTCGGACTCGGCGAGCCGTATCCGGTGTCGGCAGCACACGGTCGGGGAGCGGGCGACCTGCTCGACATCATCCTCGATCGACTGCCCGAGACGCCCCGCGAGGCGGCGCCGACCCTGGGCGGTCCGCGCCGGGTCGCGCTCGTCGGCAAGCCCAACGTCGGCAAGAGCTCGCTGCTGAACAAGCTGACCGGCACCGAACGGTCCGTCGTCGACAATGTCGCCGGGACCACCGTCGACCCGGTGGACGAACTCGTCGAACTCGGCGGGCGGACATGGCATTTCGTCGACACCGCCGGACTGCGCCGGAAGGTGCGCACCGCGAGCGGCCACGAGTACTACGCGTCACTGCGGACGCGGTCCGCGCTCGACGCGGCCGAGGTCGCGATCCTGCTGATCGACGCCTCCGAGCCGATCACCGAGCAGGACCTGCGAGTGCTGTCGCTCATCATCGAGAGCGGCCGGGCACTCGTGATCGCGTTCAACAAGTGGGATCTCGTCGACGAGGATCGCCGGTACCAGCTGGACAAGGAGATCGACCGGGAGCTGGCGCGCGTGCCGTGGGCGCGGCGCGTCAACATCTCGGCGTCGACCGGTCGCGCCGTGCAGAAGCTGGTGCCCGCCCTGGAATCCGCGCTCGACTCGTGGGACAAGCGGATCTCGACCGGCCCGCTGAACAACTGGCTCAAGGACGTCATCGCCGCCAACCCGCCGCCCCTGCGTGGTGGTCGTCAGCCGCGGGTGATGTTCGCGACCCAGGCGTCGGTGCGGCCGCCGACCTTCGTGCTGTTCACCACGGGCTTCCTCGAGGCCGGTTACCGCCGCTTCCTCGAGCGGCGCCTGCGCGAGGAGTTCAACTTCGACGGTTCGCCGGTGCGCATCAACGTCCGCGTCCGCGACAAGCGAGAGCAGCGCCGCAAGCGCTGAGCCGCCGCTCGAACAGATTCACCCTGAATGGACACGTCCACCACCGCGCAGGTGGTGGGCGTGTCCATCTGTGGTGTTTCTGAGTCTGCGAGACCGTCCCCGGGCTACTGTGGCTCGTGCTCATCTTGGCAATCATCGTGTTCGGCATGGTCATCGGCGCTCTGGCTCAGATCCTTCTCGGCGGCAAGAACCTTCGGACCGTCGACTGGGGTCTTGCCCTCGTCGCCGGGATCGTCGGCTCGTTCGTCGGCGGACTGCTCATCAGCCTGATCTCCGGCGACGGCCTCGAACTGCGCCCCAGCGGCATCATCGGTTCGCTCGTGGGTGCAGTCCTGGTCACCGCCGGCTGGATCATGCTAAAGAAGCGGTCGGCGGTCTGAGCCCTGCGCAGATGTAGCAGAACGTGTCGGTAGGCGACACGATCCGCGACATCTGAGCGGTGCACCGAAACACCGGCTGACCAGCCGATTGGTTCCCGACCGTGCTCGTCGGCTAGGCTTTACATCGCTCCGCTTGAGCAGGGAGCAGCGGGCTGTGGCGCAGTTTGGTAGCGCACTTGACTGGGGGTCAAGTGGTCGCAGGTTCAAATCCTGTCAGCCCGACAGAGTGTGCAGTTCAGAGCGGTTCCGGATCAACCCGGGGCCGCTCTTTTCTATCTCGGGAGAGGCTTCCAGTCACGAGACGTCACTCGCCGCCGGTGCATATGCAAAAGAGTTGCACGTCCAGCGTGTACTTGCCGTCGGCGGCATTCGGTCGCTCCCGCCATCGTGGTCGATGAGAAACGAGTTCCGATGAAACCTTTCACCCTCCTGCCGCGTGCCAAGTCCGCAGTAGTCGCTGGCACTGTTGCCGCAGTGATAGCGGGCGCGATATCGCTGGGTGTGCCGGCGGCGACGGCAGCGCCCATGATCCCGAACACCGGTTCGTCCGGTGGATCGTCGGGCGCCGAAGACGCCCCGTCGGTCGGGGAAGCCAGGGTTTCGCGTTTGCTGACGACCGAGTTCGACCCAGGGCCGCGACCGGTGAAGTGGACGGTTTCAGTCACACCAGACGATACAGAGGACAGGTGGGTTCCAGGGCGTCAATGTGTCAATGACCGCACCGGCGCTTTCCAATACACGCGCGACAGGCCCGATCAAGATTCGGTGCGACCTACACCCTCCGGCAGGACTGACGAGTTGTGGATGCTGGCGAGTCAGTCGTTCTTCGTGGACGACTGCTACAGAAGGGACTCCATCCAGACTTGGAAAGTCACCATAGACGCGCAGATGGTGAACCCATCCGGTGAACTCGGCCCAAAAAAGGCAGACTATGCAGAGACCATCCAGTTCGTGTATCGAAACGGGAGGCTGGATCCGCTGGGCAACATCACCATCAAGAGGTTCTATCCCTTCCCCTTCTAGGTTCTTGGGAGCCGAGACGCTCGCATCTGACCGGTTGCTGCGCTTGAGTAGGATCACGCTGTTTCATGGCGTTTATGGAGTCCATGGGCATTCCAGCTAGACCCACCGATCGCCGCGGCATCGTATGTTCGGAGTGCCTGGTGATGGCGTGATCCGCGGTTACACTTCGGCAGTGAGAGTCCAGGAATCGGACGTCGTGATCCGTCTCGCCGGGCATCTGACCGTGACGGCCGACGAACGCGAGATCGATCCGCGGGTGGTGGGCGGTCCCCGGTGCGCTGAAGTACTGGCGTTCGTGGCCGTCCACCGTCACCGCGACATTCCTCTCGACGAACTGGCCGAGATAGTCTGGCGCACGCAACGTCCGCCGACGTGGAAGTCGGCGCTGAGGGTGTCGCTGTCACGTGTGCGTGACACGTTACGGCAAGCCGGTTTACCCACAGAATGGCTCCGTTCACGCAACGGCAGTGTGCGCCTGACTCTGCCGGTGCCGTTGTGTACCGACCTCGAACTCGCGGATCATTGTGTCGATGCCGCACGCAATGATGCAGAACGCTCGCTCGCGCATACTGAGCGGGCCTTGCGCTTGCTCTCGGCCCCTCCTCTGTGCGGCATCAACGGTTCATGGGCTGATGACGTACGTGCGGACGCCACACTCGCGAGGATACGAGCCCTCGAAATAGATGCCGAACAGGCGTTGCGGGCCGAAGACCCTGCACGCACAGTCGATTCTGCGCACACATTGATCGGACTGGATCCGCTGCGCGAGAACGCGTATCGACTGGCCATACGCGGGCATATCGCAGAAGGCGAACGCGGACACGCTTTGACCATCGCCGCCCGATGTCGGCAGGTCCTGGCCGACGAGCTGGGCTCGGCGCCGTCGGAAGAGACCGACGCGTTGTATCGCACACTCCTTCACGAAGGCGCCGCCACGACCAGAGTCGAGTTCGCGGTGCCGTCGGACGGACGTCGTCCGGGGGTCATCGAACGCGGGCCCGAACTGACGGTCATCGCCGATGCGACGAAGCGTGCGGCGCATGGTGTCGGTCAGTTCGTTGCGGTCGTCGGCGAAGCCGGTACCGGAAAGACGAGTGTGATCATCGACGCGATGGACCGCGCGAGAAGGTCCGGTGCCACGGTCCTGTTCGGCCGGTGCAGCGAGGAAGCTGYGATCCCGTTCGAGCCGTTCGTCGAGGCGATCGGCCGCGAGATCGACGAGTGTGGACCCACCAGGGCCCGACGACGACTGACTGCGGTGGGACCCGCCCTCCGGCGGCTCGTTCCGAGCGCTGCACGCGTTTTCGGCGAGACGACGACCGCAGCGGCCACCGACGATGACAGGGCAGAAATCATGTCTGCGGTGTCGGAGTGGCTTGTCGCGACCGATCGAACGTCACCCGTCGTGATGGTCCTGGACGACCTGCACTGGGCCTCGCAGGCGACAACCGACGTGCTGCGGTACGTCATACACTCGTCCGAGTCCGCACCCGTCACGATTCTGGCGACGCTTCGCGAAGAGTTCACCGACCGACCGGATCTACGATCCGTCCTCGTCAGCGCCTCTCGTTCTCGCGGAGTGCAGCGCATCGATCTCGGCGCATTCGACCTCGCTCAGGTCGCAGACCTCGTCGAGACGTCGGGATCTCCGCACGATCCGGTGGTGTTGTACGAACGTACCGGTGGTCTGCCGTTCTTCGTCTCATCGCTCCTGACTGCGTATGAACTCGACACCGAGCATCTCCCGTCGTCGGTCGCGGAGTCGGTTGCGGATCGGGTCCGACTTCTCGGTCCCGTCGCGAAGGAGTTGCTGACACTCGGCGTTGTCGCCGGTTTATTGATTCCGCGCAGCGTGTTGCGCGCGGCAGCAAGCAATGTCGACGACGAGATGTTCGCAGCGTCGCTTGACGAGCTCAGCCGTGCTCGACTGATCACGCAGTATGACGCACGCAACGAGGTGGCGATCCGCCATGCTCTGGTGCGAGACGCCGTCTACTATGGAATGACGGATGGTTCTCGCGCACAGAATCATTCACGCGTCGCTCGCGCGTTCGAAGAGTACGGACTGGGCCACGAGCCGGACGGTTACGCACGGTTGGCCTATCATCTGAGCCGAGGATTGGACGCCGACAGATCCCGCGCGGTCGACTATTCGATCCGCGCCGGTAGTGCCGCCTTCGCGATCGGCGCCTACGAAGACGCAGTGCGTCTGTTTCAGGCCGCTGCCGATCGTCTCACTCCCAGAGGAGACTCGACGCAGCGATGCCGGCTACTGATCGACTTGGGCCGAGCCCAACGCCAGGCCCGTGACCCGGAGTTTCGTCCCACTCTGCTCGAGGCCGCGCGTATGTCCCACCGTCTCGGCGACATCGACCTCCAGATCGCCGCAACACTCGCCAACAACATGCACGGCATCCTCTACGTCCAGATATTCGCCGACCACGAACGTATCGACAGCCTCTACAGGGCTCTGCGCACCCTCGAAAGCAGCGGACGGATCGACAGCTCGGCGACCGCACGAGTGCTGGCGCAACTGGCCGTCGAGCTGATGTGGGCCGCTGACCATCACGTCCGGCGTGATCTGCTGCTGAGGGCCATCGAGATAGCCCGCGCGACCGGTGACGCCGCGGCGCTGAGGGAGGTCCATCTCGCCGTACTCGTGGCACTGCGTACACCGCACATGGCGGATCTTCACCACTCCAGCTACCTCGAGCTGGTACAGATTCTCGACGCGTCGCCTGGGCGGACCCAAGAACCTCTTGCTGCTTTGTGGATGGCACGCACCCAGATCGAAGTGGGTGAGTTGGCTCGTGCCAGGCGCACCATCGGCGCGGTGTCGCCGGCGCACACGAGTCGGGACGCGGAATTGGCATGGCTGGTATCGAGTACCCGATTCGGGGTCGAGCTGGCCACGGGACGGCTCGAACTGTGTGAACGCGATCTAGTGGCTCTGACCGCCATTCCCGTGTATCCGCTGGAAACGTATTCCTTCGGTCGAATGCTCGCTTTCGTCTGCGGATTGCGGGCCCTTCGCGGCGACATGCGCGAGATCGTCGATGCAGCGGATGATCTGAGCGCGCGCTTTGACGTCGTGAGTTCGTATCGACCAATTCTTGCGTTGGCGTATGCCGATATCGGCAATATCGAGGCCGCGGCTCAACTTCTCAACTGGTACGACCGTCCACGGGTCGAGGCAATTGAGGTCGATCACGCCTGGCCAAGCGCGATGGGAGTTCTCGCGCGCGCTGCGGCCAGCATCGGGAACACCGTCGTCTGCAAGGCCGTCTACGACCTCTTGCGGCCACATGCTGACATCACGGTGAGCGCCGTGTCGATCGTGTACGGAGTGACGCATCACCATCTGGCGCATTTGTCGATCGCGCTGGGCGAGTACGAGCGTGCGCAGCTCCATCTCGACGATGCACTGACCGCGCATCGTACTCGCGGTTACGCCGGTTGGTACGCCGAAAGCCTCTATCTGGCAGCATTACTGGCAACGAAGGTCGCTCCTTCTGCATCGAAGGAGCTGATCGACGAAGCTCGCCGTGCCGCGGTCGACACCGGTGCCACTGCGGTCACTCGACGCCTGGACATGCTCAGCAGTGTCGACGACCGGTGACAACGTTCTCCGTCCATCTCGATGGGGCGCCTGGTGGTCAGCACCTTCTCAACGACGCCGGGTGAATCGGTTCGGTACCGCCCACCGAACGGCCACCCGACGCTGCGCGTCTCGCCCCTACGAGATCACTTCGAGTATGTGACGGTGTCGCCGTCCGCCGAGCACTGCAACGGGATGAGGTCATCGACAGGGGTGGTCGCGGGAAGAGGTGCACACGCAACGGTGCCGGTGCCGTCGGACCGCATCCGGACGTAGAAGTACCCCGCGCGGAAGTCTTTGCCGGACAGCAAGATTCCCAGCGTTCTACTTCCAGACGTTGCACCGCGGCAGCGCCCACCGTCCTGAAAGACACTGAACGCGAGCTCTGTTCTCCCATGCCGCATGGGGTCGGACTCGACGTCGCCGACCTCAACACAAGTGCGGTCACCACCGACGAGGAACGACGAGGGATACTCCCGCACCTGGCCGGTGTACCGGACACTGACTGTGTACTCGTCGTCCGGGCCGGCCATAGGTGGCGCTGAGGATCCGAGATCGAGCTGATCGAGGATGTCGTCCAGTGGAGATGCCGTGGCCATGGGCGCGCTCGCGAGCGCGAGTGCCAACGCTGTCGTCGACAGCAGGACGGTAGCGCCTCGCAGACGGCGGCGGAGGCCGTGGTCGTTCATCTCGACTCGATTCGTTGGTTCGGTGTAGGGATCGTGTTGTCTCGGTCCTCGAGCGAAGCGCGCGACAGTGCGTTGTAGTTCACGGTGACGCGCACTGCCAGTCGAACCCGCAGGCACCGCGGGTCCAGTGCCCCGGGTGTGGGAAGCGCAGCTCTCGCTGAGGATCGAACCGGGACCGGTAAAGTCATGGGAACAGACCGGTGCAACTATTCTGCAATCGACCTAGCGGGCGGTTGGACGATGCCGGGCTGACCATCGGGCGAACCTACAAGCCGAGCGGCACCGCGACGTCCGCACCGCCTTCTTCGGTGATGCGAGTGCCCATGTGGGTGTGCGTGGGCTCCCGGATGAACCCGCCGGCGAAGAGCGCCTCACCCTGCCGGAATTCGGGGGACTGCGCAAGCATGTGGTCGGGGACGAACCCGAAGGTGTCGGCCAACTCGGCCAGGTCGCGCGGTGCGTTCATCCGCATCAGACACAGGTTGTCGCACTGGGACAGGACATTCGGGTGGATCTTCGTCGGTCGCTGCGTCGACAACAGAAGCCAGAGACCGAATTTGCGGCCTTCGGCGGCGATCTGGACGACGCGGTCGATGAGGAGTTGCTCCACCGCGCTCGTGGCCGTCGGTGGGCAGATGTTGTGGGCCTCGTCGATCACGATGAGAATCGGCCGACGTTCGTCACGGTGGGCCCACAGATGTTCGAGCACGCTGAGGGCAGCGACCTTCGGTTCGGCTGGGTGGGCGAACCCCCCGAGGTCGAGCACGGTGGCCTGCGGTCGCTCGTCGATGACATCGGTGGCCGCGACGTCCCCGCGCGCCCACAGGTCCCAATCGAGGACCTGCAGGTTCTCGATGCGTCGAGCCAACTGTTGATGGCCGGGATTGTCGGATGCGCGCAACGCGGTGATGTAGGTGGCCTGGTCGACGGCGTCGGTGAGCGTGGCGTCGGCGTGCAGCAGGACGTTGTACTCGTCGGCATCGGCGATCGGATCCAGCTGCAGGACTGCGGCCTTGGACGTCAGGGGCAGGGAGAGGAACCGAGTCCGCAGCTGTGGCTGATCACGCCTCGTGGAGTGCAGGACCCGGATGTCGGATGATGCGATCGCGTCGGCCGCCCCGGTATCGCTGGTGCCACGCGTTTCGTGTAGCCGGGTGAAGTCGGCGTTCGGGTCGAGGATCAGCATCGGGAGTCGGGTGTGAAGCAGCAGCTGTTCGAGGACCACCCCGAGGGCGTATGTCTTCCCCGACCCGCTCTGGCCGCACCAGAAGGTGTGGCGGTTGAACTTCTCCGCGGAGAGGTGCACGTTGTTGGTCGCGTCGTCGCGATGGCTTCCCACAGTCAGCTGAACCACGTGTGTACCCTACGGCGCCGGAGGCTCAGGCACCGATCTCTTTGCGTAAGACGAAGGAGCGGTCACCGGTTTCGGGGTCGCGAAGCGGAAACCCATGACGTGCGTAGAAGCGGTGCGCGTCGACGTCGGGTTCGTCGACCTCGATCTCGAACTCCCCGGCGCCCCGCCGTGTTGCCTCCTCGACGGCCGCGGTGAGAACCGCACTGCCCAGTCCACGGCTGCGTTCCGCTGGAACCGTGTACATCTCGTCGAGAAGTGCGATACCGCCGTCGAGCCACACATTGGTGCGGATGGTGACCAGCCCCAGCGAGACGATCGGGTTCCCGGCCACCACGGCGAATGTCGCGGCTCTGCCCAGCAATTCGGTCAGTCGCCGCTCCAGCGCAGCCGGGCCAGGGGATGGTTCGTCGTACTCGCGATTGAACGCATCGAGCAACTCGGCCAGGCGCGCGGAATCGTCCGGTGTTGCAAGCCGAACATCGTTGTGGGCGTTCACACTCCCACGGTAGCGGCCACTCAGGAGTCGAGAGGTGGCGTCAGATGGACCCGTGCCGCACATACCCGTACAGCGCCGCGCGATAACCGCGTGTGTAACTCGGTTCCTCGTCGTCGGGATCGGGCGGGCATGCGAGGACCGATGATGCCAATTGTCGAGCCCACGGCGCCGGAAGTGCACAGAGCTCTGCCTCCGCGTCGACGAAACCCTTCTGGAACAGGTCGGGATCGAGGTGGGCGTCGAGGTCGGCGTCGTAGATGGGGAACGACGTGGGCAGCCGCGTGACGACGCCGTATTCGGTGACGATGTCGAGTTCGGGCAGGTCTGAGTCTGGATTTTTCATCGGACCGAACGCCTTTCGGCGAGGGTGCGGTAGAGCGTCGCCCGACTGACCCCGAGTTCCTGCGCGATCCGCGGCACGGATTCCCCGCGGGCGCGCATCTGCTCGGCGCGTGCGATCTGTTCGGCGTCAAGCGCCCGAGGGCGGCCGATCGTTCGTGCCGAACTGCCGCGTGCGACGCGGCGCGAGAGTGTCTGTGGGCCGGGTGCGTCGTCGAGCCCCGCGAACGACGCCAGGACGGCGACGATCATCGCGCCCGCGGGATCGTCGGTGTCGATGCCTTCGCGCAGGGATCGGAGGCCGATCCGCCGGCCGGTGAGTTCATTCGCGATCGCCATCACCTCGTGTGGGGTCGTACCCAGGCGGTCGATCCCCACGACCACGGTCGTGTCTCCGGCTCGCGCGTAGTCGAGAAGCGCCGTCATTCCCGGGCGGTGGTCACCCACCCGGTGCCGGTCGCCCGCGTCTGTGTAGATGCGCGCAGGGTCAACGCCCGCATCGGTGAGCGCATCGATCTGGGGGAGGAGCGCTTGGGTGCCGGGGGTCTCGCGGGCGTAGCCCAGAGTCATGCCCGGCGGCCCGTCCGTCGTTCCGTCTGTCACCGGAGCAGCGTATCTCAAAAGTATTGCGAGAGGTTTCGCGACGCGCTGATATTTCGAGACGGTCGGATGAAATCGCCATGATTTCGCGACCTGAGCGCGAAAGTCGTTCTCTAAAGTCGCAAAAGTGTCTCAAAGAGTTTCGAGAGGCCCTACAGCCGGTTCCGGCGCGAATGGGTGGTGTGGTCGAACGCGCGCCGTGTTCCGCGCAAGTGCTCCACGTCCGGGCGCATGGGGCTACCCTCGCACCACCGTCGCCGCACCCTGGAGGTCTGCACATGGGACTCGACCGCACCGACATCGCGCCCGCGGAACCTTCGATCGCGCACACCCCGGCCGGACCGATCGAGTACGTGGACGTCGGCACCGGTCCTGCCGTGGTGTTCCTGCACGGTTCGCCCGGGGGATACGACCAGGGCGCCCTGATGGCGCGTTTCCTCGGTGGGTCGCACCGGGTGATCGCGATGTCGCGGCCGGGGTATCTCGGTACGCCGCTGGGTCCTGGCACCCGGACGCCCGCGCAACAGGCCGGGCTCGTCGATGCACTTCTCACCGAGCTGGGGATCGAGCGGTTCGCGGTGATGTGCTGGTCGGGCGGCGGTCCCGCCGCCTATACGTTGGCTGCCGCCGCGGGGGACCGGTTGGCGGCGATGGTGGCAGTCGCGGCGGTGAGCACCCGGTTCGATCCGCGGAGCACGCTGCGCGGGAGGCTCGAACTGTCCGAAGAGATGTTGCTGTTCACCCGCGTCGGGCAATGGCTGGCCACGACGTTGGCGGCCAAGGCGCCGTCCACCGCGATCTCCACGCTGCTCTCCGGGGAAGGTGACCTCTCACGGGCGCAGATCCGTGCCCTGACCGACGAGATCGTCGCCGACGACGATCAGCACGCCCTCGTCACGGACCTGTTCGGTACGGTGTCCGGCGATCGAAAAGCAGGCTTCGACAACGACTTCGACCAGTTCCGCGATCTCGATCTGCCATTGGGGAACATCATCGCGCCGGTCCTGGCGATCCACGCGCGCACCGACGCCGACGTCCCGTACGAACAGAGTCGCATCGCCGTCGATCAAGCGCCCGACGCACGTCTGGAGACCGTCGACACGGGCACCCACCTCTCGGTATGGCTCGGTCCCGACGCTGCACGATTGCAGTCGCTGATCGGCGAGCATCTGGCTTCTTCGCCCCGATGATCCGATGTCTGCGGAACCTCCGCACGGGGGCGCCGGGCCTCGACCGTTCAGAAGAGCGTCGGCGGCAGGGCACCCTCGAACTCGAGCAGCCACCGTTTGGTCGAGAGTCCCTGACCGTGGGCGCCACCCGAGTAGCCGCCGAGGCCGTCGCCGGCGACGACTCGATGGCAGGGGATCACCAGCGGGACCGGGTTGCAACCCATGATCGTCCCCACGCCGCGTGCCGACATCCGGGTGCCGCTCAATGCCGCGAGTTCGCCGTAGGTGATCGTCTGGCCGTGCGCGACCTCGCGCTGCAGGGCCGTCAGGACAGCGCGCGCCGCGCCGGATAGCCGGTCGAGACAGACGGGTAGGTCGAACTCGATCAGTGAACCGCCGAAATAGGCGCGTAGCTGCCGAATCGCCTCGGTGAGAACAGGATCGGAGGCAGCTTCGGTGTGCGGCGACGAACCGTCCTGCCAGGAGATGCCCACCACGGCCAGACCGTCGGAGTCGACGGCGATCACGCCGACCGGTGTCGCGAGAAGGGCCCGCGACGCGGTGACGGGCGATGGCGAGGAGGTCATCGGACAGCCTGTTCTTTCCTGTGGTGCGGACACCATAACCACACCCTCGGACGCTTGTGCACAACACTGGGCGGGACAGAGGGCGGAATAAACAACGATCTCGCGGTGTTGGAGGCCAGCATGAGTGCTAACGCAGAATTGAGTCCCGAAGGCTGGGTCCGCGAGCAGACCGAGAAGATTCTCGAGCAGGGCACCACCGACGGCGTGACGGTGATGGATCGCCCGATCGTCCTGTTCACCACCACGGGCGCCAAGTCCGGCAAGAAGCGCTACGTACCCCTCATGCGCGTCGAGGAAAACGGCAAGTACCTCATGGTCGCCTCGAAGGGCGGCGCACCCGAGCACCCGGCGTGGTACCACAACGTGAAAGCAAACCCGCAGGTCACCGCGCAGGATGGCACCGAGGTGAAAGAACTGACGGCCCGCGAGCTGAGCGACGGTGACGAGCGCGACCACTGGTGGGAGCTCGCAGTCGCAGCCTTCCCGCCCTATGCGGAGTACCAGACGAAGACCGATCGACAGATCCCCGTGTTCGTCCTGGAGTGACCGTACGCAGGACCCTCAAAGCCCCCGATCGACGAGGTCGGGGGCTTTAGTCTGGAACGAGCGCCTTCCCGAGGAGTGTGAGCATGGGTCACGTCATCGATTTCAAGGATGTCTCCACGGAGGGACTCGAAGCCTCACCGGTGGCAGATGCGCTCGCCGGGTTGCGTGCGAACGAGGCCAGGTATTACAAGACGAAATTCGGCCACGACTTCACCGTCGTTCCGGCCGCCGATGCACCCGATGTGCTGGCGCGCGTCGAACGGATTCTGGCCACCGAGCGTTACATCACCATCGACTCGCCCGCACTCGAGGTCAGCGACTTCGAGGTCGGTGACCCCGACGCGCGGGTGCACATGTCCTATGTGTTCTACGAGTCCGGTCTGGCCGTCAACGTGATGTGGGGTTACGATCCGTCCGGAAAACGCGCCGTCGGCTTCAAATTGTCCGACGGCATGGAGGTGCCGGCCGAACTCGAGACGAAGTTCAAGTTCGCTCGTCAGAAGTCGAAACTCGCCGGCGTCATCCGCGGCTCCTACTTCGTGATCAAAGGCGAGTACTGACATCCGCCGCCCATCTGGGTTCCGTCAGTGGGGCTAGGAGAACCGGATGTTCATCGTGGCCAGCCCGAAGACCTTGCGGCCACCCGACTTGGCGACGATGATGACCACGCCCGAGCGCGTCTCGGGATCCAGCGACTTGATCCGTCCGCTGAACTCGATGTGCCCGCCGTCGGCCGCCGACACCGGCACCGTCTGCGACAAGCGCACCGAGTAGCGGGTCACGGCTCCCGGATCGCCCGACCACGACGCCACGAACGCCGCGCCCAGCCCCATCGTGAGCATGCCGTGGGCGATCACGTCGGGCAGGCCGGCCAGCTTGGCGACCGACTCGTCCCAGTGGATCGGGTTCGCGTCGCCGGCCACACCGCCGTAGTTGACGAGATCGCCACGGGACAGCCGCGCATTGTGCAGCGGCAGCTCGTCTCCGACCGACAACTCGTCGAATGAACGGGCACCCGAGGGTCGGCCCGCGTCGTCGGCGATACGGATCTCGCCCTCGGGGCGCACCGTTTTCACGTAGAGATCCGCGGCCTCGTCGTGACTGAAGATGTTGACGTCGTGCATCATCACCTTGCGCACGGCGGGACCGAGTTCCGGGTCCACCTCGTCGGAGGTGACGCCGACGACGGTGGTGTGCATGGTGTGCACACGTTCGCCCGCGGCATCGGTCATGGTGTTCGTCACCGTCACCAGTTCACGACCCGCGACTTTGCGGACGCTCGACAGCTCCACATCGGTGACGAGTTGATCACCCGCGACGATGGGCCGGTGCTGTTCGAAGACCTGCTCGGTCTGGACGTAGGTGTCGTAGCCGACGATGACCGACTCGAACAGATCGCGGTTGGCGGCCATCGCCGGGATGGAGGTGAATGTCAACGGCGCAACGAGTCCGGAAAAGCCAAGTGCGGCAGCGGCTTCGGGCTCCCAATGAGCCGGATGGTAGTCCTGCACCGCGCGTGCGTATTCACGGATCTTCTCTCGGCCGACGTGATAGCTGTCGTCGAGGCGGTAATAGTGGCCGACGCGGGACTCGAGCCCCGGGGCGTCATCGGACACGGTCGGGGCACTGGTGGGAGTCTGGGTCATTCCGACCACGCTAATGGTGCGTGCGAGCGAGTCAAACTCGGGAGTAACTTTCCGGCGGTCGGCGTCCGGCCACCTCAGCGTCGCAGGCCCTTGCCGTGGGCGTATTCCGCGGGCCGTCCTGATGTCTGCCAGTCGTGCCAATTCTCCCGATGCCGGCACATGAGTTGTTCGTGGATACGGCGGAAGGCGGGGGAGATGCGGCGCAAGGTCTCGCTGAGCACCACGACCGGCATCCGGAGCAGGACGAGCGCGATGCCCGGGACGGGGTTGGGCAAGTCGTAACGCAGACGGGTGGTCGGCATCATGTAGATGCTGGAGTAGGCCGCGTACATCATCGCGTTGTACTTGCCCCGCAGTCGTTTGAGTCCCGTCGCGGACTCGTCGGCAAAGGCCGCGGGGAACGACTCGATCAGTTCGGCTCCGTCGGCACCCGCGTCGTAGCTGCGGGTGGCCCCCACGAACGCCAGCAATCGCAGTGAATCGGCGATCGTCTCGGGATACCACTGGGTGCGCACGCCGAGAAGATGTCCCAGATACCGCTGGTAGTGCAACAGCACCCGAATCTCGCGAGGTGTGGTCTGGACGCCGGTCAGCCAGAGCGCCATCGCCGGGACGACGCTGCCGCCCAACAGGGTGAGCAGCTGATACGACTGGCTGATCGGGTCGCCCCAGCGTTGCCGATCCCATTCCGGGTGCTCGGCAACGGTGCGACGGACCCAAACGTGCATGACGCGCACTCGCATCGCCGTCGCCCGGCCGTCGGACCCCGGCGTCAGCAGCGCATCGGGCTGCGACACGTCGATCCAGAAGCGTGCTGTCTCCAGGAATCTGCGCAGTGCGTTGTCGCCCGCGTATCCGCCTGCCAGCGACAGCGGTTTCGCGACGGCGGACTCGGTGTACATCTCGAGGGTGATCCCGCCGGCCACGCTGAACAGGCCCGTTCCCCAGCGTCGCCAGATCGCCTCGCCTTCTGCGATCAGCGCTGGGTCGACCCAGTCGGGCACCGTCTCGAACTCCTCGAAGAGTTCGACGAGCGCGGCCGGTGGATCGGGGATGCTGTCGAGGCCGTCCGTGAGGGCTTTGTCGAGGAGGGCTCGCGCTGCGTCGCCGCCGAGGGTTCCGTAGACCTCGTCGACGAACCGCTCGGCCACGGGATCGGTACGGAACATGTCCTCGGCAAAGGTCCGCAGATGGTGCGGCTCGGGAAACAGGTCCTTGCCGCTGACCTTGCGTACCAGCGTTCGCAACCGCGTCAGACGTCGGTTGTCGATGGCGGAGCGGTAGGTCACGGCGGTGGGAAAGACCGGTGCATCGGCGTCGACGACGGTCTGCGAAAACGTGGACAAGGCACTCCCAGCAGGTGAGACGAATCTCCTCATGTGTATCACTGGGTGGTCTGTTCGCGCACGTCTACTGCCTACTCCGTCGACGCCGATGCAAAGGACGGTCGGTTCACCGTCCGGTGGTAGGTCAGTCGAACAACCGGCGGAACACGTTGGTCTCGGCGAGATCGATCAGCTCGTCACCGCGACCGGACAGCACCGTGCGCAGGGCATACAGGGTGAAACCCTTCGCCTGGGCGGCGGTGATCGCGGGCGGGA
Source organism: Gordonia sp. 'Campus' (assembly GCF_022206305.1). GTDB lineage: Bacteria > Actinomycetota > Actinomycetes > Mycobacteriales > Mycobacteriaceae > Gordonia. Next base: position 328,781 of record NZ_JAKOIW010000003.1, on the reverse strand, counting down.
TGGACAGTTCCTGCCGTGCCGTCACGACGTCGAGCAGGGCCGGGCCGTCGTGGGCGAGGAACTCCTCGACCGCCCCGGCGAGATCGTCCGGTTGTTCGACTCGTCGCCCGTGTATGCCCACCGCTTCGGCGAGGGCGGCGAAATCGGGGTTCTCCAGATCGGTGCCGTAGTTGACGAACCCGGCCGCCTTCATCTCGACCTCGACGAAGTTCAGCGACGAGTTGTCGAAGACGACGATCTTGATCGGGAGGTCGTTCTGCGTGATGGTGAGCAGCTCACCCAGAAGCATCGCCAGCCCGCCGTCACCCGCGAGGGCGATGACCTGGCGGTCCGGGAACGCGGTCTGCGCACCGACCGCCTGCGAGACCGCGTTCGCCATCGACCCGTGGGTGAACGACCCGATGAGACGGCGGGCGCCGTTCATGTGGAGATACCGCGCCGCCCACACCACCGGTGATCCGACGTCGGGGATGAAGACGGCGTCGTCGGCGGCCTTTTCGCTGAGCAGGCGCGTGAGATACTGCGGATGGATCGGTGCCCGGTTCCGGTCGTTGTCGGCGAGCTCGTCGAGACGGCGCCGCGCCTTGACGTAGTGCTGCAACGACGTGGACAGGTGAGCGGAATCGCGATCGTCGTCGAGGAGTGGCAGCAGTGCGCGCACGGTGTCCCCGACATCGCCCACCAGCGGAAGGTCGACGGGGCAGCGACGGCCGATCTGTTCACCACGGATGTCGACCTGGATGATCGTCGCCTTCGACGGATAGAACTGCTCGTACGGGAAGTCGGTGCCGAGCATGAGCAGCGTGTCGCACTTCTCGATCGCCCGATACCCCGACGAGAAGCCGAGCAGCCCGGTCATCCCGACGTCATAGGGGTTGTCGTACTCGATGAACTCCTTGCCGCGCAGGGCGTGCACGATCGGGGCCTGCAACACGCGGGCGAGGTCGACGACCTCGTCGTGGGCGCCCTCGACACCGGCGCCGGCGAGGATGGTCACCTTGTCGGCGGCGTTGAGAGTGGCGGCGGCGCGGTTCATCTCGGAGTCGGTGGGGCGGGTCACGCGCGGGGTCCGGCGGATCGGTGCACCCGCTCGCCGAGGCGGGCACGGGGCGAGGAATGTCTCGCCGGGGATCACGAGGACCGCGACATCCCGGCGTTCGACGGCTGTTCGCAGGGCGATGTCGAGGAGACGCGGCATCTGGTCGGGTGTGCTGACCATCTCGCAATAAGCGCTGCACTCTCGGAACAACTGCTCGGGATGGGTCTCCTGGAAGTAGCCGGTGCCGATCTCGGTCGCGGGTATGTGTGCCGCGATGGCCAGCACCGGTACACGGCTGCGGTGAGCGTCGAACAGGCCGTTGATCAAGTGCAGGTTTCCCGGCCCGCAGCTGCCGACGCACACGGCGAGTTCGCCGGTGAGCGCCGCTTCCGCGGAGGCGGCGAACGCGGCCGACTCCTCGTGCCGGACGTGCCGCCACGAGATGGCCTCGGTGCGCCGGATGGCGTCGGTGAATCCGTTGAGCGAATCGCCCGGGAGGCCGTGGACGCGAAGGACTCCCGCACGTTCGAGTTCCTGGACAATTCTCTCTGCGACGGTCGTCGACATGACACTCCGTTCGGTCGGGTCCGTGTGCCCCGACTATAGGCGCGACCCGACGCACGTGAGTGCGCCGAAAGGCTCAGTCCCGCTGCACCGGTTGACGGAGGAGAGTGCGCAGTCTGTCCGGCGCGACCTTGCGGAAGTCGCTGAAGTAGATCTCGTGATGGTGCCCGGACATCCGTAAACCGTTGTCCGGGATGAACGTCTCGTGCATCTCGGCCAGGACGGGTCCCTCGTCGTCGAACGAGCCGTGGTGGAGCGTCTGGACGCAGAGCCCCTCGGCGAGCTCGCCCACGCGGAGCTCGTCGAGGCGGGGCGCCGGTTTCTTCGACCGGACCTCGTCGACCGCGGCGGTGGTCATCGACTCGTCGAGCCATTCGGGGACCATCAGCATGAGGGTCCACCGCCACCGGCCCTTGTCGCGTGCGCCGGTGAAAGCGCTCATGTCGTCCGCCCACCACAGGCCCTCGAGGGGCGGGACGACGTAGTCGCGCCCGAGCTCCCGGCGGCTCGCGAACTTCAGCGTGTAGGCCACCGGATACAGCGTCTCGATCGCTGCGGCGAACTCGGACGACGAATTGGGGTCGCCCGCGCCGTCGATCATCAGATAGCGCATCGCCGGTACGTCGACGATCCGGAACACGCCGCGGCGTGCTCGGTATGCGTCCAGCGACTTCTTGAAGTCGACCTTGTCGAGCACGGGAACACCCTAACCGGGCATGCGCCGACGTTCATAGGTGCGCAGCGCCAGAAGATATGCCGCACCGCCGATGCCGGCACTCCACGCGATCGAGGCGAGCACACTCGACGCCGACAACGGCGCGCCGGTCAGGGTGCCGCGCAGCACCTCGATCACCGGAGTGAAGGGCTGGTGCTCCGCGAACTGTCGCAATCCGGGCGGGAGCGAGTCCGCGGGGACGAAACCCGTACTGAGGAACGGGAGGAGGGTCAGGAACATCGGGGTGTTGCTGGCAGTCTCGACGCTCTGTGCCGCCAGGCCGAGATAGACCGACAGCCAGATCAGCGCGGTGGCGAACAGCACGACGACGCCGACGGCGCACACCCAGTCCACCGCATCGGCCGAGGGCCGGAAGCCGATCGCGACCGCCACTGCGACGACGACGGCGATGCTGAACAGCGCCTGCACGAGACTGGCGAGGACATGTCCGACGAGGACCGCCGACCGGCTGATGTCCATGGTCCGGAACCGGTTGATGATGCCCGACGTCATGTCCATCGCGACCACGATCGCGGTGCCCTGGACCGCCGATGCGACGGTGACGAGCACGATTCCGGGCACCACGTAGTCGAGGTAGGCCGCCCGGCCGGTTCCGCCTGCGGGTGTCACCATGCCCGCGCCCAGCTGGCCGCCGAACACGAAGACGAACAGCAGCAGGAACACGACCGGCAGGCCGACCAGCATCACGGTGAGCACCGGGAACCGGATGAGCCGACGGACATTGCGCCGCACCATGACCCGAGAGTCCGACACCGCGCGGGTCAGGGCGGTCATCGGGTGTCCTCGCCCTCGGTGGGATCGGTGCGATCGGCCGGGGCGCTGCGCGCGGCGTCGCCGGTGAGGGCGAAGAACACGTCGTCGAGGGTGGGGGTGTGGACGCCGACGTCGGTGACCGCGACGCCGGCGGCGTCGAGGCGATTCAGTACGGTCCGCATCGTGGTGGCCGTGTCGTCGGTCGCGAGGTCGAGCCTCCGGAATTCGGTGACGGGCCGGGCGTTCGGCAGGAGGTCGCGTGCGGCGTCGAAGGACTCGGTGTCGGCGAAGGTGAGCCGCACCTCCGAATCGTGTACCCGTTTCTTCAGTTCGGCGGCGGTCCCCTCGGCGACGATGGTTCCGCGGTCGAGCACGGCGATGCGATCGGCCAACTGGTCGGCCTCCTCGAGGTACTGCGTGGTGAGCAGGACGGTGACGCCCTCGGCGGCGAGCCGAGAGATCATGTCCCACAACACGCGACGGCTGCGCGGGTCGAGTCCGGTGGTGGGTTCGTCCAGGAAGATCACGCGCGGCGTCGAGATGAGCGTCATCGCGAGGTCGAGTCGGCGTCGCATCCCGCCGGAGTATGTCGACACCAGACGGTCGGCGGCATCGGTGAGGTCGAACTGTTCGAGCAGCTCATCGGCTCGGGCGCGACCGTGTCGGCGTTCGAGGTGCCGCAACCCGGCCATCAGTGCGAGGTTCTCCCGGCCGCTGAACAACTCGTCGATGGCGACGGACTGACCGGTCACGCCGATCATCGACCGCACCGCACGTGTTTGCATGACCGTGTCGAAGCCGCCGATGGTGACCGAACCGGAGTCGGCGGGGAACAGGGTCGAGGCGATGCTGACGGTCGTGGTCTTGCCGGAACCGTTCGGCCCGAGCAGGGCGGTCACCCCGCCGGCCTGGACGTGCAGGTCGATGCCGTCGAGCACACGATGTGTGCCATAGCTTTTCGTGAGCCCGCGGATCTCGATGTCGGCCGGAACGACCTCCGACCCCAGTGCGTCAGCCATCGAGTCCGTCAACCGTGGCGTCGGTCAACTGCTGCGTGCGTCAACTGCAGTGCCCGTCAGTCGTTGTGCGCGTCGAGTCGGGCCGCCACGTCGGCCGGGAAGCCGCCGGTGGCGACGGGCCCCCAGCGTGTGGGGGTGATACGGATGAGCGACTTGCCCTGCGTACGCATCGCCGCGCGGTACTCGTCCCAGTCCGGGTGCTCGCCGGAGATGCTGCGGAAGTAGTCGACGAGTGCGTCTTCGGCCTCGGGCATGTCGAGGACCTCCGCGTCCCCGTCGACCTGAACCCATGCGCCGTTGAACTCGTCCGACAACACCATCACGCTCGCCACCGGGGTGGACCGCAGGTTGGCCGCTTTTGCACGGCCGGGGTACGTGGAGATGACGATGCGACCTTCGTCGTCGACCCCGCCGGTGACCGGCGACATCTGCGGGCTGCCATCGGATCGTGTGGTGCTCAGGATCATCTGATGGCGCGGGCGGATGAAGTCGAGCAGTCCGGCGCGATCGACGGTGTCGGCTTTCGCAACTGTTCTGGCCATGCCGCCGACCTTACGCCGCAGCACGTCGGTCGCGGAGTGGCTGTGGTCAGTTCGGCAGCGCCGCGATCAACCCGGCCTGCACGGCATACACCGGCGCGGTGGGCTTCCCGTCGACTGTGACGTTGTCGTCGGTGTTCACCACGATGATGATGGTGGTGTCCGACGAATAGTTGTGGAACAGCGATGTGTTGAAGCCCGGGAAGTCTCCGTCGTGCCCCCACCAGCCGTCGCGGTTGCCGATCCCGATGCCGTAGCCGGCGGTCGGAGTGTTCGGCGGCGGCGAGGTGAGGATCGAGTCGCGCCGCAGCTGTTGGGTCGACGCATCGAGGATGCCGCGGCCGGTGAACAGTGCCTCGCCCCAGGTCTGCAGGTCGTCGATGGTGGAGATGACCGCGCCCGCGGTCGATCCGAACGACGGATTCCACCGGGTCGAATTGACGGTCTGTCCGGATGGTTGACCCTGGTCGGTCAGGCCGTCGACGTGTGGGTCGGGGATCTCGACGGAATCGCCGGGCCACGACGACTCGTCCATGCCCAGCCGGGTGAAGATCCGGTCGGCGAACACGTCACCGATGGGCTTGGCGAGCACCTTCTCGATGACCAGGCCCAACAGGACGTAGTTGGTGTTCGAGTACTGCCATCCCTGCCCCGGTGCGAAATCGGGCGGCAGCGACTTCGCGGTGTCCACGAGTTCGGTTGGCGTCCACACCGATTCGGGGTCGGCGAAGAACCGCTTGTCGAACGCCTCGGATGCGGTGTAGGACGGGATGCCGCTGGTCATGTCGGCGACCTGGCGCAACGTGGCGGTGCCGTTCGGGGCGTCGGGAACGTACTTGCTGATGGGATCGTCGAGGGAGACCCGGCCTTCCTGGACGAGTTGCAACAGGAGCGTCGCGGTCATCGTCTTGGTGAGCGACCCGATCCGGGTGTGATCGGCAGGCTCGATCGGTTCGTCACCGCCCGCTGCCCGTACGCCCGAGGTCCCCGTCCATGTTCCGGCCGGTGAGATGACCCGGGCGATCACGCCCGGGAACCCGCCCGAGGCGCGGGTGTCGTCGAGAACCTTCTGGAAAGCCGCTGCACTGTCGGCGAGGACCGACACCGACGTCGTCGCCGGGGTCGTCGACCCGGAGGAGGCCTCGGACGCCGTCTCCGAGGGCGAGCAACCCGCGAGACCGAGGACGGCCGTCACACCGAGTATCGAGATGCGGACAACGGCGGAACGCACGGGCGGTCGCGGCTTCATCCCGCCATTTTGTCCCACTCCGTCCGATCGTGGGCGGATTGGCGGAAAGGGGACGCCAACTCGGCGGCCGCGCTCAGATCCGGTGTGCCAGCACGCGTGACACCGGGTAGATGTCGTTCGCGGTGGCGAGCTTGGCCTCGACGGCCCGGGCGCGGTGTGCGGCGTCGAAGCCGCGGCCGGTGGGACGGTCCGGGATGGTCGTACCAGAATCGACGACGGTCCAGTCGGATCCGGCGTCGGTCAGAGATCTGTGCTTGGTCGAGTAATACACCGGCATCGAGACGATCGCGACACCGGGATCGCCGGCGGCGGCGGCGACGAGGTGCGGGTGGAATCTGGTGCTGATCCAGGTCTGCCGGTGCCCGGCGGGCAGACCGTCCCGCCACACGTCGTGGAAGGGGAGGACCGTCGCACCGTCGAGTCGCGCACCGAGCCGGTAGGCGACCTCGTAGTCGTGGCCGGGGATGCCCTCGACGACGGTGACGGCGGACCCGGGTACCTCCCAGGCATCGAGCGTCGACCGCACGAAGTCGGTGAGTGCCGCGACGCCGGTCCCGCGTGGACCGGTGAACGACTCGGTCAGGTCCGATTGCAGACACAGGATGACGCCCTCGGACCCGGGGGTCCCGATCTGTCCGCCGGGTTCGTCACGTCGGTAGAGCTGCGGTTCCGGGCGGTGCAGGGCGAGCCAGGCGTCGTCGCCGGAGTGACGGGCGTCCACGATGCCGTCGAGTGCGTCCCTCGAGGCCGCGTCACGGACGTCGACGATGTCGAACCCGGCAAATGCGCCGCACAGTGCGGTCCAGGACTCTCCCCGAAGGGTCGGAACGAGCCCCTGGCCGGTCGACACGAGTCGCGCGCCCGAGCGTCCGGCAACCGCGGCCGCGGCGACGAACAGGGAGACATGGTGCGGCCACACCGTGTTCAGATATCCGCCGCCCAGCAGATGGATGGTGGTCGCGGCGTTGAGGAGGTCGACACCGGCCGCCAGGCGCGGAGCCTCTCCCGGATCGAGCGCGGCACGCGTCACCCATTCCCACGGCGCGGCGGCCTCGCTCTCGCCGGCATGGTTGGTCAGCTGCCACAGGGTGTCGACGACGATCATGTCCGGGTGCGCCTCCCGCAGCAGGACCGCGGCGGACCCGGGGCTGTGACAGTCGAGGACGACGGTGGCGTTCGGGCGAACCCGCGCCAGATGGCGCAGCCACGTTCGCGCGATCAGTTCGTCGCCGTAGTTCGGATGACCCGCGGGGGCGACGAGGTAGATCAATTCACCGGTACCCAGCGCGCGACCGATGCCTGAATCGACGACGCGTGATCGCAGCGACGAACCCGCCCGGTCGGCCAGGTCGCCCGCGACACCCCACAGAGAACGGTCGGCGCGGGCACGACCGTCCCCGGCACGACTGCTCCCGGCTCGCCCCCAGATGGTCACGGTGTCCAAGGTTACGGACCACGACGGAGCTCCCGCGTGGGCGCAGTGCCGTGGCCCTGTCGGTGCCCCCTACCGGAACGTCGACGCCAAGAAAGCGAGAGCGGGCTCGTGTTCGGTGACGGGTCCGCGATATCCGAGATACCCGTCGGGTCGGACGACGAAGGCCGTTGACCCGTCCGGCATGTATCCGGCGGCGAAACGGCCGTCGGTGTCGCGCAGCAGCGGCAGCTCGGTGCTGCCGACCTGAGCCGTCGGCGCCGCGACCACATGGACACCGACATGTCCGTGCGATCGGGCGGTGATCTCCCGGGCGAACGACTCCAGTGTCGCGACGTCTTCGGCGCCCGCGGAGGCGTCCGCGTAGAGGACCAGCGAGTGTTCACCCGCACCGAGCAGCGTGAACAGACGCACCGGATTGTTGACCGACTCACGGCTGAGGCCGGTGGCATCCGGTGCCCGCTCGCCGGCCCGTGGCGCAGCGGGTCGGTCCGGGATCGTCGAGCCCGCGACGATCGGGCTGTCGGCATAGGAGATCAGCAGCTGCGCCTCGCGTCGCATGACGAATTCCATGTCGGTGGAATCGGTGCCGATGCCTTCACGCGCGTCGCGGACCGTTCGGCCGACGACCTCCTCGCCCACGGGCCGGCGCTCGAGGTCGTAGGAGTCCAGCAGTGTCGGCGAGGCATCGCCGGCAACCGCCAGCGCCAGCTTCCAGGCCAGGTTGTGTGCGTCCTGCACCCCGGTGTTCATTCCCTGCGCGCCGGTCGGCGGGTGGATGTGGGCGGCGTCACCCGCGACGAAGACCCGTCCCCGACCGTAGGAGTCGACGATTCGATGACTGATCCGGAACACCGAGGACCAGCGCATGTCGGAGACGGTGGCGGGTTCGGGCGCCAACCGGTCGACGACGGCCTGGATGTGGGACAGTTCCGGCGCCCGGTCCCCCTCGAACCCGTGGGCGACACCGTCGCCACCCGACTTCGGCGCGATGCGCAATTCCTCAGGGACCAGCATCGACATCCGGTAGCGACCGCGCCCGGGAAGAGGTATGCACACCAGGAGATCGTCCGAGGTGCCGTCCGCCGACTGGTGCATCGACCGGATCGCATAACCGCGCGGCATCGACCAGTCCACCGCGACGTCGCCCAGCATGTACTGCTCGTCGAAGGCAGCGCCCTCGAAGCTCAGGCCGAGGCCTTTGCGCACGATGCTGTGTGCTCCGTCGGCCCCGATCAGATAACCGGCGCGAACCGTCGCGTCTCCGGCATCGCCGGTGAGCGTCACGGCGACCCCGTCGGCATCCTGCTCGAACGCCGAGACCGCCACCCCGCGGTCGACGACCGTGCCGAGGTCGGCGAGTCGTTCACGCAGGATGCGTTCGGTCGCGTACTGGGGAAGGAGGTGAAAACGGTAGGGCACGTCGGCCGGCGTCATCAGGTCGACGCGCGAGACCTGGTTCCCGTTGACGTAGACGAGTTGTCCGCGCATCTCCATCCCGGCGTCGAGGACCTGCTCGAGCACGCCCATGCCCTCGAACAACTCGAGCGTCCGTGGTTGGATGCCAACGGCTTTCGCATACTGCGGTGGCTCGAGAAGCGGATCGACGATGCGGACACCGACCCCGCGGCGTCGTAGCTCGATGGCCGCGGTCAGTCCGATGGGCCCGGCGCCTGCGATCAGGACGTCGACGTCGTTCATGAGATCCTCCCGTGTCGGCCGACGCCGACTGTGGGAAGAATTATTCGGGTTGCGAGCGAATGCGCGGCGGCAATCGGGAAACTCGGGCACGAAAATCGGGCGCCGGAACGGGCCGAACGCTCGCGGTCACCGCGGGACGGCTGACGGACCCACCGTCTGTGCGCCGAGTTCCCGCACCCGCGTGCGCAGTTCGCGGTCGGCCGTGACCACGACGCAGACGTGTCCGGGAGGTGAACCGGCGACGACATCCACGATCGCGTCGTCCCCTGATGCGGGGGCGTCGACGACCCGGACGGATGTGCCCGGAGCGATCCCGCGAGCCCGGCCCTCCACCACGAGGATCACGTCCAGTGGCCCCGGCAGACCGTCGAGCCCGGTGTCGGCGACCGATTCGAGCCTGTCCCGCAATCGTTCTGCCGCCGCCCGGCGATCCCGCCACCACCCGTCGGGGACCGACCCGACGACATTCGCGCCGTCGACGACGAGCATCGTCGACGGTCGGACACCGGCCGGTCCGGACGAGGCGTCGGAGGTCATGCCGACCATGAGCCCACATCGGGCCCCGCCGATGCAAGCGGTGGTTGTCACGCATCCAGGGGTTCGAGTCAGATGTCCCCGTGGCAGAAGCGATCGGCCGGATCGAGGGCATTCTTGATCTCCGTGAGCCGGCGGCGGTGCTCGGCGCTGACGGCGTCGGCAGCGCGTCCGGCCCGCTCGGTGCCGGAGGTGAAGTTCAGATACGCCGCACCGGTCACGTATGGCGCCAGTTCGGTGCGCGTGACCCGCAATGTGGACTCGACCGCCAGCGCGACCTGGGGGTCGCCGACGACCGCGACGAGTCCGAGCAGGAATCGCCCGGACCGCGCGCGATCGTTGACCGCGTACCGCGCCCCCCTGGCGATCGCACCGCCGGCATGGCGGATCTCGCCGGACACGATCAGCGGGGCTGTGGCCGCGGGCGGGCGGACTCGTCGGGCGATGATGTCCACGGCCGCGTCCGGGAGATCGTCGAACCACTCGGTGGTCACCATGACCGGCGTCGGTTCGGTCGGGTGCATGCTGATGGCGTCGACGGCCGCGAACGGCATGACATCCCAGGCGTCGACGACCGGCCTCCGCCAGCGACGCCACTCGTCGACGACGGCGCGGCCGGTGTCGACGTCACCGCACCAGCAGCCCCGCAGCACCGCGACACTCCGTCCGCGCAACGGCTCCGGAACGTCATCGGTGGGCGGGAGGTTGAGCACGGCCACTGCCGAGGTCAGCTGTTCGGACTGGGCGGGGGCCCAGTCGCGGAATCGGCGGATGATCTCCTCGGCGTCGGTGGCGGGGTAGAAGAGGTTGCCCGCGTAGACGGTCGAGACGTCGGCGAGGTCGATCTCCATCGACGTCACCACCCCGAGGCTGCCCGCGCCACCGCCCCTCAGCGCCCAGAAGACGTCGGGAAAGCTGGCGTCGGTGACGCGGATCGGCGTTCCGTCCGGTGTCACCAGATCGAAACTCCGTACGGTATCCGCACACAAGCCGTGACGTCGTCCCAGCCAGCCGAACCCGCCGCCGAGCGTGTACCCGACCGCGCCGACGGCACTCGACGACCCCATCAGCGGTGCGAGTCCGTACGGGACTGCGGCGTCGAGGACCATCTGCCAGGTGGCGCCCGCACCGATCCGGACTCTCCGGGTCACCGGGTCCACGATGACCGACGTGAGCCGGGAGGTGTTGATCAACAAGCCGCCGTCGGCGGGCCGACCGGTTCCGTGGCCGGTCGCCTGGACGGCGATGCGCAGGTCCTCGTCGGCGGCGAAGCGGACCGCTTCCACGACGTCGAAGTGGTTGTCGGGTAGGGCGATGACCGCGGGGCGGTGGCAGCCGAGCCGGTTGAACCCCGACCGCGCCTCGAGGTAGCCCGGATCGCCGGGTCCGAGCACGTCGCCGGCGATGCGGTCGCGTAGCTGCGCGAGCACCGACGTGCGGGTGCGCACGACCAGTCGTTCGGTGTTCTCGGGGGGCGAGGCGGCGGGTCGTATGGTCATCGGCGGGTCCTCGAGTGCGGGCCGGGGTCGTCCGGCGGGAGTGGTCAACTCTCCGGCAGCGCCGGATACCCGACCACGATCTCGGGGATCCCTTGGCGCCGACTTGAGGCGGACTTGATCCGGCCGTCGAGCAGTCGTCGCACGGGCGCAGTCGTCGCACGGGCGCAGTCATTGCACGGGCGCAGTCATTGCACGGGTCAGGGGGTCACCGCGGCGGTGCGAGACCCCACGTGCGTCCGAGCTCGTCGATCCGTGTCACTAGAGCCCAGGCCTCCTGGGCGATCGCGGTGTCACGGGCGTTCTGCAGCGTCGTGCCGACCTGTGCTGCCGGGCGTCCGTTGGCGTATTCGTAGCGGGCACGCACCAGAGCGAGATGCGCGGCGGCATAGCGTTCGCCGGTGCGTTCGGCGAAGTCGGCGGCCCGATCGAGCAGCACCGCGGCGTCGGTGAGCTTGCCGGCGACGACCAGCGTCTCGGCGTGCAGGCCGAGCCAGAATCCCTCGCCGGTGCGCGGGTGGTCCGCCATGTCGTGGTGGTCGGCCCCGAGCTGATCGATTCTGGTGAGGGCGTCGTCGACGTCGCCGGTCATTGCCCGTGCCCACCAGTACATCCGCTCGCCCCCGCGCCGGAGGTAGGCGAGTGCGCCAGGGCTCCCCGCGGTGATCGCCCGGCCGGCGTCGAGAACCCAGTCCGCGTCACCCAGCATGGACGCCGCGCCGACCGCGAAGATCGCCATCCCCAATTGCGACCGAGGGTCCGGGCGCGCGTCGGCCATCGATGCGAACAGTGCGCGTCCGGCGTCGGCGCCGAGGTGGATGGTGGCGGCCCACGCGCGGAATCCGCGGGCCATCGCGAGCTGGTCGTCCCGGAGGCCTTCGAGATCGGTTCCGACGGGCGCGTAGGTGTCCAGGATCCGGTGTGCCGCCCCGAAGTTGCCCCGCGTGAACTCGTCGATACCGGCGACCTGCATGCCGAGGTGGACGACCACGGGATCGTCGGAATCCTCGGCGCGGCGGCGTAGATCCTGTGCGAGTCGATGTCCGGTGTGCGCGTCGGCGATCTGGATGTGGGCGGCGCAGCGTGCGTAGTCCAGAGTCGCGAGAAGCCGCGTGTCGCCCAGGGCCGAGGCCAGGGTTCGGGCGCGCTCCTGGAGCTCGGGGTCGGCGGCGAAGTACCCGTGTGCGGCGACGTCTCCCGCGAGCCGGGTGGTGATCGCCACCAATTCGGTCTGCTGATCGCCGGTGTTGCGCGCAAGCGTCGCCGCGTCACCCAGATGGCGTTGCGCACCGTCGAAATCGTAGGTGCGCAACGCGATGTCACCCGCGGTGAGCAGAGCTGTCATGGTGCGGTCGCGGTCGGCCAGCGGACCCGCCGACCACAGGTGCCGGGCGACGCGGGTGACCGCGTGTGGCGACGAGTTCCCGGCGAGTGCGTCCGCGATCGCCAGGTGCAGGCGGCGGGCGCGCATCGCGGCGACGCCACCGGCGATGGCCTCGCGGATGATGTCGTGACTGAACCCGAAGCCGAACGGGTCATCGGGCCCCAGACGGATGACCCCGGCGGTACCGGCGGGCTCGAGCAGGTCGAGCGCCTCGTCGACCGGGCGTCCGGCGGCGCTCGCGAGCAGGACCAGGTCCACACGCGTCCCGATCAGCGACGCGAGCTCGAGGAGTTCGGTGGTCTCCGGGCGCAAACCGACGAGGCGCTGCCGGACCACGTCCCGGACGCCGGACGGGACGGCACTGCCCGCGATCGAGCCGCGATCGGCGAGGATGCGCGCCAGTTCGCGGACGAAGAACGCGTTGCCCCCGGTGCGTCGTTCGATCGACGACACGGTCGACACCTCGGGCCATTGCTGCGTCTCGCGACGGATCAGCTCCGAGATGTCGTCGCCCGTGAGGGGGCCGACGTGGATACGACGGTGTTCCGGGAGGCGGGCCAGTGTCGCGAGCGTCGAGGCGACGACCGGCCGCGACGACGGCGAGCGCAGCGACGCGAAGAACGTCACCCCCGGTGTGCGTCGGGAGGCCATGTGCGCGAACAACTCCAGCGAGGCCCCGTCCGCCCACTGGAGGTCGTCCAGCACGATAATCAGTTTCGACGTCGCCGCCACTCCGTCGAGCAGATCGGCCGCCTGGTCGTAGAACTGGAATCGGGCGGCCGCGTCGGGCATCTGCCGGGGCGGCGGGATCACGTTGACGCCCTCTGTCACCATTCGTCCCAGCGAACTGTCGAGCAGACGTTCTCGGTCGTCGGGGTCGAGCCGGGGGAGAACCGCGCCGAGGATCTGCACCCACGGCCACATCGAGGGGGCCGCCGGATCGTCGACGCAGCGTCCCCACAGCACGCGCAACTCGGCGGCACCGGCCGCTCGGCGGCCGGCCTCGTCGAGAAGTGCGGTCTTGCCCGCCCCGGGTTCGCCCTCGACCACGACCACACCACCGTGCCCCGCCATCGAGGCGAGCACCGCACGATGCAGCACGGACAACTCGTCGGTCCGGCCGACCAGCGTCGGCGCCTCATCGAACTCGAACCCAGACGACACCGGCGCCGACGACTGTGCCGTCGCCGGTCCCGTCGAGGTGACCGACACCGGCGTGGGCGCCGCTCCCGATCTGTCGACGGTGATGCTCGCGGACCGCGCGGGGGCGTCGAGGTGGGGTGCGTGGTCGAGGATGTCGCCTTCGAGGGTCCGCAGTCGTGGTCCGGGATCGACGCCGATCTCGTCGGCGAGGATGCGGCGTGCGTTGGCGATGGCGCCAAGGGCATCCGACTGACGACCGAGGCGGTACAGCGCGGTGGCGAGCAGCACCCACAGTCCCTCGTCGAGCGGCGAGCGTTCCACCGCGCTGTCCAGCTCGGTCACCAGCAGGTGATGGTCGCCCGCTGCCATGCGTGCCTCGAATGACATCTCCCGGGCGGCCTGCAACATCCGGTCCAGGTGGTCGGCGGCCTCGTCGCGGAACGGCAGGCCTTCGAACTCGGGCAACAGCGGCCGGTAGGTGTCGAGCACCTGCTGGAGCAGCGGGGCGGCAGCGGCCGTGTCATCGTGCTGCATCAGGGTTCGTGCGCTCGCCAGAGAGGCCGTCAACCGCCGGAGGTCGACCTGCTCCGGGGTCGTGGGCAGGCTGTATCCGGTTCCATGGGTGAGCAGCACCGTGGACGGGCTCCGGGGTCGGCGGCTCGGCTCGAGTGCCTTGCGCAACCCCGAGATGTAGGACTGCAGGGAGACCTCGGCACGTTCGGGCGGCGAGTCTCCCCAGATGCCCTCGATCAGCGCGTCGGCGCGCAGCGGCGTGCCCTCGGCGAGGATCAGCTGCGCGAGTATCGCCCGTTGCTTGCGCGTGCCGAGTTCGACGGCATCGGAACCGATCTGAGCGCCGAGACCGCCCAAGACCGAGTACGAGAGTCCGAGCATCGACGTGAGTGTAAGTGGTGGCCGCACCTGGTGGGCGCCTTGTGGGGCAACGCGGCACAGCGGTGGGCCGACTCGTCTGCGGCGAGATGTCGTCCGCCGGTGGGTTGATGCCCGCCGGTAGGTTGATGCCCATGACACTCGCGCTGGGAAAGATCACCGTGGACACTCGTGAACCGATGCCGTTGGCCACCTGGTGGGCCGAGCAGCTCGGCGGGCGCATCGTCGAGGAGAACGGCGGGTTCTTCGTGGAAGTGGCGTTCGCCGAAGGTGCGCCGCGCATGGCGTTCCAGCGGGTCGACGATCCGACGCCCGCCAAGAACCGCATACATCTCGATCTCACGAGCGAGGATCTCGATTCGGAGGTCGCACGCCTGCTCAACGCCGGGGCCACCAAGATCGCCGACCGCGAGATGCCCGGGTTCGCCTGGGTGACGCTTGCCGACCCGGACGGCAACGAGTTCTGCGTGGCGCAACGGCCCGGCGCCTCGATCTCCGACTCCTGATCCGGCGGCACCGATGGGATTCACGAGAGCAGAGCTGCTCGGTTACGCCGACCGGACGGTCGACGACCTGGTCGGAGACGACTGCCGGTTGTTGTTCGTCGGCATCAATCCCGGCCTGTGGACTGCCGCGACGGGCGCACATTTCGCCCGCCCCGGCAATCGCTTCTATCCCGCCCTCGCTCGTGCCGGGATCGTCGATCACGTGATCGACGCGTCCGCCGGGATGTCGGACGCGGACCGTGCGACCCTGCTCGGCCGGGGTGTCGGGATCACCAACGTCGTACCCCGCGCCACCGCCACCGCCGCCGAACTCAGCGACGACGAACTACGTGAGGGTGGCCGCCGCCTGCTCGAGCGCGTCCGCGCGATCCGTCCGCGGGTGGTCGCCGTGGCCGGAATCACCGCCTACCGCAGCGCTTTCGGACGACGCGACGCGGTTCCGGGACGCCAGGACGAGACCTGGGACGGCGCAGATCTGTGGGTTGTCCCCAACCCGAGCGGTCTCAACGCCCACGAGACCGTCGACTCGCTCGCCGAGGCCTACCGCCGGGCAGCCGTCGCCGCCGGCGTGGTCTGAGACACGGTCAGAAGTCGTCGCCGCTGAGCACGCGGCGCCGGACCGACAGGAGTTCGACCTCCGGGTGACCCGCCGCAGATCGCTCGGCCTGGTCGAGTACGTCCACGACATGGCCGCGGTCGGCCGCGACGACACTCACGCCGATGACCGCTCGCCGGTGCACATCCAGATGCCCGACCTCGGCCGCCGAGATGGCGAACCGTTTCCGGAGATCGGCGACGATGGGCCGCACCACAGAGCGTTTCTGTTTCAACGAGTGGACGTCACCGAGGAGATAGTCGAACTCGCAGAACCCGATCCACATCAGTGGTCGGTGCGGATCAGCGTCGCCACGTGGTCGGGAACGTACTTGGACAGGGAACGAGGCGGCCGGTGATAGTTCCCGGACTCGATCGGATGCTTCGGCAGGGACACCTTCGGTCGCGGGACCTCCTCGTAGTCGAGTGTCGAGAGCAGGTGAGAGATCATGTTGAGCCGCGCGTGCTTCTTGACGTCGGATTCGACGACGAACCACGGACTCAGCGCCGTGTCGGTGTGGACCATCAT
The DNA here is from genome assembly GCF_022206305.1 of Gordonia sp. 'Campus'. Taxonomy (GTDB): domain Bacteria; phylum Actinomycetota; class Actinomycetes; order Mycobacteriales; family Mycobacteriaceae; genus Gordonia. The sequence goes on along the minus strand of NZ_JAKOIW010000003.1, from coordinate 312,672 downwards.
CTCGTCTTTGGCGCGAGAGTAGTCTTCCCACCGGTAGACCGACTCGAGGTCCATGGGGCTCAACTTCCATTGCCGCACGGGGTCGTTCATCCGTGAGCGGAACCGCTTGAGCTGCTCGTCGTCGGACACCGAGAACCAGTACTTGCGCAACAGGATTCCGTCGTCGATCAGCATCTGCTCGAAGATCGGCGTCTGCCGGAGAAAACGCGAATGTTCTTCGGGCGTACAGAAACCCATGACCTTCTCGACGCCCGCGCGGTTGTACCAGGAACGGTCGAACAGCACGATCTCACCCGGCGCGGGCAGGTGGGCGACGTATCGCTGGTAGTACCACTGCCCGCGTTCGCGATCGGTCGGGGCGGGGAGTGCGGCGACGCGTGCGACGCGTGGGCTCAGGTATTCGGTGATTCGTTTGATGGTGCCGCCCTTGCCCGCGGCGTCGCGCCCCTCGAAGATCACCACGACCCGTGCGCCGCTCGCGCGGACCCATTCCTGGAGTTTGACGAGCTCGGTCTGCAGCCGGAACATCTCGGCCTCGTAGACCTTGTTCCCGATCCGCGCCTGCTTCTGCTTGTCCTTCTTCGACATAGGCAGAGATTACGGCTTGTCGACGGCGTCCCGCTCGGATTGCAGTTCGACGACCGACGCGTCGATCCGGGAGCGCGAGAACTCGTTGATCTCGAGACCGTCGACGATCTGCCACCGACCGTCGACGGAACGAACCGGGAACGAACACACCAGGCCTTCGGGCACGCCGTAGACACCCGGCGACGGCAGGGCTGCCGACGTCCAATCGTCGGCCGGGGTGCCGAGGACCCAGTCGTGGACGTGATCGATCGTGGCGTTGGCCGCCGACGCCGCCGACGATGATCCGCGGGCCTCGATGATCGCGGTTCCGCGGCGGGCGACCGTCGGGATGAAGTCGTCGACGAGCCAGTCCCGGTCCGCGGCGATGTCGGCGCCGCGGCGATCACCCACACGTGCGTGGAAGATGTCGGGGTACTGCGTCGCCGAATGATTACCCCAGATGGTCACCCGACTGATCTCGTCGACGTCCGCCCCGGTGCGGCGAGCGAGCTGCGCGATAGCGCGGTTGTGGTCCAGGCGGGTGAGGGCCGTGAACCGCTCGGCGGGCACCTCGGGTGCGTGAGCCGCGGCGACCGCGGCGTTCGTGTTGGCGGGGTTTCCCACGACGATCACCCGGATGTCGTCGGCCGCAACGTCGTTGATGACCGCGCCCTGGGCGGCGAAGATGTCGGAGTTGGCGGCGAGGAGGTCCGCGCGCTCCATGCCCTTGGTGCGCGGACGCGCGCCGATGAGCAGACCGAAGCTCGCACCGTCGAAGGCCTTGCGGGGGTCGTCGAGCACATCGACCGACTTCAGCAGCGGGAACGCCCCGTCGTCGAGTTCCATGGCAGTGCCCTCCGCTCCCGCCAGGGCCTGCGGGAGTTCGAGGAGGCGTAGCGCGATGGGCTGCTCGTGGCCGAGCATCGCACCCGCGGCGATGCGGAACACGCTCGCGTACCCGATGCTTCCGGCGGCGCCGGTCACGGTCACGACGGCGGGCGCGCGGCGACTCATGCCGGACGCTCCGTCAGCAGGACCTGACTGCCCGGGCCGACGAGGACCAGGGCGTGCCCGACGGAGTACCAGGTGAGCGGTTCGCGGGTGAACTCGGTGATCCACGCGTCGGCCTGGGACCGGGGGCCGGGGCACGCCATCATCGTCGAGGCCAGTGAGCCCAGCCGCAGAAGAGAGTTGTCGACGCGCAGATCACCGATGTGCCGGTTGCATCCTGCGGTCAGAGAGATGCGGTTGGCGGCCGGAAAACTGACCTCGAGGGGGCCGCCGCCGGGGATCTGTTCGCCGGTCACCGCGGTGGAGGCGTAGGTCTTGCCGACGAAACCAGGCACACCGGGAGCGGCCGATGCCTGGCCGGCGGCCACGGCGGTGGGGCCGAGAGCGACGATCACCGCGCTGAGCAGCAGGGCCATGCGTAAGCTGATGCGGTGTTTGCGGCCTTGATGACGCGTTGGCACCGGTCGACACCGGTGCGCCGGGAGACGGGATTCGTCAGAGCTCACGGTCACGACGGTAGCCGACCGGACGGGGATATGGATATGACGAATGGGGGCGCCTCATGGTCCCGGTGACCTGTCGTACGGAGTATCTCTCCGGGCGTCACCATCGCTCTGCCACCTCCGCATGGGTGTTGATGCTCGCCGGGATGGTCTCACTCGTAGGGCTCAACATCGCCGGGGTCGGTGGCCTCGTCACCTCGGCCGTGGTCGCCGCGGCACTGGCCGCATCACTGCTGAGCGCCGCATACGGACGCCTCGGTGACCGTGGCGCGGTGTTGCTCACAGTGGACGACGACACCGTCTACTTCGGGAACGAGGACCGCACCCTCCAGGCGTACCCGCTGACCTCGCTGGTCACCGTCGCGGTCGGCGGGCCGTCGGATTCGACGTCGCACATGGCCGGCGGACGAGCCCAGCACCTCACCGTCGCCGGGCAGAAGTATCTGAAGCTCACGTTCGCGACCCAGAACGGCAAACCCGTTGACGCGGAATCTGTTTCGGCGTCCGACAAGTCTGAGGCCGAGACGGAGTTCTGGCGGGTCGCGGTCGTCGAAGGCGATCCGGCCGTGGCCGAGATTCTCACGCGGCTCCGCCGACACGCTCCGGAACGTGTGACGACCAAGAAGAAGGCGTCCACATCCGCCACGTCGAGGCCGCGTGCCGAGACATCGGCTCCTGACGCCGAGCCGGTGGACCTGACCAGGCCGCCGTCGATGGGACCGCGCATCGTCGACGCAGGCTCCGACGAGGCCGCCGAACGTCTGTGGGAAGAGGCGGCGCGCAGGCACGACGAGATCCTCGGCGCCTACGGCACCTACGAACTCGATCCCGCGATGCTCCTCCGGTACCCGGCTGTCACCGACGTGACGGTCGAGCAGACGCAGACGTTTCACCTCGCGCTCGACGAGGCAACCGCGCTGCGCACCGACGAGTACCCGAGGAACCGGTCGCGGGCCGACGCCTACCAACAGTCCGTGGCCGCACTCCGACGGGCCTGGATCGCGTGCGAGAAACACGGCCGTCGCGTGGGCGCGACCTATCTGGAGCAAGGCGATCAGGACGATCTCGATCGCGCGCTCAAGCTCTACAACCACGCAGCCGCCAGCAGCACGCCCGCCGAACAGGCCACCTACTACGGCCGGGTACGCGACATCGTCAGCACGATGACCGACCGCGGCGTGCTGCACCCGCCCGAGGCGGCGGTCGCCGAGTTGCAGGCCGTCACACGCCGGGCGCTGGAAGCGGGCACGCCCAAGGCGTGAGAGTGTCGGACGACGACCGAACCGTCAGTTCAGGCCCATCTTGATGAAGTCGCCGTCCAGTGTGTAGAGGCCTTCGGCATCGTCGGTGTTGAAGAGCTTCACCGCGATGACGAAAGGCTGATCCTCGTCCACCCGATTGCGCTCGACTTCGACGATCACCGCGTCCCGGTCGTACTCCGGCACCGACGCGCGCTTCATCAGGTCGGCGCGGACCCGGTCGAACAGCTCCGCGGAGATCCGGTCGAAGCGAAAGCCCTCTGCGCGATAGCGGCCTGATGGGGTATCGGCGGTAGGGAAGTGGCCGGGGGCGACCGCGACCTCGCCGCCTCGGTCACCGATCCGGTATCGGACCAGGACTCCGCCCGAATTCTGGATGTCGCTTGCGCTCACCGGAGACACCCCTTCGGCGGTCCCCTGGATGATGAACTCCTCGATGACGGGAGCGTTCAACGAGACGCGGGCAGCCACCAGTTGGTCGCGTGCCAGTTGGAAGGACTTCTGGAAGTCCGCGGGGTCGAAGAAGTCGGCGACGGTGCCGTCGGGTCGGGCCTGGACTTCGAAGTCGCGCGATGTGTCCTCGCCGCCATCGACACTGCCCGTGATGATGACGGGCTCGTTCGGGCCGGAACGCTCGATACGGACGGCTGTGAGTTCCGCACCGGGCGAATACGTGCGCACCGCCGACTCCATGGGCGCCTTGATGGAACCAAGGACATCGGTGTTGATGGCCGCGGCGTCGAACGATATCTGTCGATCGAAGGCCGACGTTCTGGTCTCGTTCGAGTCCTCATCCCAGGCGCTGATGCTGGTCGTTCGGCCGGTAGCCGGGTCGACGACGATCGCCTGGTCAGAGGATGAACCGAGGTTGTACCGCAAACTCACCACATTCCGTGGGGCTTGTGGGCCTTCGTGCTCGACGATCGCGTCCATCAACCGCCGATGCCGGTCGGCAAGGGTCGGTCCGTTTTCGTCGTCTTCCTGCTCCCCGGCGTCGACCGCCGAATCGAAGCCGGACAGCGAGGGCCCCTCCACGTCCCACCCGTCGGCGACCCCGAACAGCAGCGCGCCTGCGGCCAGCAGGGTCACCACCGGGTACACCACCGCCCAGCGGCCGGGCTGGTCGTCGAATTCGGGCGTCTCGGTCTGCTCCCGGGGTGGCAGCGCATCCGGCGGCAGGGTCGTGAACGGACTGTCGGTCAGCGACTGGAAGTTGCCCTTCGTCATCGAGGTGATCCAGCGGGCGCGGTAGGCGGTGTCGTCCGGGGGATTGATGGTGGCCGCGACCATCGTCGGCTGGAGGTCCTCGGCGGTGAGGCTGCTGCGTGTGAGGGCCTCGACCTCGACCTGCGGCGCATCGGGGGAGTTGGCGCGCCGGAACTCCGGGAGTTCGGACACCCGCGAGGGCCGGGGGCTGACCGCGATGCCGACGAAGACGAGCGGGATCCCGAAGAACAGCGCAACCCACCAGTCGTTGAACGCACCCAAACCGACCCCGGTGGCCACCAGCAACCCGGCGAGCACAGCACGGATGAGACGCCAGCGAACCCTGTTCCGGCGAGTCCTGGTCATGCGTCGTCCTTGTCCTCGGGCGGAATCGGTGGACTGATCATAATGTCGCCGACGCCGCTCGACCAGCAGCCGCGTACCGTTGTGGCTGACCTGGCCGCCGCATGGGGGTGGGCCGGAAAGTTGACCGGGAAACGATCAGGAGAAAAGTTTCGGTGGGAAAGCTGACCAACAGCATGTGGCGTCTGCTGGGCGCCCAGTCGACTCGTAACCAGTCGAAGTCGGTGGGCGTGATCAAAGACGCCGAAGCCCACACCGATTGGGCCGCCGAACTCGCCGACGACGCATTCGCCGGCGAGGCCGAGAAACTCGACATCGGGGAGAACGCCGCGGATCGCGCACGGTTCCTCGCGCTGGTTCGTGAGGCCGCCGACCGGTCGATCGGACTCCGCCCCTTCGATGTGCAGTTGCAGGGCGCGCTGCGCCTTCTCGAAGGCGACATCGTCGAGATGGCGACCGGTGAGGGCAAGACCCTCGCGGGTGCGATCGCGGCGATCGGGTATGTCCTGCAAGGGCATCAGGTGCACGTCATCTCGGTCAACGACTATCTGGCGACCCGTGACGCGGAGTGGATGAAGCCGTTGTTCGACGTCTTCGGGATCGCGGTCAATGCGATCGCGGAGAACTCGAGTCGCGAGGAGCGCCGCCGGGCCTACGCGGGCGACGTGACCTACGGTTCGGTCAACGAGATCGGCTTCGACGTCCTGCGCGACCAGCTGGCTCTGTCCGAGTCCGACCTCGTCTCGCCCAAGCCCGACGTCGCCATCATCGACGAGGCCGATTCGGTGCTCGTCGACGAAGCCCTGGTGCCGCTGGTGCTCGCCGGTTCCACCGAGACCGAGGTGCCCGACCAGGCGATTCACGATGTCGTGTCGCGGATGAAGAACAAGCACTACGAGGTCGATGCGGACGGACGCAACGTCACGCTCACCGATGAGGGCGCGGCCTTCGTCGAAGAAGAGCTCGGCGGTATCGATCTCTACAGCGAGGAACATGTCGGTACGACGCTGGTGCATGTCAGCATCGCCATGCACGCGCACTACCTGCTCGAGCGCGACATCCACTACATCGTGCGCGACGGCGGTGTGCACCTGATCAACGCGTCGCGAGGCCGCGTCGCCCAGTTGCAGCGCTGGCCGGACGGCGTGCAGGCGGCGGTCGAGCTCAAAGAAGGTCTCACCCAGACCGACTCGGGCGAGGTCATCGACACCATCACCGTGCAGGCGCTCGTCGGCCGTTACCCCAAGGTGTGCGGCATGACGGGTACCGCGATCGCGGCGGGCGAGCAGTTCCGCCAGTTCTACGAGTTGCGGGTGTCGCAGATCCCACCGAACACGCCCAACGGGCGCACCGATCTGCCCGACCGGGTGTACGACACCAAGGCCAACAAGGTCGAGGCGATCGTCGCGTACGTGAAGGAGATCCACGAGACCGGTCAGCCGGTGCTCATCGGCACGCACGACGTCGCCGAATCCGAAGAGCTCGCGTACTTCTTGGACAAGGCGGACGTGCCCTCGGTGGTCCTCAACGCCAAGAACGACGCCGAGGAGGCCAAGATCATCGCCGAGGCCGGTGCCCGTGGCGCAGTCACGGTCTCGACGCAGATGGCCGGCCGGGGCACCGACATCAAGCTCGGCGGATCCCACGACGACGACAAGGCGCACGACGAGGTGATCGAGCTCGGCGGTCTGTGTGTGGTGGGTACCGGACGTCACGACACGGAACGCCTCGACAGCCAGCTCCGCGGACGCGCCGGCCGCCAGGGCGACCCGGGTACGTCCGTGTTCTTCTCCAGCCTCGAGGACCCGGTCGTCACCAAGAACCTCGCGTTCAAGCGTGACCCGGTGTCGCCCAACGAGGACGGGTCCATGGGCAGCAAGGGCATCGACCTCATCGAGCAGGCGCAGCGCATCGCCGAGGGCGTGATGCTCGAACTGCACGCCAACACCTGGCGCTACAACAAGCTCGTGAACCAGCAGCGCGACATCATCGTGGACCGGCGCATGCGAATCCTGACGACCGATGCCGCGCTCGACGAACTCGCCGAGCTCGAACCCGAGCGTTACGCGCAGCTGCTCGGCGAGTCGACGGGGGACGCCGACAAGTCCGACGCCGACAAGTCCGACACCGCGAAGTCCGATGCCGACAAGTCCGACGCCGACAAGACTGTCGAGGGGGCCGACAAGACGGACGCCGCAACGGATAACGCCGCATCGGCCCCCGCGCAGACGCCGGTGCCGCGTGAGGTGCTCTCGCAGGCGGCGCGCGAGATCGTGCTCTACCACCTCGACCGTGCCTGGGCGGATCACCTCGCGTTCGTCTCCGACGTGCGCGCCAGCATCCATCTGCGCTCGCTGGGCAAGGAGAGCCCACTCGACGAGTTCCACCGACTGATCCTGTCGGAGTTCGCCGATCTGCCCGGCACGGCGCTGACGAAGGCCCGGGAGACGTTCCGCGAGGCGACCATCACCGACGAGGGCGTCGATCTCGGTACGGCAGACCTGCACCGGTCGACGACGACCTGGACCTACATGGTGCACGACAACCTGTTCTCCTCCGGCGGGGCCAAGACGCTTCAGGGCATCATCGGGATCTTCCGGTGACCGAACCGGAGGCGGCGGCCACGCCGGCTCCGGACCGCATCGTCACGGTCCCGAACGCGTTGAGCGTGTTGCGGCTCGCGCTCATCCCGGTGTTCGTCTGGCTGTTGCTGGTCGAGAAGGCGGATGGGTGGGCCTTCGCCGTGCTGATGTTCTCCGGGTTCTCCGACTGGGCCGACGGCAAGATCGCTCGCCTGCTGAACCAGTCGTCGCGGATCGGGGCGCTGCTCGACCCGGCCGCCGATCGCCTCTACATCGTGATCATCCCGGTAGCGTTCGGGATCCGTGAGTTCCTGCCGTGGTGGCTGATCGGCGTCATCATCGCGCGCGACGTCTTGTTGTTCGCGTCCGCGCCGCTTCTCCGGTCGCGCGGCGTGTTCGCGCTCCCGGTCCTCTACATCGGCAAGGCCGGGACCTTCGCGCTCATGAGCGCCTTCCCGTGGCTCCTTGCCGGACAACTCGATTCGATCGTGGGGACCATCGCCCACCCCATCGGGTGGGCCTTCATGATCTGGGGAGTCGGACTCTATCTGTGGTCCTTCGTCCTGTACTGGTATCAGACGATCCTGGTGGTGCGGCTCATGCCGCCGCGTCACCCGGCAGGCACCTCGGCAGACAGTAGAGTCTGACCGAGAACGAAAGGGGTTCGCAGTGACCGACAGCAAAGTGCCAGACACCCTGCGCTACACCGCGGAGCACGAGTGGATCGAACGGCTCGGACCCACGACTGTGCGCGTCGGCATCACCGACTACGCGCAGGATGCGCTCGGTGACGTGGTGTTCGTGCAGCTACCCGACAGCGGCGCGGAGGTGACGATCGGCGAGTCGTTCGCCGAAGTCGAGTCGACCAAGAGCGTCTCGGACATCTTCGGTCCGCTCGCGGGCACGGTCTCGGCGGTCAACGACGCGCTGGACGCCTCTCCCGACCTGGTCAATTCCGACCCCTACGGCGAGGGCTGGCTGGTCGAGATCGAGTCGGCCGACGAGGCGACCCTCGACGAGCACCTCGGCGAGGTTCTGGACGCGGCGGGATACCGCGCCGTCATCGAGGGGTGACGATTTTCCTGCCGCGACCGGCCGGTGGTGCGATCGACCCGGGTGATCGCTTCGGTGACGTTATGATCGTCGATGCCGGAGTCGACTCGCTCGACGGTGCGATCGGCATGACCGGTACGGTTACGGCAGTGGGAACGAGGCGCGACGTGACACCGATGTTCACGATCACGCGCCGAGATCTACCCGGCCGCACATGTCATGTAGATTCGATCGGCCATCGTGGCGAGAACCGACGGGGAGCGTCCCGGAGAGCGCAACGGTTCCGCCGGATGCATGCAAGGACTGAGCGGTTGGCACTGACGACGACGAAGGAGAAGTGGTGAGCGAAAACGACAGGGACTTCGAGGCGCCGGTGGAGACCACCTCGGTGTTCCGGGAGGAGTTCATCAATGAGCTCGATGCCGGGACGAGTACCTCGAGTGAGCCGGCCGAGACGGGAGTCGAACGACTCGCGCCCGGGACCGCGCTGCTTGTCGTGAAGCGAGGACCCAATGCGGGGTCGCGGTTCCTCCTGGATCAGCCGACGACGTCCGCGGGACGTCACCCCGACAGCGACATCTTCCTCGACGACGTGACCGTCAGTCGCCGTCACGCCGAATTCCGGCTCGGCGACAACGAGTTCCAGGTCGTCGACGTGGGCAGCCTCAACGGGACCTACGTCAATCGGGAACCGGTGGACACCGCATCGCTCAGCAATGGCGACGAGGTTCAGATCGGCAAGTTCCGTCTGGTCTTCCTCAGCGGCCCGCGCGACGAAGCAGACGCCTGACACCCGTGACGGCGTCCACGGCCCCCCGCGGCGAAGGATCGATGTCGATCGGCACCGTCCTCGCCCAATTGCGTGATGACTTCCCGGACATCACGATCTCGAAGATCCGATTCTTGGAGTCGGAGGGTCTGGTGACCCCGGAACGGGCACCTTCGGGTTATCGGCGGTTCAGCCAGGCCGACTGCGATCGGCTGCGTTTCGTGCTGACCGCCCAGCGGGACCGTTATCTCCCGCTGAAGGTCATCAAAGAGCAACTCGACGCCATCGACAACGGTGACGGCGGGTTCGGTCCGGGCGGGACCCGCGTGCTGTCCGCAGCACGCGGGACCGTTGCACCGGCCACGGATTTCGGAGCCCGCGCCGGCCGTGTGTCCCGCGAGTCGCTGATCGAGCGAACGGGCGTCGACTCGGCGTTCGTCACGGAGTTGCAGCGCAACGGACTGTTGAGTGCCGGCCCGGCGGGCTTCTTCGACGAGGATGCCGTGCGCCTGGTCGAGGCGGCCGCAGCGCTCGCGAGCTACGGGCTCGAGACCCGGCACCTCCGCGCGTTCAAGGTGTCCGCCGACCGCGAGGCCGGGCTCGTCGCCCAGATCGCCAACCCGATCGCCAAGGGCAAGGGAACCGGCGCGCGCGACCGCGCCGAGGAGTTGGTGCGCGAGATCGCCGCGTTGTCGGTGACGTTGCACACCCAACTCGTCAAGGCCGCGGTGCGCGGCGCACTGGACTGACACATTTCTCCGCAGGCGGTCTTTCCCGGGACCTGTTGTCGCGCGCCGGTTGAACAGCAAGGATCGGTGGCAGGCCGCCGCGAGTCGGCCGCCGCTCTCCGCGTACTCGGTGTAGCGTCGAGATCATTAATCGAGCGCCGTATGTGGCGTCTGGGAGGTGCGAGATGAGCGAGATGCGTGTGGTGGGCATCAGGGTCGAGCCCCCGCAGAGCCAGCCCGTGCTGTTGCTGCGCGAGGTCGACGGCGAGCGCTACCTGCCGATCTGGATCGGGCAGAGCGAAGCTGCCTCGATAGCGTTGCGCCAGAAGGGAATCGAGCCTCCCCGTCCGCTCACTCATGATCTCATCGTGAACTTGATCAAGGAGTTCGGGCAGACGCTTCTCGAGGTCCGGATCGTCGACATGCAAGAGGGCACGTTCTACGCCGAGATGGTCTTCAGCGGTGACCTTCGCGTCTCGGCTCGGCCCTCGGATTCGATCGCGGTCGCGATGCGCGCCGAGGTGCCGATCATCGCCGACGAGGAGGTCCTCGCCGAGGCCGGCCTGTTGATCCCCGACGAGGATTCCGACGAGACCGCAGAGGCCCCGGCCGAAGAGGTCAAAGAGGACGAGGTCGAGAAGTTCAAGGAGTTCCTCGACAACGTGTCCCCGGACGACTTCAAGGCCAGCGGCGGCGCCTGAGCGCCTCGCCGTCCGCTCCTGATCACGGAATGGACACCGCCCGATCACCGTTTGTCTCAATCTCAAGTTGAGGTTGAGCCGTAGGGCGAGTCGCGTTGATCCACCGACATCGGCCGCACTAGCGTCATCAGCAACATCGGGTCCACACATGGGCCGATGAGGACCATCGGGTGACCCGGAACGGCCTGGACCGCGTACTGTGGACGTGGATGTCAGGCACTGTGGTGCGGCGTCCGATCCGAGCTTTGCGAGGGAGTCAGAAGTGGGCGATCGTCCGGTCGACAACGAAGAGAAGTCGAGCGACCCGTCAGCTGCTCGCCCCGGGGCCGAGTCATCGGGCTCGGGTCAGGCCGACCGTCCGAATGCCGTTCCGACGCAGGGCAGTCTCGGTGACATCGCACCGGGGCTCTTCCCCGACGACACCGTGCCGGATGAGCTGGTCGGGTACCGGGTGCCCAGTGCCTGCCAGATCGCGGGTATCACCTACCGCCAGCTCGATTACTGGGCGCGCACGTCGCTCGTCGTGCCGTCCATCCGGGGAGCCGCCGGGTCCGGCAGCCAGCGTCTCTACTCGTTCAAGGACATCCTCGTCCTGAAGATCGTGAAGCGGCTTCTCGACACCGGGATCTCCTTGCAGAACATCCGGGTCGCGGTCGACCATCTCCGCCAGCGCGGCGTCGAGGATCTCGCTCGGATCACTCTGTTCTCCGACGGTACGACGGTGTACGAGTGCACGTCCGCCGAAGAGGTCGTCGACCTCCTACAGGGTGGACAGGGCGTGTTCGGTATCGCGGTCAGCGGTGCGATGCGTGAACTCAGCGGCACCATCGCGGACTTCCCCGGTGAGCGCGCCGACGGCGGTGTCAGCGAGACCTCACCCGAAGACGAGCTCGCCGCGCGGCGCAAGAACCGTGCCCGTCGCACCGGGTAGTCCTTGGTCCGCGTAGACTCGAGCCCGCGTCGCTACGCTGCGGGAGAGCGCCTCTGACCGTTCGGTCGGTGGCCGCCGAAGGAGCAACACCTCTCCGTCAAACTCTCAGGCACCCAGGACCGTGGTGGTGACGACGTCTCTGGAAAGTGACGACTCGTCGTCCGCCCACGGTGAAAGGTCGGCCCGCAGTGTTGCGGGCCAGCCGAATCTCTCAGGCGTCCCTCGGCTCCGGCCGACGACATGACAGAGGGGGAGGGCCAGCCTGCCGGTGCCCTTCACCGGCGCCTGCGAGAGGTTGTCCTCGACCGTGCCCAACCCCGATGCGCCCAACCCCGATGCGCCCACCCCTGATGCGTCGACTCCCGACGGGACCCTGCCCGCCGCCGTGATCACTCCCTCCGACCGTTTCGTCGACCGGCACGTGGGCCCCGACGCGGACGAGACCCGACGCATGCTCGACGCGATCGACGTCTCCTCGCTCGACGACCTGGCCCACCGCGTCGTGCCGGCCGTTATCGCCGACGAACTCGACTCGAACGTGCTGGGCGCCTTGCCTCAACCGCTCAGCGAGTCCGAGGTGCTCGCGCAGCTCGGCGATCTCGCGGCGCGTAACACGGTCGCGCGCTCGATGATCGGTCTCGGGTACTACGGCACCCACACCCCGGGCGTCATCCTGCGCAACGTCCTGGAGAACCCGGCCTGGTACACGGCGTACACGCCTTATCAGCCGGAGATCAGCCAGGGCCGGCTCGAAGCCTTGTTGAACTTCCAGACCATGGTCGCCGACCTCACGGGCATGGAGGTGGCCAACGCGTCCATGCTCGACGAGGCGACCGCCGCGGCCGAGGCGATGACTCTCATGCGTCGGGCGGGCAAGTCGAAGTCTCCCCGCGTCGTCGTCGACGCCGATCTCTTCCCGCAGACGCGCGCCGTCATCGACACCCGGGCCGAACCGCTGGGAATCGAGGTCGTCGAGGCGTCACTGCACCCGGATCTGCCCGGGCAAGGGCTGCCCGACGGCGAATTCTTCGGCGTGATCCTCCAGGTGCCCGGCGCGTCCGGACGGGTTGTCGACGCCGCGGGAATCATCGAGACCGCCCATGACCGCGGTGCGCTCGTCGCGGTCGGTGGTGACCTGCTCGCGCTCACCCTCATCACTCCGCCGGGGGAGCAGGGCGCGGACGTCTGCTTCGGCACGACACAGCGTTTCGGCGTCCCCATGGGCTTCGGCGGTCCCCACGCCGGATACCTGGCGGTGGGTTCGCGGCACGCCCGCCAGCTTCCGGGGCGCCTCGTCGGCATCTCCAAGGACGCGGACGGGAACCTGGCCTACCGTCTGGCGCTGCAGACCCGCGAACAGCACATCCGTCGTGAAAAGGCGACCAGCAACATCTGCACCGCGCAGGTGTTGCTGGCCGTGATGGCCGCCATGTACGCGTCGTATCACGGTGCGGACGGTCTGCGGGCGATCGCACGACGTACGCACGCCGCCGCCGCCCGTCTGGCGGATTCGCTCGCCGCAGGTGGGTTGTCTGTCGCCCATGCGAACTTCTTCGACACCATCGAGGTCCGCACACCCGGCAACGCCGACGTCATCGTCGAGCGTGCGCGTCGGGAAGGGATCAACCTGCGTCGCGTCGACGCCGACACGGTCGCGATCGCCTGCGACGAGACGACCACCGACGCCGACCTCGATGCGGTTCTCCGGGCCTTCGACGTCGCCGGCGTGACACCGCGGTCGTTCGCGCAGCCGATCGAGAACCGCACCACCGAGTTCCTCACCCACCCGGCGTTCAACCGGTACCGCACCGAGACGGCGATGCTGCGTTACCTGAGGGCGTTGTCCGACAAGGACATCGCGCTGGACCGAAGCATGATCCCGCTGGGCTCGTGCACGATGAAACTCAACGCGACCACCGAGATGGAACCCATCACGTGGCCCGGGTTCGCGCAGCTGCATCCGTTCGCCCCGGCCGAGGACACGGTCGGGATCCGTGAACTCATCTCGACACTCGAGGACTGGCTCGTCGCCGTCACCGGCTATGACCGTGTCAGCCTGCAACCGAACGCGGGTTCGCAGGGCGAGTTCGCCGGACTGCTCGCCATCCGCGGATATCACCGCAGCCGTGGCGACCTGGACCGGGATGTCTGTCTCATCCCGTCGAGTGCACACGGCACCAATGCGGCGTCGGCGGTCATGGCCGGGATGCGCGTCGTCGTCGTGTCCTGCCGTGACAACGGCGACGTCGATCTCGACGACCTGCGGGAGAAGATCGCCGCCAACGAGGGGCGGGTCGCGGCCATCATGATCACCTATCCGTCCACGCACGGGGTGTTCGAGCACGACGTCCGCGAGGTCTGCGGTGCCGTCCACGACGCCGGTGGCCAGGTCTACGTCGACGGCGCCAACCTCAACGCGCTGGTCGGCGTCGCCCGGCCCGGCCACTTCGGCGGCGACGTCAGTCACCTGAACCTGCACAAGACGTTCTGCATCCCGCACGGTGGTGGCGGTCCCGGCGTCGGACCGGTCGCGGTCCGCGATCACCTGGCACCCTTCCTCCCCGGGCACCCCCTCGCCGAGGAACTGCCCGGCACGGCGACGATCGCCGCTGCGCCTTATGGATCGGCGGCCATCCTGCCGATCACGTACGCCTACATCGCGATGATGGGGGCGGCCGGCCTGCGCCGGGCGACCCTGACGGCGATCGCGGCCGCCAACTACGTCGCCAAGCGCCTCGGCGAGCACTATCCCGTGCTCTACACCGGCGACGACGGTTTCGTCGCCCACGAGTGCATCCTCGACCTCCGCGGGATCACGAAGGCGAGCGGCGTCACCGTCGACGATGTGGCAAAGCGCCTCGCCGACTACGGTTTCCATGCCCCGACGATGAGCTTCCCCGTCGCGGGCACCCTCATGGTCGAGCCGACCGAGAGCGAGAACCTCGACGAGATCGACGCGTTCTGCGAGGCGATGATCGCCATCCGCGAAGAGATCGAGCTCGTGGGCCGAGGTGAATGGCCGGCCGACGACAACCCGCTCCGCGGTGCGCCGCACACGGCCGAAGCACTCGTCGGCGAGTGGGATCACCCGTATTCGCGCGAGATCGCGGCCTACCCGCAGGGGCTTCCGTCGGCGGGGGCGCGGGCCAAGGTCTGGCCGTCCGTCCGTCGGATCGACGGGGTGTTCGGGGATCGGAACCTCGTGTGCAGCTGCCCGCCGATCGAGGCGTACAGCAGCTGAGTCGCGCGCGGGAACCGCGGGTCAGCTGCCCGCGGTTCCCGACGGCACCGCCGGCGCGCTCGAACTCGCCGGCACGCTGGCGGGCCCGTAAACCAGCCGGTTGATCGCGACGATCGCCCCGTTCTCCGGGGTGGGCATCGGGTTGGGTGTGCGGGGGAAGGAAACGGTCGGTGTGGGTTTCGGCATCGGGGCGGCGCCACGGAACCCGAGTTCGGTGAGCAGTTGCAACTGCTCGGGTTGTGAGGCGAACTCGATGAACTCGGCCACGGCGTCGGCCGCGAAGTCGGCGACGTCGGTGCCCGAGAGGCGCACGATCGGATAGTCCGCGATCGGCGTGGGGCCGCCGGGGACGAGCTCGGCCAGCCGGGGGCGGGTGTCGGCTCGCGTCATCTGGAACAGCTGCTGTTCGGTGATCGGGACCACGTGGATGGCGGCCTTCGCCGGGTCCGGGGCGTCGGCGATCAGCGTCGCAGCGCCTTTGGGGGTGCCGTCGGGGGACAGCGGCGCGCCCTCCAGCATCGCCCGGACGCTCGAACTGACCCGAGGTGACTCCGCGTCGGCGGCGGTGAGGGGCCCGGATGTGCGGGTCACACGCGTGGCGACCGCTTGCGCGGCCAACGCGCTCGCGTCGGACTGGGCGCCGATCGGCATCGCCATGCGCAACGAGCCCCAGCCCGGCAGACCCACGTCGGCGAGGGAGTTGTCCCGGCGCTGAAGAGTTGGGATCTGCGACCAGTCGAGGTCGGCGCCCACCGCGTCGTTCAGGGCGGGTGACACCGCGAGAACCACCGGCGTCGACACGAGGGATCTGGTGTCGCCCTCGATGGCGTCGGGTTTCGCGGCGGCCAGGTCGGCCGACCACACCGACGACTGCGGTACCCAGGCAGCTGGACGGGCGCCCATCGACGCGGTGTCCCAGGTTCCGGCGAGTCCGTCGAGGGTGATCTTTGCGTCGCCCGGTCGGACGGCCACGGTGACGCATCGGTCGCGGACGACCGGAGCGCTCTCGGCGAGTTTGCTTGCGATGGCCGCGAGCCCGGGTGCGATGTCGGGATCGGCGACGATCGGTACCTCGGCGCGTCCCTCGACGCATTGCGCCGCAGCTTCCTCGGCCTGCCGGTCGATCTGGTCGCCCAGGTCCTGCCAGGTGACGACGACGGCGGCGATGAGCAGGATCGACAAGAGGGCGGCGACGACACCTCGGCTCACGCCGCGGCTACGGATGCTCTCCCCGCCGCTACTCCGGTGATGTGCCAACGCCGATGCCCTCCCTGCTCGGTGCGTCCCTCGCCCGGTCGGCCGTGGCGACCCGATGCGCAGTGCAGGGTACGACGATACGCCGTGCCGATCCTGGGCGGTTCGGCACGGTCGTATCGCCTACGTCGGAACCCGCGCGCTCAGCCCGCCGGGTTTGCGGCCTTGTACTCCCGGCGGCGCCGGTGCAGGATCGGCTCGGTGTAACCGCTGGGCTGGGTCGTCCCCTCGAGGATCAGCTCCTTGGCCGCCTGGAACGCGATGTTCGAGGCGAAGTCGGGCGCCATCGGACGGTAGGTGGCGTCACCGGCGTTCTGACGGTCGACAACCGGTGCCATGCGCTCCAGCGACGCGACGACGTCGGCTTCGCTCACGATGCCGTGCCGCAGCCAGTTGGACAGCAACTGGCTCGAGATACGCAGTGTGGCACGGTCTTCCATCAGTGCGACGTCATGGATGTCGGGCACCTTCGAGCAGCCGACGCCCTGATCGATCCAGCGGACGACGTAGCCCAGGATCGACTGGCAGTTGTTGTCGAGTTCCTGTTGCTTCTCCTCATCGGACCAATCGGTCTTGGGTGCGAGGGGAATGGTCAGGACGTCGTCGACGGAGGCGGGATCGCGCTTGGCGATCTCGTCCTGGCGCTCGAACACATCCACCTGGTGGTAGTGGAGTGCGTGCAGGGTGGCGGCCGTCGGCGACGGAACCCACGCGGTGGTGGCGCCGGACCTGGGATGCCCGATCTTCTGCTCGAGCATGTCGGCCATCAGGTCGGGCATGGCCCACATGCCCTTGCCGATTTGCGCCTTGTGCTGGAGACCCGCGTGCAGGCCGGTGTCGACGTTGAAGTTCTCGTAGGCGCCGATCCAGGTCTGCTGCTTCATCTCGCCCTTGCGCACCATCGCGCCGGCTTCCATCGACGTGTGGATCTCGTCGCCGGTGCGATCGAGGAAGCCGGTGTTGATGAAGACGACGCGCTCGGATGCTGCCTTGATGCAGGCCTTGAGGTTCACCGTCGTGCGGCGCTCCTCGTCCATGATCCCGACCTTGAGGGTGTTCTCCGGCAGGCCGAGGACCTTCTCGACGCGGCCGAACAACTCGACGGTGAAGGCGACCTCGTCGGGGCCGTGCATCTTCGGCTTCACGATGTAGACCGAACCCGTCCGCGAGTTCTGCAGTCCGTCATCGGACATACCGTGGATGCCGATCAGCGACGTGATCAGGCCGTCGAGGATTCCTTCGGGGACCTCGTTGCCGTCGGCGTCGAGGATGGCGTCGTTGGTCATCAGGTGTCCGACGTTGCGGACGAACAGCAGCGAACGCCCGTGCAGGTCGAACGTGGCGCCGTCGGGCGCGGTGTACTCGCGGTTGCCGTTGAGCACACGGGTGAAGGTCTTGCCGCCCTTGCTGACCTCTTCGGCGAGATCGCCCTTGTTGAGGCCCAGCCAGTTGCGGTAACCGATGACCTTGTCCTCGGCGTCGACCGCGGCGACCGAGTCCTCGAAGTCCATGATCGTGGTGATCGCGGACTCGACGACGACGTCCTTGATGCCTGCCGGATCGGTCGAACCGATCGGCGACGACGGGTCGATCTCGATGTCGAGGTGGAGCCCGTTGTTGCGCAACAGGATCGACGTCGGTGAGGCGGCGTCGCCCCGGTACCCGACGAAGGCGGTCGGATCGGCGAGAGTCGAGGTCTTGTCGCCGTCGAGCGTCACCTGGAGCGCGTTGTCGACGACGGCGAAGGACCGTACATCGGTGTAGCTGCACTGTTCGAGCGGCACGGCCTTGTCGAGGAAGTCCTTGGCGTAGGCGATGACCTTGTCGCCGCGGACCTTGTTGTACGACTTGCCCTTCTCGGCTCCGTCGGTCTCCGGGATCGCGTCGGTGCCGTAGAGCGCGTCGTAGAGCGAACCCCAGCGTGCGTTGGAGGCGTTGAGGGCGAATCGCGCGTTCAGGACCGGGACCACGAGCTGCGGACCGGCGGTGTCGGCGATCTCGCGGTCGACGCCGGAGGTGGTGATCTGGAAGTCCGCGGGCACCTCGACGAGGTAACCGATCTCGGTCAGGTACGACTTGTACGCGTCGAAGTCGGCGGTCCCGGGGGTCAGGTCGGCGCGCTTGTGATCGCGGTGCCAGGCGTCGAGCTTGGCCTGCAAGTCGTCACGAACGGCGAGGAGATCGCGGTTGCGCGGGGCGAGATCGGCGATCACCGATGCTGCGCCGGCCCAGAAGGCGTCCGCATCTACACCGGTACCGGGCAACGCCTCGTGGTTGATGAAGTCGTGCAGGACCGTAGCGACCTGCAACCCGTTGACGGTGATCCGGTCAGACATGGCAGCCTTTCTCGAGCGAATGACAACGCATACATGCTACTCGTCGGTAACGGCGCGCGGCAGGCGCCTCCCGTCGCGGGTGTGCGTACGGTCCACGAGCTCCGTGCACAGATCGAGCAGCCTCGATCGCAAGCGCGTGCCGTGCTCGGAGATCGTCGACTGTTCGCGCACGTACTCCGCTCGCCCGGCCGGCGTCTCGACGGGCACCGGCGCGTAGCCCAGGTCGGTCAGGTCGTAGGGGCTGGCGCGCATGTCCAGGTCGCGAGCGCGCAGGGCGAGGGCGAAACACTCCAGGGTCAGCTCGGACGGGATCAACGGTGCGAGTGTGAAACAGAACCGGTAGAGGTCCATGGTCGCGTGGAGACAACCGGGCTGCTCGTGGTCGATCTGGGTGATCCTGCTGAGCTCCGTCTCGTTGCGGGGCCGGGCCGGGTCGGTGAAGAAGCGGAAGGCGTCGAAATGGGTGCACCGCAACGGCATGCTCTCGACGACCGCGTCGGTGCCCGCTCGGCCCAGTCGGAGGGGCACGTCGTGCCGGGTGTCGTCGCTGCGATAGACCATCGCCCACTCGTGGAGGCCGAAGCACCCCAGACGGGAGGGACGCGCCGCGGTGGCGCGGAGCAGGTCGGCCGCCGCGGTGAGCGCGCCCACGCGACTGCGGCGCCACGACTCACCGACCGCGACACCCGCGTCGACCCGCTCGTACCCGCGCAGCGACAGGAACTCCTCGCCGTCGGCCAGGACCACGCCGTATCCGGGGTGCCATCGCAGCACATGGGCGGGTCGTGACGAGTAATAGGTGAACAGGAAGTCGATCACCGGGTGACGAGCACCGCGTCGTCGTGCGGCGAGGTACGGGCCGATGAGGTCGTCGACCGCGCCGCGGTGGGCGTCCCTACGGGCCCGCCATTCCTCGGCGCCGAGCAGCGTGGTCGGGATGGCCGTTCGTGAGGTCACCACGGTCACACCCGGTGGGTCTCGTCGCGAACGTTGCCGACGAACTCCTCCACCAGGTCGGCGAGCGGAACGATGCCGATCGTGCGGCCGCTGTCGTCGACGACGGCTCCCAGATGCGAACTGGTGCGACGCAGCACGGCGGTGGCCTCGTCGAGCGGCGTGGTCGAGGCGAGGACGGGGAGCGGGCGGATCTTGTCGACGCCGATGATCGTGTCCGGGCCCACGTGCTCGTCGAGGATCTCGTCGAGCACGTCCTTGAGGTGGAGGTAACCGGTGAACGTGCCGTCCGGCCCGCGCACCGGGAAGCGCGAGAACCCGGTCTCGGAGACCGCCTTCTCCACGGCACCCAGCGTCGGCCCGATACCGCCCGAACCCGAGACCTGCACCCCGACACTGCGCATCCGGTCCAACGAGATCATCACCTCGGTGACCGTACGACCGATCGATTGCAGCGCTCGGGTCAGGCGCTCGTGTTCCTCGGCATCGATGAGACCCTCCTGCTTGGATTCGCCGACCATCTCCGCCAGCTCGCCCAACGACACCGTCGACTCCAGCTCGTCTTTCGGTTCGACGCGGAGCAACCGCAGCGAGATGTTGGCGAGCCAGTTGTAGAACGCGATGAGCGGGCGGACGAGGCGGATGAACATCAGATGCACCGGAACGAGCAGCATGGCCGCGGACTCCGGCCCGGCCAGCGCGATGTTCTTGGGCACCATCTCACCCAGGAGAATGTGCAGCACCACCACCAGGGACAGTGCGATGGCGAACGAGATCGGATGCAGCAGGGCATCGGGCACGTGGGCGAGGTGAAGCGGATGCTCGATGAGGTGGGCGACGGCGGGTTCACCGACGCGGCCCAGCAGGATCGAACAGATCGTGATGCCGAGCTGGGCTCCGGCGAGCATCAGCGACAGTCGCTCACCGGCATGGATGACCGTGCGCGCGCGGTTTTTTCCGCCCTGGGCCAGCGCCTCGAGTCGATCACGCCGGGCCGAGATCAGGGAGAACTCGGCACCGACGAAGAACGCGTTGCCCGCGAGTAGCACGAAGGTCAGTCCGACCGCCCAGAGGTCACCCATGTCGTGTCTCGACTTCCGCCTGGCCTGCCTGTGGAGCCGCTCCCTCGGGGGCCGGACGGATCGCGACCGCGTCGACCCGACGACCATCCATCTGCGCGACGGTGGCCCGCCACGTCACGTCGGGGCCACGCTCCGGGGATTGCTGGTCGTCCTCGTCGGAGTCGCCGACGGGGGAGCGGCGCGGGAGGTCGACGGTGTCGTCGACCTCGGGAATACGGCCCAGGCAATACATCACGAGGCCGCCCAGGGTGTCGTAGGGGCCGTCGGGAGCGTGGTATCCGGTCGCGTCGTACAGCTCGTCGATCCGGAGCAGGCCCGCGCACAGGTAACCGTTGCCGTCCACGGCGACGTCGGCGCGTTCGTCGTCGTGCTCATCGGTGACGTCGCCGAGGATCTCCTCGATGAGGTCCTCGGTGGTGACGATGCCCGCGGTTCCTCCGTACTCGTCGATCACCACGCACAGTTCCATGCCGTCGGCTCGGATCCGTTCCATGAGCGCATCACCGTCGAGGCTGGCGGGCACTCGCGGCACCGGCCGCGCGATCGAGGTGACCGACGTCGTCGCCTGCCGCTCCGGCGCGACGGTGAACGCCTGCTTGATGTGGACGACGCCGACGAGATCGTCCAGGTCGCCGTCGATCACGACCGGGAACCGGGAGTGACCGGTGCGAGAGGAGGCCATGACGAGATCGCGGACGGTGTCGCCGCGGTCGAGGCAGTCGATCGTGACGCGGGGGGTCATCAGATCCTCGGCGGTGAGCTCGCCGAAGCGCAGCGACCGGTCGACGAGGGTGGCCGTCTGCTGATCGAGCGCGCCGCGGCGAGCCGAATTGCGGACGAGCGACACCAGTTCCTGAGGTGACCGTGCCGAAGCGAGCTCGTCGGTGGGTTCGATGCCGAGGCGGCGCACGATCCAGTTCGCGGTGCCGTTGAGGCCGTTGATCGCCCAGCGGAACACCGCGGAGAACACAGTCATCGGACCCGCGGTGGCGCGGGCCACCGCCAGCGGCTTGGAGATGGCCAGGTTCTTGGGGATCAGTTCGCCGAGCACCATCGACAGTGACGTCGCGATGATCAGGGCCAGGATCAGCGACGTCGCCGAGGCAACCGAGTCGGCGACCCCCAGCGCGTCCAGCGGCGGCCGGAGAATGCGGGCGAGGACCGGCTCGGCGATGTAGCCGGTGATGAGCGTTGTGATGGTGATGCCGAGCTGGGCACCGGAGAGCTGGAACGACAGGGTGGAGTGCGCGCGCTGGACCATCCGCGCACGCCGATCACCGCGATCGGCGACGTCGGCGGTGATCGTCGAACGTTCCAACGCCGTCAGCGAGAACTCGGCCGCGACGAACAGCGCGGTTCCCAGGGTCAGCGCGATGAAACCGACGAGACTCGCGACCAGGAGCAGGATCTCCACGTCACCACCCGCCCGGCAGGGGCCGTCCTTCGGCGAAACCGGCGGGCGACTGGATGCCCAGCACCACCTTGTCGTGCAGTTCCCGGAGATTCCGTGCGCCGGTGTAGGTCGCCGTGCTGCGGACTCCCGCGCAGATGTGGTCGATGAGGTCCTCGACTCCGGGACGCTCGGGGTCGAGTCGGATCCGCGACGTCGAGATGCCTTCTTCGAACAGGCTCTTGCGGGCGCGATCGTAGGTGCTGTCGCCGCTCGATCGCGCCGCGACGGCCCGCTTCGATGCCATCCCGAAGCTCACCTTGTACGGACCCTGCGCGTCCTCGAGAAGGTCGCCGGGTGATTCGTGCGTACCGGCGAACCACGAGCCGACCATGACGTTCGATGCCCCGGCGGCCAGCGCCAGTGCGACGTCGCGGGGGTGCCTGACACCGCCGTCCGCCCACACCGAAGCGCCGTGTCCGGCTGCGACGGCAGCACATTCGGCGACGGCGGAGAACTGGGGCCGGCCGACCCCCGTCATCATCCGGGTCGTGCACATCGCACCCGGCCCGACACCGACCTTGACGATCGACGCCCCGGCGGCGATGAGGTCGAGGGTGCCCTCGGCCGACACCACGTTGCCTGCGGCGAGCGGAACGCCCAGGTCGGCGCCGGCGATCGCCGACAGCGCGGTCAGCATCTTCTCCTGGTGGCCGTGCGCGGTGTCGATGACGAGCAGGTCGGCGCCGGCCGCCACGAGTGCGCGGGCCTTGCCGACCACGTCGCCGTTGATGCCGACGGCCGCGGCGATGCGCAATGCGCCGGCGGCGTCGACGTTCGGGGTGTAGATCGCGTGACGCAGAGCGCCGACCCGGTTGAGGACGCCGGCGAGAGTGCCGTCCGGTTCGACCAGAACCGCGAGGTCGAGGTGCAGGTCGCCGAGGGCGTCGAAGACCTCGCGGGGTGGCGTGTCGACCGGGAACGTGACGAAGTCGGGGTCGGCGATCTCGCGCACCCGCGCGAAACGGTCGACGTCCCGGCAGCGCTTCTCGGTGACGACTCCCACCGGGCGGCCGTCCTCCACGACGACCGCCACCCCGTGCGAGCGCTTCGGGATCAGCGCCGTCGCATCGGTCACCGAATGGCCCGGGTCGAGGGTGACGGGTGTGTCCGCCACCAGATGCCGCGACTTCACGTAGGCGATCGACGCGGCAGCCGCCTCGATGGGCAGATCCTGCGGGAGGACCACGAGCCCACCGCGACGGGCCACCGTCTCGGCCATGCGCTTGCCGGCGACCGCGGTCATGTTCGCGACGACCAGCGGGATCGTCGTCCCGCTGCCGTCGGACGTCGACAGGTCCACGTCGAATCGCGAGCTGACGTCCGACCGTCCCGGGACGATGAACAGATCGTCGTAGGTCAGGTCGTGGGTCGGCCGATGGCCTTCGATGAAACGCACTGGGGTTCGTCGACTCCTATTCGGTCACTTCGGAGCGGTCGCCGCTCCACAGCGTGTGGAACGTGCCTTCCTTGTCGACGCGCTGGTAGGTGTGCGCGCCGAAGTAGTCGCGCAGGCCCTGGGTCAGTGCGGCCGGCAGGCGCTCGGCCCGCAGACCGTCGTAGTACGACAGCGACGACGCGAACGCCGGAACGGGGATACCGAGAAGCGTCGCGGTCGAAACCACCCGGCGCCAGCTGTCGATACCGACCTCGACGGCTTCGCGGAAGTACGGCGCGAGCAACAGGCTCGGCAGGGCGGGATCGTCGTGGTACGCCTCACGGATGCGGTTGAGGAACTGCGCCCGGATGATGCAACCGCCGCGCCAGATCGTCGCGAGTGCCCCGCGGTCGACGTCCCAGCCGTATTCGGCGCTGCCGGCCGCGATCTGGTCGAAACCCTGTGCGTAGGCGACGACCTTCGAGGCGTACAGCGCGGACTTGATGTCCTCGACGAAGCTGTCCCGGTCGGCCGGTGCCGCACCGAGGTTGCCCGACGACAGACCGCGAGCGGCGGCCCGCTGGTCGGTGGCGCTCGACAGTGCGCGGGCGAAGACTGCCTCGGCGATTCCGGTGGTCGGGATGCCCAGGTCGAGGGCGGACTTCACGGTCCAGCGGCCGGTGCCCTTCTGGCCCGCGGCGTCGACGATGACGTCGACGAGGGGCTTGCCGGTCTCGGCGTCGACCTGGCTGAGAACCTCCGCGGTGATCTCGATGAGGTAGCTCTCGAGTTCGGTGCTGTTCCATGCGCGGAAGACGTCGGCGATCTCGGCGACGGGCATGTCGAGCGCCTTGCGCATGAGGTCGTAGGCCTCGCCGATGAGCTGCATGTCGGCGTACTCGATGCCGTTGTGCACCATCTTCACGAAGTGGCCGCTGCCGTCGGGGCCGATGTGGGTGCAGCACGGCTCACCGTCGACCTGTGCGGCGATCGACTCGAGGAGCGGCCCGAGCGATTCGTAGGACTCGACGGGGCCACCGGGCATGATCGACGGGCCGTTGAGCGCGCCCTCTTCGCCGCCGGAGATGCCGGCACCGACGAAGTTCAGTCCTCGCGCCGACATCGCAGCCTCGCGGCGGATGGTGTCGGTGTAGAGCGCGTTGCCGCCGTCGATGATGATGTCGCCGGGCTCCATCGCGTCGGCGAGTTCTTCGATCACGGCGTCGGTCGGGTCGCCGGCCTTGACCATGATGAGCACTCGGCGCGGACGTTCGAGGGCCTCGACGAACTCCGCCACGGTCTCGGTGCGGATGAAGTCACCGTCGTTTCCGTGGTTTTCGAGCAGTGCGTCGGTCTTGGCGATGCTCCGGTTGTGCAACGCGACCGTGTACCCGTGGCGGGCGAAGTTGCGTGCGATGTTCGAACCCATGACGGCCAGGCCGGTGACACCGATCTGGGCCTTCGCGGAAGGTGACGATGAGTCGACGTTGTTCATGCCGACAGCCTATTGCCTCTGTGCCCAGTCCGGTGAGCTGCCTCCGGTGTGACCCAGTCGGGTCAGGGGAGCAGGACCGGGGTGGCTGCGATCCCGGGCGACGTAACGGGGATACCGGCCCGCGTCAGAATGCCGTCATGAGGCGGTTGAGCTCGGTGAGCCACGGAATGGCCACCGCGAGCGTCGGGAGCACGAGGATCGCCGCGGCCGCGATGTAGGCGCCTGCCGCGAGCAACCGGGAGGGACGGTCATCACGCAGCCGGTGGACCCGGGTGAGGGTGGTGGGACCACCGACAGCCATGGCGCCACGCGGCGCGACGGCGTCGGCACAGGCCACGAGAGCGCGGCCGAGCGTGGTCGGAGTGGTGGCGCGCACCGCCTGGTCGTCGGCGAGTGCCTCGACGAGGAGTTCGGCAGCCCCGAGCGCCGAACTGCTGCGCACGAATCGCGGGAAGGCCTCGTGCAGCGCGATGAACGCCTCGAGGACGAGGTCGTGCCGGGCGCGCAGGTGGGCGCGTTCGTGTGCGATCACCGCGACGAGCTCGTCACGGGTCAGGCGGTGGACCACGCCTTCGCTGACCACGACGCGCTGACGAAGACCCGGCAGGCAGTAGGCGAGGGGTTGCTCGACGTCGATCATGCGGACGTCGCGGGCGTAGAGCGGATCGCTCACGTCGTCGGTTCGGTCGCAGCGGTCGAGGATGTCGATGAGCTGGCGGTGGGCCTTGCGGCGGGCGCGGGTACGGAGTCCGACGCGGATCACGGTGAAGAACAGCCGCGCGCCGACGAGCAACGTGAGGACGAAGACGCCGACACACAGCAGCCAGAGCGGAAGCCCGAGGCGCTCGATCTCACGCAGCGGGTGCGTCATCGGCGTGCCATCAGGGCCGATCACGAGAAGATTGGCCGCGATCGCCAGGCCACAGCTGAACGCCGAGAGGACGGCGGCCAGCGCGATGGCCTGCCACAGCGTCATCGCCGCACGTGGTGCCCGGATCGGCCACCGTGCCCGGGACAATGCCTCGGGTACTGGGCCGGCGAGCACCAGGCTGACGATGCCGAAGAGCAAGGCGGTCATCTGGTGATTTCCTAAAAGTGGGCTGCTGGGGGTTCCGCGAATCTAGCTGGTGTCGCCCGTTCCGCGGGCGGCTTCGAGCTCATCGAGGGCGTGGCGCAGTGCCGCTGCTTCGTCGGCGCCGACTCGACCGACGAACGACACGAGCGCCGCGTGACGTGAACCCGGTGCATCGGCCTCGCTCAGTGCGTCCACCATCAGGCTCGCCACGAGGTCTTCGCGGGGGTGGGTCGGGACGTACTTGTGCGCTCGGTCGTCGCGGATCTGCGTCACGAGATTCTTCTTCGCCAGCCGCTGCAACACGGTCATGACGGTGGTGTAGGCGAGGGAACGGTCACGCGACAGGTCGGCATGTACCTGCCGCACCGTCTGGGGGGCAGAGCTCTCCCACAACGAGTCCATCACAGCGCGTTCGAGGTCGCCCAGGCCATTCATCTTTCGCATTTTACTGCTCTGCCTCCGATAGTGGGTCCGCTGGATACCCAGTTGTTGCTCACATGCGTGCCGTACACCGCGTCCGAGGGGGAACACGCCTCTGACGTGGACATTCCCGCGCCGCTTGACACGTTGGTAAGGCTAGCCTACATTAAGTGTCACGTCGGACCGCGTGAGAGTCCTGAGGGCTGCAGAGACCCCCGGTCCACGGCACGGAAGGCCCCGCATCTCCCAGAGGTGCGGGGCCTTCCGGTATGTACGGACAGACAACGCGCGCCGCGTCATCGGTGTTCCCCGGACCGCCGTCGCGACCGACGGGGGCGCATGCCACTGTGGACGGCATGGCAGCGAACAGTGCGGACGAGATCCTCCAGGGTTCATTCGGCAAGGGACTCGACGGCGTCCTGGGCCTCCAGGTCGTCGAAGCGGGACCCGACAAGATGGTCGCCACGATGGAGATCACGCCGAGTCATCACCAGCCGTTCGGCATCGTGCACGGCGGTGTGTATTGCGCGATCGGCGAGAGCATCGCCAGCATGAGCGCCTACCTGTGGCTGCAGGACACGGGTATCGGCGGCACTGCGGTCGGGGTGAACAACAACACCGACTTCATCCGGTCCGTCGGGGCGGGCACCGTGACCGCGACCTCGACGCCGATCCATCGCGGCCGTCGTCAGCAGCTCTGGGCCGTCGACATGGTCGACCAGGACGGCACCCTGCTCGCCAAGACACAGGTGCGGCTGCAGAACATCGAGATCAAGTGAGGACGCGACACCTCGACGGAGTCGTGCAGGCGACAGAGGGCTCGCCGGTCGGTGTGGCAGCGCCGCGAACTGCTCGTCGCGCCGTCGCGATGGTGGCATGGCAGGATGACATCCACTGACCGGCCGGGAATCGGAATCGACCGCCGGCCGACCACATCTCGAGGAGCGTCTCGGTGCGATTGTCGCCGCATGAACAGGAACGGCTGCTGATTTCGTATGCGGCCGAACTCGCCCGGCGGCGGCAGGCTCGCGGTGTGTTGCTGAACCATCCCGAGGCGATCGCGGTGATCACCGATCACGTGCTCGAAGGCGCCCGCGACGGTCGGTCGGTCGCCGAGCTCATGACCTCGGGACGTGAGGTCCTCCGCCGCGCGGACGTGATGGACGGCGTACCGGAGATGTTGCACGACGTCCAGGTGGAGGCGACGTTCCCCGACGGCACCAAACTGGTGACCGTCCACGACCCGATCGCCTAGACCGCCGGCGACGCCCGATCGATGCGGCCAGCGAGCCGGCTCACGACCGCGCCGCCCACCATGACCGCCCTCCCGTAGAGAGGACCGACATGTCGGCCACCCACTCGTCCGGTTCCGGATCGACACTCGTCCCGGGTGAGATCATCGCCGCCGAAGGCGCGATCGAGCTCAACGCCGGTGCCCCGGTCGTCGAGGTCACCGTCGTGAACTCCGGCGACCGTCCCGTCCAGGTGGGCAGTCACGTCCACTTCCCACAATCGAACCCGGCGCTGGAGTTCGACCGGGCGCTCGCACACGGCCGCCGGCTCGACATCCCCGCGGGCACCGCCGTGCGGTTCGAGCCGGGAATCGAGATGACCGTCGCGCTGGTACCCCTCGGCGGAACCCGTGAGGTGTACGGGATCTCGCTGGATCCACCGGGGCAGTGTGGTCCGGTTCGAGGTGGTCCGGTACGAGGCGGTCCGGTTCAGGGTGCTCCGGAGCAGGCGCCCGACTCTGACGAGAGCGAGTGACATGGCGATCCTGGGACGCGACCGTTACGCCCAACTGTTCGGACCGACGACCGGAGATCTGATCCGACTCGCCGACACCGATCTGCTCATCGAGGTCACCGACGACCTGTCGGGCGGTCCGGGACGCGCGGGGGAGGAGGCGGTCTTCGGCGGCGGCAAGGTCATCCGTGAGTCGATGGGACAGAGTCGGGCGACTCGCGCCGACGGTGCTCCCGACACCGTCATCACCGGTGTCGTGATCCTCGACCACTGGGGAATCATCAAGGCAGACTTGGGCATTCGAGACGGTCGAATCGTCGCGATGGGGAAGGCGGGCAACCCCGACACCATGGACGGGGTGCACCCCGATCTGGTGATCGGGCCGTCGACGGAGATCATCGCCGGCAACGGCAAGATCGTCACGGCCGGTGCCGTCGACTGTCACGTGCACTTCATCTGTCCCCAGATCATGGACGAGGCGCTGGGCAACGGGGTCACGACGGTGGTCGGTGGCGGCACGGGCCCGGCCGAGGGCAGCAAGGCCACGACGGTCACGCCCGGCGCCTGGCACCTCGCGTCGATCCTCGCCGCGACCGATCACTGGCCGATGAACATCGCGCTGCTCGGCAAGGGCAACACGGTCAGCGCCGAGTCGATGCACGAGCAGATCCGCGCCGGCGCTTCAGGTTTCAAACTGCATGAGGACTGGGGGAGCACACCCGCGGCCATCGACGCCTGCCTGCGCGTCGCGGACGAGACGGGCGTCCAGGTCGCGTTGCACTCGGACACGCTGAACGAGGCGGGATTCGTGGAGACCACCCTCGGCGCCATCGCGGGCCGGGGGATCCATGCCTACCACACCGAAGGCGCCGGCGGCGGCCACGCACCCGACATCATCACCGTGGCGGCATACCCGAATGTCCTTCCGTCGTCGACCAATCCGACCCGTCCGCACACGGTCAACACCCTCGACGAACACCTCGACATGCTGATGGTGTGCCACCACCTCAATCCCACGGTCCCCGAGGATCTGGCCTTCGCGGAAAGTCGGATCCGGCCGTCGACGATCGCCGCCGAGGATCTCCTGCACGATCTGGGTGCCATCTCGATGATCGGCTCCGACTCGCAGGCGATGGGCCGGATCGGCGAAGTCGTGTTGCGCACCTGGCAGACCGCGCACGTGATGAAGCGCAAGCGGGGATCGCTGCCCGGTGACGGCCGCGCCGACAACCAGCGCGCACGCCGATATGTCGCCAAGTACACGATCTGTCCGGCACGGGCGCACGGATTCGACGACGAGATCGGATCGGTCGAGATCGGCAAGCTCGCCGACCTCGTGCTCTGGGATCCCGCTTTCTTCGGGGTCCGACCGGACCTGGTGATCAAGGGTGGGGCCATCGCATGGGCCGCGATGGGCGACGCCAATGCGTCGATCCCGACGCCGCAACCGGTCTTCCCGCGGCCGATGTTCGGTGCCGCACCCAAACTCGCGGCCGCGACCTCGGTCAGCTTCGTGGCCCCCGGTGCCGACGCCGACCTCGCCGACCGGATCGGCGTCGACCGCCGGCTGGTGCCGGTGAAGAACACCCGCTCGGTGGGCAAGGCCGACATGGTGAACAACGACGCCTGCCCGACCATCGAGGTCGACCCCGACACCTTCACGGTGACGGTCGACGGCGAGGTGTGGGAGTCCGAACCGGTGGCGGAACTGCCCATGGCTCAACGGTATTTCCTGTTCTGATGGAAGGCCCGAACACGTCTGTGGCGCTGCACGCCCCGCTGGCCATGATGCTCGCCCTGGCGGATTCACGCCTGCCCGTCGGCGGTCACGTCCATTCCGGCGGCGTCGAACAGGCCATCGCGGACGGATTCGTCCGCAGTACAAGAGATCTCGCCGACTTCCTGTACCGGCGCGTCACCACCGGGGCACTGGTCGCCGCCTCGGTGGCGGCCGCGGTCGCCGACGGCGCACTCGACGTGGGCACGGCGCAACGTGAGACCGACGCGCGCACTCCGTCGGCCGCGGCGCGCAAGGCGTCGCTGGCGCAGGGGCGGGGAATGCTGCGTCTGGCCCGGCGGATGTGGCCCGACACCGACTGGTCCGCACACCGTCCGACCACACATCTACCGGTCATCAGCGGTTCGATCGGTGCGGCGTCGTCCCTGTCGGGTTTCCACACCGCTCTGGTCCTGGTCTACACCGCGATGAGCGGCTCGGCGACCGCCGGGCAGCGGTTGCTCGCACTCGACCCCGCCGACGTCTCCATCATGATCGCCGAGCTCGGCGCGGAATGTGAACGCGTCGCGGCCCAGGCCGCGGTGGGGCTGGCCGACCTGTCCGATCCCGTGCTCGACATCTTCGCCGAACGTCATGAGCGGCAATCGATGCCGCTCTTCATGTCCTGATCCGACGCTTCTCCACGCGTCCCGACCCAGAGGAGACCCCATGCCCCCGCATCTCATCGACGGGCAGCCCCACACCCACGATCACGACCGCCCGCGCCGGCGCAGGGAGCCGGGGGAGGCGCTCCGCATCGGGGTCGGCGGACCGGTGGGGTCCGGCAAGACGGCGCTCGTGGCCGCGCTGTGTCGTCAACTGCGGGACGAGTTGTCGGTCGCCGTGCTGACCAACGACATCTACACCACCGAGGACGCGGACTTCCTGCGCCGCAACGCGGTTCTGCCCGACGAGCGGATCACCGCCGTGCAGACCGGCGGCTGCCCGCACACCGCGATCCGCGACGACATCACCGCGAATCTCGATGCCATCGACGACCTAGTCGAGGCCAACCCGCCACTTGACCTGATCCTCGTGGAGTCGGGTGGCGACAATCTGACGGCCACCTTCTCGACCGGTCTCATCGACGTGCAGATCTTCGTCATCGACGTCGCCGGGGGCGACAAGGTGCCGCGGAAGGGTGGTCCGGGCGTCACGTTCTCCGATTTGTTGGTCATCAACAAGATCGATCTCGCCGAACGCGTCAATGCCGACCTCGACGTCATGCGGCGCGATGCTGCGAAGGCCCGCGACGACCGGCCGACCGCCTTGATCTCGCTGACCGACGATCCGGCGGCGACCGACGTGCTCGCCTGGGTTCGCGCCCAGTTGGCGGCGCCCGTTCCGGCGGGATGACCTTGCGCACCGAGGTCGACATCGTCGCGACCGCTGATCGCGGCGTCCGCCACCGGGCGTCGGGCGGCCTCGGGGTCCGGGTCGTCGGCCCAGGTCATGTCCAGTTGATCGGCACCGCGGCGACCCCGCTCGGCGGCGACGAGATCGTCGTGCGGGTGCGGGTCGAGACCGGTGCGCACCTGAGCGTCGGCAGTGTGGCCGCCACCATCGCGTTGCCGGCGCGAGGTCGTACCGATTCGGTGATGAGGTGGGACATCGAGGTCGCCGAGGGCGGTCATCTACGGCTCGACACGCAGCCGACCGTGGTGGCCGGCGGCGCGAGCCACGATTCCGACATCGTCGTGCGGATGGGGGCCGACGCCACGCTCGACCTGCACGAACACGTTCAGATAGGACGGGCGACGACGATGTCGGCCGCCACGGTCGACCGTGACCGGACCGGCACCTGGACCGGGGGATTACGGGTGGAGGTGGGCGGCGACATCGTGCTGGCCCACCGCGTCGCCCTCGGCGCCGGGACACCGGCCGGCGCGATCGGGCATCGAGCCATGAGCAGCGTGTTCCGCTACCCGGATCGTCGACCGGACGCGGTGCACCCCACCGAGTTCGCGGCCCGCCTCAGCCTTGTCGGCGGTGCGAGCCTGACCAACGCCCTGGGTGCGTCGGTCGCGGCGACCCGACGTCTGGTCGACGCCCACGAACTCGACGCACTCGCCGCCGTGCGATAGGCCCGGCGGGACCTGTCGCACGGCCGCCGCGTCAGCTGGCCTCGGCCTCGGAGTCCTTGCCGTCGGCGTCCTTGCCCTCGGTCGGCACCGAACCGGTCGTCTCCGCGGCCGTCGATTCCGAGTCCACCGTCCCGGCATCGGTCTTCGCCGGCTCCGAGTCCGACGGGGTGCCGGCCTTCTCGAGCGCGGAGAGCTGCCCGATGGCCGTTCGCGCGTAGACCTGCTGCTCGGTGACGGCGAGTTGCGAGCGACCGCGGGTGGTGAACGCGAAGAACCAGTTGATGAGCGTGTTCAACCGGTTGCGGAAGCCCACGAGGTACACCAGGTGCAGCGCGAGCCAGCCGAGCCAGGCGAAGTAACCTTCGGTCTCGAACGTCTTCTTGATACCGGGGATCGGCACCTGCATCACCGCGGAGTACCGCGAGATGGTCGCCATCGAGCCCTTGTCGTAATAGCTGAACGGTTTGCGCTGGTCGGGGGTCTGCCCCTTCAGCTCGGCCTTGATGGCATCAGCCGCGTAACGGCCACCCTGGATGGCGCCCTGGGCGACACCGGGGACACCGTCGACGGCCATCATGTCGCCGACCACGAACACCTCGGGGTGACCGGGGATCGTGAGGTCGGGGAGCACCTTCACCCGTCCGGCGCGATCGAGTTCGACACCCGACTGTTCGGCGAGCTGCCGGCCGAGTGGGCTGGCCTGCACGCCGGCCGACCAGACCTTGCACTGCGATTCGATGCGCCGGGTGGTGCCGTCCTTCTCCTTGACGACGAGCCCGTCGTAGTCGACGTCGACGACCATCGCGTTCAGCTGGATCTCCACGCCCATCCGCTCGAGCCGGGCGGCCGCCTTGGCCCCGAGCTTCGGGCCGAAGGGGGGCAGCACCGCGGGCGCGGCGTCGAGCAGGATGACCCGCGCCTCGGTGGGATCGATGTTGCGGAACGCGCCCTTGAGGGTCTTGTCGCTCATCTCGGCGATCTGACCGGCCAGCTCGACGCCGGTCGGTCCGGCTCCGACGACAACGAAGGTGAGTAGTTTGGCACGCTCGGCCGGGTCGTGCGACAGCTCGGCCTGTTCGAAGGCACCGAGGATGCGTCCGCGGAGTTCGAGCGCGTGGTCGATGGTCTTCATGCCGGGCGCGTACTCGGCGAAGTGGTCGTTGCCGAAGTAGGACTGGTCGGCACCGGCCGCCACGATCAGGTCGTCGTACGGCGTGACGGTGACGCGTTCGAGGAGCTGCGAGGTCACCGTCTTCGCGGTGAGATCGATCTCGGTCACGTCACCCATCAGCACGGCGGTGTTCTTCTGCTTGCGCAGCACCACGCGGGTTGCCGGGGCGATCTCACCTTCGGCGACGATGCCGGTCGCGACCTGGTAGAGCATCGGCTGGAAGAGGTGATGGGTGGTCTTGGCGATCAGCGTGACATCGACGTCGGCCTTCGCCAGGCGCTGGGCGGCGAACAATCCGCCGAAGCCGGAACCGATGATGACCACTTTCCTGCGGGTGGTGGCCGCTACAGCGGGGGCCTGGGCGGCGGGGCTGCTCATCTCCAGACATCTCCTTCTCGCTCGATGGACGACGATCTTGCGGACAACTCGACCGGGGGTGTCGAGCGCCACCCGGCGCAACCGCGTGGCGACGGAGCCGGAGCAAGACCGTGCACACCGTCAACGGTAGTCAATGATGATCGGGCTGGCGCGTCCAGAGGGGTGTTGCGTTCACGCGGACAGATCGCCCGCCGACGACCAGCGCAGGGACCGCTCCTGCCAGTCGGCACGCAGGATCTCGTACTCCACCTCGGACCGGTCCCGATCCGGATGGATGGCGAGCAGCTCGGCGGAGTCGGCCGCGTCGTCGCAGAGGTGAATCGCGGAGAGCGTCATGCCGAGCTTCTCCATCACGCGCCTCGACGGCGCGTTGCGGGCGACGGTGCCGGCGAAGACCCGGTCGGTGCTCAGGTGGTCGAAAGCGAAGGCGATCATCGCGAAAGCGGCCTCGGTGGCGAGTCCCCGACCCCAGACCGTGCGGCGCAGCCGGTAACTCAGCTCGAGTTCGGCGCGAGTGCTGTGTCGTGGGGTGCGCAGGGAGACCCACCCGAGAAATGCGGTCGTCGCGGGATCGCACAGCACCCAGGTGCCCGTCCCGTACATCCGTCGTTCGGTCTCGGCGCGGGGAACCACCCAGTCCTCGATGACGGCGCGCGGGGTGGGAGCGCCACCGCTCACGAAACGCATGACCTCGGGATCGCTGTCCAGGTGAACGAGCTCGTCGACGTCGACGAACGACACCGGGCGGAGTCGGGCCCTCGCCGTGTCGATGTTCACCCGAACCCCTCACCGCGGCCGCCGCACGGCCGCACACCACTGTCCACCTCGGATTCCTGCCCCGGCGAGAGTCTACGACCTGATCGGCGACGCGTGCCGCAGTTCAGGGCACGCGTGTCTCGCACTAAGATCTCGCCCGTGGACCTCGACCCCGCTTCCCCTGCCTCGACCTCGGCCGCCGCGATGGCCGCCGGCGCATCCTCTACCGACGGAGCCGGCGATGGTCCCGGCTACTCCCTGGACGTGCCGGTGTCGTTGCGCTGGGGCGACATGGACATCAACAACCACATCAACAACGTGCAGATCTCGCGCCTGTTCGAGGAGAGCCGGGTCCGCTCGTTCCTGGAGTGGATGCCCGGACGTCCACGCAACTTCTCCTTCCTGGTCGCGCGCCAGGACATCGAGTTCTCCGCACCCGTCTACTACTCGGTCGATCCCGTCCACATCCGGACGTGCATCGGACGTGTCGGCCGGTCCTCGTTCGTCATGGTGCTGCGCCTGTTCGATCAGTCGGGCACGCTGTGCGCGACCGCCGAGACGACGATGGTGGTGGTCGACCCGGACACCGGTCGTCCGTCGCCGATCCCCGACGACGCACGGGCGCTGCTGACCGCCCGCCTCGGCGAACCCGCCCGATTCCACGCCCCGCGAGCGCACGTCGCCGGCTGACGACGCCGAGCCGAACCCGCCGTGTTGATCCTGCCGCCGTGTTGATCTGGCCGCCGTGTTGATCCTGCCGCCGTGTTGATCCTGCACAGGGCCGAACGCACCGACACCCTTGCCGATGCCCTGGCCGACGTGCTGTCGAGTCCCCTGCGCGACCCGATGCGGGCCGAGATCGTGTCGGTACCGGTCGCCGGGGTGGAACGGTGGCTGGCCCAGCATCTCGCCCGCCGACTCGGATCGGGGACCACCGGATCCGACGGCGTCGCCGCCAACATCGACTTCACGGGTCCGGGACGTCTGGCCGACGCCATCGGCGCCGCGGTGATCAACGGCACCCGTCTGGAGACCGCGGCCCGGCTGTCCGCCTCGGAACCGTGGCGGGCCGCCGAACTCACGTGGCCGGTTCTTCGTGTTCTCGACGACCGGATCGACGACCCCGAACTCGACGTCATCGCCCGTCACATCGGCGCCGGAGACGCCGAATCGCCCCGGATCGGCCGGCGTTACGCCACCGCCCGTCACATCGCCGAGTTGTTCGAGCACTACGGGCGGTCGCGGCCGTCGATGATCGCGGACTGGGCGGAGGGCGCCGATCTCGACGGGGCGGGAGGCCGTCTACGCGACGACCTGATGTGGCAACCGGGATTCTGGCGCGCGGTCCGCGACGAGATCGGCCGGCCACATCCGGCGGAGACCCTGGACGAGGTGTGTGACCGGTTGCGCGCGGACGCGTCGGCGGGGGGACTCCCGGAGCGGTTGTCGGTCTTCGGCCCCACCCGGATCACCGAGTCGTTCCGGCGGATCATGAGCGCAGCGGGTGTCCACCACGACGTCCACCTGTTCGTCCCGCATCCGAGTCCGCAGCTGTGGGGGAAGATCGGCCGGTGGGAGGACGTCGCCGGGGTCGCCGCCGACGCGGAACGGGTGGCGGTCCCGCCGCGTCGCCGTGAGCGGTCCCTGCCCGAGCTCGGAAACCCGTTGCTGGCGGGTCTGTCCCGAGATCTGCAAGAACTGCAGTTGCGTCTCGAACCCATCGTCGAGCGCGACCTGCACCATCCACCGCGTGACGCCCCACGGGCAACGACTCTGCTCGGCGCGGTCCAGTCGGACATCCGGAACGACACGACCGGCGACACCGCAGGCGCGGCGACCTCGTCCCGCGTGCGCGCCGACGACTCGGTCGAGGTGCACGCCTGCCACGGTCCCGAACGGCAGATCGAGGTGCTGCGGGACCGGCTGCTGCATCTGTTCGCGGCCGACCCGACCCTGCAGCCGCGTGATGTCCTGATCATGTGTCCCGACGTCGAGACCTTCGCGCCGCTGATCCGCGGGGCGTTCGGCCAGGCCGGACTTCCTCATCCGGCCTTCGACCTGCGTGTCCGGCTCGCCGATCGAGGGATACGACACGTCAATCCGATCGTCGATGTCATCGTGGGCGTCGTCGAACTGGCCGCCGGTCGGGTCACCGCGGGCGATGTCGTCGACCTGCTCGGCAGCCCGCCGGTCCGGGCCCGCTTCGCGATGACCGACGACGATCTCGACCTGGTTCGGGAATGGTTGTCGCACAGCCATGTCCGCTGGGGTCTCGATGCGGTGCAACGAGCGAGGTACGGGCTGGAGCGGTTCCGGCAGGGCACGTTCGACGCCGGCCTGGACCGCATCGCCCTGGGGGTGGTGGCCGAGGAGGCCGATGACGAATGGCTCGGTACGGCTCTGCCGTTGGCGGGCGTCGAGAGCACCGGCATAGATCTCGTCGGGCGCTTCGACGAGTTCCTCGCCCGGCTCGGACACGTGCTGACCGAGTTGGGCACGCCCGCGACCGCCCAGCGTTGGGCGCAGACGCTCGTCGACGCCGTGACCTCGCTCACCGACACCGAGCCCGCGGAGGACTGGCAGCGCGCACAGGCCATCCGGATGCTGAGCGAAGCGTTCGGCGACAGCACATCCGGCGGCTCGGACGAGATCCTACGTCTGGCCGACGTCCGAGATCTGTTGTCGGCGCTGGTCGCCGGACGTCCCACACGGTCGAACTTCCGCACCGGCGAGCTCACCGTCTGCACCATGGTGCCCATGCGGTCGGTGCCGCACCGGGTGATCGTGCTGCTCGGCATCGATGCCGACGTCTTCCCACGCGTACAGCGGATCGACGGTGACGACGTGCTCGGGGTCGATCCGCTGATCGGCGAACGCAATCCGCGGGACGAGGACCGACAGTGTTTCCTCGACGCCATCTGCGCCGCCCGGGACGCGCTGCTCGTCTTCTACAGCGGCGCCGACCCGGTGTCGGGCCGCCGCGTGCCCCCGGCGGTGGTGGTGAGTGAACTGGTCGACACCCTCACACGACTCGCCGGCACGAGTCCCGTACGCCGACACACCTTGCACGGGTTCGACTCCCGCAACTTCGTGCCCGGCGGAGTCGCAGGTGTCGAGGGTCCGTTCAGCCACGACGCGGCGCTGCTCGAGGGGGCGAAGAGCATGCGGGAACCGTCGGGAGGTGTCGTGGTCGCCGCGCGCGAGACGCTGCCCGCACCCGAGCGCACCTCCGACACCGAGGACATCGACCTGGCCGCTCTCGTGGACTTCCACGTCGACCCGATCACCGCCTTCGTGCGTCAGCGACTCGGCGCACGTATCCCCGACGACGACACCCCGCACGCCGACCAGCTCGACGTCGAACTCGATCCGCTGGACAAGTGGGGGATCGGGGATCGTTTCCTGTCGCGGATGCTGACCGGCGTGCCCATCGCCGACTGCGAAGCAGCCGAACTCCGGCGCGGCACCCTGCCGCCGTTCGCCTTCGGCACGCGCGAGCTCAGGGCGATCTCCCGGGCGGTCACACGTCTGCACGGCGTCGTCGAACCGCTGCGGTCCGGTGCACCGGCGACCCTCGACGTCCTCGTCCGGTTGCCCGACGGCCGGCGGCTCCACGGGACGGTGGGCGAGGTGTTCGGCGAGCCGGATGGTCCAGCGGCGGTCGTACGCGCCACCTATTCGCGGCTCAAGGCCAAACAGCAACTGAGCGGCTGGATCACGCTGTTGTCGGTGGCTGCCGCGGCAGCGCAGGGCAATGACACGGCGGGCCGTGTTCAGACGGCGGTGCTCGTCGGACGCGCCGCACGCGGTGGCGGAACCCACACCATCACCCTCCGACGTCCCGACGATCCGGTCTCCCTGCTGAACGATTTGGTGCGACTCCGGGACGAGGGGTTGCGTCGACCGCTGCCCCTGCCGCTCGAGCCCGCGTGCGCCTTCGTCGAGAACGACGGCCCGGGCCGTCGGAGCAAGTTCGCACTCATGAACGCGCGCAAAGTGTTCGACGACAAGTTCGGCCCCCGCCACGACCGATACGTCCGGCTCGCATTCGGCGGAGACGTGCTCGCCGACGTCGAGTTCGACGCCCTGCTGGCCCGCCGCGGCCTCGCAGAGAACCCCTGCGGCGGCGTCGAATTGCCGATGGGCGAGGACGATCCGCTGTTCGCCGGTCTGGCACGCGCCGTGTGGACACCACTCAACGCGCACCGGGAGGGCACATGACGGGCCCCGCCACCTTCGACATCACTGCCGATCTGCCCGAGCACACCACCGTGCTGGAGGCGAGCGCGGGCACCGGCAAGACCTACGCGATCGTCGGGCTCGCGGCACGGCACATCGCCGAGGGCGTACCGATCTCGCAGATGCTGCTCGTCACGTTCAGCCGGGCGGCATCCGCGGAACTGCGTGAGCGCATGCGCGAACGCGTACGCGAGCTGCTCGACGCGCTGGAGTCCCTCCAGCCCGGCGACACTGCTGATCGCCCCCTGGCGGCCGTCGGGGACTCCGACGACCCGCTGCTCCGGATGCTGGCGAGCGGCTCCGCCGACGACATCGCCACCCGCCGCCGCAATCTCGCACGCGCACTGAGCGACTTCGACGCCTCGACGATCGCCACCACGCACACCTTCTGCAATCGGATGCTGGAGGCGCTCGGGTTCCTGGGCGAGCGCGAACTCGTGTACTCGATCGTCGAGGAGGTCGACGATCTCACCGAAGAGGTGGCACTCGACCTCTACCTTCGGGGCTTCTGGTCCACCGACACACCCGATTTCGGCTTCGCCGAGGCGCGGGAGATCGCCCGCGATGCCGTGCGGCAGGCATCGGTGGACCTCGCACCCGACGAGAACGACCTCGCGGACGGTGCGAACCCAGACGCCGTGGCCGCCCGCCGGGTCAGTTTCGCCACCGCCGTGCGACGGATCGTCGAGACGCGGAAACGTGATGCGCGCGTGCGCACCTACGACGACCTGCAGGCGATCCTGCACCGGATCGTGACGGACCCGGTGGTGGGCGAGCGGGCCTGCGCCCGCATCCGCAGCACGTTCTCGGTGGTGCTGGTCGACGAGTTCCAGGACACCGATCCCTTGCAGTGGGAGATTCTCCGTCGGTGCTTCCACGGTCATCGCCGGCTGATCCTCGTCGGCGACCCGAAGCAGTCGATCTACGGCTTCCGAGGCGCGGAGGTACTCAGCTACCTCGCCGCTGTGTCCTCCGCGGACACCCTGCAGGCGCTCGACGTCAACCGACGATCCGACGGTGCCCTCGTCGACGCTCTGGGGCACCTGTACGGCCATGCGGCACTGGGCCATCCGGACATCGTGGTGCACCCGGTGACCGCGTCCGCCGCCGGGAGCAGGCTCGAGAACGGGTCCCCACTGCGCATCCGGGCATTCCTGCGCGGCGACTTCGCGTCTCTGAACTCCTACAATCTGCCGTCGGTGAAGGAGGTCCGGGCACGGATCGCGACCGACGTCGCCGACGACATCGCCCACACCCTCGCGCAGGGCGCGCGCATCGAGGTGGACGGGGTGGCGCGCCCGGTGGATCCCGGTGACATCGCGATCCTGGTGCGGCTCAACAGCACGATCGAGCCCCTGCAGCGGGAGCTCGCCGAGCGTGGCGTCAACTCGGTGATCGGGTCCGGGGTCAACGTGTTCTCCACCACGGCCGCCCATCACTGGCTGTGGGTGTTGCGGGCCGTCGAGCAGCCCTCGCGCTCCGACCGCGTTCGTCTCGCCGCACTCACGACGTTGCTCGGGTGGTCGACGGAGCGGGTGGCGACCGCGACCGAACCCGACGTCGCCGGTCTCGGCGCCGAACTGTCCGCGCTGGGCCGGGTTTTCGTGCAGGGCGGGTTCGCGGCAATGGCGCAACGGCTCCTCGACACCCACGACGTCGCGGCCCGGGTGCTGGCGACCGAGAACGGCGAACGCGTCCTCACTGACCTGTTGCAGGTCTCTGCGCTGTGCAACAAGCACGTCGTGGAGAGCTCCGACGGACTCGGTGCGTTGGTCGAGTGGCTGAGCGAGCGGATCGCCGACACCTCGGCCCGGCAGCGCTACGTGGACCAGAGCCGCCGGCTCGATCGCGACACCCAGGCCGTGCAGATCATGACCGTCCACGCGAGCAAAGGCCTGCAGTTCCCGATCGTGTACGTGCCCTACGGCTGGGACGGCACGTGGATCGGCGACCGCGGCAACATCACCTACCACGACGAGTCGGGAAAGCGTCGGCTCGATGTGGGCGGGGGACAGGCACCCGGGCGCGCAGCCCGTCGCAGGCGCTACGCCGAAGAGACCGCCGGGGAGGACCTGCGCCTGCTCTACGTCGCTCTCACCCGAGCACGATCGCAGGTGGTCGCATGGTGGGCGCCGTCGATGAACACCGCCAGCGGACCCGTGCACCGCTTGATCTTCGGTCGGGACAACGCCGTCGAGACACCGCGCGCGGACGGCGAAGTCGTGTGGTCGGTCGGGTCGGATGTGCCGATTCCCGAAGACGACTCCGCCTGTGTGACCGTCCTGCGCACGCTGACCGATCGCGATTCACTCATCTCGGTCGAGCCTGCCGGCCGCATCGAGTCCGCCGGGCCGGTGCCGCGCCCCGACCCGGGTCCGGATCCCGCGACCCTGGGCGTCGCCGACTTCCGGCGCAATATCGATCAGGAGTGGCGGCGCACGTCGTATTCGGCGATCGTCGCCGACGTGGCGCACGGGGCGCCCGGTACGCCCGCCGAGTCGGTCGTGACCACCGGGAGCGAGCCGGCCGAGGACGTCCTGTCCGACGAACCGGCCGGGATCCCCGATGCGGTCGGAGACGTGACCGGAGAGGACGGCGTCCGTGAGGGGACACCGTCACTCATGAACGGTCTTCCCTACGGAGCCGCGTTCGGCACCCTCGTCCACGAGGTCCTCGAATACGTCGACACCTCGGCCCCGGACATCGAAGTCCATGTGCGCGAGCTGTGTTCGGACGCGATCGGCTCACTCGCGGCCGACGTCGATCCCGGCACCCTGGTCAACGCGCTCGTCGGCGTGCTCACCACCCCGCTGGGGTTCGGCGACCTCTGGGGCGTCGACCCGGGTGACCGGCTCGCCGAACTCGACTTCGAGCTGCCGCTCGGCCCGGCCGAGCCGCACGACACGGAGCCGGCGGCCGGTGCGACACCGGGCCTGCTCGCCGACCTCATGGACGAGCATCTGGCTCCCGAGGATTCGTTGCGGGAGTATTCCGGGCACCTTCGGGAGCTTCCGGACCGCCGGTTGCGCGGGTTTCTCACCGGGAGCATCGACTCGGTGTTGCGCACACCCGAGGGTCGCTATGTGATCGTCGACTACAAGACCAACCGCATCCGGCCGGGCGACCTGGTCGTCGAGGACTTCGACGCCGCTGCGATGGCGGGTGAGATGATCTCCGCCCACTATCCGCTGCAGGCGATGCTGTATTCGGTTGCGCTGCATCGTTATCTGCGGTGGCGAGTGCCAGACTACGACCCGGTTCGTCATCTCGGCCCGGTCCAGTACCACTTCGTCCGCGGGATGGCCGGGCCGGACACGCCGGCTGGATGCGGCGTGTTCGAGTGGGCATTGCCCGCGTCACTGGTGACGGCGCTGTCCGACGCGCTGGCGACAGGAGCCCGATGAGCATTTCCGACGACCAACGAGTGCAACGGGCGAGCGGCGTCCTGGCGGACTGGAACGAGGCGGGCGTGCTCGCTGCCGCCGACGTCCACATCACCGAACGCCTCGTGGGTATGTGCGCCGAACCGGTGTCGGACACCGCGCGTCTGGGCGCCGCCCTGGCGGTCCGCGCCGTCCGCCTCGGCTCCACCTGTCTCGCCCTGGACCGACTCGACGAGCTCGCCGGCGACGACACAGCGCATCTGACGATCCCGGCCCCTGTCGTCCTTCTCGGCGAACTGCTCGAGAGTCCGCTGGTCGCCGGAAGCGATGCGGGTCCGCTACGTCCGCTGGTGGTTCGCGATTCGGTCGACGGGCCACTCGTCTACCTGCAGAAGTACTTTCGGCAGGAGCAGATGATCCGGGACACCCTGGCCCGGCGCGCGCTGACGGCGCCGACGGTCGACCCCGATGCCCTGCGCATCGCGATCGCCACCGTGTACACCTCACCCGAGGACGGACATCTGCAGAAGCTGGCCGCCGCGGTCGCCGCGACCCGCTGGACCACGGTGCTCGCGGGCGGACCCGGTACGGGTAAGACCTACACCGTCGCACGCATTCTCGCGGTACTCGACGCACTGCAGGGTCCCGGTCTCCGGATCGGGTTGTGTGCGCCCACGGGCCGAGCGGCGGCCCAGTTGCAGGCCTCGGTGGAGGCGGAGTCGACCCAGTCGGGTTCCGACCTGCCGGTCACCGCGCACGCGGTCACCCTGCACTCGCTGCTCGGCTGGCGCCCGGGAGCCAATCCACGGTACGGCCGGGGTCGGACGCTTCCTCACGATGTCATCGTCGTCGACGAGACATCGATGCTGTCGATGACAGCGATGAGCAGGCTGCTCGACGCCGTCCGTCCCGATGCGCGCGTCATCTTCGTCGGTGACCCCCATCAGCTGGCGTCGGTGGAGGCGGGTGCGGTCCTCGCCGACCTCGTCGAACGGACGGATGTCGCCGGGGTTCAGGCGGATCCGGGAACCCCGGCGGTATCCAAGGCCGCTCTTGATGCGGTGGGTACGCCCGACCACGAACTGGGGCCGGAGGAGGCGGGTCAGCTCGCCGACGGCGTCATCACCCTGCGCAGGCAATTCCGATTCGGCGGCGGCATCTCGCGCGTCGCCGCGGCGGTCAACTCGGGCGATGCCGACGAGGTCCTGAGACTCGTCGCAGCAGAGGACGTTCCGAACGTCGAACTCGTGGCGCCCGACGACCTCGACGAGATACGCGCCGACCTCGTCGAGTGGGGTCGGACGCTTCGCGCGGCGGCCCGCCGTGGCGATGCGTCAGCCGCCCTCGACGCCCTCGACGCTCACCGGGTGCTGTGCGCGCATCGTGAGGGCACGTGGGGTGTGCGCGGCTGGTCGGCACGGATCACCGACTGGCTGGGCACGACGGCTGCCGAGCACGCCGGATGGTATGCGGGACAACCGATCCTGGTGACCGCCAATGACCGTCAGACATCGACGTTCAACGGTGACACGGGGGTCGTGATCGCCGACCCCGAGGGCCGGTCCGCTCGCGGACAGGGCGTCGGTCGAGATGCCGTGCGGGTGGCTTTCCGGCGTGGAGGAGCCGTGCGCCTGCTGCATCCGACCCAGCTCGCCGACGTCGTGTCGGTCCACGCGATGACGATCCATCGCAGCCAGGGCAGCCAGTTCGATCAGGTGACCGTGGTCCTGCCGCCCACCGGATCGGAACTGCTCACACGCGAGTTGCTGTACACCGCGATCACCCGTGCCCGCGAGCACGTGCGGATCGTCGGCACGCCGGAGGTGCTGGCTGCCGCGGTCAACCGTCGCGTGCAGCGGGCCAGCGGTCTGCGATCGACGGTGATGCCCTTCGGCGGTCAGGGCACTCCGGCGACTTGAGGCGGAGGAGCGGCCCCGTCCTCGCACGATGCGACCGCGCGGGACAGAGTTGCGTCTGATTTCTCTATGGAGTTGGCAAGGTACGGATGCGGTCCCGGGGCGCCGGGTGCGGGAGGTGCTACGCGAAGTCGGCCTCAGGCGGGGTTGATTGTCAGGCGGCGTCGTCGAGTCGCATCGTGCGGCGGTTGTAAGCGGGTAGTGGTCGTCGGCGCGGGTCGATGGTGGCGGGTGGGACGAGCCAGGGATGCCGGTCGAAACCCATCACGATGTCCCAGCCGTGGTGGTGGACCTGGGTGTGGCAGCGTTGGCAGAGCAGGCAGCCGTTGTCGAGGTCGGTGGGACCGCCGTCGGCCCAATGGGATATGTGGT
This sequence comes from Gordonia sp. 'Campus', assembly GCF_022206305.1. Lineage (GTDB taxonomy): Bacteria > Actinomycetota > Actinomycetes > Mycobacteriales > Mycobacteriaceae > Gordonia. Next base: position 268,492 of record NZ_JAKOIW010000003.1, on the reverse strand, counting down.
GGACCTGCGTGTGTGACGGTGCTGCACCGCATTTGATGCAGCAGCTGTCGCGGATGATGACGGCTTTACGGAGGTGGGCGGGGAACAAGCGCCGGGTCTGTCCCATCTGTAGCGGTACACCTTCGCCGTCGAGGATGATCTCGGTGAGCGAGCCGTCGCAGGACACCTCCTTGGCGGCAGCCTGTGTGACGGATCCCGTCCACGGCAGGCTGGCCGGATCGGAACCCGTCGCGGGAAGGGTCAGCAGCAGCTGAGTGCGTGGACTGCCGATGCTGTCGATGCTCGCTCCGAGTGCTGCTTGGTCGAGGATGAGTTCGAGGGCATCAGCGCGACGTTGCTCAGCGGTACGGCGATCGTCGGCACCGTCGGGTTCGGGTCGCGGGCAGGCCCGTTCGTCGATCATGGTGAGGAACTTTTCGCCGATGGTCTGTGTGAGGTCGGCGCGGATGTCGACGCGTCCGTCGTCGGTGGTGTGGGTGTTGACCGCGTTCAAGCCAGCGTCGTCGGCGGCGGGAATACTGGTGTCGGTGGCGTCGGCCAGGGTGTTGCCGATGGTGCGGGCGTGCTCGATTACTTGCGCCGGCGTCGCACCTGACAGTGCTTGGCCGAGCAGTTCGATCTCGTGTGAACTCTTGTCGTTGTCCGAAAGCTCTTCAGGACAGCGTGTCTCGATGTGGCGCATACCGCGGACGATGGCGTCGACGATCTCGGTGGACAGTCGTCCGTCGGCGGCGTGGCGGGCGAGAGTAGGTAGCGCTGGTAGGGCGTCGACGATGCGCATGATGCGGTGGGCGGCAGCGGGCGCGTAACCCATCTCGATCAACAGTTTCTTGGTGGTGCTGCCCGCCATCTGTGCGACGCGCAGTTCATCGAGTTGCGTTGTGTGCAGCGCGATCTGGTGATCGACGGCATTGCGAATCAACCGCAGCGTGTTCAGCGCATCGAATGTTGTTCGACCGCTGGGATCGTCGGCGGGCGGGGTGGTTTCGATGCGCTGATCGAGGAAGGTGGCGAGCTCGGGCATGACTCCACTGTACGGGAACATGTGTTCGAATGCCAGGGTTTTCCCCAACTCTTGATCGCGAAAATACAAGATACACAACGAATGTCGTTGACTGTGCGTTATTCGCTACCAGTGGTGAACACCCGTCACACCCGTATCGGATTCGCCAGAATGCGGCCTTGTTGTGTCAGTTCGGGGTTGCCGGACTTTGGTGTGGGGGCATGCCTTGACCAAGAAGGCTCAGTCCGTGAGCAGGCCACCGGGGCACACGGCCGGCGGCGTGAGCCACCAAGAGTCCCGATCGGCGGCTCGGCGAGGTCCGGTAGTGAACGCACTGCACGACAATAGAAGGCGTCTGCGATCAATAAGATCCTGTCGCACACTGCCGTTCTGATCCGGGACAGCGCTGAGACACCACTGGCGAACACTCTGCGTGCCCTGGCCACCCGGACCATCAACTCCAGCCCGTATCACCCACAGACCTGCGGCCTGATCGAGCGGTTCCGACGGACGCCCAGAGACGGCTGAACGCTCATCCGGTATCGGATCGACACGCCGACGCCCCTAGACCAGGTCGCAGCCACCGGGCACGAGGTCGCGACGCTGATAGCACTCGACGCCGAGGAGCTTCCTCTGCACATCGTCAGGCAGTGCCATGAAGCCGGAGATCGCGCGGCTGCGGTGGATCTCCGACCGGTGCGCGCGGACGGCCGCCTCTTTGCGCGCCGCCAGCCCGGACACGTCCACTACCAAGTCGATCTCGGATTCCGGGGTCCCCGGCAGCTGTTCACGGGGGATGTCGGCGAACAGGCTCTCGCCGAGCTCGTCCATCATCCACTCGGGGATGGTGGCGAAGTACAGCGACCGGACACGCCACGCGGGTCCGGCGCGGTGGTAGAGCTTCGTCGACGCGGCGGCGTCGGCAGCGGCGCACGCCAGCCGGTGGGCGTGCACATGATCGGGGTGCCCGTAGATGCCCAGCGGGTCGTAGGTGACGACGATGTCGGGCTGCAGAGCGCGGATGTGGTGGGTCAGAGCGCGCACCTGGTCGTCGAACGAGGCCGCGCAGAGTCGAGGCGCGTCGGGGGCCGATTCCGGGCGCCGGTCGTCGGCGTACCCGAGCATGATGGGAGGTCGTGGCATACCCAGGATGCCCACGGCTTCGGTCAGTTCCCGGTGCCGGACGGTGCCGTCGGCCCACGTGCACATGACGAGGTCGACCTCACCGCCGGCATCGGCATGACGTGCCATGAGTCCGCCGGTCCACAGAGATTCGTCGTCGGGGTGCGCGTGCACCAACAGCAGTCGCGGTGTGCCCATCCACCTGGCTTCCTGATCGTCCCCGACGGACCGGGGTCTCGTCGGGGGTAGTCGGTCCCCGACCCAGGGTAGCCACACCGCCGATCGGTAAAGTCGGTGTCCGTCCCCGACGCGTCGCACCGGCACCCGATCGCCCGCCGCCGGTGCATGAGAACAGAACATGGAGGTCTGCGATGAGCGCTCAGCCCGAAGTCCACGAGTTCCAGGCAGAGACCCGGCAACTGCTGGATCTCATGGTCCACTCGATCTACTCCAACAAGGACAGCTTCCTGCGCGAGCTGATCTCGAACGCATCCGATGCGCTCGACAAGCTCCGACTGGAGTCGCTGCTCGACAAGGACCTCGACGTCGACACCTCCGACCTCCACATCACCTTGGCGCCGGATGCGCAGGCCCGCACCCTCGTGGTCGCCGACAACGGGATCGGCATGACGCGCGACGAGGTCGTCGGCCTCATCGGCACGCTGGCTCGTTCCGGTACCGCGGAGCTGCGGCGTTCGCTGGCCGAGGCACGTGCCAACGGTGTTTCCGATGCCGCAGCCGAGGAGCTGATCGGACAGTTCGGCATCGGCTTCTACTCGACCTTCATGGTCGCCGACAAAGTCGCCCTCGTGACCCGTAAGGCGGGGGAGACCACGGGTACCCGCTGGGAATCGACCGGCGACGGCACCTACACCATCGACGATGTCGCCGACGCACCCCAGGGCACGTCGGTCATGCTGACGCTCAAACCCGTTGACACCGAAGACCATCTGTACGACTACGCCGACCAGAGCAAGCTGCGCCAGCTGGTCAAGCGGTACTCCGATTTCATCGCGTGGCCGATCCGGATGGACGTCGAGAAGACGGTGCCGGTGGAGACCCCCGACACCGATTCCGATGACGAGTCGGGTGAGGAACCCAAGGTCCCGGAGACGAAGACCGTCGTCGAGACGGAGACCATCAACTCGATGAAGGCGCTGTGGGCCAAGTCGCGGTCGGAGGTCAGCGAGGAGGAGTACCAGGAGTTCTACCGTCACGTCTCGCATGCCTGGGACGCGCCGCTGGAGACCATCACGCTCCAGGCAGAGGGAACCTTCGAATACCAGGCGCTGCTCTTCATCCCGACTCAGCCGCCGTTCGACCTGTTCATGCGTGACAGCAAGGTCGGCATCCACCTGTACGTCAAACGCGTCTTCATCATGGACGACTGCGCCGAGCTCATGCCCGAGTACCTGCGCTTCGTGAAGGGTGTCGTCGACGCCGCCGACCTGTCGCTCAACGTGTCCCGCGAGATTCTCCAGCAGGATCGGCAGATCCGTGCGATCCGGCGCCGCCTCACCAAGAAGGTCATCTCCACGGTGACCGAGATGCGCGACAGCCGCCCGGACGACTACCGCACGTTCTGGGACGGCTTCGGCCGTGTGTTCAAGGAAGGTCTGGTCAACGACCCGGACAACCGCGACGCGCTGCTCAAGGCCTCGTCGTTTGCCACCACCCACTCCGAGGACGAGCTGACCACGCTGGCCGACTACATCGGCCGGATGAAGAGCGGGCAGGACACGATCTACTACATGACCGGCGAGTCCCGGCAGCAGATCGTCAATTCGCCCCACATGGAGGCGTTCCGCGCCAAGGGCATCGAGGTGCTCGTCCTGTCCGATCCGGTCGACGAGATGTGGGTATCGGCGGGTGCGGAGTTCGACGGCAAGACCTTTCAGTCCATCGCCAAGGGGGCGGTCGACCTCGACGCCGATGACGAGGACGCCGACGATTCGTCGAAGGACGAGCAGAACAAGACCTACGCCGACCTGCTGGCCTGGCTGACGACCACGCTGTCCGACGACGTCAGCGAGACCCGGCTCTCATCGCGCCTCACCGAGTCGCCCGCGTGTCTGGTGGGTGACACGTTCTCGATGTCGCCGCAGCTGGAGAAGCTGTACCGCGCGTCCGGGCAGGAGTTCCCCAAGACCAAGCGTGCCCTGGAGCTCAACCCGGATCACCCGCTGGTCGGGGCGTTGAACACGGCGTACGCAGCGGGCGATCATGAGCAGCTGGTGCCGACGGCCAAGTTGATCTACGGGATGGCGGTGATCGCCGAAGGCGGCGAACTCGACGACCCAGCGGAGTTCGCGAAGATCCTGGCGGGGCGGCTCACGGATTCGTTCGCCGCGGGTTCGTCCTCCGCCGGATCGGAGTCCTGATCGGAGCGCCCCCGAGCGCATCGCCGCACCCCCGGGACCGAACCTCTCGACGTCCGGGACCGGGGGTGGGGCGGCGGTGAACCGCCGCCGATGGTTGATCGTCTTCGCCGGTGTCGCAGTCGTTCTCGTCGTGGTGCTGGTGGCCGCTCTCCTGACCGGGTTGTCCCGGGAGGACGAGCGGGCAGCCACGCCCGAAGACGCCGTCCGCACCTATCTGACCGCACTCGCCGACGCCGACGCCGCCACCGCGCTCGCGGTCATCGAACCTCGTCCGGAGCCGACGTTCCTCACCGACGAGGTGCTCCGCGCACAGCGTGCGGCCGCCCCGATGAGCGAGATCCGGATCGGGTCAGACGCATCGGGCGGGTCCGATGGCGCGTCCGACACGACGGGTCGGACAGAGATCTCCGCGTCGTATCGGATGGGTGGACGCGTCGCCGACACCGCCGTTCGGGTCGCCCGGGTGGCAGACGGCTGGGCGGTCGTCGACGGGGCCGTTGCCGTGCGCATCGATGCACTGCAGGTGGTGCGACCCACCTTGTTCGGCCGTGAGGTGCGCCAAGGCGACACGGTGCACCTGTTCCCCGGGCCACAACGGTGGGGCTCGGCGGACACCGACTTCGTCGGCCGCGTGGCCGAGGATGCCTATCCGATCGAGCCGCAGGGCCCGGTGTCGGTTCGGGTGACCGGCGAACTCAGCCCGAGCGGAACGAGCGCCGTCAGCGATGCGGTGTCCGAACACCTCCGGCGCTGCGCGAACTCGACCCGGATCGACCCGGCCGCGGAGGTGGCCGGCTGCACGCAGCGGCTGTTCCGGTCCGCGGTTCCCGGCAGCGTGCGGTGGACGGCACCACGCGACCTGTCCGGGCTCCGCTACCTCCTGCGCTCACCGAGGACGTCACCCGGTGAGACCTCGACCGAGCGCGCGGCGACCGATCTCGGCACCGTCGACGTCGTCGGACCGGTGCGGTGGCGCGTGGCATACACACCGAGCTACGACGACGACGGCCCGCGCGTGGAGACCATCGACGAGCAGTATCTGATCGGCTCGGTCGACCTCACCGCCGATCGGCCGCAGTTCATCGCCGATGCCGGTTGAGACGGTGCCGGTTGAAACGATGCCGGTTGAGACGACTCAGCGTGGGCGCAGGCGGAAGACCGGGATGGTGCGGTCGGTGCGCTGTTCGTAGAGATCGAAGTTCGGCCAGACGGCGCGCAGCGTCTGCCACGCGGCGGTGCGTTCGTCCTCGGTGAGTTCGGTTGCGGTCGCCGCGGCGGTCTCCCCGTGGACGACGATCTCGATCTCGTCCGCGGCCCGGACGTTGTACACCCACGCCGGCATCTTGGGACTGCCGAAGTATGATCCCGCGATCAGCCAGTCGGACCCGTCGGGAACCGCCAGCAACTGTGTGGTGCGGACCACGCCGCTCTTGCGACCGGGGACCTTGATCGTGATGTTGGGTAGGTCGGCGATGTCCAGCAGGCTCAGACGTTGCCCGGTGACAGCCTGGATCGCGTTGTCGCTCAGCACTATCTGGGGCAGATAGCGAGGCATCCAGGAAATGGAACCGATCTTGACCGCAAGGCGGCGCCGCACCTTCATCGGTCCAGTGTGTCATGAGCGCCTGGTGTCGACGACGATGACGGCGTTGTCGGGTATGGCATCGGACCGGCTGCCGTGGGGAGTAGCTTCGGCACCGTGACCGACGACACGCGCCGACGCATCCTCATCGACGGGGGTCAGACCGGCACGCGTGTGCGTGTCGAGTCTGCCGACGGAGTCGACGAATTCGAGGCAGCGCCGATCCGGACAGACCGTCCCGTCGTCGACCAGATCGCGGCCACGGTGCGCGGCATCCCGGTCGACGATCCGGGTGCGACGCTGGCCGCGGGTGTCTCGGGCCTGACCCCGTCCGCCTCCCGACCCGGTGAGATCCTCGACGAACTCGCGGACGTCGGCATCGTTTCGGTTGCGCTGGCGCATGATTCGGTGACCGGGTACTTGTCCGCCAACGGAGGGGAGTTCGGCGCCGTCACCGCGGTCGGGACGGGCGTGGTGACCCTCGGCGTGGGAGCCGGGGGAGTGCACCGGGTCGACGGTTGGGGGCACCTGTTCGGCGACGCCGGCAGCGCCTACTGGATGGGCCGCGCGGGCATCGAGGCGGCTCTGCGGGCGTTCGACGGACGTGGGCCCGACACCGTCCTCGAAGAGGCGGCGGCCGAGGAGTTCGGGCCGCTACCGGAGTTGTACATGGAGCTGCAGGGCGACCCGGATCGGGTGTCGCGGGTGGCGGCCTTCGCGCGGCGGGTCGACGCCGCATCGACCGCGGACGATCCAGTGGCACAGCAGATCCTGACCGACGCGGCCGACGAGCTGGCGGCTTCGGTGGCCGCCGCACTCGAGCGCAGCGGCCACCGGCCGGGCGATGCCGCGCGAGTCAGCTGGGTCGGCACGGTGATGACCGCCAACGACCGGCTCCGTGAGCGGTTCGCGGCCGCTGTCATCGGGCGGACGTCCGGCGTCGAGATCGCCGAACCGCACGGTCGCCCGTTCGACGGCGTACGGATGCTCGCCGGTCTCGACGACGAGCATCCGCTCGCGACGCAGATCCACCGCGCCGGACGCTGACCGACCGCGAGGGGTCAGCGGCCCTTGAACTCCGGCTTGCGCTTCTCGAAGACCGCGGTGATGGCTTCGGAGAGATCCTGGCTTGGCAGGAACGCCGAGTTCCACGCGGCGACGTAACGGAGGCTGTCGTGAACGGCCGCGCTGCGCGAGTGATCCAGGACGGCTTTGATCCCGTGCACCACCAGCGGGGGATTGTCGGCGATCTCCCGCGCAGTCGCGCGCGCCAGGTCGAGGACGCCCGCGGGGTCGTCGGCGACGTCGTTGACCAGCCCGATCTTCTCGGCGCGGGCGGCGTCGATGTCCTTGCCGGTCAGCGCGAGCTCGCGCATGTGGCCGTCGCCGATGATGAACGGGAGTCGTGCGAACGTGCCCACGTCGGCGACCATGCCGACCTTGACCTCGCGCACACTGAACTTGGCGTCGGCGCTGGCGTAGCGCACATCGGCAGCACAGATCAGGTCGACACCGCCGCCGATGCACCAGCCCGAGACGGCGGCCACCACCGGTTTGCGGCAGTCCGCGACCGCGGTGATGGCTGCCTGCAGTTTCCGCAGCGAGTCGAGGAACTCGGTTCGCGGGGCGGCCTGGGCGTCGCCGGCCAGCACGCTCGACAACGTGCCGCCCATCGCGACGAGGTCCAGGCCGAAGGAGAAGTGCTTACCGGAACCCGTGAGCACCACCGCCCGTACGCCGGGATCGGCGTCGAGGTGGCCGAACAGTTCGGGGAGCTCGCGCCAGAAGTCCGGGCCCATCGCGTTGCCCTTGCCGGGGCCGGTCAGTACCACCTCGGCGATGTGGTCGTCGACACTGACGTCGAACGCGGTCCAGTCGCGGTCATTCCAGGCGTGGTCAGTCATGCGGGCGAGCTTACTCGGCGGTCAGAAGGGTTGTTGCCGGGATCCTGGCGTGCACGGGTGATGGCTTCGGGCTCCGACGCGCCCTGTTAGATGGACGGATGAGCGACTACATCCAGGAGGACATCGATCCGGAAGAACTCGCGCACCGGACCGAGCTCGCGTCGTCGATCGCGGGGAGCGTCCGGGAACTGATCGACGCGACCGTCCGGACCGAGGTCGGCGATGCCGACATCGCCGAGGCACGGCGCCTGATCGCGGCGGCCACCGAGATCCTGCGCAGGGATCAGCTACCCGGTTCGTTCGGTATCCGGTTCAACGCCGATGGCACCAAACGCTCGTGGGGCAACGCCGTACTGGGTCGACGCAACCCGATCGCACCTCCCGTCGAGCTCCGCCACGAGACCGACCACAGCTGGACCGAGGTCGACCTGGGCCCGCAGTACGAGGGGCCGGCCGGACTCGTCCACGGCGGAGTGCTCGCCCTCATCTTCGATCAATTGCTCGGTTCGACCGCCGAGTTCCAGGGGGTGCCCGGGATGACCGGCACGCTCACCGTCCGGTACCGGCGGGCGACGCCGCTCGGCCGGATCCGGGGCGAGGCACGCGTCGAACGGGTCGAAGGCGTGAAGACGTTCGTCACCGGCACCATCTCATCGGGGGAGCACGTGACCGCCGAAGCCGAGGGTGTTTTCATCCTGCCGCGGTGGGCTCGCGGTGAGGTGCCCGAGACCATGCGGAAGTCCGTGGGAGAGGGCTGAATTCCCGATCAGGCGGGCACGGAACTCGTCCGTGACCCGACGGGTGAGTAGCGCGCACACAGGAAGGCGCCGTTGCGGGCGAACTCCCGGAGTTCGAGGTGGTAGGGTCGCGGGAACAGCGGTCGTCCCGACCCCAGCGTGACCGGTGCGATCGCGATGATCATGTCGTCGAGCATGCCGGAGTCGGCGAACTGCGCGGCCAGATCGCCGCCGCCGACCACCCAGACGTCGCGATCCCCGGCCGCGGCCAGGAGGCGATCACGGTGATCTCCGGGTGCGCCCTCCAGTACGGTGATGCTGTCGGCGACCGGCGTGAGCGTCCGGTGGCTGAACACGAACGACGGGATGTCGTACGGCCACGGCTTCCCTTCCGCCACTTCGTGATCGACGATCCACTCGTAAGTCGTCCGCCCCATCACCGCCGCGCCGACACCGGTGAAGAAGTCCTCGTAGTTCATCGCACCACCCTCTTCGAGCGGTTGACTGAGCAGCCAGTCGAGACTGTCGTGATCGTCGGCCAGGTAACCGTCGAGGGTCGTTGCGGTGTAGTAGCGGAATGCCATCAGAAACCTCCGGAATGCTTGCGGTGCCACATGATCGGATCGGGGTCGAGAGTCGGTGCGGTGACGTCGACGCCGGCGTCGCGCAGCATCCAGCGCGCCAGGAGTCGGCGATGCGCCGAGAACGTGAGGACATGGGACACGATCTGGGAGAGCAGGAACGACTCGGGCGGATCGCACAGTGCGTCGATGACGCTGTCCTGCCACGCTCCACGGCGGTCGATGTCGCGGACGAGTGCCAGCCATCGCGGTGCGATCTCGCGGTGCAGTTCGACGAGGTCGCCGAGTTCCGTGGGCGCCGGGGGCGGGAGGTCGTCGCCGCGTATGGTCGCCAGCCACGGCAGCTTGTCGGCTACGGCATGCGACATCACCTGCGCCAGAGTCTCCTCCGGCCCACTCCACGACAGAGACTGGTGGCCGTTCAATCGAGGCGACGCCCACGCATCGGCGTCGATGCCCTTGGCCGCGTCGAGGAGCGCCTCGGTGTCGTCGAGGTCGTGGCGGATCATGAGCATCACCACGTTGCCCGCGTCTTCGGTCGTGGGTGAGCCGCTGTCGACATAGAGCACCGTCGGCGAGTGGAAGTGGATACCGTTCGGTGCCGGCAACCAGTGGCTGTGCTCGCCGGCGGCACCCATCCGGCCGGGGCTGTGACCGAACGCCCGGTTGAATGCGCGGGAGAAGCCGTCGACCGACGAGTATCCCGAGTCGAAGGCGACGTCGGTCACCGATTCGCCGCGCTGCAACAACCAGGCGGCGCGTTCGAGGAGAACCCGCCGGCGCAGGGCGACGGGTGCCTCCCCGGCCCCACGCCGCACCTGCCGGACGAAGTGGAACGGGGACGAATACGCACCGGATGCCATGGCGTCGAGCGAGCCGTGGTCATCGGCCAGGACTGCGTCGAGCAGCTGCCGGAGTCGGTCGCGGTCGGTCGGAGAAGCACTCACCCCCTGAGTATGCGACGACGAATCGGCCCCGCGCCCGACCGAAATTGCCCGACCGACGGCGCCCCGCCGGCGATCACATCGTGTGGGCGCGTATCAGTCGCGTCGGAGGAGGGGGATCAGCTTCTCGGTCTTGGCGTCCGTCCATCCCGGCGGCTGGAGGATCTTCGCCCACGCTGCCGGAATCGCGGACCGGTAGTTGTGTCCGTGGCCATCGGGCACACCGACCGACACCGCCATGTCGGCGCTCACCTGCAGGAACGTCACGAATGGAATCCAGCGCATCGCCGGCAGCACGTCACGCCCGCGGTCCTCTTTGAGCCACTCCGGTTCACGCAGGATCAGGCTGGGTGACCACCAGGAGATCGGGTCGGATGCGTGCTGGAGGTACACCGCGCGGCCGGATGTCGTTGCCCAGTCCGGGGACGGCCGGTCGAGATCGGGTGCATCGGCGATGAACCGGACCTCGCGGCCGTCGTCGTAGACCGGCAGGACCTCGGGGCTGCCGTCATCGCGCGCGACGGTGGTGTCCACCCACAACGAGTTGTTGAAAGTGGGGCCGGTGAACAGCGCGCCGCTCGTCCGCGCGCTGAGCGCCGGGATCGTCCCGAACGCCGACTCGGCCGCGAAGGACCCGAGGCTCTCACCGAACACGACCAGTTTCGGCCGCTGGGCCTCGGGTACCTCGCGCACCCGCTTCGACACCGCCTCGAACAGGGCCTGACCCGCCTGGCGGGCGCGCTCCTTGTCGACGAGGAACGACAGCCAGCTGGGCAGGTACGAGTACTGCATGCTGACCGTCGCGACATCGCCGTTGTACATGTACTCGAGCGAGTCCACGGTCGCCTGGTTGATCCACCCGGTGCCTGTCGTCGAGGCGACGGCGATGACCTTGCGCTGCAGGCCGCCGGCTCGGACGAGTTCGTCCGCGGCGAGGTCGGCGTTGGCGCGCAGGTCGCTGCCCGACCCCAACCCGACGTACGCACGGATCGGCTCCATCGCCGGGGTTCCGTTGAACGCGCTGAGCTGCTCGACGGTCGGTGACACCGAGACGAAGATCCGCCCCTGCCGTCCGAGCGAGTCCCAGGTCACCAGCGAGCCCGGGCCGCCCGAACGCAGGGGCGTCGTCGGTGGACTGGAGTCGGCCGTCGTCTCGTCGTTGACCGCGGCGAACGACGAGTTCAACGCTCTCATCCCGTAGTCGGCGACCACGCCGTTGAGGACGAGGACGGTGACGACGACCGCGATGGCAACAGCGGTGAACGCCGAGATCCTCGGCGGCGCCACCCGATTCAGCTTCCGAACCAGCCACGCGACACCGTCGCCCCAGGCCTGGCCGATGGTCATCAGGAGCGCGAAGACCACGACCGCGATGAGCACGATCTGCGGATACGCCGTCCACGACAGCAGGTCCACACCCATCATCGTGCGGATCTGATCCTGCCATCGCTGGAACGCGACGAGCATCACGACGGTGCCCGCCACGGTCGCCAGGCCCAGGGCCACCCAGACGCGGCGCATCGGCGACGGCCACGGATCGTCCCGGGAGATCATGTACCGGATCAGCCACGAGACTCCGACGCCGAGGGCGTAACCGACCGCGGCGGAGGCGCCGCTGACGATGCCCTGGAACAGCGGGCCGCGGGGGAGGAGCGACGGTGTCACCGACAACCACAGGAAGACAAGCGCGACAGTCAGTCCGACACATGAGTAGCGATCGAGCCTGCGTCGCCACCATGCCGGCCGCGTTTCTCCGTCGCCCGGACCGGCGGCGTGGCGGTCCGGTTCCGGCGGCTCACCCGGTGTCGGTGCCGATGCCGGGTCGGATGCGGGGGTGGTCGATGACACGTGGGTTCCTCGCTTCTTGAGAACCCGGACACGGTATCAACTTCGGCGGAGCGACGGCCCTACTCGGACGGACTGTGACCGTGACGCCATCCGGTTGTGCCTACTTCACTTCCGACCGCAGGACCCGCAGCACCCCGAGACCCAGCGGCAGCGCGATCCAGATGACCGCCGACACCAGCAGTCGGGCCCATTCACCGCCGGTGGCCCAGTCACCGGACTGGAACGGCATGTTGGTCAGAGTCGTGTCGACCCATTGACCCAGGTTGTCCTTGAACCAGGGGACCAGTTCACTGACCACGGACAGCGCGGTCGGCAGCGCGAAGTACGCCACGATCGCGCCGGGGGTGTTCAGGATGAGAGCAGCGAAGCCGAAGCCGAGCAGCAGACCGAACGCCTGCAACACGAAGGAGTTGACGAACCCGGCGAGGGTGAGCTCCCAGGCGCCGGCCGGGTCGGCGAACGCGAGACCCGCGACGCCGTTGCCGATCACACCCAAGGCGAGTGCGACCGCGACGGCAGCCACCGCGGTGATCAGCGCCGCAACCAATTTGGCCCCGATGATCCGCTCCCGGCGTGGCTCGAGTGTGAAGGTGGTCAGCGCGGTGCGCTGACTCCACTCGCCGGTGACCAGGAGGATCGCCAGGATGGGCAGGATGATCGCGGTGGGGATGTTCATCATCCCGAAGAACTGCCCGAGATTGAGATTCTCCGGTGAATTCCGGTTGGCGACGAGCATCGCGACCACGACGATGGCGGCGATCACGCCGATGGATGCCGTCAGCCAGAACCCGGCGCGGGTGTCGACGAGTTTGCGGAGTTCGACACGGACCAGGCGAGTGAACGGGATGCCGGGACGGTCGAGGTCGACCGCGACTGGCGAGGCGATGGGTGAACTGAAGTCGGCGATGGTCATCGGAGTGCTCCTTGAAGTGTGGGCTGTTCGCGCTGAGAACCTGCGGTGAGCTGGAGGAACATGGCCTCGAGTTGTGCTCCGTCGGCGGGGCGCAACTCGGTGAGGACAACGCCGGTCGCGGCCGCGGTCCGGCCGACCTCGACGGCGTCGGCGTCGACGTCGAGGCCACCGGAGGTGTTGCGGCGAGCCGTGATCCCGGCAGCGGCGAGCGCGGTGCCGAGTGCTGCGTCGTCGAGTGAACGCACCCGGGTCCCGGCCCCGGCGAGGAGCTCCTCCTTGGTGCCCTGTGCGACGATCCGTCCGCCGCCGATGACCACGATGTCGTCGGCGATGATCTCGATCTCGTGCAGCAGGTGCGACGACAGCAGGACCGTGCCACCACGGTTGGCATACTCGCGCAACAGAGTTCGCATCCAGTGGATGCCTGCCGGGTCGAGCCCGTTGGCCGGCTCGTCGAGGATCAGGATTTTCGGGTCGCCGACCAGCGCGGCGGCGATCCCGAGCCGCTGCCGCATGCCGAGTGAATAGTTGCGTACCCGGCGGCCTGCCTCTTCCGGTGTGAGACTGACCATCTCGAGCATCTCGTCGACACGGTCGCGCCCCACGCCCATCGTCATCGCCGACAGACGCAGCACCTCCGCGCCGGTACGTCCCGCATGTTGTGCGGACGCGTCGAGCAGGATGCCCACCTGCGTGGCGGGATTCGGGATCGACCGGTAGTCGGCGCCGTTGAGCTGCGCCACGCCGGACGTCGGCGGGGTCAGGCCGGCGATGATCCTCATGGTCGTCGACTTGCCGGCGCCGTTGGGCCCGAGGAACCCCGTCACCTGGCCCGGACGGCAGGTGAAGGACACATCGTCGACCGCGACGTGTTCGCCATAGCGTTTGGTCAGATTCTTCACTGTGATCATGACGTTCATCGTGTCGTCCCCGCGCACTCGTGCGCATCGGGCGAGAGGACAGCGTCGCATCGGCCGAAAGTCGTAGGGGTCGACACCCATCGGTCTGATGCTCGGGCGACCGCCGGGCGACTACGGTTGTCCAGTGCGCGCTCGTCGATCCGTTTCTGCCTCAGTGGGTGCACTCCGGCCGGAGGCCGGCGAGGACATCTCACTGCCTCCCGAGCAGTATCAACCCCCGATGACGTGGGGCGGCCGAACGTGGCGGCTGATCGTGATGGTCCTCATCTCGGCCGCCACCTTCGCGACACGAGCGTCGTACCTCTGGGAAGAGGCTCGATGGTGGTTCATCATCGACCTCGCGCTCGCAGTGGTGTCCTACACCGTCATCTGGTGGCGCCGGCGACATCCGGTCGCGGTGACCACGTTCACGAACATCGTGACCATAGTGTCGTCGTCGTCAATCGGGCCCGCCGTGCTGGCGATGGTGTCGCTCTCGACACGGCGGCGTTGGAGCGAGATCGTCCCACAGGCGGTGTTGTCTGTCGGCGCGGGCATGGTCGCGGTCAGATTCTTCGCGACGCCCACCGAACAGGACGATCCCGCGCTCGTGCAGTTCGCCGTAACCGTGATCGCGACCGGGGCGATGATCGCCTGGGGTCTCTACATCGGTTCGCGCCGTGAACTTCTCGCGAGCTGGCAGGCTCGTGCGCTCTCGTCGGAGGCCGAGCAGCAGGCGAAGGTGATGCAGGCGCGATCCGCGGAACGAGCCCGAATCGCCAGGGAGATGCATGACATCCTGGCCCATCGCATCTCGGCGATGAGCATGTCCGCCGGAGCCCTGGCCTACCGCTCAGACCTCACCCGAGAGCAGGTCCGCGACACGGCGCAGACCATCCAGGAGACCTCACACCTGGCGTTGACCGAACTCCGTGAGGTGCTCGGTGTGCTGCGGGAGGGTCCAGGGGATGCTCGACCGGAGAACCCGCAGACCGCCCTGGATCTGATGTCCCTCATCGACGAGGCCCGTGCGCTGGGCATGCGGATCGAGGCGCGGTGTGACATCGAGATCGACGCGTTGAGTCCGGCGATCTCACGCACGCTGTATCGGTGTGTCCAGGAGGCGCTGACCAACGCGCGACGGCATTCGCCGAGCGCGCCGGTCGCCTTGCACATCCGCGGGGGTCCCGACCACGGGGTGGACCTGCTCGTCGAGAATGCGCTGCCGCTGTCGGCGGGGTCGTACTCTCCCACACCGGGGTTCGGGCTGGTCGGTCTGGCCGAGAGAGTCGAACTCCATGGTGGACGGCAGTCGGCGACGGTCAGCGAGGACAAACGCTTCCTGTTGCACGTCTGGCTACCGTGGCAGTCATGACCGCGCGCATCATGATCGTCGACGACGACCCCCTCGTCCGGTCGGGCCTCCGCCTCCTGCTCGGTGGCGATCCCGGCCTCGAGATCGTCGCCGAGGCCTCCAACGGCCAGGAAGCCGTCGACGCCCACGCCGTCGAGTCCGTCGATCTGGTGCTCATGGATCTGCGGATGCCGGTCCTGGACGGGATCGCCGCGACCGGCCGGTTCAAGGCCATGGCGTCTCCGCCGGCAGTCATCGTCCTGACGACGTTCGACGCCGACGACTACGTGGTCCGAGCATTGGCCGTCGGTGCC
Organism: Gordonia sp. 'Campus'; assembly: GCF_022206305.1. Classification (GTDB taxonomy): domain Bacteria; phylum Actinomycetota; class Actinomycetes; order Mycobacteriales; family Mycobacteriaceae; genus Gordonia. Next base: position 252,910 of record NZ_JAKOIW010000003.1, on the reverse strand, counting down.
GACGGCTTCCTGCTCAAGGACACGCCGCCGAGCGACATCGTGGCCGCCATCCGCGACGTACTCTCCGGACGGCCGGTGTTGAGTCCCACCGTGACGGCCGCGCTGATCAAGCAGGTGGTCAACTCGGGCGCCAGTCGAACGTCGCACGCGCTCCGACGAGTCGATCTGCTCACCGCGCGGGAGCGGGACGTCGCGGTCGAACTCGCGCGTGGCGCATCGAACGCCGAGATCGCCGAACGCCTCCACATGAGCCTCGCGACGGTCAAGGCGCACATCTCGCACATCTTCACCAAGCTCGATGCCGGTAACCGCGTTCAGGTCGCGATCCTCATGCACGATGCGGGGATGGTCTGATCCCGGGCCCGGTCACCAGCGGAAGGTCCAGCGTCGTACGGATTCCCGGCGGGCCGTCGACCACCGCAGGGATGGCGTTCACGATGCGTCCGGCCGCAGCCACGATCGCGGCGTGGTTGTGGTCGCCCTTGCGGCTCGTGGGGCAGATGTCGACGGTGTACGACGGTTCGCCGGTGATCTCCACGCGGTAGCAGCCGCCGGGCTGTGCCGGTTGCGCCCAGTCCGGGCGTAGGTCGCCCCGAAGCCGCGTCACGTGCTCGAGAACGATCACCGGCTCGCCGGCGACCTTTCCGATGATCTCGAAGCGTACGGCTGCGCGCGTACCCGCGGCGATGTGCCCGGCTGCGATGTCGAAATCGTCAGGTGCGGGCTCACTCTCGTGCACCTCATCGATTTCGTCCACGGTGACGCCGAGGCCTGCGGCCAGTTGGCGGATCGTGGTTCCCCACGCCAGGCCGAGAACGCCGGGGAGGAACAGCATCGGGGTCTCGTCCAGGGGTTTGCCGAAGCCCATGACGTCGAACATGACGGTCGCGCCGTCGTAGGTGGCGTAATCGGCGATCTCCATACAGCGGACCTGGTCTATCCGCTGGCAGGTTCCTGCGAACACCAGCGGGATGAGATCGTTCGCGAAACCCGGATCGACACCGGTCACGAACAGGCTTGCGCCGCTTGCCGCGGTGGTCTCTTCCATCTTGGCGATCGCTCGTTCCGGCATCACACCCCACGGGTACTGCAGCGTGTTCGGCGACGAACCGACGACGTCGATGCCGGCGGCGAGGATGCGCGTCACGTCGTCGAACGCCTCGACCGGGCGCGTGTCGCCCATGGCGCAGTACACGACGCAGTCGGGTTCGGTCGCGATGACCGCGTCGAGGTCGTCGACGGCGAGAACGCCGGTCGGAGCTTCCGAACCGGCGAGGATCGACGCGTCGACGCCGACCTTCTCCGGGGTGGATACGCACACCGCCACCAGGTCGAGACGAGGATCGTCGATCAGCTGCGTCAGGCACAACCGGCCGACGTTGCCGGTTCCGACAAGGGCTACCCGAATGGACATGACTGGAACTCCTCGTGTTGAAAGGCGCCGGTGGGAGCGGTGTACATCTGTCCGGACGCTTGTCTGTTCAGTAGACCATTTTCTTGGTGGAACCTGTTCTATTTTCGCTGTGGTCGCGGTAGCGTGCTCGCCATGGGACGCGTAGACGGCAAGGTTGCGGTGATCACGGGCGGTTCGCGGGGAATGGGTGCCGAGCACGCCCGGGCCCTCGTCGCCGAAGGTGCGAAGGTGGTGATCGGCGACATCCTCGACGACGAGGGCAAGCAGTTGGCGGCCGAACTCGGCGACGCGGCACGGTATGTACACCTCGACGTCACATCGCCCGATGACTGGCAGGCAGCGGTCGCCACCGCCGTCGACGAGTACGGCAAGGTCAACGTCTTGGTGAACAACGCGGGCATCGTGAACGGTTCGACGATCCAGAAGTTCCGGCTCGACAAGTGGAAGCAGATCCTCGACGTCAATCTGACGGGAACGTTCCTCGGCATCCAAGCGGTCGCCGACCTGATGATCGACGCGGGCGGGGGGTCGATCATCAACGTGTCCTCGGTCGAAGGGTTACGCGGGAGTCCCTGGGCGCATGGTTATGTCGCCACCAAGTGGGGTGTGCGTGGCCTGGCGAAATCCGTTGCACTGGAACTGGCTCCGCACAACGTGCGGGTGAACTCCATCCATCCCGGTCTCATCCGCACACCGATGACCGCGGGGATTCCGGAGGACATGGTCACCGTGCCGATGGGCAGGGCGGCCGAATCGAGCGAGGTGTCGACCTTCGTGGTGTTCCTCGCCAGCGACGAATCGTCCTACGCCACCGGTGCCGAGTTCGTGATGGACGGCGGGCTCAGCGCCGACGTGCCGCACAAGTGAAGCCCCACACCAGCACGACCATCCCGATGAGTTCGACTAGCGTCTGAGCGATCACGGTCGCGGCCGCGAGTTCGGCGCCGACCGGCAGTGCCAGGGCCAGCGGGAGCACGACGAGTGAGTTCCGGGTCGCACCCGAGAAGACGGCCGCGGTGGCCGACGCCGGGGCGAGTCGGAACACGCGCGTCACGGCCAGTCCCGCGAGGGCCATGACGACGAGGAATGCGACGTAGATCGGGATCACGCCGGCGATGTCACCGAATCGTGAGTCCACCTGAGGGACCTGCGAACTCACTGCGACGACCAGCACGCCCATCATCAGTGGCACCATCGCCGTCGACGCCCCGTCTTGTACGCGACGCCCGACCGGTGATGTGCGCGACCACCTCTGCGTGATCCAGGCCAAGACCAGGGGCAACACGATCAGCGCCAGGAAAGCCCAGACAAACGGGCTGGGATCGATCACCGAACGCCCGTCCCCGAGCAACACCGCGAGATACAGCGGCGCCAGCAGCATCTGGACGATGAGCAGGAGCGGGGTCGCTGCCAGCATCCGTCTTGCGTCTCCGCCGGCGAGACCGGTGAAGACGACGACGTAGTCGACACACGGACACAACAGCACCAGCAACGCACCGAGACGGATCGCATCATCGGCCGGCAGTGCGAACGACAACGCCGCCACGACCACCGGCGCGACACCGAAGTTGAGCACCAGAACCGCCGCCAGGAACCGTCGGTCGCGCACCGAGTCGACCAGGTCGGCGAACCGCACCTGCAGGAACGTCACGTAGAGCAGCGCGCCGAGAAGCGGGGTGATCGCGATGGCCAGGTTCTCCGCGGGACCGGGTGCGGACGCGCCGAGCACGAACCCGGCGATGATGGCGCCGAGGTAGAGCACGACCTGATGCCGTTCGAGGCGATCGACGACGGTCACCGGTTTGTGCACCGCATCATTCTGCGACACGGGCCGGTGGATCGCCGACACCGCGGCGGCGGTGTGCGGCACACTCGACGCGTGGCCACCCCGTCTCGTCGCACCGGCGTCGTGCTTCTGGTCGCAGTGGTCCTCTTGCTGATCGGGGTGAACGTTCTCGCGCACCGGTTCGACGGCGTTTTGGCTGTGATGATCGTCCCGGCGGCCGCCGCGGTGTCGGTCCTCGTGGCGCGCGCGGGTGGCCTGGGCTGGCGTGATCTCGGGATGAGTCGGGCCGAATTGCGCGCGGGCATTCCGTTCGCGGTCGCCTCGGTCATCGTGGTCGCGGCGATCGTGTCGACGGCGGTCGCGATCCCCGCGACGCGCGAGTTCTTCCTGTCGGACCGCTACGACGACACGTCCGAGGCCCTCCTCGCCGCATTCGTGGTCATCCCCCTGCAGACGGCCATCCCGGAGGAGGTCCTGTTCCGCGGCGTGCTGCAGGGTGCCCTGGGCAGAATCTTCGGCCCGATGGTGACGTTGGTGGCGGGAGCAGTCGCGTTCGGGCTCTGGCACATTCTGTCCTCGACAGGGCTGACCGCGGGCAACGAGGGCCTGAGCGATGTGCTCGGTTCGGGGTCGCTCGCCCAGGTCGCGGGGATCGCGGGTGCCGTGGTGGCGACCGGGGCGGCCGGTTTCGTGCTGGGCTGGCTCCGTCAGCGCACCACGAGCCTGCTGTCGCCGATCGCGCTGCACTGGGCGCTCAACGCGACCGGTGCGATCGGTGCCGCGGTGGCGTGGCAGGTCTCCTGAACCGTGCCCGGTCTCGGCTCAGGCCGTTCCGAAGATCCGGTCGCCGGCGTCGCCGAGCCCGGGCCGGATGAAGCCGTTGTCGTCGAGTTCGCGATCGACACCCGCGGTGAAGATCGGCACGTCGGGGTGCGCGCGATGAAGGACCTCGATGCCCTCCGGGCAGGTCAGCAGACAGACGAACTTGATGGACTTGGGGGAGTGTTCCTTGATGCGATCGATCGCGGCTACCGCCGAATGTCCGGTCGCGAGAAGGGGATCGACGATGACAACGTCCCGTTCGGACAGCTCCGACGGCATCTTGAAGTAGTACTCGACGACGACCATCGTCTTCGGATCGCGGTAGAGCCCGATGTGGCCGACGCGCGCGCCGGGGACCACCGTCAACATGCCGTCGGCGATGCCGGCGCCGGCTCGCAGAACGGCGGCGAACACGAGCTTCTTGCCGTCGATGACGTTCGCCCGGGTGGACTCGAGAGGGGTCTCGATGGTCACCTCGTGCATCGGGATGTCCCGCAGCACGTCGTAGGCCATCAGTATCGAGATCTCGTCCAGGAGTCGGCGGAAGTCGTTGGTGGACGTGTCCTTGCGGCGCATCAGGGTCAGCTTGTGCTGCACCAGCGGGTGATCGATGACGGCAACGGTGCCCATGGGTTCCTCTCTGGGGTCCCGAACCTCCAGCACGTGCGAGGTCCGGGATACGACTGACGATGTGGCTAGAAGACGGTCCCGGTGCTCCGTATCGACAACGGCGGCAATCCGTTTCGAAGTCGTGCGGCCAGCCGACGGCCGGCGGCCCAGGTGCCGCCCTCCAGGACGCACGCGAGCGGCATCGCGGCCGGGTCCGCGCCCAGGCGATCCCGGACACGGTCGGCGAGCTCGTCCAGGAGCGCGACGGTCAGGGCTCGCCACTCGACGATGAGCTCGTCGTCGACGTCCCAGTCGCGTGCTGCCCAGTCGTCGTCGCGGAGCGTGAGCACCCCGGTGTCGAGAAGCAGTCCGCCGTTGCGGTACTCGGGTAGGCCGGTCAGGTCGTCGAGCCCGGTGACCTCGACACCCGCCCAGACGAACGGCTCGAGCATCGAGTAGGTCAGCCATTGCGACAGCTTGTGGAACGGTACCCACCCAGCCGTGAGCCCCGGCCCGGTGACCGCGTCGTGGCGCCAGCAGTCGCCCAGCGGACGGGACCCGATCACGTTGTGTGTCGGCCAGATCGGGCCCAGGTGTTCCAGGACCGCCTGGAGTATGTCGGAAGCCGCCACCCGGGAGCGTCCGCCGCGCGTGAGGTGGTCGAACAGACCGCCGGGCCGTGCGTCCGCGCCGAAGATCTCGGGGCGGGAGGCGAGCACGACGCCGAGGCCTCGCAGCAGATCCACACGGCCGGACAGTCCGGCGAGCCCGTTGTCGTCCGCCACCTGGAAGGCGGCGCCGAGCGCGTCGACCGTGATCGTCTCCAACCCGGCGGCGTCGGCCTGCAACGGCCGTGCCGGGTCGCCGGAGAACAGGCCGGCACCGAAGGCCTCCCAGCTCGCGACGCCCAGACCTTCGGATCGTGCCAGCGTGAGCCCGTTCGAGTCGTGATAGCTCCAGTCCGGTCCGGCGCCGGCGTCGAGCAACACACTGACGAGCACGACGTCGATTAGGGTGCGGCTGCGTTCGGCTCCCTCGGTGGCCGGAAGCCGATCGTCGAGAGCTGCCAGGCGGTCGATACCGCCGGCCTCGAAGTGGCGCCAGCGGCTGTGAAAGGGTATGTCGCCGTCGGGATATCGTGTGCGACTCGTATCGACGACGAGTGCGGCCGCCGCGTCGAGGGCGGCGTCGTGCACGGTGAACCACGACGACTCGCCCGCCCGCGCTCGATCGAGCAGTTGGCGCGCCCGGTCCCGGATCGTCGTGGTCGAGCGCAGCAGGGCCACCGCTTCGGCAGCCTCGACACCCTCGGCAGCAGTCGATTCCAGCGGGCTCACTCCAGCCCCCGACCCTTGACCTGACGTAGTTGCTCGGCATCGGGGACGGGTCCCGGCGTGAAATAACCGGCGGCCATCTTCGCGTCGATCTCGACACGTGCGTCGGCCGGTACCAGCTCGTCGGGGATGTTCACCCGTTCGCCGACCTCGATCCCGGCGCCGGTGATCGCGTCGTACTTCATGTTCGACATCGACACCAGGTGATGGATCCTGGTGATGCCGAACCAGTGCAGGACGTCCGGCATGAGCTCTTGGAACCGCATGTCCTGCACCCCTGCAACGCATTCCGTACGCGCGAAGTACTGGTCGGCGGTGTCGCCCCCGACCTGGCGCTTGCGGGCGTTGTAGACGAGGAACTTGGTGACCTCGCCGAGCGCCCTGCCCTCCTTGCGTGAGTAGGCGACCAGTCCGACGCCACCGTTCTGTGTTCCGCGGATGCACTCCTCGATCGCATGGGTGAGATATGGCCGGCACGTGCAGATGTCGGAGCCGAACACGTCGGATCCGTTGCACTCGTCATGGACGCGGGCGGTGAGCTCGACAGTCGGGTCGGCGAGATCGCGCGCATCGCCGAAGATGTAGACCGTCTGTCCGCCGATGGGTGGCAGGAACACCTCCAGGTCGGAGCGTGTGACGAGTTCGGGGTACATCCCGCCGGTTTCCTCGAACAGGACGCGGCGCAGTTCCGCTTCCGAACACCCGAATCGTTCGGCCACGCCGGGGAGGTGCCAGACCGGTTCGACGGCCGCTTTGGTGACGAGTGCCGCGCCATTGGGTAGGAGGATTTCACCGTCCGGTACGAGGCGCCCCTTCTCGATCGCCTCGGCGATCTCGGGGAGGATGACGTGCGCCTTCGTGACGGCGATGGTGGGTCTGATGTCGTAGCCGCGTCGGATCTCGTCGGGGAAGCTCTGCGCGACCGTTGCGCCCCACGGATCGAGGGACACGATCGCCCGAGGATCGCGCCACTGCGGGTAGGGCCCGATGTGGTCGGTGGGCGACGTGTTGGTGAGGTCGGCGCGGTGTTCGCGGGCCAGGGCGCCCGCAGCGACGGCCAGCGCACGATAGACGCTGTACGACCCGCTGTGAGTGCCGATTACGTTGCGATGCCCCCGCGACACCGTGGTCCCGATGACGGGTCCGCGTTCGGCCGCCGTGGCGGCACCCCAGTGGATGGGTGGCGCGTCGACGCCACCGCTGTGTGAAGTCAGTCGGATGTGACCCAGGGACTTGTGTTCACCGGACATCATCGTCGTCCTCGCCTTCTGCCGCGACGATCGTCCGCCGCGCGGGGAAAGCGCCAGCATAGTTCCGGATCGGCGTTGCCGCCCGGCGAAGCGAGATGCCCGCGGAGTGGCGCCGGTCGATCGTGAGATGACCCGGGCGTCCGGCCCGTCGTCGTAGGATCGACCCATGTGCCCGCGACCTCGACCCGTATAGGTGTGGTCGCGATGTCTCAGTTCGACGAGATCGTCGACGAGCTGTACGGCTCGGCCCCCGAGGAGTTCGTGAAGCGCCGCAACGAGCTCGCGAAGGCGGCCAAGGACGACGGCGACCGAGACCTCGCCGCGCGCGTCGCCAAGCTGCGTCGGCCGACCCAGTCGGCCTGGGCCGTCAACCAGTGGGTGCGGGCGAATCCCGACGACAGTGCCCTCATCGCCCAGCTGGCCGCCGATCTCTCTGCCGCGCAACGCCGTTCGGCGGCTGACAAGATGCGGGAGCTGTCGCGGCGCCGACAGCAACTGCTCAACGCCTCCGCCGACGGCGTCGCCCGCACCGCGGCGAGATCGGGTATCACCCTGGCGGACAGCGCCATTCGAGAGGTGACGCAGACCCTGCGTGCCGCCGTGGCAGACGAGGAGGTCCTCGACCAGGTCATGCACGGCCGCCTGGTCAGCGCCGTCGAGTACAGCGGTTTCGGGCCTGCCGGTGTGTTCGTCGTGCCGGACCCGGTCGCCTCCCCGGCGCCAGGGTCCTCGGCTTCGAAGTCCCGGCCGTCGACGTCGAAGCCGGCGTCGACCTCCGACACGGATGGGTCCGACGCGGCGGATGCGCGGGCGGAGGAAGCCGACAGGGCCCGTCGCGAACTCGAATCACACCTGGCCGGTGCCGAAAAGAACGAGAAGGCCGCGCGGGCGACCCTGACCGAGGCGTCGCAGGCGGTGGAAGCCGTGTCCGCGGAGATCGACGAACTGGCCGGACAGGCACAGGAATTGCGCGAGAAGCTGGCGCGCTGCGAGGAAGAGATGCGTTTCGCCCGACAGCGTCTGACCGCCGCAGAGCGCGGGCGGTCCGAGGCGAAGGTGGGGTTGCGGGAGGCGGTGGCATCGGCCAACGACATCCGCACCGCGCTGGCCGAGCTCTGATGCCGGCCTGATCAGAGCAGGCGCAGGGAGTCGTCGCGACGCAGGACGAAGAAGTAGGGAGCCGCCGAGCCCTTCAGGTCCATCGCGCCGAGCACCGCGTCGTCGGCCAGGCGGTGGAAGACGTCGTTGATCGGCAGTTGGTCGTAGACCATGGTCGCCGTGTCGGTACCCCGGTACCGGGTGGTCCGCAGGCGGGCGCGGGCTCGCCGGGTCTGGCTGAGTAGACGGGTGGCGGCGATCGGGGTGGCGAAGGACATCGATCGGACGCCGGGGGCCTTCTCGGCGACCCCGAGACCGCCGAAGGCGATCGCCGGGTTCATCGCCCAGAGAGCGGACCCGTCCCGCGTGGGGAACAGCAGCGGGTGCACGGTCTCGGCATCGACGAACTGTTTGCCCCACCATCCGCTGGCCTCGAGGAATCCGTCCAGGGGGTGACCGGTCGGGAGCTCCGCCCCTCGCCAGGTGCCGATCATGAACTCGGCATCGACGGCGGGTGACGAGTCGAACAGATCGAGCGCCTCCGCGGTGTTCGTCGGAATGGTGGGCAGGAGTTCGGCGACATGCATGCCGACGATGATACGTGCAAAGAGACGAGAATCGAACATTGTCGCAAGCGAACCACTAGGACCGCGGATGTCCGCGTTCGAGGGCAGAGTGTTTTCCATGACTTCAGAGATTCAAGTGACCTTTGACTGTGGTGATCCGGCGGCGCTGTCCGCCTTCTGGGCCGAAGTCCTCGGGTACCGGGTGCAAGACCCACCGCCGGGGTTCGACACTTGGGACGCGGCGCTGGAGGCGTTCGGGGTCCCGCCCGAGCGCCGCAACGACGCGTCGGGTGTCGTCGACCCCGATGGGCGTGGCCCGCGGTTGTTCTTCCAGCGTGTGCCGGAGGGCAAGGCGGCGAAAAACCGTGTCCACCTCGACGTTCGGGCTGCGCCCGGGCTCGGCGGCGACGAACGGATGCGAGCGCTGGAGGCCGAGGCGGCCAGGCTCGTCGCCCTGGGTGCCACCCGTATCGCGAGGCACGAGCCCGCGCCGCCGATGAGCGGGGGTCACATCGTGCTCCAGGACCCCGAGGGAAACGAGTTCTGCCTCGACTAGCGGTGCCGCGGCGACGATGCCTTCATCATCCGGTCGTCGCGACGTCCGGCGTCAGCGCGAGATGTCCCGCGTGGCCCAGCGTCCCGTCGAGGTCGGGTTGCTCGAAGGTCACCTGAGCGCGACGACCGTCGACGGCCAGGATCGCGATGGTGTTGCCGAACAGCGGCCCGAGAGTGTTGTGCCAGGCCACCGGTAACTCGGGAGAACCCTGCCTGCGGACCCAGCGCCGGAACCCGGCGGCCAGTCGAGTCGACCACCCGACTCGGAAGACCACCTTGATGTACGGCGGGATCTCGTTGTGGACCGGCGAACACACCAGCTGGTGGACGGCCGCGCGGGTCGGCTCGGGGAAGTCGGCACGGGCCGCGTAACTGTGGTGGACGTCGCCGGACAGCACGCTGACCGTCGCGGGACCCGAGTCCCGATCGGCCACGGCACGGATCATGTCGCTGAGGCGGACGAAGGAGTCGAAGAACGCCGGCCAGTGCTCGAGGTCGGCGCCCTGCCGGATCTTCTCGGCAAGGCGTCCGCGAAACCCACGACGCCGGGCACCGATCTCGTTCATGGTCTCCACGTCGCCGATGACGGGCGGCAGCAGCCACGGGAGAGACGATCCGAGGACCAGATGGTCCAGGCTGTCGAGATCGTCGGCGACCTGCTTCTCGACCCAGTCGAACTCGGTGTCGCTCAACATCTTCCGGGTTCCGCCGGCGAGAATGCGACCGTTTCGCGAATCGATCATGACGAGCCTGGTGGCCCCGAGGTCCCATCGGAAACTGAAGCGGATCCCCTTGGTGCCGTCGGTTTCGTGATCGGCGCGGTCGGCGAGCTCGACGAGATACGGCCAGCAGTCCCCGTCGATCTCGCGAACGCGGCGATAGTCCTCGGAGTCCTCCAGCTCGGCGGGCGAGAGGTTGCCGAGGTGTTGGTACACCCAGTACGACGCCAGGCCCGCGCGGATGCGGTCGCGCCACCACGGCTTCTCACTCATCTGCCGTCGCCAGGTGTCCGAGGTGTTCCAGTCATCGCGGATGTCGTGGTCGTCGAAGATCATCGCGGTGGCGACGGTGGACAGGATCCACCGGATCTCCGGATCGCCCCAGGTGTGTCGGTAGAGCCCCTCGTACTCCTGGAAATCGACGACCTCGTCGGACGGACCGGTTGTCGACGTCCGGCTCGACGCCAGTGACTCCTTGACCTGCGGGGTCAATTCGTCCGCGTACACCTGATCGCCGAGCAGGATGAGCGTGTCGGGCCATTCCTCCACCGGGAGCCCACGCATTCGGATCGCGTAGCAGTCGAGGGCGTCGAGGCCCAGCTTCTCGTCGATCTCGGGGTCCTCGGCCCGCGGATACCGGCAGGACCCGAACACGAACCGGTGCCTGTCGGCCGTCTCGGGTCCGCGGGTGCGGATGACACTGGGTGGGAAGTCGGACTCCGGCAGCGGCCACTCGAGCGTGCCGTTCACTCGCACCTGATACTCGGTGACCGTGTCCGGCTCGAGCCCCGTCACCTCGACGAGTGCGTAATGGTGGCCACTGACCTCGAAGGTGCGCGCAGTGCGCTCGAGGACCTCGACCTCGGCCGGTTCTTCGGTCTGCACCCAGACGAGAGCGGATGTCTCGTCGACGTGCCGGAGGATAGGACCCAGAACCAGTGCCATCCGATCAGCCTAGGCCGCGTGGAGACGTTTGTCCGCGACGACGGGTGGACCGATGAGTCTCGTCGCCTCGCATGGTCGAAACCCTGAGAGCGGCGACCTCGATCGGGCGCCGACGGGAGAGTCACCGACGAAAAGAGGGATCACATGGTCATCGTTGCCGGAAGTCTCGAGGTGGACGCGGACGGTCGCGCCGCCTACCTCGACGGATGCGTCGAGGTGGTGTCGGCGGCGCGACACACGCCCGGGTGCCTGGACTTCGCGATCAGCGCCGACCCGGTCGATCCGTGCCGGATCAACATCTTCGAGAGGTGGGAGTCGCAGTCGGCTGTCGAGGCCTTCCGCGGCGACGGTGTCCGCGAGGACCAGGGCGCGGCGATCCTCTCGGCGGTCGTGGCCGAGTACGACGTGGCCGATATCCGCGTCCTCGCAGGCGAGTCGGGCTGAGCTCAGATGAGCCCCAGTGCCAGCATGGCGTCGGCAACCTGGGTGAATGCCGCGATGTTGGCCCCCGTCGCGTAATTGCCCGGCACCCCATAATGATCCGCGGTGTGCAGACAGTGATCGTGGATGCCGGACATGATCTCGGACAGTCGGTCCTCGGTGTGGGCGAACGACCACGAATCCCGAGAGGCGTTCTGCTGCATCTCGAGTGCGCTGGTCGCCACGCCGCCCGCATTCGCGGCTTTGCCCGGTGCGAAGCTGACGCCCGCGTCGGTGAAAAGACGTACTGCTTCGGGCGTCGTCGGCATGTTGGCGCCCTCGGCGACGATCCGGCACCCGTTCTTGATCAACTGCGCGGCGTCGACACCGTTGAGCTCGTTCTGCGTTGCGCACGGGATCGCGATGTCGGCGGGAACGTTCCACAGTGAACCCGAGTCGACGAACGAGGCCGTCTCACGACGCGCGCGGGCGTAGTCGGCGATGCGGCCGCGTTGGACGTTCTTGATCTCTTTGAGGAGTTCGAGGTCGATGCCACCCTCGTCGACGACGTAGCCACTGGAATCCGAGCAGGCGATCACGCGACCGCCGAGTTGGTGCACCTTCTCGATGGCGTAGATGGCGACGTTGCCCGACCCGGACACGACGACCGTCTTGCCGTCGAGTTTGTCGTCGGCGGCGGCCAGCATGTCGCGGACGAAGAACACCACGCCGTACCCGGTGGCCTCGGTGCGGACCTGCGAACCGCCCCAGGCGAGTCCCTTACCGGTCAGGACGCCGGACTCGTACCGGTTGGTGATGCGCTTGTACTGTCCGAACAGGTAACCGATCTCGCGGCCGCCGACACCGATGTCGCCGGCCGGGACATCGGTGTACTCGCCGATGTGGCGGTACAGCTCGGTCATGAAGGACTGGCAGAACCGCATGATCTCGCCGTCCGACCGTCCCTTGGGGTCGAAATCGGCCCCGCCCTTGCCGCCGCCGATGGGCAATCCGGTGAGTGCGTTCTTGAAGATCTGCTCGAAACCGAGGAACTTCACGACTCCGAGGTAGACGCTGGGGTGGAATCGCAGACCACCCTTGTACGGACCCAGTGCCGAGTTGAACTCGACCCGGAATCCCCGGTTGATCTGGACTTCTCCGTTGTCGTCGACCCACGGCACGCGGAAGATGATCTGACGTTCGGGTTCGGTCAGGCGCTTGATGATGCCGGCGTCGGCATAGTGGGGATGCTTCGCCAGGACCGGGCCCAGGCTGTCGAACACCTCGCGCACCGCCTGGTGGAACTCGGCCTCGCCGGGATTGCGCGCGACAACCTGCGCGTACAGATCACTGATCTTCTCATCGAGCACGGCCACGGTGGCGACCACTTCCTTCTCCGATTCGCGGTTGGGGCAGGTGCACGACGGTTCCGGCGTGTCACCCCCTCGCACCCTATCGATCGACAGAAAATCGGTGGGCGGCCGGTTGCACAGAGCGACCGGCGGCGGGCGGTCAGCGGGGGATGTTCAGCGCCCGCGCCATGGTCGGCCACGCGCGGTGCAGGTCCTGATTCCAGTAACCCCAGGAGTGCAGACCGGTCCGGAAGTCGTAGGTGATGTCGACCCCCGCGCGATCGGCGCGACGTTTGAAGCTGTCCGTGCACCGCGCGACGACGCCCTCGAGAACGCCACCCACCGGGGAGGCCAGACCGGCCACGCCGAGTGCGGGATCGGGAAGGCCGTTGCCGACCGCGACGTAGACAGGCTTGCCGCGCAGGGCGGCGACATGGTCGGCGGGATTGTGGGCGTCCCAGGTCGCATGCGCGAGCGGACCCCACATGTTCTCGGGGTTACCTCCCCGGGTCGTCACCGATGTGGCTGTCGCCTGACGGAATTCCGGGGTCCCCTGGTCGAGGCATCCGCTGAATGCGGCCGCGCCGCGATAGAGATCGGGATGGCGCACGGCGATCGACATCGCGCCGAGTGCGCCCATCGAGAGCCCGCCGATGACATTGCGGCCGTTCCCGCGGAAGCGCTTGTCGATGAGCGGCGGCAACTCCTTGGTGAGGAAGGTCTCCCACATGTTCCGTCCCAGTACGGGATCGAGCTTGCGCCAGTCGGTGTAGTACGACCCCGTTCCGCCGATGGGCAGAACGACATTGACGTGCTTGTCCGCCATGAACTCCACGATGTCGGTCTGAAACGTCCATCCGCTCTGGGTGTAGTTGGTGTAGACGCCACCGTCGATGCCGTCGAGGAGATAGAGCGTCGGTCGCGGCCGGGAACTATTGCGCGGCAACAACACACTCACCCGAACAGGTCGTTTCATCGCGGCCGAGTACACGGTCATGGTCGCCCGAGTGGGCGTGAGCGACGAGACCGCGAGAACACGCGACGACTTGCTCAGACCGGCCGGGGCTGCCGACGACGGTTGTGGCGCAGCCACACTCGCGACGACGACGGCGATCAACAACGCGCAACCGAGCCCGGCGGCCCTCTGCCAGCGTGACACTGCTCTGTTCCCCCTCGGAGCACATTCCGACGACCCTGCCCGACGACACGCCCCCACGGTCGACGTCGGCGGTCACCGGGTCGGTCGAGGTGACCGACGCGGAGCCGCCGACACATTAGAACAGGTTCGGTGACGACGTGGAAAGTGGCCACCCACGATTGGTGGGTGGCCGAGGTGACGACGCCATCGCGATCGCCGGATCGGGCCAGGTGCTCGTCGGCGGACGGTGCCGGTGTTTGTCGCCTCGGGTCACGGGTACCCGATCGTCTCCGGGCTGCGCACAGTCGGGATCGAACGACTTTCGGGATCGAACGACACAGGAAGGCAGGTGCTCTGTGAGCACATATGTGACCGCGAATCCGACCACCGGTACGACCGAGAAGGAATTCCCCGGCCTCCAGGACAGTGAGGTCGCGGGTCTCGCCGATCGCTCGCTGGCGGCGTTCGACGACTGGCGGAGCACCACGCCCGCCGAGCGGGCGGCGACGCTGTCGCGGACCGCCGACCTCTACGAGGAACGGGCCGAGGAACTCGCGTCGGTCATCACCACCGAGATGGGCAAGCCGGCGAAGGAGGCAGCGGGGGAGGTGCAGCTGGCCGCCGACATCTACCGCTGGTACGCCGAGCACGGCCCCGATCTACTCGCCCCGGAGGCCCTCGATCCGCAGGGCGCGGAGGAATCCCTCGTTCAGGTCGCGCCGATCGGGCCACTGGTCGGGGTGATGCCGTGGAACTATCCCTACTACCAGGTGGCGCGCTTCGTCGCCCCCAACCTGCTCGCCGGTAACACCGTCATCCTCAAGCACGCCTCGATCTGTGCGGCGTCGTCCGCTCTCATGGCCGACATCCTCCATGACGCCGGTGTGCCCGAGGACGTGTACATCAACACCTACGCGAGTAGTGACCAGGTCGCGGAGCTACTGGCCCACAACGCGATTCGTGGTGTGTCACTCACCGGCAGCGAGAAGGCGGGCGCCGCCGTGGCGAAGGTCGCGGCCGAGAACCTGAAGAAGTCGGTGCTCGAATTGGGCGGGTCGGATCCGTTCATCCTGCTCGATTCCGACGACATGGAGCGCACCACCACCATCGCGGCAAGAGCGCGACTCTCGAACGCGGGGCAGGCGTGCAACTCGCCGAAGCGGTTCATCGTGATCGACGAGCTGTACGACGAGTTCGTCGACGGTGTGGTGAAGCAGTTCGAGGCGACCGCGGTGGGCGACCCCGCGGACTCGTCCACGCGGATGGGTCCGTTGTCCTCGCTCTCGGCGCGTGACACGGTGGCCGAGCAGGTCGACACCGCGGTGGAACAGGGCGCCACGCTGCGAACCGGCGGAAAACCACTCGACCGCGACGGCGCCTTCTACGCCCCGACCGTTCTGACCGACATCACCCCTGACATGGACGCCTACTCCGAGGAGATCTTCGGGCCGGTCGCGATGATCTACAGGGTGGCCTCAGCCGACGAGGCCGTCGCCCTCGCCAATGATGTCGAGTTCGGCCTCAGTGGCTCGGTGTGGAGCGACGACATCGCCAAAGCCGAGAAGGTGGCGGACCGACTCGAGGTCGGCATGGCCTACGTCAACGAACACGGCACGACGTTGCCCGGTCTTCCCTTCGGCGGGGTGAAGCGATCGGGCTACGGACGCGAACTCGGGCGTTGGGGAATGGGCGAGTTCGTCAACACGAAGCTGCGTCGTACCGCAGCGAAATGAGTTGTCCGCCCTCACTGTGAGGACGAATCGACGGGCCGGCACCTAGGTGTGCCGGCCCGTCGGGCAGTAGACGCGGTGGCCGCAGACGCTACCCGTCAGCCGTCGGTGCCGCGCGCGCGTTCGACGGCCACGGCCACGCCGTGATGCCAGGGCACACCGTGCCCGGGCAGGAGCGTGTCCGCCCCGGTGGCCGCGAGGGCGTCGAGGGACGAGCGGTTACGCTCCAGGTCGGCGGTTGCCGATCCGGCGATCATCCGCGGTCCGGTGGCGGCCGTGTACGGGTCGAGCGTCACCAGGGCGTCTCCGGCGATGACCGCATTCCGCTCGGGAAAGTGCAGCGACACGTGGCCGAACGTGTGTCCCGGCGTCGCGATCACCGCTGCGCCGCCGGGAAGTACGGCATCGTCGCCGAATCGGGTGATGGTGGACGGGTCGACGCCGCGGACCGCGAGCGCGCCGGCGATCGTCATCCGTCCCAGCACTGCCAGTGATCGCGGGTTGCGCAGCGGCACACCGAAACGCGTCAGGTTCTGGTGTGCGTAACGATAGGGGTGAGACGCCAACCACGCATCGGCGTCGTGCACGTGAACCGGCAGATGCCACTCTTTCGCCAGTCGACGCGCGGTGCCGACATGGTCGAAGTGACCGTGCGTGATGATCAGGTCGGAGACCGCGTCGGTGTCGCGGCCCAGCTCGCGGATGGCGGAGACCAGCGCCGGGTATGAGCGGGGGAGGCCGGCGTCGATGAGAACCAGCCGATCCCCGTTCTCGACCAGATACTGGTTGGTGTGCGCGTACTCCAGGCGGTGGATGCCGGGCACGACGTCACGATGAAGAGTCATGGTGGCGGGCATACCCCACGCGGCCTCGCATCAACCGGGCCGACGGGTGAGGTGGAAGTTTGGACAAGACCGGGGGTTCCTGTAAGCGCCCCGGCCTCTGGCTCAACAAGCGGGTTACAGCACCGCGTGAACGTGATTGCCACACTAGCAGGCCTACGCGGCCGGTAACGAATCGCGCAGGTGGGAGGTCGTTGTCAGTCGTCGAACACCGACCAGCACAACTCGTTTCGGAGCTGTTGGTCCTCGAGCACGAGGTCCCGTATCGCAGGCGGGAGTTGGTCTCGCTGCCAACGGCATTCGCGTCGGCCGGCCTCGCGGGAGTTCGAAGTCTCCGTGGTTGCGGCACGGACCGCTTTGATCGCGTACGCCGCCGCACCGAGGTCGTGGGAGGCCACGTGCGCGGTGACCGCTGCCTGGCCTGACGCATAGGCGGCGAAGCGCGCGGCTCCCCGGAGATCGCGCGCGGCCCCCATCGCGTGCCCGCCTGCCGCGCGCGCGTCCATCATCTTGATCTCACCGCGCGTCCACCCACGAACGGCGGCGAGGGCCTCGCGCGGGCGGGGGTCATCCGGGCGCACGGCTTCGAAGAGTGGCAGTACGTGCTCCGCACAGGCGGCCGCCCACAGCGCGAGCAGGTGATGGTCGATGTCGGTGAGCGACCCTCCGCGTCGGATGGTCACCAACCGGGGGTCGAGCACCTTCGGGAGGATCACCCGTCAGCCTCTTCGTGTCCCGCTGCCGCCTTGTGCGGCCTTCGGGGTCGGGTGATGCGCACCTCGACGTCTTCGGGTGCGAGCATCGTCGACGGGTCGGCGACGACACCGACATGCACCGGGTTGCGCGATCTGTCGGTCAGGGTCAGGGGCGCGCCGTCAGGCTGGAGGTGCTTGTTCCCCCACTGCATCAACGACATCACCACCGGGAACAGATCGCGGCCCATGTCGGTCAACCGGTACTCGTACCGTTCGCGCTGACCCGCGTCGCGGTAGGGCGCCTTCACGAAGACTCCCGCCTCGGTGAGCTCTTTGAGACGGGCCGACGCCACTGCGTCGGTGATCCCGACGCGTCGACTGAACTGGTCGAATCTGGTTGCCCCGTAAAACGCCTCGCGGAGGATCAGGATGGCCGATCGGGTCCCGATGAGGTCGATCGCCTTGGCGATCGAACAGCCGGTCGCCTGCCAGCTGTCCCGCTCGGCGAGTGGTCCCTTCAGGTGCATCATGAGCCCATTCTAGCCTGACTTGACATGACCATAGTCAGAGCGTAGACATCTGACTATGGCTGACAAAAGTCAGCCGCGGTTCGGGTCGGTCCTCGAGACCGACCGGTCACGAGGAGGTTCAGTCATGAGGTCTGCGGTCATCGTCGACGCGGTACGGACACCCATCGGCAAGGGAAAGGCGACCGGCGCGCTCCACGACGTGCACCCGGTGGATCTGCTGGCGCACAGCCTCCGGGCGATCGTGGACCGTACCGGGATCGACCCCGGGGTGATCGACGACGTGATCACCGGCGTCGTCAGTCAGGTGGGCGAGCAGAGCGTCAACATCGCCCGCCGCGCACTGCTCGCGGCCGGGTATCCCGAGTCGGTGCCCGGGGTGTCGGTCGATCGGCAGTGTGGCAGTGGGCAGCAGGCGATCGCATTCGCCGCGCAGGGCATCATCGCCGGCACCTACGACGTGGTGGTCGCCGCGGGCGTCGAGTCCATGTCGCGGGTCCCGATGGGATCGGCAGCATTCGGTACCGCCGACCTCAACGGTCGGGCGTTCGACGAGCGATACCCCGAAGGGTTGGTCGGACAGGGCATCTCGGCCGAACTGATCGCCGCCCGGTGGGGCATCTCGCGGCGCGCGATGGACGAGTTCTCGCTGCGTTCGCATGAGCGGGCCGCGACTGCGGCGAAGAACGGACTCTTCGACGACGAGTTAGTGGCTGTGGCCGGCCTGCATGCCGACGAGGGGATCCGTGTCGGCAGCACCCTCGATGCGCTGAGTGCTCTGCGCCCCGCCTACCACGACGAGGCGATGGCCCGGCGGTTCCCGGAAATCAATTGGCAGATCACGGCGGCCAACGCCAGCCAGATCAGCGACGGCTCGGCCGCGGTCCTCGTGATGAGTGAGGAGAAGGCGGCTGAACTCGGCCTGCGACCACGCGCGCGGGTGCACACCATCGCGGTCGCAGGCGACGATCCGCTCCTGATGCTGACCGGAATCATCCCCGCCACGCGGAAGGCGCTCGCGCGCAGCGGCCTCGACATCGGCGACATCGACCTGTTCGAGGTGAACGAGGCGTTCGCTCCGGTCGTGCTGGCGTGGTCTCAGGAGTTCGGTGTCGATCTCGACAAGGTCAATGTGCACGGCGGCGCGATAGCTCTGGGGCACCCCCTCGGGGCCAGTGGCGCTCGGCTGGCCACCACCGGTCTCCACGCGCTCGAGCAGCGAGGCGGGCGCTACCTGCTGCAGACGATGTGCGAGGCCGGCGGTCTGGCCAACACCACGATCTACGAACGGCTCGCCTCCTAGGCCGCGTGGTGCCCGGCCCCCTCCGTCAGCGCCGTCCTCCCGTTTGGGGGTTGCCGCGGTGGGGTACCGGAGTGCACCGACGAGGCAGCGCCCGGACGCGGCCACGCCCGCGGGGCACGCCGGATCGCGGACGAGACCGCCAGGTCGAGGATGGGACGCCGATGATGGGTGAGAGTACGGAGTCGCCGCCGGACGACGGGCATGACGACGCCGCAGGTGGCGCCGGTGAACCCGCCGACGTCCGGGTCGCCGAGGACGAGAGCGGGGCGGGCCAGCGAGCCCCCCTCATCGAGCCTCCCCGGTTGCGAGTGGAAGAGGACCGGGCTGCCACCAGGCTCGAGTTGTTCTTCGATCTCGCCTATGTTCTGGTCATCCACCAGCTGGCTCTGGCGCTCACGGACAACATGGGCTGGCGCGGCGTCGGCGAGTTCGCCGGACTGTTCGTCGTCACGTGGTGGTCATGGGTGACCACCACGCTGTACGCCAATCGATTCGACACCAACGACGTGATCTACCGGGTCCTCAAGCTGGCCGCGACATTCGCGGTCGCGGTGATGGCCGCGGGCGCCGCGACCGCGATCGGGGGTGACGGCACAGTGGCGTTCGGGGTGGGTTACATCGCGACCCGGATCATCCTGGCGGCGTTGTACTTCCGGGCGTGGCGGCACATCGTCGAGGTGCGGGTGACGGTTGACATCTATCTGGCGGCGACCATCGTGAGTGCGCTGATCTGGACGGTCTCGCTCTTCACGCCGTCACCGGTCACGTACATCCTGTGGGCGGCGGGCATTCTCGTGGAGGCGGTGGCGCCCTTCGCCGCGACGCGCTGGGGCCCGGACGTGCCGCTTCACCTCGAACACCTTCCGGAGCGCTTCGGCCTGTTCGTCATCTTGGTTCTCGGCGAGTCGATCTCGGCCATCGTGCTCGGCATGAAAGACAGTCACTGGGCGTGGTCGTCGACCGCGGTGGCGGCCCTGGGGTTCACGATCGCCGCCTCCGTCTGGTGGATGTACTTCGACATCGGTGGGGCCGAGGCCAAGGTCGAGATCCAGGAGGACGACAGTGCAGTGGGCAGTGGGCGGGCCGACGGGTACATCTACGGTCACCTGCCGCTCACCCTGGGTGCCGCGCTCCTGGGAGTGGGCATCGAGCAGTACGTGATCCACCCGATCGGCGAGCTGGAGCCGGCCGGCCGATGGATCCTGTGCGGCGGGATCGCTCTCTTCACCGTCGGGGTCTGCTCGATTCTCGGGTGGAGCTCCGGCAACTGGAAGACTGTGATCCCGTGGCCCGCGTTGGTCATTCCGGTCGTGCTCGTCGTGGGTGCGGTCGACAATGCGCTGCCCTACGCCTCGGCGATCGTGCTCGCCGTCGGTGCCGTCATCGGTGTGGCTACCGGGGTGGTCCGGCGACGCCGGAGCCCTGTCGAGGCGACCGAGACCTGACCTAATGCGTCGGGGCCCCGAGCTTGCCTCACACCCGGGGCTGCTCCTCCTCCGTCGTGGCTTCGGTCGTTGCCTCCTGCTCCGGCTCGTCGCCCCGCTTCGCGAGTGCACTGGGCCACCAGACGGGACGGCCGATGTCATAGACGAGCGCGGGGACCAGGAGCGTCCGGACGATGAGGGCGTCGAGCAGCACCCCGAATGCGACGATGAAGGCGATCTGCGCCAGGAAGATCAACGGGATGACCGCCAATGCCGAGAACGTGGCGGCGAGAACGACACCCGCGGAGGTGATGACACCTCCGGTGACCGTGAGTCCGCGGAGCACGCCTCGACGTGTACCGATCCGGAGGGCCTCTTCTCGAACCCTGGTCATCAGGAAGATGTTGTAGTCGATGCCGAGCGCGACGAGGAAGACGAACGCGAACAGCGGGACGACCGGGTCCGCGCCCGGGAATCCCAGGATGTGATTGAAGACGATCGACGAGATGCCCAGTGTCGCAGCGAAGGACAGGATCACGGTGGCCATGAGCAACACCGGTGCGACGATGGAGCGCAGCAGCGCACACAGGATCAGGAGCACCACGAGGCTGACGATCGGGATGATCAGGTTGCGGTCGTGAATCGCCGTCGTCTTGGTGTCGAGGTCGACGGCCGTCGGGCCGCCCACCAGTGCGTCGGCGCCGTCGACGCCGCGGACCGCGCTGCGTAGCCGTTCGATGGTCTCCTCGGCGGCCAGCGAGTCGGCGGGATCGGTCAGGGTGGCCTGCAGGGCGATTCGACCGTCGACGGTCGTGGGGGCACCGTTGCGCTCGACGACCGGGGCGACCTCTGCGACTCCCTCGACGCCGGTGGCTGCGGACCGGACCTGCTGCAGCGCATCGTCGTTGGCGATGATGACGGCCGGCGAACCATCCCCGGCGTCGAAGTGTGCGGTCAGGACCCGCTGCCCTTCCTGGGATTCCACCGGGAGCAGGAAGGTGTCGGACTGTGCGACACCGTCGGCACGGAACTGGGGGAGGAACAGAGCGAACAGGACGAGAAGGAGGGTGGTCGCCACCCAGAACCGGCGGGGGTGCCGACCGATACGGGACGCCAGCGCACCCCAGAATCGATGACCGTCGTCGCGTCGCGCGGATTCGGCATCGACGACGGGTCGTTTCGGCCAGAACGCGGTGCGGCCCAGCAGGGTGAGGGCCGCGGGCAGGAAGGTCATCGAGGCGAGGAACGACGCGGCGATACCGATCGCGGCGACCGGACCGAGTCCCCGGTTGGAGTTGAGGTCGGACAGCAGCAGACACAGGACGCCCGCGATGACGGTTCCCGCGGAAGCGGCAACCGGCTCCAACGTGGCCCGCCATGCCGACTTCATCGCCCGGTACTTGTCGTCGGTGAGCCGGAGCTCCTCGCGATACCGGGATACCAGGAGAAGGGCGTAATCCGTTGCGGCGCCGAACACCAGGATGAACAGGATGCCCTGGCTCTGGCCGTTCAGGGTGATGATGTCGTTCGACGCCAGGACGTAGACGAGGAGACTGGCCAGGCCGAGTGCGAACACGGCCGAGACGATCACGACGAACGGCAGGATCGGACTGCGGTAGACGACGATGAGGATCAAGATCACCACCGCGCCTGCGACCAGCAGGAGGAGACCGTCGATCCCGCCGAAGGCGGTGGTCAGGTCCCCGGCGGTACCGGCAGGTCCCGTGACGAACACCGAGAGTCCCGCCGGCGCACCGGACGACAGCGGTTCGCGCAATGCTTCGACGCTCTCCGACACCTCACCGGCCGAGTCGACCGGCACGATCATCTGGATCGCCTGGCCGTCCTGGGAGCGGATGGGTGGGGACGTCTGCTCGGCGATGCCGGAGGTGCCCGCCACCTCGGCGACGGCATCGGCGACGAACGCGAGGTCGGCGTCGGTGATCCCGGACCCACGCTCGGCGACGACGACGGCGGGGATCTGGGTGGAGTTCACGAAGTCCGCTTCGAGACGAGACACTTCGGTCGCTTCTGCGGATGCCGGCAGGAACGACGTGTTGTCGTTGGCCTGCACATCGCCGAGTTTGCCGGCAAACGGTCCGCCCGTAGCGCCCACCGCCAGCCAACCGATGATCAACAGTGCTGGCAGAATCCATCGCAGACGACTGACGCGTCGGTCTGAGGTGCGTGAGTTCACAGGACTTCCGTTCCTTGTTCGCGGCAGGCGTCGGACAGCACCATGATGTTCAGCAGGCTGAACAAATGCAAGTCGGCGTCGGGCAGTAGAAGGAATCGGCAGGTCAGATGAACGACGGGATGGATGGGTGGCCGACAGGTCGCCTCTTGTCGGCCGCGGCGCGGATGGTCGAGCACGCCTGGGAAGGTGTGCTGCGGGAGTACGACATCTCCAGCGCCGGTCTCGTCGTGCTGCACGTCCTGTCGACCGGCCCGGCGACTCAGCGGGAGATCGCCAAGCACGCACGAGTCACCGATCAGACGGCCAGCCGCACCATCGAGCGGCTGGAACGTATGGGTTATGTGCTTCGGCAGGTGGATTCGCGTGATGAGCGTCGCAAGTATGTGAGCGCGACGCAGGCGGGAACGGATGTGTATCACGCACTACTCGAACGCGAGCGGTCCGATCCCGACCTGATCGCGGCCATCGGGGAGTCGGAGCCGCAACTGCGACGGCTACTGCTCGAGCTGATACGCGCGCAGCAGCGACGCACCGAGAACTCTGTGCCGGACCGCGCGCGCGGTGGCGAAGAGGCCGGCCCCGCCTAGGTCTCAGTTGGCGTCGCGGGCGGCCTCGAGTCCGGCGATCAGTGCTTCGACCTTGCTTCGATTGTCCGCCGACGTCATCAGGCCGACGAACGGTGGACGGTCGAAGCTGAAGGTCACCTGCAGCAGCTGCTCGCGTTCGCTGCCGAAGAGCTTCTTCCGTCGGTCGATGTCCTGCACATCCGCGGAGACGAACGACGATGCCGGGAGCCGGGTCTTCGACGTGCCGCCCCGGAGCTTCTCGAACCACTCACCATCCAGAACCACCGTCTCATTGGACAGGCCGCGAATCTCGAGCATGCGCACAACCCCGTTCGTTGTCGACGCGTCCTCGGGTGCGGACGCGATCTCGTCTGGAACCATGATGGTGCGTCGACGACCGGGACCGCACGAGGAAAACCGAGATCGACCCGTATGTCATCCGATGAACCGAGTGGCCGACTCCATCGCCCGCGGTGCGGGACGAACCGGGTTGCCTGTCGCACCCACTCCAACTACTGTGCGCTCCATGCTTTCTCGCGGTACTGAGCGCGCAGCTCGAGCGGTGGCCGAGCATGGCTGACGTGATCGTCCGACGGGCCGAGGCCGGGGACACCGAGCGGCTCGTCGCCGTCTGGCGCGCTGCGGTCGAGGCGACGCATCACTTCCTCGGCCCGGACGACGTCGAGCACTACGCGAGCCGCATGGCGACAGAGTTCTTTCCCTCGGTCGACATGATGGTCGCCGAGAGCGACGGTGTCGTCGTGGGATTCAGCGGCACCGCCGACGGTCGCCTGGAGATGCTGTTCGTCGACCCGGTGGTGCACGGTGAGGGTATTGGTTCCGCGTTGCTGGCCCGTGCGGTCGATGACGCCCACGTGATCGACGTCGATGTGAACGAACAGAACCCGGGGGCGGTGGCGTTCTACCGGAGGCGCGGATTCAGCCAGATCGCAAGGTCGCCCGTCGATGCCGATGGGCGACCCTTCCCGGTGCTGCACCTGCGTCGCTCGTCGTGACGAGCGCCGGCTGAGCGCTGACCGACGGCCGCTACGGACGACGAGCTGATCCGTATGCGGGCGGCGTCAGCAGCACGCGTTCGCAATGTCACGTGCGTCGCCACAGCAGCCCTTGGCCTCGTCCGTCGGAGCGGCGTGTGCCGACGATTTCGGTCCGGTGCCGAACGTGTCCGAGTCTGCGAGGACGGTGTAGATCTCCCACTTCTCGTCTCCTGGTCCGGTGACCCAGACCTTGTCCTGGGTGGCGTAGCAGCACGTCGCCCCGATCTCCTCATCGGTGATGAGGCCTTCCTCTGAGAGGCGAGCAATCTCGGCATGCACCCGCTCAGAGGACTCGACCTCGACTCCGAGGTGGTTGATGGTGCCCCCGCGGCCGGGATTCTCCAGCAGCACCAGCTTCAGCGGCGGCTCGGTGACCGCGAAGTTCGCGTACCCGGGCTTGCGTTTCGCGGGCGCGATTCCGAACAACGCCGAGTAGAACATCACTGCGCTGTCGAGATCGTCGACGTTGAGGGCGAGCTGTAGACGAGACATGGCCGGACCACCTTCTGCCTGTGAGATATATGTCGAATTACTGGCACGACCAGAGTGCGCACCTTTTCGACATATGTCAATAGTGTGGGTACTCTGACAGTCATGCCCAAGACATTGCCGGTGGTCGACATCAGTGCACCCATCTGTTGCGAACCGGTGTCGGCCGCTCCGCTCGACGAGGAGGCTGCGCTACAGATCGCGCTGCGGCTCAAGGCAATTGCCGACCCCGTCCGGATCAGGCTGCTGTCCATCCTGTTCGCCGATGCCGGCGGGGACGGCATCTGTACCTGTGATCTCGCTGCCTCCGTCGGGCTGACCGACGCGACGACCAGTCATCATCTGGGTCAGCTCCGAAAAGCCGGGATGGTTGCACCCGACCGTCGTGGCATGAACGTGTACTACCGGGCGCGCCCTCTGGCGCTTCGAGCGTTGTGCGAGGTCCTGGATGTGGGCGCGGAGTGCTGCTGACCGTGGCGGCCGGCTAGGAATCGTGGCGGCGATCCTTTTTGGCCTGCCGCCGTGCGCCTTTGGCGATCGTCGAAGCTTCGTACTTCTTTCGGCCCGAGGACTCACGCGTCGTGTCGACGCGTGCACGTCCGGCAGACGTCACCTTGCCGTCTCCCGAGGCCCCGCCGCCGAGGTCGGGGGCTTCGGTCCGGGCACGAGCAAGCCTTTCGGCCTTCAGTTCCAGTGCGGCGTCGCGGGACACGCGCGCGAGTCGTCGACTCACTCGGCTGAGGGCGTCCTCGAACACCTCCGCCTTCGCGGCGTTGCGCACGTTGGCGGCTTTCGCACTGCCACGGCCGCCCTTGGATTTCACCTTCTCTGCGCCCGCGCGGCGGTACAGGGTGACGTACTTGTTGCGGGCCCGTCGGATTCGAGAATGCAGATCGATGAGACCGTCTTCGTCGAGGCCGGCCATCTGTGACTTCTTGGTCTCTCGGACCAGTACGTACTCGCTCTCGGACAGGGAGTTCAATGTCTTCTTCACGCCGGTTCCGTTCCGTCACGGTGTCACGGGGTCGAATTCGATGGTAATCGGGGTGATCCTACGGCGGGATCGTTTCGGAAATCGGCTCTTGCATGGTGGAGCTCAATTCCCGACGGGCGGTGCCGGGGGAGCACCCATCGGGCGGGCATATGCCCTTTCGACTTCGGGGCGGAGCCGCGCGTCTTCGGCCTCTTTGCGTGCCGCGGTCGTCCACATCTGGGACACCATGGGTAGGTAGTAGGTCGCGGGGGCGCCGAGAATGTAGGTGGCATTGCCCTCGACGAACGTTTTGTTGGCGGGATCGTTGAGACCGATCATGCTGTAGTCGTTGTGTACCGGACGACCCTCTCCGCGGCCGCCGAATGAATTCGACGCGGTGTGATTCCGCTCGGCTGCGTCGTTCAGACGGTCGCGATTCGGCGCGTCGGCCCAGTAGTCGTATTGACGTGCGACGACTTTGACGGTGTATCGAGTGTCATCGGGAAAGTTGTTGCCGCCGTAGTCTGCTCGGCAACCGCCCTGGTTGGCGCAGCCGTTGTACTTGCTCTCCAGGTCTCCGGTGAGCACAAAGGTCACCATCGCTGGGTCGATGTCGCTCGTGGGTCCGTAGGTGCGCAACCAATCGTCTTGGACCTGAGCGCCCTGACTGTGGCCCACCACGATCTTCCGCCCGGGAATGGCGTGCAGCATCTCGTTGAGTTTGTCGCGCCCTCGGTGTGTATTGGTCGCGCCGGGAAAGTTGTTGTAGGGCACCTTGACGACCTCGTTCGGGGCCGCGAACAGCTCGCCTCGCAGCCAGTTCGTCGGCAGTGATCGAAATGCCGGGTCCAGCGTGAGAACGGTCGCACCGCCGGGGCCGGGTATCGCATATGTGGTCGCCGACGTCCAACTCGCCAGGCCGACCGCAAGCAGAAAGGTCGAGAGAATGCACCAGATTCTTGTCATTTGCTGCCGCCTGCATTTGTCGTCTGTGCCAAATCGGTTGGTTCACCGAATTCGCCTACAAACCACACTGACAGAGACGGACGCAGAACGACGACCTTCCGCGAGAAAAGCTACCGCCGCGTCAGGACGCAGCCTCTTCGGGATAGCCGACGCTCTGCAACCGCCGCAGGGCATGTGCTCGCGCGGAGTGCTGCTTGCCCGCGGGTGGGATGTAGACGCCGGCCCAGATCCCGGTGACGAAGCTGGAGCCGTCGAGGGCGAGACGGGCACAGTGTGATCGGATCGGGCAGCGGATACACCGGTCGAGCGCATGTCGGCTCGCCGCGCTACGTACGTCGGCAGCCTGATCGGGGAACCAGGCCTCGGGGTTGGACGAACATGGGGGAGTAACGGTCTCGGGAGCGGTACCGGCGGTCAGGTCGGGCTGGCACTCGCCATTGCGGCAGTCCTGCGCGCAAACACCAGAACAGCGGATCACCGGAGCTCCCACTCGCCTCCCCCTTCAACTGAGAACGTATGTTGTCAGAAAAGAGGGGGTGGCGCAACGGTCGATCGGCTCGGACGTGTCGGTCCGGGTGGGTCGGTTGATCGAATGTCCTGGTTGCCAGGAGTGCACAGTCCCGGGCAACATTCGACTTCGTCCTATCGGCCGAGTGCGCTCGTGAGTGCTGCACGTGCCGACGTGTACCGCGAGAGATGGCAGGGGTGGGTGGAAGTGTCGGCACGGGTGAGGTTGGCGAGCCTGATCGGGATCGCGGGATGTGCGATCGCGGTGTTGTCCGGGTGTGGCAGTGATGACGGTGGCACAGTGGTGCCGCCGTCGAGTGCATCACTGAGCTCGGCGACCTCGGCGGTCGTCGGGCAGAACGGGGCCGACGAGGGCGGGGACGTCGACTTCCACGCGAAGATCGGTGACTGCGTGACCTTGTCGGGAACCATGCTGGACGCGAACATCGACCACGCCGTCTGCGGTAGCAACGAGGCCAACTACAAGGTCGTCGCGAAGGCGCCCACCCAGGACGGCTGCGCGTCGGACGTCGACCAGACTTATTACGTCACCGTGGCCGGTCGTGAGCAGGGCGCGCTCTGTCTGGACATCGACTGGGTGCCGGGCGAGTGCATGACAATTCCCACGGGCAACGACAGTCCGACGCACAGCCCGTGCACGCCCGGTAAGCCCGACACCGTGAAGGTTCTCGAGATCTTGACCGCCACAACTGACGAGAATCAATGCCCGGACAGCACGACGCAGTACTTCAGCTACGACGAACGCAAACTGGTGGTCTGCGTCGCCGAGGTGTGAGTCCCAGGTGGCTGACCGACTCGGCTGCGGTTCAGCGCGGCAGGCGGGTCATGCCGTATAGCCGTTCGACCCGAACCCGCAACAGACGTCGCTGCTCCTGAACCATCGCGGCGCGGTAGTCATCCCAGTCCGGGTGGTCCTCGCCGCGAAACCGGCGGTACCAGTCGACGAGCGTGTCGACGGTTGCGTCGGTGGGGTGCTCGGCGACGGGACTCAGTTCGCCCATGCCCTCTGCCACGGCATATGCGGAGAAGAAGCCGTCGCCCAGCACGTGCAGGCTGACCCGGGGGTCACGCTCGACGTTGCGGGACTTGGCTCGGGTCGCGGTCACCGAGATCAGCGCCGAGGACGTCTCCGGCTCCCAGAGGTGGATGACGTTCGAGGACTGCGGGCGGCCGTCGCGTCGAATCGTGATCAGGATGGACTCCTGATGGTCGGCCACGATGGACTCGAGAGCGGGGTCGAAAGAGTTGGCTGGCGTCGACATACCTCTGCGAACGCGAGGGTCCGGCGAAAGCTTCCAACGTCAGTCGGCTCATCGCCCGGCCTCGTCGGAGCCCGGCCTGAGTTGACGCGTCATGGATCATGAGGGCATGGAAACTTCTTACGAGGCGTGGCCTGCGCTATCGGTCGAGTCGTGGATCGACACCAGGGACACGCTGCAGCTGTGGACCCAGATCGTCGGGAAGACTCGTCTCGCGCTCGGTCCGGAGGTCAACCACTGGTGGGGGGTGGCGTTGTATGTCGACGCGAGAGGACTCACCACTTCGTTGATGGCCGTCGGGAACCGCGGTCTCGAGATCCGCTTCGATTTCCTCGAGCACGAGCTCCTGTTTCTCGTCACCGATGGCAGCAGTCGTCGGATGGCGCTCGAACCGCGCACCGTCGCCGACTTCTACGCCGAGTACACGCGCCACCTCAGTGACCTCGGGTTCGACATCGACATCGTCGCGACACCCGTCGAATTGCCGGACGCGACCCCCTTCGCCGACGACACCACGCACGCGTCGTACGACGCAGATGCCGTGACTCGGTTCTGGCGGTCGCTGGTCAGCGCACAGCGAGTCTTCTCGATGTTCCGCGGCGAGTTTCGAGGCAAGTCATCGCCAGTCCATTTCTTCTGGGGTGCATTCGATCTGGCCGTCACGCGCTTCTCGGGTCGTCCGGCTCCTCAGCATCCCGGTGGCGTTCCGAACTGTCCCGACTGGGTCATGCACGAGGCCTACAGTGACGAGGTCTCGAGCGCCGGTTACTGGCCGGGGGGAGCCGAGGAAGGCGCCTTCTACGCCTACGCGTACCCGCACCCCGAGGGGTATGACACCCATCCGGCGGTCGAGGCTCCCGCGCGGTGGGACAGCACATTGGGGGAGTATGTGCTGCCGTACCACCTCGTTCGACAGGCCCCGGATCCGGACGCGATGGTCTTGAAGTTCCTTCGGCAGACCCACCAGGCGGCGGCGGAGACAGCGCACTGGGAAGAGTGACGACGAGTCAGGTCTGATCCACTCGGCCGGTAATTGCCGTCTACATGGCGATAGCAGTCATCGGACTGGTCCGGGCTGCTCCTGCATTCGGAGGACTCTTCGCGGCGGCGCCACTGGCGTGTCTCGCACTCATCGTGGCAACCGTTGCGCAGCGACACAGCTGATCCGATCAGGCTTTCGGCGGTAGAGCGCGGACTTGTTGCACGGCGTGGGCGACGAGCTCGGGCAAGTCTTCGGTGTCGGCATCGACATCGAACGTGCGCCAGTTGCGCATGGGCCGACCGGGCATCGCTTCGCCGGCCCGCGGATCGCGCGTGGGCCAGTCGGCGTCAGGGTCTATCCGCGCGAGAAGGCCGCCGTCGCCTACTGCGACCGTCATGTGCCCGGCGATGAGGAATGCGAGCCCGCCGAACATGGACTTCTCCTCAGGTGCTTCGGCTTTCATCAGCGAGCGGACTCGCTCGACGAGTTGGACGTTCGGCGCCATCCGTTCACCCTAGATCAGAACGACTACTGGTTGCGTGGACGAGAAGCCCGGTCTCGTCGACGTTCGAGTCGATCCGACGTCGGGCGCTCGTACAAGCAATGGACTCGGGAAGGGTCTCTCCAGAGCTAGTCGGTTTCACTGAGGTAGCCGGTCCGTGGGTCGATGCCGGCCAAGAAGTCGCGGATCGCTTGGCGATGCCGGCCGATCGTTGGCACGGGGAGAGGCAGTGGGGCGGGCGGAAGTCCGTCGTCACTCCGCCAGGCACACCGAGGAGCGCTCGAGCTGAAGCCGTACCCGGGATTGAGCCCGGAGGTCCAGGAGTAATTGCACCCGCCGTCGTCCCGAACCGTCACTTGGAACAGATGATCGTCCACAACCAGGTCGATCGGTCCATCGGCATGTGTCGGACGCCGATCGTCCGGGTGGCTATCCGGCTGCATGAGATGCGTGGTCTTTCCTCGTTCGTGTGGATTCGAGTGTTAGCGGGAACTGTTGCGTCGGTGAAACATAAACTTTCCAAGTCAGTGGCGCACCCGATTTTGTGTCACAGCGAGGCGCGAGTATCGACCTTTCAGAGCTGCCGCTCGACAAAACACCATAACGAGGACGAAACGCGACGCCAGTCTCCACATCGGTCGTCCAATCTGGGCTTCGGCCGATACACTCACCGTCAGCCGGCGCCAGTTCACGGCCGCCGAACGGTGAGGATGGCGTATGGCGGAAACCGGTAAGCCGGCGTGGGTCAAGGGTGTAGCTGTTGTCGTCGGCGTCCTGGTCGTCTACATCGCTGTGCTGGTGGCCTATGCCGCAGGCGATTCCGGCGACGGTTCAGATCCACGGAAACCGGCGGCCAACGAAGTCTTGGTGTACCTCGACATCAATGCAGTCAACGGTGCCGCGTTCGAGATCGCCGGCAATGTGTCGATCTATCCCGGTCGTGATCTGGTCGATGCTCGAGGAGAGCTCAAGGAGGATCTGACCGTCGACGTCTCACCGATGGTTTCGGCCACCGAACTCACGTTCAACGCAGGTACTCGGCCAGGTGTCCTGCCGGTGTCGTTGTACAGCGACGGCGACATCAGGCACTGGCCGTTCGACACCTATGTATCGGAGTCGGTCACGGTGCAGGCGTACGGTCCGAACGAGGCCGAGGTGCCGACTGAGGTTGCGTTCACCAACTCGCTCATCGGCTGGGACGTCAACGCCGGGGATACCAGCGCTGTCGGTGGGAATGCCTTCACGATCACGTCGTCGCGGACGGCCGGATCCCTGACGTTCGATCTCGCGCTCTGCGTGATGCTGGTCGTCCTGCCGGTTTGCACGCTGTTCGTCTCGATACAAACTGTTCGACGCCGCAAGGCGTTTCAGCCTCCGATGGTCACCTGGTTCGCGGTGATGCTGTTTGCGGTGCTGCCCCTGCGCAACATCTTCCCTGGTACGCCTCCGTTCGGGTCGTGGGTCGATTACACGGTGATGCTGTGGGTTCTCGGCGGACTCGTCGCGTCGCTCACCCTGTATGTCATCGCGTGGTGGAAGCAGGCTCCCTGAGCCTGACCGAACGCTGCGAAGGCTCAATGGGGTAGCAGTCTGTGCAATCTCGGTTGCATTCATCAGTGCCGGACCGACGATGTTCTGCGACGATGGGGTGATGCTGCGTCACTCGCTCGACCACAGTGGTCCCACACATCCAGGGTGGGGAGAAACGCCGCTCTCGAGTTGGTCCGGGCGATGAATCGTCTTGCGGCGTCGCAACTGGTGAGGTCGACGCTGCGGGTTCGCACTTCGTTTCGACACGGCATGCCGACAGCCGAATTGCGCATGAGCCTGCCCGTCGAAGCGGTATGGGCGACCATCGTCGATGTGCGCGTGTGGCCGAGATGGGGGCCCACCGTCACGGGTGCACGTGTGGATGGAGGCTTCCGGGTGACGTCCGGGGCGCGCGGAACCGTCACGACTCTCGCGGGGGTGCCCCTGCCCTTCGAGATCACCGAGTTCGTCGAGGGACGGTCGTGGGCATGGAAGGTGGCAGGGGTGAATGCGACGCGACATGAGGTGATTCCGGTCGCCGGTGGTTGCGTCCTCAGCTTCGGAGCGCCGGTGTGGGCGGCAGCCTACCTGCCCGTCCTGGCCGTCGCATTGCCGCGTATCGAACGTATTGCGGCTGGGCTCACAGCGTGAGTCGGCACGCCTGACCGACGTCGAGGACGCGCAGGGCTCGTCCCTGCCCGAGCCACAGAGCGCATGACAACGTGAGGTCTGTGATCTCCTCGTCGCTGAACAACGCGTGCGCGCGTGCCCAGAACTCGTCATCCTCGCGAAGGCTTACATGGTCTTTCGCGAATCGGTAGGCGAATTCGGCAGCGAGCCGCTCCGCCGCCGAGTACCCATCCCAGGTGCGCCACTCACCGGCGTGTTCGTAGAACTCCTCGTCGAGGCCGGCCGCCTCGCCGTCGGCCAATCGAGTGTTACGGCAGACCTCACACTCGTTGTCGAAAGCGACTGTCATGCGCGCGATCTCGCGGACTCGTGGGTTGAGCTGACCGCGGTAAACGGCGTCGGCGTATCCGCCGAGGGCTGCACCGATCACCGGCGAGAGTTCCATCCACCCGATCAGATCGTCCGGTTCGAAGTCACCTATGCGCGACATGGAAGCAACCTTACACCGAACTAGAACCTGTTCTCGTTGTTCGCAGCGGTCACGGTAACTCGTGACCGAGGGAATAACTGCTCGATCAAACGCGTGCGACGCCTTCGTCGACCGCTGAATGCGTGCGACTCGGCTGGAATCGCTTCTGGCCTGCGCGAGTGTTCCTTCGAACGGTGTCTATCCGTTCGGTTTCGGACGTGAAACCATGCGCGGAGGTCGACGCTGGTTCGAAGCGAAGGTGGTGCGCAAGCGGTGTTGTCGGATCTGATGCTGATCGGTAGCCCGGCGTTGCCCTATTCCTCGGTGATCGTGGGTCTGATCCTGCTGGCGTGGGTGATCGGGTTGATCGATGTATTGTGCCGCGACGACACCGGTGTGCGGTTGCTGCCCCGGTGGGGATGGCTGCTGGTGGTGATCGTGGTGCCGATCGTCGGGACGGTGGTGTGGCTGCTCTTCGGCCGTCCCCGTGCTCGGCGGCGAGGCCGCGCGCGACGCGGTCCGGGAGAGCGCCGGGCGTCGCGGGCGGTGGTGTCAGAATTTCCCGAATACGACCGGCCGGGCAGGTTCGTGCCGCAGGACCCCGTCGCCGATGCCGAGTTCTTGCGTCAGTGCCGCCGGCGAGCGGAGGAGCAGCGCCGGGAAGCGGAGATGCAACGCCGGCACCGCGATACCTGACCACCGCTACATGGGGCGGGGTCCTAGGAGAACACCTCTGCCGCGGTGTCGTCGAAAATTCGCATGGTGGTGATGACGAACTCGCGCCGCGACACTCCGCACACGCACACGGCCCGACCGTGGTCGAGCGCGACGACAACGATCACGGCCGCCGCCATGGCACGCCAGATCTGCCTGATCGCGAACCGCGCCGGCGCTGACGTGTCACGGAAGCCGAGGCGAAGGCGCCTGGTCTGAAACGGAACGTGATGCACCTCGTCAGCGAGAATGCGTTCGGACACGTCGACCAGAAGCCGATCGCCTCCGCCGTCGGCCAGCGCACGGTAGTAGCGCAACGCGACAACCTCGGCGATGGTCAGAATCATCAGTTCGAGCCGCAGCCCCAGCAGTCGCCGAAGGCGTACGAAGACGCTGTCAGACCAGTGCCAACGTTTCGTCTGCGCCCCACCGGCGTCCAGCAACAGCGCCAGCATTCGCGCGTGGTTCTGTTCCTCCGCGACGAAGAGTCGCACGGCGGCCTCGTAATCGCGGTCGCCCGCGGCGGCCGCGTTGGCGATCAGATGCGCCCCGTCACCACTCTCGCCCACCTGGAATTTCTGCAGACTCCGGACGATCGCCGGGTCGAGCTCACTGCCGGCCGACCACTGTGGATCGCCATTCTCGGACCGTTGCGCAGCCCGCAGAAGAAATCCCTCTGACCAAACCCCTGGTTCTACCTGTGAACCCATCGGTGCTTCCTCCATTGCTGCGGGCGTACGGACCCAGTCTCCTCACTCACGGCTTCGTGTCAGCGGTTTCGAGCAGTGATGGGCTGATCGGCGTGGCGGCGCGTAGGACGGCGTCGAAGGTGGCGGTGAGTACGGAGCGGTCGATACCCCCGACCCAGCGCGAACCGCGGTCTGTGCGGAACTCGACCATGGTGAGCGCTCTGCTGTCATTGCCGGCCCGCACACTGCTCTGATGCAGAGTCAGCACATCCACGCGCAGACCGTGCGCTGCGAGTGCGGCGGTCAGCGCTTCGACCGGGCCGACACCGCGATGGTGACTGGAGAATTGTTTTCCGTGCAGTTCGAGGGTGACGTCGGTGGCGGCCTGTCCGGCTTCGTCCCGCGAGTCGAAGCGCACCAGTGACACCGAAGCGTCGGCCGGGGGAGCGAGGTAGGTCGTCTGGAAGATCTCCCACAGTTGTTCGACCGACATTTCGGTGCCGGTCGCGTCGGTGTGCCGTTGCACGTGGTGGGCAAGGTCGATCTGCAGTCGACGGGGAAGCTCGATGCCGTACCCGGTTTCCAGGAGGTAGGCGATGCCACCTTTTCCTGATTGTGAGTTGACTCTGATGACAGCGTCGTAGGAGCGGCCGATGTCCGCGGGGTCGATGGGCAGGTATGGAACTCGCCATTCGATGTCGCGGGCAGGCAGGCCCTGCTCGGCGCCGCGGGAGTGGTGTTCGGCCAGTCCCTTCTTGATGGCGTCCTGATGGGTACCGCTGAAGGCGGTGTGCACCAGGTCTCCTACGTAGGGGTGGCGGGGGTGCAGCTCGAGCTGGGTGCAGTACTCGACGGTGCGGCGGATCTCGTCGATGTCCGAGAAGTCGATCATCGGGTCGATGCCCTGTGCGTGCATGTTCAGTGCGAGAGTGGCGATGTCGACGTTGCCCGTGCGTTCACCGTTGCCGAAGACGCAGCCCTCGACGCGTTGCGCACCGGCCAGCATCGCCAGCTCGGCGCAGGCGATGCCGGTGCCGCGATCGTTGTGCGGGTGCACCGACAGGATCACGCTGTCGCGGCGGGCGAGATGGGTGTGCATGTACTCGATCTGGTCGGCGTACACATTCGGTGTTGCCACCTCCACCGTTGCCGGCAGGTTCAGGATGACCGGCCGCTCCGGTGTCGCATCCCACAACGTTGTCATGGCATCGCAGATCTCGAGAACGTAGTCGGGCTCGGTCAGATTGAAAACCTCGGGGGAGAACTCGAACCGCACATTCTCCATACCGCCGGCGAGCTCGAGAACATCGCGCCCGCCGGCGAGAATCAGTGACTGTAGTTCGGCGGCGGGATAGCCGAGAACGACGTCCCGCCATGTTGGTGCGGTGGCTGTGTACATGTGGATCACGACGGGGTTGGTGATGCCGCGAATGGAGTGCACCGTACGTTCGATCAGATCTCGGCGTGCTGGGGTGAACACCACGATGGTCACGTCATCTGGAGCCAGATCGCTGTCGGCGAGCAACCGAACGAAGTCGAAGTCGGTCTGAGACGCAGAGGGGTATCCGACTTCGATCTCCTTGTAGCCCATCGTGATCATCAGTTCGAAGAACCGTCGCTTGCGCGCGGGGTCCATCGGCTCGGGAAGTGCTTGATTGCCGTCGCGAAGATCGACCGGCACCCACAACGGTGCTTGGATCAAACGGCGTGTCGGCCAGGTGCGTTCGACGAGACCGATATCGACTCGCTCGTAGACGTCACGGTAGCGATGCGAGGGCATCTGAGAATGGCGTTGCCGGTTCCAGGCCGGCGCCTCGGACGCAGGCGGCCCGACTGGTGTCGAGATGGTGGGGAATGCAGACATGGCACGTTCCTTCTGTCACTACGGAAACGGGCCGGCGCATGGTTGATGCTCCACGGAGGGGAGCCGACCCGACTAGGCCCCGCCGTGGCAGCTAAGGAGAAGAGCCACCCACGTCTGCACGCGAGCACCGTAACACAACTCCTCAGACAAGTAGAGGAGTAGGGTCATCGCTGTGGAACAGGTTCGACGTGCCTCGCTGGCCGATCAGGCATCCGAGCTGCTGCTCGCCAGAATTCGTGCGGGGGAGTGGCCGCTCGGCGCCAAACTTCCGGGCGAGACGACTCTGGCGCCGCAACTCGGGGTGGGGCGCTCGACTGTTCGCGAGGCGATTCGGCAGCTGGCCGGCCGCGGGATCCTCCACACCCGCCAGGGCGCAGGGGTTTTCGTCCTCTCCCTGACCGCAAAGGATGACTGGGACTCGGTTCTGCGGCGGGCAGACATCAACTCGGTCCTCGAAGCCCGCCTCGCCATCGAGGGAGAGGGGGCCGAGCTCGCGGCCACACGTCGTACACCTGCCGACATCCGCGCGATGCGCGGCGCGCTTCGTGACCGTGGCGAACGACGATCCGACATCGAGGACCACGTCGACGCCGACATGGCCTTTCACCGCAGCATCGTCGCCGCCTCACACAACGACATCCTCGTCGGACTCTTCGACAACATGGTGCCTCGCCTTCGGCAAGCGATGATCGACATGCTCCGCATTCACCATCAGTTCGGCAGCGACGGCGATCAACAGGCCCATGCTGACGTACTCGACGCCATCATCGCCCGCGACACCCACGCCGCCAGGGACCTGAGCCGAGCCCACCTGCAGGCATTGAAAGACGGGCTCGCATGAGCTCTGGGTTGTTGCCGAAAAGGCATGCTTCTGTCCGTCCGAAGGATGGCGGTGAAACGCGGCGGCTTGGCTCAGCCGCACCGGCAGTCCGCTGAATAATGCGATTGCTGACTCCCGCAATGCGTTGAGAGTCTGGTCGAGTGGAGGCCATTGCGTCGAGGGAGAAGAATCAGCCGGCGCCGCCGCATGTGGTTTTCGACGACCTCGTCAGCCCGAATCGGCAACCGTCACGCCCGTGGCTTCACCTCCTCGACGACGAGGTCGCGCCCGCTGTCCTCGATTCTGATCGACCCACTCGTGTGGTGTGGTCGTCGTTGTGGACGAAGCGCCCGGACGCTCAGGTGGTCTTCGACCTGAGCGGAGGGCGCAGTGGTACCAACCTGCGGTGGACGCTGCTCACCGAGCAGCCGTCACCGGATGACCGCCAAATGCGTCATCTGTGTCAACGCATCGGGACCCTGATCAACGCCAACCTGCGATAC
The DNA here is from genome assembly GCF_022206305.1 of Gordonia sp. 'Campus'. Lineage (GTDB taxonomy): Bacteria > Actinomycetota > Actinomycetes > Mycobacteriales > Mycobacteriaceae > Gordonia. Next base: position 215,642 of record NZ_JAKOIW010000003.1, on the reverse strand, counting down.
ACCTACGGTCAGTAGGTTCGCCCGCCCGCCGACCGTGACGTCTGTGCCATGGTGGGGTCTGGTCGTAGAACGGTCGAAGCCGGGAGCGGTAGCCGTATACAACGTCGATGTCTTCACAGCGTGCGAGCGCGCGGCCGGCGGTCAGCACCACTACGCGGGGGAGGCTGCACGACTGTGTCAGATCGGCCTCCCGGCTGGCAGCGCCCAGCGCAGACCGGTCGGGCCGGTAGTGTAGTATCACTAATATCATCTGTAACTTAAGCCACTTGAGCACCACGATCCGGAGCTACTGAATGCGCATGCCGTACGGCCGCAGCCCCCGCCGACGCCGCGGCATTCGAACTGTACTGACCGCGGTGGCCGCCGCCGGAGCTCTCGTCGGCGGACTCGCGCAGGCTGGTCAGGCCCAGGCAGCAGACGGATACCCGTATGTGAATCTCGGTGACAGCTACAGCGCGGGCGCAGCAGTGTTCCCCCAGGCCACGAGTGCGGCGACCTTCTGCTCGAACTCGCTTGTCAACTACTCCAACCTCGTCGCGGAGCGACGCGGGACCCCGGTGGTCGACGTCAGTTGCGCAGGCGCGACGACCGATCACCTGGACCGGTCTCAATACCGGTGGCAGGGGCCGCAGATCAGCGCGGTGGGGCCGGCCACCCGTTTGGTCACCCTGACGATCGGCGCGAACAACAACGGGTTGTTCGCCGACTCGACCTCGGCCTGCCAGCAGGCCTGGTTTTCGGCTCCGTTGTCGGCAACCCCGTGCCGCGACAAGTTCGGCAACTCGCTGGTCGACAAGATCAACACCTCGACCTACCCCGACCTCGTGGACGCGTTGCGTCGCATCGATGACGCTGCGCCGCACGCCCGCGTCGTCCTCGTGGGGTATCCGCAGATCTTCCCGGCCGCGGGGACTGCGCTCTGCTCGGCGTCTCTGCTCACGGCGCCCGGAGACATCGCCTACCTGCATCGCGTCTTCGCCGCTCTCGACGCCGCCATGCGCCGCGCCGCAGAAGCCACCGACACCACCTATGTCGACATGACCAAGGTCTCCGCCGGCCACGACGCCTGCGCGGGTGACCGGCGCTGGGTTGAGCCGACATTGGGTGCGGTCGCCTTCCCGGCGATGCACGCCAACGCACGTGGTCAGCAGGCAATGGCAGCTGAGGTCGTGGCTGCGCTGCGCTGACAGTTCGGCATGACGCGCGGAATCGGGACGCGCCGAGCCCAATCGTTGCGCCGTGTCGTTTGCAGTTCTCGTTGTTGGCAACTCTCGCAGACGGGTCGACGGGGTCATCGCCGCAACGGCGTCGTCGAACTTAACCCGCGCAGAGTTGACCAATAGGTCTTCTGCCGTCGGTGATAAGTGCCGGCCCAGCGCTCATTGGGCGGGGCGCCCCAGTCACGCCGAGAGGGAACCGATCATTGCTTGCTCGCCGCCGCCCCTACGATTACGCCATGTCTAAACCGCAGGTCGTGTCGTGGTTCATGATCGGGATCGCTGTAGCGATTGTTGCAGTAGGGGGCTTCAGCAGCCGCGAAATGAGCGACCGATTTCTAGTTGTCGCGCTGGTGGCGGCGGTCGTTTCTGCGTTGCAGGTTCGAGCCAGCCGCGACGACAAAGTGAAGCCTGGAATGTGACCGGTTTCGTGTAGCGGGCAGCAGTTGATCTGTGCGCTTTTCGAACGCCCACGCCCGGGGGCACGCCCCCAAACGGCATGAGCAGACAGGGGAGTAGGCCCCGGGCGGGACGTGAGCGGACTAGGACGGCCTCTCGCGACGCGTCACCCAACGCTTGACCGAGGTACGGAACCCGTTTTGACTAGGGATGTCGCAAACGGCGGGTGCCTATGGCGATCGTGGCGGTTGCAACCCCGACCAAGAGGCCGACCACGGGAAACGATAGGTACGTCGGACTGAGGTCCCATAGCGGCGGCGCGCCGTGCACCAGAAGGTGGCCGTCGAGGTTGTTGTAGTCAATCGAGGGCGGTCCATCGGTGTTGAAAATCCCGATCTTGGGCTGCTGCAGATGAGCAAACACTGCACCGGCCACACCTGTGAGCGCACCGACGACGCCGCACCCCAGCACCGCTCCACCCGCACGCATGCGGGCACTGCGACCTCGGACACAACGCGCGACCAGAATCCCGACGATGAGCCCGGTGGCAAAACCAATAGCGGGTAAGAGCGCGAAAGCCGGCCACCATGTCGGCCCGGTCACCCACTTCAGTGAGTTGATTACGACCATGTACCCAATTTTGCCTTCTGGCACCTGCGGCGGGGCGGTGTCGATAAGCAGACGCGGAACGGTGTAGCGCCATCCAACGGCCGCTAGAAAGCCCAGCGCGAGGCCAAGCGTCGCGAACGGAAGGGACAACCGCAGCGCGGTCAGCACTGACGATCTACTTGCGTCTTGATTCACCAACGGAATCTAGCTCGTCCGGGGTGGGTTGTTGTTTCGGCGGGCGCCATACCGGGTGCTGCTAAGCCTGCATATTCGACCTCTGTATATTCTCAGCAGGGAACGAGGTGGTGCGCCTCAACGGCCGTGGTGCTGCCCCGCGCGTGGCCTCATCGCCGTCGCTTCCGACACCGAGGGCAGATGCATCGGCCAGTGACGCAAACGCTGGGCACAAAGGCATTTGGCAAAGGTTTCCACCTAACTACCAACTATTTTCAGCACCTCAATGAGGCTGGGGGAGAACGGTTCTCGGCGCTGTCTGACGTAAGGTTTGTTGGTCGTGATCCAAGGATTCGACTGTCGGACCTTCATGAGGTCGGGGATCGATCAGTCGGAGTAGCGGGGCACGACGGCGAACACCTCGATGTCGCGCGGTACCCCCTTGGCGCGGAATCGCCGCCGACGAGTGGCGTACCGATCGGCGCCGGCCGCCTCGACGGTCGGTCCGCTGGCCAACAGCTCGCCGGCTCCCGCGGCTGCCGCGACCCGAGCGGCGACGTTCACATCGACACCGAGGAAATCGTCACCGACCGCTCGCGGTTCGCCGGTGTGGAGACCGGCTCGCAGCTGTGGCCGGTAGTCCCCGACCGTCAGGGCACTGACGGCGACGATCACCTCGTGACCGGCCTCTATCGCCTCGACACCGTCGATGAACACGGCCATCGTCCCGTCGCCGAGATGTTTGACGATGCGTCCGCCGCGGCTGCGCACGATGTTCTCGGTGACGTCGTTGACGTCGCGCAGGAGTCGGAGGACCTGGTCGTCTCCGGCATGCAGGGCCCACGTCGAGAATCCGACGAGATCGGTGAACAAGATGGTGGCGGGGACTGGGGTGCGATCGGATCGACGACGCCGTGTGGTCACCAACGCCTGCCACACCTGGACCGATGCGAGGCCGAGCTCTCGTATGGCACTGGGTTTCTCGGGCCGGGACTCGCTGATGAGGCGTGCCACGCGGTCGGATGCGCGCGGCCCGGTGATCGGGTTCTCGTTGTGCGGGATCAGATCTCGTGCGGCGCGAGCCGCCTTGACGACCCCGGCGCTGGAGTCGGTGCGGGCCAGCAGGTCGGCCATCCGGCGCCCGGGTCCGGGACGGTCGGGATCGTCGCGTCGGACGGGAAGCCGGTCGCCCCGACGACGGGTCGATCCACCGGTCCTGTCGTTCGCTGCGGAGGGGTCGCCCGGGCCGTCCGCGGCGGATGTCGCATCGTCGTCGGTCGGACCGGGATCCGGGAGACCGTCGCGGTCGCGGTCACGTGTCGAGTCGTCGGCTCCGGTCACGCCTTGAGTCTAGTGGCCGTGCTCATCGCGAGACCGACACCGCCGCGTCCTAAGTTGCATCAGATGGATTATGCAGTCGTTTACTTGACATAATGTATCTTATCGGCACATCGTCGATCGGCCGCCTGTCACGTGAGCGCACGTCCTCCAACGGCACGCGCTGACCGTGCGGTGTTGTCGGCTCCGCAGAGATATCCAGCGAGCGCTCAGTCCTCGTCGCCGATGGTGAGCAAGACCAGCGGGATTGGGCGGTCTATTTTGGACTGGAAGTCCGCCAGCAGTTGGTTGTTGGCCAGCACCCAGGCGGCGAACTCGTCGTAGTCGGCGCCCTCGAGCACCCTGCCTGTGCCCTCGTGAGTTTCGCCCCGGAACTCGATGGTGACCTGCGGATTTGCCTTGACGTTGTACCACCATGCCGGGTATTTGTCCTCGATAAACGAGCTCACGTACATCGAGTCGCCTCGGTAACACGGTCCCAGTGGAGTCGTGTGCGGCTTTCCGCTCTTGGCTCCCGTGGTGGTGAGCAAGATGAGATCCACGCCCGCGTAAGCGCCGCCCACCTTGCCTGAGTTCTCCCGGAACTCCTTGATCACATCGTCGTTCCAGTTCGCAATGCCTGCCTCTTCGTCCCACGCCTGGTTCCACGGCGCGTTCGGATCGTCGTAGTCGGTGATACTGCTCTGGTCGGGTTGCCCTGCAATCGATTCTGTTCCACTCATGGCTTGAGTGTGCCTCGGAGATAGGACAGATACGGTCCTGATTCGATGGCTGAGACAAACTGTCCGCGTTACAAACAAAAGACAAAGGCATCGAGTTCGCCGTCACTACGCCGCGTCCGCTACACCTTCATACTGGTCGAATCGTCACGTGTGACGATTCGAAGGCCAGGGTTGGGACGTACAGGCTCGCCCTCAGAACCGTTCGCGCTCACGTTCTTGTTCGAGAACTGCCTCGAGGTCGTTGAGCCGGTTCATGTTCGAGACTTGTCTGCGAGTTCGATTGTTTCTCGCAAGGCGGTCCTGATGCTTATGGGTGAAGGACCAGTAGCCCGCGGTGAACGGACAGGCGTCGTCGCCGAGTCGCTTCTTGGGATCGAATTCGCAGTCACCGCAATGGTTCGACATCTTGTTGATGTAGGCGCCACCGGAGGTGTACGGCTTCGTGGCCATCAGTCCGCCGTCTGCGTGCTGGCTCATGCCGACGACATTCACCGGCATGACCCACTCATAACCGTCGACGAAGTTGGCGGTGAACCACGCCGTGAGCTCTCGTGGATCGTAACCCCGTTGCAGCGCATGGCTTCCCAGGACCATCAGACGCGGGATGTGGTGCACCCATCCGCGATTGCGGACACCCGACAAGGCGTCGGAGAGACATCTGGCGGTCACGGCGTCCGCGTCGAGGTCACGGAACCACTCTGGCAGCGGTGCGGTCGCGTCGAGCCTGTTGTTGGTCACGTAGTCAGATTCGAAGTGCCAGTACAGATGCCAGACGTACTCTCGCCATCCCAAGATCTGTCTGATGAACCCTTCCGCGCTGGCGAGGCTCACCTGGTCCTCGCGGGCGGCCTGCTCGGCGGCGTGGACGACGTCCAGCGGATCCAGCAGTGACAGGTTGAGCGGCACGGACAGAAGGGAATGCGACATCGTCCAGTCGTCGGCCATGATCGCATCTTCGTACGGGCCGAAGGTCGCAAGCCGATGGTCGATGAATGTCCGGAGTGCATGGCCCGCTTCGTCGGCGGTCACTGCAAAGAGTCTCGGCCCATCGACGCCCGACCACGGGACATCCATCGAATCGAGGTCAGCGCGGACCGCGTCGTCGATCGCGTCCTCTTCGGGCCACCACGGGTCGTCGACGCCGAGCGTGCGCTGTTTCGGCGGAGGCTCGCGATTCTCATGGTCGTAGTTCCAGGTTCCGCCCGCCGGCTGGTCCCCGTCCATCAGCACGTCGAAGCGCGTGCGCTGCCGGCGGTAGAACGCTTCCATACGGAATGTCGAGTGTTCCCCGGCCCACTGCGCGAACTCGTCGCGCGACAACGCGAACGACGGGTTGGGCAGTATCTCGCTGACGAGACCCTCCTCGTGGAGGCGATGAACGAAGTCGTGCGCAGCCCGCGACGTGGGTTCATGAACAGCAACCGGGCCAGGCAGTTCCTGCAACACGTCGCGGTATCCGACTCCGCGCACATATCGGGCCCGATCGCCGAGCTCGTCCGCCAGGTGCCGCATGCCGGACAACAGCAGGTGTGCTTTCTGCCGGTGTCCGGCTCGCCGGTGCAGTGCGGCGGCCGATTCGATCAGAACGATGTCCCGGTCGATGTTCTTGTCCGACGAATGGATGTGCGGCCCCAATTGGTCGGCGAAGAGCCACAGCGGGGCTGGGCGTGCAGACACTGTTTCAGGTTACGCGGACACGCGTACGACCACCTTGCCGCGCACGTGGCCGGACTCGCTGCGCTCGTGGGCGCCCGCGGCGTCAGCGAGGTCGAACACCTCGGCGATCTCCGGCTTGAGCTCGCCGGTGTCACCCAGCCGGGCGAGTTCGGCGAGGTCTGCGGAGTCGGGTCGCACCCAGACGTAGTGTCCCCCGAACTCGTCGCGGGCCCGGGCATCGGTGATGGATGCGACCGTGCCGCCTTCGCGCAGCACTTCGGTCACCGAGTCGAGTGCGTCACCACCGACATAGTCGAGGACGACGTCGACGCCCTCGGGCGCGAGTGCGCGAACGCGGGCGCCCACCCCGTCGCCGTAGGTGATCGGCTCGGCGCCGAGGCTTCGGAGGTAGTCGTGGTTGGTCTCCGACGCGGTCCCGATCACTCGTGCACCCAGAGATCGCGCGATCTGGACCGCAAAGGATCCGACGCCACCTGCAGCGGCATGAACCAGGACCGTGTGCCCTGACTGCACGCCTGCCCGTCGAATGGTCTGGTAGGCCGTCAGTCCGGCGAGCGGAGCGGCCGCAGCCTCTTCGAACGACCAGCTGGCCGGCTTGCGTGCGACCGTGCGTACCGGGGCGGCGACCAACTCGGCGAACGTACCGCCCGCCACTTCCCCACCGACCACGTCTTTCCGGACATAGCCGAACACTTCGTCGCCGACCTGGAACTCCGGTGTGTCCAGACCGACCTGCTCGACCACCCCGGCGACGTCCCAGCCCGGGATCACGGGGAAGACGGTGTCCATGATCTCGGCGAGATAGCCCTCTCGCACCTTCCAGTCCACCGGATTCACACTGGAAGCGCGTACTCGGATGAGCACGGAGTCGGGACCCACCTTCGGCGTGGGGAGGTCAGTCAGCTTCAGGACATCGGCACCGCCGAAGCGGTCATAAGTGATTGCTCGCATGGTGGCACCAACGGGTGGCTCGACGGAATGATTCCACCAGCACGTGATGTCTGCCCGCGCCACATCGTGACGAAGGCATGCGCGACCGAACGCGCCCCCCGCCCGCCGGGGGCGGAAAAGCGGTCCCACGTGGGAACAATCGATGCAAGTCCCGCCTCGAAGCTGCGGTATGGAACCCGGTCGCAGTATGAAAGACGTTGTGTCGTAGTGTTTTCACCCGTGAATCTCGCTGCTGCCGATGCCATCGTGACCGACCACACTGCCCGCGCCTGCGTGTGGTGCTCATCCAGCGACGACATCGCAGAACTCCGCGGCGAACCGCGGTGCGGGCGTTGCCGCGACGCAGAACAGGCCATCTCGGCCGCCCGCGAGTTCGTGGGGTTCTATGGTCTGCGACCCATAGGCGCGTCTCTGACATCCGACGACGACGACGAACGCGAACACCGGGTGGCGGCTCGTGATGCCAGAGCAGAGCTGAATCGGACCCGCGCACAGCCCCCGCAGCGCGCGCGGTCAAAGCAGCGTGGCAGCGCACGATCCGCATCGACCACCACAGCGGCGGACAGGAAAGCGACGGCCCTCGAAGCCAAGAATGTCGGGTCCGGAAGCGCCCGGTCGGCGGACGTCTCCCGACCCGGCCGCGAGGAACTCCTCAAGCGTGCCCAGTCCTTACTCGTGCAGCTCGCCGAGATCGAGGAACGGCTGGCAGTCGCGCGGGCGGACTCCGGACTGAGCGGCAAGGCCAAGGTGTCCGACCTGACCGCCAGGCGCGATTCGGTTCTGCGTACGCTCGCCGCACTGGAAAAGGCCAAGCGGGCCCTGGAGCCGGCCTGACACTTCACGTGCCAGGACCGTTGTGATCCGAAAGGCAGTGAGCGACTCCGCGACCGGAATCAACCGGGCGCTCGACGAGACCCCGGACACCGTCTCGTCGAGCGCCCGGTTGAGCGTTGCGGCAACCCGTCTCCGCACGCTCAGCCGGTCGATGTGGGTGCGTGTATGCGACTCTTCCGGTTCATGCCCGCACCCCTTCGACCACGCGATACTCCCAGTCCAGTGCGATCCCGCCGGTGACCGATCGCTGGTGCGACTGCGCGAGCGCGATCAGGTCGGCACGGAGCGCTGTCCTGCCGTCGTCGTCGAGCTTCGACGCCGCGGAGAAGGTGGGTCCGTAGTAGCCCAGGAACAGGTCGGCGAATGCGGCTGCGTCGACGAACCGAACGGTCAACGTCCCGGTCCTCGAACCGACGGATTCGACGCGGTTGCCGAACAGCTCCGCGACGTAGGCCTGGTCGCCCCAGCGAGTGGCGGGCCGAGCGCCGGGCGGCGGAGTCACGTGCTTGCCGACGGTCGCGAGCATTCCGCCGACGAAGCCGTCCGCGGTCCAGCTCGTGACCACGATCCGACCGTCCGGGCGGACAACACGCGCGAGTTCACGCGCGGCCTGTTCGTGGTCGGCCGCGAACATGATGCCGATGGTCGAGATGCCGACGTCGAACGCCGCGTTGCCGAACGGCAGGATCTCGGCCGGAGCCTCGACGTAGTCCACGTCGAGGTGCTCGGCGTCGGCTCGGTGGCGGGCTATGTCGAGTAGGGCGGGCACGTAGTCGATGGCGGTCACCACCGCTCCCTGGCGGGCCGCGGCGAGTGCCGAATGTCCCGTACCGGTCGCGACGTCGAGCACACGCTCGCCGGGAATGATCGAGGCCGCGGCGACCGTCGCCTCGTTGACCGGAACGGTCAGTGCCGCGATGCGGTTGTAGTCGCCGCTGCTCCACACCATCTGCTGCTTGGCACGCAGCGAGACGAGGTCCGGGGTGATGGATGTCGTCATGGGATTTTTCCGTTCTCTGGTGAGGAACGACCGGGTGTCGTCCCTGGCCGGTCTCGATCACCGGCTCGTATCCACAGTCGGTGACAGGGCATGGGGAGGGCATCGGTGAGGACCTCCCATCTTTCGCCGCATGGGTCCTCCGAACGCATGAGCAGAAACACCTATGCAACGGCTGGGCGGCCTACACTCGGACGGTGCGCTTGTTGGAGAGGGCGGAGCAGTTGTCGCAGATCACCGCGGCATTCTCCCGCCTGCCGGAGGGAGCGGCATTCTCCATTTCGGGCGAGAGCGGCGCCGGCAAGACCGCCTTGGTCGGACGGGTGTGTGAGGCCGCGTCCGGAGTACGGGTCTTGCACGTCCGATGCGACCCACTCGACATCCCCCGGCCACTGGGGCCCATCAAAGACCTGGGACTGGCGCGCGAACCCACGATGCTCGCCGAGGTGTGTGAGGTCGCGTTCACTCAGTTGCGCTCGGAGCCGACCCTCCTTGTCGTCGAGGATCTCCACTGGGCCGACGCCGCGTCGTGCGATGTGCTGCGCTTCTTGTGTCGGCGCATCGAGTCCATCCCGATGGTCCTGCTCCTCACCCACCGGGAACTCGAGCCTCAGGCGCCGGCGCGCACGCTGCTCGCCGAGGAGGTCGGTCGCATCGAACTGCCGCCGCTGAGTCTCGAGGCCATTGCCGACCTGGTCGAGGGAACCGGCCTCGACCCCGAGCGCGTGCACGCGGCCACCGGCGGCAACCCCTACTTCGCGACCGAGGTCGCCCGGGAACCCGCACTTCCGATTCCGTCGTCGGTACGTGACGCGGTACTCGCCCGGACGACGAAGGTCAGTGCCGCGGACTTCGAGGCGCTTCAGGTCCTCGCCGCGTCGCCGGACGGCGTCGCCGACACCGCCCTGCACGCTCTCCACATCGACTACGCGACCGTGCAGCGGCTCGTCGAGACGGGGTTGTTGGAGTGGGGGGTCGACGGTGTTGCGTTCCGTCATGAATTGGCCCGGCGCGCCATCGAATCCACGATTCCGCCAGGCGGCGTCGTTCGTCTCCACGTACGCCTGCTCGATGCGCTGGAGGAACTGGGCGCCGTCCATCCGTCGGTCCTGACGCATCACGCGGTGGCTGCTCGTGATGCCGACCGTGCCGTGCGACATGCACTTGCCGCCGCGGAGGACGCGATCCGCGGCGGTGCGCACACCGAGGCCGTCGCCTACTACGAGATCGCGAAACGCAACCAGTACAGCGCGTCTCCGCGCGAGCGTGCCGAGTTGTTACTCGCGTTGGCCAACGAGCAGTACATGGTCAGTCGGCTACGCGATGCAATCGCCAGTGTCGACGCGACCTTCCCGCTGTGGACCGAGCTGGGCGACGACACCGGGATGGCGACGGCGCACGTCGCCATCGGCGTGTACGAGTACTACAGCGCGCATCGTCGGAGCGCTGAATCGCACCTCGCCCGCGCGTCGGAGATCGCTCGGCGAGCAGGTGCGAGCGCGGTCTACAGCCAGGCCCAGATCCAGCGTGCGTTTCTCGCCTTCATGCGCGGAGACGCCACCCACGTCAAGACTCTCCTGGCCGACTCGAGCGCGGCATCCGATGAGGAGTTACGGCTGTGGAATCTGGTCGTCTCCGACTCTGCGGCTCTCTCCGGAGGTGACACATCATCGCGGGCAAAGCTACTGGAGCACATGAAGATCGCGCGGTCGCTCGGTTTCGACGAGCTGGCGTCCACCGTCTACTCCCAGGTCGCCAGTCTCGATGTCGAGCAGGGCAGATACCGCGACGCCGACCATGTTCTGGATGTTGCCCTGCCCTTCACCGTCGAGCGCGACATACAGATCTGCCGTCACTGGCAGACCGCGGTCCGCAGCCGGCTACAGCTCACCCGTGGACATTGGGGCGGCGCGCTCGAGGACGCCGGGGCGGTCATCGATGCCGATGGCATGCCGATCGCCACACTTTGGCCGCTCCTGGTCAAGGTCTTGGTGCCCCTTCGGTGTGGTGACCGGTTCGACCGGACGGGAGTTGAGGAGGCATGGACTCTCGCCGACCAGATCGACGAGCCTGCGCGTCGCCTCGCAGTCCTGTCGGCGCTGGCCGAGATCAGCTGGATGACGGGCGTACGGGACCCCAGGGTCGAGGCCGCCATCACCACCGGCGACGACGATGGAACGAGTTGGGCAGCAGGACATCTGGCGGTCTGGAGAATGCGCCTGGGTTTGGACACCGCCACCGTCCGGTTGGCGGAACCCCACCAGATGTCACTCGAGGGACGGCATGCCGATGCCGCTGTGTGGTGGTCCGAGGCTGGCGACCCGTTCTGCTCGGCGATGAGTTGGTTCGACTCCGACGATCCCGGGCGCGGCGTGACGATGCTCGACGGGCTCGGTGCCGTCGGGACCGCCGACCGTGCACGTGCGGTGTTGCGCGACAGCGGCCGCGGCGTCGTACCGCAGCGTCCTCGGCACACCACCCGGGTGAATCCGGGCGGACTCACCAACAGGCAGCTGGAGGTGGCCCGGCTTGTGGCGCAAGGTCTCTCCAACGCGGATATCGCGACCCGGCTCTACATCTCGTCGAAGACCGCCGACCACCACGTCTCAGCTGTGCTGGCGAAACTCGGGTTGACCTCGCGCCGGGAGGTGCTGGCACACAGCGCCGAACTGGGTCTGCGCTAGACAGGAACGGACGCGCAGGCACGAACGTCAGTCCTGGGCAGTCTGACCGTCGAGATGCGCGAGCGCTGCGCGTGCGGCCTCCAGCTCGTGGCTGAGTTCTTCGATCCGCTTCTGCGCCGCCGTACGGGCGGACTCGATGACGTTGTCGACGGCCGCCATCGCGGACTCGTCCCCTAGCTCGCGCATCGCTCGTGCCACCCGATCGGCCGTCACTTCCGTTGGCTTGCCTTGTTTCTTGGCACCGTGGGACACCGACACCGTCCAGGTGCTCTCCCCCGCGGCCGTGACAGTGACACTCACCGGCGCGGTCGGCGTCTTGGGCCGCCGCGATGTCTTGGCCGCCGGTTTGGGGCCGGCCTCGACCGATTGCGTCGATTCTGCCGGCGGGTTCGTGCTGCCTTTCGGCGGATTCGTGCGCGGCGGTGTATTCGTCTCCGGCCGTGAACTCGTCTCTGGGCGAGCCACATCGGTTGTCTGTCGAGTGGTCGTCAACGAGGTGGGTGGTGTGCGCCGCCGAGTAGTGGGCTCTGGGGCGGGTGTCGCCGCGCGGGTCCTGGACAGCTCGTCGGCCTCGAACGGCAACTGGTCGTCGACCCCCTTGGGGCTCACCATCACCGTGGAGCCATCGACGGACACCACCCGCGCCGAGGTGCCGGCCGCAAGATCGAGTGACGGCATGGGATCGCGGAGATAGACGGTGGCTCGCTTGCCGGCCGCGAGCGCTGCGGACAGGGCTTCCAGGTCGCCGGGTGTCAGCCCGGCCCGTGTCTGCGCTTTCACGCGAACAGTATCGCACATGTGTGCGATACTGTTCGACATGCCGCCCGGCGAAATTCGTCGACCACGCGGGCGGGCGCCAACCGTTCAAACCTCTTCAGAACACACCGTGACCATTCTGTGATCGGCTGCTACGGCCGGCATCGGTGCAGCCTCAGCTGCGCGTCGGCGACGGGTCACGCGCGTTGCGCGACTTACTGTTCTGAGGTCGGTGATCAGAGATTTCCAGAGGAGTGCTGCCGGTGACCAGCTCGACTGTGCACACCACCCAGGCGCGGGGCGCCGCCGAAGAGGCCCCGGTCGTAGCCGACCATGCGTATGCGGGGGTGACGATCGGATTGATGCTCTGTGCCACCTCGATCCTCACCTTCACCACCCTGTTCTCGTGATCTCTGCTGATCACACCCACACGTGAAGTGGAAAGCATCACAAGTGCTCATGCCGGTGTGTCACCTGCGTCGACCCCAGGTCCGCAGGTGGCACACACCACTTCTTCCATCCGCGTGGTCAACGGGTCCGGCGCCGCCGGTCGACCCGGATCGCTCGATGTGACAAGGGTTCAGACTCCCCATCGCTGAACCATCCGGTGGCACCGAAATCTACGTCATCGCACGGACGACAATTCATGTCGAACCGTTCACGCTTGAGTCGGCGAGTACGACGACGGAGCGAGGAGGGTGCGCATGCGGGTCAGATCGCTCCCTCCCGTTGCAGTGACCGGCGCTCGCACCGTTCGTGACGTGCTCGTCGCATCGCTCGCACCGACATCCAGACCGCTGGCATACGCGGCAGCGGCCCGAGCCGTGGTCGCGGCCGGGGTGATCGCCATCGTCGGTGCGGTCGTCGGCCACCTCGATGCAGTGGGCGTCGCCTACCTCGGCGCCGCATGTGCGGTCGCGTTCATCCCGCCCGGTACCTACCGCGCACGGAGTACGGCTCTTCTGGCGCAACTCTGCGGTGCGGTGGTCGGCATCGCGATCGGAGCGTGCACCGCCGACCACGGGATGGTCGTGCTCCTGGTGGCCGTCGCAGCCGTCGCGGGGATGGTGTCCGGAATGGTCGGCGGCGTGGGTCCGCACGCACCGGCGTTCGGCATGATGTTGAGCATCGGCGTCGCATTCGGTCAGTTCGGTGGATCCGGCCTCTCGCCACTCGGACAGGCCTCGATGTACTCGATCGGAACCGTGATCGTGGCGGCCGCGACCATTGCCCCATGGCCGTTTCGGCGCGGCACATTCGAACGCCTCACCGTCGCCGAAGTCTTCGATGCCGCAGCGGTCACGTGCGACCACCCCCGATCGTCGAGGGCGCGGGCGGCGCTGGCGGCGGCGTCGGCTGCCGCGCAGATCACCGGACGCGATTCGGTGGCCCGTCGTGTGGCCTACGCTGCGGCGGCTGTCCATGCGGACGGAACGCCTGCGCCCGGTACGGTCGTCGACGCCCTCCGGCAGCAGGCCGACCGACTTCGCCGTGGGGATCCAACCCCCGTCGACATCGCATGGACTCCTGGTACGCCCGCGCTACGGGCCATGGCTGCTGCCCTGGATCCGACTGCTGTGCCAGACCACCAGCCCGGCGGCCGGGCGGCGGGCGCACTGGCCCGTAGCCTCGTGTCCGCCGAAGCGCTGATGAACGGCCTGCGGATCGCGTTGTGTATGGCCGCAGCGACCGCGGTCGCTGCCACACTGCACGAAGCATCGCACGCGTTCTGGCTCCCGTTGACGGTGGCTGTCATCGTCCGGCCCGAGTACGCGACCGTGATGACGCGCACCGTGAACCGGCTCGCCGGGACGCTGGCGGGAGCCTTGCTCGCCGCGCTGGTGCTCGCGATCTGGCCGTCGGGTCTGTCGGTGGCGGCTGTAGCGGCAGCGGCTTTGGGGTTCGCCGTGCTCACCGCCCCGCGGTCCTATGCTCTCGACGTGGTCGGCGTGACCGTGTCGGCGCTGCTCGCGAGCTCGATCGGCGGCCCCGATCCGGTCGGCCCGGAACTCCGGCTGGTCGACACGGTGATCGGCGCGGCTGTCGCCGTGCTCGTCGGACACCTGTTGTGGCCCGACTCCTGGCGTCTGCCCCGTGCCGCGCGGATCAACGACTGCGTCACGGCTGCTCACGCCTATCTGCTCGAGGCGAGCAGGCCCTCGGAGTTGCGAGCGCACTGGATTCGGCGCGGCGACGACGCCTACCGCCTGGCGCATCGCGCGCGGGAGGCCTGTACCGCCCTGCTCGCCGAGCCCCCGCCGGTCGGCCGACTCGCCGAGGATGCGTTACCGCGTGCCGTCGAAGTCGAGGAGATCGTCGACGCCATCACCGCAGTGGCTGTCGCGGTGGATGCCGGTGAGGACGGGACCGGACGCTCCGAACGACTACGCGCACAACTGAATGCGCTGCTGGCACCCGACCCGCCAGCCGACCCCCTTTCCCGAAAGGCTTCTGATGACCACGGAAGACACCCACTCCACGACTGACGCCGACGACACGGTCTCCTACGTCCAGGCGATCCGACGCCGCCTCCTCACCGACGGCACCGGTGTCGTACTCGTCGACGAGGATCGCGGGTACACCGGCCACGAGTTGCTCGGCCTCGTAGCGCGTCTCGCGGGCGCCATGACGACTCACGATATCGGCCGGGGGCATCGAGTCGCGCTGGTCGCGCCGGCCACCGGCGAAGCCGTCGCCGCCCGCTATGCGGCGTCGTCGCTGGGTGCGGCCACGGTGTTCTGTCCGGACGCCGGATCGCCGGAGCGGTTGCGCGTGTTCCTCTCCCGGACCAGTGCCGACTTCGTGATCGTCTTCCCGTCGACGGCGCACGCCGTGTCAGATGTGGTCGACGCGCGAGTGTTGTCCGTCGGGCCGGTCGACGGGTTGCCGAACCTGATGCTCGACGCGGCCGCCGGCGGCATTGATCGCGCTCTGCACGTGGAGATCTCGCCCGACGACGAGTGTGTTCTGGTCGCGACCGGCGGCACCACCGGCGTCTCCAAGGCGAGTGTGCGAACGCAGCGCGAATATCGACGTCTCGTCGACCTGGGCCCGACCCCCGGCAGACGGCAGTTGATCTGCACCCCACTGGCATACATCGCCCAGACGCTCATGGACACGGTTCTCCTCGGCGGCGGGTGCGTCCACCTGCACGACGGATTCGTACCCACGCAGGTCCTCGCGACGATCGCGCAAGCCCGGATCACTCACCTCGCACTGGTCGAGCCGTTGCTCGTAGATCTGATCGACAGCGATGCCCTTCCCGGGACCGACCTGTCCTCGGTGATCGCCATCAGTCATGTGGGTGCCGACGCCGCGGCCTCCCTCCGGCGGCGCCTGGTGCTCCGGATGGGCCGGAGTGCACTCGCCAACCCCTACGGCGCAAGCGAATTCGGAGTGGTGAGTGTGCTCGCGGGTCCCGAATACTCGGCCGGGTCGCCGCACCTCGGCACGTCTGGGAGGCCCCTGCCGATGGTCGATCTCGAGATCCGTGGCGACGACGGCGCACTCTGTCTGTCCGGTGAGCAAGGAGTGATCCACGTGCGGACCCCGGCACAGGCGCACCGTTACAGCGTGGCCCCGCCCCGCCCGGGTTTCACCGACGACGGATGGTTCGACACAGGCGATGTCGGTGTTCTCGACGTCGACGGTTATCTGACCGTGCGGGGACGTTCAGGTGACATGCGACGCACCGACGCGGGAGACACCTTCCCCGTCGACCTCCAAGACACCCTCTGCGCGCACGCGCAGGTTCGGTACGCCGTGGCCGTGCCCGCGCCGGACCGCGCCCCCGGAGCGTTCGGCGTGGTCGTGACGCTGTGTCCCGGCGCCACCGTGACGACTGACGACCTGAAAGCCCATCTCGACCAGGCCCGGCCGGGTCTCGGCGACGTGACCATCGTGATCGTCGACGCCGTACCGGTCACCGAGCAGGGGAAGCCCCACCGCGCCGACATCACCTCGCTGCTCTTCTCGTGACCGCGCACGGTCCGATCGAGGCGTGACGGTTCATCACCGGACAGGTCGCTGACGACTGTGCGTCGCCGCCACCGCACCCGCCAGCAGCATCAGGCCCGCGGTGATGAAGAACCCGACAGCGGTTCCCGTGTCGTCGGGGTGGCCGGCAAGAACCGCCGCGAACACGGCCACGCCCACAATGCCGCCGAGCTGCCGGCCAGTGGTGATGAGTCCGGAGGCCTGGCCACGCCGGTCGGGCACAACGGCGGCGAGTGTGGCGGCGGTCAAGGGACTCAGCAGCGTGCCGATCCCCACGCCGATCGGACAGAGTCCGATCGTCACGACCAGAACCGACGAGTGGGCGAAGCCGAGACCTGCGACTGCCATTCCGCCTGCCATACAGGCACATCCGGCGACCGTGACGCGGCGGAGTCCGTATCTCTCGTAGCGGGCGCCGACGAGCCGGGTGGCGATCAACAACGGCACCACCAGAGGCAGCAGGGCGATCCCGGATTCGAAAGGCTGCAGGTGCATTGCCTGCTGCAGAGCCACCGCACCGTAGATCGTGGCGACCGTCATCGAGAATCCGAGGGCAGCGAGGAGTCCGGTGCCGACAGCGAACGGGGCTTCCCGTAGCAGCGCGAGGTCGAGGACCGGATCGACGGAGCGACGAGAGTCCCAGACGAACGCCGCCAGGGCTGCGCTCCCGCCGGCGAGGAGAGCGAGCACCGCGGGCGAACTCCACCCCCAGGCGGGGCCCTGTAGAAGTGCCGTGACCACCGCGCCCATCCCCGCGACGACTAGCACGATGCCCGCCCCGTCCCAGGACTGCCTGGTGGGTGGGCGGGTGCGAGGACGCGCCATCGAGACAAGCACTAGGGCAGCGACGCCCACCGGGACATTGATCAGGAAGCCGACCTGCCACGTGAGGAACTGTGCGCATACGCCACCCAGAGCAGGACCGATCAGGGCAAACCCCTGGCCGACTCCGGTGTACACCGCCATGGCGCCCGACCGTCGGGTCTCGTCCACCGCCTGCATGATCAGCGAGAGGGAGGCCGGCATGAGCACGGCACCGGCGACACCGGCGACGGCACGGCCGATGATCACCCCGGCGAACGAGGGGACCAGAGCGATGATCAGCGATGCGACGGTGAATCCGATCATCCCGACCCGGAACATGGTGACCGCTCCCCGCGCATCCGCGAGACGCCCACCCACAGGCGCGAACACGGCGAGCATCAACAGGTAGACCGAGACCAGCCACGACGACTGTGCGACATCGAGATCCAGGTCGCGGGTGATGGTCGGCAGCATCACGCCCACGATGCTGGAGTCCAGGACCAGCAGGACCATCGTCGAGGTCACCGCCGTCACGACGAGTTGTTCGCGTCGACGAGGCCTCGGGTCGTCCGCGGCGTGCGTTGTGGAGCCGGTCACCGGCTCTGTTCCGACGCCCGCCCGGTGGCGCCGATGGTCGCCGCCAGTGACCGGGCGACGGCCCGGGTCTCGTCGAAGTCCAGCGGGTGGGTGAGCAGACCCTCGATGACGAAGGTGGCGATGCGGCACTGTGCCTGCACGACATCGGGTGTGAGGCCCGGCGGCAGCATCGCCCGGGTCAGCTCGTCCGCGAGTGTGTGAAACCTGGTGTGCCAGTCGTCGATGAGCGTCGACGAAAGCCGTCGGGTGTGGACGGTGTCCACCAGTGTGCTCATCGACCGGAGTTCGTCGACGACCCAGACGATGCGGTCGGTGGGGTCGGTGTCGGCGAGCTCGTCGAACCGGCCGAGCGAGGTGGTCAGCACACCGTCGAGTACGGCGACGAGCAGCTCGTCCTTACCGGAGAAGTACCAGTAGATCGTTGTCGACGTCACTCCGGCAGCGGCCGCGATCTGCGTGATCGA
The DNA here is from genome assembly GCF_022206305.1 of Gordonia sp. 'Campus'. Lineage (GTDB taxonomy): Bacteria > Actinomycetota > Actinomycetes > Mycobacteriales > Mycobacteriaceae > Gordonia. Next base: position 197,423 of record NZ_JAKOIW010000003.1, on the reverse strand, counting down.
CACGTTGTCGAATCCGACGGCGAGGAACAATTCGCGAGCCGCGTCGACGATCTCGGCACGCTTCTCCTCGCGATCGCGGGGTCGTCGATTCCGGGGCACCCGTCGACCTTATCTTGACTGCTGCTCAAGATGCGCTACCGTCTTGAACGTCGTTCAAGAAGACTGTCGAAGGGTGGCGGAGATGGGTTCCACGGTGGGTGACGGGTCCTTCGCGACCGTCGAATCGGCATTCGAGTCTCGCGGAACCCGGTGCGCCGCGCGCATCTATCTGCCATCCGGCGACGCGTCGGTTCCGGTGATCGTCATGGCGCATGGTTTCGGAAGCGTGCGAGAACTACGTCTGCCCGCCTACGCAGCTCGCTTCGCCGAGGCCGGGTATGCCGTGGTGCTGTTCGACTACCGCACCTTCGGGGACAGCGACGGGACGCCGCGACAGGTACTGGACATCCCGTCGCAGCTCCAGGACTGGCGTGCGGCGATTGCATGGGCGCGCCGGCTCGATCGCGTCGACCCGACAGCGGTGGTCGCCTGGGGCACGTCGTTCGCCGGCGGTCACGTCCTCACGATGGGGGCAGACGGCGAGGACCTGGCCGCCATCATCGCGCAGGTCCCGCACACCGACGGGCCCGCCGCCGTGCGGGCAACCGGGGTCAGGGCGTCGCTGCGACTGCTGCCGGCAGCCCTGCGCGACTCATGGCGCGCGGTGCGCGGAGCCGAACCGGTCTACGTCGACTCCATCGGTGTGCCGGGAAGTGTTGCCGTGATGACGGCACCCGGCGCGGAGGACGCCGTCGATCGGATGGTGGCCGCATCGGGCTATCGGCGCGGAGATCACGCCGAGACGGTGGCTGCGCGGGTTGTCCTGCGGGTCGGGCTGTATTCGCCGGGTCGCCGCGCCGGCACGATCACCTGTCCGACGCTGATCCAGGTCGCTGATGGCGATGACATCGCGCCGGCGCGATCCGCGCGGAAAGCGGCACGACGTATCAGAACGTCAACGGTGATCGCTTATCCCGGCGGGCATTTCAGCCCGTACCTGCCGCCGCTCTTCGATTCGGTGATCGCCGATCAGCTGACATTCCTGCGTGGGGTCGTGCCCACCGGTCGTCCGGACCAGTCCGCCTAGTCGCCACGACCAGCCAGAGCCGGGCCTCAGAAATCGAAGCCGCCACCGCCGAAGTCGCCGAACCCGTCTCCGCCACCGCCAAATCCAGCGTCGCCACCGAACCCACCGTCGCCACCGAACCCGCCGTCGCCACCGAACCCGCCGTCTCCGCCGCCGTCTCCGAAGTCGCCTTCACCGGCGGCATCCCCGCCATCGAGGGCTCCCGCGTCGGAGGCGTCACCCGCTCCGCTCTCGAATCCCTGGGCGTCGTAAGGGACCCCGGCCATGCCGGAGAACATCGCCGAGAACAAGAACATGGATCCGAGTCCCCACGCGCCGGCCACGAGAGCCGGCTTCCACCACGGCTCGGAGTACCAACCGGCAGGTACCGGTCGACCGGCGACACGACCACCGGGGTAATAGTTCGGCGTCCGTTCCGACGGTGTCGGCGACGCCGCCACCTGTCGGCCCTCGAAGTCGACCTCGCGTTCCTCGGTGACCGCTCCGGCGCTCCGCTGACCGTCGAGCTCGGGAATCGCCGGACCGGGATCGAGGTTCATCGCGGTGCGGGCGGCCCGGATGTAGTACAGACCCTCGATCGCAGTCTGCTTGGCCAGTCGGGCCTGCGCAGGCGAATTGGCCTGTTCGATCTGCGAACCCGCGGCAGTGTAGCGCTCACCGGCGTCGGCCAGTGCTTGCTTCGACGCGGGTCCGTCACCGACGAGCATGAAGACCTGACCACCGAGCCGCTCGATCGCCTGCCGCGCATCGGCCTTCGCGTCGTCGAGCGTGCGGGCCGCCGATACGCCTGAGCGCCGTTGCGCGATCACCACCACGCCGACGACCACCAGAACGATGACCGCGATCAAGATCAGTCCATCCATGCCTACCTCCAAGCTCTTCGGTGTCCGACGATCAGCACGGCGACGACGGGCCCGTACCGGCAAACCGGACACTCTCGAGCGTACCGACGCCGGAGATTCGCCAGACGGGGCCGAGGTGGCGAGACGTGACGGGCGTCGCCGCGAGCGGAGCGAAGTCGAGCAGGCCGCTGCGGCGTCTCTCTACGATGATGGGGTGTTCTTCCTCTTCGGCTACGGCCGCAAACAGCAACGACTCGGTGCCGGGCAGACCCGAACGTGTCCGCGTTGCCACAACACCACCCAGTGGACTCGCATGCGCGAGTTCACTCAATTCACCGTCTTCTTCATCCCGATCGCCCGGTGGGGCCGCAAGCAGTTCGAGGCCTGCGGTATCTGCGGGACGGCCGTCGCGATCTGACCACGTCGTCGACCGCGAGCACCATCGTGTGAGGCCGCGTCGTTCCGGGCGGTTTGCCGACCGTCGAACTGGTTACTCTCGACACTGTGGCTGCCCCCGACTCCCCCGCCCGCATCAGCACCGCGATCAGCGGGTTCACCCGCACGTTCGCCGACGCGCTGACTCCGCTGACCGTGCCGTGGCGAAGCGCGGACGCACCTGATCCCACGCTCCTCGTGCTGAACGAGCAACTCGCCGAGTCCTTGGGACTGGAGGTCGAGGCACTCCGCTCCGACGACGGCATCGCCATCCTGTCGGGCGCAGCGGCGCCGGCCGACGCGACGCCCGTCGCCACCGCGTACTCGGGTCACCAGTTCGGCGGGTACACACCGCTGCTCGGCGACGGCCGCGCGCTGCTTCTCGGCGAACTCGTCGACACCCACGGAACGCGGATCGATCTGCAGCTCAAGGGGTCTGGGCCCACGCCGTTCTCCCGGGGTGGTGACGGGTTCGCGGTGACCGGCCCGATGCTGCGCGAGTACCTCGTCAGCGAGGCGATGAACGCACTGGGTATCCCGACGACCCGGTCATTGTCGGTCGTGGCAACCGGACGAGGCGTGCAGCGCAACGGGATCGAACCCGGCGCGGTGCTGGCCCGTGTGGCGGCCAGCCATCTGCGGGTCGGGACCTTCGAGTACGCGGCCCGCAACACCGACCTCGTCCAACCGCTCGCCGACTACGCGATCACCCGGCATTACCCCGAACTGTCGGAGATGCCCGAGACCGGCGGCGGCAATCGTTACCTGAAGTTCTTCGAGGCGGTTCTGGAACGCCAGGCGCAGCTCCTGTCCGATTGGATGCTCGTCGGCTTCGTGCATGGCGTGATGAACACCGACAACACCACCATCTCCGGCGAGACCATCGACTACGGCCCCTGCGCCTTCATCGACGCCTTCGACCCGTCAGCGGTCTTCAGCTCGATCGATCACGGCGGGCGATACGCATTCGGCAACCAACCCGTCGTCCTGAAGTGGAACCTCGCCCGATTCGCCGAGACTCTCTTACCGCTGGTGGGACCGAACCCCGACGAGGCCATCGCCGCGGCGACCGCAGCACTGACGACCTTCGACACCCGCTACGACCGCCACTTCATGGCCGGGATGTCCGCCAAGATCGGACTCTCCGAAGCCTTCACCGACCCCGAGCTGATCGATGACCTCCTCACGCTGATGAAGGAACATCGCGCCGACTGGACCACCACGTTCCGCGCACTGGCCGACGACCTTCGCGGCGACGACGTGCCCATCGCCAGTGCCGTACCGCGTGAGCACATCGGGCCCTGGCTCGAGCGCTGGCGCTCATCCCTGCAACGCATCGGCCGGCCGCCGCAGAGGACCGCCGAGGCGATGGACCGCGTCAATCCGCTCTACATTCCGCGAAACCACCAGGTGGACGCGGCACTGCGAGCCGCAACCGATGGAGACATGGAGCCGTTCGAGCGCCTGCTGGAGGCTGTCACGCGTCCCTACGAGCGACGCACCGAGTTGGCCCACTACGCCGCGCCGGCCCCTCAGGCCTTCAGCGACAGCTTCCAGACCTTCTGCGGGACATGACGTCTTCGGACGGCGCGGATGCATCCGACTCCCCGCGGTTGTCACGGGATGCCCTGACGGCCGAACGTGCTCGGACGGCCGCGCTCATCCATTCGCTGTCGTCGCGGCTGGATGCCGTGATCGAGGCGACCGCGGATGCCGCCGCGGACGACGAACACGACCCCGAGGGATCGACCCTGGCCGTCGAACGCGGCCATCTGGTGGCGCAACTCGAACGTTCTCGGGTGCGCCTCGACGAGATCGACGCAGCCATGGAGCGCCTCGGGCACGGATCGTACGGTCGATGCGAGACCTGCGGCGTTCCCATAGATCCCGAGCGTCTCGAGGTCTTACCGGCGGCACGGCAATGCGTCGACTGCGCAGTCCGGTATCCGATGCGGCGATGGTGAGCGTCGCGACCGCTGGGTGACCGCGCGATATGTGCCCGGAAAATGGGGCGCGCCGGCGAGCCCGTCAGTGGTAGCGTCGCCCACGCCTGACAAACAGTCGACAACGAAGACATCGGAGGTGAGTCGATGACCGTCATGGATCGCACGTGTGTGCGCTGTGCCCGAATCATCCTCATCCCCAGGGCCCTCATTCCAGGCGTCGCAGCCTGATTCGCGCTCGACCCCACCGCCTCGGTGGGTCGGAGACGCCTTGCGAGCCGGGCCCGCTCCGACGAAGGTCTCTACGTTGACTCACTCCGACACCCCCTCATCCAATTCCTCGTCTTCACCGGTTCCCTCTCGCCCGTCGCCGACTCCCACTCCCGCCGAACTCGGGTGGGATGACATGCGAGATGAGGCGTTCGGCCCGTTCCGGGCCGACGGTCTCGTGCCCGGACGGGTCGTCCGCGCCGAACGCGGATTCTGCGATGTCGTCGCCGACGGCCGGCGCCTCCGAACGGCACTTGCTCCGCACTCGGACGACGACAACATGACGCCCTGCACCGGCGACTGGGTTGCCGTGCGACCCCCGACCCCGACGGTCGAGGCGGCCGTCGTCCGAGTACTCGACCGCCGCACCGCGGTTGTCCGGGCGACCGCGTCGCGTAACTCCCGGGTGCAGGTGCTGGCGGCCAATGTCGACACCGTCGTGGTCGTCGCCTCGCTGGCAGATCCGATCACACCCGGCCGGATCGAACGGATGCTCGCCCTCGCCTGGGAGAGCGGCGGCATGCCGGTGCTCGTCCTGACCAAGGCAGACCGTTGTAGCGATGTGCCGCAAGCCTTGTCGGACGTGACGGCGGTGGCGCCCGGCGTGGAGGTCGTCGTGACCAGTGCCGTCACCGGCGACGGATTCGACGCCCTGGCGGCCACCCTGCGAGGCACCGTGGTGCTCATCGGCCCATCCGGTGCCGGGAAGTCGTCTCTCGGCAACCGGTTGCTCGGTGACGAGATCCTGCCGACGAACGCGGTGCGTGAGTCGGATGGCAAAGGTCGACACACGACCACCTGGCGGGAACTGGTGCCGCTCCCTCGGGGCGGGGTGCTGCTGGACACCCCCGGACTCCGCGGCGTGGGCCTGGCGGATGCCGACGACGGCATCGACACCGTCTTCGCGGAGATCACCGAACTGGCCGCACGCTGTCGGTTCACCGACTGCGCACACGCCGGCGAACCCGGTTGCGCCGTCGTGGCGGCCATCGAATCCGGCGCCCTCCCCCGCCGTCGCCTCGACAGCTATCACCGTCTGCAGCGAGAGAACGAGTACGCGGCGTCCCGCTCCGACGCGCGCCTGCGGGCCGAGCGGGAACGCCGCAGGAAGCAGATCTCGCGAATGCAACGAGCCATGTACCGGTCGGATGGGCGCTAGATGCCGCAACGTATGCGAGCTTCACCATGTGCGGGTAGACCGGAGGAGGGGTCGACACGGACGACAGAAATGAAAGGTCTCATTGCATGAAAGCCATCCAGATCGTCACACCAGGTCAAGCTCCCGAACTGCGAGAAGTGGACAAGCCGACCCCGGGCCCCGGTCAAGTGCTGCTGAAGGTCACCGCAGCCGGCGCCTGCCATTCCGACGACTTCGTGCTGAACATGCCCGCCGAGGGCTTTCCTTATCCGCTGCCGATGACCCTCGGTCACGAAGGCGCAGGTGTGGTGGCAGCTGTCGGCAGTGGGGTCACCACGCTCTCGGAAGGAACCTCGGTCGCCGTGTACGGGCCGTGGGGCTGCGGCGTGTGCCACTTCTGTTCGCGCGGTCTGGAGAACTACTGCCCCCGCGCGGCCGAACTGGGCATCGCGCCGCCCGGCCTCGGCAAGGAGGGTGCGATGGCCGAGTACTTGATCGTCGACGACGCACGCCATCTCGTTCCGCTCGGCGACCTCGACCCGGTCGCCGCAGTGCCGCTCACCGATGCAGGTCTGACGCCCTATCACGCGATCAAGCCGTCGCTCGGGAAGCTCGTCGGTGGCACGACGGCGGTGGTGATCGGCGCCGGCGGGCTCGGCCACATCGGGATCCAACTGCTCCGGCATCTCACTCCAGCACGGGTCATCGCGCTCGATGTGAGCGAGGACAAGCTGAGCTTCGCCCGGGAGGTCGGTGCCCACGAGACCGTCCTCAGTGATGCGGATGCCGTCGCCAATGTTCGCAAGATCACCGGAAATGAAGGCGCCACAGCTGTATTCGACTTCGTCGGACTCCAACCGACCATCGACACGGCGATGGGGATCGTCGGCACGATGGGCGATGTGGTGATCGTCGGTATCGGCGACGGTGTGGCCGCGGCGAAGGTCGGGTTCTTCTCGCAGCCCTACGAGGTCTCGGTCCGGGCTCCCTACTGGGGTGCGCGCGACGAGCTCATCGAGGTCCTCGATCTGGCGCGCGATGGCGTTCTGGAGGTCGCCGTCGAGAAGTTCTCGTTGGACAACGGGCTCGAGGCGTACCGGCGACTCGCCGCGAATGAACTGCGTGGCCGCGCCGTGGTGGTCCCCGACTGAGTTCTTCGACCGAGGTCTTCGTGACCCGGGTCTTGGTGACCCGACGACGCCACGGTCGGCCGAACCGGCCGTGGTCCGCACGAACCTACGGTACCGTAACTTAGGTGGACGTCACCCTCCCCGACTCTCGAGCGGTATACGAGCACTACCTGTCCCATCAACAGAACCGGACCCGGGCTCGGATGATGTACGGGTTGCTCGCTGCGCGCATCCGGCCCACGGTCCGCCCGGCCGATCGGGATGCCCTGATGCGTGCCGTGCGGGGTGGTGCGCCGCTGCTCATCGCCGCCAACCACGTCTCCGATCGCGATCCGTTGGTACTGGCGGCAGCCGGATTCCGGTCTCCCCTGCGCGCCCGGATCGGGCGCATGCGGGTCCTGGCGAAGGACGAGCTGTTCGAAGAGCCTCGACAGCGCCGGAAGATCGACACCCTGGGCGGGATCCCGGTCTTCCGGACCAAGGATCACGGGATACGAGCCGCTGCGGACGCGGGACGCCAGATGATCGGGGTCTGCGTCGAACGGATGGCACGCGGTGACAGCATTGCCGTCTTTCCCGAGGGCACATGCAACGAGGTCGACCCGAGACACGTGCAGAAGCTCGGAACAGGGATCGGGCACATCGCACACCGCGCTCTGCGGAACGGTACGCAGGTGTGTCTGGTGTCGGCGGGCATCGCCTACCCGGGCGACCGCCGTGCCCCCGTGGTGACCCTCGGCGCTCCTGTCGACCTGATGCCGCTGGTGCAAGAAACCCCGGCGGCCATCACGCGCAGGATTCAGGCAGACCTCCAAACCACTGTGGATGCGGCCTTTCGCATCGCCGGATGATGCCAGGTTGAGCGTCGGACAAGGCGTCGCCCACCGCGGAAAGTTTGGCGTCGACGTCCCGGGGTTATGACCCTGGGGTGAAGCGCGAAGACGATGCTCCCCCAGTCGACAAGGACGTACGCGACGATCCGGAGTCCGCGGACCCGGACGATCCGCGTAAGCCCGACTCGCCCACCGACCTCACCAAACCGTCGTTGTTGTTCGTCCTGCGGAAGACGGCCCGCGAGTTCTCCCGCGATCAGTGCACAGATCTGGCGGCAGCCCTCACCTACTACGCGGTCCTGTCACTGTTCCCCGCTCTTCTCGCCCTGGTGTCACTGCTGGGCGTGTTCGGTCAGGGAGAGAAGACGACAGACGCCGTGTTGAAGATGGTCGACGACCTCGGTCCGTCGTCGGCGGTGGACACCCTGCGAGGTCCGATAGAACAACTCGTGTCCGCACCGAGCGCGGGCTTCGCACTCGTCCTGGGCCTGGCCGGCGCGCTCTGGTCTGCGTCGGGGTACGTCGGTGCATTCGGTCGGGCGATGAACCGCATGTACGAGATCGACGAGGGCCGTCCGGTCTGGAAGCTACGTCCGCTCATGCTGCTGGTCACCTTCGTGGCGCTGGTTCTCGCGGCGGCGGTGGCGCTGATGCTCGCGGTCAGCGGACCCATCGCGCAGTCCATCGGCGACGCGATCGGCCTCGGTGACACCGCGCTGACCGTGTGGAACATCGTCCGCTGGCCCGTGGTGCTGATCTTCGTGATCCTGATCGTGGCCATCCTCTACTGGGCAACACCCAATGTGCGCCAGCCGAAGTTCCGCTGGATCAGTGCCGGGGCGGTGCTGGCCATCGTCACGTGGATCGTGGCGTCGGCCGCCTTCGCCCTGTACGTCTCGAACTTCGGCAATTACAACAAGACCTACGGCGCACTGGCCGGCGTGATCGTCTTCCTGCTGTGGTTGTGGCTGACCAACCTGGCGTTGCTCTTCGGGGCGGAATTCGACTCCGAGCTCGAGCGCGGCCGGCAACTCCAGGCCGGGATGCCTGCCGAAGAGCACCTGCAATTGCCTCCTCGAGATACCAAGGCGTCGGACAAGAACGACGAGAAGGACCGCAAGTTCGTCGAACAGGCGCGAGAACTCCGCAACCAGCGGGGAGAATGAGCGAGATGACCCACAACCAGGTGACCGGCGCGGTCGACCGCGCCACCGACAGCCCGTGGTTCGAGCGGTTGGCCCGCGCCGGGCACGCCGTCAGCGGTGTCCTGCACCTGCTGATCGCCTATATCGTCTTGCGAATCGCGTTCGGCGACACCGGAAATGCCGACCAGTCCGGCGCCCTGGGCATCTTCGCGGACTCATCGGGCGGCCGGGTCGTGTTGTGGATCGCGGTGGTGGCCTTCGCGGCGCTCGCCCTCTGGCGGCTTGCCGAGGCGATCGTCGGCCCGCATGCCACCGAACCCGGTCAGGACAATGACGGTGCCGAGCAGTGGTTCGACCGCGGCAAAGCGCTGTCGCTTGCCGTCGTGTACGTCGGGTTCGCGTGGTCGGCCATCCGATTCGCGACCGGTCAGGGCAAGTCGAGCGGCCAGGAGAACGCCGGACTCACCGCGCGGCTCCTGCAGTCGGGCGGTGGAAAGTTCGTTCTGGTGGCCGCCGGACTGATCATCATCGGTGTGGGGATCTACCACGTCTACAAGGGTGCGAGCCGCTCATTCCTCGACGATCTCAAGATCTCGGACGACAAGGGCGCCACCCTTGCCGGGATCATCGGCTACTGCGGAAAGGGTGCCGTTCTGGTGGGCACCGGGATTCTCGTCATCGTCGCGGTCGCGACTGCCGACCCCTCGAAGGCGACCGGTATCGACGGTGCGGTGAAGTCTCTGGCCGGGCTACCCGCCGGCCAGGTGCTGATGGTCGCCGCGGCAGTCGGGATCGCCGCCTACGGCGTCTACTGCTACTGGCTCGCTCGGTTCGCCCGGATGTGACCACCGAGCCCGCGTCGTCCCGGAATGGGTCCGAGTCGGCCCCATCCGGGCACGCGGCCCGCTCAGATGTGCGTCTCAGCCGGGGTCCGTGAGCGGTCTCCTGCTCCCGAGAACCGGAGATTGTCGTCGACGACGCTGCCCCGGAACAGTCGTCGATCGGTGTAGTAGCTCATGGACATGACCCACGGGGCCTCAGGACCCTGCTTCGGCAAGGTGTCCAGCGCTCGCTGGACATATCCGGCGCCGAAGTCGAGCAGCGGACGGGTCGGCATCGACGGATCCGCTACCGCCCAGACCGTGTCATGACCGTGAGAGTCCATGTGCGCGAGCAATTTGCAGAAGTACTCGCACAGCAGGCCGATCTTCAGCGTCCACGAGGCATTGGTGTAACCGATGGCGAGCGCGAAGTTCGGGACGCCCGACAACATCATTCCCCGGTAGACGACGGTGTCGGGCAGAAACACGGGATCACCGTCGACGCTGAGGTCGATACCGCCGATGATCTTGATGTTGAGGCCGGTGGCGGTGACGATGATGTCGGCCTCGAGTTCCTGGCCGCTCTCGAGCAGGATGCCGTTCTCGGTGAAACTGTCGATGCGGTCGGTGACGATCGACGCCGTGCCGGACCGGAGGGTGCGGAAGAGATCCGCGTCGGGAACAACACAGAGGCGTTGATCCCACGGGTTGTATGGCGGTTTGAAGTGCTCGTCGACGGGATATCCGGCCGGGAGCTGTGACTCGTTGATCTTGCGGATCAGCCGTCGAGCGACCTTCGGGAAGCGCTGACACAGTTCGAACAGGATCCGCTGCTGCGCGACGTTCTTCTGTCGTGTCAACGCATAGCCGCGTTTGTCGCCGAGGACCTTCTTCAAGGTGTTGGCGATCGCGTCCTCGCGCGGCAACGGGATGATGTAGGTCGGTGTGCGCTGCAGCATGGTGACGTGCGCAGCTTCCTCCGCCATCGCCGGTAGCAGGGTCACCGCGGTTGCCCCGCTGCCGATGACCACCACTCGCTTGCCTGCGTAGTCGAGGTCTTCCGGCCAGTGCTGTGGATGAACGATCTGACCGCGGAACCGCTCCTGCCCCGCGAACTCTGGTGCGAAGCCCTTCTCGTAGTCGTAGTAACCGGATCCGCAGAAGATCCATCTGGCGCTGATCTGGACGCGCTCCGGCTCGTGTCCGCTCCCGCCCTGATCGGTGTCGGTGCGTTCGGTGTCGGTGCGTTCGATGTCGACGAGCCAGCGGGCCCTCTCGGAGGACCACGCCGCCGCCACGACCCGGTGGCCGTACCGGATCTTGCCGGCGAGCTCGTTCTCGTCGATGGTCTCGTGCAGGTAGTCGAGGATGCGCGGTGCGTCGGCGATGGCCTGTTTGTCGGTCCACGGCTTGAACTCGTAGCCGAAGGTGTGCAGATCGGAGTCGGATCGGATTCCCGGGTAGCGGAACAGATCCCAGGTCCCGCCCGCGTTGTCGCGAGCCTCGACGATGATCATCGACTTGCGGGGATGCTCGGTTCGCAGGTAACGCGCTGCACCGATGCCGGAGATGCCGGCCCCGACGATCAGCACATCCACTTCCTCAGGCGTCGTGGCCACCCGGTTCTCCTCTGCTCGACGACATACGTGCTGTGTCCAGGATGCACCACCTCGGAATCCATGGGTACGGACCGGGGCGGGATGACACCGGCCCGCACCGTTCCCGCCCCACTCGCCGTCAGTCCGTGCCGGGACGGAACCGCCCGATGCTCTGCTTGGCCACGTTCTCGACGACGGACGACGCGTCCTCGTCGCCCTTGAGGAGGGACTTCCCGAGGGCCAGGACCTGCTCGCGCGTCGTGTGTGGTGGTATCGGCGGCACCGTGGGATCGCACCGGACATCCAGCAGGGCAGGCCGGTCTGCCGACAACGCGGTGTCCCACGCGGCACCGAGGTCATCGGGGTTGTCGACGTTGATCCCGACGAGTCCGATGCTGCGAGCGAACGCTGCGTAGTCGACATCGGGAAGATTCTGCGAGGGAGCGAATTTCGGGGACCCGGACATAGCCCGCTGTTCCCAGGTCACCTGATTGAGGTCGTTGTTGTGCAACACGGCGACGACGAGGCGGGGGTCGGTCCACTGCCGCCAGTAGTGGGCGACGGTGATCATCTCGGCCAGCCCGTTCATCTGCATCGCCCCGTCGCCCTCGAAGGCGATGGCGGGCCGGGACGGATGTGCCCACTTGGCACCGATGGCGTACGGGACAGCAGGGCCCATCGTGGCGAGCGTCCCCGACAACGAACCACGCATCTCGTTCCGGAACACGATGTGCCGCGCGTACCAGTCCGCCGCGGTGCCGGAGTCCGCCGTCACGATCGAGTCAGCGGGAGCCCTCGCGGAGAACTCGTGGAAGATCCGCATCGGGTTGATCGGGTCCGCGTCGGTCATCGCCTGCTCGGTTGCCGTCGCCCACCACTGTTCGACCGCGGTTTCGACCTCGTCCCGCCACGTCCGGTCGCTCTTGGTCTCCAGCAGCGGGATGAGGGCCTGCAGCGTTGCCCGGGCGTCGCCGACGACGTTGAGCTCATTCGGATATCGCATCCCGATCGTCTTCGGCGAGTGATCGATCTGAACTCCTCGTGCCTGACCGAAGGACGGGAGAAATTGCGAGTACGGAAAGTTCGACCCGACGGTGAGCAGGGTGTCGCACCCGGTCATCAGGTGGTGACTCGCCGTCGTCCCGAGCAGCCCTATCGATCCGGTGACCCACGGCAGCGTGTCCGGTAAGACGTCCCGCCCCAGCAGCGCCTTCGCGCACCCGGCACCGAGTGCGTCGGCGACGGCCGTCAGTTCGGAAACGCAGTCCTTGGCGCCCTGCCCCACCAGCATCGCCACCCGCTCGCCCGCGTTGAGGATCTCCGCTGCCTGCCGGATCGCCGCGGCGTCAGGTGCCTGCGTCGGACGCGTCATCCCGAAACTGGACGGCACCTGCTTGAAGGCCTGCTGCGGCGGCTCGTAGTCCAGATCGAGCACGTCGGAGGGAAAGATCAGCGCGGTGGGCGCCCGCTCGGCGACAGCGACGCGGATGGCCCGGTCGATGAGATTGGGAATCTGCTCGGGCACCAAGCACATCTGGACGAAGTCGCTGCAGACGTCTTTGTACAGCGCCAGCATGTCGATCTCCTGCTGATACGCACCGCCCATCGCCGAACGTTCGGTCTGTCCGACCAGCGCCACCACCGGCACATGGTCGAGCTTCGCGTCGTACAAGCCGTTCAGCAGATGGATGCCGCCCGGGCCGCTGGTCGCGGCGCAGACCCCGACCTGGCCCGAGAACTTCGCGTACCCGACAGCCTGGAACGCACTCATCTCCTCGTGACGCGACTGGACGAACTGCGGGTCGTTGCCGGCGCGGTCCCACGCCGAGAGCAAACCGTTGATGCCGTCTCCGGGGTAACCGAAGATCTGGCGAACCCCCCACTCCCGCAATCGGTTCAACACGACGTCTGCAACGGTGTCGGACATGGCACTCCTCGACGGTGGTGGCTGGTGGCGCCGTCGCCGACACCGTGATCTCGCACGACTACCCGCAGGACGCCACTCTGACACCACGCGCCGCCCCGACAGCGAGCGAGTCCGGGTCTCAGACCGTCGGGTCCCCCTGGCGGGGGTCCCCCAGGCGGTCGCCGGGACCGAACCCGGCCGGAACCCGTCCCTCGACCACGGTCCGTGCGAGGGCTTCGCCGATGACGGGCGCATGTTTGAACATGTTGTGGCCAGCCACCGCGACGACCGATCCCGTGCGCCAGATGGCCATACCGTCGTCGCCCCACGGCAGCCTCGTCACCCAGCAGTGCACGGTCTCGAGCGGGGTGGGATCGAGACCGGGCAGTGCGGTTGTCACATACCGCGACGCCGCAGTTGCCAGATCCCCGAGCCTGCCCCCATCGACGATCGCTCCGTCGTCGAGGGCGTCGACGTCGTCGGCAATCCCCAGGCCGTAGGCCGACCGGTCGGGGTACACCGCGGCATAGACACCTGCGGCACCGAAGCAACCGCTGGCGTCCTGCAGCGTCGGAAGCCGAAGTGTGTTGTCCCGCACTCGAAAAGACACGCGAACGTGCGCGCCCAGGCGCAGCGGGAGCATCAGGCCCACTCCGCGTGCGAGCGCCGCGGTCCCGCCCCGCACACACCACGACTGTGCCGTGTTTCCCCAGTGTGGTGGGTGTCCGGACGGAGACGGCGTCACCGTCCTGGTGGACGGCGATGACCTCCTCGTGGACGAAGTCGTCGCGAAACCTGTTCGCGAGCCCGGATATCGCGGCTCGGGTGTCGATGGAACCGCCGCGGACGTCGAGCATCGCCTCACCGTCGTACTCCGCGAGCACCGGCAGGATCTCCAGAAGCGACGCGGGGTCGAGCGATACGACTTCCACGCCGGCGCGTTCGAGAATCGCGTGTCGATCGGTGACCGCGCCGCCCAGTGCGACGGCACCGTCGGAGGAGATCAGTGGGGTTGGGGTGCCTAGGTAGTCGGACCACTCGTCCCATTGATGGCGTGCTCGAACGGCCAGCTCGACGAGTCTCGGGTCGTCGTGTGCGTGGCGGAAGATGCGGGACTGCCCGGCCGACTGGCCGTACCAGGGCCGGCCCGACTCGTAGAGAGTGACCGAAAGACCCTGTCGGGCAAGGTGATATGCGGTTGACAGGCCGATGATCCCGGCGCCGACGACCGCAGCGTCGGAGGTTGTGGACATGGCCACACGCTACGCCCGTGGCGGGTCAGCGCGCGCCGTGCCAAACCGCGTCGAAGGGGGCGCGAGAGGCGAGGCGCCCGACGATCCCGTCGTGGGTGAACTGCTTGGCGGTCCGGATGGCGTCCAGCACGTCGGCGCCCTTCGTCAGTTCCGCGGTGGTCGCGGCCGCGAACACGCAACCGGCGCCCGACACGCGTTCGTCGCCCACCTTCGGCGCCCGCAGCACGGTCACGTCGGTGCCGTCGAACGCGACGTCGACTGCGTCATCGCCGGGGAGTCCGACGCCACCTTTGACGACCACGACGCCGGGGCCGAGGTCATGGATGCGGCGGGCGGCCTCAGCGAGGTCATCGACCGAGGTGAGCTCGTCCATCCCGGCGAGTGTGGCCGCCTCGAAGAGGTTGGGCGTCACCACGGTGGCCAGCGGCAGGATCTGCGAGCGCAGTGCGTTGTCGGTGTCCAATCCAGCTCCGGGCTCCTGGCCCTTGCAGATGAGCACCGGATCGACGATGACGTGTCGCCACCGCCGGGACGCCAGGGCTTCGGCCACCGTCGCGATCGTCGCCGGGGTGCCCAGCATGCCGATCTTGACCACATCGGGTTCGTGGGCCGCGGTGGCCACCTCGATCTGGTCCGCGATCACCGCCGGGTCGATCGGCACAAAACGATGACCCCAACCCGCCTTCGGGTCGAAGGACACGATGCACGTGATCGTCCCGACACCGTAGGTGCCGAGCTGTGCGAACGTACGCAGATCGGCTTGGATACCGGCACCCCCGGTCGCCTCGGACCCGGCAATCACATAAGACACCACTGACATCGACGGTCCTCTCCCGGGGCGGTCTCGTACTCGGGTTACTTTTGTACACCTCATTCCGAGGCTCGACGAGCCCGCATGCGGGGGTGGCAACCGACCCGGCCACCTCGCCACCAGGTTTGTCGATGTGACGCGAGGGTAAGCCTTCGCGCATGAGTGCTGACACCATGCGGGCGATGGTCTACCGCGGTCCCTACAAGGTCCGCGTCGAGGAGAAGCCGGTGCCCCGCATCGAGCACCCCAACGACGCGATCGTCCGGGTGACCCATGCGGCAATCTGCGGGTCCGACCTGCATCTGTACCACGGCATGATGCCCGACACCCGTCCCGGAATGACCTTCGGGCACGAGTTCATCGGCGTCGTCGAATCGGTCGGGGGTTCGGTGCGCAACCTCGAGGTCGGCGACAGGGTCATGGTGCCGTTCAACGTGTACTGCGGAACGTGCTACTTCTGCGCCCGAGGCCTGTATTCCAACTGCCACAACGTGAATCCGAACGCGACGGCGGTCGGGGGCATCTACGGGTACTCGCACACCTGCGGCGGCTATGACGGGGGTCAGGCGGAGTTCGTCCGTGTTCCGTTCGCGGATGTCGGTCCGACCATCATCCCGGACTGGATGGACCCCGAAGACGCCCTGCTCCTGACGGACGCGTTGTCCACCGGATACTTCGGTGCACAGCTCGCCGACATCCGGCAGGGCGAGACCGTCATCGTCTTCGGAGCCGGTCCGGTCGGCTTGTACGCGGCGCGGTCGGCATGGTTCATGGGCGCCGGCCGGGTGATCGTCATCGATCACCTGCAGTACCGGTTGGACAAGGCGGCGCAGTTCGCGCACGCCGAGACATACAACTTCGCCGAGTACGACGACATCATCGTCCACTTGAAGAACATCACCGACAACATCGGTGCCGATCGTGTGATCGACGCCGTGGGCGCCGAGGCCGACGGCAACTTCCTCCAGCATGTGACCGCCGCGAAGTTCAAGTTGCAGGGCGGCTCCCCCATCGCTCTGAACTGGGCGATCGATTCGGTGCGCAAGGGTGGCACCGTCTCGGTCATGGGCGCCTACGGGCCGATGTTCAGCGCGGTGAAGTTCGGTGACGCGATGAACAAAGGGCTGACGCTGAACATGAACCAATGCCCGGTCAAACGGCAGTGGCCCCGCCTGTTCGAGCACATCCAGAACGGCTACTTCAAGCCGAACGACATTGTCACCCATCGCATCCCGTTGGAGCACATCGCCGAGGGCTATCACATCTTCTCCGCCAAGCTCGACGACTGCATCAAACCCATCATCGTGGCCGACGCCGGCTGAGGAGGACCCATGCCCGCCTATCCCGCAGACCGACCCAACGACCCCGACACCTCCGCCCTCGTCGATCGGATTCCCGGCTGGGGTGTCGACTCGGACCCCGCCGATCGTCCCGCCTTCCCGCAGGAACTCGCGGTGGGCCCGGCGCCCGGCGTCCACTGGGAGGTGCCCGAGGACCAGCCGGAACGATGGCCGCGCGAGAGGTCGAACGAACATGCCTTCCTCACACCGGTTTTCGGCACCTCGACGCCGCCACGTGGCCTGTCCGGAGTGATCCGGCGTTCCGCGTACCGCTTCAGTGAAGCGCGTGCGGCACATTGGCTCATGTTGTTGGGAGCCGATCGGGTGGCGTCCGTCGAGGCCCACCTTGTGTCGCTGGCCACCGGACGTCCCGACAATCCGTTCACCGAGACGGGCATCAAATCCGAACTCAGCCACCACGGTTGGTCGTCACGCGTCGGTCGCAAGCGCGTCGACAACAATCACGCCTGGATCGACCCACTCCTCGTGGGCGGGCCATGGGTGATCACCGGCGCCGTCGCCGGGGTCGCCGTTCGGCGGGCGGTTCGATCGCTACGACGAACCGGCTGACCAGGAGGACCGCTCGGGGCAATTGTTCGTCGGACCGGCCGGGACACTGTTCGACCGCGCCCTGGAGGCCGCCGGCATCGACCGCGAGACCACCTACGTGACGAATGCGCTGATGCAAGTCAGGTTCACCGAGTAGCGGGTCAGAGCGACGGATCATATCTCCGTTCCCCGACGCATGTCTGGACGGCTGTCTATAGTGCCGACAGAGCGGGGCGACGCCGGTACGGGATGTACCCGCGTCGCTGCGTCGCCCCAGTGTTCGGACAGGAGAACGATGGACCTGCAGGAGATCAGTGATCGGTTCGGCATCGCGGACACGTTGTCCCGGTACTCGCGGGCGGTCGACACCAAGGACTGGGGGCTGTGGCGATCGGTGTTCACCGACGACGCGACGGTCGACTACACCTCCACACCGTTCGGACAAGCGGGTCATCGCGACGAGATCGCTGCATGGCTCGAGGAGAGTTTCGCGTTCGTGTCGGTCAGCCAGCACTTCATCACCAACATCGAGTACACCTTCGACGGCGACCGCGCCGAGGTGCGAGCCATGTTCTTCAACCCGATGCGGTTCGTCGGCATGAGCGAACTCAGCACGTGCGGCGGCAACTATCACCACTCGATGGTCCGCACTTCTGAGGGATGGAAGAGCAGTCGACTGCTCGAGGACTGCCAGTGGTTCGAGAACATGCCCGGCGCGACGGACGGGAACTGACGGCCGGCCCGTGGGCAAGGACCGACGGCGACCCGCAGGCTCATCGTTACACTTCCGTGGCCGGCCGGGAACGATCGTGCACCGACCCGCTGCATAACATCTCCCGCTCGGGATGGCACTCCTAGATTGGAGACACCCGAGCGTCAAGGAGTGAAGTGAGCGAGTCTCTGACCTGCCTGGTCACCGGTACGACCGGCTACGTGGGGGGTCGACTTGCGCCTCGCCTCCTGGAGCGTGGTCACCGCGTACGAGCCCTGGCCCGAACCCCGTCCAAGCTCTCCGACGCCCCGTGGGCGAAGGAGGCCCACGCCGAGGTGGTCCGCGGTGATCTCTCGGACCGGGACTCACTGATCAAGGCGTTCGCGGGTGTCGACGTCGTCTATCACCTCGTGCACTCGATGAGTACCGACTCGGACTTCGCCGCCGAGGAGCGTCGCTCGGCCGAGAATGTCGTGGCCGCTGCGAAGCACTGCAAGGTCTCCCGGATCGTCTACCTCGGCGGGCTCCACCCCACCGGCACCGAGCTCTCCGAGCACCTCGCGTCCCGCGCCGAGGTCGGGGACATCCTGATCGACTCGTCGATAGAGACGGTCGCACTACAGGCGGGCACTCTCATCGGCTCCGGTTCGGCATCCTTCGAACTCATCCGTCACCTCACCGAGCGGCTACCCGCGATGACCACGCCACGGTGGGTGCACAACAAGATCCAGCCGATCGCCGTCGACGACGCGCTGCACTACCTCGTCGAGGCGGCCACCGCCTCGGTCCCGTCGTCGAGAACGTGGGACATCGGTGGGCCCGACGTCCTGGAGTACGGCGACATGATGCAGGTGTACGCCGAGGTTGCCGGCCTCCGCCCACGGGTGATGGTCGTGCTCCCCTATCTGACGCCCGCTCTGGCCAGTCGGTGGGTGCGATTCGTGACCCCCATACGCGGCAAGATCGCACGGCCGCTCATCGAATCGCTCGAGTGTGATGCGGTGTGCCGTGATCGTGCGGTCGACGCGATCATCGACAGGCCACGGGGCGGACTCACGCCGTATGCGCTGGCCGTCGCCCGCACCCTCGAGCGATCGCAGCGCGGTGATGGCGCGGCACCGTGGACGAACGCATCCCCGGACATCTCGGCAGCCGAGCCCATCCCCACCGACCCGGCCTGGGCCGGCGAGGAGATGTTCGAGTCGACCACCCGTCGGACCGAACGGGGCACGGCGTCGACGGTCTGGGACGACCTGCGGGCCACGGCACGACGACGCGGCGAGATCGTCGATGCCCGACGGCCCGAGTTCCTACGGGTTCGGTTGTCCGACACGAAGTTCGGTCGTGCTTACGTCGATCACACGGTGGTCGAGAGTCGTGGGTCCCGGACCACGGTAGACATCGTCACCACCACCCGCTATTTCCCGCGCGGTCTGGCCGGACTCGTCTATTGGCGGGTGGGGTCACCTCTCCGAGCCCTCGGCGTGCCCGGGTTCGACCCGTTCCGTGAGGAACCGGCCCGCCGCGCGTGACGTATCCGGCCAGTCACGAGGGATACAGTCGCACCAGCAGTCCTCGCGCACGGGCTCAGCACACGAGGACGGTGGGAGCGGGATCGTCGACAAGGAGGTAACCGGATGTCCTTGACCGAGCGCGTCGACCGATTCCAGCGGCGTCATCCGGCCACCGGATTCCCGCTTGCCGTCATCTACAAATTCGTCGACGACCAGGGTGCCTATCTCGCGGCTCTGTGCGCTTACTACGCCTTCATCTCGCTGTTTCCGTTGCTCCTGCTCTTCGCGACGATCCTCGGGATCGTGCTCGCGGACAATCCATCGCTGCAGGAGAGCATCCTGGACTCGGCGATGAGTCAGATCCCCGTCATCGGAAGCCAGCTCGAAGAGCCCGAGAAGCTCAGCGGCGGTGTCACCGCCATCGTGATCGGCGTGGTGGTGTCCCTGTACGGCGGATTGGGTGTGGCGGTGGCGGCACAGAATGCCATGAACACGATCTGGGCGGTCCCGCGCAACGAACGACCGGATCCCATCTTCGCGAGGCTGCGCGGGCTGCTGCTCCTGTCGACCATCGGTGTCGCGGTCATCGGTCTGACCATCGTGAACGGCCTCTCGGCGGCGTTCGAGCTCGGCATCGTCGGCAGGTGGCTGGCGATTCTCGGGTCGGTGGCCCTCAGCACCCTCGTGTTCACCGTGGCCTTCCGAGTGGGCACGGCTCGCAATGTGTCGGTGCGGGATGTGCTGCCGGGCGCGTTCGGAGCCGCCGTCTGCTGGCAGGTCATCCAGACCTTCGGTGCCGTGTACGTCCAGCACGTCATCGGGAACGCGAGTTCCACCAACGGTGTCTTCGCGATCGTCCTCGGGCTTCTCGCCTTCCTGTACGTGGCGTCGATCGTCATCGTGATCTGCCTGGAGGTGAATGCGGTCCGGGTCGACCATCTCTACCCGCGTTCCCTGCTGACGCCGTTCACCGACAACGTCAGTCTCACCGAGGGAGACGAGGCGGCCTACGCCGCCCAGGTTCTCGCCCAGCGCAACAAGGGGTTTCAGGAGATCGACGTGTCGTTCGACAATCCGCGCGACAACAACGAGCCCGAAGGTCGACGCGACACCCCGGTGGATCAGGGCTGAGTCGAGAGTTCCGACGCAGCAGTGCCGCAGGGCGGCGGTGTCAGTGGAGCGCGCCCAGCTCGACCAGTAGGACGCCGAGGATGATGATGCCGATGCCTGCCACCATCCGACGGTTCAGTCGCTCGCGGAACAGGAAGTGAGCCGCGACCGCGGTGACGGCCACGCCGGTGGCCGCCCAGATCCCGTACGCGACCCCGAGCGGGACGCCGTTGCGCAGTCCCAGGGTCAGGGCGGCGAACGCCACGGCGTATCCGACGACGACAACGGCGTAGAACCGCGGTCGGCCACCGGCTGCGGCACGTAACGCCAGCGTGCCGCTGACCTCGGCGATGATCGCGACGACGAGGAAGACGTATCCCACGGTCACACCTCGCCGGGGTCGGATTGTCCCGACGGCCGGTGTCCGGTCTCGACGAGGACCACGCCGACCATGATGCAGGCGATTCCGATCCCCATCAGCACGGTGAAGGACTCACCGAAGATCCGTGTCGCCAACGCTGCGGTGAGGGCGACACCCGACGCCGACCAGATTCCGTATGCCGCACCGATGCCCATGCCTCGCTTCAGGACGGCGGCCAGCAGCACGAACGCGACCGAATAGCCGACGACCACCACGACGTACAGCGCCGGTACGTCCTGAGAACCCTTCAGCGACAGAGTCGCCGCGACCTCGGAGAAAATCGCGCCGATCAGCATCAACCAGGTCATGTCCCTCACCCATCGACGGAGGCGGCGTGCTGCCGAACCACTATCGTGCCCGCAGGCTCAACGACGACGCCTGCCCTCGGACTGTAGGCGATACCGCCTGAGAGTCGATACGCGCCGCGCAGATACACCGAGACCCCGCACACGCGGTGTGCGGGGTCTCGAGGTTGTGTGATTGTTCCCTCAGCGGGACGCACCGGCGAGGTCGCGCGACCGCGCATCGTCGGTGGCGAGCCAGCCCAGCTTGGTCCCCAATGCGGCGTCGACGCTGAACCGGCCCGCGCCGACGACCGCCAGCAGAAGGGAACCGGCTGCGAGTGCGAGGACGAATTCGTATCCGCCGTCGGAGACCCAGATTCCGCTGTCGACGTGGGCGATGAACAGAGCGCCGACCATGTCGAGGACGAACAGTGCGGCGATGATCGGGGTCAGCAGACCGGCGATCAGGGCGATGCCCCCGAGGATCTCGAGCCACGTGACCACGAAGGCGGAGAACGACGCGGCGGGAACACCCATCGCGTCGAATCCGGTTTGCGGTCCCGACCACCCGTTCTGCTGGAACTTCTGCAACCCGTGCGCCAAGAAGATCACGCCGAGCGCCACGCGTCCGATGAGGATGCCCGCGCTGCGGACGAGGGGGTTGGTCATGACAAAGCCGCCTTAACTGCGAGTGATGTGACTTGATGAATCAAGTGAAGGCTAGTGGCTGACACTTGATGCGTCAACAACGACGGAGCTGTTCACTTCGGATACACTGCGCAGATGCCCACTGCGCCCGAGCCGAGGTGGCTCGATGACGAGGAGATGGATGCCTGGATCCAGATGGCGACCACACTCGCGCATCTGCCCCATGCACTCGATGCACAACTCCTGCGGGATGCTCAGATCACGCACTTCGAGTACGAGGTGATGTCCGCGTTGTCGGAGGCGCCTGAACGCACCCTCAGGATGAGCGAGCTCGCCGAGCTCTCCTACGGTTCGTTGTCGCGCCTGTCGCATGTGGTCGGACGGCTAGAGAAGCGAAACTGGGTGCGCCGGCACCCCTGCCCGGAGAACGGACGGTTCACCAATGCCGTTCTCACCGAGGCGGGTTGGGAGAAGGTCGTGGCGACGGCTCCCGGTTATCTCGCGAATGTCCGCGAACTCGTCATCGACCGGTTGACACGTGCGCAGCTCCGCCAGCTCTCGGCGATCGGCCGCCGGATCAACGTTCGGCCGCCCGGGTCGTCCTCACCTTCGTCCTGACCACATGAAGTGGTCGTCGCCGCGGGGGTTCAGAGCTTCTGCGTCCCTATGACGTTCAACAGCTCGATCTTGCCCGCCGCATCGGTTCGCGGGGCCGCGGTCAGGACGAGCAACACCTGCGACTGGTCTTCGGTGAACAGTGCCTGGCAATCGACTTCGATGGCACCGAGTTCGGGATGCAGCAGGACCTTGTGATCCTCGAAGCGCCGACTGACGATGTGGGTATCCCACAGGTCTGCGAATTCGCCACTGCGTCGGATGAGTTCGTCGACCATCGCCCCCGCTCGTGACGACGCGCCCATCGCCCCGTACGCGGCGCGCAGCGAGGCGACCTGGGCGCGGCTCTGCCGATCGTGGTCGTCCCGCGGATACAGGCCGCGCGTATCGGGGTCGACGAACCATCGGTAGATGGCGCTGCGCTCGAAACCCGTCAGATGTTCGACGTCACCGAACAGCGCTCTCGCGCAGTCATTCTGGGCGAGCGTCTCCCCCAGTGCGGACAAGATCAGCGCTGGTGTGTCCGTGAGACGGTCGAGGACTCGGCGAAGGCCCGGTGCTATGTGGTCCGAACCGGCGACCCGGTCGGGTGCGCTGTGCCCGGCCACGCGGAACATGTAGTCGCGCTCGTCACCGGTCAATCGCAACGCTCGGGCGAGTGCGGTCAGCATCTGTGTGCTGGGTTGCGGACCGCGACGCTGCTCCAGGCGCGTGTAGTAGTCGGTCGACATCGCCGCGAGCTGCGCGACCTCTTCGCGACGTAGTCCGGAGGTGCGTCGGCGGGCACCCGGCGCGAGACCAACATCCGACGGTTGCAGCGAGTGTCGTCGGCTCACGAGAAATCCGGCGAGTGCATCACGGTCCACCAGGCCAGTATCGCGTGGCCGTCGCAGCCCAGCCAGGGATCTGCGATCCCCCGATGTGCACGCTCTGGATGCGGGCGGCACATCGCTCGACACTGAGCGCATGAACATCACCGGAAACACCATCTTCATCCCCGGGGCCACCAGCGGAATCGGTCTGGCTCTCGCTCTGCGCTTGCACGACAAGGGCAACACGGTCATCGTGGGAGGGCGTCGACGCGAACTGCTCGCGCAGATCGAGACCGAACATCCCGGGCTGCACACCATCTCCATCGACACGGCCGACCCCGAGAGCATCACCGCGGCCGCCGCGGCGGTGATCTCCGAGTTCCCCGACCTCGACGTCCTGATCACGATGGCCGGCATCATGCGTACCGAGGACTGGAGCTCACCCGCCGGGTTCCTCGAGACCGCCGAGGCGACCGTCACCACGAACCTCCTCGGCCCCATCCGCCTGATCGCGGCGTTCATCGATCACCTGCGGTCGCGGCCGGCCGCCACGATCATGACGGTGTCCTCCGGCCTCGCGTTCGTTCCGCTCAGGGTCACACCGAGTTACAACGCCACCAAGGCCGCGATCCACATGCTGAGCGAATCGCTGCGACTGCAACTCGCCGACACTTCCGTGGGCGTCGTTGAGTTGGTGCCGCCCGCGGTGCGGACCGACCTCATGCCCGGCCAGCGCGACAGCGACTTCGCCATGCCACTCGACGAGTTCGTCGACGAAGTCGTCGAGATCCTCGACACCCGGCCCGACGCCACCGAGATCCAGGTGGAACGCGTCAAGTTCCTCCGCTACGGGGAGGTTCGCGGAAACTACGCAGACGTCGTCGCAACGCTGAACAGCCTCGACCCTCACGGCTCGTAGGCACGCTCAGCCGAGCCGGGCGATGGTCTCCGCCGCGGGCTCGACGACGGCATCGCGAAAGCCGCTGCCGGCCCACAGGTTGATCCCGTCGGGATCGCTGCTCGCAGCGCGCCGGATGCCTCCGGTCAGCGTGTTGACGGCAGGGTACTCGGCCACCGCGGCGTCGGAGAACCTGTCGGTGAACAGGTTTCGTAGCGCACGCGCGGGTCTGCCGCTGAACGCCCACGTGACCACTGTCTCGGTTCGGTCCGGATCGGCGAGAGCCGCCGCGTGCGCCGGTTTGGTACCGGCCTCGTCGGTCCGTAGGAGCACGGTACCCACTTGTACTGCAACGGGTCCCAGCGAGCGGACCTCGTCGGCACGGTCCGGGGTCGAGATTCCGCCCGCGGCGACGATCGGCAGCGGCACCCGATCGACGACCTCGCCGATCAGCTGGTCGAGTGAAAGGGTGGGAGGGGTTGTGCGGCGGTCGAAGACGGAGCGGTGTCCACCGGCCTCCGGGCCTTGCACGCAGACCCAGTCGGCACCTGCTTGCTGCGCGATCTCGGCGTCGGCGGCGGTGGTCACGGTGACCCCGGCACTGCACCCGTGCCGGTGCAGTTCATCGAAGACGTCCGGCGAGGGGCACCCGAAGGCGAAGGAGACGACCGGGATTCGCTCGTCGCACATCAACCGGATCTTGGCGTCGAAGTGATCGTCGTCCTCCCCCAGGTCGTCCACTTCCGGGAGCGTCACCCCGAGACCCCGTGCATAAGGCACGAGTTCGGCGCGGTACCGGGCGACGGCATCTCGATCGATCGGCTGGGACTCCGGAACGAAGATGTTGACGCCGAAGGCCTCGGTGCCGGCCGCCCGCACGGCCGCGATGTCGGCGCGCACCTTGTCGGGAGCCAGGTACCCGGCGGCGAGCTGCCCCAGGCCACCGGCCACGCCCGCGGCCACGACGAGGTCCGGGGTGGTCGGGCCACCGGCCATCGGCGCGGCCACGACGCCACGGGACAGGTCACGAAGGTCGAACATTCAGGCCTTGTCCTTCGCCGCGCGGACCGCGGTGAACTGTGAGAGTCGTGCGTCTGCCACCGAGTCCATCTGCTCGAGCTCCATCCCCTTCGTCTCCTCGACCTTACGGAGCACGTAGAAGAACGACGCCGCGGCGCAGAAGGCGAAGAAGCCGTAGATGATTCCCAGTCCCACGGCTTCCGTCATCGGTGGGAACAGCATCGAGATGGTGAAGTTGGCGACCCAGTTCACCGCGGTACAGACGCCCAGCGCGACTCCCCGGATTCGGTTGGGGAACATCTCACCGAGCATCACCCACATCACCGGGCCCCAGGTCGCGGCGAACGCGACAACGAACAGGTTGGCGCCGATCAGCGCGACCACGCCCCAGGGGTCGGGAAGCGTGATGTTCTCGCCCTCACCGATCTGCTGTGTGAACGCGATGCACGCCATGAGCAGGCCGATGAACATGCCCACCGATCCGCCGAGCAACAGCTTGCGGCGTCCGATGCGATCGACGAACAGGATGGCCACGAAGGTCATCGCGACGTTGATGACGGCGGTGATCACCGACGTCTTGAAGGAGTCGGCCTCGGAGAAACCGACCGACTGCCACAGCGTCGTCGAGTAGTAGAAGATCGCGTTGATGCCGACGAACTGCTGGAAGATGGCCAGCCAGATACCCACCCAGACGAGCGGGTGGAGGCCGAACGAGGGCCCGGTGATGTCCTTGATCGACGACTTCGCCTCACGCTTGACCGTCAGCTTGATCTCTTTGACCCGTTCGAGCGGGTTCTCCTCGCCGGTCACCTCCTGCAGGATCCGCGCCGCCTCGGCGTCGCGGTTGCGGCCCACCAGGTATCGGGGCGACTCGGGGATCAGCAGGGCCAGGACGCCGTAGACGATCGCGGGCACGACACCGACGAGGAACATCCACCGCCACGCCTCCAGTCCCCACCAGAAGACGCTCGACGCGCTGCCGGCGCTGTCGGCGAGCAGGGCGTCGGACAGCAGTGCCGCGAAGATGCCGAGTGTGATGGCCAGCTGCTGCATCGAGGCGAGCGCCCCGCGGTAACGGGCCGGGGCGATCTCGGAGATGTATGCGGGTGCGATGACGGACGCGATACCGATGCCGATGCCGCCGAGGACGCGCCAGAGCAGCAGATCCGGAATGGTCTGGGTGAACCCGGTACCGATCGCGGAGATGATGAAAAGGGCCGAGCCCAGCAGCATCACGCGCTTACGGCCCCACACGTCGGCGAGCCTGCCCGCGAACCACGCGCCGAGTGCGCAGCCGAGGAGCGCGATCGCGACCGCGAATCCGGTCATCAGTTTGCCGAGTCCGAAGTCGGCTTCGATGGAGTCCACCGCGCCGTTGACGACGGAACTGTCAAAGCCGAACAGGAACCCGCCCACGGCCGCGGCGACGGTCACGCCGATGACCTTTGCCGTGTGCTGTTCGGCGACCTCGCGACGTTGAGAATCGGTCATGACCGGGCCCCGATCACTGTCGCAATCCACCGCGGAATGTGTGTCATGGCCGTGACCTCGCTGTCCGGTTGCATGGACGCCGTGAACCGACGTTGCGGACCAATCTACTCGCGAAGTCCGCCGTTCCAGAGGTTATCGAACACCTCGCGATCCTCGACACCCCACGGGCAGACGGCGTTGCGCGGCCGATGGCGGCCCGGCGCTCCCGACCGCGCCTCAGGCGTTCTCCCACTCCGCGCGGTCGGTGCGGATGAGCACACCGGAGGCGACCACGTCGGCCAGGGGCGCCGGACGTCCGTAGTGATAGCCCTGGGCCAGGTCGCATCCCACCTCGGCGACCGTGTCGGCCTGGGCGGGGGTCTCCACGCCCTCGGCGACCACCCGCATCCCGGCGGCATGGGCCATGGTCACGATCCCGGCGAGAATCGACCTCGCGCTGTGGTGTTCGTCCAGGGCATCGACGAACGACTTCGCGGTCTTGAGGACGTTGACCGGCAGTCGATAGAACTCGCTGAGAGACGAGGCGCCGGTGCCGAAATCGTCGAGTGAGACCTGCGTTCCGAGCTCACGCACGTCACTCAGCAGGGCCAGCAGATCGCTGTCGATGGGCGCGAGTGCGCTCTCGGTGATCTCCAGGCACAGCGCCTCGGGCTCCATTCCGGATCGTTCGAAGGTCTCGCGGAGCCGCGTGATGAACAGACCGTCGGTGAGCTCTCGTCGGGATACGTTGACACACAACATCACCCCGCGAAGATCGGGTTCGGCGGCCACTTCGGCTGCCGCGGTACCCAGAACATAGGCGCCGACGCGGTCGATGAGGTTGGATTCTTCGGCGACCGGTATGAATTCGGCAGGTGAGATCGAACCCAGCTCCGGATGTTGCCATCGCAGAAGGGCTTCCAGTCCGACCAGCGTGCCGTCGTCGGTCGACACGATGGGTTGGTAGTGGATCTGCAGGCGGCCGGGATCGGCATCGAGGGCACGCCGCAGCTCCTCCTCGATCCGTTGCCTACGCTGCATCTCCTCGCGGTGCTGGGTCTGGAACCGGACGTAGGAGGCGCGAGATGTCTTGCGCGCCTGATACAACGCGATGTCCGCGTCACGCAGGAGGTCCGCCGCGGTGTGGTCGTCGCCTGCCTGGACGGTCGCGACACCGATGCTCGCCTCCACCTCCAACGGGTCGGCGCGTCCGCTGACGGTGACCGGTCGGAACACGGAGCCGCGGATGTTGGCGATCTGGCGCTCGATCTCTTCGGCCGAGCACGCCATGCCGAGTGTCGTGACGACGACGAATTCGTCACCGCCGCTGCGGCCGACGGCTGCTTCGTCGGGCGTGGCCGCGACCAGTCGTTCCGCGACGGTGTGCAGCACCTCGTCGCCGACGGCGTGGCCGAGTGAGTCGTTGACGATCTTGAAGTTGTCGAGATCGATGTAGAAGATCGCGACACAGCAGGCGTTGTCCTCCGCACGCAGCGTGCGGAGCTGTGACTCGAGCTCGTTCATGATGCCGGCGCGGTTGTGCAGGCCGGTGACGGGGTCGTGGTCGGCCTCCCAGGCGAGCTGGGCCCGCTCCCGGTGACGGTCGGTGATGTCCAGGAAGGACACCAGCGCGGCGACGTCCTTCCCGTCGTCGTCGATGGGTCGGCAACAGCACGACAGCCACCGGTGCCCGGACGGCGTCGTGACCGTCGCGGTGGCATCGGTGATCGCCTCGCCGTTGCGCAGGCAGCGATCGATCGGCGACACCCCATCGGCGAACTCGAGTGACAGCCGGTGAACACTGGCGCCGGCGACGGCGTGCGCACCGAGCATCGTTGCGGCGGCCGGATTGGCCAGTTCGATCGTGCCGTCCTCCCGGACAACGATGATCGCTTGATGTAGCGCCGCAAGTACGGATCCCAACCGTTCGACGAGGGGCCGCCGGTTCGGTTCGGCGACGATGAGGAATCCGTCGTCGAGGGTGGTCACCGACATGTGGGCGAGAAACGACCGGCCGGTGTCGAAGCGGCGGTGGACCTGGTCGACGGCGCCGCCGAGCGACACCGCCGCGTAGGGGTCGACCCGTGCGCCGAGCACCTCACCCAGATCGCGTCCGAGGGCGTCGGACGCGCTGCGCCCGTACATGGTCTCGGCCGCCGGGTTCCACGACCGGATCGTCATGTCGTCGGCGACGGCGATCACCGCGTTGCTGACGTGATCGAGCAGTGCCGCCTGACGACGCAGTGCCGATTCCGCGGCCTTGTGAGCGGTGATGTCGCGAAGGATCACCTGAAAGGCGGGCCGGCCATGCCACACGGTGCGCACCGAGGTGACCTCCATCGGACGTGGCACCCCGTGGGCGTCGACCATGATCACCTCTCGCGGTTCGGTCGACGCTCCGGCACGGTCTCTCATCCCGGCGATGCGCTCGGTCATCGGACGGAGTTCGTCGGGGTGCACGAAATCGGCGATCTGCCGTCCGAGCATGTCCGCCGGTACGTCGAGGCGCGCGAACGCGAGGGCGGCCGAGTTCGCGTAGACGATCGTCCCGTCCTGGTGCACGGCGATCGCGTCGGGACTCATCTCGAGGAGAAGCCGATAACGTTCCGCGACCGCGGTATCTGCCGGCCCGGCGCCGGGCCCATGGGTCGGGGCCGCGGAGTCGGACCGGTCGTCGGATGTCGGTTCAGGCACGCTGCGCTCCCCTCCCAACCCTGTACGCGACGTCCATGTTCCCCCACACGGCACCGAACAGGGGCCGTTCAGGCGGATTGTCGTCCGCTCGACCGCGCCGTCGGGTGCCGATCTTTTCATCCGCGGGAGTCTGTCTCGTGCCCGATTAGTCGTAGACCCCTGCGTGACGTCCTGCGAAGACGCACAATTCAGCCATGACCGACGAATCGACCTCTACGCCCGCGACGGCTGCCGCGCCCGCCGATGCCCCACCGACATCGGGTGCTCGCCGGGCGCTGACCCTCTTCCTCAACTCTCCGTTCGCCGGGATGGCGCCGTGGATCCTGATGGCCCTGCTCACCGGCCCGGGTCGTTTCGAAGAGGCCGCCGCTGCCGCGTTCACATTGTCCCTGCTGCTGGTCATCGGCGGGCACAAGCGCGGCACCAGCATCAAGTTGCTCGAGGTCTTCGATGTCGCGTACTTCGGGTCGATGGCGCTCATCGCGCTGTTCGCCTCCGACGCCGTCATCGACTGGCTCGAGCGGTGGAGCGGTGAACTCACCAACGTCGCGCTCGTCAGTTTCGCGCTCGGGTCGATCCTGGTGCGTCAGCCGTTCACCCTGCAGTACGCACGCGAGACCACGGAGAAGGAGTTCTGGGACAGCCCGCTGTTCCTCCGCATCAACTACGTCATCACATGGGCTTGGGTCGGCGGGTTCGGTGTCGCGGCGATCTCGGGCGCGTTCGGCGACCTCGTGCTCGAAGACTCGAACAATTTCTGGACCGGTTGGATCATCCAGATCGGTGGAACCATCTTCGCGATCGCGTTCACCGAGTTCTACCCCGACTACGCCACGTACCGTGCTGCGGCACGCGAGGGCTGGGAGACCGACGAGAAGCCGCAGAGTGTCCTGCACCTCTTCGAATGGGTACCGATGTACGTGATCGCGATCGGTATCGCCGGACTCGTCACCGACTCGCTCGGTACGGTGGCGGGGGTGATCATCATCGTTGTCGGAGCCGCGGGCATCAACGTGTTCAAACGGCTCACGACGGCGATGGATGCACGGCTGGAACGAGCGGCCCCGACGACTCGGTAATGTCGGCTGCATGAAACTCGACGGCGTTGGAATCTGGAGTTCACCACTGCGTTACGGCGACACCGGGGAGGCCGCCGAATCCGCGGCCGAACTGGACGAACTGGGTTTCTCGGCCCTGTGGATCCCGGATGTCGGCGGTCCGGTGCTGGAATCGGTCGAGAACCTGCTCGGTGCCACCACCAACGCCGTTGTCGCGACGGGGATCCTGAACATGTGGATGCATGAGCCCGCCGATGTCGCAGCGGCTCATGCGCGATTCGCCGAGCAGTTCGGGCAGCGGTTCCTGCTGGGGTTGGGCATCAGTCACGCACCGCTGATCGACGCCAAAGAGGCGGGGCGCTACCAAAAGCCCCTCGCCACCACCAAGGCGTTCCTCGACGGTCTCGACGCCGCGCCGACGCCGGTACCCACCGACGCGCGGGTCCTCGCGGCACTCGGGCCGAAGATGCTCCAGCTGTCCGCGGATCGCACCCTCGGCGCCCACCCCTACCTGGTGACTCCAGACCACACGAAGATCGCCCGAGAGGCGCTGGGCGACGGACCGCTGCTCGCTCCGGAGCAGACCGCGATCTTCGCGGCAGACCGCGACGAGGCGCGGGCCATCGGCACCAAATGGCTCAAGGGCTACCTCGCGATGCCGAACTACGCCAACAACCTGCGCCGGCTCGGGTTCTCCGAGGACGATCTCGCCGAGGTCAGCGACCGCCTGTTCGACGGGCTCATCGTGTGGGGCGACGAGACCGCGATCCTCGAGCGGATCAACGAGCATCGCGCAGCGGGTGCCGACCATGTGTGCGTGCAGGTGCTGCAGGCCGATCACCGCGGATTCCCCCGCGAGCAGTGGCGGCGGCTCGCAGCAGCCCTGCGCTAGCGGCTGCCGCCCAGTCGAGGTTTACGTTCCGTTGTCGGCTGGGCACACTCCGGCATGGCCATCAAGAAGAACGACACCGTCCGCTGGAACACCTCCCAAGGGGAAACCGAAGGTACCGCTGAAGAGAAGCGCACCAAGGAATTCACCTTCGAAGGTCAGAAGTTCAAGGCCAGCGAGGACGAGCCGTACTGGATCGTGAAGTCCGCCAAGACGG
This sequence comes from Gordonia sp. 'Campus', assembly GCF_022206305.1. Lineage (GTDB taxonomy): Bacteria > Actinomycetota > Actinomycetes > Mycobacteriales > Mycobacteriaceae > Gordonia. The sequence continues at coordinate 165,921 of NZ_JAKOIW010000003.1, read as the reverse complement.
GTTCGAAGGCGGCACACAAGGAGTCATCCCTGTCCAAGAAGTAGCTGTAGCGGGGTAGCCGCCCGCATTCGATCGCTCCTATACCTAGAACTGCTATGGTACTAGCAGTTCTAGGTATAGGAGTGCTATGTATATCGAGAAGGATCTGGTCGCGGCGTCGGCGACGCCCCTGGTGCTGGGGATCCTCGCCGAGGGTGAGTCGTACGGCTACGCGATCCTCAAACGTGTCCGGGAGATGTCCGGCGGGCGCATGGAGTGGACCGACGGGATGCTCTATCCCCTGCTCCACCGGTTGGAGCGTGCCGGCCACGTCGAAGCATCCTGGGGCAGTGCAGAATCCGGACGTCGTCGCAAGCACTACACGATCACCGCGTCGGGTCTTGCCGCGCTGGCCGAGCGCCGCTCGCAGTGGGAAGTTGTCGCCGAAGCCCTCGACCAGGTCTGGCGGTCGGTCGCGGTGCCGCCGACGGCGGAGGGTCTCGCATGACTGCGGAGACCGAGCTCGAGACACAGATCGACCGGTGGCGCGGTTACGTGCTCCGGCATCAGGCGATCGCCACCACCGACGCCGACGAGATGGAAGATCACCTGCGCGGGCAGATCTACGATCTCGCTGCCTCTGGCCTCGACGACGACGAGGCGTTCCTGGTCGCGGTCAAGCGCATGGGGCGCGTCGACGCCCTGTCTCGCGAATTCGCCCGTGAGCACTCCGACCGGCTGTGGAAACAGCTGGTTCTCACCGCCGAGCCGTCACCGCATCTCGGCCGCCTGCGTCACGAGTTGCCGGTGGTGATCGCGCTCATCGTGGCAGCCTCGGCGACGGTGCGGATCGCTCTGGCGGTCATGCCCGAGTGGATCCTCGTGCGCAATGCGGCGCTGCTCGTCCTCCCCTATCTGGCGTTGTACTTCGGCTGGAAGCGGCAGGTGTCGCTGCGCGCCGCAGGTGCGACGGTCGCTGGTTTCCTCGTCGCCGGGATCGTGGTCAACGCCTACCCCTTCGTCGACGAAGGGCCGACCCAGGTGATCGTGACCATCCACGCGCCGATCGTGCTGTGGTTCCTCGTGGGTCTGATGTATGTCGGCGGTCGGTGGCGATCGGGTCCACGACGGATGGACTTCATCCGCTTCACCGGCGAATGGGTCGTCTACGCAACACTTCTCGCGCTCGGTGCGGCAGTGCTGACCGGATTGACCGTCGGGGCGTTCGCCGCACTCGACATCGACGTCGAGAGTGTCGTGACCGAGTGGGTCGTTCCGGTCGCCGCCACCGGGATCGCGTTGCTGGCCGCCTGGCTCGTGGAGGCGAAGCAGAGTGTCGTGGAGAACATCGCGCCGGTGCTCACCAAAGTGTTCACGCCTGTCACCGCGGTGATGCTCGTCGTCCTCCTGATCGCGATGGTGACGAGCGGCAATGTCGTCGACGTCGACCGCGGACTCCTGATCCTCGTCGACCTGATCCTCGTCGTCGTCCTCGGGCTGCTTCTCTACGCCGTCTCCGCCCGGGATCCGCACCTGCGACCAGAACTGTTCGACCGGCTGCAGTTGGTCCTGGTGGTCACGGCGCTCGCCGTCGACGCCGTCATGCTCACGATCATGACGTCGCGGATCGCCGAGTTCGGGTTCACCGCCAACAAGACCGTGGCCCTGGGCCTGAACCTCGTTCTCCTGGTGAACCTCTCGTGGGCGGCCTACCTGCTGTTCGGGTTCGTCCGCCGGCGCCGCGGGTTCGACGCGACGGAGAAGTGGCAGACCGACTACCTGCCGGTCTTCGGGCTGTGGGCGGCCGTCGTGGTCGCGGCGGTGCCGCCGCTGTTCGGTTTCGTGTGAGGGCACGCGCGTAGACTTCGCGACCATGGCGATCGTCAACCGGGGATTCGTGGGACGGCGCGACCGCGACGCCCGGCGTCTCCCGCCCGGTCAGTACACAACCCTCGACTTTCCCGTGCTCTCGGCTGAGCCGACCCCGTCGGTGTCCGTCGAGACATGGAAGCTCGCGGTCCAGTCGGCCGACCATCGGGCGGCGACGTTCACCTGGGAGCAGTTCCAGGACCTGCGGCACGACGAGGTGTCGACCGACATCCATTGCGTCACGCGATGGTCGAAGTTCGACACCCGGTGGCGCGGGGTCTCGTTCGACACCCTGCTCGACGCGCTCCCCTGGGAACCGGCACCGTACGTGATGGCCCACTGTCATGGCGGCTACACCGCCAACGTGCCGCTCGCCGACCTCACCGGCGGACGTGGTTGGATCGCCGACACCTACGACGGCGAGCCGCTGGCTCCCGAGCACGGCGGGCCGGCGCGCCTGCTGGTGCCCCACCTGTACTTCTGGAAGAGCGCCAAATGGGTTCGGCGCCTGCGCTTCATGACCGAGGATGCTCCCGGGTTCTGGGAGGAACGCGGGTACCACATGTATGGGGACCCCTGGCAGGAACAGCGGTACTCGTGACGACGTGGCATCTCACGACAGTGACCTCCGTCGTCGACATCACGCCGTCGGCCCGGACATTGCGCCTGGCCCTGCCCGAACCCGTCCACGCGCTGCCCGGTCAGCACGTCGACATCCGGTTGACCGCCGAGGACGGGTATTCGACCGCGAGGGCCTACTCGCTGTCCGACGTCCGCGAGACCCGATCGGTCGAGGTGACCGTCGAACGACTCGAGGACGGCGAGGTGTCGCCCTATCTCGTCGACGTCGTCGAAGCCGGTGACCCACTCGAGATCAGCGACCCGCACGGCTTCTGGTTCACCTGGCCGTCGGGTGACGACCGCCCGGTCCAGCTGATCGGCGGCGGCTCGGGCGTCGCGCCGCTGATGTCCATGATCCGTGCGCGGGAGGTCGAGGCGCCGCACACGCCGTTCTCGCTGGTGTACTCGGTTCGGAGTCCGGAACGCGTCTACTACCGCGACGAGATGGCCCTGCTGACCGAGCACCGCCGGATGGATGTCCACCTGATCCACACGCGTGTGGCCCCCGCCGACTCACCGCGGCCGGCGGGACGCCTGTCCGCCGCGGAGCTGGCCGAGCTCACGATGGATCCCGCTCGTGACCCCACCGTCTACATCTGCGGGCCGAACCGGTTCGTCGAGAACTGTGCTCAGTGGATGGTCGATGCCGGACACGACCGTGCGCCGATCCGGACCGAACGCTTCGGCGAATGAGGTGTCCGGGTTACGGACGGCGCACTGTCCACTTTCGCTGAATTCACCAAGCAAGTGCTTGATCGGCACGTAGCGTGTCGACCATGACCTCAGCGTACGATTTCGCCGCGACCGGGATCGACGGGAACACCGTCGACCTCTCCGAGTACCGGGGCAGTCCCCTGCTCATCGTGAACACCGCATCGCAGTGTGGTTTCACGCCGCAGTATCGCGGCCTGGAGGACTTGCATCGGGACTACGCCGACAAGGGATTACACGTGCTGGGATTTCCCTGCGATCAGTTCGGGCACCAGGAGCCCGGCGACGAAGAAGAGATCAAGAACTTCTGCTCGTTGACCTACGACGTCTCGTTCCCGATGTTCGCCAAGGTCAACGTGAACGGCCCCGACGCGCACCCACTGTTCGTGTGGCTGCGCGATCAGAAGTCCGGCGTCCTGGGCGGCCGGATCAAGTGGAACTTCACCAAGTTCCTCATCGGGCGAGACGGGTCGGTCGTCGCTCGCTTCGCGCCGACGACGAAACCGGAGAAGCTGGCCGGGCCGATCCAGGAGCAGCTCTGAGATGTCGTGTCGGATAGAGAGGACGCGTCCGTGACCACAACCGCCGCGGTGAGCAGGACAGGTTCGTTCGTACGGGTGATCGTCGCCTACGTGGTGGCGTTCGCTGTCGCCGGCGCATGGCTGGGGTGGGGCCCGGACACCGGCCGTCTGTGGCTCGACACACTCTTCGCCGACCTGTTGGCGACGCTCGTGATCTTCGCCTTCAGCCGGGTGTACTCGAATTCGAGTCTGTACGACGCCTATTGGAGTGTGATCCCGCCCGCGCTGCTCGTGTACTGGTGGGCGGCCGGTGACGCCGGCATCGATGCGGTGCACTGCTGGGTGGTGGCGATCGTCGTCGCGGCGTGGGCGATCCGGCTGACCGCGAACTGGGCGATCGGGTGGCCCGGTCTGCACCACGAGGACTGGCGCTACCCGATGCTGAAGTCCGGTGCCGGCCGCGCCGAGCTCGTCGTCGACCTGCTCGCGATCCACGTCTTCCCCACCATCCAGGTGTTCCTCGGCATGATCCCGGTGTACGTCGCTGTGACGCATACGGGCGGGACGGTGGTGTGGCTGACGGTGGTCGCGGCCGTCGTCGGCCTCGGGGCCGTGGCGCTGGAGTACATCGCCGATGGGCAGTTGCGTCGCTTTGTCGCCCAACGCAAGCCGGGCGCCGTACTCGACACCGGTCTGTGGTCCTGGTCGCGTCATCCGAACTACTTCGGCGAGGTGATGTTCTGGGTGTCCATGGCGCTGTTCGGACTGGCCGCCTCGCCCGGCGACTGGTGGTGGCTGTTCGTCGGCGCAGTACTCATGCTCGCGATGTTCCTCGGCGCCAGCATTCCGATGATGGAGAAGCGCAGCCTCGAGCGACGACCCGACTATCAACTGGTCATCGACCGGGTCGCACGCTTCGTCCCCCGTCCGCCTCGGTCCCGGGTCAGCCCCTCGCAGCCGAGCGCCCATCCGCCGGGACAGGCGACGGCGTGAGCCGACCGCGGGTCGTCATCGCCGGTCTCGGCGACTCCGGTCTGCTCACCGCGACACATCTCGCCCGCCGGTTCGACATCGTCGGCATCTCGTCGAAGCCGGGCCTCGTCAGCGGCCAGGAACTCGGTATGCGCATCAGCCGTCCCGACGACTGGGCCCGGGACTACCGCATTCCGTTCGCACGCTTCCGTCGACTCGACGGAATCCGCACCGTGCACGGCACGCTCACGGCTGCCGATTTCGGCGACCGGACGGTCACGGTCTGCGAGGCCTCCGGCTCGGTGCGAGTGGAGAGCTACGACGCGCTGGTCATCTCCACGGGCGTCCGCAACGGGTTCTGGCGTCAGCCGAGAGTCCAGTCGATCGACGGTGTCGACGCCGAACTCCGGTCCGTGCATCGACGATTCGCGGAGTCCGACACCATCGCCGTGATCGGTGGCGGCGCCGCGGCGGTGAGCGCGGCCGCCAACCTGGCTGCCACCTGGCCGGACAAACGCATCGCCCTGTACCACCCCGGCGAACGAGCCCTGCCGCAACACCATCCACGTACGTGGGCGGATGTGCACAGACGACTGCGCCGTCTCGGGGTCGAGGTGCACGGCGGCCACCGCGCCGAGGTGCCCGAAGGTTTCGCCTGTGACGAGATCACCGCGGGACCGGTCAGCTTCTCCACCGGGCAGCCGGCGGTGGATGCCGACGCCGTGCTGTGGGCAATCGGACGCGTCTTTCCGAACACCGCATGGCTTCCCGCCGAGGTCCTCGACCCGGCCGGATTCGTCCGCGTGACACCGGAATTGCGCGTACCGGAGCACCACCGCGTGTACGCGGTGGGCGATGTGGCCGCGACCGATGCCCTGCGCAGTTCGGCACGAAACCGAGCGGATCGGTTGCTCGCTCACAACATCCGCGCCGATCTCACCGGGCATCCTGACCGCGCCCGGCGCTACAAGCCGCCTCGTCGTCGATGGGGTTCGGTACTGGGGGTGCAGGCCGACGGATTGCAGGTGTTCGCGCCCAACGGACGGCCGTTCCGGTTCCCGGCGTGGTCCGTCGACTCGATCCTGCAACCCTGGATCGTGCGGCGCGGCATCTATGGCGGAATCCGCAACACAGACTGAACTCGCCGACTTTCCGGGCATTCGGCTCGCCGGCCACGCCTACACTCGGCGCATGGGCAACGATCAGTTCTCTGCGAATCCAGGCGGACAACCCGGGCAACCGGGCGGGCCGGGTGCAACACCACCGGCACCCGGAGTGCCCGGGGCAGTCCCCCCGGCGGGCTCCCACCACGACTCGATGCCACCGGCCGCGTCACCCTCGGAGACCCCCGTCGCGGTCGATCCGACGACGAAACCGACTGTCGGCGAACGAGCCAACTCGGTGGTCAAGAAGGTCGTCATCGGCCTCGTCATCGCCGCACTGCTGGTGGTCACCTACTTCATCCTCGAAGCCTTCCTCCCCCGCTGGTGGGCCGGACAGATCGGACGCCGCGTCGAGGGATCGTTCGGACGCGGCATCGCGACCGGTCTCGTGCTCGGGATCGTCTGTACGTTCGTCCCGATCCTCTTCTTCATGTGGTCGTTCGTGAATCGCGGTCGGATGAAGAACGTGCCGACCATCGCTTTCGCGGTTCTCGGCGTCGTCCTCGCCATCCCCAACCTCCTGACCCTGACCGTCGTCGCCGGCGGAGGCAACGGCGCGCACGCCGGCGAACGCATCTTCGACGTCGAAGCACCCGGGTTCCGGGCCGCGACCGCCTGGGGCGTGATCATCGGCCTGCTTCTCGCCGTCGGCGTCGGCTACTTCATCTGGCGCTACCGCAGGCGCGGCCGCCAGCTCAACGCGATCAAGCACCCACCGACCACCGAAGGGCGATGACACGTGACCGAACAGCGAATCCTGGTCGACATCGATGACACGGGTGTCGCCACCGCGACGCTCAACCGGCCCGAGAAGCACAATGCGCTGGACCCGGCGATGTTCGAGGCCCTGATCGACGTCACTGGCACCTTGGCGACCGATGCGCGGGTCCGTGCCGTGGTGGTTCACGGTGCAGGCAAGAGCTTCTGTTCGGGGCTCGATGTGTCGAGCCTCGGTCAGGGCGGCGGCGTGAGTTCCCTGCTGGACCGCGAACCCGGCGTACTCGGGAACCACGCGCAGCGGGTGTCGCTCGATTGGGGTCGTGTCCCGGCACCCGTGATCGCCGCGATCACCGGCAACTGCTTCGGCGGCGGACTGCAGATCGCACTGGGCGCCGACATCCGATACGCGACCCCGGATGCGCGACTGTCCATCATGGAGGTCAAGTGGGGTCTGGTCCCCGACATGGGGATCACCCAGACCCTGCCGCGGCTCCTGCCCGCCGACGTCGCCAAGGAACTCACCTTCACCGGGCGCATCGTCGACGGCGCCGAGGCCCAGCGACTCGGTCTGGTGACCCGGGTCGTCGACGATCCGCTGGCCGCCGCACTCGAACTCGCGCACGAGATCGCAGCGAAGTCACCGCACGCGGTCCGGGCTGCCAAGAAGCTCTATGACGAGTCCTGGGCCGGTGCAGACCCCGAGGCGGCGCTGATGCTGGAGAGCGAACTGCAGGTGGAGCTGATGGGGTCGCCGAACCAGATGGAAGCGGTACACGCCGGGATGGCGCGACGCGAGCCGCGCTTCGCCGACCCGGAGTGACCGCTGCTCTGGGGTGATCGCTGGGAGGACGCCGCGCCGGTCAGTCCGACAGGCCGGCGTCCTTGCTGCCGTACGCCTCTCGCAACCGGGGCTTGACGACCTTGCCGCCGGCGTTACGCGGTAGCTCGTCGATGATCACGATGTCCTTCGGATGCTTGAAGCGCGCGAGGTTCTCGTTCAGGTAGGGCTCCATCTCCGCCAGGGTGAGGTCGTCGACGCCGTCGGCTAGTACGACCACGGCGACGGGGACCTCACCCCACTTCTCGTCTGCGCGACCGATGACGGCCGCTTCGGCGACGCTGGGGTGGCCGTAGAGAACGTTCTCGACCTCGGCGCAGTAGATGTTCTCTCCGCCGGAGATGATCATGTCCTTGGCGCGGTCGACCACATAGAGAAAGCCTTCCTCGTCCTCGCGGACGAGGTCGCCGGAGTGGAACCACCCACCGCGGAACGCTTCTGCGGTGGCCTCTGGCTTGTTCCAGTACCCGATCATCATGTTGGGTCCGCGGTAGACGATCTCCCCGACCTCGCCGGGTTTCACGTCGTTCATCAGTGGGTCGACGATACGCGCGGTCACCGCGGGCACGACTTTGCCGATGGAGCCGAGTTTGCGGAGTGCGTCCTTGCCTTCGAGGATGGTCGTCACCGGCGACATCTCGGTCTGGCCGAAGGCCGTCATGTTGGACGCCCCGGGGAACGACTCGTTCATGGCGTTGAGGACCGTGTCCGATGCCGGCGCCGCACCCCAGCTCATGGTGCGCAGCTTGAGGTTCCGGGGCCGCGCCTTCTGGGCCGCGCTGACCGCCTGCCACTGGGCGGGCACCATGAAAACCGAGGTGACGCCCTCGCGTTCGAGGGTGTCGAGCATGGTGTCCGGATCGAAGGCGCCGAGCGGATGCAGCACGGCACGGACCCCGCGGTAGAAGATGGGCGCGAATCCACCGATGCCGGCGATGTGGAACAGCGGCGGCACGATCGACGCCACATCGTCGGATTGTCCGTTGGTGGTGGCCATCGTGGTCACCGCCTGCGCCTGGAAGTTCTGGTGGGTCAGCATGGCGCCCTTGGGCTTTCCGGTCGTGCCGGAGGTGTACATGATCGCGGCGACGGTCTCTTCCGGGACGTCGATCTCCGGAAGATCCGACCCGTCCTCGGCGAGCAGATCTTCGAAGTCGAGGTGCGCGTCGTTGTCGCTGCCGTCGACGACGATGATGGTGTCGATCTCGCCGGTGGAGGTGCTCACCGCGTCGGCGAGAGGAGCCAGGAGCTTCTCTGTCACGACCACCCGGGCACCGCTGTCGGTGACCAGGTAGGCGACCTCGGCCGGGCTCATCCGGATGTTCACCGGGACCGGGATCGCACCGATGAGGGTGGCACCCAGAATCGCCTCGATGTACTCGGTGCGATTCAGCAGAGCCATCAGGACCCGGTCGCCGAACCGCACACCCCGACGGTGCAGCGCCGCACCGAACGCGTGGGACCGGTCATCGAGTTCTTTCCACGTGGTGTGCTTGTCCAGATAGGTGATGGCGGTCTTGTCCGGGGTCATCATCGCGTGCCGACGCACCTGGTTGTTCCAGTGATTGCGTCGCGAGCGGTACGGCTCGGTGGTCAGATTGTTGGTGACCTCGGCACTTGCAGTCATGACTGCCTCCCATCGTCGAGCGGACTCGACCGTTGTGAACGACCCAAACGCGGGCCCCGGCACTGTTGTGCCCCGCGTCACACACATTAGGTCGTCCGCGTTGCCAGAATCAGGCATTCGCGTCGTTTGGTAAACGCTGTGGAGTTGTCAAAGGACTGTTGCGGTCCCGGCAGCGCCGGGTGCTGAGGGTGCTACGCGAAGTTCGTGGTCGTGCCGTTGTGTCTCACGCGGCCGAGTCGAGCCGCATGGTGCGCCGGTTGTAGGCGGGTAGTGGTCGGCGTTGTGGGTCGATGGTGGCGGGCGGCACGAGCCAGGGATGCCGGTCGAAGCCCATGACGATGCCCCAGCCATGGTGGTGTACTTGGGTGTGGCAGCGCTGGCAGAGCAGGCAACCGTTGTCGAGGTCGGTGGTGCCGCCGTCCGCCCAATGGGCGATGTGGTGCACCTGCGTATGCGACGGTGGTGCACCGCATTTGATGCAACACCTGTCTCGCACGATGACGGCTTTGCGGAGGTGTGCCGGGAACAGTCGGCGCGTCTGGCCCATCTGCAGCGGCACCCCTTCGCCGTCGAGGATGATCTCGGTGAGTGATCCGTCGCAGGCCACTTGTTTGGTGGTGGCCTGGCTGACGGTTCCGGTCCAGGGCAGGGTCGCGGGGTCGCCGACGGCAGGGATCGTCACCACTAGTTGGGTGCGTGGACTGCCGACGCTGTCGATGCTTGCACCGAGTGCTGCCTGGTCGAGGATGAGTTCGAGGGCGTCGGCGCGGCGTTGTTCGGCCGAACGACGATCATCGGCACCGTCGGGTTCGGGACGCGGGCACGCTCGATCGTCGATCATCGACAGGAACTTCTCGCCGGTGACCTGGGTGAGGTCGGCGCGGATCGCGACGCGGCCGTCGTCGGTGGTGTGGGCGTTGACGGTGTTCAAGCCCGCGTCGTCGGCTGCGGGGATGTCGGTGTCAGTGGCGTCGGCCAGGGTATGACCGATGGTGCGGGCGTGCTCGAGGACTTGTGCCGGCGTCGCGCCCGATAGCGCCTGGCCGGTGAGCTCGATCTCGCGGCTGGTCCTCTCATCTTCGGAAAGCGCTCGACTGCAACGTTTCTCGATGTGGTTCATGCCGCGGACGATGGCGTCGACGATCTCAGTCGACAGTCGTCCGTCGGCGCCATGACGGTCGACTGTGGGCAGGGTGGGTAGGGCGTCGACGATTCTCATTGTGCGGTGGGCCGCGGCGGGTGCGTGTCCCATCTCGATCAACAGCTTCTTGGTGGTGCTGCCCGCCTTCTGCGCGACGCCCAGGCCTTCGAGTTGTGTTGTGTGCAGCACGATCTGGTGGTCGACGATGTTGCGCATCAACCTCAACGTGTGGAGCGCATCGAATGTTGTTCGGCCGCTGGGGTCGTCGGCTGGCGGGGTGGTCTCGATGAGCTGATCGAGGAGGGTGGTGAGCTCTGGCATGACACCACTGTATGGGAACACGCATTCGAATTCAAGGTCACTTCACAATTGATCGCCTCGAAAACAGCAGCCGCACAACCGAGTTCGTTGACTGTGCGTTTTCCGGTACCAGTGGTGAACTCCAGTCACACCCGTGTCGCATATCGCTCAGGTCGGTCTTGATGCCACAGCTGAATAGCGGAAAATTGAATCGCTGAGGCCCCTCATGACAACCCGGCGGCGCGTCGTCGGAGATACTCCTGCACCCGCTCATCACGGGTCAGTGCCGCAGCACTCTCGAAGTGCTCCCGAGCGGCCTCGCCATCGCCGGCACGGACGAGCAAGTCCGCGCGGGCCGCGTGGAAGGGCGCGAACCCGGCGACGTCGGGCTCACCACTGAGACGATCCAGCAGAGCGAGACCGTCGGCCGCTGACGTCGAACGCCCGACGATCGCCGCGTGCGCTGTGCGTGCTCCCAGTGTCGGCGCGCACTCGACAAGGGCCGTCGAAAGTGTTTGCAGAGCCGCCCAGTCGACGACCCCGGTCCGCGCACGAGCGGCGTGCACCGACTGCATGGCGGCTTCGAGCTGGAAACGTCCGCGGGGCCGGCCGAACGATGCGGCCCGCCGGAGCATCGCCTCGCCGTCGCGGATGAGTGCCGCATCCCAGGACTGCGGGTCCTGCTCGTCGAGTGGTACGAACGGACCGGTCCGCGACGGAGCGCGGGACAGAGACAGCGCGATCAACGCGGCCAGCCCCCACGCCTCCGGTTCGTCGAGCAACGATGCGAGGGTCACCGACAGGTAGAGCGCCTCCCCCGCCATCGACTCGACGACGTCCGGATTCGTGCCGTCCGCATCGTTCCAGGCCGAGGCGAAACACCCGTACACCGCTTCCAGGACGGCGGGTAGACGCTCGGGCATCGCGTTGCGGTCGGGGATGACGAAAGGGATCCGGGCGTGCCGGATGCGGCGCTTGGCCCGTACCAGTCGCTGTGACATCGCCGCCGGAGCGACGACGAAGATCTCCGCGATGTCGGCGGCTTCGAAACCGAGGACGGTCTGCATCATCAGTGGTGTCCGGACTGCGGCGTCGATCGCCGGGTGGGCGCACGCGAACATCAGCTCGAGGCGCTTGTCGGGGATGGCATCGGGGTCGATGTCGTCGAATGGGGTCACGGCTATCGCTCCGGAAGAGATGGTGTCGTCGAGGACGGTCGATGTCCGATGTGCCGACGACTTCCAGAAGTCACGTTGCTGATTTCGCGCCACCGTGAGCAGCCAACCCTCGGGGTTGGCCGGCACGTCGTCCGCCGGCCAGCTGACGAGCGCTCGTTCGAAAGCGACCGCCAGGGCGTCCTCGGCGAGGGCGACATCGCCCGAAAACGAGGCGAGAAGCGCCACCAGCCGCGAATACGACTCACGGGCAGAATGTTCCGCGGCGGTGTGCGCTTCTCGTCGACTCACGCGTTCGGGGTCCAGGAGCCGTCGACGGTGTACGTCGCGCCGGGGCGGATCTCCACGACGCCCCACTCGATCGGCGGCGCCTGGCCCGCCCATTCGATCGCCGCGTCGAGATCGGGGACGTCGATGACGATCGTCCCGCCGAGTTGTTCCTTGGTGTCGGCGAACGGGCCGTCCTGGACGACCAGCCGGCCATCGACTTTGCGCAGCGTCGTCGTGACGTCCGAGTGCTGCAAGACCTCGGCAGTCACCAGGACACCAGCCTCCTGCAACGCGCTGGTGTATGCGGCGAACGCCGCCTGCCCCTGTGCCATCGCCTCCTCCCCCAGGGTCGAGGCATCCATCTCCGGGTAGTGAAGCAGCAGTGAGTAGTGCATCGTCGAACCTCCTGTTCAGCGGACCGTCGGTCGGCCCGTGTGCAGTGATGACGACCAGGCCGATCGCCATTCGACATCCGCGGGACGATCCTTTTCTCGGCCCCTACCGAGTCGCCAGTCGGTCTGCGCGTGCTGCGGCGCCGGGCCACATCGGCGGGCACGGCATACCGGGAACGGTGGCGACCTCGAAGTGCCACCACTCGTTGGCGAAGGTCCGGCACAGGCCCCAGCGGCTGCCCGTGCGCTCGAGCCAGGCGGCACCCTCGCGCGGGCCCACGTCGATGGCCTTACCCTGCACGTGGGGTGACTCCTCGGCCGGCAGAACCCACCGTCGGGCGGCATCGGGACTGCCGTAGGTCGCGATCGCGTCGCGCCACAACTGTCGCTGCTCTGCGTCGGAGCGGGCACCGGAGGTGATCCACAACGGAACACCCTGTGCACGACCGGTGTTCGACGCCTGTTCGTATGCGGTGCGCAGGACGGGGTCGAGGCCGGCGGTCGCCGGCGCCGCGTGTGCGGTCGGGGTGGTCGTGCCGGACAGCATCACCGCACCGGTGGCGGCGACGCCCAACGTTGCGGTCCGTAACAGTCGCGCGAACCCGGTCCTTCTCGACATAGCACTCACCTCGAACACCTCACCGCTACCGACCACTGCGCTACAGACCTCACCAACGCAGTAAACCGCAGAACCGGCATCGGTGTCGCGAACCGACCGGGAGGGTTGCCGTCGACGCAGGTGGTGGCGCCGAAACCGATGGAGGCTCGGGATGAAGAAGCGCCTGGTGGTCTGCTGTGACGGGACCTGGATGTCGTCCCTGGATCCGCTCATCTCCAATGTCCTCGACGTCGCGCGGCGGGTGACGACGACCCAGGAGTCCGACGAGCCGGCCGACCGGGTTGTCGACCTCCCGCCTCTGACTGCGTCAGTACGAAGGCCACGACGGTAGGTTATTGCGAGGCAGCGTCTTTCAGAGACGCGATCTGGATGAGGTTGCCGCACGTGTCGTCGAAGACGGCGACAACGGCCATCCCGACGTCGGTGGGCTCCTGGGTGAACTCCACACCGAGGTTCGTCAACCGCTCATATTCTGCCTGCGTATCTGCCACCGAGAATTGTGCCAACGGAATACCGTCTTCGACGAGAGCGTCGCGGTAGGGCTTGACCGCAGGATGACCGGCGGGTTCGAGGAGTAGCTCCGTCCCCTCGGGATCCTCCGGGGAGACGACGGTGAGCCACCAGGTGTCCTCCCCCATCGGAATATCATGCCGCACTGTGAAACCCAGAACGTTCGTGTAGAAGTCGTGAGCTTTGCGTTGGTCGTCGACGAAGACCGACGTGATGGTGATTCTCATGGTGCGTCTTTCTCTGGAGGTGGCGGCCACCGATCAGCGATCTCGGCGAGGGGTGTCGCGTCGAAGTAGTGGAACTTGGAGCGTCCACGTTTCTCGGTGTGGATGAGGCCGGCCGATTCCAGCACGCCCAGATGCTGCGAGATCGCCTGTCGGCTCAGGTCGAGTCCACGCCGAGACGTGAGCCGGCCACAGATCTCGAACAGCGTCTGGCCGTCACGATCGACGAGCTCGTCGAGGATCGCGCGCCTCGTCGAATCATCGAGCGCATGGAACACATCGGCCACACCTGACAATAGGCAAGTCGCCACTTGCATGTCAACGCTCTGAGGTGACTGAGATGCACCTTGCTCCCTGAGGTGCGAGGAGCGAAAGCGACGAGCCACGAAGGGCCGCCCACAACCTCGAGTTACGCCCTCGCAGACCCGAGGTACGCCTTCTCGATCCGCCCGATGTCGCCGGTGAGCGACGCCGCGGAATCCGTCAGAGCGATCTCACCGTGGACGAGCACGATGGCACGGTCGGCGATACCGAGAGCCAATCTCACGTGTTGCTCGACGAGAACCACCGCGGTCCCGTCGGAGTCGGCGACATCGCGTAGCACGGGCAGAATCGATTCGACGACGATGGGTGCGAGACCCATGCTGAGCTCGTCGATCAGCAACACCTTCGGTTGCTGCAGCAGCGCTCGGCCGATGGCCAGCATCTGCTGCTCACCGCCGGACAGTTCACCTGCCGCCACCTTCACTCGGGCTCGCAGTGCCGGGAAGTGCTCGAGGACGCGATCGACGGCTTCCGACTTCGCCCTACCGCGTTGCCGGATCGCGAGTTGGAGATTCTGCCGGGTCGTCAGCTGCTTGAAAAGAGATCGGTCGTCGGGCACCAGCACGAGCCCGGCACGCACCGCGGCCCGGGCGTCGCCGGACTTGATCTGCTGTCCGGCGAAGCTGACTTCGCCGCCCAGTCGTGGGAGCAGACCCGCGAGCGTGGTGAGCAGAGTCGTCTTGCCGGCACCGTTGGGCCCCAGCAGCGCGACGATCTCACCCTCCGCCACCGAGAGTTCGAGTCCATGGACGCAGGGGTTGCCACGGGTGTACCCGGCGTCGAGGTTTCGGCACTCGAGGACGGTCACGGCGTCATCTCCTTGGTCTGCGAGCGCGATTCGGACGCATTGTTGTCCGTCTGATCTCTGTAGTGGTGTGCGCTGTCCTGCACATCGACCACCGCCGACGAGGGCGTCCCGAGGTAGGCGTTCACGACGGCCGGTGACCGCCTGATCTCATCCGGCGTGCCGTCGGCGATGACGGATCCGAGATCGAGCACGATCACCCGATCGCACAGGCTGAGCACCAGATCCATGTCGTGGTCGACCAGAAGCATCGAGATCCCGTGGGCCCTGGCGGCGCGGAGTCGCTCCCCCAGCCAGCGGCTCTCGGTGCTGTCCAAGCCGGCGGCAGGTTCGTCGAGCAGCGCGACCCGGGGTTGGGCGGCCAGCACTCGCGCCACCGCGACGAGTTGCCGTTGCCCTTGTGAGAGGTCGGTTGCGGCAACCTCTCTCAGGTGCGTGATGTCGAGCATTCGGAGAACGCTGGCGACGTTGTCGGCGGTGTCGCCGGGGGCTCGTCGCGCTGCGATCGCCAGGTTCTCGGCCACGGACAGCTCTCCGTAGAGCTCGATGTCCTGGAAGGTACGCCCCAACCCTGATCGGCTGCGGCGGTGCGGAGCGAGGCCGTCGAGGGTCGTTCCGTCCAGGGTCACTGTGCCAGTGGCTGTGGCGAATCCGCTGATGGCGTCGATCAGGGTCGTCTTGCCTGCGCCGTTGGGGCCGATGAGGCCGACGATTTCGCCGGCCCGCACGTCGAAGCTGACGGTGCCGACGGCGGTCACCGCCCCGTAGCGCACCGTGATGTCGCGGACCGCGAGCAGAGGCGCGTCACCGCGGGGCCCCGCAGGGTGCGCAGTGTCGGGCCGAGTCTGCTCCGGCGCGTCGACCGGAGGCTCCGCCGGTGCGCGGCGAGTGCCGGGCAGCCGAATCTTGTGGAGGTATCCGATGACGCCGTCGGGACTGGTGACGACGGTGAGCACCAACAGGATTCCACTGATCAGCATGTAGTAGTCGCCGAACGACCCGTACTTGTCGGCAACGAAGTACATCAACCCACCGGGTGCGATGATGCCCGCGAGGATCGCCCCCGAGATCGACGTCACGCCTGCGACATAGATGACGGCGAACAGGCCGATGCCCGCAAACACGGCGTAACTGCCGGCCGTGGCAAGGGTCTGTTGATACGCGAGCAGCGCACCGCCGAGCCCGGCGATGAACGACGCGATGGCGAACGCGATGAGTTTCGTTGCGCCGACGTTGATTCCGGCTGCAGCGGCGGAGCGTTCGTTGGCGCGGACGGCCAGCATCGAGGCGCCCAGACCGCTTCGGCGTAGGACGGCGACGCCATAGGCCACCGCGGTCAGGACGACGAGACAGGTGATGCCGAAGGCGATTCGCGGGTAACCCTCCCCGGCGCCGATGCCGAGGTCGATGCCGAACAGTGACGGCGCGTCGACGGGGGCGCCCTGGAGTCCGCCGTTCAGCGACGGATTCCGGAACCAGAACGCTTCGCAGAACACGGCGAGCGCCAGCGTCGCGACCATCAGCGGCAGCCCGCGAACCCGTAGCGCGGGGAGGCCGACAACGACACCGACCATCGTCGCAACGCATGCCGCCAGCAGTGGCGCGACGGGAAACGGCAGGTTGAGGTCCTCGGTGAGTCTGCTGAGTGCGTAGGCGCCGACCCCCGCGAGCGTCAGCTGTGCGAGCGAGACCTGCCCGGCATATCCGGTGACGACGACCTGGGACAGCGCGACGATCGCGTAGATCATCGAGGCGATGACGGCGAGTCGCAAACTCCCCGACGTGGTGAACAAAGCCAGGACGGCGACTGCGACGCCGATGACGCCGGGAACCAGCATCCGGTTGGGTCGGGGCGAGCGACCGAGGTCGTTGCGGGTCACCGCACCTCGGCCGGGTAGCGGCCGTCCGCGGATGAGGAGGAATCCGACGATGAGAATCAGTGGCACGGCCTCGGCGACACCGGCGTCGGGCATCCAGTCCCAGGTTGCCTGGAGCTTTGTCGCCTCGGATTGGAGCATGCCGATGACGAGGCCCGCGCCGACCGTCACGGAGATCGCGGTGAAGTTGCCGACGAGCGCCGCAGCGAGTGCCGGGACGATGAACATCGTGTACGCGACCGGGTTGAGGGGCACTATCGGTGCGATCAGCACGCCACCGAGTCCTGCGGTGGCCGAGGAGAGCGCCCAGTTGGTGACCGCGATGCGGTCCGGCGAGAGCCCGGTGACCAGTGCGCCCTTCTCGGATTCGGCAGCCGCTTCGGTGGCCACCCCGAATCGGGTGTAGCGCAGGACGAGAGCCGCGCAGACGGCCAGTCCGACGATGACAACGGCAAGCAACAGGCGGTCGGTGGGTACCGCACTGGAGCCGATCTTGAAGGTGTCGACCTTGAAGATCGGCCCGACGCTCGGGGTGTCCTCCCCCACTCGGAGCGCGATGAGAGCCTGGAGGACCAGCATCACGCCGATCGCCGCGACCGCTTTGGCCAGGGCGGGGGCCGTACGCATCGGACGGAACACGAGAAGGTAGAGGATCACGCCGAGGACGGACGCAATCGCCACCGAGACGAGCAGCGCCACAACGACACCCACGTCGGCTCCCAGGTCGATCGTCGACGGGAAGCCGGGAATCGGGTTGAGGAGTTCTCCGTCGCGCAGGAACGCGTACGTGTAGGCGGCATACAGGGCGACGGCGCCGGTCGCGAAGTTGACGACGCCGGAACTCTTGAAGGTCATCACCAGGGCGAGGCCGAGGGCGGCGAAGACCGCTCCGTTGCCGAGGCCGAGGACGAGGAATGCGAGATGGTCGGTCATGGAACTCCCACTCATGGAAGTGCAGGTGATCGGGGGCCGCGCGGGCGCGACCCCCGATCAGCGGAGGAACTAGTTGTTGGTGACGACGGTGTTCTCGAGCTTGGCGTCCGCGGACACGTCGCTGACGAGGATCGCCTTGCTACACAGGGACGTCAGCGGCGGGAATGCCTTGCCGTCGCAGGTGAAGGTGATGCCGGGGGCGGCCGGAAGCGGCACGTTCTTCGCCTGTGACAGCGCCGTGGTGAACGTCTGGGCGTCGACCGTTCCCTCGAGCCCGTTCAGTTCGCCGAGCGCAGTCATGACCTGGTAGCCGATGTAGGCGAGGCCGGCCGGGTCGGTGTCCGGTGCGTACTGCGCCATCACGCTGCGGTATTGGGTGACGCTCGGGTCGTCGGAGCTCAGGTTGACCGTGGTGAACGCCTTTGCGCCGGAGACGGCCTCGTTGCCGACGGCGTCGAGGACGGGCTTGTCGAGGCAGCTCGCGATCAGGTACTTCGTGGCGTCGGGCGCGACGGTCTGCAGTGTCTTCAGGACCGAGATGCACTGGCGGGTGTCGCCGAGGATGCTCACCGCGTCGGGGTTGTCGGCGAGGCCGGCGGTGATCTGGGGCGTCAGGTCGGCGGCGCCCACGGGGACGGTGACGACCTTGAGTGTCACGCCCGCGCGCTGGAACATCGGGCCGCCCAGAGCCTGTACCGATGCGGCCGCGTCGCCGGAATCGCCGATGATCAACGTGACCTTCTTGAGCCCGTCCTTGGCGGCGGTCGCGGCCTGTCCCGCCAGGACGGCGATGATGCCGCCGGACAGCATGAACGAGCCGGGGGTGGCCATCTCCGCCTGCGATACCGGGGCCTGCGCGACGAACGGGATCTTCGCACCGGCGATGATCGGCAGCATGACCGCACCCTGGGCGCCGAGGGGCGAGACCACCACCGAAACCTTCTGTTCCACCATTTGATTGGCGCACTTGGTGGCCGAGGCCGGCTCTTCTTGCTGCTTGCAGACGACCAGCTCGATCTGGTGGCCGCCGATGCCTCCGCCGTTCTTGTTCAGATACTCGACGGCTGCCTCACTGCCCTCCCGGACCATCGGGGTGGTCACAGCGCCGCCCTCGGGGACGATCAGACCGACCTTGACCGGGTCGCCGGTCGCCGGGTTGCTCGGCAGCTGGCTGGTCTCGCCCGCGGTCGCGCTCTCGGAACTGTCGTCGGCGCATGCCGAGAGACCGCCTACAGCGAGTACCCCGGCGCTGCCGATGACTACTGCGGTCCGGAGTACACGCCTGAGTGCACTGGGTGATTTCATGCGATCCCCTTCGATCGTGACATCGGTTTTGCGACCACCCCGTCTGCGGGACGACCGAAATGTCGGATGTGGTGACTTGTCGGCGACTGTATCTTCGCCGCCGCCGCTGCTGAGTGGTTTCGAAATAGATTGTTTCGCAATGAGTCTGGACGTACCGGGTGTCAGGCATGCCGCGGCACGAACCGTCACTCCGGTGTCCGGAAGACCCCCCGAGGTCGACTCTGGTGACTTCACCCGTTGCATGAGCTGGATCACACTGGACTCAGAGGCAAAAGTTAGACGACCATCCAAACTTTGGGAGGGGAATGCAAGAATTGGTCATCGGGAACGACCGCCGGCACGGAAGGCGCCACATCCAATGACCGAAGCTCCGGCCGTCGGCCGCCGCGAACGCAACAAGCAACAGACGCGAGAGCGCCTGCTGACCGCGGCTCGCGAACTGCTCGCGACGGACGGGAATGCCGCGACAGTGGAACTCATCGCCGAACGCGCCGAGGTGTCCCGGGCGACGTTCTTCAACTACTTCCCCAGCAAAGACGACCTGCTCACCGATCTCTACGCGCAGCTGATGGGCACGTTCTCGCACGTGGTCGACGCGATGCTGAACAAGCCGCTGAGTACCCATGATCGCGTCGTCGGGGTGTTCGTCGATTTCGCGCGGTCGTCGGTGGCCGACCCCGACTACATTCGCACGGTGACGATCGAGATCGAACGGATCTCGTCGATGTCGGGAACGCTGGGCGAACGCAGCCACGTATTCACCTCGGAGGTGCTGCGCCTGATCGAGCGGGGCGTCGAACAGCAGGATGTGCGCACCGACCATCCGCCCGAGTTCCTCGCGCAGATGGTCGCGGCGATCTATGTGTCGAGCATGCGGTACTGGCAGATCGACCCGAGCTTCGAGATCAGCGAGAGCTTCGAGCGCGCCGGACGGTATGCGGCAGAGTCGTTGTTGCCGCGGTAGGCCCGCCTCAGTCCTCCGGCCGCGCGACGGGGGTTTCCCAGCGTTCGCGCCGTTCGTCCTCGGTCTGCTCCCACCACGGGGTCCCACGCTCCCCCAGCGCGACCTTCGTCGCCTGGACGCCCGCGCGTGACTCGGGAGCGCCGTGGGTGCGCTTCACGTCCCGACGCCACGCCATCAGGATCGACTGGAGTTCGGACCGCCGCTCGTCAGGGATGAGGGGATCCGTCGCCCTCCACCTCCGGCCGTTGATGACGATGTGGTGGCCATCGGGCGTGTGCTCGGGGTCGGGCATGCTTCCACGGTGCCACACCGATGACGAGCTTGAGTGACCCGGATCTCTTTCGGCGTCTGAGCTGGGGCTTCCGGAGTGTTGAACGTCGGCTCTCAGGGTCTGCTTAAGACTTTATGGGTAACGTCGCCGTGTCCTTGCCGATACCGAACTGTTACCCAAACTGAGATGGACAACGCTGTGCCTCAACACCGACTGAACGCTCATGATTCGACGCGGCCCTCACCCCGCGCCCAGCTCGACCTGACGTCGCGCACCCGGCGACCCGGGCGGCATCGCGCCACCTCGCGCTCGACGACCCGCACGGCTCTGCGAACCGGCGCATTCGCCGCCTTCGTCGGTGCCGTCGGTCTGACGGCCGGTACCGCAGCGCAGGCGACCGCGCAGCCCGCTCCTCCGCCCGCGCCGAAGATCGCGCTGCCCGACAACGTCAAGCTGCCCGCAGGACTGGTCCTGCCGCCCGAGATCAACGATCTCGCCCGCGACGTCCTGCCGCCGTCGGTGTTCAACCCCGGCCACTCCGGCATCAAGAAGGCAGTCAAGCCGGTCAGTGGCACCGTGACCTCGGGCTACGGCCCGCGCTGGGGCACCCACCACAACGGAGTCGACATCGCCAACAAAGTCGGAACCCCCATCTACGCCGTGACCGACGGCGTTGTCCTCGAGTCCGGCCCGGCCTCCGGCTTCGGCCAGTGGGTCCGCGTGAAGCAGGACGACGGCACCGTCGGCGTCTTCGGACACGTCAACGAAAGCTTCGTGCACCCGGGCCAGAAGGTCCGCGCCGGTGAGAAGATCGCGACCGTCGGCAACCGCGGCCAGTCCACCGGTCCCCACCTCCATTACGAGGTCTGGGATGCCAACGGCACCAAGATCAATCCGCAGGCGTGGCTCAACAAGCGCGGGGTTCATCCGTGACGGGCGCCTGACCCTGTTGAAAAGACGATCCCACCGACTCTTGTCGGTGGGATCGTTTGCGTCGTCCGAGACGGCACAATATTCATCGCGGAACGGATTGCAGCACTGCGGATATCCGAGCTGCGGCGTCGCAGACTCGATCGACTTTTGCTGCCAGCGCATCTCCGGCGAACCCCTCGATCCGACCGCCGATGCTGATCGAGGCGATCAGGTCTCCCGACCGGTCAGTGATCGGTGCGGCGACAGCTGCCACCCCATCGAGGTAGTCGGAGTCGCTCACCGAGTAGCCGATCTCACGAATGTGATCGAGGTGGCGGGTCAATGCTGCCGCGTCGGTCAGGGTCCGATCGGTGAATGCCGGCAGCTGATCGCGAATCCATCTCGCGCGCAGAGTATCCGACATCGCAAGCATCACGGTGGGTCCGGCTGCTGCGTGATACGGCAGGACGGTGCCCACCGAGATGCCGGCGACCACCAGTGAGCTGCTCCCCTCCACGAGGTCGATGCAGACCGCGCCCTGCTCTGCGGGCACCATGAGGTAGGCGGTGTCCCCGAAGTCGGCGGCGAGTGCGGTCATGAACGGCCTTGCTGCGGCGCGCATGTCGAGTTCACTCAGGGCGGCCGAGCCGACTTCGAAGACCCGCAGGCCCACGCGGTAAGCGCCGTTGTCGGTGCGCTCGATCCAGCCGGCGTGGATGAGGGTGGCCATGAGCCGGTGGACGGTCGTCTTGTTCATCCCGCTGGCCGAGGTGAGCTCGTTCAGCGTCCACGACGGGCGGTCGGCGCTGAAGTGCTCGAGCAGGGTGCAGGCCTTCAGCACGGCACCGACGACCTCCCGGCTCGAGGGGGTCTCAGAATCGGCGAACGTAGCCACGAACGGTGTCTCGCTTCCGGGTAGTAGGGCGACCGTCTCCGACATCTTACGAAGGCAACTCTGTACAGGCTTCTTGACATGTGACGCAGACCACCTTAGCGTCTCGTTACGTAATGCGATATGCATTCCGCATCACGGAACGTGATGATTGCATGAGCGCACCCTCGCTCAAGGAACTGACGTCACGCGGTCTCGTCTATGCCCCCGGTGTCTGGGACGGTCTGACCGCACGTCTGGCCGAGCAGGCTGGATTCAACGCGCTCTGCGCGTCGGGCTTCGCTGTCTCAGCCGCATTGGGCCTCCCCGACGCCGAGCTCTACACGATGACCGAGAACCTCCAGGCCGTGCGGACGATCCGCTCGGCATCGTCACTCCCGCTGGTCGCCGACATCGACACCGGCTACGGCAATGCGGTCAACGCAGCGCGCACAGCGTCGAAATTCGTCGACGCCGGCGTCGGCGGGATGTTCATGGAAGACCAGGTCTCGCCGAAGTCGTGCCCGATCTGCGTCGGCGACCCGGTCGACCTCATCAGCGTCGAGGAGGCGACCGGAAAGATCCGCGCGGTCCGCGACGCGAGTCCGGCCGACGTCTTGCTCATCGCACGTACCGACGCGCGCGGTGACGAGGCGATGCGTCGCGCGCACGCGTACGTCGAGGCCGGCGCCGACATGATCATGCCGGTCACCAAGACGTTCGAGACCGTCGAGGAATGGGAGCGATGCCATTCCGAGGTCGGTGTGCCGCTGATGGCGACTCTTACCGCGTCGACATGGACCGAACGTGAGTTCACGCCGGAAGTGCTGGGCCAGATCGGTGTTCGGCTTGCGCTGTTGCCCACCCAGGTTCTGATGGCGGTCACCGGCGCCGCCCAGAACACGTTGCGGCGGCTCGCGGCCGGCGAAGCTCCCGCCGACGTCAGTGCCGATGCGCTTCCGCACCACGAATTCGTCGATCTGATCGGTTTCGGCGAGGTCGAGGCAATGCAGCGCAAGTACCTGCCGGCAGCGCGGTGATGACGATGGGCCACACGATCACCGAGAAGATCCTCGCTCGCGCCACCGGCCTGGATTCCGTGCGTGCCGGAGAAAATCATGCGGTTCGCCCGTCGCGCATGATCGCCTACGACTTCCCCGGGTACACCGATGTCATGTTCAAGCAGATGCGCGACGACTTCGGGATCACCGAGCTCGAGGACCCGAGCAGGTATGTCGTGTTCATCGATCACATGCTGACGAAAGGCAATGAACGCGAGGCGGAGGTGCACCAGGTGACGCGCGACTGGTGTGCGTTCTACGGCATCGAACTGCACGAGGCGCAGGGCATCGGACACCAGCTCACGGCCGAGTTGGGGCTTGCCATCCCCGGTGACTTCCTCGTGCACTTCGACGGTCACATCAGTGGCGTCGGTGCGTTCAACGCACTCGGCTGGGGCATCCGACGGGACCTGATCGAGGCGTGGGTGACCGGGCAGATTCACCTGGACATTCCGGCGACCACCCGGTTCGACCTCGTCGGGGAGTTCCCCGAGGGCGTCGACAGCCGCGACCTCGTCCACACCATCATCGAGATGGTCGGGGCCGACGGTTGCGCCCACCAGGTCATGGAGTTCGGGGGGCCAGGGGCCCGGGCCATGAAGATCGACCATCGCCAAGGCCTGTGCGGGATGGCGATGTTCACGGGTGCGGTCTCGGCGGTGTTCGAACCCGACGAGTTGTCGCTCGACTACGCGCGGAAGGTCGCGCGAGCGGATTTCGAACCCGTCCACCCCGATTCCGATGCGGTCTATGCCGCTCGGTACACCATCGATCTGAATGCACTCGTGCCCAAGGTGGTTCGACCGGGATCGGCGCGAGTCGCCAACACCGCCACCGCCCGCGAACTGGAAGGCACTCCCATCACCCGCGCGTTCATCGGTTCGTGTGCCAGCGGCCGGATCGAGGATCTCCGTGCGGCCGCGCTGGTCCTCGACGGCCGGAAGGTCGCACCGACCGTCGAGCTCAACGTGGTACCCACCTCACGCGAAGTCCTGAACCAGGCCGAGAAGGAGGGCTTGCTGGACGTCCTCCGCACGGCGGGCGCAACGATCGCCATGTCGAGCTGCGACTTCTGCTTCGGCTACCAGCAGCCGCTGCAGCCCGGCGAGAACTGCATCTCGACAGGCGTTCTCAACATCAACGGGCGCATGGGCAGCCCGGAGGCGAACATCTACATGGGTTCGCCCTACACCGTCGCCGCCAGTGCGATCAGCGGTTCGATCGCGGAGTCGGTCCGATGAGCACCTACCCGCCGCCCCCCGACCTGATCGAGGGCAAGGTCGCGTGGATTTTCGGCGACGACTTCGACATCGACCTTGTCGTCGGCGTCTCCAACATCAAGTCCTACGATCCCGACCACCTCCGCTCGGTGTGTATGAGCGCCTACGACCCCAGCTTCGCCGATCGGGTGCGTCCCCGCGACATCATCGTCGGCGGACGCAATTTCGGCTACGGACATCCGCACTACCCGCCGATGGTGGCACTGCGCAATGCCGGGATCTCCGCCATCGTCGCCGAATCGTTCTCCCCCGGCTTCTGGCGGGGCGAGACGTTCAACGGCATGCCGCTGATCACGATCCCCGGGGTGTCGTCAGCCGTATCGGTCGACGAGCCGGTCGTTCTCGACTGGCGCGCCGCAACGCTGCGCACCTCCGCCGGTGAAGACTTGGTGGGCACCGCGCCCAACCCCCGCACCATCCAGATCATCGAAGCAGGCGGCTCCTACCAACTCCTGCTCGCCGAACACGCCCCCGCACGACAAGGACAGCTCTGATGACCAACGTGGAGAAGCCCGTCCGGGCCGACCGATCCGCCGGCGCCCCGATGCCGGAACCGCAGAGAACCGGGGAGCTGCAGAAGTCGCCGGCCATGGCGCGGCGGGCCGCGATCGCCGGTGGCGTCGGCACCCTGATCGAGTACTACGACTTCGCGGTCTACGGTTTCCTCGCCGTGGTGATCGCGCCGCTGTTCTTCCCGTCGGACAGCCCCGGTACGTCGCTCCTCGCGACGCTTGCGGTCTTCGGTGTCGCGTACGTGGCACGGCCATTGGGCGGCATCTTCTTCGGCCGCCTCGGCGACCGCCGCGGACGACGCTCGGCCCTGGTCGCGACCGTTGTCTGCATGGGTATCGCGTGCGGCATCCTCGGTCTGCTGCCGACCCATTCGTCCATCGGAGTCCTGGCGCCCATCCTGCTGGTCCTGGTGCGTCTGGCTCAGGGATTCTCAGCCGGCGGTGAGGTGGGCGGCGCTGCCACCTACATCGCCGAGTCGGCCCCGGCCCACCGGCGCGGCTTCTTCGGCTCGTTCACCCCGATCGGCTCGACGCTCGGATTCGCCGTCGCCGCAGCCGTCGTCGGTCTCGTCACCCTCTTGACGACCGACGAACAGATGGAGTCGTGGGGCTGGCGGATCCCGTTCCTCCTCGCACTCCCGCTCGCCCTGATCTGCCTCCGAGTGCGCATGAAGCTCGAGGACACACCGGAATTCGAGGAAATGGCCGAGAAGCAGGAGGTCGCCAAGAGCCCGCTACGCGACGTCGTGCGCAACAACCCGACGTCGGTGCTCAAGGTGATCGGCATCGCAATCGCGATGAACGGTTCGGGCTACATCGGATTGACCTACTTCAACGTCTACCTGATCAACGACCTCGGCTTCAGCAAGGACTCCGTCTACTGGACATCGGCGATCGCCATCGCGTTGGCGTGCTCCACGTTCCCGATCAGCGGCATGATGACCGACCGCTTCGGGCGTCGACCCGTGCTGCTCTTCGGGTACCTCGCCTACATCGTGATCGCGTTCCCCGCGTTCATGATCCTCGGCGCCACCGGCAGCATCGTGGTCGTCGGACTCGTCTACTTCGTCTACATGGCGCTCAACGGTGTCGTGCAGGTGCCCGCGTTCCCGCTGTTCACCGAGCTGTTCCCGCGGGCCACCCGCTACACAGGTGTCGCACTCGGGTTCAACATCGGCACCATCGCCGCAGGCGGAACCGCGCCGTACGTCGCGGCGCAACTCGTCGAATCGACCGGAAACGCCATGTCACCCGCCTACTGGGTCGTCGGCGTCTGCCTGATCGGTGCCGTCACTCTGCTAGCCATTCGTGAGACCGGCAGGACTGCGCTTCCTGCCTAGGCGTTCTGTGACGGTGTCAGCCGGCGAGGCAGGTTCGTTGGACCTCCTCGCCGGTTGGTGTGCGGAGGTGTACCGAGACGCGAGGCTCACGCGGAAAGCTCTGCGAGCAAGTTTCGTAATCTGACTTCGCCGCTTTCACGTGCGCGCTCCGTTATGGGCGTATCTGGGATGACAAAGAATTGAATAGTTCCTTGCTTATAGAAACGCCGCATGCTAGAGGAGCCGAATTCTAAGTTGCCCCCTTCAATCGTTAGTGAGAATAGGTCGTCACTCAGCTTCACGCTGGTTGGGTTAACCGTGAAGTACACCGTATATCCGAGGTCGGCATAGATCTCTGTTTCGTCGCGCACTTCAACGGAGTCGAGCGCGAAGTAGCTATCGAGGGCCCTACCACGAGGGAGGTCTGGCAACTCGATGTAGATTACGGTCGATGTCGAGTAGGCATCAAAGTATTCCGTCAAGGCCCGGCGGGCTTGGTCGGCGGGCTGTCTAATCACTATCTTTCACACACCTTTTGGGAAGCATACCGGCGTAGCCACTTAAGGAGTTCTGGCGCTCCTCAACATTTCGCTGCTCTAAGTCAAGTACAGCGACGCCAAGTTTTACAGAATTTTGCTGCCACTACGGGTAGTCACGAAGAAGATTTCGTCCGTTGTGCAAGCGAGTTCTCAGCGCACTCACGAACCCACTCATCCTCGTCACGTGCGAGTCGCTGCAGCAAGGTTTGACTGAGCTTAGGGTTCTTCGCTAGCGCCGCCCGGACACCCGCGTCGGGATCGGAGGCCAATAGGTCGGTAATCGTTTCGTCCTTCGCCGCAGCCCGTCGCATCGCAACTGTGAAACGCACGTCTCGATCTACGTCCTGCGCAAGAATACGGAGAACGTCAAGCGGAAGGGTCTTGTTCTGCACAACGAAGGCTCGGTACTCGGGCACTTCGGAGATGATCCTGAGCCAGACCTCCGCTGGTGCCGAGTCACGAGCCGCACGGTGCCGATCCTCGAGGTCGTCGCTGTTGAGTAGTGATTCATACTCGCTGAGTGAGGTGATCAATGCAGGTCCTTTCTGGGTATGAAGACTCCGGCATCGCCCTTGTGTTTGCCCACGATAAAGTCTCCGTACTCGTCGGCGTCCCTGAACCAATGCAGTCCGCGCTTATCTTCTGTGTACACCTTCCACACCGAGTTCCCGTGACCTGCATCATCCTTTGACCACCAGAGGCCGTCCGATTTGCTCTGGTAGTACTTCCTGGAGCCCCAGGACCTCGTGTCTGATGTGCCGTCCTTAGTGATCTCCCATAGCCGCCGCTCGGGGGACCGTTTGTCGTCCCGTTTCAGCGAGTCGCCGTCACGCGAGCGGGAGTCACCACAATCCTTCGTTGGGGCCAGGCCACGCGGGTCAGCCGCCAATGTGGGGTTCGTCGGATATGTATGAGGGTTGGGTGCGGGTCTTAGTCCCAACGGGTCCGGACTCAGGTAACGCCCCGAGCCTGGGTGGTAGTACCTGTGTCGGTTGTAGTGGAGACCGCTTTCGGGGTCCGCGTACTGACCTGGGAACGCCCACGGCGTCGACGAGCCGACCCACGTGCTCTCGCCGTACAGAGTTCTTGCCGCGTGCCCGGCGACCTCGCCGGTCAGCGGGTCTAGGAGTGCGGTGGGAACCGCGATCTGATCAGTCACGATCGCGAAGAACTCTCGGTCGACCTCGGTCTGCGTCCAGTCGACCAGCTTGGACGGCGCGAAGAATGGTGTACCCAGATTGAGGCTCACCTCTACACCAGATGCGCCGTCATTGAAGTCAGCGCTGTCCAAAGCCGTGATTGATTCGGTGCTGCGAGTTTGAGCTAGAGGCGTGTACGCGTAGGGCGCGAACGCCCAGGTAGTTACCGCGAGGCCACCGTAAGACGCGGCTGCCCGCGGATCAGGCGCCGACTCGGTCTGCTCGACCAGTTGCTCGCCGTGCCAGTGGAACCGCGTGACTGCCCCGGTTGCCGTGTTGGTCTTGCTGAGACGTCGTCCCAAGTGGTCGTAGGTATAGGTCCACGTCGTCCCGTCGGGAGTGGTCACACTGCGCAGTCGATCGTGAGCATCCCAGACGTAATGCCACACATCCGGTTTGCGCGACAGTCGACGGCGGCTCATCGAGGTAACGCGCCCCGATGCGTCGTAGCGGTACGACGTCCGACCGTCGTCGACGAGCAGGGTGCCGGTGTATCGCCAGCGGGGGCCGCCCTTCGAGGCTCGGCTATCGCCTCGCACCTCAGGGATCGAGGGTTGGCTAGCGCCTCGCACCTCAGGGATCGGGCGTTGGCTGGCACCTTGCAGGGCGTCACCGTCGCCGGAGCCCGTAGAGGCGGAAGTGGTGATATTGCCGGTCGCGTCGTAGGTCAGTTGCTCGGTACCGGAAGGGCTGACCGCCGCGGTGATCCGCCCGAGCACGTCGACTTGGTAGTCGGTCCGGCCACGATCGGCCAGGGTCGTCGTCGACGCGGTGAGGATGCCGTCGGCGCGATAGGCGTACTCGGCACTCGCAACGGTGCGTTCCGCTCCCCCGCCACCCGCGCCGCCGGACCCGAAGTTCAGCGTTGCCGGGTTGGCCGACACCGTCGCGATGCTGCGGCCGGTGAGCCGTCCGACCGGATCCCACGACGAGTCGATGGCTGTGCCCTCGAACCTCCGACGCCGCTCGCGTCCGGAGCCGGTGGTGGTGATGTCGCACGTGCGACCGGCGGTCGAGATGAAGTCGAGTACGCCACGCGGGTCGTAGCCGTAACGGGTGTGAACTGCCGTTGGCGACGTCACCGACGCCAATCTGCCGGCCCCGGTCCATGACGACTCGATCACCCATTCGGCCAGTCCGTCGTGCACGCCAGTGTGGTGCGGTAGCCCGGCAGCGGTGTAAGTCGAGTGCCACCGTCCGAATACACCGACGACTGACTCCGGCCGACCGGCGGAGTCATAGGTGTAGTCAGTGACCTCCCCGTCGAACTCGGCGTTCAACGAGTCCGAACACCGTTCGCTGACAACTCGACCCGCCGCGTCGTACTCGAACGCGACTGCCTGGCCGACAGCATTCGTCCGCGACGCGAGCCGACCTGCGTCGTCGTAACGGTATGTCGTTGTAGCGCCGTTGAAGTCGGTCTCGGACGCCAACGATCCGTCGGCGTTGTAGGTGTAGCTCCACACCAAACCATCTGGATTGGTGACAGCGATGAGTCGGCGGGCGGTGTCGTAGATGAACACGGTCCGCGACCCATCCGCGTCGATTCGGGCGACCGGTAGGTCGTAGTGGCCGTACTCCCAGCGAGTGGTCGCGCCCACGGGGTTCACATAGGCGACGCAGTTACTTTCACCGTCGAACTCCCACCGCGAGTGGCCGCCGTCGGGAGCGACAAGATCAATCAGGTTTCCCATCGCGTCGTACCCGATGGTGGTGGTGGCCCCCTCGGCGTCGACGACCTCGATCGGCCGCCCGCACCAGTCATAGGTGATGCGCGTCGTGTTGCCGAGCATGTCGGTGATCTCGACGGGTTGCCCGGCCGGGTTGTTCCGATAGCTCACCACCACACCGTCGGGGTCCGTCTGCGAGGTCAGTGCGCCCCGCGGGTCGTAGGTGTACGACGTGACGGCACCGGCATTGTCGGTCACCGCGGCCGGATCACCGTTGTCGTTGTACGTGATCCGGGTGGCGACAGACCCCGGTTCGACGATCCGCTCCGGCCGGCCCGGGCCCACGTAGTTCACCTGCGTTACCGCGCCATCGGGGCCGACGACGCGTTCGATGTCACCGAAGTCGTTGTAATGCAACTGGGTTGAATGACCGTCGGCACCGGTGAGCTTCATGGGTTGGCGACTGTCGTTGTAGTCGGTGCGAGTGATACGACCCAGCGGGTCGATCTCCTGCCGCACCCGGTTGTCGGCGTCGATGCCGTACAGCGTGGCCGCGCCGACGGCGTCGGTGTAGGTCGTGATCGACCCGGGCCCGGCCGTCCGCAGCTGATAGTCGAAGCGCCCGGACCAGACCCCGTCCATGCCCGACTGAATGGTTATGCGACCGAGGTCGTCGTAGCGGTTCCAGTACTCCATCCCGATGGAGTCGCGCCACCACGTCATGCGTCCGGCGTCGTCGTAGCCGAATTGCGTTGTCGCACCGATGGCATTGGTCGAGCTCGCCAGATGGCCCCGGTGGTAGGTGAACGTGCACAGTTGTTGGTCGACTGGTGTGCCGTCGATCCCGTTGGTCAAGCGGTATCCCAGGATCCGGGCACCGTCGCATTGCACGTCGATGCGGTATCCGGCGGAATGCTCTACGGCCGAGGGCCTCCCCTGGTCGTCGAAGACGAAACGGATCCGGTTGCGATGCCGGTCCGTCACGGCGGAGACGGCGATGCTTCCGGTATCGACGTCGACACCGTTGAGCTCTGGGATCGGGATGAAGAACCAGCTGACGAGCGTCCGTATGTGGGTGAGGTGATACCCACCGGTGGGCGTTGCTCGCAGCTCCCAGTCGGTGTCGTTATTGCTTCGCGCCACCGAGTCGGGCTGTGGCTTGGGGAAATTGGTCATGGTGCCGTCGGCGTCGACGATGGTCACCAGATCGTCGGTGACGATGGCGCGGGCGTCGAATGTGGACGGCGTCGTTGGTCCGAGCCACCTTCCCCACCGGTATCGGGATCGATGGCGATGGGTGAGGCGAAGCGGTAGGACTCCGGGGAGGTCGACGTCGGTCAGCGGGAGGAAGTACTCGCCGGTGGCCACGTTGACCGGCTCGCCGTTGCTGCGGCACTGGTCGGGTGCCTCGTTGCCTTCGCTGGTGTCGGCGCGTTCCGTGGACCCCTCGTCGGTGCGTTCAGGGTGGCCGGCGTCGTGCGGTTCGCCGGTGTCGTTGTCGGGTCGAGGTTCGGCGGGTTCGGTCCGGTCGCCGTCTGGGGTGTTGTTGCTATCCGGCTTGGTGGCGGGTCCGGCATCGCGGGGTGACGACGGAGCGTCGGCGCCGGCCGGCCGCGGGTTGGCGACCGGTGTGCGGTCAGGCAGCACCACGGGCGGGGACGGACGGTCGTCGAGTGTCGGCCGCGGCGTGGTGGGTGACCCGTCGGGCGTGTGTCGCGTGGTGGGTTCGGGCACGTGGTGGGAGTTCGACGGCGTTGGCCGGGCGCGGTCGCCGTCGCGCGGCGAGGTGTGACTTTCCGGAGTTGTTCGTGCGGGTGGCGTGCGGTCCGGGGTGTGATCGGGAGTGCGCGGCGGCGCAGGAGTGGCATCGGCGCGTGCGGGGGTGGCCGCGGGAGTACCCGGTTTCGGTTGTGCGGCATCGGGTGTGGAGTGTGAGGCCGTCGGTGGGTGATGGCCCGCGACGGGAGCGATCGGTGTGGTGCTCGACGGGTCGTTGTGCGCCGGGTTATGGCCGGGGGTGTCGACGTCGTCGGGGCGCCCGGTTGTCGGTGTATCTGGGGTCGCCGCACCGGGGGTTGGGCGCGGCGAATCTGCGTCCGGCCGGGCGTGCGGTGTCGATGGTTCGTCTCCTGTCGTCGGCGGGTGTCCGGCCGCCGGCTCATCGTGTCGTGTCGGGGTGTGATCGATGAGGGGCTCGTCGGGTTTCGCCGGCGAGGGTTCGTGATGTGTGGGAGTAGGCGACGCGTCGTTGTCGACGGCGTTGTGCCCCGGAGTGGTCTGGTCTGGGCTATGACCCCCGGGTGATGCTGCGGGAGTGGTGGTCTCGCCGCGGTTGGGTCCCGGCGGGTCGTCGCCGCCCAGATGGTGGGGTCCTGATGGTGTGCTGGCGTGCTCGGGGGCCGGGGCTTCTGGACGGTCCCCGACGGGTGTCGGCGTGGCCTCGGGCTTAGGTGGCGTGGACGGATTGTCTGCGTGAGACGCGCCCGGTCCGGGGCCGTCTACGGGTCCGCCGACGACCGGTTGGTCCGGAGTCGCGGCATCCGGTCGCGGCGCGGAAGGTTCGGGTGCTCCCCCGCTGGGCGGAGGGTCCACGCCCGCCGGTGGTGCGCCGGCGTCGTGGGCGGGCGCTGGATTGGGCGAGCCGGCCGGTGTCGGGTTCTCGGGCATCGGGGCATCTGGTGCGGGTCCGTCGGCTCTCGGCACCGGTGGCGCGTTGTGGTCGACGGGGATGTCGGGACCGTGCCGCCCGGGCAGCTCAGCGCTGGGACTGGCACCAGGTGTGTTTGGCGACGACCCGTGCGGTGCGGGCGACGGGTGTGGTGGCGCGGGCGGGGAGTCGGGACGAAACGAGGTCGGGCTGATGTGCGGAGTAGGCGATGGGGTCGGGACGTGGCGGGTGCTTCTCAGGAAGCCGGTCATCATGCCGCCACCCTTTGGTCCCGGCGCGATCATCATGGCAGTGTTTCCGATGACGTTGCCCAGTGCTTGCGACGGATCCGTCGACCAACCGGATCCTGCGAAGTTCCGGACGAACTCGTCGGGATGGGCGACCTGGTGCACGATCCCGGCGACCATCGTCGCCGAGTTGCGCATGTACTGGTGGGGATTGGCGATGTTGTACGGGTTCTGCGGGAGCATCGTGTTCAGCCCCTTCACAACCTCGGTGACCGACCCGATGAGGCCGGCTTCGAAATGGTTGAAGCCGGTGAGCCCGGCAGTCCCGACGTCGCTGGCGGTCATGCGTGCCTGGTCAAACGCAGACGGCATTGGTGGTGCCATGTTCGCGGCGCCGCTGAGTTCGGTCTTGACTCCCGGGGCCGACGAGTTGCGGTGGTCGCGGCCGACTTTCAGGACTCGCTCTGCCTCGGCTTTGTATCCGGGCCAGGGATCGGGCCCCGGATGTGTGGGCGGGGTGTCGCGTCGATCGTTCTTGTAGTCGTCGAGTTCGTCGTTGTAGACGTTGGCCTTGGTGACCCACTCGTCCCGTTTGCGCTCGCCCTCTTCCCAGATGCGGACGGCCTCAGCGGCCTTCTGCTGGGCGAAGGTGACGACGCCGGCCCAACCGGCCAGCGCGGCAGCCGCTTTCGAGGCGGCGTCACCGGCCGCGAACCACGGCGGAACCTGGCGGTCGAGCGCATCGCTGAACTCCGTTGCGCCGGCGCCCGACCACGCGGCCACCGAGATGCCCCGAAGTCCCTCACCGGCGGCAACGAAGTTGCCTGCGAAGCCGGTGAACCTGTCGGCCAGGGCGGTGATGCCGGGAGGGTCGCCGAGGATCAGTTCCTTGGGGTCTTTGGTCTCGTCGAGATTCTTCTCGTCGGGCATGGCGCCCAATGAGTTCGCGACATCGTCGCCCAAATCCTCGACGCCGGTGGCGATGCTGTCGAGGCCGACGGCGCGCAAACCGCCGCCGAGTATCTCGGTAGCACCGTCGACCAGTCCCCCGAGCATTTCCTTGCCGCCCTCGAGGGCGTCGAAAAGACCCACCTATCTGACCGGTTTGTCAGCGGGCTCGGACTCGGCGCTGCTCGGCGGGTCCGCGGTGAATCCGTCACGCTCGAAGCCGTCCATCGTGTCGGTGACAAGTGTCGACGGGTCGAACTGGTGGCGGGCGATGGTCTCGAGATCCTCCGTCAACGTCCCTCTGAGTGCTTCGCCCAACTTCCGATGCTCTGCCATCTCCTCAGGCGTCAGGGCCCACTGCGGATCGGTGATGGCGTTCTTGTTGTGCTCCCACAATTCGCCCCATGACTTGTTCTTGACGTCCTCCGGCGTGAGGCTCGGGTCGCCGATCAGGTCCATCGTGAAATTCTTGAGCTGGTCGCCCGCCCATTTCTCTTCACGCTCGTAGTGACTCGCTCCGAGTCCGAGGCCTTTCGAGATCTCTGCCGCTCCGGTGACGAGCGCTCGAACGCCCCATTCCCAGCGATCGCAGTACTCCTCGAGTCCGCTCTTCGGGTCGGCGTGACCGATCGTACGACCGTCGAGGTCGAGGTCGCCGTATCCGCGACCGAGCGCGGCGCTGTAGTCCGAACCGACACCGGTGTCGGCGAGCCTGTCGATCACGCCGTTGATGCCGGCGCCGGCCTTGTCGAGGGCTGAGGGCTCCACGTGCAGATTCTCGGTCATCGGACCACCTCGCCCTCGTCGTCGTAGTAGCAGTGCGGCGTCAGCTCGCGGCTCGGCGGGAACGTCATCGTCGACGGTGTCGCGGGGTCGATGACGAGGCCGGTGGGTTCGGGGGCCTGGTCGAGTACGCGGTCGATCAACTCGTGGCCGGGAACCTCGAGGTAGCGGACCTCGTCGAGGTCCCGATCGGTGAGCTCGGCGAACTCGCGCAGACGTTCAGGCGTTGTGAACGCCAGCATCCACGGGATACCGGTCTCAACCAGCGTGAACAGGCGGCCGTTGAGGTCGAGTGGAACGGCGAGGGTGGCATCGCGAAGGGCATCGAACAGCCGAGGTGGATCACCGAAACCGGACAGATACGCCCGCACCTCATCGACATAAGTCGTCATCACCGGACTCCCCCGCAGTCATCACCGTGCCGGTCGATGTTAGATCACCTGGGGCAGGTTGGCATTGGGCTGTCCACAGGAGTGTCGTGTGAACGGCGGAGGGCAGAGCGAATCCCGTCATGGAGCCCCGCCGATCCGGCGGTTCACTGACCTGTCGAAACCCCGTCGTCCACCCAGCCGTACAGCTCGGCGTGAGAGAGTATGGCGCTGATGCAGTCCTGCAATTCAGGTGAATCTGCATGTGCGTGCGACCAATTCAGATACCACGATGCGCTCACGGTGGGCGCGAGCGGACGCCACGTGAGGCTGTTCTCGACATCAGTGGCGACGGACTCAAGGCAGACGAACAGACTGGCCCCGTCGGCAGCCACGTCACTGCCGGCAACAATGCCGAACACTGCCGACGTCGTCCACCGGGGACAACGTCCATGGCTGGCAGCCCACCGCTCGATCCACCGGTTCCATTGACTGTGTTGCGCGTCGATCGAAACGACGAGGTGGCGTTCGAGGTCGTCCGCTACCACCGAACGTCTCTGAGAGAGAGCGTGCTTGGTGGACATCAATGCGCCGACGCGTTCAGCGCGGAGAACTATGTGCCCATATCCGGGCTGTCTCTGTGGATGGCCGATCGTCAAAGACAGCTGGGGTGCCTGTTCGGGGTCGGCGAAGACTGGCATCGCTGTCATGTGCACGGACAGGTTCGGAAGTGCCGCGCGAAGTTCTGCCATCACCCGGCGCGGCGTCTCCAACGCAGGTTCGCTGACGTGAACCGTGATCGCACGTTGGGTGGATGATGCGGTCGCGCGGGCGACGGCGACTCTGACTTGATCGATGATGCCTCGCGCATCCTCGGCGAGCGCGTTCCCGGCCGATGTCGGGACAACACTGCGACTGGTCCGGTTGAACAGACTCACTCCAAGACGTCGTTCGAGCCGGATGATGGCCTGGCTCAACGCGGGCTGAGCCATGTGCAGGTGGCGTGCCGCACGGGTGAAGTTGCGTTCATCGTGGAGTGCGACGACGTACTCGAGTTCGCGGAGGGACACATCTAGCACACCACGATGCTAGATCAAGACGAAATGGGTGTTGGCCTTTGACGCCTCGGATGCTGACGATG
This sequence comes from Gordonia sp. 'Campus', assembly GCF_022206305.1. Classification (GTDB taxonomy): domain Bacteria; phylum Actinomycetota; class Actinomycetes; order Mycobacteriales; family Mycobacteriaceae; genus Gordonia. The sequence continues at coordinate 130,292 of NZ_JAKOIW010000003.1, read as the reverse complement.
GCCACATGCCTGAACGCGTTGTCGATGCACATCTACATCTCTGGGATCTCGATCACCCGTGGTATCCCGGCCTGCAAGCCTTCGCGGAGAGCGTGGGCAAGGGTGACATCTTTTCCAGCTTCGGTCTCGACGACTACGCAGCAGCCGCCGGTTCGTTCTCGGTCGACCAGTACGTGCACGTCTCGGCGGTCACGGCGCCGCGTGCGTACCTGGACGAGTTGCGTTGGGTGTCGAAGGTGGCGGCCGATCACGGTGCGGACATGCGGCACATCGGGTCCGTCGATCCGTCGCTGAGTGCAAACGACATCTACGCAGATCTCGATGCCCAAGCCGCTATGACGCCGCATTTCCGGGGCGCGCGGGTGCTGTACGGCTTTGAACCGGATTCTCGGGCGGCACAAACGGTACTGCGTTGGCTCGACGACAACGACATGGTCTTCGAACTCACCGCGCACCCGGAGACGATGGACGCCTGGCTGCGGACGATCGCGAGGTACCCAGGCCTCGCAGTTGTTCTGGAGCACACGGGGTGGCCCACCGCGACCGACGCGAAAGGGCGGGCTCGCTGGCGACGGGCAATCACCACCTGCGCCGAGTCACCCGCGATCCGTTGCAAGATCTCGGGTCTCGGTATGTGCACGGGCGCCCTGTCGTCCGAGTCGCTACGACCGTGGGTCGAACCCGCCATCGACGCCTTCGGTTGGGATCGGGTGATTTTCGGAAGCAACATTCCGATAGAACACATTGGTGGTCGCTACGCCGATTTGGTCGACTCTCTCGGCACGATCCTCGGCGAAGCCAGCACAGATGAGCAGGATCGCTTCTATCGACGAAATGCTCAGCAGGTCTACGGGTTCGATGACGTGCGATGACTGACCTCAGAGGCAAGGTCGCGTGGGTCACGGGCGGTGCACGCGGCCAAGGACGCGCGCACGCCCGAGCGCTGGCCGCTGCGGGGGCACACGTTGTCGTCACCGACATTGTCCGGCAGATCCAGACCATTCCCTACCCACTGGCCGGCCAAGACGATCTTGTCCAAACCGTCGCAGACATCGTGGCGAGCGGGGGGCGCGCCACGGCAGCGATGCTTGATGTACGTGACTCAGTGGCGGTGAGCGCGCTCGTTGAGACGATCATGTCCGAACAAGGCCGCCTCGACATCCTCGTCGCCAATGCAGGAGTCTGTGCGTTCAGCCCGGTGGAGGACATCAACGACGATCAGTGGTCAGACATCCTCGACACCAATCTGACGGGTGCGTTTCATTGCGTGCGGGCCGCAGTCGGCGCGATGCGAACGAATGGCCACGGTCGAATAGTCGGAGTGTCGTCAGGTGCAGGCCGCGGCGGGATGAAAGATCTCTCGCACTATTCGGCGTCCAAGTGGGGCGTCATCGGGTTCATCAAGTCGGTGGCGTTGGAAGTCGGCGAGTTCGGCATCACCGCGAACGTGGTCTGCCCGACCTCCGTGGCGACGCCGATGATCATGAATTCGGCGACATTGCAGCGCTTCCGGCCTGACCTCGACAATCCCACCCCTGATGACGCGCGCGATGTGTTCGCCGGCCTCAGCGCGTTGGGAATCCCCTGGCTCGAACCCGAGGACGTCACCCGCGCGGTGATGTACTTCGTCGACGATCCCGGTCTCACCACGGGTACCGTTCTGGAGGTCAACCTCGGGACCTCTGCCACACGTGCGTGATGGTCTCCGGACGCTCCGATCAATCCGGCCGCAGGGCTCTGAAAGAATGCACTACATGGTCGAACAGAGCATCTGGATGCAGAAGGTCACCGAAGATCCCAACCACTCGAGTCGGTACGTCGAACGTTTCCGTGACCTCGCTCGGGAGGGCTACGACCTGGTCGGCGAGGCGCGACTCATTGACGCAATGGCGTCCCGCGAATCTCGCATCCTCGATGCCGGATGCGGACCGGGCCGCGTAGGTGCCTACCTCGCCGAGGTCGGGCACGACGTCGTCGGCGTCGACGTCGACCCCGTCCTCATCCAGGCCGCCGAAGAGGATCACCCGGGCCCCCGCTGGCTGGTCAACGACCTCGCCGAACTCGACCTCCCCGCCCGGGGCATCGATGAACCGTTCGACCTCATCGTCTCGGCCGGCAACGTGATGGCGTTCCTCGCACCGAGCACGCGCGTGACAGTTCTCGAGCGACTGCGCGCACATCTCCGCGACGACGGTCGCGCCGTCATCGGATTCGGCGCCGGCCGCGACTATGCGTTCGACGAGTTCCTCGAGAACGCCGCCACCGCCGGCTTCGCTCAGGACCTGCTGTTGGAGTCCTGGGACGTCCGGCCGTTCACCGAGAAATCAGAGTTCCTCGTGGCGGTGTTGCGGCCGGCGTAAGCAGTCACCCGCGGTCCAGAATCTCTAGACATCGCCCAACGGAGCACTATCGATCGCCGTGCGTATCGCCTCGGCCTCGTCGCTCAGGATCGGCGCAAGCCCGGCTTCCGCGGTTGCTTCTTCGATGGCTTCGTATGCCTGATCAACGATGCTCTGCCACTCTGCCAGCGCAACGCTTGTTGCGTCGGCCCTGAGCTGATCCCCAAGCGCTCGCGCCTGATTGACTGTCGCGCGTTTCGACCGATAGTTGTCGATCAGGTTCGCGACCGCAATCGCAATCGAGAGAACCATCTTTGCGGCCTTCTCCTTGTCGCCCTGCGACCAGCCGTCGACTACTCGGGCTGCCCCCTCGTCTACCTTCTTCTTCAAACGCTTCTGGTTCAGGCGGTCAATCTCGATGAGACTTGACATGAGCTTCGGCCCCATTTTGGCAAGAACTGGCCCAAACCGGGTGACATCCGCTCCGTCGGATTGTCCGTCGCGCACGGCGGCCGCCACGAAAGCGTCAAGTCGCTGCCACGAGGGTTCTGTACGTTGCCTATCAGCCGACCTCGCCAGGTCCTGCAGGAGGAGATCGACTGCCTGGCCAACCTCCTGGTACCACTCATCGAGCGAGGACTTGATCGCCGATGCGATCTGGTCCTGAGTGCTGTCGTGGTTGACTGCGGCGAGCCGAATCGCCTGCTGGATAACCCCTTCCAGGCGGGCGCGGGCAGCTGAATCGGCAGCGGCCAGTGCTGTCTTCCACTGATCCCTGCGACTTGCCGCGTCAACCGCTGCGGCTGCGGGCGCTTCCAACTCGCGCAGCTGATGGATGAGGTCTTCTTTAGTCGAAGCCACTACCTGAGTCCAAAAGCGCTGTGCGGTGGCTGTTCGAAGAGGCCGAGCGCCTTCCTGTCCAACGCGCTCGACAGCCGCTGTAAGACCGTCGATCCCGTCCCACTCACGAGAGTCATCCCAGATGTCCCGCTCCACGTCACGATCGGCGCCCGCAAACTGGAAGGCGTCCTGCGCCACAACGAACACAGGGGTGTCAGCGTCCAATCCGAGCGACTCGCGGAGTTCGGCAACTTTTCGTTGCGCCAAATCCCGGTAGCCGTCGAGATCGCTATCTGGGTCGCGACCTGCCTCGTCAAATCGTGAAATTACGAACCACACAGCTTCGGTGGACGATTGGCGGTCGATGAGGGCGCGGATCAGGTCCTGCTCTCCCGTGGCGAGCTGCGGTGTCACCGTGACGATGGTGATGTCCGTCAGTCCGATAGCGTCTTTGGCCAACCGGGTATTGGCTTCACCACGAACGTCCTGCGCGCCAACAGCTAAACCAGGTGTATCGCGGACGACGCAGCCCGCCAAGTCGACGCTCCGCACCTCGAAAGTTTCGTGGCGTGCACTGATGGTCAACCAGTCCGGAACCTCTTGTCGAGCATCGACAAGCAGTCGTCGAATGAGACTGCTCTTGCCCGTGTCGTAGGAACCGAAGACGGTGAGTACCGGTTTCGGCTCCGAGGCGAACTGCTCCCACTGTCGCTCGAAGTCGTCAGTAAGTGGTCTCCCCGGTACTTCATCCAGCCACTTCTTCGCGGCTTGGACATCGAAATCACTCAACTTGCACTCCGTTCCTGCGAGAAGAGTTCGCTGGCGCTGACTAGTAGTCCAGTCAAACCGTCAATTTGGGTCCTCGTCTGCTGCAGCGTATTGCTCACCGCTGCCTGTTCCTGCTGCAGCGCGCGACGATGCTCGGCAAGCACAGCTGCGCGCTCACGAAGTGCTGGGATTGGACCATCACGGCGGTCACCGTGGAGGATCTGTGTCTCCACTGTCTGGGAAGCCTTCGTGATGAACTCGATCGCACCATTGCGGGATTGCTCTCGATCTTTGCCAGACTTGTGGCCCTTGTACATCGCATGCGCATCGGCAGCCGTAGCAATCGCGGCCAGAATCGGCGCCGCTTTTGCCACCCGTCCACCGGCCTTGACTGCGCCCCACGGCTTGAACTTCACGCCAAGGCTCTTGCCGATAGCGTAGATCGCATCCCGGTTGCCGATCGCCTTTGCCACCTTCGCAGTGTTGCGTGCCGAACCAGCGACCACGTCTGAGGCACTTCCACCTTCGGCAGGTCCGACAAACCTCTCCTCGCCGCCGAGTGACAGACCTGCAGCGAACTCGACGGACTTCATCTGGCGTCCGATGATCGACGTGTGCTTGGCAAACCACCTGTCGATATCTTGGGCAGCCGTACCGACAAACCGATCTATTTCAGCCAGTAGGTCCTCGTCGCGGAGCCACTCGTCCGTGAACTCTTCGAGCCGCGCCATATCGTCCTTGCCCGCAGCGCTGACCTTGTGCCGTGCAGTGTCTGCGCGCGGCTGCAGGATCCTTTTGAACCGGTTGCGAAGCGAAGTCTCAAGAAGTTCGGCGTCGCGCTCACCGTTCTCGATTGCCTCGATGGTCCGACCGAATGCCGCCAGTTCGGGTTCCATCGGAATAGTGGTTTGACGCAGCTCGTTTCGCCGACGCATCAGCGTAGCGCTGATCTCATCGACGCGTGCCCGCGTCCTGCCCGCGTGAGACTCCCGCCCGGAGAACGTGTCGAGGGTCCGCGCCAGGGGCTCGACCCCATCCCAATCACGATTGCTGTCGAAGTCGGTTCGAGTCACGTCCATCCGACTGCCGACCTCGCCGAATGGGTCTCCGGCCAATGCGTGCACTTCGGCTGGGTCAACCAGGATGTCCCGCGACGCCAACGCAGCGATCAACTCGCCGGCTTTGCGGCGCCGAAGCAACAAGTAGTCGATAGGAGCCGATGTCGGATCCGTACCGAGTTCGTCCGAGCGGTTGATCAAGTACAGCACGCGTCCACGTTTCGAGACGGCTGTCTCCGTGCCCTTCACGATCGTTTCGAGCAAGGACAAGTCGCCGATGAGCAAGTTGACGTGCACCACAACCAGTACGAGGGCAGCACCCGCGACCGCCCCGAGCGCCTGCTCGTCGTGGCTGGCCTGGCCACTTTGAAAACCTGGAGTGTCTATCAGTCGAATGTGATCGAGTTCGTAGGTTCGCACCGAGCTTGTCGCGACACTGCCACGGATTTGGAGATCCTCCGGGACAGAGCCGCTCATCTCAACCAATAGTCGCTTGACCAGGCTGGACTTGCCGGCGCTGTAGTCCCCAAGGATGACCACAGACGGCTTCCGGTGTTCGGTCGCCGCGATTTTCCTGATCGCATCTGCCAGTTCGAGGTCGTCGGCACAGAAGGCGTTGACAGTCGTCATCCACTCGTCGATCTCACTCTGAGACCTCACTTGCCAGACATGTGACAGCCACTCTCTGAGCTGACGACGTTCTTGCTCTCGTTCCTCGGCGAAGATGGCGCGATGAGCGTCGGTGAGTTCTCCGTGCAGTGACGACCGCTCGTCGTTGTGTTCGAACCAGTCCTCACCCAAGAGAATCGATGCTTCGTTCTTGCTCGACGTGGGCCGTGAATTCAGTACTCGTCGAACGGCCTTCTCAAGGACATCCACGCCCGCAAAAGAGGGTGCGATTCCGCCAGATTGAACATGAAGAACGTCGATCAGGTTCGCAATCTCGGTCTTACTTCGTCGAAGCGCAAGATCCTGCTTCAAGAGTGCAACCAAAACGGGTCCGGCGAGGTCCCAAGTTTCGGACGCACTCTGCTCACGAAGGTCCTTCTCGATGGAATCGAAAGTCTTGTGCACCGCCAGCCTCGACTCACGTTCGATGGCCGATCGCGCTGCAGCTCTCTCATTCTCTCCCCGCTTCGCGAGCTTCTGGCCGGCGTACTTTCCCAGCTGCCCTACAGCGCTGAGTCCGATTGCCGTCGTCGTGCCAACCCAGCCCACCGGATTCCAGATCGTAGCGATCGACGGGACCGCGATTACGCCCGCAGCGGCGCCAGCGGCTAATCCCGCCGCCTGCAACGCCAAACCCGCGCGCGAGCTGGCGCCGCTGATGGACTCGAAAGTGACACCGTCAGTTGTCGAATCCACGACGTCGGGAACTACCTGCGACATCGCGAGCTCGATCGTGCGTTGCAGAAACGCTCCCTTTGCTTTCCATATCTCTTCGACGGCGGTCTGCAGGTCGGTTGGCGAGTACACCGACCGAAAGTCGTCGTCGGTAAGCGGAGTGTTCGTGTCTATCGCTGTGCTCACCAGATCGTCGGCCCTTCGCAGGGTGGCTTCACGAACCCGCATCAGATGCGACTGCATGAGATGGTCGAACTGTCGACCAAGTGTGCCGACGGGACCGGCCGTGAACGGTTTGCCGCGCGCGGCTTCAACCGTCGGGATCAACCGGCCGTCGACCCCCAAGTATCTGTCCCTGTCGTCGCCCTCGGGATATCCGAGAGTGTCGAACAGCTGGTCAATCCGATTCTCTACGAGCGAAAGTTGAGGCGTGAGACCGTCCAGGATCCCGGCTAGGACGGAGGCCCGGGAGTCGAAGATTTCGCGCAACCCCTCTCGCAGAGAGGTCTGTCGAAGTTCGGCTCCGCCCTCTTCGATTGAAGCAGTGATCAGCTCCTCGAGCACCGAGAAATTCGACCACTCGGCGAGGTAGTCGGTTCCGAACTTCTCTCGATCTGACGTGAAGTCACTCTCGGCCGGGCCCACAAACGGTGTCTTTGCGCGAGCAAACAAGGCCCGACGACTCTGTGTCGCCACGATGGGGGTGCTGCCGAGATCGATCTTGGTGAGCTCTGTCCGGATGTTGTTGGCGTGTTCGGCAACCGCCCGCGAGAGCGACCTACGTGCCGATTGACTGCTGACCTTTGCCGGGTGACGCCACCTCAGGTTGCGCACGTTGAGCACCGCAATTGTTGGCTTCCCATAGGCCTGGACCCACTGAGCAACCTTGCCGAACTCGGACGCCTGCTGGCTCTGATTATCGAAACAGAGGAGTACCACGTCTGCGATCTCCACCGCACGGCGTGCGGTCTCCTCGAGTTGGGCGCGTTTCTGTGTTCGACCCCAGCCGTTGATCCCTGGGGTATCCCACAGAGAGCAGCCCTGCCATTCGATCTCCGTGACGTCGGTTGTCCAGTCGCTGTCCCCCGGCGAGACGTAGCCTCCATCGAGTTCGCCAAAGGCTGACAGGAGGGTGCTCTTACCGGCCCCTGTTCGCCCGAAGAAGGCGATGTTGAACGTCGCGAGTCGGTCTCGCTGGGCGTCTAGGTGCCCACGGAGTGCTGCTTCGAAGTCCGTAGTGAACTGTGAAAGGTCGGCGGCGGGTCCCTCGGTCGTATCCGTCGCAGCGGCTGACGCGGATTCGAATCGTGCGAGAGTCGTGGCCACGGAGCGTTCGAGCTGCGCCAGTTCGTGCTCCCCGCTTCGGACAGCACGATCGACCGCCTGCTGCAGTCCCTGATGGTTGTGTTCCACGTCGAACCCTTCTTACCTGCGCGGCCAGCTAAGCGACCAAGACGCCAGAAGTGTATGAGACATCGCCGACAAAAGCCCCCAGGATGGTTCCCCAATCACTCGCGTCAGTTCGTCGACGGGAACCCGCACTTCAAAGGACACAGCACCGGCATGGTCGGAGGCCCAGGCTCATCTACGCAATGGCTGAGGGCGACGTTGACACGCTCCACGCAGATGCGGTCCGCATCGAGTCGTGAATACCTCACCGGGCATGACGTGCTGTACTCGGCGGGGACGTCTACCTCGACCTTCTTGAGGCACCCGGGGGGCCGCCATCTGGCCCGCTTGTCAGATATTTCGCGCACTGAACCTGCCCGCGGCACCGGCACCGTGCGACCAGATCGTCTCTCTCAGCAACGTGCTTGCCTCGGTGGTGACGGTTCCGCGGCCGGCGTAAGCCGATGCATGTGGACGGTTGCGGGCCTGCTTTTTCAATTCTCAAGGTCCGCGGCAAACGTCCCCTCGGTGATCTCGCCCTCGGGCGCTAGCGGCTGCCGCATCCGCCAACGTTCGGTCAGCGTCGATGCGGCGATCTTCCACTCACCGTCTTCGACGATGTACTCGTCGTCGTACTCCCCCACCATGACCGTTTCGGTTCGGTCGAGCAGGTTCACTTGACGGAAGCGCAACGACCAGCGCCCCACCGCCGTCGTCCCACTGGTGAGGGTGATGTCGGGATGCATGCCGTGGTGCATGTCAAGGATGGCAAACCGGCCGTCGATCTTGTGCAGAGCGACCCGGCGGAAGATATCCGTCAGGGCGTCGGCGTCGTCGAAGGTGCCCATCGGTCCGTAGTCAATCCGCGCGCCGGAGCGCACGAAACAGTCGCGAAAGGCAGTCACGGCCTTGGCATCTGACGCTCGCCAGTAGCGATATTTGAGTCGCTTGATCGCAGCGACCTGTTCATCTGCAGCCATCGTTCCCGCTCTCGTACCCAGGCGCGCCATCGTGTCGCGCCGCACCGACTTGCCACAGGCAGCCTATGTCCGAGCGACGTGCTCACGAGTTGATTCACTGACAGTCGACAAGGCAGCCGCACCGCATGGCCAGAGGCTGAGGCTTCCGCTCCGGAACGCCACTTGCATCGCCGCATCCGAAATTGTCGGTGGTCGATGCGATCATGCAGGAGTCATGAGGGGTTCTCGTCCCGATCTGAATGATCATCACCCAGTACCGCCGTCACACGCGCATACCGTGTCGCGGTTTCGTCGCCGTAGCTGGAGATGACCTTTGGTCGAGACGAGTCGGAAGAAGGAAGACACATGAAACTCTCTGCTGCGCTCGATGTCGAGGTCGTCGCCCACGAAGCCGCGGACGAGGTGACCGTGCTGCTCGAACTGCAAGCACCCGCCGGCCCCGTCACGAACAGAACTCCGACCGCGTTCCAAGTCGTGCTCGACCGAAGTGGTTCCATGTCCGGTGCCCCGCTCGACGGTGCACGCAAAGCTCTCACCGGTGTTGTCGCGCAGCTCGATCCCGCCGATGTCTTCGGTGTCGTCACCTTCGACGACGCGGCCGACGTCGTGGTTCCCGCCGCCCCCCTCTCGAACAAGCAACGTGCCACCGACGCCATCGCCGGGATCGTGAGCGGTGGCTGTACTGACCTCTCGTCCGGTTACTTGCGTGCGCTGCAGGAGGTACGCCGCGGCACCGGTTCAGCCGGCATTCGCGGCGGGACGGTGCTGATCATCAGCGACGGTCACCTGAACCGGGGTATCCGGGACGTCGACGATCTCGCGTCGGTCACCGCCAAGGCGGCCGCCGACGGGATCGTCACCTCGACACTCGGTTACGGCCGCGGGTACGACGAGACGCTGCTGTCCGCGATGGCGAAGGCAGGCAACGGCAATCACGTCTTCGCCGACGACCCCGACGCAGCAGGGGCCGCGATCGCCGGGGAGGTAGACGGTCTGCTGGCCAAGGCGGCGCAGGCGGTCACCCTCACGGTGCGATTCGTTCCGCAGGTGACGCAGCTGACCCTGTACAACGACCTCCCGGTCCACGAGATCGCCGAACACGAGCTCATGATCGAGCTCGGCGACCTCCATTCTTTGGAGCAACGGAAACTGTTGTTGCAGATGAAGGTCGACGCGCTCGCGGCGCTAGGACTTGTCCAGGTCGCCGACCTCGAGCTGCGCTTCGTGGAAACTGCGACGCTCACCGAGCACACCGTGACCGTGCCGATCTCGGTCAACGTGGTGCCCGGCGACGAACTCGGCGATCGCGTCCCCGACCCCAAGGTGCACTCCGAGAAGCTCTACCAGGAGGGACAGGCCGAGAAGCTCCGAGCATCGCGAGCCTTCGAGAGTGGTGACATCGAAGGCGGCGAATCCGCACTGGGTGTTGCGCGTGCTCGTCTCACCGAGGCTGCCGCGTTTTGTCCCCCGGAGGACCGTCAGACCATCGACGACGAGGTGGGCGCGCTCGATGGGCTCGCCGCCGACATCCGCACTACCGGTGCGGGTTACGTCTCGAAGGCGACCCGCGACTCGTATCATCTCGCCAACCGCAAGCGCGGCCGACGCCGGGACTGAGTTCGTTCACGACGACGCTCCGCGTGGTCGTCACCGAGAGCCCGGCCGCCGCCCAGCCGTCGAACGGTCCTGACTCGAAGGAGCCTCATGAAACTCACTACCGCGCAACTTGACCGAGCCGCAGGCGTTCTCCTGGCCACCGCCGCCGGTGACGCGCTCGGCGTCCCGTACGAGTTCGAGTCCCGCGTTCTGCGGGACGACGAGCCTCCACAGATGCTCGGCGGTGGCCTCGGCGACTTCGCACCAGGCGAATGGAGCGACGACACGTCGATGGCCATGGCGATCGCTGATGTCGCGGCCACCGGTGCCGACCTCACCACCGACGATGCGCTTGACGCCATCGCGGACAACTTCCTGCGCTGGTTCGACGGCGGCCCCGCCGACGTCGGCATCCAGACCCGAGCTGTGCTGAACGCGACGAGGCGTCGGCTCAACCGCGGTGAAGTCGGCGCGGGCGCGATCATGCGTGAGGAAGCGGCCACCTACGCCGAGGAGCACCCGCACTCGGCCGGCAACGGTGCGCTGATGCGAACCGCGCCCGTGGCGCTCGCCCACCTCGACGATCGCGACACGCTCGCGGAGGCCGCGCGTCTGGTCGCCGGCCTCACCCACGCCGATCCGCTGGCCGGCGACTCCTGTGTCCTGTGGTGTGAGGCCATCCGGGTCGCGGTTCTCGACGGTCGAATCGACGTCCGTGCCGGGTTGGACCTACTACCCGGCGATCGGGCCGACCAGTGGTCGGCCTGGCTCGACGCTGCCGAATCGGAGCCTCCGAAGTCGTTCTCGCCGAATGGCTTCACGGTCACCGCTTTGCAAGCGGCGGCTGCAGCGATCACGCAGACGCCGGTCTCCGACACGATGTCGTGCCGTCACCTGCAAGCCGCGCTCGACGCCGCGATCCGAATCGGCAACGACACCGACACCGTCGCCGCAATCGCCGGCGGTCTGCTCGGCGCCCGATGGGGCGCAAGTGCGGTCCCGTGGTTCTGGCGTCGTGCCGTGCACGGTTGGCCTGAGCGCGACGGGCGTCCCAGCGACTCGCACGACTTGGTTGCGCTGGCGACGTTGGCGGTCCGCGGTGGCGAACCCGATGACAAAGGCTGGCCGCTGGTTGACGACGTCGCATACTCCGAGCACGCATTCACCGAAGTGGTCCCCCACCCGTTCGACGACGGCGTGCTGCTCGGGACGCACGCGACTGTCGACCATCGTGCCGATGCGGTGATGTCGATGTGCTGTGTCGGACGACGCCAGGCGTGTTTCGGTAAGGCGACGGAGTTCGTCGCGTCGCGGCTCATGGATTCGGACGAGCTTGCGGATAACCAGAATCTCGACTTCGTGCTGGCGGACACGGCTGACGCCGTCCGTGGGTTGCGCGCCGAGGGCAAGACCGTGCTGCTGCACTGCGTAGCTGGACATCAGCGGACGCCGAGCGTCGCTGTCGAGTACGGCGTGATGCTCGGGCACCCGGTCGAGAAGGTGCGTGCGGCGGTGGCCGGGTCTATGCCTGGTGCACGACGCCGTGGGGTTCTCTGGGCGGCTGCCGGCGAACGCCGACCACAAGGACGATGACGTAGGCACCATTGGTGTCTGGCTTGTAGACAAGAAAGAGGGGGTTTGCGATGTCCGGAGAAACATTGTCCGCGGCTGACCTTCGAATATGGATCAGTGCGGCGCTCAAGCCACTAGTCGGTCACGAAGCTGTCACCGACGATGACGGTGACTTCCCAATCCCGTTGGAGACGGGCGGGGTGTTCATCCGCGCAGTCGAAGACGAGCGGTCGATACATTTGTTCTCGACCCTGGTCGAGGACGTCATCAAGACCGACTACGCGGCGTTCCTGGTACAGACGCTCAACCGGAACAACTTGATGCTCAAGTTCTTTCTGGTCGGCGACACGATTCGATTGCGCGCAGTGCTGTATGCAGACCCGCCGGTCGAGTCGCACCTGGTTCGATGCCTGTCCGAGTTTGAAGCGGTGATGGGCGACGGTGCCGCAATTGCGCACGATGTAGGGGGTCGTTTCGCTTGGGATCCTGACTCATCGAATTCCGGTGACGATGACGAGCTGCCGACACCCGTCCAGATCTTGATCCAACTCGATAGCGAGGGCGACGAGTTCTTGTCACCCGAGGAGGTCGCACGGGTCTGTCATCACGATGCCGAGGCGATCCTGGCGTACATCCGGACTGTAGAGGAGCAGATGATCAACTGGCGAACTCGTGCAGATAACGCATCTGCGGAGGGCGACGCCGAGGAAGCAGCAGCGGCTTCACACGAAGCGCTCGCGTGGGAGAAGACCGCACGTGATCTGCGCGGCGCCTTGCGACACGTGGCGCTCAGACCATGATGTTCTCGGCCGCTCCCCATGGTTGCGCCGCCGCGAAACTCGGCCGGGCAGGACGAGCCGCCAGGCGACGAGCCTGGTAAGTCCAATTGCGCTGTCTCAGACAGCGCTAGGCTCGCCACATGGCATCGTCCGTATGGCAATTCTGGGAAGTGACAGACGACGAGGGCGAGTTGCGTTGGCTCGGCGCCACGCGCCCCGGAGGGCGTTCGGCAGTCAGTCGTGCGATCGTGTGGACGCTCATCCCAAGCACCAGAATCTTCATCGCGAACTGGTTCGTCAGCGAAGCGTGGTCGACTGAGGACAGTGGGTTGTCATTCGACGACATCAATTCGATGTACGCGCAGAGAATCGCGCCCGACGTGCCGCAGCCAACAAAAGAGGAGGTGGAGCGGATCACGCACCCGGAACGGCTGCTCACGCTGTCCGATCTCACGAGCTACCCCGTGCTCAAGGTGCTGGGCAAGCGAGTCGACACCAAGCTGCAAGAGCGACGCTGAGCGTCCAAGACTGACTTCTGGGCTGGTTCCGCGAGAAGAAGGTCTAGCCAGCCGAGTGTGCCCTGCGGTTCCCACACCGGCGAGGACAGAACCGTCCTCGGTCTGTTGGAGACCATGATCGACATCCACCTCTACGGCCTGGTCATCACCGTCGCCAAACCCTCACATAGCGAACGCACTTCGCCGACAGTAGGCGACAACTCGTACGCGTGCTGGTGACAGGATGCGCTCAGTTGGTGCCATAGCGAAGCTAGTCGATCAGCTGTCTCACGGTCATCGAGCGACTCGAGGATCGCCAGCCTCGACCGCATCGTCGCCCCCTCGCAGGGAGCGTTGACCGCTCCACAGCGCTCCATGACTATCTCTTCGAGAGCCTGGCGCGCCACGACCGCAGCGAGCCGGGATGCATTACCCGAGGTCGAGTCCCCCAGACCGCGCAGCAGCTGTTGTGAGTAAGCGAGGAGTTCGGCAGGCGTCACCGCTGCTCCAGGATGTCGTCGACCGTCTTGCGCAGATCTCGGACGTCGTCCTTGCCGATGGTTGCGCCCTTGTGCACGCCCTTCGTCGCGATGGTCATCGCCGGACGACGGTGCGGTCGCCAGGACTTCCAACCCGAGAGGTCGGCATTGGTGGCGCCGTGGAGTGCCAAAGCCACGCAGGCGGTCGCACTCTTCGCCTCAGCCCATTGCGCTTCGGTGTCGTGCTGTGGCTGACCGTCGACGTTGCTCCGCGTGAAGTAGACCTGTCGAGCTGCCGCCTCGATAGCAAATCGGAATAGCCCGGGACACGCTCGCCGCTTAACGTCCTCGGGCACGTTCTCGTCAGCGACGATCGCGAAGGCGTCGTCGACGTAGCGACGCGCAGGTTCGTCAGCGCTCTTCACCACGAGCTGCGACCCGGACTCGCGGGTCACTTCGATCAGGTGTGCATCGATCGAGTGCTGTCGAATCGCGGTCGCGAGTCGATCGTCGTGCGAGAACACGATCACCTGTCTGGAGGCGGCGAGGTCGGTCAACACGTTCAGGAAGCCATCGATCTTCGCCGGGTCCATCGCTTGAATAGGATCATCCAGAACGATGAAGCGGAACGGGCTGGCCGAGGACGTCGCTCGTGGCAAGAACAGCGCGAGGGCAAGGGCATGGAGTTCGCCCTGACTCATCACCGACAGCGCGCCCGCCGGCTTGCCGTCGACGTGGCCTCTCAGGACCGCTTTACGATGTGTCCGTTTGCCTTCCAGCGCGATCTCAGAGATCTCGACATCACTCTCCTGCCGGAGCTGCGACCAGATGGCCCGTGCACCTTCAGAGATAGGCTCGAGCCGTTGCGCCCGAAATCGTTGCGAATTCTCCTGAACCCACGTCCGCGCTTCTTCAATTGTCTTCACGGTGCCGTCAGTCTCCCGGGCACGCCGTTCCAGGGCAAGCCATTCCAGCGCCTCTTCGGCGATGGGTGCCCACGCGTCCTGGAGGTCCGCCATTGCACTGGCCGCCTCTGTCCGGAGTGCTGCGAGCGCCTCGACGACGGGTGGAAGATTCGCCTCGATGTGACTTGGCAGGTCTTCGACGGCAACAGGCAGCGCCGACGCCACGCCGAACGCGTCGCGGTAGGCCGTCAGGGTATACAGCTCGGTATCCTCGACGCGCGCGACATCCCGTAGCGATTCGAACAGCCGGCGCGCCGATTGCTCGTGCTCGTGTACGTGCCGACGCGCTTCGCGATACATCGCCAGTTGTGAGCCCTCTGCGGCGATGGCCTCTCGGGCGTGATGTTCCCAGGCAACGGTCAAGACTCCCTCCCCACAGACTGGGCAGGCCGGAGCTTCATCGTCATGCGCGCTACGGAATTCGAGTGCACGCTGCAGCAAATCGGAGCGTTGCTCGGTGGTCCGCATCGCATCGTCCGCGAGGGTTCGCGCGCTGGCCAGCGAATCTCGCAGTCCGGCAGCGATCAGCCCGGCAGCATTGATGTCCGGCAGCTCCTTTTCCGCAATCGCCTCGAGGGCAGCCACTCTCGCGTGTTCGGATGAGTTCGTCCCTGCCACCAGTTCGGCGATCGCGTCGAGATCGGGAGTTCGGGAGCGCACGAGCTTCGTAAGCGCGGACACACGTTCATCATCTACACTGACAAGCTTCTTTTTGAGCGCCACCAACGCGTCTCTCGCAGTCTTACGCGGACGCCGACGCTCCGTGTACTCCGCGTTCAATCGCCTCTCAGCGTCCTGCACCTCATCGAGTGCGAGCAACTTGTCCAGCTCGTCGTAGAGTTTTGACGGCTCCCGCTCCAGCAGGCCGCCGATCTCGTCGTAGCTCAGAATCGGGCGATGAATTTCGATCGCCGTAGTCCAGCCAAGCGCATCGACGCCATCCTGGCGCTTCTCGCCCTCGCGCTGAGACCAATGCTGGGCGTCGTTGAGCTCGGCTCCACCTGACCACTGCGCGCCGATCGAAGTCTTGGGTCCGTTCTCTGTGGTGAAGTCGACGCGCACTTCACACGGGTCGCCCTGGTGCAGATTGCGCCAGGCGTCGACCCAAAGTTTGGCCTTGTGCTTCCAGCGGTAGCTCTGACCGGTGAGCGCGTACTCGAGGGCCTCGGCGAAACTCGACTTGCCGGATCCGTTTCGTCCGCTGATCACGGTAATGCCGGGGTAGGGCGTGATTGTCAGGCTCGCCTGCGGACCAATTCCGCGGAAGCCGGCAACACGGATCTCGCGCAGAAACGCACCAGCAGGTTCCTGCGCTTCCGGCGTGGAGTCGGGCCGTTGGTGTGTCACTGCCCCACCGCCGAGCTGCTCCGATAGTGCGTCCTCGCTGTCGAGGGCGGCAATCACCACGTACTTAGCTTCGTCACTCAGCTCGTCGTCGGCGTCGAGCAGCTCCCAGACGGTCTCGAGCAGAGACATCTCACGGATCGACTTTGACTCGGTCACCACACTCCCCTTCGACGGAACTAACGCCGACCTTCGCACACCGTAGAGACAGACTTACCGCTGTTGTCGTCACGTTGTGATCTACTCCGATTCGTGCATGATCCCTTAGTCTCCGGAATTTATGAGTCGGTTGTCACGCGACGCCTGCACGCCCGTCTCATTTTGAGCGAACTGTCCGCGGAGTTCCAGGCGGTGCCTGCGGACGACCAAGCTCACGTCTACGCACGCCACATCGCCGGTCTAGTCGAACGCCACCTCTCGCAAGTCGACGCGGCCGATCGACTCAGCGCCGCGAACGAGATCATCGCACGACTAGCCGACGGCGACCTGGACGCTGTAGTACAACGGGATCTCTTGGCTTCTCTGCAGCCTGCTCACCGTCAGGTTCCAGCCCGACCTGTCACCCCGCTGTCAGAGGTTGCGCTGCTTACCAATACGCGCGACGAGCCGAATATGGCGAGTGAGATCTCCCGCGAGCTTCAGAGCGCCGACCGCGTCGACCTGCTGTGCGCGTTCATTAGGTTTGCCGGTATCGCAGTCATCGGCCGAGAGCTCCAGGCCCTCCGCGATCGCGGTGTTCCGCTGCGGGTGATCACTACGACCTATCGCGGTGCCACCGAACGGCGCGCTATCGATGAACTGGTCACCAAGCACGGCGCTGACGTGCGGATCCGGTACGAGACGGCGTCGACGCGCCTGCACGCCAAAGCCTGGTTGTTTCGTCGTGACTCAGGATTCGGTACGGGTTACGTGGGGAGCTCGAACTTGTCGCGGTCGGCGATGGTCGACGGTCTCGAGTGGAATGTACGCATCTCGAACGTCAGCACGCCGGCGCTAGTGCGCAAGTTCGAGGCCACCTTCGACACGTACTGGAACGACCCGGCGTTCAAGCAATACGATCCGCGCACCGATGCAGATCGTCTGGACACCGCGCTTGCTGAAGCAGGCGGGTCCGGATCTGGCCGCGAAACCATCACCGTTTCCGGTTTGGACGTTCAGCCGTATCCACACCAGGAACGGATGTTAGAGGCGCTATCAGTAGCCCGCGAGGTGCATGGTCAGCATCGCAACCTGCTTGTCGCGGCGACCGGCACCGGAAAGACGGTCGTTGCTGCCCTCGACTACCGCCGGCTGTGCGCCGATAACGGCAAACAGCTCAGTCTGCTGTTTGTGGCGCACCGGAAAGAAATTTTGGAGCAGTCGCTGCGCAAGTATCGGGAGGTCGTCGGGGACGGCAGTTTCGGCGAGCTCTACGTCGACAGCTATCGCCCCACCGAGTGGAAGCATGTGTTCGCCAGCATCCAGTCGCTGTCGAGTCGCAGTGCCGATGACATCGACCCCGCATCCTTCGACGTCGTGGTCATCGACGAGTTTCATCACGCGGCAGCGTCGACGTACACCTCACTGCTGTCGCGGATCGACCCGACAGAACTACTCGGGCTGACCGCAACCCCCGAGCGATCCGATTCGCTCGACATACTGCACTGGTTTGGCGGTCGCTCCACCTACGAGCTGCGCCTATGGGATGCACTTGAGCAGGACCTGTTGTGCCCTTTCCACTACTTTGGCATCGCCGACAACACCGACCTCCGCAACATCAGTTGGTCGCGGGGAGACTACAATCGCTCCGATCTCGAGAACGTGTACACCGGCAACGATGCACGTACTCGCTTGATCCTGAACGCGGTGCGTGACTATGTGACGGACCCGGCCGCGATGCGCGCGCTCGGATTCTGTGTGTCGATCGCGCACGCCGAGTACATGGCCCGCGAGTTCTCGCGTCAAGGTGTTGCCGCCCAGGCAATTTCCGCGGGCACCGCAGGTGTTGAACGCGCACAAGCGTTCGCCAATCTCCGAAACGGGACGACGAAGTGCCTGTTTGCCGTGGATATCTTCAACGAGGGTCTCGACATCCCCGACGTCGACACGCTGCTAATGCTGCGACCTACACAGAGTGCGACGGTCTTCCTCCAGCAGCTGGGTCGCGGGCTGCGGCGAAGCACCGGTAAGGCGGTGCTGACCGTTCTCGACTTCATCGGGCACCAGCGGGCGGAGTTCAATTTCGCCCCGCGGTTCACTGCGCTGACCGGTGCGCGCGGTCGAAATCTGATCGACGAGATCGACGATGGCTTTCCGTTCCTACCTGGCGCAAGTCGACTTGTGCTGGACCGCCAATCTCAGCAGATCGTCCTCGACTCGGTAAAGCGTGCGCTGCCGTCCAATCGTCGGTCCGCGCTTGTGGCGTCCGTTCGAGAAGTCAACACCAGCAATCTCGCTGAGTACCTGCAAGTAACCGGAGGCGAACTTACCGACATCTACGCCGGCAGCGGAACGCGGGCGTGGACCCCGCTGCTACGCGACGCTGCGCTGCCCGCACCCGAACCAGGTCCGGACGAAGATGTGCTCATTCGACGAGTGCGCGCTCTCGCGCATGTTGACGACTACGAACGGGCCTCGTTGTACCGACGCCTGGTATCTGCCGGCGGTCCACGCTACGACTCATTGAGTCCCCGTGAACAGATGCTGACCCGCATGCTGTTCTTCACGCTCTGGTCAGACCTGGGCGGATTCACCAGCTACGAGGAGGGTTTCGACGTCCTTCGCGCGCATCCCGCGGTATGTGAAGAGATCGAGCAGCTACTTACCGTCGCCACCGACGGTATTCACCATGTCCCTCGCCCGGTCGCTGACGCTGCCGACGATCTGCCGCTCCTTACGCACGCCCAGTACCGCCGAGAAGAAGTGCTGGCAGCCATCGGCTTCGCCAACCTACAGCGCAAGGCGCGTGGACAAGCCGGCGGAGTGACTTGGAGCGGCGACACTGGTGCACTGTTCGTGAACCTGCACAAGGATGCGCGTGAGTTCAGTCCCACGACGATGTATCGCGACTACCCCATCTCGCGTACCGAGTTCCATTGGGAGTCACCAAACAACACCTCGATCGATTCCGACATGGGCCGCAGATTCGTGGAGCAACGCACCAACGGCTGCGACATTCTGCTCTTCGTCCGCGACCGGCCCGATGGCGATTTCGGAGCGGCGCCGTTCATCTACCTCGGCCCCGTGGACTACGTCGCGCATCAGGGCGAGCGCCCGATCGCGATCACGTGGCGCCTGCGGAGGGCAATGCCCGTGGATGTCTTCGAGAGTGGGTCGGTGGTGGCAAGTTGATCCCGACGCAAGTTGCCGTAGGAGTCGTTTCCTCTGCACTGCATGTACGGCTGGTGGCGATCGTTCGAGCACTTCTCATTTCGAGTCCTCCCCTGTCGCTACGTCCGCGGAACTTGCACGCGTTGAGCGACATGCTCGGGACAACTGGCACGTGACCACGAAGAGACCGGTCATCGGCAGCTACGACGACGGTACCTGGTCACTCGAGTACCGAGTCGACGCATCAAAACTGCACCGGCAGTCCGATAGCCAGCGACTGAAGTACGACCGGGCCCGCAGAGGTGGCTCTCGCGGAAACCTTGGTCCCATTCCACCTAAAGCCGAGCTGTTGATCCGGTCTATCGATCTTGATACCGACCGCAACCGTGACACCGAAATCGAGCCGCAACAAGCACCCTCGGCTCAAACTCAGACGGCAACGTCTACCCTTCGGCCGGTCAATGGCAACGTTGCAGAGGTCTTTGAAATCACCACAGACAGGTCGACCGCTGAACGACTGCGCCGCGAAGCCGACCTACAGGAACGCTACCGACAGCACCTCCTCGCCCGCGGCCACGAAGTCATGAGGTACGAAATCCGCACCCCGTCTGGAGCTGTGCTCGCCACGGATCTACACGACATCACCGACGACGATCTGATCGAAGTCAAATCATCGGTAGACCGCGAAACCATGAGGCTCGCTCTCGGGCAGATTCTCGACTACGCCCGCTTTGTCAACCCGAAACGTCGCACCCTCCTCGTGCCGGAAATGCCGCCCCACGAGATGGCTGACCTATTTTCGACACTTGCCATCCGAGTCGTTCGGCCGACGGAGGGAACGTTTTCAATTCTCTGAAGAGGTTGGTTATGCGTTCTTATCGGAATTGCTCCCGCCCGCATTCCCTAGCCGCCAAGGGAATTAGCGTGTCTGGCGACCCCGCATTTTTACCTCAGCCACAAGCTCGGACCACTTAGCGTCGCTCAGAGACACTATCGATTCCGCTTTCGGGTTTGATGCTCGACGAATTCCGTCCGAGATCGCCCTCGGGATCGGGTCGTCGTAAGCAGTCGGCACCTGCATCGCCTGCGCGACCAGCTCGGTATCGAACCGATAGGGATACTTCAACACCGACTCGGCTGTTTCGTCCGGCCAAAAGCATTCCGACTCGCACCTGAGCGGCGATGAGACCCGGAAGAGGTACACGTCGACCGCACTCGTCACCCACTCTTCAGGCTGGCACCGAGGGCCGCGCCGCAGACCGCTGGCACGGCCGCCGATGACGTGCCAATCGAAGCCAATCCCTCTTGTCCAGTCCTGTGGCTCTCGACGAAGTCCCCAGCGGCCATGCTGAATTCCGAATCGAAGGTTCTCCTGGACCGCCGGCGCGATACCCGAATACGTGGTCAGAATTCGAGTCAACGTCGTGATCCTTCAACCAGCGAACGCAGCATTTCCTGTGTCTCGGCGTCTGTGGAGTAGATCCGCATGCCGCGCATCCCACGGGTAAGAAGCACCTTGTAGGTGTTGCGGACGGCTCGATCGAACGCGGCTCGGTCGGCCGTCTTGACCTGTTTGTCGTAGCTCTTCTCGGGCTGCGCTACCCATCGATCCGTGCGCCAGACCAGATCTGGTCCGAAAATGACCGCACCATAGTCATACTCGAAACCCTGAGCGGTATAGACGCATCCGATCTGGTGGAAACCCGCTGGATCGGTGGCCCAGAGTTCCCGCCCGGGTGCACCCTCGTGCTTCGTGGTCTTTGGGTTATTCCAGGGCCGGCGCCAGCCGCCAATCGCGACGTCGTCCGCGAGCGGTTCTCCCTTTTCTGGCGTGCTCCACTGCCAGCAGTAGCCTGCGACCATTCGAGCGGAGTAGCCGTCGTCGAGCATCCGCCGAAGTTGACTCTCAACCACGGACGGCGTGTCATCGACGGACACGTCGAAGGCCTCGTCCCCCTCCCACCGAATAGGTCCGCCCGGTTTGAGTTCAAGCAGCCTCCGAACCCAGTAGTCGTACGCTTGGCTACCACCGCACCGGAACTGGCCATCCAGTCGAATAACCTTAGCGGTGCATCCCATTCGCTCGGCCGCTCGTTCAATCTCATCGACGCTACCTCGCTCCGACGGTTTGACGATCTGATCCTCGTCAAGCAGGAACACAGGTACGCGTGCCGCGTCGATCAACTCTTCGACCTGTGGGCGACCAGTGCGATTGATCGCGCGAGTGAACCGGTTGGTCGAGGTCTCGCGAATTCGGTGCGCTTCGTCGCAAATGAGGACTTCCAGATCGTTCGGTTCCGAATTAATGAAGTTGTTGTAGTAGGTGAAAAGCTTCTGGACTCGTGGCGCTCGAGCACCGGCGACTTTGCGGAGAGTCTTGGTGAACGCGGATGACCCCGTGGCGTGGACTACGGCCCTCCCCTGACGAGCAAGCTCGCCGAGCAAACTCAGAGCGATGACCGACTTTCCCGAGCCGGGACCGCCGACCACGATGATCACTTCTTTCGTGTTCTGTCGGGCCGCCGCCTGCACAGCGCGCATCACGAGCGAGTAAGCGATCTTCTGTTCGTCGAGAAGCACGAATTGCTCTCGGCGCTGGACCTCGTCAGCGGCCAGAGCCATAAGCTGCTTGCTCGGTCGGATCGCAGAGGAGATCAACTGGTCAGCGGCATCGGCGCCTGGCTTGTCGGCGATTCGCGAGCGAAGGAAATCGATCAACTCGTTGCGTCGCTGCCCCGTGAACATGCGGCCAGTGGGTGACTCTGGGTAGTCCCACAGCGCTCGGACGCTGTCGTCGGTCGCGTTGTGCAGGTAGGCGACGCCAGCGAGCTGCTCGGAACTACCGGCCAGCGCGGCAACAAAGTCCGCGATATGCGAACAGTAGCGACTGACCTGCTCAATAGGGTGAAGGCGTTCGCGGTCACCGTCGTAGAGGACGACGTCGTCCGTACCGTCCAGGACGCGTGCATTGGTCCACTGTTTCAGCTCGACGACGACATAGGAGGCCTCGCCGGTCTTCGGATGAACGCCGCACACGACGACGTCGGCACGCTTGCTGGTGAGCGGAAGCCGGTACTCGAGTAGTAGCTCGGCCTGTTCCAGGCCCGCATCCTCGAGGTCGCTGACCAGTACTGCAACGCTGCGCTCCCACGAGCGCACTTCGGCCTTCGACGCGTGGTAGCCGTACTCGAAGAAATGTTGCTCGGTCAACATAGGGACAAGGGCGTTGGCAGTGATCTGGGCGCGAACGCCCGACACTGAGGCTCGAAAAAGCGACACTGCGGCTCCAGGAAGACACGACGGACTTCCCGCTCGGGTTGGAGCCTTGTCACGGTGACGCGTCTGTCGGGCCGAAGCGGATTTCGGTGTTAACGATAGTGGCTAACGCCGACACAACTCGTGCGAGCACCCGGCGGTTCGAGGATCTGTCCGCTCGACGCCCAAATGGTCGCGGATGTCGTAACGATCGGTTAGCTTCCTGTCGACGTAAGTTCTGCCTGCGGGGGAACGGACAGCTTCGAAGATGAGAGATTGAAACAAATGGCGTTGCAAGTAGTCGGCGGAGGGTCGAGTGCCGTCGCGTCCTCGTCTCACGCTGCGTGTGCCCGCTTCCGCGGCACCGATCCACTGATCACAGGCTTGACCCGCCGCAATCTCGCAACCGCGGTCGGGTTTGACGACGCGTCCGGCGCGATCCCGCAGGCGCGGTGGATGCGCGCGATGACGTTCGAGCGGCTGGTGCGCAACGAGGACTTCGCCGGGCGAATCGCCACACGGACTGTCGGTGCGCTGAACCTCGACCGACCGAAGGAAGTTGTCACGGTCGACGCGCACGCCAACCCGGACACCACCGCCAAGGTGCTCATCGCAGCGCACGAACGAGCCGTCAACGAAGAGTCCGTCACCCTCGTCTATCAGCTCGCGGTCCCATTCGTCGGCTTCGAGGCCAACGACGCAACCAACGTGAAGCCGGACTTCGCGGTCGTCGGGCCATCAGTCGAAGACCCAGCCGCGTCGTGGCTGGTGATGGGCGACGCCAAGGACTATGAGCGGGTTCGCTCACAAATTGACGACGCTCGGATGCTCAAGGGGTTCCTACAGGTTGCCGTCGGCGCAGAATCCGCGCGCACCTGGTCTCGACTGCCCGAAGGTATGTCCGTCCACACCTTTGGGGTCCTTGCTGTGCCGCGCAATGCATTCCTACAACCGGAGCCGATCGTCGAGAACCTCCATGACTACGCCGAGGAGGTCAACCTCCGCATAGACGAGCGCCGACGTGAAGCGGCCCAGTCGGGTTACGCCGCTGGCCAAGACGTTAAGCCCTTCGTCGAGCACCTCGAGGCCACCTTCGACCCGGCCTCGTGTCCGACTTGCACGCTCTTCACTTACTGCCGCGACGAGTTACGTCGCTCGACCGAAGCTAACGATTTGTTGATCGAACTGGGCATAGGCCGACAGCTGCGGAGCGCAGCCGTCGGCCTCGTCGACGGAGTGACGGATGTCGGTCGCGTGCCCGCGTCGACGGCGGCGAACATCGAGGCAACGCTAAGCGGGGTCGCACAGCACTCCGGCCAGCTTCGCGTGGACCAGGCCGGCAAGCCGGGGACGATCAATGTAGTCCTCGCGAAGTCGGACGCTGCAGCGATCGGCCTCCACGGAATCGGCGTTCAACGGGTTACGACGAGCGGACGTGAGGACTGGCGGTTCACTGCCTTCACCGACCCGCAATCGTCCGACACTCGCCGTCGGGCGATGCGAATCATCGGCAAAGCGCTCAGTAGTTCAGTCGGCGACCAACGAAGGGCGGCCGGCCTCGGCCCCCTCGACTCAGTGCATCTAGTGATGCCCGACCAGGCAACCGCAGACGTGCTCGTCACGATTGCAGACAATCTAGCTGGCATCGAACTGAGCCGTTTGCGGTGGAGGCGAGACGAGCACGAGGGCCGACCCGCGCTGACCTACGACGGTGAACCGGCAACCATTCCACGCGCAATCACTGAAGCCGAACGCACGGCGATTGCGTTCCTTCTCGAGGACGACCGCTCGCGCGGGTTCTCCCTGCGCTGCCCCGTCATCGATGTTCGCGAAGTGCTCGCGCGCCACTTCGTGACTGGTGGTCCGACGGTCAACGCGGGCCGACTCGACTACCTAGTCGGTTGGGCCGAAGCAGAGGGCTCCCAGCCGATCGATCACAGGGCGTTCGCAGACGGGATAGAAGATTCCGAACACACTCCGGGCGCGCGCCTCACCAACTCGATGTCCGACGCAATCCACCAGGCCCTCGTCGGCAAGGGGCGGAAATCCGACGGGAGTGGAGCGGCAGACCCAGCGCAGTACGAGAGACTCGTACTCGAGGAATTGCAGTACAAAGCCCAAACTCTGGAGCGTGGTCTGGACGCTCTCGAGTCCATTGCGCCGTCAACCCTGCGTGCTGCATATCGCGCGATTGAGTCCGACGCTCAGGAAGTGTGGCGCCGACGTCTGACGCTGCACGCGTCAGATCTCGTCCGCTTCGGCCGTACATACCGTCCCTGGCGAAACTCGCTCGTCTCGATGCTTGAGAGCGACGGCAAGTGTGCGTCTCAGTTACTCCTACTGTGCAATCCGCAAGCGGCCCGCGACATGGCCGCGGACGCCGGCAATCGGTTCGTCGCATCTGCCACGGTCGTGTCTGCTGCGCCGCTCATTCTCGACGTCGACTCGCGGCGCATCGTCGACGGGTCGCGGATCGTGATGGTGACGCGTAACGGCATGGCCTGCGCGGAGATGACTGGCGTAATCCTTGACCCGCCCAGCGGTGGAAAGTTCAAGATCGACGGCCTGTCGATCGGCCCCCTCGCGACGGACGACCCAGACATCCCGACCAGATTGCGGTGGACCCCGCAGACGAAACCACATCTGGAAGTCGGCGACTCGCTCGTCGTCGCCGACTTCGCCTGGTTCGACAAGCTCACGGGCAACCGCAAACTTCCGGTGTGCAAGCCAAAGTCCGACACGACGTCAGCGCCCACTCCCGATTGCCGATACGACTCGTATGAGTCTGACCCGGTGGCCCATAGGTGGTGCTGTCGATCGCACGAGTTCAGCGAAGCCGAGTTCTCCGACCTGCTCGCGGAACGACGCGCGCGAGGCGAGCTGAACCCCGAGACGTGGCCGCCGGTGCGTGACGAAGACGCGTTCGAGGTAGCCGCCAGCGGTGCGTCCGAGGGAAACGCCTACGTAGCCGCGCCGGAGACAGTACCTGTCCACCAGACCATGGATGACCTCGAATGACCGCCCAGCAGATAGAAAAGTCGAGCCACTTCCAGGAACCGCTCGACGTTGCCACCAGCGCCAAGCATCACGAGGACGCAGCCGCACTCAATGAGCACGTCACCGACGAGGCCAGTGTCGAACTCGCTGCCATTCTGTCTGGCACGTCGACGAACGAACGGATCTTGTTGAAGGCCGCGGCCGGAGCGGGCAAGTCGTACGCGCTTAAACGACTGGTCGTGGAGGCAACTCAGCACGCTCCGGGTCAACGAGTCGCGATAACCGCATTCACGAACAAACAGGTTCGACCGCTCGCCGTCTCGCTCGCAGAGACCCTTGGCAAAGACGCTGTTGCGTTACTGGCGGGAAAGGATGCTTATTTCGACATCCCACAAGAGGTGCTCGACGCAGCGACCGTGGTGACGTCAACGGCTAACCTGTCATTGAATGTGCACGTCGTGATCGGGACGGTGGCACGGTTCGGCGCAATCTCAGAGCGTAAGAGACTCCTCGATCACCTCGGCTCAGCATCGGACGGAGCTTCCCCGTTCGATGTGCTGTTCGTCGACGAGGCGTGGCAAATCGCACACCACTTGTTCGACCAGATCACCAAACTCGCCCCGATCTGGGTCGGTGTGGGCGACGTGGGACAATTGCCGCCACTCGAGATCGGGCAGAACCCGTGGCGTGGCGATCCGGCCTATAACCCATACCGCGCGTGGCCGACCGAGTACGACGACGATGCCCGCACGTGGTCGCGCGAGCTCCCGACGGTGTGGCGTCCCGCGGCCGGCCACCTCGCACTGTGGCGCGCTTTCTACCCCGAATGGGAGGGCTCCCTCGACTGTGTCGCAGCCCCAGGCGACCGTTCGATCGATTTCGGACCGATGGACGACGGCGCAGCCGAGATCTGGAGGCAGGTCGGGACGGGCGTACCAACGCTACTCGAGGTAGACGGGCTACCCGATGCGGAAGCAGCTGACATCGACTTGCCTCTGATGAACTTCCTCGAGGCCCTGCTCGACGAATTCATCACCGCCGAGCCGACGCTGACGTCCGCCGTGTACGACCGGAACGTCTCGGGTAGGCCGACGGGCGGATGGGAGACGGTGGCTCTGCGCGGCCCTCATTCCGATCCTCTGATCACCATCTTGGCAACCCGTAATCAATCGGTGGACGATGCAACCGAAGTGGTTCTACGGTTGCAAGAGCGGCACAACCTGACCGACCGTGACGTCGTTGCTTCCACTGTCGATTCGTGGCAGGGCCAAACAAACGGCATCACGATCGCGGTACACCCCTTGAACGGCGCAGCCGAGCTGGACGTGTTCAACTCCGCGTTCGGCCGTCTTGCGGTCGCATGCACCCGTGCGACGCACGGGCTCCTCATGCTGGCTCGCCCCGGCCTCGACGAATTACTAGCCGAAGCTCCCGCTCGCCCAGGGACACCGTTCGGTGAGCCAGGGACGCGTCAACTCCCCCGGCAGACGCACGCGAGAATCCTCGCAACATTCGCACGCAGCGCAATCGACGTATCGGACGACGACTTAGCGCAGCCAGAGTAAACAAGCAGACGCCTAGACTGAGACCAGGGCTGCCTGGGAGTGCTCCGAACCGCCGCCCGTCCGCCAGGGCGCCCGCCGCGTACTTAGACGCAACACCGCATCCCGCTCGTTGCCCGGGCGGTAACAGTCGCCCTGACCACGTAGGAGAGAATCGAATCGTGTCACGTCTCAACGACCTCCTCCGCCAAGTCGCCAAAACCGATCCCCAACTGGCCAAGGATCTTCGACGCGAAACCGATGCGCTCGCGGATCGCCGGGCGTTCGGATTGAATTTCGAGCGGCATACTCCTGAGGCAGTCGAGCTGCCGGGTCGGCCAGTACGGAAGAACGACAAGGTTCGGATTCTCCCTGAGCGGGGCAAGATGCCGAAGAAGGAGAACGAGCGGTTATATCGGGTCACGAAGGTCTACTCGGAGGACGGTGAACGCTGGGCTGACGTCGCCGCCGTTGACGACGCCGGCAATGTGTGGTCCGTGATCGTCGACGACCTCGTCGTCGTCGCCGAGTTCCGTGATCCTATCTACCCAGGGCTTGTTTCCACCGGGAAGGTAGAACGCGGTGGCGACAAGCCGTTCCACACCGTGATCAACGCCGAGAATTACCACGCCCTTCAAACTCTGCTATTCACCCATCGCGGGAAAGTCGATTGCATCTACATCGATCCGCCCTATAACACTGGCGCGAAGGACTGGAAGTACAACAACGACTACGTCGAATCCGACGATCACTACCGCCATTCAAAATGGTTGGCAATGATGGAGCGACGACTATTTCTCGCCAAGGAGCTTCTCAACCCCAATGACTCGATTCTCATCGTCACCATCGATGAGAAGGAGTACCTTCGACTCGGCCTCCTTATTGGGCAAGTATTTCCCGAATCTTCAACTCAAATGGTGACTTCTGTTATAGCCCCATCTGGTCAACCGCGAGCGAATCAGATGTCGAGGGTAGAGGAGTATCTTTTCATTACATATATTGGAGATGCTTCGGTGGGGCGTGAAATCGTAGATGAGAACAGCGCTGGCGGAGCCACAGAGCGCCCCGTTGCTTGGGAGAACCTAATTCGTCGCGGTACGAGCGCGAGGCGCATCGATCGACCCAACCAGTTCTACCCCCTGATGATCGACACCGAAACCCGTCGAATAGTTGGTATAGGAGACGCTCTACTGCCTCCGAGTGCAGCGCGAGGCGATCTTGCTGCTCCTGAAGGTCTGAGCATGGTTTGGCCGATCCGCTCCGACGGCACTGAGGGCAGGTGGCGCATCTCTGCGGACGCCGCCCGACGGTTGCTCGAGCGAGGACTCTTGCGTCTAGGGCGGCAAAACCGTTCATCGGGTCAATGGGCTGTAAACTATGTTTTACAATCTGATGTAAGCCGAATTGAATCCGGCGAGATTCGTATTGACGGTTATTCGGAGGACGGGTCGGCGATCCTGGTCCGAACTGACGTCTCAGCCTCGCGCAGAGTTGTACCCAAGACCGTCTGGTCTAAAGATTCGCACAATGCTGGAAACTACGGAAGTTCCTTCCTTAGACAGCTTTTACCTGGGCGCTCCTTTCCATTTCCAAAGAGTTTATACGCGGTCGAGGACGCACTTGGTCTGTTCGTCGGAACGAAGCCGGAGGCAACTATCGTGGACTTCTTCGCGGGTTCGGGTACGACTTGCCATGCGGTGATGCGTCTAAATCGTCGTGACGGCGGGCGACGGCGGTCAATCTTGGTGACTAACAACGAGGTATCCGCCGACGAGCAGCGTACGTTGCGCGCACATGGGCATCGGCCAGGCGATCCAACCTGGGAATCGCTGGGAATTTATGAGTACATCACCAAACCGCGTATCGAACGAGCCGTCACAGGCAAGACGCCCGCCGGCGATTTACTCGAGGGTGACTACAAGTTCATCGACAAGTTCCCGATTTCAGACGGTCTCGAAGAGAATGTCGAGTTCTTTACCTTGACTTATGAGTCCGCAATGCGCCTCGCTAGCAACCGCGATTTTACGAAGATCGCTCCTTTGCTATGGCTTCGAGCTGGATCTCAGGGTCGACGTATCGACAGCGTCGCGTCTGGATGGGACGTTGCCGAAAAGTACGGTGTGATCGCGGACTTGGACCTTAGCGAGCCGTTCCTCAAGGCCGTTGAGTCTCAGGTGGGGCTGACTAACGCATTCATTGTCACTGACGAGGATCGTCTATTCGAAGCGTTGGTGCGGCAGCTGCCGGAACATGTAGAACCGGTTCGCCTGTACTCCTCTTACCTGCGCAACTTCGAGATTGAGGCCGGGAGGACCGCGCGTTGAAGTTTACTCTGAAGCCGTATCAGCGCACCGCACTCGAGGAAATGCTCGCGGCACTACAGGACGCCAATACAATCTGCGAACGCGAGGGGACCCCGACGTCAGTGTCGCTGGCTGCAACCACCGGCGCCGGAAAAACGGTCATAGCGGCGGCAGTAATCGAATCGTTGTTCTACGGCAACGACGACTACGACTTCGAGCCGGATGACGGCGCCGTCGTAATCTGGTTCTCGGACCAGCCAAGCCTCAATGAGCAGACACGGTTCCGTATTATGGAGGCGTCCGACAAGGTCGTGTCGACGGACCTGGTGACAATTGAGCCGCCATTCTCGCGACCGAAGCTCGAGGCCGGCAAGGTGTATTTCCTAAATACCCAGAAGCTCTCCAAGTCGTCGCTTCTGACCCGCGGTCACGAGTCCGTTGCTGAGCAAGATGTGTTTGAAGGCATGCACGCCTCCGTTCAGCCCGACATGCAGGGCTACACGATATGGCAGACGATCGCTAACACGATCGACGACTCGGAATTGACGCTATATCTGATCGTCGACGAGGCACACCGAGGTTTCGGCACAAAGGCAACCAAAGATAAGTCCACGATCGTCCAAAAGCTGATCAATGGACATGCAGGGTACCCGCCGATCCCAATTGTGTGGGGAATATCTGCCACTATTCGCGATTTCAAGGAAGCGATGGACGATGCTGATGTGTCGGGCGACCGTCGCTACCTACCGCCGGTAGAGGTCGATGGTTTCCAGGTGCAGGAGTCTGGACTCGTCAAGGATGTAGTCAAAGTTGACATTCCAGCTGAGGCGCAGGCGATCGACATGGTCTTGGTGCGTCGAGGCGCGAAGAAGCTCAAACACTCGTCCGAGCGGTGGCAGACCTACTGCGAGGCACAGGGAAGGCCCGACGTCGTCAAACCCCTGCTGGTCTTGCAAGCTCCTAACACGCCGGACCACGACAAGATCGGTGAGGCGCTCGACGTCATCTTCGACGTCATGCCCGAGCTCGGCTCGGCCTCAATCCGGCACGTCTTCGACAAACACATGATGCAAACATTTGGGGCCCACCAAGTCGATTGGATCGAGCCGCAGCTCGTCGAAGATCGCACGGACGTCCGGGTACTCATCGCAAAGGACGCAATCTCCACGGGATGGGACTGTCCACGCGCCGAGGTGTTGGTTTCATTTAGGCCTGCGAAGGACCACGATCACATCCAGCAGCTGCTAGGACGGATGGTGCGCACACCCCTCGCTCGGCGAGTTCCAGGCGACGACGAACTCAACTCGGTCGACTGCCTGTTGCCGTTCTTCGACCGAAAGACCGCCGGAGATGTAGTACGGCTGCTAACCGCCCAGATCGATGGCGTTCCCGAACCGACACGAAGAATCGTCCGCGAAGAGTGCCTTATGACGCCGAACAAGTCGGTCCCGGAAGCAGTCTGGCGTGTGTGGGACACCTTACCGTCCATGACAATTCCGCAGCGAGGCACGTCTCCTGTAAAGCGGCTCGCTACTCTCGCGTTTTCCCTATCGACCGATGGTGTAACGCCGGGTGCGCTGGCGGAGATGTCTGGCCAAATCCATGTGTTGCTCGATGAGGCGGCCGTCTCGTACAAGAGTCGAGTCGAGGCAGCAATTACTGAAGTCTTGGCAGTGCGGCTACAGGAGATCTCGGCGAAGTTCGGTGCCAAGGGCGTCGCGTACGCCGACATCGTCGAGGTGGCAGATGATCGGGCCATTCGCGCCGCGTTCGAGGACGCGTGCAAGGCGTTTGGCGCCGACATTGCGCACGGCTACGTCGACCACCTGACGACCGATGATGACAGCGACGACGCGCTCCGCGAAGCATTCGTTCGGACCGCTGCTCTCGCATGTGTGCCAGAGATTCGAGAAGCGGTCGACAAGAGATCCGACCAAATAGCTGAAGGTCTGTTTGTCGAACACGCTGATGCCATCCAGCACCTTCCAGACGATCGGCGGCAGGAATACCGCGAAATCCACGCGCTCGCCGCGACGCCCCAACGCGAACCGCTCGGTCGACCGCGAACCCGCATCGAAGACTACGTCGAGGAGAACGAGGACCGACAGCTCTTCCGAGCCGAGCTGGTGAAGTTGCACCTTATGTCCGACGAGAACGGCAATGCGCCGATCACCAAGCTGAACGAGTGGGAAGCCGAGATCGTCAAGCGCGAAATCGCGCGCGATGGTGCGCTCGGCTGGTATCGG
The DNA here is from genome assembly GCF_022206305.1 of Gordonia sp. 'Campus'. GTDB lineage: Bacteria > Actinomycetota > Actinomycetes > Mycobacteriales > Mycobacteriaceae > Gordonia. Next base: position 98,691 of record NZ_JAKOIW010000003.1, on the reverse strand, counting down.
AATCCGCCGCGCCAAACCGCCGACTCACTCGGAATTGCTTATCGCGATGAGACGACGGGAAATTGGCGATCGATGCACCCGGACTTCATCTTCTTTCACGATATCGACGGCAGGGCAAGGGCGTCGATTGTCGACCCGCATGGTCACTACCTCGATGATTCATTGGTCAAGCTTCAAGCTCTCGCGACGTTCGCCGAGAAGCATGGGTCCGCGTTTCATCGAATTGAGGCACTGAGCAAAGTCGGCAGCGTGATGAAGGTACTGAACCTCAAGGACGAGGGTGTTCGTGCCGGCATCATGGCCGGCGGTCACTCGGTCGACTGGTATTACAACAGCAAGTTCGCCACCAACTACTACGCTGAGAGTGCACTCGGGGGTTAAGTCCCAGTCAGTCTCAGAGTTACACGGCGCGGCTCGTTACTGGTGGGCGCATCACGGTTTCGCGGCGGCCGAGCAGACCTTCCGCACGTCGCACTGGCGGCACTTGCGGAGGCCCGGCCTCGGCTCAAAGTCGCGGCGGCGCAAGCTGTCCGCTGTAGCGATGATCAGTTCTTCGGCTTTGCCGATCGATTCCGCGTCTACCTGGACGTCGTATCGTTTCTCGGCACCGAGGTCCTGAATGAAAGCTGCTCCAACGTCGAGGCCTTCTCGGCGTCCAGCCTCGGTGTAGATCTGCAACTGAAGAGGGTCGACCTGCCCGCCGGTCGACGTCTTGTAATCCACGATCGCTAGGCGCCCGACCTTGCCGTCCTCGTTGTCATAGATGACGTCGGCGCGGCCTGAGATCACCGCACCATCGAGGTAAAGCTCGAACGGTCGCTCGGTCGCCCACGTGCGTAACAGGTCTGCCGAGTACTCGTTCACGTACCTCATCACGAGTCGGCGCGCCTTTGCGCGCATTTGCTTGTGGCCGGCCTTGTTCGCATAGGGAAGGAAGAACTCAGAGTTGAGCAGCTCGTCTATCTGCTGTCGTGTCGGCACCACGCCAGTCGCCTGTGTGCGCTCCGCCAGCACGCGCATCGTGTGGTGCACAGCGTTGCCGTAACCGAGCTCCTGCTGAATCGTCGGCATGAACCCGAGCTCGTTCTTGAGTAAGTAGCTGCGCGGGCATGTTTCATACAGTGCGAGTTCGCTATACGTGATCGCGAGGTCGGCATCCGACGCAGTTCCCTTGCCCGTCGCTGACGTCGGAACGCCGGCCTTGGCGTAGGCGTTTGCAACCTCGTCATAGTACGGAGAGGCGCTGCGATTCTTGCCAGCTCCTGTCAACGAGAAACTGGACAGCAGTACCGCGTCGCGAGCGCGCGTGATCGCGACGTAAAACAGGCGCCGCTCGTCGTCGTCGGTACCTTCGTACCGTTGCCGGTCGAAGCGACCGAGCAAATCGTGGGGGAAGTCTTGCGCGCGGCCGTTGCGGCTCGATGGAAACCGGGTCTTCACGAGCGATGGCAAGAACACGACCGGCCATTCGAGACCCTTAGACCCGTGCACAGTGCCTAAGGCGACCCCGTCGTCCAGGTGCCCTTCCTCGCCGGCGAAGTCGTCATAGCTTCCCACTGCATAGTTGGTGAGCAGAATCGCGAGGTTCTTGTAGAACCACAGCCCGCCGCTTCGGCCACCGACCTGCTCCCCCGCGTTGTTTGGGTCTTTGCGCGCTCGCCAGCTGACGCCCTCGTAGTCCGCGAGTACCGTCGTAAAGCGCGCGATTGTCCCGAGGCGGTTACGCGTCGTCTCGTCGGAGAGATCCCAGGCATTTGCACCGAGCAACTCCATCAGGCCATAGAAGTCACGAACGAGGCTCTCGTTGAAGTCGCTATCACAGGCTTTCCGCTTCCACGCCTCGAGGTGGACCGACAGCACTGACCGCTGATTGTCAGAGAGACCGAACGTCGTGGTGTAGCTGTCGAGCAGTCGCTCCAGTGTGATGATCTCCGGCTGGGCGTACTGTGCCGGCCGCCAGCCGATATCCCCGATCCAGGCGTACGTCTCGCCGAACACACGAGGTTCCGGCTGCGCGAACAGCCCTGATCGTCCGCCTGCCTGTACAGGGATCCCGGCCTTCTCGAGGGCGTCCATGATCGCTGGGTACGATGAACGACCTCGCACGAGTATCGCAATATCGCGGTATGCGAGTCCGCCCGAGTGGAAGTCGCGGATCTGCCGGGCGATCTCGCTCGCAGCGTCAGTCTCGTCTCCTGGGTCGCGAGCGAGCGCGACGCTCGGACCGTCCGCCGGTCGGTGCGGGAGCATTTGCTTGTTTATGCGGCCGGAAATCGTCTGCGCAAAGAGGTTCGCGACCTCGACAATGCCTGGCCGCGAGCGACGGTTGGTGAGGAGCTTGAACTGAGCCACGTCCGGATATCGGTCGACGAAGGTGACGATGTTCTGCACAGCTGAACCACGCCATTGGTAGATCGCTTGGTCATCGTCACCCACGACTACAACATCGGCGTTGCCGTTTGGCTTCGCGAGCAGTTCGACGAGCCGTTCTTGAGCTGGGTTCACGTCCTGGTACTCGTCGACGATCAAGTGCCGCAGAGGCGCACTGACTGCGGTATGGACCTCGGGGTCGGCGAGTGCCTCGACGGCCCGCGCAATCTGGGTCCCGAACGACATGAACTGGTAGCGGTCGAGAGCGGCGTAGTACGCCAGCGCGGCGTCCTTGAAGCTGCCCGCCGGGAGTGTGGCGACGTCGATCAGCTCGTTCTCGATGACGTCGATGCCCCGCTGGAACCTGTCAATGTTCTTGAATGTCCCGTCGGTTGGCGCGAGGTCCTTAATACCGATCAGACGGTTCTGTTGATACAGGAAGTTGGTGAGCTGGTTCGCGTCGAGTGGCGTGTAGGTCTCGTACCGCGGCACATAGGTCTGCAGCATGCGGAAGCAGTACGCGTGAATCGTGCCGACGAAGAGTCGCCCGAGTTGATCAGTTGCAGCAGAACCCATTCGGGCTGTCACGCGCTCCCGAATGCGGTCCTTCAGCTCCGCGGCCGCCTTTTCTGTAAACGTAAACGCGACGATCGACTCTGGGGGCTCGCCGTCAGCGAGGAGCGAAGCCACGCGCTGCGATACGACCTCCGTCTTGCCGGACCCGGCCGCCGCGATGATCTGGATGTGGCTCCCGTGGTGCGCCACCGCTTTCGCCGCATCACCTTCGAGTCTCGGTATATCCGCTGAGCTCGCTACCGGGCCGGTCGTCACCGGGCCTACGCGAGCTCCGGGTTTGACGGCAGCGGGGGGTGGCGTCACGACACGAGCAGTTTTCCGGGGTGTCGGCGCTGCAGCGAACGGCTTCGGGACGTGACGCGGCGGCTGCGAGGGAGACACCCACTTGAACTTCACGTCATCAACCTCCTCGTCGCCGCGGGCTCATCGTATCGGCTTCAGGTCCTTCGCTGAGGGTGGGAGTCTAGAAGTAAGGGCTGATCCCCCAGCGACGCCGTGCCTGATTATGAGTCTCGCAACGTTCTCGCGGCTGCCAATTCCCCACGCACAGCCGAAACGACCGGCACTCAGTGACGTGCGTACCTCATCTTGCTAGCGTTTTCATGATCCAGCCATCTCGATCTCTACGGACCCGGGTGCAGCCTCATCCCTGCGAGGAGGGACCGATGATCGCCCTCAACGCTGCCGCACACTGGGTCTCCTCTGTCGGTAGCCGCGCGAAGTGCACAGTGTTGTCCTGCGATGTCTTCCACGGTCCGAGGGCCTCTGCTCGAACGTCTAGAAGCTTCTCAGATGCTGCTGGGTACGCGAGAAGGCCAACGGGTGGTGGGACCCCTGCCTTCGAGTTTGTCGCTAGGTAGGCAGCCAGCTGGTAGAGGTCCCCTCGATCGGGATCTCGCCGGTCGTTCGTCAATCGCTTGTATTTTGCATCGATGATGGCCAAGGGGCTGCCGGCTGGGCCGACGGTTATGTCTGGGAGCAATCGACCGAGGCCGGACGTACCGTCTCGAGTCGATCGCAAGAGGTACGATTTGTCACCTCCGAGGTTGCCGTGTGCCACCGTCTCGGTCGCGAAGGCCTCCCGGGCGCAGGCGAGGACGAAGAGTTCCCACAGTTCTGCAACGTCGATGAGCATGCCTTCGATGTTGTCTCCCGCGGGGGTGTTCTGGATGCCTCCGAAATTAGCTATACGCCAGGATAGTTCAGCCGTTTGCCTGAAGGGAAGGCGAATAGGCGTGTATCGCACACGATCGAGCTCGCGTCGCTTTGGAAGACGAGGGCGATTACCAGTGCTGTAGCGCAAACGCATCACGATTTCCTCCACCCGGGACCCTCTCCAGTCGGGAGCCCACGAGTCGAGAAGACCGCCCAGCACATTGTCTGCAGCCACGATCGACCGGCTGACAGAGTTGTCTAAGGACTTTTGACGCTCCGTCCACGCGACCGACGCGACACCGCGGGCTGCGAAAGCAGCCGTGAGCCTCCCGTTGATGCGCCCCTTGACTGTTGTTCCGAAGGCGTCGACTTCGCGTCGAAACGACGGCAGGCCGTGCAGCGACGACTGAGTTACCGAGTTAACCCACAATCTTGCGATAACAGGCGCAACCAGCAAATCTGAGGACTCTTCGAGCCCTGCCGTCTGCTTGACCGCGACGACGCCCGTGACCGCCGTCATCCACCTACCGATCGTGTCGATTCCCAGTCGTGGGCTGATCTGGAGTATCCGATCGCCCCTCCGCAGTTGCCCGATGTAGCGGCCAGCACGCCAACCCGGACCGGACCGTTCGACAACCGATCCTGGATGTTCGTCAGGGTGGCGGTGAGCGAATGGCACGACGAAGGCGTCCGGTTGTGCCACCTTCGCGAGGTCGGCGAGCCACAAGTCGTCTTCTGCGGATAGAGCGGTCGTCGGTCCGTCGAGATCGAGAAACTCGATTGTCTTCAGGGTCATGGCTTTGTGAGGAACGCTTGCTCGAGGCGCTTCATCTCCTGGTCCCGATCTTCAACACTGGCCAGGTACTGTTCTAACAGCGGTTGGAGACTCAGGCTCCATAGACCTCTTAATGGAGGGCGAGGCTCATTCTTCGATGTCCACAGATAGGTGCCGGCGTTTGGCTTCTTGTTCAACGTTCCCAGCCAAAGAATTAAGAACTGGGTAATCTCCGCGAAATACGTATGACCGATCTGGAACTCGCTGCCTAAACCGCGAATTTTCGAAATCTCCGCGTTCAAGTTGCTCGCGCACTCGCAAAGTGCCGCGATCTCCTCCTCCAATGCGGCAAACGTCGTATTGGACAGGGCCTTGCTCGCGTGCTTGTGGTCCTCGTTCCAGCGGCTCTTCACTATCTCGGCGAGCGACTCTTTATCAAAACCGACTGCGCTCCAGAGGAATCTGCGCCGTAGAGCGAAGTCCAATGACTCGACTGATTGGTCAATGTCGTTCATCGTGCCAATCATGTAGAAATCGGCCGGTAACGAAATCTCGTCGATGCCGTTTTCGCCATGCGACGGGAGTCTTCGCGTCTCACCTCGCTTGTCACGTTCGAGAAGACTAAACAGTTCACCGAGCATCGCTGAGAGATCGGTCCGGTTGATCTCGTCGAGTATCAACACGATGGGCAGTGGATCACAGCCGACGGGTGGCACCTGACTTTTCAACTTTTCCAAAACGGTGAAAATCTCTCCCCTTTTCCAGGTGGTCTTACCATCCTCGAGATTTAATCCAACGACGAAATTGGAATAGTCCCATCCCGGGTGCAATTGCAGCTCGTGAATGTTTTCCTTGACAATATTGTCGACCTTTGCGGTATTGCTGAAGTATGTATGAGCTCCCCACCGCACCAGCGCTTCGTGACGTATAAGCGATTCGGCGATCTTTTTCGCCGAGTACGACTTCCCGGTGCCTGGTGGCCCGTACAGACAGAGGTTCTTTTTCCACCTCAGGGCTTCGAGCTGGCCGACATTGTCGTCGTCGCTGGGCCGCCAGACGGCCAGAAGTGGTGGTCCGTAGAACTCTACACGACCGGTAGAGCCGAGAATGCCCTTCTCCTCGAGGCTTCTGACAATCTGGCGTAGCTGTACGTCGGGGTGCGCCGTTTGGTCTGGCACGAACTCCGAGAAGGTCGACATAAGTTGGCGCCTGTGGTTTCCTGCCGCGACCGAGACGTAGTCGGTCGGAATCAGGAAATGCAACAACATGTTGCGAGCTGCTCCGACGCTACGGTCGGTTTCATCCGCGAACTCCGTGAGTCTGTCGGGATCCGCGACGATCTTCTCGAGCTCGGCCAGCCCAACCTGGTTCGCACGGTGCGCAAAATCTATCAAGTATCCGACGTGGAGATCCGGACGCTGGAGGTAGTTCTGCCCCGGTCGCCACGGGCCTCTCCTCAGCGCTTCGACTGCGTCGCTGTCTGGAAGGTCCTCGCCTAGAACGCGCTCGATCATGGAACATTTGCGCGACCAACCAACGACGCTCGTATGGGGCACCAGGTAGTACAACCAGAGCACCTCGGCAGCGACGACTCTCACATCGGCACTCGAAGAAGCGAGCTGCTTGTCGAGCTTGTCCGCGAACGAGCCGCTCCCCACCAGCGGCTGGTGATTGAAGACTTGGTCGAGCTCTGCAAGGTTGGCAGGACTCCATGCAGCACGTTCGGGGAAGAGAAGAGACCTGCCCCCGAACAGGCATCGCTCTTTCCACACACTGGTCGTGTCATAGACCGGCTGCACACTCGGGTTGCCGTAAGGATCCATAGGCCATCTCTACGTTCCCCTAGCTATGCAGTCAACAGTCCGCTTGATGTGTCGTGACGACTACCTGGCGCGTTCGAGGTCGCACCAGAAGAATCGTCCGTTCGGACGAAACTGGCCCGATCCAGCGCCCGCGCGAACTGTCTGCGCCTCCGACGCAGAGGCTGTGTGTCACAGAACTACCACAGCCGTGTCCTCGGTCGTTAGGTCTGAGGTACGCGGTGCATATTCTCAGGCTGTCGGGGTCCGATCCTGCAGACCAGCTCCTTCGAGTGAGGTTCCCTGCGATAGCGCACAAATTGTTGAGTCAGTACAGCGGCTTGGGGTATATCCGCAATCGAGCCGGGGCCTCGTGAGTTTCGACGTGTACTGAAATCGAATCTATACCGGCGAACGCACTGTCACTAATCAGATGCGCTTCAGTTCCCACAAGCTGATCCTGCTTGTTGTACACACCTACAACGACCTGCACGGGGGAACTTAGCGAGGCAGAAGCACCGATCACATCGCAGTTGACAGTAACGCCCACCTGGTAGTCGTCTCGGTCGAACGTTGCGTACAAGGCCTCGAACGACAAACCCATCTTCTGCTCTACCGCGGGGAGTCGCTCGATGCGCTCAGTGATCTCCATGGCAACTCTTTACCACGCGGCAGACCTAGTCATCTCGCCTTCGCAGGCATTAGCCGGGTGTCGTCTCAAAGTTGCAGGGTTCGATCCGAATTCGTGGGTGAATGGAGATGGCCGAACGAGGGTGCTGCGTCACCTTGTCGGGGTAGGCGAACTGGCTCCCGTTGCGCGGCGACTCAGGCGTGCCCTCGGTATGCCGCCATCCGGTGTGTAACAGGACAGGAAGCCCACGCGATTACGCGACGGGGCCCGGTTGTCGGGACCCCATGATTCGCTCGGCCTGCCGACGTCAGTTCTACATACCCCCGGAGAGACATGCGTAAGAACGCCGACCCATCGTCCACGACCACGCCTTCTGAGAGTGACTCGTCACGCGCATTGGAGCTCACCGAGAAGATCCTCGGCATGGCTGTCACGGGGGTCGGACCGTTCAAGTCAGCAGAGACGGTTGCCGAGGAAGTGCTCCGTACTCACAAGGATCCCGAGGTCGCGATCCAGAGGCTACTCGCGTCGCACCGACGAGTTGTGGGTGCGACCGGATTCGCAACCGGCGTCGGAGGACTCGTCACCATGCCGGTCACAATCCCTGCCGACGTGACCACGTTCTATGCGAACGCGGCCCGTATGTGCGCTGCTATCGCTCACATACGCGGATACGACATCACATCGGACGAGGTGAGGAGCGGGATTCTGATCTCGCTACTCGGTGCGAGCGCAGGTGCCGCGGTGGGGGCCGTCGGAATCGAGATCGGCCACAAGATCGCAATCGCCCAACTGACCAGGCTCCCGGGGTCCGTTCTCATCAAGATCAACAAGGCCGTAGGCTTCCGGCTCCTCACCAAGTTCGGAACCAAGGGTGCCGTCAATCTCGTAAGAGTGGTGCCGTTCGTCGGTGGTGGTATCGGTGCCGGCGTCAATGTCGTGACGCTCAACGGGATCCATCGCTACGCGAGCAATCTGTTCACCCCAGTCGGCCAGTAGCGGATACCGAACGAGTCAGAGACCGGACGCGGGTGATAGCTGCTGTGTGCTTCCGCGATCCGGTGCAGGACGAGCCACACAGCGGGCCCTTTCCGAGAACTGCCTCCGCGCTCGGCGACTGGGGCCCGCAGCTCAGTCCTCTACCAGATGCAGGACAGCCTTCGGTCTGCGAAGCAAGCTTCGTTGACTGCCCTGAACAACGAGACTCGTAGGAGAGGGGCGGCAGGGCGAAACAGAACTCGAATCCCCCGCCTCCGAGAGCTATTCGACCAGCCACGCTCGACTCTTCTCGATGGCGCGCTCGATCGCCTCCTGCCCAGGTTGCGACACCTGTGTCTCGATGAAGTCGTTGAGTAGTTCGGGTGCCGTCTCGCTACGCTGCGCAACGACAACCTCGTCCCAGGTCTCGTAGTCGCCTGGATCGTCAAACACGATCACGCCGACACCGTGATCGCTTGCAGCTTGCTTCAACGCAGTGAGGCGTTTCTCGTAGGCGGCGGCGAGAACGTTCCGGTGCTCGACCAGGACGTACGCATGGGTCGATGCGCGCCGGTGCGCCAGTGCTTCGAAAACTGCGATGGCATTCAGTTGAGCCATCGGCTTCACTTCGAAGGTCACCACCTCGAATTGCTGGTGAGGTACATGTTTGAACGTCTTCGTCCCAATGGCCACCAGGTCAGGACGCGTCCACGGCCCACCCGTCTTGCGGCGACCCTGAAACGCTGTTTCCTCGACGACAAAAGAGTGGAACCCTCGGTTCTCCGCCCATTCGTTTTGGAGCGTCTCTCGAATCGGCGCGTACAGAGCCGATTCCGCGACCGGAGGTCGGATCGTGGTCGCACCGGCTGCGGCGTCGATGGTGAGATCCTCTGCTATCGGAGCCCTGCGTAGGGCACCTCCCTGGCCAGGCGCCTTCAGCACAAGCTGCTTGTCGAGCAGCCCCTGTCGAGCTCGGCCGTAACGGTGCTTCGTCCAACCGAGTTGCCTCCGCGCTGTCGTGTTGCCGAGGGTGTCTCCGGCGTCTGGCAGCAGAACGAGCAGGCGATACTCATCAGTCGACAACTGGAGTTCGTACACAACAACTCCTCTCGCTTCGTCTGGCACCGCGCGCAGCTACTTCTTCAGGCAGCCTCAGTTGATCCTGCATTAGACGAGGGACCTGCGCTCGCAATTCCCATCAGCGGTCTCCGTCCGCGCCAGTCAGGCAGAGATCGCTGGTCAGGCCGGACGACGGGCCACCGCAGAGAGCACAACCAGTCGGTTAGCCCTTGGTGGCGAGCACCGGGGTGAGAAGGCGCAGCCGGGCGTTGTCGATCGAGCCCGACCCAATCGAGACGCCTTCCGCCCCGTATCGCAGACTGGTGCGACTGTCTCAATTCCAGGACGGCCGGGCGTCTCGCTTTCGTCCGTTCAGGTGATTGACATGCTCAGATTTGCTCTAGGTGGCCGGAAGTCGCTTACTGGCAATGCATTACGTCGGGGCCGATTCGATCCATTTGTCGGGGCTCGGTCATACTCTTTAGCGCGGGACCAAAGTCAGACAGTGGCTTCCCGCGGTCAGAGGAGACTGCCGTGGGGGCCGGCTCAGCGTAATGGGGATGAGATGGCCGTTGACGTCGGTAGTTCAGCAGACGAGTGCGAATCGTCCTCGGGCCTGGCGCCAGAGGACGACCTCGAGATGTCGCCCGCGATTGCACGGAAGCTCGACAGCACCCTGACTGCGTGGCGCGACAAGCTTCTGGCCATGGACAAGCGCCAACGGCTGCTCTACTTCAAGCACCTGAAGGCCGGAACGCTGGAGTTCGACCACGCGTCGCCACTCTCCACTCTGGCGACACTGGCGTCGACATCTGTCCCGGTCCGGCCGGCACCTGAGCCAGGAACGTCGCGGTCCGATCGCGCACTGTACGTCAAGGACAAGACCAACGAGACGCTACGGTCTTCACTTCGGCGCATCGACCAGCAGTCCAACCAGGCCTTCGCCGACAGGGGTGTGTGGACGCTGTACCTCGGCGTGCTCATGCTGCACTGGACAGATCCCAACGACACCTCCACAAAGATCGACAGCCCGGTACTGCTGATTCCCGTACGGGCCGAGAAGACCGGTGCCGACTCGCCATACGTGATCTCTCGGACGGACGATGACATCACCGTCAATCCAGTCCTTCAGCTGAAACTGTCGAACGAGTTCGGCGTCAAACTCCCCACCATCGATCCCGATGACGTCTCGTTGGAACGGTTCCGTGCTGATCTCGAGCAATCGATCTCACAGCATCCTCAGTGGCGTGTCGATTCGCGGATGGTGCTCGCGAACTTCACGTTCCAGAAGGAGGCGATGTACCAGGACCTCCTCGAGAACGCTGATCGTATCGCCGGCCACGATATGGTCCGGCTGCTCGCGCTGGGTCCCGACTCCCCCTCGTCGAGTGCCTACGGCTTCGACGAGCCTCCGCTAGAAGGTCTCGACGAGCGCAAGCCACCAGAGTCCATGTTCACCATCCTCGACGCCGACTCGAGCCAGCGCCGTTGCATCCTGTGTGCAGCCGACGGGCAAAGCTTCGTCATGGACGGTCCACCGGGAACCGGTAAGAGCCAGACGATCGCCAACATGGTCGCCGAGCTGATGGCGATCGGTAAGACCGTGCTGTTCGTCAGTGAGAAGGCCGCAGCGCTCGACGTGGTCCGCGACCGCTTGACCAACGAAGGACTGCAACACTTCCTGTTCGAGCTACACAGCCATGCAGCGACTCGAAAAGAAGTCGCCGCAGAGCTGTCCAGGACACTGCGCAAGCGGGTGCAGATCGACTCGACGTTCAGTGGCCAAGACGAACGAAACCTCGCCCGCGATCGACACCAGCTCACCGACTTCGCATCGGCGATGAACGAGATCGACCCAAAGCTGGGTTGGAGCCTCTTCACGGTCCTGGGCCGTCTCAGCGAGCTCGACCGCGGTATCGACGCATCGGTGCCATCGCATCGTCGTTGGGCCTCGGTATCCGAAGCCGACCTTGCAGAGATCCGCCAGCACGCGTCAACACTCGGACGCGTCTGGGATGCGGTTGCCGATGAAGATTCGTATCTGTGGCGGGATCTCAAGAGCGACCAGCTCGGTCCTGCCGAGGCACGCGAGTACGGCCGCTACGCGACCAGAGCCTTGGAGAGCGCTCGCCTCGTTCGTGAACGGGTAGCGGCGATCGATGCTGAGCTGGATCTTTCGATCGCATCCGACGTCGACGGCATTCAGGAACGTCTGAACCTGCTGGGTGCGTTGGACGATCGCCCAAGAGGTGTTCCGTTGTGGTTCGATTGCGAACGTCTCGATGCCCTTGACGAGCGACTGCGCGAGGCGCAAGCCGGCCTCAAGGCGATCGGGGCTCACATCGAAGCACTGGAAGCTGCCGGCATCCAGCGTTGGCGTGAGGTCCCCCACGATTTCACGGACGTCCTTACTCGCGGTGTCGAACACCCGCTGGTGCCCAGTACCTCAACTGCAAGTCAGTTGAACGTCCTAGTATCCACTCTCGACACGGTGACGTCGCACCTGGCGACGTTGAACCAGGACGCGGCAGACTTGGCGCAAGTCCTCGGCCTGCGGACGACGCCTTCGACCATCGAGGACGCGTCCGATGCGGCCCGGCTGGCCATGCTCGCAGCGGAGGCACACCGACCCGAGCCCGAGTGGCTCAACTCGGCTGTAATCGCTCGCGTCTCAGAGTGCCTCAACGTCATGGACGCGGTCGTCGAGCACGCCAACCGGCGGCAAGATGCACTTCGCGAGGTGTTCACGCCGGCGGTCCTGGAGCTCGACCTCCCGTCTCTCATCGTGCGGTTCCGGGAGACCCATAAGGGACTGAGACGCTTCTCGGGCGCGGCACGTGCAGATCGGAAACTGATCAAATCGGTGTCGGTGTCAGGGCGATGTGACAAAGAAGTGCTTACCCAGCTGGACGAAGCAGCCAGCTGGCAGCATGCCGTCGCCGACGTCCGCAAAGCCGAAGCGGTCCACGCCGGACAACTCGGCTCCCGGTATCAGGGACAGAGCACGGAGTTCGGGTCACTGCGAGCCGCCCTCGACAACGCCCGCGCAGCGATGAACCTCGCCGGCATGGACACCGACTCAACGGCCCTCGCCCAGCAGCTCTCCGCACACGCAACTCCGGATCCTCGTTTGATCCCGCTTGCTCAGCGCATCCAGTCGACGATCAGCTCACTACGCAGTGTTGTTCACAACCTCCCCAACGGGCTCGGTGACGTCGTCGACAACACAACTCCGGTTCAGACCATCGTCGACACAACGGCGGACGTCAGAACTACCGCAGACAGTGTGAGCAACGCCCTGTCACAGGTGAGTTCCGTCGCCGAACGAGACCTGACCGTGAACGCGGGCGCTCACCTGACGGCCAACGTCGCAGAGACTGTCGACCTGGAGGATCGTCACCGATCGCACTCGGATTCCGACAAGCAGGCGTTCGGGTCCCTCCTCACCGACGAGACGGATTTCGACCTGCTCGCGGCCGGAATCGACAACGCCAGGGCCGTACGTCGCCTCTACCCCGGCGAGATCGACCAAGCGTTGGCCCGGAGACTTGCAGAGAGCACAGCAACTCGTGCGGACTTGGCAGACCGTGTGCAGGACAACACGTCACGCGTGAACGAGATCCTCGACCTCTTCACCTCCGACCGCGCTGCCGAACTCAGAACCGAGTGCGAGGCAGGTATCGACGAGCAAATCGAGCTCATGCAGGACATGCTAGAGACCGCATCGTCGCAAATCGAAGACTGGTGTGCTGCGCATCGCGAGCTCACCTGGGCTCACTCGCTCGAACTCCAGTCCATCATCGGGGCTCTCAAACGCCTGCCGCGTATTCAATCTGACATCCAGGCCGCCATCGAGTACGTCATCCTCGAAGCCTGGGCGGATTCCCGTTGTGAGACGGATACACGACTCGAGGACTACAAGGCCTCATCTCGAGACGATTTGGTCCGTGAATTCCAAGAGCTCGACCGGGCGCTCATCGGTAACGCGAAGGCGAGAGTTGTGCAGCGGTGCAACGACCGTGCCCCAGTCAGTCTGGCGGGACGGGCCGCTCAGGTCATCAAACGCGAGGGCGAGAAGAAGAGCCGGCACAAGCCTGTTCGAGAGCTTCTTGCTGAGACCACGTCCCTGGTCCAGCAATTGAAGCCGTGCTTCATGATGAGCCCACTGTCGGTCTCGCAGTACCTGCCGTCGGACATCCGGTTCGACGTGGTGATCTTCGACGAGGCATCACAGGTTCTGCCGCAGGACGCCCTCAACTGTATCTACCGAGGCAACCAGTTGATCGTTGCCGGCGACCAAAAGCAGCTTCCACCAACCGATTTCTTCAGTGTTGCCGAAGACGAGGGCGACGAAGACAACGAAGCATCGGACTTCAAGTCGGTCCTCGACCTCGCGAAGGGCGCGGGCGGACTCCATTCGCTACCGCTGAAGTGGCACTACCGAAGTCGCCACGAGGACCTCATTGCATACTCGAACCACAGCTTTTATCAGGGCGACTTGCTGACCTTCCCGAGTGCGGTCTTTGAGGCGGATGACCTGGGTATCGCGCATATTCCGGTCGATGGCGTCTATCAGCGAGGTTCGAGCCGGGACAACCCGATCGAAGCCGCAAAGATCGTCGAACGGGTGGCCTGGTTCCGGACCAATCATCCCAGCGCATCGCTGGGCGTGGTCACATTCTCGGGCACCCAGGCGGACAGGATCACGCAGGAGATCGAAGCTCAGTCTGAGCAGAACCCTGCGCTCGAAGGTCTGCTCACCGACCACGATCGACTCGACGGCTTCTTCGTGAAGAGTCTCGAGAACGTTCAGGGCGATGAGCGCGACATCATCCTGTTCTCGATCGGGTATGGACCTGACGAGGTCGGCAAGTTCACCGCCAACTTCGGACCGCTCAACCGCGACGGCGGGTGGCGCCGCCTGAATGTCGCAGTCACCCGCGCACGTAAGCGGATCGAGATCGTCTCGTCGTTCACCGCCGGGCAGATGCCGCCGACCTCCAATCCCTCGCTCCTCCACCTCCAGCGCTACCTCGATTTCGCAGCGCGCGGGCACGCGGCCTTGGCCATCGACGTCAGCACCGGCGAGGGCGGCCCCGAGAGCGTCTTCGAGGAGCAGGTCCTTGCCAAGATCAGATCGTGGGGCTACGACGCAGTCCCCCAAGTCGGTGTCGCCGGTTACAGAATCGACATGGCGGTTCGGCATCCGGAGCGACCGGGCGAGTACGTACTCGGAATCGAATGCGACGGCGCGGCCTACCACTCCGCACAAACGGCTCGCGACCGCGACCGCCTGCGCCAGCAGGTGCTCGAGGGTCTCGGCTGGCGGATGCACAGGATCTGGGGATTGAGCTGGTGGCGTGACCGTTCGGCCCAGGAAGAGCGGCTGCGTCTGGCCATCGAGGATGCGATCAACGGCAGGAATGCGACGAGCACACCCACCTACAACCCGACAACTGAATCACGTTCCAGCGCATGGGAGTTCTCGGAAGTCCCCGAGACCGTGGAGCGCAACTGGACCCGTCCGTACTCTGAGTACACGGTGAGGCCTGCTCGGACGCGGGATCCGAAAACGCTTGAGGGAATCCAGGACATGACGGACTTCTTCCTCAACGCCATCCGTGTCGAGGCGCCAGTACACCGTGACCTCCTCAACGACCGGTTCAAGTCAGTGTGGGGCGCGGCTCGTGTGGGGCACCAGATTCGTAGTGCCATCGACAAAGCACTGAAGCGGGCACACCCGGCGGGTCCTGACAACAAAGGGTTCTTCCGTCTCGACAATCCGTCGCCCCTCGAAGTCCGAGTGCCCGACGACGGATGCGGAGAACGTAAGGCGAGCCAGGTCCCGTCCGAAGAGCTCGAACTCGCTTTGAAGCAGATCGTGCTTGATGCAGTGACGATCGACGAGCGCACGCTCGTCAAGCAGGCGGCTGGTGTCTTCGGTTGGCGCCGTGTGGGTGCTGACATCGAGGACGTACTGGGCCGGTCGATCAAGCTTCTCTTGAAGACTGGGGTCTTGCTCCTCGATGGGCATGGCGACCTCAGCGTGGCCAAGGAGGCGTGATGGGGCAACAGCAACAGCGGAACGTGGTGATCAAGGACGGAGACATCTCAGTGTTCGACCTTCGGGACCTGATACTCCGACTTCCCACAGCGCAACCGATCACAGACGCCTACGAATCCGACGCGACTGCGCGTGTCTGGTACAGCTCGCAGCAAGAACACCTCGCGGGGTGGCTCAGTGAGTACAACGGCCCGGGTGCGTACAACCGAGCAAACCCCTCTACCAGTTCCAAGCACTTCTATAACCACTTTCGATGTGCGCCAGGATTGGTCTGGCTCGCCGAGGCTCTGGGTGAGGACGAACTCGTGCTGAGGGCAGGGGTCGAGTCGCTACGAAGCGCCGGGCCGAACCCCTCGTCCCAATGTGCAGCATTCCGGAGAGTGGTTCCCTGGGCACGGATCATGGAGCTGCTGGCGCTGCAACCCGAAGAGCTCCAGCTGGACCAGTCGCTTGGGCAGAAGATCAAGTCGTTCATGAAGCGCGTGCGGCTGTGGTCTTCGGACGAGCAGCGTCAGGTGAGCCGCGCGGGGCAGCATTAGTTCAGCGTCTGGCGTCATTCCGTCGGTCGTATCGACCAGGAGCTCCGAACTGAGATGAGCATGAACTACGACCAGCTCCTTATCGAGTGGGCGCATACCTACAACGGTTACGAGCGTCTGGCCGCCGGCCCGGGCGAGCTGTTTGAACTCCTGGCTCCGCTGCGGCACGAGTTCGATCAACATGGGATGGTGCCGGATTGGGCAGGGATCGACCTGCTTCGAGGGTGGGCTTTCTATCTCGTTCGTGCGCATCGGCACAGCGGGGGCTACGAACCTTTCACGGTCGAGTATCCAGAGGTCTTTGCGTTAGCGGATGCCATCGATAAGCACTCTGCCGTCACTGATTCAGACCGACCACCGCCACGACCTGCCAACTGATCGAAACGTCGGACGTACTCAGGCACGACTCGATGTATCGCGTGTCTGGGCGCGATCGCGAGGACCGCTCCTGGGCGGCCACTGCATTCCTTACTGCGCGGCCTCCGACGACAGCTGCCTCCTCAAGCTCTCTACTTGGGATGCATCCTCGACATCTTCGGCAATCAACTTGATAAGCCGCTCGACGGCTTCCTGGGCGAAAACCGAGTCCCGGCGCACCATGTTGTACAGATTGACCGAAAGGCCGGCACGTGCGTTCCGTGGAATCACGTCCTGCACCGTGGGAGAGCTCGGCAAATCGCGGATTTCCCACCATGACGAGGTGCCCAATGCAAACCACGGATCCACCGGCTTGGGAGCACTCTCCGCGATACGGAACGGCGACAGCAACTCGGCCAGTTCGCCGCGTGCGTCCTCGTAGCTGGTCAGACGTTCGTGTCCGTGCTCGGCTCGGGTGACCGCCCACAGGAGTACCACGTACTTGTACGCGGCTCGTCGCCCATTCTTCGATGCTCGCATGAGTTGCTCTAGTTCCGTCAGTAGCGTTCGTGACTCGTCCCAGTGCGGGTCCGCACCGAGCTCAGCGAGCTTGTCGCGAAGTGGGCGGAGCTGCGTCCGTGGGCTCGATTGAACGTGAGAGAGGACTCCTCGAACCTCACTGGCGGCGGTCTGGTCACTGGACTGAAGCAGCCCGCGGAACCTCTCATCGAGCAGCCACGATTCGTCCTGTGCGGCATACATGGCCACGGCGTCGAGGAAGATCTCCATGGCTCGCACGCGGGCAACCATCCCGTCTGCATCGCAATGTAGCCAACGGAAGCGGGTGTTCCAGAGTTCGGCTCGTGCCGGCGACTCTGAGACATCGATGAACGTGCCGAACGAGTGATCGCGGCTCAAAAAGTCGTCGACCTCGATCGCCAATCTGATGACGTTGTCGTCGGACATGGATGTGCCGACGACAAGCACGTGCCGGGTCATCATCAAAGCCTGGAGAAGCGAGCCCGCGGGCCGGAAGTTTGCGTCATACCGCACGAAGCTTCGACGGGTGAGAACGACGGACTCAGGTCTACCGACTTCGCCGTGCATCTTGAGCACCCATGGTCGACGGGGTTGGACCGCTTCCCAGGGGATCACCGTCGGCCTCAGTTCACCTGTCGCCTCGACCGCATCCTCATACAGTTCGTCGTAGTTGGTGGTCACCACCTCGCGACAACGAAGTCCCGCCAGGAGGGAATGCGCCAGTGAGACCTTCTTGGCGCGTCTCACTATTCGTGCGATCTCGCTGCCCAAGTTGTCGCCCAACCGCAGAGAGATCAACTCCGCCTGGTCGAGCGGACTGTCTTTGAGATTCAGCAGTGCCTTGGCGTCAACGCCAGCCTTCGATCCCAGCTCTTCTAGGAGATCTTTCCAACCCGGAAGACCCGCAGACATGCTGACCCCTGCACCAAGGAACAGCGCGAGGTCGCCATCGCGTGCCCGGATACCGAGATCTTGCGCGAAGCGGAGCTGTTCAGGGGTGAGCTGCCAATGGACAGCGGTCGCTGTTCTCCGGAAATGTTGAACTGCGCTGTAGACGGACCGGTCAGGGGTCACCAGAGCCACATCGAGTGAGAGGTCGGCCGCCACGCTCCGCAGCAACGTGACGAGGTCTCTGATCACCAGGCCCTTGAGACCTCCCTTCCCTCCCCCGGCTGTGCCGAAGACGGGCATAGCCACCACGGGTGGACGTGGTCCCCTCGGCTCGAACGCGCGAGCTACGTCGGCCAGGACAGCTCGGAGGCGATCAGCCAACTGGGCGCCAACGGCTGCGGAGTGGTCGATGACGTTCACGAACCAGTTGTGCCCGCCCTGGGCGTCGCGACAAAAGGCCTTGTCCCAGGTCTCAGGCTTCGAGGGTGGCTCACCGCCGAAGAGCGGGTACCAGTGCGGTTCGACTCTGAAGTCTGCGTCGGTTGGCACCACGACTGCATCAGCGCCCAGGGCCTCAAGTCGTCCGTGTACGACGAAAAGATGGCCGGATTCGTTGGCGGCGTTGCTCATAGGTTCACTTAATCAGACACGTCGCGCGGCAGTTCAGCGTGTGTCTGGACTCTTTGGTTCAGTGGCGTAGCAGCCAAATGTCGTCAAGTGACCGCGACGCGTTGCAGGACGTCTGATGTGTCAAAGAAGCACGAGTCGGTGTCTACAGCCTCACGTCGATGGCCCGGGGACGATTCCCGAGACGCGCGAGGAGCTCGTCGCTGAACTCGATCGAGAGCGTCGGACTGTTGATGAACGACAGAGAGGCGTAGTTGCAGTAGCCGAAATGTTCGTGGGGCCAGTTCCCGATCAGATCGACGTGTCCGCACTTCGTGCAGGTCACGGTCGATTCTGCCCGCGATTCGTACCAGTCGAGTATGAGTGCACCCGCTGCGCTGCCGTCGAAGTGCTGGTGGCCGCACCGAGGACACGGCGGACCTTCGAAGCCACCGATGTTGTGAGACATCTGCCAGCCCTTCTTGATCCGCACGCCGAACAAGATGTACCGACCTCCGGCGACGGCGCCGGGTTCAATGCATTCCGGGTCCATGGCATCGGCGAATCGCGGGCCTTCGCGGAAAGTCCCATAGAACCTGTCCGGCTTCGCTGATGGCGCGATGATCTCCTGTGCGAACAGCCAATCGATTTGCGCATCAACAAGATTTAACGCTTGATTCCCGTCGGCGTCGAGGCTCATGAACTCGACCCAGTAGCCGGACATGTCATCAACCTAGTCGGCGCGCAGTCCCAAGCCCGGACGCAGATGCAAACTGCACCAACGCGTCCCCATGTGCGTTAGGTGCCCGCGGCTCGAGCGCATCTTGTGGGAACCACTAGTGGGTTGAGGGTGTAACCGCCCGAGGTCTGGTCGCCAGGTGGTTTCGACACGCCTCCTCGCTAGCGCTCGTCGACGGCTCAACCAGCAGAAGGGCCGATCTTGGACGGCTCAACCAGCAGTTGGGGCGGTCTTGGACGGCTGAGCTAGCGCAGAGACGCCTTAACGATGGCTCAACCAGCGAGTGGGTACCTCGCGGGCTGCTCAACTGCGCAGGGATGCTCGTCGAATCTTCAGCTAGTACAGCGCTAGACGGGCAGCTGACTCCCCGACCGCCGCAGCTCCGAGAACGCCTTGATCCCCGTTGATGTAGCGGTAGCCACCGGCCGCAACTCCGGCCCAGCCTCGGTCTTCGACACCATCACTACGTTGTCGACGTACGGCTGGATCGTGCTGGTGTTCTGCACGGTGGCGACGATGATCAGCTGGAACCCGAACTTACGGAACGCGCTCAATGCCTGCTGTGCGAACTGCGGGTCGGACTTGGAGAACGCCTCGTCGAGCATCAGCTGGGCGAAGATCGGCCGGTTGTCGTTGCCGTGGGGGCTGGCGAGGTTAAAGCTCAGCGCGCCAGCGAGACAGAACGCCATCAGCTTCTCCTGCTCGCCGCCGGAGTTGTCGCCGGCGTTCGAGTAGGTACGGATGGTCTCCCCCGACTCGGCGTCGTGCTCCTCGCAGTAGAAGTCGAACCGGTTGCGCACGTCAAGAGCGTCCCGCGTCCACTGGCGGTCCTCCGGGGTGTTGCCGGCGAGGCGTTCGCGCAGCAGAAGGATGTCGGAGTACTGCTCGAGGATGGCCTGCTCGTCGCCGAAGCTGACCGCCGTCGCGCGATTCGAGATCTGGCGGGCCTTCTCGGTCAGCTCCTCGACCGCGGCCAGCTTCTTACGGCCGGGTCGTAGCCGTAAACGGGTGCCTCGGTTGAACGCCACCGCGCCGAGGCCGGTGTTGACGCGCTCGATCTGCTCGACAATGCGTCGTTCCTCGGCGTCGGCCGCCATGTGCAGACCGAGGATCGCGCCCGGCGCCTGCTCGGTGATCAGACGGCGCATCCGCTCGTAGGCGGCGGGTAGCTCACGCTCGTCGATGCGGCGGCAGACGGCGACATAGTCGTGCAGACGTTCGTCGAAGTCGTCGCTGTCGTTCGGGATGGCGTCGGGGAACTCCTCGTCGTAGGTGTCGAGGATGCGGGCCAGCTCATCGCGGGAACGTCGAGCATCCGAGCGCATACGGTCGCGCTCGCGGCTCGCGGCCTTGACGATCTCCTGGCGGTACGGCTCCGGGTTGAGTACGTCGAGAGTTGCCGAGAGGTCCTCGCGGAAACCGTCGAGGGTCTTCTCCGCCTGGGCGGGGACGTCTTCGGGCTTCAACCGGTCGATGAGGTCGAGGAGCTGTGTACGACGGGAGTCCTGGCGGGCGATCTTGTCCTTGACCAGCGCGGCCTGCGAAATCGCGTTGCGCACCTGCTCCCACAGGTCTTCGGCCTTGCGCTGCAACGCCTCAACGTCGGGGTTTTCCTCGATCAGCAGGTCGTACTGATCGGTGAGCTGGTCGACGCGGTCATCCACGGAATCGACGTCGATCTCGTTCCACTGCGTGAACTGGTCGCACACACGGCGATACGCATCGCGACGCTTCTCCTTGGCGCTCCGCTCACGGTCGAGCTCGGCGCAATCCTGGCGGGCATCCTCGAACGCCCGCTCCTCGTAGTCGAGTTCGTCGCGCAGCGCGGCGATCTTCGACGCGACGTCGCCGACAAAGATGTACTGCGACCGGCGCAACTGCTGGCGGTCATCCTTCACCGCGAGCTTCGCCGAATCCTTGCGCAGACCCTGGTCGGTGACGGCCTTCGCGTACTGGGAGAACTCACCCGGGCTGTCGACGCACATGTGGTTGCCCAGCTTCGACAGGACCGTCATCGCCTCGGCGGCGCACGGGTGCGCGGAGTCGACAGGACGCAGCTTGGAGGCCAGGGTCCCCGGTTCCAGAACGGGCATCGGGCGGGAGTCGGCCTGGTGTAGCTGGATCCGGCCGCGCATGTCGTGCGAGTTCACGAACCGCAGGGCGGCGCGGAAGTGCTTGTCGGGGACCAACAGACGCAAGCCGACGTTGCGCAGGACCTTCTCCACGGCCAGACGCCAGCGCTCTTCGTCGGGGTCGAGCTCGACGAGTTCGGCGACGTACTTCAGCTCGGACTCGTCGATCTGGAGTCCGTGGGCGATGGCGCGGCGCATCTCGTGTTCGGTGCGCGGCAGCGCGGAGCCGGCGTTCTCGACGCGGCCGAGCTCCTCCATCGCGGCGTCGCGGCGGGTACGAGCAGCGACCTCGCTGGCCAGCGCCTCGGCATAGTGCGCGCGACCGGCGTCGAGCTGACCGTCGATCTTGGCCGCCTCCTCGGTGAGTTCCTCGCGGAGCAACCAGAATCCCTCGGCCCGGGTGGGCGGGGTGAATCCGAGCGCGGAGACCTTGTCCTCGTACGCGTTGCGTCGAGCGGTGACCTCGGTGCTGAGTTTCTGTGCACCACCGAGCTGTTCGCGCAGCGGGGCGAGATCGCCGGTGGAGGTGGCGATCCGGGACAGCAGCAGGCTGTGGTCCTGGCGGAGCTGGTCGTGCTGGGTGGTCAGCGCGGCGAGATCACCGTCGAGGCGGGTGATCTGGTCGTCGAGGTCGGCGACCTCGGGCTGCGCGTTGTGGATCCGCAGGTTGTTGACGTAGCTGCGGATGGTGGTGTTGTCGATGGTGTCGAGGACAGAGAAGGTGGCCGCCTCCCCCGCGTACCGCTCGTGCACCTCCTCGATGTTGCCGAGGATGGTGCGCTTGCGGCGCGCGACGTCGAGCAGTTCGCGTGCTTCGACGAGCGGATCGATCTGGTCGAGGGCGTCGGCGATCCCGACGATGCTGGTCGGGGCGTCGAGCATGAACTCCCGCACGAACTGCGCGAGCCCGCCGACGCTCTTGAGCGACTTGGCTTTTCCGAGGAGCTGCTGCGCGGCGTCGGAGCCACGGATCCCGATGAGCGAGTACAGCGTCGAGAGGTACTTGCCCTCGCCAGGTCCGCCGCGCCAGCCGCGGTCGCGGAACTTGGCCGAGTTGTAGTTGTTGGCGGCCCACTCGTTGCAGGCCTCGACGATGTCGGCGTCGCCGTCGTAGATGAAGTACGAGCTGTGCGCGTCGGTCATCTTGCCGGCGGCCAGCCATTTCAGCACCAGACCGGTGATGGCCTCGCCGGAGCTCGAGGTGTAGGTGACCGAGATGGCCGCCCACGCCGGCCCGGTGCCGCGCAGGTACATGATCTCGCGGTGGGCGTTGGTGCCGTCGCGCCGCTCACCCCAGGCGCCGCGCACGTACTTGCCGACTGTCCGCTTGCCGCTGGACGATCCAGCTGCCGTCGCATCACCGGAGGCGTTGAAGTTGCGTCGATGATCTGGCAGGAATGCCAGCGAGATGGCGTCGAGCAACGACGACTTGCCGCTACCCGACGAGCCGGTGATCAGAGAACCGTTGGAACTGAACGGGATCGAGTGATACCCGTCGAACACGCCCCAGTTGATCAGCTGCAACCGGGACAGGTGGTACTGGTCGACCTGCCCGCTCACCAGTCGTCTCCTTCATCGTCTCCGTACGCGTTGTCGAGGTCGGCCGCGTCGTCGCGCTCGGCCGGCTCGTCGGCGAGGTCCTCCGGCGGTATCTCGCCGGTGTCACCGGAGCCGATGAACTGCTCGAATTGCCGTTGTAGGTCGGTGATCACCGACGCCGTCATCACCGCGGAGATCACCGGGCTGACGATGAAGGTGTCGGCGTCGTCGCGCTGCTTGCGCAGGAACTCGAGCTCCTCCATCTTGTCGAGGGCGCGTTCGATGCGCTTGTCGAAGAGCGCGAGGTCGCGGTCGATGGTGTTGGTGACGCCGGCGAAGAGCTCGTGGATCTCCTCGCGGGTGATCAGCACCGGCTCGTCGCGTGCAGCGCGCACGTACTTGGCGAGGTGCAACGCCAGGATGGCGTCGTAGGTGTGAATCGTCTCCCGCTTGAGGATCTTTCGGCCCCACCGGGAGTCGTAGCCCGCCTGCTCGACGAACGCGACCTGCAGTTCGTCGACGATGCGCAACCGGAGGTCGAGTTCGGAGAGGCGTCCGCGCAGCACGTCCTGGTATTCGGCGACCCACGACCACAGCTGGGGCTGCCGGTCACCGCTGATGTAGCGACGGGTCAACAGGTTCTGCAGCGCCCAGCACGCGCGGTCGGGCAGCTCGCTGACGTCGCCGTCGAAGCGCGGTGCGCTCGGTGTATGCGAGGCCGCGCGGTTCGCGACGGTGGGCAGGTCATCGAAGCCGGCGAAGTCGTCGGTCTCTGGGGCGCCCTTCGTGGCTCGCTTCGCTCGCACCTCAGGGGGCAGAGAGCCAGCTTCGCTCTCTGGGGGCAGGTCGCCCTTCGTGGCTCGCTCCGCTCGCACCTCAGGGGGCAAGGATGTCATTCGGCGTCGACCTCCGCAGTCGGAATCGGTTCGGTGAAGGTGAGGTCAGGCACTTCGATGGCGTGGTCGTCTCCGATGAGGGACCGGAATCGCACGGTGGTCATGGGCACCTTCTCCCCTGCCGCTTGCTGTTTCGAAGCCCACGACCACAGGACGATGACGTGCGCGAGGTACGGCTCCTCGAGGCCTTCGATGACGTCGGCGAGGGCGACCGGCCCGGCGGCGACCGCGGCGTTCACCGTGTCGGTGAGTTCGGTCGTGTCTACCTGACCGGACAGCGACGCGAACGACGTGAGATCGGCGTCGACCGCCGCGGGCAGTGCGGGTGCGGACGGTACGTGCTCGCGGATCTCGAAGGCGAGCCGGCCGATCGAGTTCACCGTCGGCGCGGCCAGGGGTAGTTCGTAGCCGATGCGGCGGTCCGCGAGGGACGTCTTGAGCAGCTCGTTGGCGGTGGCGAGCGCGTCGTTGAGCTGCCGGGCGAGGCCGCGGCTCTGCTCGAGAGTGCCCGACGCGACGAAGCGTCGAATACGGCGTGCGCAGCGTTGCCGGGTACGGCCGACCTCGGCCATCTGCTGGGTGACGAGGCCGAAGAAGTTGTCCATCACCGACCGCAGGCCGGCATCCATGGTCGGGAAGTTGTCGACGATTGTCTCGATGTCGTGCTTGAGGCGTGCGCGACGCTCCGGATCCTGGATCATCTGCGAAAACGCCTGATACGACGCGGACTGCGGTGAGTCGAGAAGTGCCTCGTAGTCGTCGAAGAGTTGGCGCTGGCGGTCGCGGTAGGCGAGGTCGGAGTCGCCCGGGTCGTCGAGCAGGGCGGTGGTGATGCGGTCGAGCATCGTGCCGTACTGGCCGATGTCGGAGATGACCTGCTCCATCTGATAGCCGATGGTGCGGGCGGCGTCCTCGGCGATGCGCAGGTCGACGGGTGGTCGGCGTCCGGCATCGAGGTCGGCGAGTTCGGCGTCGAGATCGGACATCTGCGCCTCGATCTCGGAACGGATCTGATCGGGGTCGTTGCTAACCTGCCCGGCGACGCGGTGAAGTTCGGCCGCGATCCCAGTGATGGATCCACCGGTCGCGATGGAGTCCTCGCGGCGCTGACGTCGCATGAAGTCCAGAACCGAGCGCGCCTCGCTGGTGAGGTGGCACAGGTTGGGGGCGTTCGGGTCGGAGGGGTCGGTCACGCGGTGCAGCCAGCCCTGGCGGGCCCACATCTTGACGAGCTCGAGGCCGTTGGCCTGGTCGGTGAGTTCGAGGTCGGCGAGGTCGCGGTCGAGCCGCACCGTCAGCTCGGTTTCCGACAGTTTGGTGCCGTAGTCGAGGTGGCGTTCCATCAACGTCACGTAGAGAGCCGAGTTGGTGGCGGCGAACAGTCGGCCCACCGCCGACTTCTGGATCGTGCGGTTGGACTCCCACGCATCGGCCAGCGTGACCTGCGCGGACTCGGGACCGCTCGATGCGCCGGGGGCCTCGACCGGAGCCGGGAAGGCTGGAAACTCCATCGCCGCCTCACGGGGATCTCGGGGACTAGAGGACCCGGGTAGTCTGCCACGCGTCGTGGCCTCCGCCCCACCCGGTGGGTCGCGCGTCCAGCCGCACAGTGTCCAGCCGCACATCGGCACTCTCGTTACCCTGGGCGGCATGGTGATGGCTGATCGTCCGGAGGTCCAGACCGCGTCGGGGCCCGTGACCGCGCTGGCCGTCGTGGGGCTGGCGCAGAGCATGCTCAACGGGCTGGCACGGGTGCCGTTCCGCAAACCCTGGGCGGGGCCGTCGGGGCTGCTCGACAACCTCGGCCAGTCCGTCACCCGGCAGACGATCCGCGCGTTCATGGGCTACTCGATGGGACTGCCGATCGAGGAGTTCCGGTCGATGGAGAAGATCCTCGACGACGTGTGCCGCGTCGTGATGCCGCCGTTCGTCGAACTGACCGACGGTGTGGAACTGACCGACGACGTCGTCGGCGGCGTGCCCGGACTGTGGTGTCGAGCGAAGGCGAGCTCCGACGCTTACGTCGACGACTGTGACGACAAGCAGGAAATCGGCGCCACCATCCTGTATCTGCACGGCGGCGGATACATCGGCACGTCGCCGATCATGTACTCGGCCTTCGCCGCGTCGCTCGTGCGCATCACCGGTCACGAAGTGTTCATCGCCGACTACCGGATGGCGCCCGAATTCCCCTTCCCCGCAGGCGTTCACGACGCCGCGGACGTGTACCGAGGGCTGCTGGGCCGCGGCGTCGACCCCGACCACGTCATCGTCGCGGGCGACTCGGGCGGCGGTGGACTCGCCGCGTCGTTGGTCGCCTACCTGCGCGACCACGATCTCCCCCGCCCCGGCGCGCTGGCGTTGTTCTCCCCCGAGATCGACCTCGACCTCGACCACCCGTCGATCACCGAGAACGCCCAGTACGACATCCTGCCGTGGAACATCCCGGTGACCCCCTACCTGCACGGCGTGCAGCCGAACGATGCCCGGGTGTCGGCGGTCAACGGTGAACCCGACCCGTCGTGGTTCCCGCCGACCTTCCTTTGCTGGGGCGGCGACGAGATGTTCCGTGATGGGATCCGGGAGTTCGCCGCGCGGCTCGAGGCGTCGGAGGTGCCGACGCACGCCATCGAAGAACCCGGCATGTTCCACGTCTTCCCCATCCTCATGCCGTGGGCGGAGGCGTCGAAGCGAGTGTTTCGGGCGCTGAACGAGCTCGCGGACGGACACGTCGCCAGTGATCCAGAGGCTGCGCAGACCCACTAGGTTGTGGGTCGCGTTATGGGTGAGTGCTCGAGGGACCCTTCGTGACGGCCCTCCGCAAGCTCCGGGCCTCCTCAGGGAGCGGTGGGAGCTCAGCCTCCGCAAGCTCCGCGCCTCCTCAGGAAGCGGTGGGAGCTCGGCCTCCGCAAGCTCCGCGCCTCCTCAGGGAGCGGTGGGAGCTCGGCCTCCGCAAGCTCCGGGCCTCCTCAGGGAGCGAAGAGCGCGGGGGCAGCAGGAGGGCTCAGCCGAGGACAAACGCCAGCAAGAACCCGGCGGCGGTGGCCAAACCCACCCACCAACCGCCTTCGCGGTAGGCCTCCGGCATGAGCGACGTGGCGAGCACGCCGAGCGTCGCCCCGCCGGCGAAGGCCTGCACGATGCTGATCGCCGTCGGCGAGATCGCGTCCGACACCGCATAGCCCCCGACGGTCACCGCGACCAGGACGACGGCAGTGAACAGCCACAGCATCATGGCCGACCGGCCCGACGCGTCGTGTTCGCGACGCATCAACGACGCCCCGCTGACCGCCTCGGGAAGGTTGCCGACCGCGATCGCGACCACCAGCACGAGCGACCCACCCGCAGTGAGCGACACACCCAGAGCGGTGTTCTCCGGCACGCCGTCGAGAAAGACGCCGAGCATCAGCGCCGGGCCGATGGCGGCCGAGCCGAGTTTGGTCTCCACGACTCGATCGGCCACCACGTAGACCGCGGTGCCGCAGAACAGGGCGATCGATGCAAGCAGCGTGCCCGCTTGGACGTAGGCGGGTTCGAAGAGTTCGTTGGTGACCGCGGCGATCATCGTGCCGGCGCCGAAGGCCATGAGCGTTGCGAGGACCGGGTTCGGCAGATTCCACCGGATGCCGATCGCAGCGCCGATCGCGATGGGGACGGCGGTCGCCAGACCGTAGAGGACAGCGGTGAGCATCCTCCAAGAGTGTCACCACGCGCCGACGTTCGCGGGCCCTTCGAGGCTCGTCGCTATCGCTCCTCGCACCTCAGGGACCAACTGAGGGGCCGTCTCGGGGACCACATCCGCGATGTGCGATCTGCAATCGAACAGGTCACAGAATTGCGGATACCTCGGTGGACCGGTCTCGTGGGCGAGCGTTACGATGACTGTGTCCGACGAACCGGTCAGACCCCCGACCCGACCGGTTCGTCGGATTTCCAATTTCTGCGGGCCGATCCATGCCCGAGTGCCGCGAGCGCGAGTCGTGTTACGCGAACCGGCCGTTCATTTATTCCGTGGGTAACCAATCGGTAATCGACGACGAGTGAACTGTGTGTCGTAGCAATTATCGCTACTCGATCCCACCGGATTCGCCGGTCGAATCACTCAGGGCAACGACGCCCCGACCCCCTTCTCGCACGACGAGCCGCCATGCGGCGCGTCTCGCCATCCCAGGAGTTCCTGTGCCCTCTTTCGACGAAGCCATCACCGAGAACATCGCCGCGTCGCTCGCGGAGATCCCTCACCCCTCACTTCCCAAGGGCTCCAACATCTATGGCGGAACCAAGATCTTCCCCGACTACCAGGCCGAGAACGGCGAGAGCTACTTCACGCTGGTCCACGGCATCGCCCACGAGTCGTCGGTCTCCTTCGTCGCTGTCCTGCAGGCGACCCGTGCTCTGCGCAAGGGTTTCGAGTCGGCGATGTACTTCTACGGCCCCGGCGCCATCAATTGCCTTGCCACACGGGGATTTCCGACGACCGGCGATTCGGGATTCCCCGGCGAGCAGAACATCAACAACTCGCTCGAGACCTTCATCGCCGAGGGCGGCACGGTGTTCTGCTGCCGCTTCGGCCTCGCCCTGCACGGCGGCCGTGAAGAGGACCTGATCGAGGGCGTCATCCCGGCGCACCCGCTCGACGTCCAGGACGCGCTCATCCACTACGCCCGCAAGGGCGCGATCATCAACTCCACCTACATGGTCTGAGGACTCGAATCACCATGACCACCATCGGAACCGTCGCGGCCAACTTCACCCGCGATCTCGAGCAGAACTACGCGACCATCGAACACTACGTGGCCGAGGCACGGACGCGGGGCGTCGACTTCCTGGTGTTCCCCGAGGCGGCGATCGGTGGATACCTGTCGTCGCTGGGCAATCACGGCGACACCCGCAAGAACAACTCCCGGTCACTGCCGCCGGCGATCTCACTCGACGGGCCCGAGATCGCACGGGTCCAGTCCATCGTCGGAGACCTGGTGGTGGCCATCGGCTTCTGCGAACTCGGCGAGGACGGCGTGACCCGCTACAACGCGGCCGCCGTTCTCGACGGGAACCGGATCTACGGCAGCTATCGGAAAGTTCACCAACCGCTGGGCGAGAACATGTCGTACTCGTCGGGAGACGGTTACGGCGTCTTCGACACCCCGGTCGGGCGCATCGGGCTCCAGATCTGTTACGACAAGGCATTTCCCGAAGCTGCCCGCATCATGGCGCTCAAGGGTGCCGAGATCATCGCGAGCCTCTCCGCCTGGCCCGCAGCGCGCACCGCGACCGCGGAGAACCTCCAAGACGATCGCTGGACCTACCGGTTCAACCTCTTCGACACCGCCCGGGCACTGGAGAACCAGGTGTTCTGGGTCGCGGCCAACCAGAGCGGCACGTTCGGTTCGCTTCGCTACGTCGGCAACGCGAAGATCGTCGACCCGGGCGGAAACATCCTCGACACAACGCTTCTCGACGGCGGAATGGCAGTCGCCGAGGTGGACATCGCGGAGAGCTTCACCGCCATGCGGGCCGGCATGTTCCACCTGCGGGATCGGCGTCCCGAGGTCTACGGCATGCTCGCCGAGGCCGACTCCGCCGAAGACATCGCCTGGCGGGACCTCGCCCATGCCTGAGATGACAGTGCAGGTCCGGTGGCCCGATGGCGTTCTCCGCCAGTACTACTCCCCCAGTCTCGTACTGCACGACCATCTGGCCCCGGGGTCCTATCGAGTCGACGACTTCCGGTCTCGGGCGACCACCGCCCTCGACGAGGCCAGTGCGCGGGTCCGGGCCAAGTACGGCTTCGCCTGCACCTCAGCCGCAGCCTCGGCGGAAGAGATCGCCGTCGACGCCGGTCGCCACGCGGATTCGGCCGAGGTGGAGGTCATCTCGATGTATCCGCCACTGCCCGCACCCACCACTGCTTCCCAGGAGCACTCATGAACGCACACGTTCCCGTCGTCGTCATCGGCGGAGGTCAGGCCGGACTCTCGGTCAGCTGGTACCTGGGCGAGGCAGGCGTCGAACACCTCGTCGTCGAAGCCGACACCGCGGTGCACGCCTGGGCCGACAAGCGCTGGGACGAGTTCACCCTCGTCACCCCGAACTGGCACTGCCGGTTGCCGGGTTATTCCTACGACGGCCCCGACCCGGACGGGTTCATGACGCGCGACGAGGTGGTGGCCTGGCTGCACGGCTGGCTGGAGACCTTCGAGCCGCCGCTCGTCGAACACACACGGGTGACCCGCGTGCAGCGGCTGTCCGGTGACCGTTTCGAGCTGACGCTCGACGGCGGTGAGGGGGTTCGCACGCTCACCTGCGATCAGGTGGTCATCGCCACCGGCGGATATCCGCTGCCGGTGATTCCGCCCTTCGCGCCCTCCTTGGATTCGTCTGTGCACCAGATCCATTCCGAGGAGTACTTCAACCCGCAGCAGCTCGCCGACGGGGCTGTGCTGGTCGTCGGGTCCGGACAGTCCGGAACACAGATCGCCGAGGACCTGCACCTCGCCGGCCGTCAGGTCCACCTCGCGATCGGAAACGCCCCACGTGTCGCCCGTACCTACCGGGGACGGGACTGCATGACGTGGCTTGCCGACATGGGGCTCTACGACACCCCCACCCAGGAATACCCGGGCGGACGCGCGGCCCAGGAGAAGACCAACCACTACGTGACCGGCCGAGACGGTGGCCGGGACATCGACCTGCGCCGCTTCGCCGTCGAAGGCATGCAGCTCTACGGTGTGCTGACCGACGGCAAAGACTCGACGCTCCGGTTCGCGCCGACCCTCACCGATGCCCTCGACAAGGCCGACGCCGTCTACAACTCGATCTGCGGCGACATCGACCGGCACATCGACGCACACGGGATCGACGCACCCGCACCGTCGCGGTACGAGCCGGTATGGGCGCCCGAGAGCGACCCCACCGAACTCGATCTCGCAGCCGCCGGCATCACCTCCATCATCTGGGCCATCGGCTACCGGCCCGACTATCGATGGATCGAGGCCAGCGCCTTCGACGGGGGCGGCCGACCGATGCAGACCCGCGGGATCACCGAGGTTCCCGGGCTCAGCTTCATCGGCCTGCCGTGGATGCACACATGGGGATCCGGTCGGTTCCTGGGCATCGACCGGGACGCGAAACACGTCGCCGATCACATCATCGACGGCATCCGCAGCATGCGACCGCATCTGGTTGCTGCGCAGTAGTTCTGGGCCCTTCGAGGCTCGTCGCTAGCGCTCCTCACACCTCAGGGAGCGGAGATTAGGAGTACCCATGACGGTTTCCACCCGAGTCGATCTGGCGTTGCTCGGTATCCGGGGCGATCCCCCGCTGCAACGTAGTGGCGGAGCGGGGCCCAGCGACGACGGCCATCTGATGGTCGACGGACTGCACGCCGCAATCCCACGGAACCCGCAGAGTCCGTTCGTGTTCGACGGTGACCGTGTGCTCTACGACGGTGTCGACGTCGGCATCGAGGTCAGCGCGATCGGACGACCCCGGTTCTACGACCTGCAGACCGCGGACGGGGTGAGCTACGAGAAGATCGCGCGCCTGCACGGTCGCAACGTGCTGGCGACAACCGTCGTGCAGACCTGCATCCGCTACGCCGAGGACCAGCGGTGCCGCTTCTGCTCGATCGAGGAGTCGTTGCGGTCGGGATCGACTGTTGCGGTGAAGAAGCCCGACCAGCTGGCCGAGGTCGCTCGTGCGGCAGTCGATCTCGACGGCGTGACACAGATGGTCATGACCACCGGCACCAGCGCGGGAAAGGACCGCGGGGCGCGTCACCTCGCGCGGTGCGTCCGCGCGATCAGGGCAGCCGTGCCCGAACTGCCGATCCAGGTCCAGTGCGAGCCCCCGGCAGACCTCGCCGTGATCACCGAGTTGCGGGACGCCGGCGCCGATGCGATCGGTATCCACGTCGAATCGCTCG
The DNA here is from genome assembly GCF_022206305.1 of Gordonia sp. 'Campus'. Classification (GTDB taxonomy): domain Bacteria; phylum Actinomycetota; class Actinomycetes; order Mycobacteriales; family Mycobacteriaceae; genus Gordonia. The sequence continues at coordinate 67,121 of NZ_JAKOIW010000003.1, read as the reverse complement.
ACGACGAGGTGCGTCGCCGGTGGATGCCGGGGAAGTCGTCGGTTCCGTTGTCGGAGTATAGCGAGGCGTGGGCCGAGGCGGTCCGGGTGTTCGGACCGAACCAGGTGTCGACCTACCTGCTCGTGGGTCTGGGCGAGGACACCGACGAGATGATCGCCGGCGCGAAAGAGCTCGCCGACATGGGGGTCTACCCGTTCATCGTGCCGTTTCGGCGCCACGCCGGAACCCTGGCGGTGGACGTCGACGACGCCCCGGCCCCGGATCCGGCGATCGTCGAGAAGATCAGCCGGGAGGTCGCCGGTCATCTGACCTTCATCGGGATGTCCGGCTCGGATCAGCGCGCCGGTTGTGCGGCGTGTGGGGCGTGCAGTCTGCTTCCGACAGTAGGGGGTTGAGATGTCACCAGTTTCCCGCACCGCGTTGTCCGAGTCGGTCGTCGGCGACCTGTCGATTCTGTCGGGACGGCGCCGGGTCGAGCCGCACTCCGAGTTTCTGATCACCGTCGCGGACACGTCCGCCCAGCACGGCGCCTACCGAGCGCTGCGGCATCGCGAATTCGTCGAACGGCAGCGGCTTTTCGAACGTTCCGACGTCGATGATCTCGACGCCGACCCCCGCACCACAGTGCTGGTGGCCACTCTCCCCGACGGGGGCGTCGCCGGCGGTGTGCGTGTCGCGCCCGCGCGGTGGTCGGGGGCCGTTCACGACGACATCGGGTGGTGGACGGGTAGTCGGCTCGTCGTCGCCGACCCAGGGCACGCTCCGGGTGTCGGACCCGCACTGATCCGGGCGGCGTGCGCGCACGTCGAACAACTGGGCGCGCTGCGGTTCGACGCCACCGTGCAGGACCGCTACGCATCGATGTTCGCCCGCCTCGGCTGGGAGGACCACGGCGCTGGTCCGCTGATCGAGGGCCGCTCTCACCGCGAGATGCGGTGGCCGATCGGTCGCATCCAGCAAACCGTGGACAGCACCAAAGCCGTTCTAGCAGAGGCGCTGGCACCGTTCCAGCGTCAGCCCGGTGGCTTGGGTGCGGCGGGTTTCCGCGGTGACGACGGTGTCCCGGTGCCGGGCACCGACGTGATCGCCGCCTGCGATGCGATCGTCCCCTCGATGATCGAGCGCGACCCCGAATGGGCGGGATGGTGCTCGGTGCTGGTCAACCTCAACGACCTCGGTGCCATGGGCGCGCGACCACTGGGCCTGCTCGACGCCGTGGGTGCGCCGACCACCTCCCATCTCACCCGGATCATCAAGGGCATCGCCTCGGCCGCCGCAGCATGGCGCACACCGGTTCTCGGCGGGCACACCCAGGTGGGGGTGCCGTCGGCCCTGTCGGTCACCGCGTTGGGGACGACGAGTCGTCCACTTCGCGCAGGCGGGGGCGCGGTCGGCGACACCGTCACCCTGCGTGCCGACCTCGGCGGATCCTGGCGGCCCGGCTACCACGACCGCCAGTGGGATTCGACGAGTTCGCGCAGCAGCGACGACCTCTGCGCCATGGGCGCGCACCTCGCCGAACTCGCGCCCGCGTCGGCGAAGGACGTCAGTATGGCCGGCATCGCGGGCACTCTCGGCATGCTCGCCGAGGCGTCAGGAACCGGGGCCGAGCTCGACGTGACCGCGGTGCCCCGACCCCGCGCGGCATCGATGGGCGCATGGCTGACCTGCTTCCCGGGTTACGCGATGCTCAGCACCGACCGCGCAGGCACCCGGCCGGCGGTCGCCGCGCCCGGCACGGTGACCGTCGCCGACTGTGGTCGTCTCACCGCCGAACCCGGTGTGCGGTTGCGGTGGCCAGACGGTGCGGTGACCGTGGCCGTGGCGTCGACCGTCACCGGGCTGGGCGCCGCATGAGACCGGCGAAGCTGAGCGCGCAATGGGTCGCGGCGCCGGAGACGACCGGTACAGTTCGGCCATGAGGACGGTCACCCTCGGTGCCCTGGCTGCGCACTTCGGTCGCGACGTGGAGCGCGGTGTCGACAAAGCCGTCGGCATCGTCGAAGCCGCGGCCCGCGACGGCGTCGACCTCCTCGTCTTCCCCGATGCCTCGCTCGGCGGATACCTCGGCGATCTGCAGCACCCCGATCCCGCCCAACTGCCGCCCGCACTCAGCAGCGATGGTCCGGAACTCGCCGCCATCGCCGCCGCCGCGGGCGAGATGACGGTCTGCATCGGCTACACCGAAGCCGTCGGCCATCAGCGATACAACACCGCCGTCTGCGTGTCCGGCGACGGCATCCTCGGCAGTCACCGTAAGGTCCACCAGCCTGCCGGCGAGTCTCTCGCCTACGCCGCCGGTGACGGTTTCAGCTCGTTCGACACCCCGGTCGGCCGGTTGGGCATGCTCATCGACTACGACAAGACATTCCCCGAGTCAGCACGGACCCTCGCCCTCGACGGGGCGCGCGTCATCGCCGCGCTGTCCGCGTGGCCGGCGAGTGTCACCGACCGCGCCGCACGACTCCCCGCCGATCGCCAGTCCCGTCTGTTCGACCTCTACGACTGTGCCCGGGCCGCCGAGAACCAGGTGTTCGTCGTGTCGTCGAATCAGACGGGGGTGATGGGGTCGCTGCGTTTCCTGGGTCAGGCCAAGGTCGTCGGACCGGGCGGGGACATCCTCGCGACGACGCGGTCCAAGGGTGGGATGGCCACGGCGACCGTCGATGTCGACGCCGACATCGACCGGGCGCGCCGGGTGCTGAGCCACCTCGCCGAACTGCGGCCCGACGCCTATCGGCCGTCGCTGTCGGCGGAACTACCATGACCGGGGTGAACTCCCCCACGCCGCGCGTCGCTCTACTCACGTACTCGACGAAACCCCGTGGCGGCGTGGTGCACACGCTCAACCTGGCCGAGGCGATGGCCCGTCGCGGAGTCGACGTCACGGTGTGGTCACTCGCGCGTGGCGGCGACGACGGTTTCTTCCGGGCGGTGGATCCGGCGGTTCGCGTGCGGCTCGTGCCGTTTCCCGACCGGGAGAACGAGACGATCACCGACCGGATCGTGCGGTCGATCGACACCCTGCGGGCCGCTTTCGAGCCCGAGGAGTTCGACATCGTCCACGCGCAGGACTGCATCAGCGCCAACGCCGTCGGTGACTGCATCCGCACGATCCACCACCTCGACCAGTTCACGACGCCCGTCCTCGTCGAGTGCCACGAGAAGGCCGTCGTCGCACCATATGCCCGGATCTGCGTGTCGCGTGCGGTAGCCGAGGAGGTGCGGCAAGGCTGGGGCCTGGACCCGACCGTGATCCCCAACGGCGTTGCCCACCAACGGTTCGCCGACGCCGCCTCGGACTCCCCGCCCGCCACCGACGCACGACGACGATGGTCGGAACAGCTCGGTGACTACGTGCTCGCGGTGGGCGGGATCGAACCCCGCAAGGGAAGCATCGACCTCCTCGAGGCGTATGCGGCACTGCGGGAGCGTCATCCGGATCTGACGCTGGTCTTCGCCGGTGGCGAGACCCTGTTCGACTACCGCGACTATCGCGCCGAGTTCGACCGTCGCCGAGCCGCCCTGGGCATCGAACCCGTGGTGCTCGGTAACGTCGCCGACAACGACCTGCCATCGCTCGTCGCCGCGTGTCTAACGTTCGCGTTCCCGTCGGTGAAGGAGGGATTCGGGCTCGCGGCGATGGAGGCGTTGGCCGCGGGCAGGCCGGTGGTCGCGCGGGACCTGCCGATCCTGCGAGAAGTGTTCGGCGACACCGTGACCTATGCCTCGACCGTGCCCGAACTCGCGACGGCACTCGAGAAGTCCCTGGAGCCCGATGACGACCGACGTCAGGCGGGGCAGGCGCTGTCTGCGTCACTCACCTGGGACGACGCCGCACGACGCCATCTCGAGTTCTACGCGCGTCACCCGCAGCCGGCACGCGGATGAGCGGCGACGCCCGATCGTCGGAGCGCGTCGGGATGGTTGCGGTGGCGCTCACCGCCATCCTGTGGGGTACTTCGGGCACGGTCGCCGCGCTCGCACCGGCGCTCAGCGCCGTCACCATCGGCGCGGTCGCGATGTGCGGCGGGGGGCTCCTGCAGGCTGCGGCCAACGTACGCGTGCTCCGCGCCTCGTGGAGCGCGCTGATCGCGCAGTGGCGGGTCGTCGTGGTGGGCGGTGTCTGCGTGATGGTCTACCCGCTGTGCTTCTTCGGCTCGATGCGCATCGGTGGCGTCGCACTCGGCACCGTGGTGTCGCTGGCGTCGGCGCCACTGGTGTCGGCGGTCATCGAGCGGATCGCCGACAACCGGCGACTCACCCGGCGATGGAGCGCCGCCTGCATGCTCGGCATCGTCGGTAGCGCCGCCCTCGCACTGTCGCGCAGCGAGTCGTCGCACGCGGACACGGTCTCCGGCGGTTATTCGGCCGCGCTCGGTGTCGGTCTCGGTCTGCTGGCGGGGCTGACGTACGCCGGATTCTCGTGGGCGATGCGCCGGCTGATGAACCGGTCCGTCCCGCGCGGCGCCGCGGCCGGCAGTGTCATGGGCCTCGGCGGACTGCTGCTGGTGCCGGTGGTCGCGGTCGGTGTGCCGACGATCGTCGAGCATCCGCACACCCTCGTCGTTCTCGGTTATCTCGTCGTGGTCCCACAGTTCCTCGGGTACGTGCTGTTCAGTCGCGGGCTCGGTCGCATCGACAGCTCCACGGCCACCACCATCACGTTGATCGAACCGGCCGTGGCGACAGCGTTGGCCGTCGTGGTGCTCGCCGAACCGATCACCGTCGTCGGATGGCTGGGCATCGCCGTACTGGCCACCGCGTTGGTCGTACTCCTGGCCCCGCGTCGCGGGACATCGGTTAGCGTCGAACCGAGATCCATCGACAGGGAGGTCGACGTATGAAGCAGTTCCGAGATGCCGTCGAGGCGCGCGACGAGCAGGCGATGAGATCGCTGCTCGCCGACGACGTCGTGTTCACCAGTCCGGTCGCGTTCAAGCCGTATCCGGGCAAGGCGATCACCGCGGCCATCCTGCGGGGCGTGCTGCGCGTCTTCGAGGACTTCCGCTACATCCGGGAGATCAACGACGCCGGCGGGCAGGACTCGGCACTCGTCTTCGAAGCCGTGGTGGGCGGCAAGAAGATCACCGGATGCGACTTCATCCACGTCAACGCCGAAGAAAAGATCGACGACCTGATGGTGATGGTCCGGCCGCTGTCGGGCGCCCAGGCCGTCGCCGAGGCGATGGGTGCCCAATTCGACCAGATCGCTGCCGAAGCTGCTGCCGAATCCGAAGGGGCGAATCAGTGAAACTCGGTCTGCAGCTCGGATATTGGGGTGCACAACCGCCTGCCCATCACGCCGAACTCGTCGCCGCGGCGGAATCGGCCGGCTTCGACAGCATCTTCACCGCCGAGGCGTGGGGATCCGATGCCTACACGCCTCTCGCCTGGCTGGGTTCATCGACCGAGCGTGTGCGCCTGGGGACTTCGGTGCTGCAGCTCTCGGCCCGTACGCCGACCGCCTGCGCGATGGCCGCACTCACCCTCGACCATCTGTCGGGCGGGCGGCACATCGTCGGACTGGGCGTCTCGGGACCGCAGGTCGTCGAAGGATGGTACGGGCAGAAGTTCGCCAAACCCCTTGCGCGCACACGCGAGTACATCGACATCATGCGTCAGGTGTGGGCACGAGAGGCGCCCGTCAGCAGCGCCGGCCCGCACTACCCGCTGCCGTTCGACGGTGAGGGCGCCTCGGGACTGGGCAAGACGCTCAAGCCGATCACGCACCCGCTGCGCAGCGACATCCCCGTGATGCTCGGCGCGGAAGGCCCCAAGAACGTCGCACTGGCGGCCGAGATCGCCGACGGGTGGCTGCCGCTGTTCTACACCCCGCGGATGGCGGACACCTACAACGGGTGGCTCGACGAGGGTTTCACCCGTCCCGGTGCGCGACGAAGCCGGGAGGACTTCGAGATCTGTGCCACCGCACAGATCGTGGTCACCGACGACAAAGAGGGCACCTACGCGGCCATCAAGCCATTCCTGGCCCTGTACATGGGCGGAATGGGTAGCGAAGACACCAATTTCCACGCCGAGGTGTACCGCCGGATGGGTTACGCCGACGTCGTCGACGAGGTCACCGCGCTCTTCCGCAGCAACCGGAAAGACGAGGCGGCACAGATCATTCCGGATGCCGTCGTCGAGGATTCGGCGATCGTGGGCGACCTCGACCACGTCCGCGAGCAGATCAAGGTGTGGGAGTCGTGCGGGGTCACCACGATGCTCGTGTCGCCCGGGAGCGTCGCCGAGGTCGAGCAGCTCGCCGGACTGATCCGCTGATGCTCTCCCCCGCCCGCGTCACCGTCATCGACTCGGTGGTCGCGTTCGACGCGCCGATCGACGTCGTCTTCGACTACCTCGCCGACCCGGCGAACCGTCCGGAGTGGCAGTCGAGTCTGCGTCGCATCGACGATCTTCGGCAGGTCGGTGACCGGGCGGGCGGGGTCGGCACCAGCTGGACCGACGTCACCGTCGTGCCGGGTGTGTCGCCGCGGATGGAGGTCACGGCCTGCGAACCGGGGCGAGTGTGGCGCGAGATCGGACGGTGGCGTTCGGTCGATGCGGTGCTGACGCTGACGTTCGAGGAGCGTGAAGGCGGTACCGACGTGCACGCCGAAGCGGTGCTGACGGTTCCGGCTGTCGGCGGGCTCGTGCTGAGTGCGACCCGGTGGCCGGCCGCGCGAGCCGTGCGAGCGGATCTCGACCGGGCGGCCCGCATTCTGGCCGGTCGCAGCTCTCGGTGACTTCGTGCGGCTCGGGTAGCGTTCCCTGGGTGAACATCAAGAACGCGATCCTCGTCCTGGGCGCCGCAGTGGTCCTGACCGTGGCCGGCTGCAGCTCTGATTCCGATTCCGGTTCCGGCACAACGGAACCGACCGCGACAGCGGCAACGGGAGGAGCCGACGCCGGTGGCTCCGACTCGGGCGCGGCGAGCTGCCCCACCGCACCCGCCAAGGCCGATGCCACACCGCAGTGGAGCGAGAAGGGTGCCACCGGCGGACTCCAGATGGTCGCGTCGACGGCGACCGAGGCGCCGAAGATCACCATCGAGACGCCGCTGAGCGTGACCGACACCCAGGTGAAGACGCTCGTCGAGGGCGATGGCGCCATCGTGCCGGAGACCGCATCGGTCAGCGTCTGCTACGTCGGGGTGAACGGCCGCACGGGTCAGACCTTCGACAGCGCGTACGAGAGCGGCACGCCGGTCGACTTCCCGCTCGACGGCGTCATCCCCGGATTCAGCAAGGCGATCGCCGGGCAGAAGGTGGGGTCCAAGGTGGGCGTCGCAATGACCTCCGCCGACGGTTACGCCTCCGGAAACCCCCAGGCGGGCATCGAGGTCGGTGACACGCTCGTCTTCGAGATCAGCATCCTCAACGCGTCGTAGGGGCTGACGTTTGGCGTTCGAGTGGACTGCACGGTCGACGCCAAACGACGCACGGTCGACGGAAACACCCGCACAGTCGACGGAAAAGGGTGCACGGTCGACGAGGGTCTGCGGGCGGCGAAGTCTGCTCCCTGAGGTGCGAGCGCAGCGAGCCTCGAAGGGTCCCAGCCGATATCACAGCTGGGGCCCTTCGTGGCTCGTCGCTTGCGCTCCTCACACCTCAGGGAGCGAAGCAATTGTCGCCTTCGCCCTCACACCTCGGGAAGCGGTGGTCGCCTTCGCTCGTCGGGGCTGAGGCAGCGGGTCAGATCTTTCGGTGCCGCAGGTTGATCGGCAGGCCGTCGGCCGGGGTCGGGCCGGTGCCGTAGGTCAGCTCGGGGCGGTAGCCGGCCGGGACGTCCCACTCGAAGCGCTGCAGCATCTGGTGGAGGATCGACTTGACCTCCATGCCACCGAAATACAGGCCGATGCACTTGTGTGCGCCACCGCCGAAAGGTGCCCACGCGAATCGGTGGACCTTGTCCTCGCGACGCTCGTCGGAGAAGCGCTCCGGATCGAAGTGGTTCGGGTTCGGCCACCATTCCTTGCGCAGCATGGTCGCCCACGGGTGGATGGCGAGCAGGGTGCCCTTCGGGATGTAGTGGCCGCAGACCTCGGTGTCCTCGATGGCCATGCGGAACAGCATGCCGACCGGGGCGTTGAGACGCAGCGTCTCCTTGAACGCGAGCTCCATGCTGGGGAGCTTGTCGACGTCGTCGTAGTCGATCGTCGGCTTGTCGAGCGCGAGCGATTCCTCGCGGAGGCGCTGCTGCCACTCGGGGTTACGGCCCAGGAAGTAGGTCAGCATCGACAGTGCGATGGTGCTGGTGTCGTGCGCGGCCATCATCACGAAGATCATGTGGTTGACGATGTCCTCGTCGGAGAAGGTCTCCCCCTCGTCGCTCTCGGCGTTGCACAACACGCTGAAGAGGTCGTCGCCGTCGTTGCCGCGACGCAGCGGGATCTCGGAGCGGAACCACTCCTGCAGCGCCTCGCGACCGCGGAGGCCCTGCGCCCAGGTCCAGTTGCCGACGTCCTTGCGGACCATCGCCTGGCCGCCGCGCACGGCAGCCTCGAAAGCGTGCTCGAGGCGGTGGGCCTCGGATTCGCTGACGTGCGCACCCATGAACACCTCGGTCGCCAGCGAGAGCGTGAGGTCCTTGGTCCGGGAGTACATGCGGAAGCCGTTGCCCACCTCCCAGTTGGCCAGGGTCTTCTCGATGTGCGGCGTCATGATGTCGAGGTAGCCGTTGAGCCGGGGCCGGCTGAACGCCTGCTGCATGATGCGGCGGTGCTGCATGTGCTCGTCGAAGTCCATGAGCATGACTCCGCGGCGGAAGAACGGGCCGATCATCGGCTCCCAGCCGAGTTCGCTGGAGAACGCCTTCTTGCGGTTCATCCAGACGGCCTCGATGGCATCCGGTCCGACGAGGGTGACCATGTTCATGCCGAGCGCACCCGACCACGACACCTGGCCGTACCTCTCGTAACGGTCCATCGCCGACTTCAGCGGGTCGACCAGGGCCTCCAGCGTGTTGCCGAGCCACGGGATCCCCGGGTCGCCCATCACCGGCTTGAGGTCCGAGCCCTCGGGTGGCTCGGCCAGAGGTCGCGCCGAGCTCGGGTACCGCCGGCTCGCCGCCGCCAGCACGGTTTGGATCTGCTTCTTCCGACTCGCCATCTGCTTGCCACTCCCCATTGATCCGATGTGCGTTACATCACTATGCACCATTGGAACGGATATTAGCGAATGTTTCAAGCGTGCGGGGTCGACGGGGTGTTCAGACGGGTTGTGTCCGCGTGTCGCGCAGACTTCGTGCGCCGATCAGACGCGGCGCGGAGACCCCCAGTGCCATGAGTACCACCAAGCCCCAGAGCAGGTACGACGATCCGATCAAGTGCTGCCACCACATCCAGGACAGCTCGGCGTCGTAGCGCTGCGGAACGAGTTGATGGGGCGCCGCGGCGAAGATGACCACACCCGACCCGACGAGCCACCACCACGCCGACGACGCCTCCGGCCGGGTGGCGAGATGGACGAGGACGAGGAGTAGCGGGACGATCCAGACCCAGCTGTGGTCCCATGCGACCGGCGAGCAGTACAGCGCCGCGCAGGCCACCGCGATCAGCGCCGCGAGATCGCCGGGGCCGGTCGTCGCGGTGTGGGCACTGCTTGGCGCCGCCGACAGCAGTCGCCAGGCCACCCAGGCGATCAGCAGCCCCACGACCATCGAGACGAGGAACCACGCGAGGTCGGAGTCGAGGCCGAGACGTCCGAGTTCGCCCTTGATCGACTGGTTGTTGGCGAAGTGCGGACTACCGATGCGGTCGGTGTCGAACAGGGTCGACGTCCAATAGGTGATCGAATGACTCGGCGTCAGCAGATATCCGAGACCGGCGTACCCGACCGCCGATACTGCGGCGACGGCGAGCGCACGCCAGTCCCGCCGCAGGAAGAAGTACAGCAGGAACACCGCGGGGGTGAGTTTGATGGAGATGGCGAGTCCGACGAGCAGCCCGTTCCACCAGCGGCCGCGGCCGAGCATCGTGTCGACGACGACCAGCGTCATCAGCACGATGTTGATCTGCCCGAAGTTGAGCGTGTCGCGAACCGGTTCGAGCCACAGCCCGATCGTCGTGGCGACTAGTGCCAGCCACCACACGTCGGCCGACGGACGGCTCACGAGGCGCGACATCACGATCCGGCACACCAGGAGAAGACAGCCGATGGAGATGGCGGTGAACAGGATCTGCCCCAGCCACAGGGGGACGATCGTGAACACCGAGAACAGGCCGGCGGCGAGGGGTGGATAGGTGAAGGGCAGGTAGGCCCCTTCGGCGAGACGTGGGAGGACGCCGTACAGGTCGCCGCCGTCGATCAGTACCCGCCCGCCCATGCGGTAGACGTCGAAGTCGATCCGGTACGGCGTCGGTGGCTGATTCGGGAGGACGACGATCGCCAGAATCGAACTGATGACGAACGCGGCGAGCGTGCCGCCTCGGGCCCGGGCCGATCCCAGGTAATGGTCCAGTGCACGATCGGTCTTCACTGCAGGTGTCACGAGCCCTCTCTTCCGAGCGGATCGTATCGCGGTGACCTCGCCTCTCGCGCCGCGCGTGCTCTGGCCGTCAGGCGTCCCAGTCCACCGCGTCCGCCATCGTCAGGAGCCGTCGGCGTCGCTCGTCACGCGTCGCGCCGACCCATGCGATCAGTCCGTACACGTGGGCCCGGAAGTCGGGGTGGTCGTCGTGGTTCTGCGACGACGCGCCATGCTGACGGGCGTTGTGGAGCAGGGCCCGCAGGTTGTCGTAGTCCGACCGGGCGACCTGGGGCCGGTCGTTCACCACCAGGCCGGCGAGGCGCTGCTGCTGATGCCGACGCATGATCCGGACCTTGTCGTCGTGCGCCGTGAAGTCCTCGGCCTCGGCGACGCGCAGGACGGTCCACAGCGCACGGTCGGCGTCCATGGAGTCGCCGGAGAGGGCGAGATCGTCACCGTAGCGGGTGTACCGGAGGCCGTGGCGTCGTGCGTAACCGTCGAGGCGGCGGTCCAACGGACGCATGACGAGGTTGGCGAGATGGGGTGACGTCGGTGCGCCCTGGGGCAGATGGCGTTCGCGCAGCAGTGCGGCGTGCCCGGTCTCGATATCGCGCAGTTCGTCGACAGGTGTTGTCGTGGTGCACAATTCGGCAAGGACGCGAGCGATGTGCGGTGGGTACCCGGCATCGCGGAACACCGCCCGGACGCGCCGGTCGGTGATCGATTCGAAGCAGTGACGCAGATCGACCCGCAGCACGACCGGGCGGTCGGTGTGGGGCCACGCGAATGCGGCGGCCGACGAGCCGGGTACGAATCCCCGCGCGGCCCGATGCGCCGGAATCTTCTCGACGAGCCGACGGAGCAGGCGCCGTTGGGTCTCGCGGAGCCGCGGCTTGGGCGCTTCCAGGAGTCGCACGCCGTCGCGCTTGGGACGCTGCCAGATCCGGTAGTGCCGCAACGGAGGATGCGCCGTGCGCAACCATCCCCCGCGGTCGGCGAACCACTCGAGTTCGGGGACGGTGAAGTCGAGCCAGTGCGCGAGCTGGGTGATGTCGTAGAGATCCGGCAGTTCGTCGGGAACCGTTCCGGGCGAGATCGGTTCACGAAGGATCAGCGGCTCGCGGACCGGCTCGGGCGGATGGGTCCACGGGGCGAGGGCCTCGGTCATGAGCTCGGCGGCATGACGCGGTTCGTGTGGGGACAGCTCGAACACGCGCTCTGCGACGTCGTCGACGAAGTGCGCGGGGATCACCGCACGCAGCGCGGCCACCACCTCCGGCCAGGTCCAGGCGGCGTAGGTGCGCGCGAATGCCGCGGCGGTCTCGGCCGCGTCGGCGGCGGTCAGGAAGGGATCGGTCATGCGGCGGCCGACCATCGCGGGCCGCGCCGGTGATGAACGACGGGTGTGGTGACCAGAACCGTGGTGCCGCGGCGCCGTGGAGCACGTGCAGCGTGCGGGCCGGCGTCGGACGCAGGAACCAACTGTGGACTGCACCCAGGGGTTACCCCTGAGACGGATCGAAACGATCCCCTCTCACCTCGCCCGTCGTTCATCTCGGACCATGCTGCCACGGGAGTGCGACAGAGGATGGAGAAGCAGACGGGAGCAAGTCACGGGTGTGCGACTACGGTGACGGCCCGCCGTCGGCGAACGTCTGTCCTGGAGTGGACGGCGTCGCTACTCTGACAGGTGCCCCGCTGCCCGCCCCGACGTCAGACCCGAGGGAACACGGCTTGCCCCGCATCCGGGTCTGGTAGATCAGGTCTCTGTGGGTAGCTATGAGATTCGGCCTGTCAAGGCGAGCGACCTCGAGCAGATCTCTGAAGCGCACACGGCCATCTGGAAGGCGACCTACACGGGCATGGTGGCGCAGGACAGGCTCGATGCACTTACTCCTGCACAGTCGGCTGCCCGCTGGCGTGAGACGGTCGGAGACTTCGAAAGCCAGGCTGCGCGCCGGGTTCAGCTCCGGTGCGCGACGTCCCTCGTCACGCAGGAGATGGTCGGCTTCGCAATCAGCGGCCCGGCTCGCGATCGCAACCCTCCCGCCGCGACTGAACTGTGGTCTCTGAATGTCGTTCCCCACCATCACGGCACTGGCGTGGCCTTGAACTTGATGACCTCAGTGCTCGGCGGAACCGGGATTGCAACCTACCTGTGGGTTGCACGCGACAATTCGCGAGCCGTGGCGTTCTATCTGAAACACGGTTTCGAACTCGACGGTGCCACACGTTACGACCCCGAGTGGAGCTGCCGCGAAGTACGCATGACCGTCGGCCAGGCATGAAGGCTCTGACATCCGACCGCTCGGCATGCCAATGGAGTCTTGGGCGAACCGCAAGCGACGAGACGCCGGATTCTCTGGCGGCTGGCTGTCGCCGAGAAGCGCAGGGTGACGACTGACAGGGCGCTTTCCGGGCCCGCTGCGATACTACTGTGACTGGTGTTCACCTCTGTTGACGATAAACGCACAGTCAACGAATGCTGCTACGGCACAATTCTTTTCGATCCAATAGGGCTGGGGATATACCGTGGCGTCGAACAAATGTTCGCGTACAGTGGAGTCATGCCAGAGCTCGCCGATCTCCTCGATCAGCTCATCGAGACCGCACCGCCCGCCGATGACCCCACGGGCAGAGTCACTTTCGACGCACTTACCACCCTGCGGTTGATCCGCAACGTTGTCGATCACCAGATCGTTGCTCACACAGCGCAACTCGATGCGCTGGGTGTCGCACGCAGAACCGGTAGTACCACCCGAAAGCTGCTGATCGAGATGGGCCATCCTCCGGCTGTGGCATCACGAATCATGCGGAGTGTCGATGCGCTCCACACCCTGCCCACACTCGCCCGCCACGCCGCTGACGGACGTCTGCCTGGCGAAGTCGTCGACGCCATCGCCCGCGGCATGACACACATCGACCGACGCTCGCCCTCAACGCCTGTCGACGAGAGGCGCGCTGCGCACGAGACCGAGCTGGTCGGTCACGCGCTGTCCGGTGCGACGCCGGCTGAGATCGAGCGCCGGGCCCGCACCATCGGCAACGCCATTGCCGACGTCACCGGTATCCCCACTGCCGACGACGCATCCCTGAACACTCTCAACGTCCACACCACCGACGACGGGCGAGTCGGCATCCGCGCCGACCTCACCCAGACCGTCGGCGAGAAGTTTCTGACGATGATCGACGAACGGGCCTGCCCACGTCCGGAGCCCGACGGCGCTGACGACCGGCGCACCGCTGAACAACGTCGCGCCGACGCTTTCGAGTTGCTTCTCGATCAGGCCGCCGTGGGTGCGAGCATCGACAGCGTCGGTTCCCCACGCACCCAACTCACGGTGACCATTCCCGCCACCGGCGCCGACCCGGCCACCTTGCCGTGGACGGGATCGGTCAGTCAGGCGACCGCCCAGCAGATGTCGTGTGATGGAACGCTCACCGAGATCATCCTCGACGGCGAAGGGGTGCCCCTTCAGATGGGACGCACCCACCGACTCTTCCCAGCACATCTGAGAAGGGCCGTGATCGTGCGAGACAGTTGCTGCGTCAAATGTGGTGCACCACCATCCCATACGCAGGTGCATCACATCGCGCACTGGGCTGACGGTGGCGCCACCGACCTCGACAACGGGTGTCTGCTCTGCCAGCGTTGCCACACCCAGGTCCACCACCACGGGTGGGACATCGTCACGGGATTCGACCGACATCCGTGGTTGGTCCCGCCGGCCACCATCGACCCACAGCGCCGACCGTTACCTGCCTACAACCGACGCACGATGCGACTCGACGACGCCGCCTGACCTCGGCACACACTGCGCAGAACCTTTCGCACCCGGGACTCCCGGGACCGCATCTGTTCCTTGACAACTCCACAGTGACGATCGCAAGGCAGCTGCCGCACACATGGGTCGGTGACCTACGCCCCCACGTACTCGGCGAGGTGTTTGCCGGTGAGGGTCGAACCGTCGGCCACGATGTCGGCGGGTGTGCCCTCGAAGACGATTCGGCCGCCGTCGTGGCCCGCACCCGGCCCCAGGTCGATGATCCAATCGGCGTGCGCCATCACCGCCTGATGGTGCTCGATGACGATCACCGACTTGCCGGAGTCGACCAGGCGGTCGAGTAGGCCGAGTAGCTGCTCGACATCCGCCAGATGGAGACCCGTGGTCGGCTCGTCGAGGATGTAGACATCGCCCTTCTCCCCCATGTGGCTCGCCAGCTTCAGCCGCTGGCGTTCACCGCCGGACAAGGTCGTCAGTGGCTGACCGACCTTGATGTACCCGAGACCCACGTCGACCATCCGATGCAGAATCTTGTGTGCGGCGGGCAGTTTGGCGTCACCGTCGGCGAAGAACTCCTCGGCCTGGGCGACCGACATCTCGAGGACCTCGCTGATGTTCCGACCGCCGAGCGTGTAGTCGAGGACCTCGGCCTGGAAACGCCGGCCCTCACACACCTCGCACGGCGCGGCGACCCCCGCCATCATCGCGAGGTCGGAGTACACCACGCCCGCTCCGTTGCAGTTCGGGCACGCCCCCTCCGAATTCGCGCTGAACAGAGCAGGCTTCACGCCGTTCGCCTTGGCGAAGGCCTTTCGGATCGGTTCGAGGAGACCGGTGTAAGTCGCCGGGTTGGACCGTCGCGAACCCTTGATGGCGCTCTGGTCGATGGAGACGACACCATCCTGCTTGGCCACCGTCGAGTTGATCAGCGAGCTCTTGCCGGAACCTGCGACACCGGTGAGCACGACCAGCACCCCGAGGGGGACGTCCACATCAACGTCCCGGAGGTTGTTCGCGTCGGCGCCCCGAACCTCCAGATGTCCTCTCGGAGTGCGTACCTCGTCTTTGACGGCGGCGCGGTCCTCGAGGTGGCGGCCGGTCAGGGTGTCCGCAGCCCGCAACTCGTCGACCGTTCCCTCGAACACGATCTCGCCTCCGTCGGTACCGGCGCCCGGTCCGATATCGACGACGCGGTCGGCGATCGCGATGACCTCCGGCTTGTGTTCGACCACGAGAACCGTGTTGCCCTTGTCCCGCAGGGCGCGCAGGAGGTCGTTCATCCGGGTGATGTCGTGGGGGTGCAGACCGATCGACGGCTCGTCGAAGACGTAGGTGACATCGGTCAGGGACGACCCGAGGTGGCGGATCAGCTTGGTGCGCTGCGCCTCTCCGCCGGACAACGTGCCGGCCGGACGTTCGAGCGAGAGGTATCCGAGGCCGATGTCGACGAAGGCGTCGAGGTGCTCCCGCAGCGCGGCGATCAGCGGGGCCGTCGACGGATCGTCGATCTCGGCCACCCACTGCGCGAGATCGCTGATCTGCATGGCACACGCGTCGGCGATGCTGACGCCATTGATCTTCGACGCCCTGGCCTCCGCGGTCAGCCGGGTGCCCTCACAGTCGGGACAGGTCGCGAAGGTGATCGCCCGGTCCACGAAGGCCCGGATGTGCGGCTGCATCGCCTCACGGTCCTTGCTCAGCATCGACTTCTGGATCTTCGGGATCAGGCCCTCGAACGTGATGTTGATGCCCTCGACCTTGATCTTGGTCGGCTCCTTGTAGAGCAGGTCGTTGAGTTGCTTCTTGGTGAACTTCGCGATCGGCTTGTCGGGATCGAAGAAGCCACAGCCGCGGTAGATCCGGCCGTACCAGCCGTCCATCGAGTAACCGGGGATGGTGAGCGCGCCCTCGTTCAGCGACTTCGACGCGTCGTACAACGCGGTGAGATCGAAATCGGAGACGTCGCCACGCCCCTCACATCGGGGACACATGCCACCCGTGACCGAGAAACTGCGACGTTCCTTGACCTGCTGGCCGCCCTTCTCGATGGTCACCGCACCCGCACCGCTGATGGAGGCGACGTTGAACGAGAATGCCTGGGGCGAACCGACGTACGGAGTTCCCAGGCGGCTGAACAGGATTCGCAGCATCGCGTTGGCGTCGGTGGCGGTGCCGACCGTCGACCGGACGTTGGCGCCCATGCGTTCCTGGTCGACGATGATGGCGGTCGTCAGACCTTCGAGTACATCGACGTCGGGCCGTGCCATCGAGGGCATGAACCCCTGGACGAAGGCGCTGTACGTCTCGTTGATGAGTCGCTGTGATTCGGCGGCGATCGTGCTGAAGACCAGCGAGCTCTTCCCGGATCCGGACACCCCGGTGAACACCGTCAGGCGCCGCTTGGGCAGATCGACGTCGACGTTCTTGAGGTTGTTCTCCCGCGCCCCGTGGACCCGGATCCGGTCGTGCGTGTCAGCGGGGTGTGCCTCGGACTTCGAGGTTGCTGCTCGGGAGGTAGGCGGGGTGCGCGTTGCTCGGCTCATCGTCTCTCCATCGGGGCGGCGACCGACGGTGCGGGGTCGGCGCGGTGAACGGGATTCGGATCCGCGTGGCGAACGTGCGGACCCCCGATCGATCTAACCAGGGCGCGGGTCGACCCGGTGTCGTGTTCCTCAGTGTCATGGTCCTCAGTGTCATGGTCCTGAGCGGCTTGTTCCTCGAGGACCACCGCGTCGAGGGCTTCGGGCGGCGGGCATCGACCGGGACCGCACACGTCTCAGCTCGCCTGATCGATGCGGATGAGGTTGCCCGCGGGATCGCGGACGGCGGCATCACGGACGCCGTACGGCTGGTCCATCGGCTCCTGCACGATGTCGACGCCACTGGCCTGCAGCTTCTCGAACAGCCCGTCGAGATCGTCGGTGGCGAGGGTGACGGCACCGTAGCTGCCCTTGGCGATCAACTCGAGGATGGTCTGGCGTTCCTCATCGGTGATGCCGGGATCGGCGGCCGGCGGGTGCAGGACGATCGACGTTCCCGGCTGCCCCGGCGGGCCGACGGTGAGCCATCGCATGCCCTCGTAGCCGACGTCCTTGCGGAGTTCGAATCCGAGGAGGTCGCGGTAGAAGCCGAGCGCGGCGTCGCCGTCTGTGTGCGGGAGGAAGGTGTACTGGATGGTGATGTTCATGGGATCAGGCTAGGCAGTGTCAGCGACGCTGTGCTTCTCGATTCCTGATCGGTCTCGTGATGTTCTTCGCCAGACACGCCGGAATCCCGTCCGTGGCATCGGCGGACTGCTCGCGGTAGACCGTCGGCGGCACCCCGACGAGCTCGGTGAAGCGTGTGCTGAAAGTTCCCAGCGACGAACATCCGACCTCGAAACAGACCTCGGTGACACTGAGATCACCGCGGCGCAGCAGGGTCATCGCACGTTCGATGCGGCGGGTCATCAGATACGAGTACGGGGATTCGCCGTAGGTCTGGCGGAACTTGCGGCTCAGATGCCCCGCGGACATGTTGACCCCGCGCGCGAGCGCCTCGACGTCGAGCGGCTGGGCGTACTCGCGATCGATGCGGTCGCGAACCTGCCGGAGTAGGGTCAGATCCCGTAGGCGCTGGTCGGAGTCGGTGCGTGGCACACACCGATCGTAGTGCCGCTCCCCCTCAGACTCCGAGCAAAGCGGCGACATCGGTGGACAGCATCTCGAGGCGTCGTGCCGCCTCGTCGTGCGGTATCGCACCGTCCGGACAGTCGAGAACCACCTCGAGATAGCACTTCAGTTTCGGTTCGGTGCCCGACGGCCGCACGATCACCCGGTCGTCGGCAGCGGTGCGGACCACCATCGCGTCCGTGGGCGGAAGATCGCCCGAACCCGAAGCCAGATCGACGATCTCGACGACCGGCGAACCGGCGAGGTCGCCGATCTCCGCGGTCCGGAGCCGACGCATCATCGACGCGATCCGGCCGGTGTCCTCGACCCGGATGCTCATCGGCGCGGTGGCGTGGAGTCCGTGCCGACGTGCCAGCGCGTCGAGTGCGTCGGTGAGGGTGCGGCCGTCCCGGGCCAGGGACTCGACGAGGTCGATGACGCGGACCATCGCCCCGATCCCGTCCTTGTCACGAACGCTCTGCGGATCGGTGCAGTAACCGATGGCCTCCTCGTATCCGAAGCGCAATCCCGGGGTTCGTGCGATCCACTTGAAACCGGTGAGTGTGGCCGCGAACCGCAGATCGTGATGGGCGGCGATCTTTTCCAGCAGCCGGCTCGACACGACCGAGCACGCGAGTGTGTCGCCGTCGCGCGTCGGGTCCTGTGCGGCCTGCTCCCCCAGCAACCATCCGATCTCGTCACCGGTGAGCTGCCGCCACCCGTTGTCGCCGGCGGGCGTCGCGACCGAACACCGGTCCGCGTCGGGATCGAGAGCGATCACGACGTCGGCGCGCACGTCCCGGGCGAGGTCGAGCGCGAGGTCGAGGGCGCCCGGCTCTTCCGGGTTCGGGAACGCGACGGTCGGAAAGTCCGGGTCGGGAGCGAATTGCGCTGCGACGGTGTGGACGTCGTCGATCCCGGCGGATCGCAGAACCTCACGGGCCAGCGTTCCGCCGACGCCGTGCAGCGGCGTCAGCACGACGCGGACCGGGCAGGCTCCGGAGCCGGCACGCAGACCCGCGGTGCGGAGGATGTAGTCCCGCACGATGTCGTCGCCGGCGTCGATGACCGCGTCGCGATCCCGGGGGACCTCGTCCGCGGCAGGCGCCTGCGCTATCCGGTCCGCGATGTCGGCGTCGGCGGGAGAGATGATCTGCACGCCCCGACCCGACTCGTCGGTGGCCCGGCCACCGAGGTAGACCTTGTACCCGTTGTCGGCAGGCGGATTGTGCGACGCGGTGATCATCACGCCCGCATCGCAGTCGAGTGCGCGGGTGGCGTAGGCCGTCAGCGGCGTCGGCAGTCGCCGCGGTAGCGCGAACACGGTGAAGCCCTGAGCGGCAAGCACTTCCGTGGTGGCGTCGAAGAAGGCGTCGGAACCGTGCCGGGCATCGCAGCCGACCACGACACGAGCGTCGTGTCCGACGGTGTCGCCGAGGTACCGGGCGAGACCCGCCGTGGCGCGGGTGACGACCGCGACGTTCATGCGGCTCTCCCCCGCGCCGACCTCGCCGCGCAGACCGGCGGTCCCGAAAGTCAGGGGCCCCTGGAAACGCGACCCGAGGTCGGCGACGGCACCGGGGTCGCCGCCTGCTGCGGCGTCGATCAGTTCGGTGAGCCGCGCACGGGTGTCGGGGTCGGGGTCGTGGTCCCGCCACAGCCGCGCGGTCTCGAGGATGCTCGCTGCGCTGCCGGCGCCGGTGTCACTCGGCCCGCTCGCTCCGCTCCCGGCGCCGGTACCGATTTCGGTACCCGTCAACGGATCCGCCGGCCCGGCTCGACGCGATCACCGAGTGCGACGCGGGCGTTCCGCTGGATCTGGGTGTCCATGCCGACGAGCGTGATCTTCTCCGTCGGCACCGGCCGCGTGCGGGGGTGTCCGCCCACCGTCGCACCCGGCCCCACGCGCACCCGCTCATCGAGCACCGACCACGCGATCGACGCACCCGCACCGATGACCGCGTCGGCGAAGACGACCGAGTCGGCGACGACCGCACCCTTCTCCACGACGACGCCGGGCCCGAGAACGCTGCGACGAACGGTCCCACGGATGTGCGCACCACTGCTGACCAGACTGTCTTCGATGACCGCGCCCGACTCCACCCGTGCGGCCGGGCGTTGGGGCTGCCGGGTGAGGATCGGCCGGTCGGTCCGGAAGACGTCGAGCGACCCGGCGATCAGGTCGCGGTGCGCCTGCAGATACGTCTCCGGCCGACCCGCGTCGATCCAGTAACCGGGCATCGCATGCGCCACCGTCTTGCCACGATCGACGAACCATGGCAGGAGATGCTCGCCGAAATCGCCGAGGCCCGTGTCGTCGTCGGCTGTCCCGGCCGACGTCTGGCTCGCCAGATACTCCAGGCCCTCGATGAGGACCGCTGGGTCGTAGACGAAGATCTCGGTGGCGATCGTGCGTGTGGTCGCACGGTCCGGCTTGTACCGGAACTCGCGGACCGTGCCGTCCCGACGACTCGTCACCGTGGCGTGCTGCGTCGCTTCATCGAGGGGACAAGTGGTGGTGACGACGGTGCACTCGGCCTCACGGCGGCGGTGGGTCTCGATGGCGTCCCGGAAGTCGAAGTCGTAGACGTGGTCGGCACTCATCACGATCACCTCGGCGGGCCGCTGATCGGCGATCCGGTGGCGGATGCGGTACAGCAGATCGGCGTTACCGGTGGCGAATCCGTCCTCGGTCTCCGGTGCGTCGGTCTCCTCGGGCATCACGATTCGCAGCCCGCCGCTCGTGCGATCCAGGTCCCACGGACGCCCGCCGGCGACGAGCTCGGCGATCGTCTCCGCCTCGTACTGCACGCACAGCCACACATCGTCGATGTGACTGTGGTGCAGATTCGACAACGGAAAGTCGATGAGCTGATAGTTCCCGGCGAACGGGAGTGCCGGCTTGGCCCGCCGATCCGTCAGCACCTCCATCCGGGAGCCACGCCCACCGGCCTGCACGATCGCGAGAACATCTGAATGCCGCATCACCCCAGTCTGCCGCACGGCACCGCACATTCTCGGATAGCTTGGCTCCAGTCCCAGAAACCCCGACGCCGTTCGTGCCGTGATTCGAGAGGACCACCCGTGACCAAGACCGACTGCCTCGTCGTGGGTGGCGGCATCGTGGGTCTCGCCGTCGCACGAGCCCACGCACTGCGGGGGCTCGAGGTCGTCGTGCTGGAGGCCGCGGAAACCGTTGGCACACAGACGACATCGAGGAGCTCCGAAGTTCTCCACGCTGGGATCTACTATCCCCGGGGCAGCCTGAAGGCTCGCTTCTGCGTGCACGGCCGCGAACTGCTGACGCGATACTGCGACGACCACGGCGTGAAGCGCAGGCAACCCGGCAAACTGATCGTGGCCACCGACGACGCGCAAGTCGATCATCTCAACCACTTGATGCGTCTGGGCACCACCAACGGGGTCAGCGGCCTCCGACACATCGGGCCCGCGGAACTACGGGAGCGGGAACCGGCCGTGGCTGGTGCCGGCGCACTGTTCTCGCCGGCGACGGGCATCGTCGACGTCGACGGCATCGTGCGCGCGTTCCGGCGCGATCTCGAAGCCGCCGGGGGTGCGATCGCGTTGCGCAGCAGGGTGATCGGCGGTCGTGTCGATCGCGATGGGTTCACCGTGGAGACCACCAACGGCGACGCGACCGGTCGCATCCTCGTCAACTGCGCCGGGCTCGGCGCGTGGGACGTTGCCCGGTCGCTCGCCGGATTCGACGGCCCCATCCCGCCGCGCAGGCTGGCCAAAGGCAACTACTTCGGCTTGTCCGGCGCGCCCGCGCCCTTCCGCCACCTGATCTACCCCGTGCCGTCCGACGGTGGCCTCGGAGTGCACTTCACGATGGACCTCACCGGCGCGGCCAGATTCGGTCCCGATGTGGAATGGCTCGACGAGACAAGCTCGCCCGACGCCATCGACCACTCCGTCGACACCTCACGGGTGCAGGCATTCGAACACGCCATTCGCACCTACTGGCCCGAGATGCCCACGGACGCCCTGGTTCCGGCCTACGCGGGGGTTCGTCCCAAGGTCACCGGCCGGGGCGAACCCCCGGGCGACTTCGTCATCGCGGGACCGGAGACGCACGGTGTCGACGGGTTGGTCAACCTCTTCGGCATCGAGTCCCCCGGAATCACGTCGTCGATGGCGATCGGGGAACACGTCGTCGGGTTGGTCGCGCCCCCGACGACGTGACCAACCCGACGAAGAATGTTGTGACGCGGCGCGATCAGCCCTTCGTCGACGAGTACTGGTAGGCGGCGCTGGCCTGCTCGCGCACCTTCATGGCCTGGATCGCGTCGTGGTGGCGACGCGCGTGATACGCGAGCGGGAAGTAGGTCAGCCGCTCGGGAAGCGTGCGGTAGGCGAACCGCAGGTTGCGATGAATCCGCTCGAGATGACGTTGTTCGGCGTCGGTCCAGGTCAGCCCGAGGATCTCGCGGACGCGAGGGTCCATCACGCCGACGGTGGTGAGGTAGTTGAAGTTCTGGAACGGCACCGATGCGGTGGCTGCCACCTTCTTGACCGCGGGACGCAGCGCCTTGGGCACCGACTTCGGGATAACGGGGGCCGCGCGCATCTGGTCGATCAGTTCCAGCGCGACGGGGTGGCGGACCAGCTTGTTCTCGATGAAATCGTCGAAGTACTCGTCGAACTCCTCGAGAGTCTCCGGGTAACCCTTCATCGGCACCTGGACGATCTTGGCGATCCGGCGGTTGTCGCGCAGGAGTTCTTTGCGTTCGTCGAGGGTGAAGTGACGGCCGAGAACCAGTGGCGCCGCGGTCTCGATCGTGGGAAACGCCGTGGCGATGACCCAGGCATACGCCTCGGGATTCAGCGCGCTGATGTGCTTGCCCTCGGCATTTCGCATCTGCAGCGGCTGATGGAGCTTGCGCAGGCGTTTGCCCTCCTCGAGCGCCTCCTGGCCCCCGTAGGTCCAGCGGAGCACCGAGTCGGCCGACCGGATGGCCCGTCCGACGGGGTCGGTGCGGAAGACCGAGTACTTGCCGACCACGTCGCCGATGACCGGGTGCATCACCTGCATGACGAAAGCCGCACCGTTGATCGGCAGGAAGGTGTACATGCCGGTGAGCTTTGCGGTGAGCGACTCCGGCGGGATCAGCTCGATCTCGTCGTCCCGATGATTCAGCAGCGGCTCGGCGGGTGCGGTCTTCTCGGCGACCGGCGCGTCCGGTTCGGCAGCAGTGAGATCGGTCGCTGTCGGTTCTTCGTGTACCGCGGTCATGGTGCCCCCAACGTCGTTCTCGGCAGAGTGTATTTCGACAACATTTGTAGTCAGATTAGCGCAGCAGGGTACGAAAACCCACCGTTTGCCGGTTTTCGGGTTCGGGGCGTTCGGAATCGATCGAGGGTGACGAGGGGGCCGGACCGTCAGTCGACGGGTCCGATGACCACCGTGCGGGTGGCAAGGTCGCGGTCGCGCACCGTGAAGATACGGGTGCCCTTCTTGCGACCGGTACGTACTTCGCTCAGGTCGACCCCGCCTCGGTCAGGCGCGCGTGGGAGGCGTCGACATCACTCGAACGCCACGCCACACCCCACAGCACGACCGACGGCTCGGTGGCCGACTGCGGGTTCGGGGTGGCGACCACCTCGACGATCAGGTCGTCGCGCCGGAAGAACAGCTGACGACTGTCTGCGACCGTCGCGCTCGGGGCGATCTGCTGATCGAGCCGAAAGTCGAGATCGAAGGTGCCCGCGAACAGTGCGACCGCGGCATCGCGGTCGTCGCAGGTGAACACGAGGTGGTCGAGTCCGGTGAGATCCCCACCGGTCTCGGCCGGAGCCTGTCGACCGGTCACCCCGAGTCGAGGCCGGTCGGCGATCAGTCCGAGCGGTGAGGTGCTCACCGGATGGTTGCGGCGCCTGAGCAGACGCCCGAAGGCCGCGACGTCATCGACGGTGAAGTACACGTCGTGCGCGGTGCGCATTTCCGACGATTCCCGTGCAGTGGGCCCGAGGTGGAGTGCGGTGTTGCCGACCGTCACGCCGGATCGTTGGTCTCCATCGGCGGGCGACACGACCACCGGCCGGCCCAGGAGCCGTCGGTACGCAGCGGCCGACGACGCCGGCTCGGCACACACGAGGTCGACGAGGACGAGGGGCCCGGAAGACGCAGGAGTCACCGCTTCTTCTTACCCTTCCGACGCCGCACAGACGGCGGCGGGACCCGACGGTGGATCAGTTGCGCCGAACTGGTGATGTGCCAAGCCCCACAACTGCATTCGTAGTACCGGAGGTCCGGGGCGGTGCCAACGAGGTGCCGCCGGAGGCGATCGATGCCGTCCCGCGCGTCCGCGGGCGAGGCGAACGGCAGCTTGTCGGGCGTTGGGCAGGCCGGGTAGTCGACGCCCCCACGGCGTCTGCGCCGCGGCTGATTCTGCGATGCGGTGCGTGCCTCGATCTCGCGGTAGAACGATTCGAGATCGTCGTCGGAGAAGGGCACCGCCCGATTATCCCCCGCGCCGGTGATCGGCCGAACTCGGCGTGGCAGGCGTCAGCGTGCCATCCACAGCCGACGACGGATGACCTCACGCATGCGGCGGAGCTCGGCAGCGCTCAGTGCTGCGGGCGGGTCGGCGTCGACCAGTCGGTTGACCTCCGAGAAGAAGTCTCGATCGGTCAGGCCGAACTCCTCGACGATCTGTCGCGAGGAGCCACCTCCCAGCGGATACCAGTCCGTCTCGAACCGGATCATCTGCTGCTGCTTGCTGTCCATGAACACCACCGAATCTGCGTTTCCGACCTACTACCCGGACGTGCTGTCGCGGACCCGTCTGGCTGTGGCCACCGCGGTGATGCACGTCACCGACGCCGTTATTTGTACACCGGTCGGACGACAGAAAACAGGCGGCAGCGCAGAGTGATTCCAAACATCCCGCCGACGTTCATCTCGGGTTCGGCAGCCGCGGGTTAGCGGGGTCCTCAGACGCCGACCCGGTTGTCCTGCCGAGCTCGCGCATCCCGCCGATTCGCGTGAATGCTGCTCGCCAGCGACGCTCCGATGAAGGCCACGCCGACGAGCCCGGTGATGACCTCGTTGATCTCGACCTCGATGCTGATCAGCAGGATCACGGCCAGGGCACCGATCGCCCAATGCGCACCGTGCTCCAGGTACCGGTACTCCCCCAGCGTTCCCTTACGGACCAGGTAGATGGTGATCGATCGCACGAACATCGCGCCGATGAAGCCCAGCCCGAGCGCGATGATGATCGGGTCCGAGGTGATCGCGAACGCGCCGATGACCCCGTCGAAGGAGAACGACGCATCGAGTACCTCGAGGTAGAGGAACAGGAAGAACCCGGCCTTTCCGGTCGCGACCGTGACGGGAGTCGGCCCGGCCCGGCCCGACTGTGTCCGTTCACCGGCATCCGAACCCTCACCTCCACCGGCGTCGTCTCCGCCCTCGGTGCCCTCGGGGGCATCCGACATGAACAGCGCGCTCAGTCCGTCGACCGTGAGGTAGGTGATCATGCCGAGGATCCCGGCGATCAGGACCGTGGCGCGGATCTCGTCGGGGGCGAGGTACTCGGCGGCGAGCACCAAGGCCCCCGCGGCGAGGACGACTGCCAGCTGGTCGAGTTTTCCGAGCGTGGCCAGGGGGCGTTCCAGCCAGGTCAGCCACGTCATCCGCCGTTCGGTGAGGACGAAGTTCAGGAACAGCAGCAGGAGGAACATCCCACCGAAGGCGGCGATCTGTGGGTGGGCGTCGGTCAGGATCGTCTCGTAGCTCGGCTGCCCGTCGGCGAAGTGTGTCTGGTCTTCCGGCGGCGGGTTCATCGCGAGGTCGAGCGCCTCGACGGGGTTGAGGTTCCCGGTCACCCAGACGATGAGCAGCGGGAACAGCAGACGCATGCCGAAGACGGCGATGAGCACGCCGACCGTGAGGAACATGCGCTGCCAGAACGCGCTCATCCGTTCCAGGATCGTCGCGTTGATGACGGCGTTGTCGAAGGACAGCGACACCTCGAGGACGCCGAGGATCGCGCACAGGGCGAGTCCGGTCCAGCCGAGGTAGAGGTAGGCGATCGCCATCGCGATCAGGGTGACGACCAGCGACGGGCCGAAGATCCGCGCGATCATCGGAGCTTCTCGGCATCACGGGCGAGGTCGAGAAGTGTCTCGGCCAGACCGGCGAGGACGTCGTGGTCGGCGCGTTCGGACACCGCCGTCCCGAGGTCCTCGGCGGCGCAGCGCAGTGCGAACATCCGGTCCCCGAAGTCGGCCGCCTCCGCCGACGAGAGGATGACGGCGTCGGCGGGAATGGATGTGCCCTCCAGCAGCGTTCTCTGTTCGTACGCGCGCTGCCTGCAGGAACGCTTGCAATACTTGCGCCGACGCCCCAGTTCGGAGTCGACCATCGTGCGGCCGCACCAGGCGCACGCGTATGGCCTACGGCGGTGAGGGGAGCCAGGTTCCACACCGAGACCGTACCGCGCAACCCCCTGACCGGAGCCGCGCGACAACACGGAACGTCGCCGATGGCGATGTCGCGCACGAAAGCGCGTAGAATGTCTCTGTTGACGACTCAGTCGTGCGTTCCGACGCACGCGGAGGAAGCAACAGAGATTTCCCGGCAGACCGAGAAATCCGACGAAGCTGAGAGGAATCCTTTCATGGCAGATCGAGTACTTCGGGGTAGCCGCCTCGGCGCGGTGAGCTACGAGACCGATCGCGACCACGACCTCGCGCCACGACGCATCGTCCAGTACCGCACCGACAACGGCGAGATCTTCGATGTGCCGTTCGCCGATGACGCGGAGGTCCCGTCGAAGTGGCCGTGCAAGAACGGTATGGAGGGCACCATCCTCGAGGGCGCCGAGCCCGAGGAGAAGAAGACCAAGCCGCCGCGCACGCACTGGGACATGCTGCTCGAACGACGCAGCGAGGAAGAGCTCGAGGTGCTGCTGAACGAGCGGCTCGACCTGCTCAAGCAGCGTCGCAAGGGCATCACCAACTGACACCGTCGCCCGCAAAGGCATCGACCCGGCAGGAGTTCCTGCCGGGTCGATTCTTGTCTGGGCCCGTTCCAACCCGTGTCCGGGTTATGCCGGACGCTACCGGGAGTTGACGAGGCCCCAGCGTTCGAGTCGGCTCTGCACACCCCAGCGGGCGACCATCGTGAACGCCTCCGACATCACGCCCCCGCTCATCTTGGAGACGCCGATCTCGCGCTCGGTGAACGTGATGGGCACTTCGCGTACGTCGAATCCGGCGCGCACGGTGCGCCAGGCGAGATCGATCTGGAAGCAGTAGCCGGCCGACTCGACGGAGTCGAGTTCGATCTTCTCCAGGACGATGCGCCGATACGCGCGGAAGCCTGCGGTGATGTCGTGCACGCGGGCGCCGAGCGCGAGCCGGGCATAGGTGTTGGCGCCGCGGGAGAGGAACTCCCTCCGCTTGGGCCAGTTGACGAGCTTGCCCCCCGGCACGTATCGGGAGCCGATGACGAGGTCCGCGCCGTCGTTGATGGCGTCGAACAGACGGTGCAGCTGCTCGGGGGCGTGGCTGCCGTCGGCATCCATCTCGACGATGACCGAGTAGTCGCGGCCGAGTCCCCAGGCGAAGCCTGCCAGGTAGGCCTTGCCGAGGCCGTCCTTCTCCACCCGGTGGAGGACGTGCACCCGTTCGGTCTCGTCCGCGCGCGCCAGTCCGTCGGCGATCTCGCCGGTCCCGTCCGGGCTCGAGTCGTCGACGACCAGCACATGGGCACCGGGCAGCACATCTTGCAGACGCGCGACGATGAGCGGCAGGTTGTCGCGCTCGTTGAACGTCGGTACGACGACCAGCGCGCCCGTACCGTCTCCACCGACCACGCGTTGCGGCGGGTCGTCGGGCAGCCGCTGCCCTGCCGTGGCGTCAATCCCCGATGCCATCGAGCTCCTTCGTTGTCCCGGTCGCCGGTGCGGCGGCCGTACGTGGTCTGAGTGAGAACCTAGTACGCGAGCGCAGCGCAAACAAAAGCCCGGCCAGTGCCGCGACGATCGCCACGACCTCCGGCCACGGGCCCAGACGGGTCGCGACGGTCGTGTCGCCGTGCAGCGGAAGTCGCGCGGTGAGGACATCGGCGGTGAACACGCCGGACTGTCGGGTGATCGATCCGTCCGGGTTGATGATCGCGCTCACACCGCTGGTGGCGGCCACGACGACCGACCGGCCGTGCTCGACGGCACGCACCTGTGACATGGCCAACTGCTGGTAGGTCATCTCGGTGCGCCCGAAGGTCGCGTTGTTGGTCGGCACGAACAGCATCTGCGCGCCTTCGCGCACCGACTGTCGGGCCGCGCGATCGAAAGCGATCTCCCAGCACGTGGCGACCCCGACGGTGACCTCGCCGGAACGTCCCGGCACCTCGACCACTGCCGGCCCGGTACCCGGGCGGAAGTCGCCCGCCATGTCGGCGTACGACGAGAAGAGCCGGAAGAACGACCGCCACGGCAGGTATTCGCCGAACGGCTGGACGATGTGTTTGTCGTAACGGTCGACCGGCCCCTGGCGGCCGTCCCACACCAACACCGAATTGGTGGGTCGGCCGTCGGGGTTGCGGATCAGCGTGCCGACCAGGATCGGCGCGTCGACCGCCTCGGACGCCGC
Organism: Gordonia sp. 'Campus'; assembly: GCF_022206305.1. GTDB lineage: Bacteria > Actinomycetota > Actinomycetes > Mycobacteriales > Mycobacteriaceae > Gordonia. The sequence continues at coordinate 38,587 of NZ_JAKOIW010000003.1, read as the reverse complement.
GGTGATCTCCGCGGCCGCGTCGGCGTTGTCCAGCGGCGAGATGTCCGACGCGTTCTCGGGCCACAGAACGAAATCGGGCTGATTGGTGCGACCGGCGTCGATGGCCTTGCCGTAGGCGAGTGTGGCGCGCACATGGTTGTCGAGGACTGCGCGTCGCTGAGCGTTGAAATCGAGACCGAGTCGCGGGACGTTGCCCTGCACCGCGCCGATACGGGCCGACGACGTCGCGATGTTGCGGTCCACGGTGGCCGGGGTCAGGGCGATCGCAGCCATCGGGGCCAGGAGCGCGATGGCGACCGCGAGCGTGGCGACCCGCACGACCCCCGACGAGCCCTCCCCCGCCCGCGGTGGGTCGACGGACTCGGTGGGGGCATCGATGCCCGGAGCGCGCCGGTACGCGCGGACGAGGATCACGACCAGCCAGACGACCGACGATCCGAACAACGCGACCCCGGCGGAGAGCCCGGGCGCGCCCAGGACCGAGGCGAGGGGCAGCAGCGGACCGTCCACCTGACTGAACGCCGCCCTGCCCCAGGGGAATCCGCCGAACGGGAACGCGGATCGCAGTGCTTCGACGAGCACCCACGACAGCGTGAACCACACCGGCGGAACGGGCAGCCGCATCGTGAGCGTTGCGATGGCCCCGAACACCGCGAGATACACCGACAGCACCACCGCCAGGGCCAACCAGGGCAGGGGCCCGACGTAGACGCCGATCCACGGCAGCAGCGGCACGAAGAACGCGAGACCGAAGACGAACCCGACCCAGCCTCCCGTGCGGATGCGCGGAGAACCGACGAACAGGGCGGCGAACAACAGACCGAGTCCGACGACGGCCAGGAACCACCAGTTGCGCGGCGGGAAGGCGGCCCACATCGCCAGGCCGGCCACGACCGCGGTGCCGCTACGGACGAGCCACCTCGAGGAGAAGGTCATCCGGCGTCCCGGTCGTGGAGAACCCGCCCGCGATGCACGGTGCGCACGCAGCGTGGCAGTGCCGCGCCGAGCGAGACGTCCGGCAGTGCGGGCACACGGGAGCGAGGGTCGGTGGACCAGCGCTGGACCTTCTCATGGGAGCCGGCCACCACGAGGTCGTCGACCTCCCAGATCGCGTAGCTGGCGGGCGCACCGGGCGTGAGTGTGCCGGTGACGCCGTCGTTGACACCGCCCGCACGCCAGCCGCCCCGCGTCGTCGCCGCGAAGGCGCCGCGTGCGGAGATCGCGTTGGTCGGCTGGTGGTGATGCACCGCAGCCCGGATCGTCGACCACGGATCGATGGCCGTGACCGGCGCATCCGACGAGAATGACAGGGCGACACCGGTTTTCGCGAGCATGGCGAAATCGTTCAGGGTAGCCGCCCGGGCCGGGCCGAGCCGCGCGTCGTACAGGTCGCCCGGGCCTCCCCACTCGGCGTCGAAGAGCGGTTGCATGCTGGCGATGACACCGCAGCGAGCGAGAACGGCGGCGTCCTGCGCGGTGACCATCTCCGCGTGCTCCAGCCGATGCGCGCAGCGTGCGAGTGCCGGGGTGCCGAGCTCCTCGGCGAGTTCGGTCAGGGCTGTGACGACGACGCCGGTGGCCGCGTCGCCGATGACATGGAAACCCGCCTGGATGCCGGCGAGCGTGCACGCACGCAGGTGATCCCGGATCTGGGTGGCGTCGAGGTAGTTGATGCCGCAGGTGTGGGGATCGTCGGTGTAGGGCTCCGACAGCCAGGCGGTGTGGGATCCGATCGCCCCGTCGATGAACAGGTCACCGCCGAGCGCGTCGGCGCGGGTGATCGACATCAGCTCGCGGGCGTGGTCGGGGTCGGAGACGGCCTGGCCCCAGTAGCGCCGGATCTCGACGGGATGGTCGAGCTCGCCGAGTGCGAGGAAATCGTCCATGCCGCTGATGTCCGGTCCGCCGTTCTCGTGCACGGCGACGACCCCGTGGGCCGCGGCGAGATCGAGCGCGCGACGCTGGGCGCGTTCCCGGTGGGCGGCGGTCACGAGCAGTCGGGCGGCACCGCGGACCAGATGGTGGGCCTCTGCGACGAGCGGGTCCTCGGGGTGATGGCCGACGGCGTCGGCAAGATCCGGGATGAGGCGGCGCAATGCCGTGGACGCCACCGCGGAATGCTCGTCGACCCGCGCGAGGTAGACCGGCCGGTTTCCGACGATGGCGTCGAGCTCGGTGGTCGTCGGATACCGACCGTCGGCCTCCTCGGGTCCCTGCCAGGTCGAGTCGTCCCAACCCAGACCCCAGAGGAGCTCACCCGACTCGGCGTCGGAGCCGGCGGCGACCGCCTTCTCGACCAGCCGCAGACAGTGCGTGCGACTCGACGCCTCGTTGAGGGTCAAACCGTCGAGACCGAGGCCGGTCGAGGTCAGGTGAACGTGCGAGTCGACGAAGCCGGGGCTGACGAACATTCCGTCGAGGTCCACGATCTCGGCATCGGGGTGCAGTGCGCGTCCGACGTCGTCGGTCCCGACCCAGACGACGGTGCCATCGGTGACGGCCATCGCGGTCGCGTCGGGCGCGGCGGGTGAGTACACCGCACCGCCCAGGAGCAATTGGGTTGCCACGATCGTTCAGTGTGCCTTGCAGCCCGGCGGTCGACCTCAGTGACCCTGCGGGAGCCTGGGAACGCCCGGCTGTGCTCCGGGGCCGCCGTGCCCGGTGGTGTCGGATTCCACCACCGAACCCTCGACGACCGTCGCGCCACGTCCGTAGAGCCCGGTGGCGTACATGCCGGCGCGGTCCATCGCGGTGGCGACCCGCCGTTCGCCCGCGGCCAGCACGACGGGGCGCAGCACGCGTCGGGTGGGGGGGAACAGCAGGAGGATTCCGGCCGCGGTGGTGACAACCCCGGGCACGATCAGCAGCAGGGTCGACGCCGCGACGAGTGCGGTGTCGGCGAGCGGGGCGCGTGCGTCGACCTCGTTGCGGGCGGCCCGGCCGAGCTCACCGAACACCTTGCGGCCCTGCCACTGCAGGGTGAGCAGGCCGATGACGACGGCCGCGATGCTGATCAGCACCGCCCAACCGAAGCCGAGGGTCATGACCATCGCTACGAAAGCGGCGATCTCCAGCACTGCGTAGACAGCGAGGTAGCGGAGAGCCATGGTGCTTCACCTGTCCTTCGGTACCGATGCGGTACCCGTTGACGTCTGCGTTCTTCTGGTCAACGAACGAGATGCCGGATTTTCTCCCGAGGGCTTCGACAGGCTCAGCCGGCGGAACGAGACCGGCCAGCCGGCGGAACGAGTCGGGCTCAGCCGGCGGAGGTGTCCTCGCCCCGGCCCTCGATGTCTCCCTCGGTCTGCAGGTAGACACTGCGCAGCGCATCGAGCAGTTCGGCGGGTGGTTCGCGCCACATGTCGCGCTCGACGGCTTCGAGCAGACGCTCCGCGATGCCGTGCAGCGCCCACGGATTCGATTGCTGCATGAACTGCTGGTTGGTCTCGTCGAGCACGTAGGACTCGGTGAGCTTCTCGTACATCCAGTCGGCGACCACGTCCGTGGTCGCGTCGTAGCCGAAGAGATAGTCCACCGTGGCGGCCATCTCGAACGCACCCTTGTAGCCGTGGCGTTGCATCGCCGAGATCCACCGCGGGTTGACGACGCGGGCGCGGAAGACCCGCGAGGTCTCCTCGGACAGCGTGCGGGTGCGGACCGAATCGGGACGCGTGCTGTCACCGATGTAGGCCTCCGGCGACTTCCCGGTGAGCGCTCGCACCGTGGCCACCATCCCGCCGTGGTACTGGAAGTAGTCGTCGGAGTCGGCGATGTCGTGTTCGCGGGTGTCGGTGTTCTTCGCGGCGACGGCGATCCGCTTGTAGGCGGCGCGCATGTCGTCGACGGCCGGTACGCCGTCGAGGTCGCGGCCGTAGGCGTAACCACCCCATTCGGTGTAGACGCGGGCCAGGTCCTCGTCACTGCGCCACTCGCGCGAGTCGATCAGTTGGAGGATCCCGGCGCCGTACGTGCCGGGCTTCGAGCCGAAGACGCGGGTGATCGCTCGGCGCCGGTCACCGTGGTCGGTCATCGCGGCGCGCACATGGGCGGCGACGAAGTTCTGCTCGTCGGGTTCGTCCGCGGCGGCGGCCAGCGCGACGGCGTCGTCGAGCATCGTCACCACGTGCGGGAAGGCGTCCCGGAAGAACCCGGAGATGCGGACGGTGACGTCGATGCGCGGGCGTCCGAGTTCCTCGAGGCCGATGAGCTCCAGCGAGGACACACGGCGCGACATCTCATCCCAGACGGGCATGACGCCGAGCAGTGCGAGCACCTCCGCGACGTCGTCACCCGAGGTGCGCATCGCGCTCGTCCCCCACACCGAGAGCCCCACCGATGGCGGGTACTCGCCGTGGTCGGTGAGATAGCGCTCGAGCAGTGAATCGGCCATCGCTCGACCGGTTTCCCACGCGAGTCGCGACGGCACCGCCTTGGGGTCCACCGAGTAGAAGTTGCGGCCGGTGGGCAGCACGTTGATGAGTCCCCGCAGTGGCGAGCCGCTCGGCCCGGCCGGGATGAAGCCGCCGTTCAGTGCGTGCAGCACGCGGGGCACCTCGCCCGTGGTCTGACGCAGGCGCGGGACCACCTCGGTCGCGGCGAAGCGGAGCACGTCGCCCACCGCGTCGGGCAGGCCGCGGGTGGCCTCGGCGACGGCGGTCGCCGACCAGTCGTCCTTCGCGCACGCCGCGACGAGTTCGCGCGCCTGGACCTCGACCGCGTCGACGGTGTTGCGTTCGGCCGACCCGTCCTCGACGAGTCCGAGGGCCTCGCGCAGGCCCGGTAGCGCGGACGTCCCGCCCCACAACTGGCGGGCCCGCAGCATCGCGAGCACGAGGTCGACCTCGGCGTCGTCGCGCGGCGGTTCGCCCAGGACGTGCAGGCCGTCGCGGATCTGGACGTCTTTGATCTCGCAGAGCCAGCCGTCGACGTGCAACAGCATGTCGTCGAAGACCTCTTCGTCGGGGCGTTCGGTCAGCCCGAGGTCGGAGTCCATCTTCGCCGCGGTCAGCAGCGTCCAGATCTGCTGTCGGATGGCCGGCAGTTTCGCCGGGTCGAGTGCGGAGATGTTGGCGTGTTCGTCGAGCAGTTGCTCGAGACGTGCGATGTCGCCGTAGGATTCGGCCCTCGCCATCGGCGGGATCAGGTGATCGACCAGCACCGCATGCGCGCGCCGTTTGGCCTGGGTGCCCTCCCCCGGGTCGTTGACGAGGAACGGGTAGACCAGCGGCAGGTCGCCGAGCGCGGCGTCGGAACCGCAGTTCGCCGACATCCCCAGGTTCTTGCCGGGGAGCCACTCGAGGTTGCCGTGCTTGCCGACGTGCACGATCGCGTCGGCGCCGAAACCGGTGTCGTGGGCGGCCAGCCATCGGTACGAGGCCAGGTAGTGGTGCGACGGCGGCAGATCGGGATCGTGGTAGATCGCAACGGGGTTCTCGCCGAAGCCACGCGGCGGCTGCACCATGATCGCGACGTTGCCGAATGTCAGTGCCGCGATGACGATGTCGCCATCGGGATTGTGTGTGCGATCGACGAAGAGCTCGCCGGGCGCGGGACCCCAGTGCTCGGTGACGGCCTCGCGCAGACCCTCGGGCAGGGTGTCGAACCAGGTGCGATAGTCGTGGGCTGACAGCCGGATCGGATTGGCCGCCAGGGTCTCCTCGGTCAGCCAGTCGGCATCCTGACCGCCGGTGGCGATGATCTCGTGGATCAGCTTGTCCGAATCGTCTTCGGCGAGACCGGGAATGGCCTCGGGTCCCACCTCGGGCCCGATGTCGTAACCGGCGTCGCGCATCGCGGCGAGCAGGCGCAACAGGCTGCGCGGGGTGTCGAGGCCGACGGCGTTGCCGATCCGTGCGTGTTTGGTCGGATACGCCGACAGCATGACCGCGATCCGCTTGTCCGCGGCCGGTGTCCGACGCAGCCGGGCGTGGGCGGTGGCGATGCCCGCCACCCGCGCGCAACGCTCGAGATCCGGCTGGTACCAGGGCAATCCGTCGTCATCGAACTCCTTGAAGGAGAACGGCACGGTGATGATGCGGCCGTCGAACTCGGGCACGGCGACCTGTGTGGCGACGTCGAGCGGCGACAGGCCGTCGTCGCTGTCGTCCCAGTCCGCGCGCGACCCGGTGAGGCACAGGCCCTGCAGGATCGGGACGTCGAGTGCGGCGAGCCGTTCGATGTTCCACGCGTCGTCGTCGCCGCCGGCCGATGCGGTCGCCGGGGTGGCGCCGCCAGCGGCCAGCACGGTGACCACGAGGGCGTCGGCGGTGCCGAGCAGCTCGAGAAGGTCGTCGGGCGCGGTGCGCAGCGAGGCGCAGAAGATCGGCAGCGCTCGCGCGCCCTTCGCCTCGATGGCGTCGCAGAGCGCGTCGATGTAGCGGGTGTTGCCCGCCAGATGCTGGGCGCGGTAGTAGAGGACCGCGATGGTCGGGGCGTCGGAGTGGGGCCCTTCGAGGCTCGTCGCTTGCGCTCCTCGCACCTCAGGGATCGGGGAACGCCCGGCTTGCGCTCCTCGCACCTCAGGGATCGGAGAACGCCCTGCCTGCGCTCCTCGCACCTCAGGGATCGGGGTGCGTTCGAGCACTCCCCACGCGGGGGTCTGCTGCGGGGGTTCGAAGCCGTTGCCCGTGAGCAGGACGGTGTCGGACAGGAAGTGGTGCAGGTTGACCAGGTTCGCGACACCGCCCGCGGCGAGATAGTCGTGGGCCTGCGTGGCGACGCCCGCGGGCACCGTGGAGTGCGCCATGAGATCGGGGTCCGGCTGCTGCTCGCCGGAACACACGACGAGCGGCTTCCCGGTCGCCTCGACCGCGGCGAGCCCGTCTTCCCAGGCCCGCACGCCGCCCAGGATGCGCACGACGATCAGGTCGGCGTCCGCGGCCAGGCCGGCGATGTCGTCGATCAGGATGCGCGACGGGTTGGCCCCGCGGTACGCGACCGGGGCGAGTGCCGAACCGGGTTCCGGGTCGTGCGCGGCCGAGGCCGTCAGCAGATCTGTGTCCGAGGTCGAGAGCAGCAGAATCATCGTGTCTCCTCGCCGGGTTGTCGCGCCCGGGTGCGTGTCGTGCCGTGTGGCGGTGGAGTGCGAGGGACTGGTCTGACTTCCGGTTGCCCCGGCGTCGATGCCCGGGCCCCGATCACAGTGGCGCGACCGCGCCGGAATTCCACCGGCTTCAGCCCGCTCGCGGTGCGTTCAGCCTACGGCCACCGCCGGGACCGGTCGTAGGCTGGTGGGATGAACCAGCGAGTCCGGGACGCCGCCGACCGTTGCCCCGGGGTGTTCAGCACGCATGCGGCGGCCGATGGCGCCCTGGCCCGCATCCGGCTTCCGGGCGGTCGGATCCGGCCAGATCAGCTCGAGCTCCTGGCGCAGGCGGCCGCGGCGCACGCCGACGGTCACCTCGAACTGACGGTCCGCGGCAACGTGCAGCTACGCGGGATCACCGATGTCGATGCCGTCGCCGAGGCGGTGGTCGCCGCGGGCCTCGCCCCGAGCGCGAGCCACGACAAGGTGCGCAACATCGAGGTCAGTCCGCTGACCGGCCGGATCGGGGGCGTCGCTGACGCCCGCCCGCTGGCCGCGGCGCTCGACGACACACTGCGATCCGACCCCGCGTCGGCCACGCTCTCCGGCCGGTTCCTCTTCGGTATCGACGACGGCCGCGGCGACATCGTCGCCCGCCGCCCGGATGCCTGCGCACTCGTCCGCGGTGACGCACCGCTGACCGCCGACATCCTCGTCGGCGGTGATCCGATCGGATCGGCGTCCGGACCCGACGCGATCGTCACCGCACTGATGGCCGTCGCCGCAGGCCTGGGCCGGGTGTCGCCGGGCGCGTGGCGGGTGAAAGACCTCGGCGCAGCCGAACGGCTCGATCTCGAGACTCTCGCCGGGGCCGGGCTCGACCCCGTCGTCGGCTCGTCGGATCTGCTCGTCGACCCGTCAGCGGGCGAACCCACACCGGCCGACCCCATCGTGGGCTGGTTCGACCAGGACGACGGAGCGGTCCTGCTGGGCGCGGTCGTCGAGCTCGGGCGGCTGCCCGCGCGCCTCGCCGAGTTCATCGCCGCGGTGCAGGCGCCGGTAATCTTCACCCCGGACCGCGAGATCCTCATGTGCGATCTCGACGAGGGCGTCGCCGAGACCGTCGTGCGGGTGCTCGCCCCGATGGGTCTGATCTTCGACGCCGCCTCGCCCTGGGCGCGTCTGAGCTGCTGTGTCGGAGCGCCCGGCTGCGCCTCCGCGCACGCACCGGTCCGAGAGGACCTCGTGTCCCGGGCACGCGGCGGCGAACCGCTCGAGGAGCGCGAACACTGGGTGGGGTGTGAGCGGGGTTGTGGCTCCCCGGCCACGACGCATCTGTTCGTCGAGGCCACGCCCGAAGGCGGATACGAACGGCGGCGCCGTTAGGCTCGTCAGCACCATGACCGAGTACCTGCGCGACGGCGCTGCGATCTATCGCCAGTCTTTCGCCACGATCCGCGCCGAATCCGATCTCTCCGCGTTCGCCCCCGATGTCGCGACCGTCGTCGTGCGAATGATCCACGCGTGCGGGCAGACCGACCTCACCCGCGACGTGGTCGCCACAGCCGGTGTCGTCACGGCCGCACGCGGCGCGCTCGAAGCCGGCGCACCCATCCTGTGTGATGCGTCGATGGTCGCCTCCGGCGTCACTCGCAAGCGGCTCCCCGCCGACAACGAGGTGCTCTGTTATCTGTCGGAGCCGTCGCTGCCGTCGCTCGCCGAGCAGATGGGAACGACGCGGACCGCTGCCGCACTCGAGTTCTGGCGGCCCCGCCTCGAGGGTGCCGTCGTGGCGATCGGCAACGCCCCGACCGCTCTGTTCGCCCTGCTCGACATGATCGACGACGGCGCACCGAGGCCGGCCGCGATCGTCGGCGCCCCAGTCGGTTTCGTGGGTGCCGTCGAGTCCTGTGCAGCGCTCGCCGACCGCGACGACCTCGAGTTCATCACCGTCACCGGGCGGCGCGGCGGCTCGGCGATCACCGCCGCTGCCCTCAACGCGCTCGCCACCCCGCAGGAATGAGATCCGACCCGTGAATCCCGAACACTCCCCCAGCACAACGCATCACGCGAACGCCACGGCTCCGGCGGCCCCCGGCGCGGGCAAATTGTGCGGTATCGGGTTGGGCCCCGGCGACAGCGAGCTGATGACGGTCAAGGCCGCCCGGCTGATCAGCACCGCCGACGTCATCGCGTATCACTCTGCGCGCCATGGCAACAGCATCGCCCGATCGGTCGCCGAACCCTACCTGCGTGAGGGCCAGACCGAAGAACGCCTGATGTACCCGGTCACCACCGAGACCACCGATCACCCCGGTGGCTACCAGGGAGCCCTCGACGACTTCTACGCCGAGAGCGCGGAACGGCTGGCGGTGCACCTGCGTGCCGGCCGTGACGTGGTCCTCCTCGCCGAGGGCGACCCACTGTTCTACAGCTCCTACATGCACATGCACAAACGGTTGTCGCCGCACTTCGACGCTCAGATCGTGCCCGGTGTGACGTCGGTGAGCGCGGCCTCGGCAGCGACCGGCGTGCCCCTGGTGGAGGGCGAGGAGACGCTGACCGTCGTCCCGGGCACCGCGTCGAGGACGGAGCTGCTGTTCCGGTTCCGTTCCGCGGACGCGATCGTGGTGATGAAGCTGGGCCGGACCTTCGAGCGGGTGCGGGATGCGCTGCGCGAGGCGGGTCGACTCGACGAGGCGTTCTACGTCGAACGCGCGTCGACGACCGTCGAACGGGTCCTCCCCGCGGCCGAGGTGATTCCCAGTGAGGTGCCGTACTTCTCGATCGTGGTGGTGCCCGGCCGGCGCAACAATCCGAAGTTCGAGCCGCAGCCGGTGCCCGGTGAGGTCGTCGTCGTGGGTCTCGGCCCCGGACACGACAGCTGGACCACTCCGCAGGTGCGCACCGAACTGGCGACGGCCACCGACCTGGTCGGTTACACGACCTACCTCAAGCGGGTCACTCCCCGACCCGGACAGCGCGTGCACGCCAGCGACAACCGCGTCGAGGCCGAACGCGCGGAGTTCGCGCTCGACCTCGCCCGTCGCGGTGCCCGCGTCGCGGTGGTGTCGTCGGGTGATCCCGGTGTGTTCGCCATGGCCGCCGCCGTCGCCGAGGTGGCCGCGCAACCCCGCTGGCACGACGTCCCGGTGCGGGTGGTGCCAGGAGTGACCGCCGCGACCGCCGTCGCAGCCGCGGTCGGCGCACCGCTCGGGCACGACTTCGCGGTCATCTCCCTCTCGGACCGCCTGAAGCCGTGGTCGGTGATCGACCGTCGGATCCGTGCGGCGCTCGCCGCCGATCTGGTGATCGCGATCTACAACCCCGGGTCGGCCAGCCGCACGTGGCAGGTCGGGGCTCTCCAACACACTTTGACGCAGACGGTGTCCGATGACCGCGTGATCGTGCTCGGACGGGACGTCGGCGGGCCGGAGCAGTCCCTCACGACGACGACCGTCGCCGAGTTCGATCCCGCGGTCGTCGACATGCGCACGATGATCATCGTCGGATCGTCGGCGACGCGGGTCGTACCGCGGGCCGGGGGGACCCTGGTCTTCACACCCCGTAGCCACTCCCCCGTCGACGACCCTGCGTCCGACTCCCCTGCACCCATCACCCCTGCACCCGTCGAGACATCGCTCGCCGAGACCGAACGGGTCCCGTCCGAACAGGTGTCAGTCGAGTAGGCGCTCGAGCCACTCCCGGGCCGCTCCGACGTCGGACACCGCGGTCGAGTCCGGCTCCGCGGGTCTGTCGACCATGACGACGTCGATCCCGAGGTCCGCGGCGGCGGAGAGTTTTGCCTCGGTGAGCGCGCCGCCGCTGTTCTTGGTGACGAGCAGGTCGATGTCGTTGTCGCGCAACAGCGCCGACTCGGAGGCGTGGTCGTAGGGTCCACGCGACCGCAGCAGCGCATGATTCGGGGGCAGTGCCGCGGTGGGCGGGTCGACGACCCGGATCAGGAACCATGCGGTGTCGATGTCGGCGAACACGCCGACGTCCTGGCGGCCCGTGGTGAGCAGCACTCGCGTTCCTCTGCGGGCGACCTCCGCAGCGGCGGACGGCAGATCGGGTACCCGGATCCATCGATCGGCCGTGCCCGGACTCCAGGGTTCGCGGCGCAGTCGCAGCAACGGGATGCCCGCATCTTCGGTCGCGCGTGCGGCGTTGCGGGTGATGGTCGCGGCGAACGGATGGGTGGCGTCGACGACAGCGCGGATCTCGTTGTCGAGCAACCACTTCCGCAACCCCTCCGGGCCGCCGAATCCGCCGATCCGGACCGGCCCGACCGGAAGACGCGGGTTCTGCACCCGACCCGCCAGGGAGCTGATGACGTCGATCCCGGTGTCGTCGAGAGCGGATGCCAGAGCGCGCGCCTCACCGGTGCCACCCAGGATCAGCACACGTGTGCTCGCGCGGGGGTAGCCCGTCACGCCGTGCCGCCGCCGTCGGCCCGGAGTTTGGTCATGCGTGCGTGTGAGTAGAGATAGCTGTCGGTGGCCTCGGCCCGGCTGGGGTCCAGCACACGGCCTACGAAGATCACCGCCGTCTTGCGGATGTCGGCCGCGTGGAGGGTCTCCGGCAGCCTGCGCAACGGACAGCGGACGACGAGTTCGTCGTCCCGACTCGCGAAGGCGACTGTGGCAGTCGGACACTCGGCGCCGTAATACGGGGACAGCGCTTCGACGATCTGCTCGGCCCGATGGGCGGCGAGGTGTAGGGCGAGAGTCACTCCGGTCGCGGCCAGCGTGGCGAGGTCCTCCCCAGCCGGCATGTCGGTGGAGAGGGTCGAGACCCGGGTGATGAGAAGACTCTGCCCGACTCCCGGCACCGTCAGCTCCGTGTCGAGTGCAGCGGCGGCGGCAGCGAATGCCGGCACCCCGGGCACGATCTGATGGTCGATGCCTCGCGCGTCGAGTTCGCGCTGCTGTTCGGACATCGCCGAGTAGAGCGAGAGGTCGCCGCTGTGCAGCCGCGCGACATCGTGGCCGCGCCGATGGGCATCCTCGATATGGGCGATGATGTCGGACAACGGCATCCGCGCGGTGTCGATCAGTTCGGCGCCGTCCGGGCAGAGGTCCAGCATCTCGGTCGGGACGAGTGAACCCGCATACAGGCAGGTCGAGCACTTTCCCAGCACGCGCGCTCCGCGAAGGGTGATCAAGTCGGGTGCGCCCGGACCGGCCCCGATGAAGTAGACGGTCACGACGCCGCTCCGGTGTCCTCGATGGTGGTGTCGGGTTTCACGACGACCCACTGCACGATCGGCAGGGCGGGCCGCCAGGTGGTCATGGTGCCCAGCGGCGCTGCCGTCTCGATCGACAGGCGGCGCATCGTGCCGCCGCGCTCGTGGTGCCGTCGTGCCACGAGGGTCTGGTTCTCGACGGTGACCGCGTTGACCACCAGACGCCCCGCCGGTCGCAGGGATTCCCATGCGCCGGCGAGGATCTCGTCGTCGAGCCCGCCGCCGATGAACACCGCGTCGGGACGAGGTGCGCCGGACAACGCCTGGGGTGCCGGTCCCCGGACCGACAGACGCGACCCCACCCCGTGACTGCCGGCGTTGCGGATCAACCGGTCGGCACGCTCGGGGTCCCGTTCGAAGGCGACGGCCGTGCCGCGGTCGTCGGCGCGCAGCCACTCGATCGAGACACTGCCCGACCCGGACCCGATGTCCCAGAGCACCTGGGCGCCCGCGGGTTCCAACGCGCAGACGGTGAGCGCCCGGATCGTGGACTTGGTGATCTGGCCGTCGTGCTCGTAGGTGTCGTCGGCGCGGCCGGGCAACCGCGTGCGCCCGGGACCCGCGCACTCCACGGCGACGATGTTCAGTGGGTCGCCGGGCGGGTGCGGCCACGCGTCCGCCGTCGCGCGCCGGATCTGCTCGTCCGGACCACCCAACTGTTCGAGAACCGTCATCGTCGATGCTCCGAAGCCCGACTGCGACAGCACACGGGCGATCGCAGCGGGGGTCGCCTCGTCCCGGCTCAGGATCACCACGCGCGCTCCCCCGGTCACCTCGGACAGCACCTCCGACGGATCGTTACGGACGGTGCTGACCACACGGGTCGTCGCGAGATCCCAGCCGAGTCGTGCGCATGCCAGACTCACGCTCGAGACCGCCGGATACACGCGTACGCGTTCGGCACCCACGCGTGACACGATGCTCGCGCCGACACCGTGGAACATCGGGTCGCCGCTCGCCAGGACGTGCACCGTATGCGGCCGGGGCTCGTCGATGACCTCCGCGAGATGCGCCGACATCGGCGAACGCCACGGCCGCAGGTCGGCCGCCAGCTCTCCGCGAACGGCGGACAAGAGGTCGAGTTGCCTTGTGGCACCGTAGATCACGGTCGCCGTCCGCAACTCGTCGCGGACGGCCTCGCCGAGTCCGCGCCACCCGTCGGCGCCGATGCCCACCACCACGAAGTCCGGCGACAAGACGCTCATCGGGGCAGTCTCCGCCACACCGCACGAGGCATCAGCCGCATACCGACGAAGAGCGGCCGCAGTGCCCACGGGATCCACACCTCGCCGCGTCCCCTCCGGTAGGCGCGTGCAACGGCGTCGGCGACCTGTTCGGCGTTCACCGACAGCGGGGCGGGCTTGACCCCGGACGCCATCAGGTCCCGCGTCATGGCGCCGACGACGAAGCCGGGGCGGGCCAACAACAGCCGAGCACCGCTGCCGTGCAACGCATCCGCGAGGCCGCTCGCGAAGCCGTCGAGTCCGGCCTTGGTGGAGCCGTAGACGTAGTTCGCCCGGCGAACCCGGATGCCGGCGACCGACGAGAACACGATGAGGGTGCCGGAGCGCTGCGCGCGCAGGGCTGCCGCGAGCGGCGTCAGCACGCTGATGTGGGCGTAATAGTCGGTGTGCGCGATCTGCAGGGCGTGGCTGACATCGGTCTCCGCGCGGGCTTGGTCGCCGAGAATGCCGAAGGCGATGATGGCGACCCCGATCGGCCCGTACTGCTCGATGAGGTGGTCGACGAGTGCCGGGTGACCGTCGACGTCGTCGGCGTCGAACGCGACGGTGTGTACCGCGGAGGCCCCGGCAGCCAGCAACCGTTCGGTCTGTGCGACGAGGTCACCGGGACGTCGCGCGGCGAGCACCACGACGCGACCCGACGCGAGCCGGGCGGCGGTGGCGACGCCGATCTCGCTGCGCCCCCCGAAGAGGACCAGCGAACCCGTCGCCTCGGAACCCCGGTCTGAAGCCGCTCTGCTGCGCAACGCCATGGCGAGCAGTATCGCATCGGCCCCGGCACCGTTGCGCCCCGCCGTCGCCGCTAGCGTGGAGACCATGCCACGTACCGCTGCCGATGTCGGACCCGACGCGGTCGCGTTCCTCACCGAACGCCACCTCGGAACCCTCACCACGTTGCGCGCCGACGGCACGCCGCACGCCGTCGCCGTCGGATTCACCTGGGACCCCGAGGCCGGCCTGGCGCGGGTCATCACCTCCGATGGCAACCAGAAGGTGCGCAATGTCGAACGCGGCGGGTATGCAGCGGTCACGAACGTCGACGGGCCGCGCTGGATCACCCTCGAGGGAACAACAACCGTCCGCCGTGAGCCCGACCGCGTGCGCGAGGCCGAAGAGCGCTATGCGCGCCGCTACAAGCAGCCGAAGCCGAACCCACGACGTGTGGTGATCGAGATCAGCGTCGGACGGGTCCTGGGTTCACGGTCACTCCTGGGCTGAGCCGCCCGCTGGGCCGAACCCTTCTCTGGGCTGACCCTCGTGGCGGCTACAGCTGGATCAGCTCGTGCGGGCGGTTGTTGAGTGACTCGCAACCGTCGTCGGTCACCACGACGATGTCCTCGATACGGGCACCCCACCGTCCCGAGAAGTAGACCCCCGGCTCGACGCTGAATGCCATCCCGGCGCGCAGTGGGATGTCGTTGCCGTCGACGATGTAGGGCTCCTCGTGCACCGACAACCCGATACCGTGCCCCGTGCGATGGATGAAGTGGTCGGCGAGATCTCGGGACCGTAGGAGGTCGCGCGCGGCCGCGTCGATCGTGGAGGCCGGCACGCCCGGTCGGACCGCCGCGACGGCCGCCCGTTGGGCCTCGTGCAGCGCCGCGTAGGCGGTGGCGATGTCGGCCTGCGGCTCGCCGAAGCAGTAGGTGCGGGTCGAGTCGGAGTTGTAGCCCGGTTCCACGGGTCCGCCGATGTCGACGACCACGATGTCGGAGCGCTCGATGACCCGATCGGAGAACTCGTGATGCGGGTCGGCGCCGTTGGGGCCGGAGCCGACGATGATGAACGCCGCCTCGGTGTGGCCCTCGTCGAGTATCGCCCGGGAGATGTCCGCGGCGACCTCCCGTTCGGTCCGGCCGGGTGTCAACCAGTCCCCCATGCGTGCGTGGACACGGTCGATGGCCGCTCCCGCACGGCGGAGGGCGTCGATCTCGGCGGCGTCCTTGATCATTCGCAGTTCGCGCAGTACGGCGGTCGCCAGTTGCGGTGTGGCCCCGGTGTGTTCGGAGAGCGGGATCACGTGGAGTGCCGGCATCGAGTCGGACACGGCGATTCGCGGGCGTGCCGTCAGGCCCGCGAGCGCCAGGCCGTGCGCGTCGTCACCGTCGACCCAATCGGCGACCTCGATGCCCAGATCGCCGACCGCCGACATCGCCAGCGACGGCACCTCCAGTCGCGCGATGACCAACCTGGGTTCTCCCGCGGCGGGGATCACCAGCGCGGTGAGTCGCTCGAATGTCTCGGCTCGCGATCCCACGAGGTAGCGGAGATCGGGACCGGGCGCGACCACCAGCGCGTCGAGGCCCGCGTCGCGGGTGAGCTCGGCGGCACGACGCATACGGTCCCGGTAGACGTCGGCGGCGAACAGCGGCGGCGCGCTCGTACGGGCCGTTCCTGACGATGTGGCTGATGTCCCGGTCGCTGATGCCATGCGACGAACACTACCGGCGAGCGTGGACGTGGTGCTGACGCCTGACCGGTCGGGGTGACAGAGTGTGGGGGTGACGGATTCGTTGATGCTGCTCGACGGTGCGAGCCTGTGGTTCCGGTCGTTCTTCGCGTTGCCGGAGAAGATGACAAGCCCCGACGGACGTCCGGTGAACGCGGTCCGCGGGTTCGTCGACACCATCGCGAACCTGGTGCAGCGCGAACGTCCGACGCGGCTGGTGGTGTGCCTCGATCTGGATTGGCGGCCGGCGTTCCGGACCGATCTGATCCCGTCGTACAAGGGCCATCGCGTGGCGGTGCCGGCCGGCGGCACGGGGGCCGACGGTGATCCCATCGACGTCGAGGAGGTGCCCGACACACTCACCCCGCAGGTCGACATGATCATGGCGGTCCTGGCCGCCGCGGGGATCGCCACCTCCGGCGCGGTGGGCTGCGAGGCCGATGACGTCATCGGCACGCTCGCCTACGACGAGGCCGACGACCCGGTGATCGTGGTGAGCGGCGATCGCGACCTTCTCCAGGTGGTCGCCGACGACCCGGTCTCGGTGCGCGTCCTCTACGTCGGCCGCGGGCTGGCGAAAGCGGAGATGATGGGCCCCCGCGAGGTGGCCGAGAAGTACGGGGTGCCCGCCGAACGCGCCGGCATCGGCTACGCGGAGATGTCGATGTTGCGCGGCGACCCGTCCGACGGATTACCCGGTGTCGCCGGTATCGGCGAGAAGACCGCCGCCAAACTCATCACCGAATTCGGAAGTCTCGACGCGCTCGAGGCAGCCGCCGCGGACCCGTCGTCGAACGTCCCGACCCGTAGCCGCAAGGCGTTGCTGGCGTCAGCCGACTATCTGCAGGCGGCCCGGACCGTGGTGTCGGTGCGCACTGATGCCGAGACCATCGACAGCGGCCCCGACACACTCCCGCCGGCGCCCGCGGACCCGGCAGCACTCGCCGAGCTCGTCGAGGAACTCGGCATCGGCGCATCGGTGGGTCGCCTCGCGAAGGCCCTGTCCTGGCCGCAGGCCGGCTGAGGACCCTGTACTGGCGGCAGGCCGGCTGAGCACTCAGCTCGGTCGGGAGACCTCGTAGCGCCCGTCGTCGTCGATGAAGGTCACCTTCACCTGCTGGTCCTGGCCGCCGACCGTCACCGAGCAGGTGAACGAGGCCCCGGTCTCGACCCGCTGGCCGGAGGGGCACTTCACGTTGCTGACGTCACTGGCCTGGTAGTCCTCGCTCAGGATTTTCTGGACGCCGTCCTGGGCGGCCTGCTGGTCGAGGTTCTTGGGGGCCCAGCCGGGGAAGAGGAACGCCGTGATCAGAATGATCGCGGCGATCAGGATCAGTGCGCCGCCACCGGCGAACATCAAGGTCCGCGCCGTCTTGTTGGACTTGCCGGTCGCCATCCCGCTGAACTGGTCGCCGCCCATCGGCGAGCCGCCATAGGGGTTCTGGCCGTACTGATTCTGTGCCGGTTGATTCGGTGCGCCGTACTGACCGGCGCCGTACTGACCGGCACTGTACTGACCGGCGCCGGGCTGGCCGGGCGCCTGCTGACCGGGTGCACCGTAACCGGGCGCGGCCGGGTAGCCCTGCTGTCCGCCGGGTTGCCCGTACTGACCGGGCTGTCCGTACTGACCGGGTTGGGCTCCGGGGTAACCGACCTGGGTCGGCTGCGACTGCGCGGGCTGACCCGGGGACTGGACACCGGGCTGCTGGTACGGATTCTGCTGCTGCGGCCCCGGCTGCTGATAGGGATTCTGCTGATACGGGTTCGCCTGATACTGATCCGCCTGATACGAACCTTGTTGGGGCTGACCGGTTCCCGGATTGGGCGCCATTCTCGTCGGATCCGCCTGGGCCGGGTCCACTCGCGACGGGTCTGCTTGGGCCGGATCAGAACCGGGCGCCCCGCCCGGCAGGTTCACGATCTCGGTCTTGCCATCGGTACCGGACTGATCACCGGCGGGTTGGTGCGACGGATTGGGTTGGGACGGATCGGGGTTGTACGGGTTGCTCATGAGTCCCTCCCACTCGGCCGTCCACCCAAGAGCGGGTGTCGGCGAACTGACGTCGCGGCAGCGTCGGAGTCGAGTCACGCCGACACCGGATGCGGGATGAACGTTACCCCAGGGGCCTGCGAGTCTCAGGCAACATCGCACGTGGCCCGCGGGGGCGTCGTCCGGTGAACCGACATCGCGCGGGCGATGCGAACAGCCCCGTGCGGGGCTTTCAGCCCAGCTCGGCGGCGACGACCCCGCGCCGGATCGCCTTCACAGCCGCACGCGCCGTCGCGCCGAGGCGGGTGTCGGTGCCGACTCCGAGTCGAATCTGCTCGAGGAGGTCGACGACCTGCCTGTTCCACCGCACGAAGTCGCCCGGCGACAGCAGTTGCCCCCGCTCGCCGGCGAGTAACAGCGCCTCACCGAGGGTGCGCCCGGACGCCCAGGTCGCGACGGCGACGGAGAATCCCGTGTCCGGTTCACGGGTCGTGCTGACCCGGTGGCGGGACTCCACGGCGGTGACGCGGGACCAGATCTCGACGGTTGCGGCCATCGCCGTGCGCATCGAACTGTTCCCGGGGAGCACGTCGACGCCGCTGTAGCTGTCGCGCCGGCTCTCGTAGACGAGGGCGGCGACCACCGCGGCGAGATCGGCGGGCGAGAGGTCGTCCCACACCCCGGCGCGGATGCACTCCGTCACCACCAGGTCGCTCTCGCTGTAGATGCGGCCGAGCAACTTGCCCGACTCCGTCACGAGCATGGTGTGGCCGGTCGATTGCGCTGCTTCGGCCGCCCGCTCGAGATAGCCCAGTTCGCTGAGGACGCCGACGATGTGGTCGAACGTGACGCCGAGGGTGGAGGTCCGCTCGCCGATGCTCCGCTCGGCGTTCACGATGTCGCGAAGCAACCGGTTGCGGCGTTCGGCGAGCCGGAAGAGGTCGTCGCCGTTGGGCAGCTGATGGGCTGGATGGGACCGGAGTGTCCGGCGGAGCTGTGCGAGTTCTCCGTCATCAGCGGCGTCGGAGCGCTTCTTCTGCCGCCCGCGGGGCATCTCGATGCCCGTCGACCGTAGTGCCGAGGCCAGGTCGCGGCGACCCCGGCCGGTACGACGGTCGGCGTTCTTCGGCAGGCGCATGTTGCCCAGCACCTCGGGCGGGTTGACGAAGTCCCGCGTGCCGACGCGGCCACACCAGGCATCCTCGGTCAGCACGAGCGGCTTCGGATCCTGGGCCTGGGTCGCCGGTTCGATGATGACGGCCAGACCACGGTGACGCCCGACGGGCACTCCGATGACGTGGCCTCGTTTGAGGGCGGCGAGGTCGGCCGTGATCGCGTCGTGGGTGTCGACGCGCTTGCGGAACTTGAGGTCTCGTTCGCGCCGGCGGATGTCCTCACGCAATGTGATGTAGCCGAGGAACCCGGCATACGCGCCGTCGTCGACGGTGCCGTCGAGTGCGCCCGGTGTGGTGTCGGAGTCGGTGGCGTCGGAGTGGGTGCCGCCGGGTTCGAGGCCGCGCGCCGCTGCCGCCCGCGCCAGCTCACCGTCGAGTTTGCGCAGAGCTCGTTGGGACTCGTGGAGTTTGCGCGCCTGCCCGACCACCGACCGGTCCGCCTGGAACTGAGCGAACGAGCGGTGCAGCAACTCACGTGCACCGTCGAGACCGAGACGACCGAGCAGGTTGACCGCCATGTTGTACTCCGGCGAGAACGAACTGCGCAGCGGGAACGTACGCGCCCCGGCGAGACCGGCGACCTCCTCGGGCACGACCTCGGGCGTCCAGACGACGACGGCGTGACCCTCGACGTCGATTCCGCGGCGGCCCGCGCGACCGGTCAGCTGGGTGAACTCCCCCGGGGTGAGGTCCACGTGTGACTCGCCGTTGTACTTGACGAGTCGTTCGAGCACCACCGAGCGGGCCGGCATGTTGATGCCCAGCGCGAGCGTCTCGGTGGCGAACACCATCCGCACCAGACCACGGACGAACAACTCCTCGACGGTGTGCCGGAAGGTCGGCAGCATCCCCGCGTGGTGCGACGCCAGTCCGCGTCGCAGACCCTCGCGCCATTCGTGCACACCCAGGATGTCGAGGTCCGAGGGTGAGAGTTCGGTGAGGTGGCGGTCGACGACCTCGTCGACCTGGGCGACCTCGGCGGGAGTGAGCAGCGAGATGCCCGAGCGGAGACACTGTGCGAGGGCGGCGTCGCACCCGGCGCGGGAGAAGATGAATCCGATACCCGGGAGCAGACCCTCGCGGTCGAGCCTGGTGACGAGGTTCGGTCGCGACAGCTGGGGTCCGCGACCGTCACGGCGCCGCGGCCCACCACCGCGTCCGCGGCCTCGGCCGGCCTCCCGCTCGTCGTCGGCGACGAGGATCCGGTGCCTGATCTGCCGCTTCAGCTCGGGATTGACCCGGGGTCGGGCGCCCGCCTTGCGCGCGGGAGCGGTGTCGGCCGGGTCGAAGAGATCGAAGAGACGCTGGCCCACGAGCATGTGCTGGGAGAGCGGCACCGGACGGTGCTCGTCGACGATCACCGAGGTGTCCCCGCGGACGGTCTGGATCCAGTCGCCGAACTCCTCGGCATTGCTCACCGTCGCCGAGAGGCTGACGACCCGGACGGACGGTTCGAGGTGCAGGATGACCTCTTCCCACACCGCGCCGCGGAAGCGATCGGCCAGGAAGTGCACCTCGTCCATGACGACGTGTGAGAGTCCGTCCAGCGCGCGTGACTCGGCGTAGATCATGTTGCGGACGACCTCGGTGGTCATCACCACGACGGGGGCGTCGGGATTGATCGAGCTGTCGCCGGTGAGCAGCCCGACCGACTCGTGACCGTAGACAGCCACGAGGTCTGCGTATTTCTGGTTGCTCAGCGCCTTGATCGGTGTCGTGTAGAAGCATTTAGTGCCGCCGGCGAGAGCCAGGTGTACGGCGAACTCGCCGACGATGGTCTTGCCCGCCCCGGTCGGGGCACACACGAGAACGCCGTGACCGCCCTCGAGGGCCTCGCAGGCACTTCGCTGGAAGTCGTCGAGCCGGAACGTGAGCCGTGCCGCGAACGAGTCGAGTTGGCTCACAGGACGTCGTCGAAGGTCTCGCGCGCCCGCGTCGAGGTGCGGGTGGTGGTCGCGACACCGTTCGCCGGGGCCTTGATCGGTGAGGCCGGAGTGATCGGGCGGGTGGGCGGCAGCGGGCTCGCCTCGTCGTCGGAGAGGCCTTCCCAGCTCGTCGTCTTGCGAGCACGACGCTTGTCGTAGATGCGCGCGAATTGGATCGAGAACTCGAGAAGCACGGTCAGTGCGCCGGCGAGCGCCAGCATCGTGAACGGATCCTGGCCAGGGGTGACGATGGCCGCGAAGACGAACACCGTGAAGATGAGGCCGCGACGCCAGCTCTTGAGTCGCGCGTAGGTGAGGACCCCGACGACATTGAGCGCGATGATCAGCAGCGGGAGTTCGAAACTCACCCCGAATATCACCAGGACGTTCAGCATGAACCCGAAGTACTGGTCGCCGGCGAGAGCCGTGACCTGGACTTCGTTGCCCACGGTCAACAGGAAGTCGAAAGCCTTCGCGACGACCAGGTAGGCCAGCACGGCGCCGGAGACGAAGAGGACCGTCGCCATGGCCACGAACGCGATCCCGTTGCGGCGCTCGTTGTCGTGGAGACCGGGGGTAATGAACTGCCAGATCTGATAGATCCACACCGGGCACGCCATCACGATGCCCGCGGTGAGCGCGACCTTGAGCCGCAGCATGAACTGGTCGAACGGCCCGGTCGCGAGCAGGCGGCAGGAATCGTCTGCGGTCAGCGTGGCCCGAGCAGAGGAGGGCAGGTCACAGTACGGGCCCCGCAGCATGTCGCCGAGAGACGGAAGACCCAGGAACCCATGGCTGTACCAGACGAAACCGAAAATGGTCGTGACGACGATGGCCAGCATCGAAATGACCATCCGCGTGCGCAGCTCGTACAGATGCTCGACCAACGACATCGTGCCGTCGGGGTTGAGTTTGCGTTTACGGAGCCGCGGATCGAGTCGAGGGGGAATCGGAATGCGCACTCGGATTCTCCGACGCGCCCCTAAGCCGACTTCTTGACGTCGGCGTTCGGCTGAGCGGCCGGCTGGGTGTTGTCACCGGCGGGGAGCTCGCGCTGCGACGGATCCGTCGGCGCGGCCGCATTGGTGTCGGCGGCGTCGTCCTTCTGCATCTCCTTGACCTCGCTCTTGAAGATGCGTAGCGACTGTCCCAGACCTCGGGCAGCGTCCGGCAGCTTCTTCGAGCCGAACAGGATCAGCAGCACGACGATGACGATCGCCCAGTGCCACCATGACGTGAAGCCCATGAGATAACCCTTCAGATCGGATCAGACCGTGGTCAATGCTACCCGACATCGGCGTCGACGGTGGTGCGCGGCGGGCTCACCGGTAGCGCCCTCTCGCGGCGCCGGCGGACTCGGCAACCGCGGAGCTGATGGCCGGCGCGTCGAGCACGCGCACCGCTCCGCCGAACCCGAGCAGGAACCGGGTCAGCCATTCCGGCGATCCGTAGACGAGGCGTGCCCGCACAGGTAGGTCCGGGTCGGGGCGGTGCTCCACCGGCTCGGTCGGTTCGAGCGGGTAGTAGTCGAGAACCCACAGGTGATCCGGGTCGATCTCGATGTCGGCGGCGGGCAGGTCCGGGTCCTCGGCGACGAGGACGGACTGGTTGGAGGCCCCCGCGTCGGCCGGTGGGCGGCTCGGCTCGTCGAGCGTGGTCGCGGAGTCCACCCGGTCGAACCGGAACAGCCGGACGCCCTCGGCCATCCGGCACCAGGCCTCGAGATAGGTGTGCTGGTCCATGACCTGCAGCCGGATCGGATCGACCACACGGTCGGTGATGCTGTCTCGACCGGCTGAGTAGTAGCGCAGGCGCAGGGCCCGCGCCCGTCTCGTGGCCTCGCGGATGGTCGTGTACGTGGGGTTCTCCCCCGCCGACGAGGCAGCGGTGTCCGACGCAGCGGCCACCCCCGGCACCGTGGCCCCGACCGCTTCCTCGATCTTCGCGATCGCCCGACGCGCGGCGGCGACATCCACCACACCGGGTGTCTCCACGAGCGCGCGCAGCGCGACGAGCAGGGTGCTGGCCTCGACCGTCGTCAGACGCAGGGGCCGGTCCATCCCGGCGGTGAAGCCCACCGTGACGTAGCCCTCGCTGAACTCGAGTTCGATGAGGTCGTCCGGGTAGTAGCCGGGTAGACCGCACACGAACAACAACTCGAGGTCCTTGGTGAGCTGCGCCTGCGTGACACCCAGCTCGGCCGCCGCCTGGACGATCGAGATGCCGCGACGGGCCTGGAAGTACGGGACCATCGCGAGGAGGCGATTGAGACGTGACGGTTGTGCCGCACCCATCAGACGGTCACCCCGATCAGCCGGTCCAGACTCGCCACGACGAGTTCACGTAGTTCGGGCGGGTCGAGGACGACCGCGTCGCGACCCACCCCGAGAACCATGCGTGCGACCGTGGTCAGCGAGTGGATGTCGAGGGTCAGGACATCCCCCGGCTCGCCGTCGAATTCGCCGGGCTCGGTGGTCGTCGCCGCGCGGCGCAGTCCCACCGCCCGGTCGGCGGCGACCCAGATGCGCGCCATGCGCCCGTCGGATCCCGCTGCCGAGTCGACGGCGGTGGCGACGATCCGTTGGAGATCGGTTCCCGGCGGCACGACGACCGCTCCCGCTGCCCCGACCGCGGTGACCGACGAGATCCGGGACAGACGGAAGGTCCTGGTGGCGTCCCGGTCGCGATCATGGCCGACGACGTACCAGCGACCGCGATGTGAGACGACCCCCCAGGGTTCGACCCGTCGCGTGGTCGGTGCGGCGGTCGCCGACGCGCGGTGGGTGAACTCCACGGCGCGGTTGGCCTGGACCGCGCCGAGCAGGCCGGCGATGACCTCTTCGGGGCCGAGCGAGCGCGACGTCCCGCCGGACGTGATGCCGAGGTCGTCCTCCGAGCGCACGTCGAGTCCCGCGGCGCGGAGTTTGAGGATCGCGGTCTGGGACAACGTCGACACCTCGGGGGTGTCCCACAGCGCCGCTGCCATGGCGATGGCTGCGGCCTCGTCGGATTCCAGCGAGATCTCCGGCAACTCGTAGGAGTCGCGGTCGATGCGGTACCCCTCGGCACCGGCCACCATGGGCGACCGGCCGATCACGAGTGGGATACCGAGATCACGGAGTTCGTTCTTGTCCCGCTCGAACATCCGGTTGAACGCCTCGTCGGACTGCTTCTTGTCCGCGTGCCCACCGTCCGAGTACCCGGCGACGTTGCGTCGGATGTAGTCGGCGGTGACGTACTCCCGCGTCCACAGCAAGCAGATCACGAGGTTGAGCAGTCGCTCGACTTTGGGAGTTGCCACCGGGTCAGGTTAGAACGTGGCGGATCGCGCCGTGCGGAGGCACGCTGCCGCCACGCCTGTCCCCCATCTCACATGGACGCGATGAGGCGATCGACGCGCTCGTCGACACTGCGGAACGGGTCCTTGCACAGGACCGTTCGCTGGGCCTGATCGTTGAGCTTGAGGTGCACCCAGTCGACGGTGAAGTCGCGGCCGGCCTTCTGCGCCGCCGAGATGAAGTCGCCGCGCAGCTTGGCCCGGGTGGTCTGCGGCGGCTCGTCGACCGCGGTCTTGATCGCCTCGTCGGTGGTGGCGCGCGCCACGAGCCCCTTGCGCATGAGGACGTCGAACACGCCCCGGCCGCGCTTGATGTCGTGGAATGCGAGGTCGAGTTGCGCGATCTTCGGGTCGGAGAGCTCCATCGAGTACCTGTCCTGGTACCGCTGGAACAGCTTCCGTTTGATCACCCAGTCGATCTCGGTGTCGACCTTGGCGAAGTCGTCGCTCTCGACGGCGTCGAGCATGCGACCCCACAGATCGACGACCATGTCCATCTCGGGGTCCGGGCGACGGTTGGTGAGATGCTCGACGGCGCGCGCGTGGTACTCGCGCTGGATGTCGAGCGCCGACGCCTGACGACCGCCGGCGAGACGCACGGGCCGCCGGCCAGTGGGGTCGTGGCTGACCTCACGGATGGCGCGGATGGGGTTGTCGAGGGCGAAGTCGCGGAAGGCGACGCCCGCCTCGATCATCTCGAGAACCAGTGCCGCGGAGCCGACCTTGAGCATCGTCGTCATCTCGGACATGTTCGAGTCGCCGACGATGACGTGCAGGCGCCGGTACTTCTCGGCGTCGGCGTGCGGCTCGTCGCGGGTGTTGATGATCGGCCGGGACCTGGTGGTCGCCGACGAGACGCCCTCCCAGATGTGCTCGGCGCGCTGCGAGAGGCAGAACGTGGCCGCCTTGGGTGTCTGCAGGACCTTGCCCGCACCGCAGATGAGCTGCCGGGTCACGAGGAACGGGAGCAGCACGTCCGAGATCCGCGAGAACTCCCCCGCCCGCACGACGAGGTAGTTCTCGTGGCAACCGTAGGAGTTGCCTGCCGAGTCGGTGTTGTTCTTGAACAGGTAGATGTCCCCGCCGATGCCCTCATCGGCCAGTCGTTGCTCGGCGTCGACGAGCAGGTCCTCGAGAACCAGTTCGCCCGCGCGGTCGTGGTTGATGAGCTGGATGAGACTGTCGCACTCGGCAGTCGCGTATTCGGGGTGCGAACCCACATCCAGATAGAGGCGTGCGCCGTTCTGCAAGAAGACGTTCGACGACCGCCCCCACGACACGACGCGGCGGAAGAGGTAGCGCGCGACCTCGTCCGGACTCAGCCGGCGGTGGCCGTGGAAGGTGCACGTGACACCGAACTCGGTCTCGATGCCCATGATTCGTCGCTGCACTTGACCAACCCTACTCGCGCGGCCCGCGGCGAACCGGTGTGTCGAGACCGGTCGTCGCGAGCCGCGGCGTTCTCATCGTGCTTCGTCGGAGGAAGACTCGCCGGTGCCGTCTGCTGCACCGGTCCCGTCGGCCGGGGCGGTGTCAGCGGCTGCCGGCAACAACCCTTCGACCGTGGCCGTCGTCAGGCGCCGGAACGCTCGCCGCGGACGATTGTGGTCCAGGACGGCGACTTCGAGGTCGCCCGCCGTCAGCACGCGGCGTTCGGCCGGAGTGCCGCCACCGTTGTCGGCGGGGGTCGTCAGGGCGGTCACCGCGACCCCGATCGCCCGCCCGAGCTCCATGTCGGGTTCGTAGCTCTCCTTCAGGGCGGCCGCGATCGGCTCGGTCGCACCGCCCATCACGAGGAACCGGGTCTCGTCGGTGATCGATCCGTCGTACGAGATCCGGTACAGCTGAGAGCGTTTCGGCTTGCCCGGCCGGGCGACCTCGGCGACGCACAGCTCGACCTCGAACGGCTTGGCCTGTTCGGTGAACACACTGCCCAGGGCATTCGCGTATGTGTTGGCCAGTGACAAGCCGGACACGTCGGCGCGGTCGTAGCTGTACCCGCGCATGTCCGCGAGCTGGATGCCCGCCTTGCGCAGACTCTCGAACTCGTTGTACTTGCCCACCGCGGCGAAGCCGATGCGGTCGTAGATCTCGCTCGTCTTGCGCAGCGTGTTCGACGGATTCTCCGCGACGAACAGCACGCCGTCGGCATAGGTGAGGATCACGACGCTGCGACCACGGGCGATGCCCTTGCGGGCGAGCTCCGAACGATCGCGCATGATCTGTTCGGCGCTGGCGTAGTACGGGAACGTCATCGGGCACCTCCCTCGTGCTCGGCACTCCGGCGCTCGATGACGGCCCGTGCGGCCGCCTCGATGTCGGACGCCTCGACCTCGCGTGCACCTTCGGCACCCACGACGGCCGCCATCGGGAAGATCTTGCGCACCAGGTCGGGTCCACCGGTGGCCGAGTCGTCGTCGGCCGCGTCGTAGAGCGACTCGACGGCGATGGCGAGCGCCTCGTCGGCGCTCAGGTCCGGGCGGTAGAGCTTCTTCAGCGACGACTTGGCGAACACCGAGCCCGAACCGATGGCCGTGTAGCCACCGAACTCCTCGTGGCGGTCACCCGCGACGTCGAAGCTGAAGATCCGGCCGTGTTCGTTCGGGTCGTCATGGTCGATGTCGTATCCCACGAGAAGAGGGATCGCCGCCAGCCCCTGAAGGGCGGCGCCCAGATTTCCGCGCACCATCGACGCCAGGCGACTGACCTTGCCGTCGAGCGTGAGCGGAACACCCTCGATCTTCTCGTAGTGCTCGAGTTCGACGGTGAACAGCCGCACCATCTCGATCGCGATCCCCGCGGTCCCGGCGATTCCGGCCGCTGAGTACTCGTCGGTGATGTAGACCTTCTTGACGTCACGCGTGGCGATCAGGTTGCCCATGGTGGCGCGCCGGTCACCGGCGAGTACGACGCCTCCGGGGAACGACACGGCCACGATCGTGGTGCCGTGCGGGATGTCCGAGGCACCGCCGGTGCCGCCCGCGAACGATCCCACGCGATCAACCTGGGCCTGTGGCAGTTGCTCCGGTGCGTGCACACGGAGGAACTCGGTGAACGACGAGATGTCCGCACTCAGGGCGGGGGCCGAACGGGTATGGGACAGCGGGGGCAGTGAACCGAACCTGTCGCTCACTGGCCGCCCTTCTGCACGTAGGCACGGACGAAGTCCTCGGCGTTCTCCTCGAGCACGTCATCGATCTCGTCGAGCAGGTCGTCGGTGTCCTCGGCCAGCTTCTCGCGGCGTTCTTGTCCGGCGCCGGAATCGGGGCCGACGCCCTCGTCGTCGCCGCCGCCACCACGCTTGGTCTGTTCCTGCGCCATCTGCTGCCTCCTTGAAACCGATCGCCCCTTGGCGGGCTACCCGGGTCGGGAAACCCTTCAGGTGCCGGCTGTGCGCCGGACGGCCGTCCCGGTGACCCGACCTTGCGGAATCGTGTGCTCCCACACTACCTGTGGCGACGACAACTGTGGCGGAACGAGGCACAAGCCCCGGCACCGTGTCAGGTGGTGAGCTGGTCCACCAGTTCGGCCGCTGACGCCACCGAGTCGAGCAGTTGACCCACGTGCGCCTCGGTGCCGCGCAGCGGCTCGAGGGTCGGAATGCGGACGAGCGAGTCGCCGCCGAGATCGAAGATCACCGAATCCCAGCTCGCGGCCGCCACGTCCGCCCCGAAGCGCCGCAGGCACTCGCCGCGGAAGTAGGCGCGGGTGTCGCGGGGCGGTTCGGTGATCGCGGCCAGCACGTCGTTCTCGTCGACGAGGCGTTTCATCGAACCGCGCGCGACGAGACGGTTGTACAGACCCTTGTCGAGGCGCACATCGGAGTACTGCAGATCGATGAGCTGCAGGCGGGGCGCGGACCAGGTCAGGTTCTCGCGCTGCCGGAAGCCCTCGAGAATCCGCAGCTTGGCGGGCCAGTCGAGGATGTCGGCACATTCCATCGGGTCGCGTTCGAGGCGGTCGAGGACGTCCGCCCATGTCTGCAGCACGTGTGCGGCGCGCTCGTCGTCGGAGTGCTCGCGGTCGTGGAACCTCTGGCAGCGATCGAGGTACTCGCGCTGCAGTGCGAGCCCGGTGAGTTCGCGGCCATCGGTCAGCGCGACCGTGGCCGTCAGCGTCGGATCGTGACTGATGGCGTGCACGGCCTGTACCGGGCGGGCGAGTTCGATGTCGGAGAAGTCGGCGCCGGCCTCGATGAGATCGAGGACGAGGGCCGTGGTGCCGACCTTGAGATAGGTCGAGGTCTCGGCGAGGTTGGCGTCACCGATGATGACGTGGAGCCGTCGGTACCGTTCCGGGTCGGCGTGGGGCTCGTCGCGGGTGTTGATGATGCCGCGCTTGAGTGTCGTCTCGAGGCCGACCTCGACCTCGATGTAATCCGATCGCTGCGACAACTGGTAGCCGGCCTCGTCGCCGGACTGACCGATGCCCACCCGACCGGATCCGGTGATGACCTGCCGGGAGGCGAAGAACGTCGTGAGCCCGCCGATGACCGCGGTGAACGGGGTGTCGCGCGCCATGAGGTAGTTCTCGTGGGTGCCGTAGGAGGCGCCCTTGCCGTCGATGTTGTTCTTGTAGAGCTGCAGTTTGGGCGCGCCCGGCACACTCGCGACGTGACGAGCCGCGGCCTCCATCACCCGTTCGCCCGCCTTGTCCCAGATGACGGCGTCCAGGGGGTCGGTGACCTCCGGCGCGGAGTACTCGGGATGGGCGTGATCGACATAGAGCCGCGCGCCGTTGGTCAGGATCATGTTGGCCGCACCGATCTCGTCGGCGTCGATGATCGGGGCCGGCCCGGACCCGCGGCCGAGGTCGAAGCCACGGGCGTCACGCAGCGGTGATTCCACCTCGTAGTCCCAGCGGGTGCGCTTGGCGCGCGGCACCCCGGCGGCCGCCGCATAGGCCAGGACGGCCTGCGTGGAGGTCATGATCGGATTCGCGGTCGGGTCGCCGGGCGCGGAGATTCCGTACTCGACCTCGGTCCCGATGATTCGCTGCATCCTTCGAGGGTAGATGTTCACTTCCCGCCGGTCGCAACCGCCGCACGCCGTGAGTACCGTCGACGCCGTGAAAGCATTCCGCCGGTTCACCGTTCGGGTACCCCTCCCCGACGGGTTGGCAGCCCTGGGCCCGTTGTCGCGCAACCTGCGGTGGGTGTGGCACGCCCCCACGCAGGAGTTGTTCGCCGAGATCGACCCGATCCGCTGGTCGGAGACCGGCGATCCGCTGCGGGTGCTCGCCGACGCCGATCCGGCACGGCTCGCCGAACTGGCCGACGACGAGAACTTCGCCGACCGCGTGGCAGCCGCGCACGACGAACTCGAGCAGTACCTCGCTGATCCGCAGTGGTTCGGGCGACATGCCGCGGAGGGACATCCGGTCCCACCGGGGATCGCTTACTTCTCCATGGAGTTCGGTGTCTCCGAGGTCCTGCCGATCTACTCGGGCGGGCTCGGCATCCTGGCGGGTGACCATCTCAAGGCGGCTTCCGACCTCGGCCTGCCGCTGATCGGCGTCGGCCTGTTCTACCGGTCGGGCTACTTCCGGCAGGGCCTCGACCACGACGGGTGGCAGATCGAGCGATACCCGGTCAACGATTCCGACGCCCTACCGCTCGATCTGTTGACCGACGCCGGATCACCGGTCGTCGTCGAGATCGCCATGCCGGGTGGCCGCACGCTGGCGGCGCAGGTCTGGGTGGCGTCGGTGGGCCGGATCCCGTTGCTGCTGCTGGACTCCGACATCCCCCGCAACAGTGACCAGCCCGCGGACGGGGCCGGCGGCGACGACCTGCGCGCGGTGACCGACCGGCTCTACGGCGGCGATCAGGAGCACCGCATCGTGCAGGAGATCCTGCTCGGCGTCGGCGGCGTCCGCGCGCTCCGCGAGTACGTGCGCATCACCGGTCGCGCCGAGCCCACCGTGTTCCACATGAACGAGGGCCACGCGGGATTCCTGGGCGTGGAACGCATCCGAGAACTGGTGGCCGGCGGACTGGACTTCGACACCGCGGAGGCGGTCGTCCGCGCGTCGAACGTCTTCACCACCCACACCCCGGTCCCGGCCGGGATCGACCGCTTCCCCACCGATCTCGTCGCCCGCTATCTCGACGCCGACGACGCCGGCGGCTCCCGGCTGCTGCCCGGACTGTCGGCGGCGACCGTCGCCGAACTCGGCGACGAAGCCGACCCCGGCGTGTTCAACATGGCGCACATGGGCTTCCGGCTCGGCCAGCGCAGCAACGGGGTGTCGCAACTCCACGGCGCCGTGAGCCGCACGATGTTCGCCGACCTGTGGCCGGACTTCGACGCCGACGATGTGCCGATCGGTGCGGTGACCAACGGGGTCCACGGGCCCACGTGGGTCGCCCCGGTGTGGCGCGACTTCTCCGGTGGAGACGAGGACTCGGCGCCCGAGGCCTACGCGGCGCTGCCCGACGAGACCATCTGGGCGACCCATGAAGCGCTGCGTGCCGACCTCGTCGCGGAGGTGCGTCGCCGCGCCCATGCCAGCGGTCGGCAACGCGGATTCACCGACGCCGAACTCGGCTGGACCGCGGACCTGTTCGATCCCGGTGTGCTCACCATCGGCTTCGCCCGGCGGGCGGCCACCTACAAGCGACTCACGCTCATGCTGCGGGACCCGGAGCGGATGCGAGCGATCCTCACCGACGCCGAGCGGCCGGTCCAGTTGGTGATCGCGGGCAAGGCCCATCCCGCCGACGAGGGCGGTAAGTCACTCATCCAGCAGGTCGTGCGGTTCGCCGAGGACCCGGAACTGCGCGACCGTATCGTATTCCTACCCGACTACGACATCTCGATGGCACGCCACATCTACGCGGGATGCGATGTGTGGCTGAACAATCCGGTGCGTCCGATGGAGGCGTGCGGGACGTCGGGGATGAAGTCCGCGCTCAACGGCGGGCTCAATCTGTCGATCCTCGACGGGTGGTGGGACGAGATGGCCGACGGCGAGAACGGTTGGGCCATACCGTCCGCCGAGGGGATTTCCGACGAGCATCGACGTGACGATCTGGAGGCCGAGGCGCTGTACGCGCTCCTCGAGGAGACCGTGGTCCCGCTGTTCTACGACCGCGACGGCGGCGGTGTGCCGAGGCGATGGGTCGAGATGATGCGGCACACCCTCACGCGGCTGGGTCCGCAGGTTCTCGCGTCGCGGATGGTGCGCGACTACACGACCGCGCTGTACGGGCCCGCGGCCCGCGCCTACGAGGCTGCATGCGCGCACTCCTACGCCGACGCGCGCGACCTCGCCGCCTATCGCCGGTCGCTCGAGACGGGATGGTCGTCGGTCGTGGTCGCCGGCGTCGACGACGAGAGTCGCGACGACGGCCTGCACGTGACGGCACATGTCGGCCTCGGCGATCTGGGCCCCGACCAGGTGTCGGTCCAGGTCGTCGTGGGCCGGGTGACCGACGACGGCGAGATCATCGACCCCGCCGTCGAGGAGATGAGCCCCGGGCCGGACCGCGATGCGTCGGGACGGGTGCTGTTCACGAGGCTCGTCGCACCCCCCGTGTCGGGTCGGCTCGGCTACACCGTGCGGGTGCTGCCGCGCCACGAGCAGTTGTCGCACGAGGCCGAGCTCGGACTGGTGCGGTATCCCGTCACGGCCGGCTGAGGGGAACCGGGTCCGAGCCCAGCCCGGTGCTGTGACCGGGGCCGTCAGCGCTTCTTCAGGCGCAACCTCGAGTAGGTGAAGGCGAGCAGCAGCACGCTGATGACCGCGAGCACCCCGTAGGCGAGCGCGCTGTGCGCGACCGACGTCTCCCACAGCGAGATGCGCTGCGGCGCCGCGACGTTGATCGAGGCGAG
The DNA here is from genome assembly GCF_022206305.1 of Gordonia sp. 'Campus'. Lineage (GTDB taxonomy): Bacteria > Actinomycetota > Actinomycetes > Mycobacteriales > Mycobacteriaceae > Gordonia. Next base: position 6,360 of record NZ_JAKOIW010000003.1, on the reverse strand, counting down.
ATCGACGCTGCCGGCCGCGGCCACATATCCCCAGAACGACGGGAAGATCCACGACAGTTGTTCGAGTCCGATGCCGTCGAGCTTGAACAGACCACCACAGAACACCAGCTGCACCATCACGACGATGACCAAGGGCGGCATGACCTGTTCGTTGGACTTCACCGCCGACGAGATGGCAAGGCCGACAAGCGTGCTGACGCAGGCGAGGACGGCCACGGCGACCAGCAGCGCCAACGGCGGCGGCAGGATCGGACCACCGAAGTCCGGTAGTCCTCGCCCGGCGAAGGTGATGCCGACCATGATGACGGTCTGCAGGATCGCGGCGACGAAGAACACCACGATCTTCGCGAACAGGTATGCGCCCGGGCGCAATCCGACCGCGCGCTCTCGCTCGAAGATGTCGCGTTCGCCGACCAGGTCGCGGACCGTGAGCGCGGCACCCATGAACGCCGCGCCGACGACGAGGACGACGAGGATCTGGATCGCCTCGGCCCCGTCCTTGGGCGGCGGCGCGTTGGGGATCACCTCCAGTCGCGCGAACCCGCTGGATCCGGGGATGACGAGGGTGAGCAACCCGAGCACCACCGGCAGCAACACGAGGAAGACCAGGTATCCGACGTCGGCGAAGATCAGCCGGACCTGGCGTCGGGCGATGGTCGACGACTGTCGGGGGAAGCTGGTGTGCGGCACCGGTATCGGCGGGCCGGGTGGTCGTTGCGGTGGCGGCGGGTTGGGTGCACGACGGTGGCGTTCCAGGTAGCGCATGTGCGCGGCGTCGGGCTGGTCGGCCACGTAGGCGAAGATCTCGGCCCAATCGGAGGTGCCCATCTCCCCCTGCACCTGGGCGGGCGCGCCGCAGAACGACGTCTTGCCGCCCGGCGCGAGCAGCAGCACCTGATCACACATCGACAGATACGTCAGCGAGTGCGTCACCACCAGGACGACGCGTCCCGCATCGGCGAGCCGGCGCAGGGTCGCCATCACCTGTCGGTCGAGAGCGGGGTCGAGTCCGGAGGTCGGTTCGTCGAGGATGAGCAACGACGGGCCGGTCAGCAACTCCATCGCCACCGACGCACGCTTCTGCTGCCCGCCCGAGAGCTTTTCCACCCGGGTGTCGACGTGTTCGGTCAACTGCAGTTCGCTGAGCACGCCGTCGATGACGCGATCGCGGTCGGCGGTGGAGAGGTCCGGGGGCAGCCGGAGCTCCGCGGCGTAGCGCAACGCCTGTCGGAGGGTCAGCTTGTGGTGCAGGACGTCCTTCTGCGGAACCATCCCGATGCGGGTACGCAGGGCGTCGTATTCGGCATGGACGTTGCGGCTCTCGAACGTGACGAGACCGCTTGTCGGAGAATTCAATCCGGCCGCGATCTTGGAGACCGTGGACTTCCCCGCGCCGGAGGGGCCGATGACCGCGGTCAGGGTTCCGGGACTCGCACTGAAGTCGACGTCGGCGAGCAGGCGTTTGCCGCCGTCGACGACGAGACTGACCCCGTGGACGTGGAGTCCGTCGGCGACGGCAGCACTCTCCTGCCCGCGCATGAGAGTTCCGCCGGACACCACGAAGTCGCTGTTGCCGATCGTGACGACGTCGCCGTCGGTGAGCGGTGCGCTCGACACCCGCCGCCCGTTGACGAAGGTGCCGTTCACGCTGCCCAGGTCTTGCACGACGAGGGCACCGCCGCGGTTGGACACCTGTGCGTGATGCCGCGAGGCGAGCACGTCGCTGACGACGATGTCGTTGTCGGGGGTGCGACCGATGCGCTGCACGCCGCGCAGGGAAATCGACTCCCGCTCCGGCGGGGTCGGCGCCCCCGGCAGCCGGTAGACCGCGGACACATTCTGTTGCAATGCCTGCAGATGCGGCGCGTTGAGCAATTCGCGCGGCATCGGGTCCATGCCACCACCCGGACGCGCGTACCCCCCGGGCGCCCGCGCCGGCATCTGACCGGAGGCCGGCATGCCGGCCGACCGCGGACCCGACTGGGGGTGGCCCGATTGAGGGTGACCCGAGTACATCGGCCGCGACGCCGGCCGGGCCGGAATGCCATGGCCCGGACTGCCGGGCGGGCGACCGGCCTGCACCCCCGCGTCGACCACGAGGTCGACGACCGGTCCGGTGTTCACGTCACCGAGACGGACCTGGACGGGTCCGGTGACCATCATCTCGGCCACGCGTTGCCCGTGCGCGAAGAAACCGTTGGTGCTCCCGATGTCGACCAGGTACCAGGCCGCGCCGCGCCACTCGACGGCAAGATGACGACGCGACACCATCGGGTGATTGATGACGATGTCGTTGTCGGGCTCCCGGCCCAGAGTGAGGCGCGGTGAGTCGCCCAGTGGGTGGGGCGCCCCACCGTCGACGATCACCCGTCCCCGCGCCATCGGTGTGCTGTTCATCGACGACAACTCTAGTGCGTGAGCGCACCCCGCAGGCCGTTCTGTCGAGCAGACGGCCGACCCCTGAGGAGTCGGCCGTCTGTCCGAATGACACGCGGATGATTACAGGTATTGACCCGTGTTGGTCTCGGTGTCGATGGCCCGGCTGGCGCCGGAGCTCTTGCCGGTGACCAGCGTGCGGATGTAAACGATCCGCTCGCCCTTCTTGCCCGAGATCCGGGCCCAGTCGTCCGGGTTCGTCGTATTGGGCAGGTCTTCGTTCTCCGCGAACTCGTCGAGGATCGAATCGAAGAGGTGCTGCACCCGCAGACCCGGTGTGCCCGTGTCGAGCTGGGACTTGATCGCGTACTTCTTGGCACGGTCGACGACGTTCTGGATCATCGCGCCCGAGTTGAAGTCCTTGAAATACATGATCTCTTTGTCACCGTTGGCGTACGTGACCTCGAGGAACCGGTTGTCCTCGCTCTCGGCGTACATCCGCTCGACGACCTTCTCGATCATCGCGTTGACACACGCTGAGCGATCTCCGCCGAACTCGCCGATGTCATCGGCGTGGATCGGCAGTTCCTCGGTGAGGTACTTCGAGAAGATGTCGATCGCCGACTCGGCATCGGGACGCTCGATCTTGATCTTCACGTCGAGGCGGCCGGGACGCAGGATGGCCGGGTCGATCATGTCCTCGCGGTTGGAGGCACCGATGACGATGACGTTCTCGAGGCCCTCCACGCCGTCGATCTCGCTGAGCAGCTGGGGCACGACCGTGGTCTCGACGTCGGACGAGACACCCGAGCCGCGCGTACGGAAGATCGAGTCCATCTCGTCGAAGAACACGATGACTGGCGTGCCCTCCGAGGCCTTCTCACGGGCGCGCTGGAAGATCAGCCGGATGTGCCGCTCGGTCTCACCGACGAACTTGTTCAGCAGCTCCGGACCCTTGATGTTGAGGAAGTACGACTTGGCCTCCTGGGCGTCGTCGCCCCGGACCTGCGCGATCTTCTTCGCGAGGGAGTTGGCGACGGCCTTGGCGATGAGCGTCTTGCCGCAACCGGGAGGGCCGTAGAGCAGCACACCCTTGGGCGGGCGCAGCTGGTAATCGCGGAACAGGTCCTTGTGCAGGAACGGCAGTTCCACGGCGTCGCGGATCTGCTCGATCTGGCGGCCGAGGCCGCCGATGTCCTCGTACCCCACGTCCGGAACTTCTTCGAGGACGAGGTCCTCGACCTCGGCCTTGGGGACCCGTTCGAAGGCGAACCCGGCCTTGGTGTCGATGAGCAGCGAGTCGCCCGGGCGCAGCTTCCGCCGGAGCCCGTCCTCGCCGTCGACCTCGCCGAGCAGCGGCTCGGCCAGCCACACCACCCGCTCCTCGTCGGCGTGACCGACGACGAGAGCCCGCTTGCCGTCGCCGAGGATCTCGCGCAGGGTGCTGATCTCGCCCACCGTGTCGAACTCGCACGCCTCGACGATCGTCAGCGCCTCGTTGAGGCGCAGGGTCTGCCCCTTGGTCAGCGAGTCGGTGTCGATGTTCGGCGAACACGTGAGCCGCATCTTGCGGCCGGAGGTGAACACGTCGACCGTGCCGTCGGGGTGGACGTCGAGGAGTACGCCGTAACCGCTGGGCGGTTGTCCGAGGCGGTCGACCTCCTCGCGCAGGGCGACGAGTTGCTGCCGGGCTTCCTTGAGCGTGTCGAGCAGCTTCGCGTTGCGTGTGGTGAGGCTGTCGACCCGCTCCTGCAGATCCCTGGCGTCACCCGCCCGGCCAGCCGCACCCCGCGCGGAAGCGCCCGGGCCGCTGCGTGGCAGAGGCGGTGTATAGGCAGGGGTGAAGCCCTCGTCGGATGCACTGACGCTCTCGGGGACCCCGCGGTCCCCCGTGGCATCGTGGCGGTCAGATTCGGTCATTGCTGACTCCTCTCGCCGGCAATCACCCGATCCCTCGATCGGAATGCTCGCGCCGTATCCCTACGCTACCGGCAGCGACGCCCGAACGCCGTCCACCCCGCGATCCGCGGTGTTGACGGGATGTTAAATGTGCGTCTTCGCAACGTATTCGCGATGTTTCGCCGCTCGCCGCGGCCCGGATCAGCCCTTGCTCGGCCGGCGCTGCGGGCGCAGCGTCGTGGTGCCGTCGGCCAGGCGACGGGCAGTGATGAGAAAGGCCGTGTGGCCTTGCATTTTGTGTTCTGGACGCACCGCGAGGCCCACTGCACTCCACTCGCGCAGGAGCGTCTCCCAGGCCCGCGGTTCGGTCCAGCACTCCTGCTCGCGCAGCCGTTCCATCACCCGTGAGAGCTGGGTGACCGTGGCCACGTAGACGGTCAAGACCCCACCTGGTTTCAACACGGTGCGGACGACGTCGAGGAGTTCCCAGGGCGCGAGCATGTCCAGGATGACCCGGTCGAACTGCTCGTCGGCGTCCACATTGGCGAGGTCGTCGACGGTCAGATGCCAGTTCTCGGGTCGGCCTCCGAAGAACGTCTCCACGTTGCGCACCGCGTGCTCGGCGTGATCGTCGCGGATCTCGTACGACACCACCTGGCCCTCGGCACCGACCGCGCGCAACAGGGAACACGTCAGCGCGCCGGAGCCGGCGCCTGCCTCGAGCACCCGCGCGCCCGGGAAGATGTCGCCCTCGAGAACGATCTGCGCGGCGTCCTTGGGGTAGATGACCTGGGCGCCGCGCGGCATCGAAAGCACATAGTCGACGAGCAGGGGGCGCAATGCCAGGTACTGGGTCCCGCTGAGGGCCGAGACGATGCTCCCCTCGGGCGCACCGATCAGGTCGTCGTGGGCGATGGCGCCACGGTGGGTGTGGAACTGTTTGCCCTCCTCCAGCACAACGGTGAACTTGCGCCCCTTCGCATCGGTCAGCTGAACCCGGTCGCCGACGGCGAACGGTCCGGTGGTGGGCACAGGTGCTTCCTCTCGTGAACGATCCGAACGTGCCCGGCGTTGCGGCGCGGGCGGTTCGTGGGCCGTGTGGACGTTACCCGACGGTGCCGGCGCCCCCGGCGAGTGTCGGAACGGCGGGCTGTCGGGGCCGAGGCCTACCCTGCGAGGAGTGAGCACCATGATCGGCACCGAGGACACCTGCGGCACCGACGACACCCCCACCGACGCCGGGACAGCACACCGACCGGACTCCCCCGGTGCCGGCGCGCGTGGGATCGTCGGCCGGCCGCTCGCGCTGTCCCCGTCGCGAGCCGCCGACTTCAAACAGTGCCCGCTGCTCTACCGCTACCGCGCGATCGACCGCTTCCCCGAGACCCCGACGGCCGCGCAGACCCGCGGCACGGTCGTGCATGCGGCGTTGGAGCACCTCTTCGACATGCCTGCCGAGCTCCGGACGCAGGACTCGGCCGAACTGCTGGTGGAGGGTGCGTGGGCGGCGCTGTGCGAGAGCGACCCGACCCTCGCCGACGTGATCGGCGAGGGCAGTCAGGAGCAATTCCTCGCCGGCGCCCAGAAGCTGATCGCGACCTACTACACGATGGAGAACCCGACGGCCTTCGACGCCGACGCCGTCGAGGAACACGTCGAGATCGACACCGATGACATGCTGATGCGGGGATTCATCGACCGCATCGACGTCGCGCCCACCGGCGAGATCCGCGTCGTCGATTACAAGACCGGACGGTCGCCCGGCGAGGCGTACGAGGCGAAAGCCCTGTTCCAGATGAAGTTCTACGCGCTGGCGATCCTGCGCACGCGCGGCGTCGTCCCCGCCCGGTTGCAGCTGATGTACCTCTCCGACGGCCAGCAACTGGTCTATCACCCCGACCACGACGAGCTGATGCGCTTCGAGCGCACCCTGCGGGCCATCTGGCAGGCGATCCGGGCCGCCGTCGCCTCGGGTGACTTCCGGCCGAAACGTTCGTGGCTCTGCAAGTTCTGCGAGCACCGAGCGCGCTGCCCGGAATTCGGCGGCGAGGTTCCGCCCTACCCGGGCCCACCCCCTGGTTTCAC
>NZ_JAKOIW010000029.1 GCF_022206305.1 Gordonia sp. 'Campus' | reverse complement strand
GGGCGGGGGCTGCTGGGGTGAGGGTGCTTGCGGTGAGGGGGCTTGAGGTGAGGCCGCCTGGAACGGCCGGACCCGTGGCGGTTGCGGGCGTCGCCGGTTCTCGCGGGCCTGCCGCGCCGCACCTGCCCGGCGGGCTTCGCGCGCCTCGCGGGCCTCGCGGAGCGCGATGCGCCTGCGCAGTCGCCAGTCCGGTCGCGGGGGGAGCTGCGGACGACGCAGCGAGCGCGCGACGAACTCGCCGAGCGTGACTCCCGCGGCCAGTGCGCAGCCGATGGCCAGCGCGTTGGCGATCCAGGTGAAACCGTCGAGTGTCTGGTCGCCGAGGATTCCGTACAGGCCGCGATAGACGGCGAGACCGGGCAGGAGTGGCGTGATACCCGCGACGGCGACCACGAGCGGTGGCGTGAGCGCGCGGCGGGCGAGCAGGCCGCCGATCAGCCCGACGAGCGCTGCCGCGACTCCGTTCGCGATGACGTCGCCGATGTCGGTGAAGGTCGCCGACGCGGCCACGGCCGTACCGATGAAGCCGCCGAGGAAAGCCACCCCGAGCGCGCGTGTCTCGGCGTAACTGGCCAGTGCGTAGGCACACGCCGCGACCGCACCGGCCGCGACCCGGATCGGGAGTTCGACGACCGCGAAACTCGTCGTCGTGGTGATGGTCGGCAAGAAGATGCCCACGGCTTCGAGGATGCGGATGGCCACGCCGACGCCGGCGATGATGCCGCCGGTCATCAGCAGGAGTTCGAAGAACCGGGCCACACCGGTGATGGGCGCGCCGGTGATGGCGTCCTGTACCGACCCGACGAGGGACAGTCCGGACAGCAGGACCACGATGCCGGCCGCGATGACCTGCGAGGGTGCGATCTGTACACCGAGTCTCTCGGCGGCCCCGAAGACCAGCGCGGCGGGGACGACGGCGATGAAACCGCCGACCAGTTGCTGGAAGAAGACCGGGGTGCCGATGCGATTGAGGGTGCGGTTGACGGTGACCGTCACGACCGTCGTCGCGAACGCCAGCGCAGCGACGAGGTACTGGCCACCGAGCAGCACCGAGATGCCCGAGGCCATGATTCCCCAGGCCATCGTGGCCAGCCAGTGCGGATACGGGTGCGGCGCGGTGATGATCTCGTCGACCATCCGGTGCGCCGTGGACGGGCTTATGAACGAGTCGCGAATACGCCGGACGAGCCGGTCGACCTGCGCCAGGCGCGTGAAGTCCATCGAGCGGTAGTAGACCTGCTCCATGGTCGTGATCGGGGGGAGCGTGGCGCCACGACGGGCGCTGACGACGATGGTGTTGTAGGTGACGTCGACATCGACGTCCTCGAGCCCGTAGACCCCGGCGACGAACTTGATCTGCGTCTGGGTGTCGATCGCGCCGGTGCCCGAATCGAGCAGGACGGCACCGATCTTGGTGGCGAGGTCGAGGACCTCGGTGATCGCCGCGACGTCGAACGGCTCGATCGGTTTGCGCGGCGACACCATGATGCTGCCGGGTTCGATCGTGTCCATCGTCGCCTGGCGGCTACCGGTCAGGCGACGCAGAACACGGCCGAGCTGTTCGCGCACGCAGGCCTCCTCGGGTCGGAAGAAGGGTTGCTCACCTCCCGGCGAGCGGACGTCGCCTCAATCCTGACAGGAGACGCGGCCCACAGCGCATGAGGCTCTCGGTCGACCGACCGCCGACGGCGACGCCTCTAGGATCGCACCATGTCCTCTGTGCAGATCTTCGGTCCCCGCGGCGGCCACACCCGTAGCGCCGCCGTCTCTCCCGGAAGCCTGGTCTTCACCGCGGGCGCCGCCCCGATCGACGACGACGGTGCGACGGTCGCGCCCGGCAACGTCCGTGAGCAGGCGCTGCAGTGCATGCGGAATCTGGAGACCGCGCTCGCCGAGGCCGGCGCCGCGCTCGCCGACGTCGCGAAGGTCACGGTGTTCGTCGCCGAACATCTGCAGGCGGATCTGGTGGTCGCCTGGGAGGCCGTCACCGAGGCCTTCGGCGAGCACAAACCCGCGGGCAGCCTGCTCGGCGTCTCCGTCCTGGCCTACGACGATCAGCTCGTGGAGATCGAGGCGGTCGCGGCCGTCGCGGGCTGACTGCGGGGCCTCCGGGTGCCGGGGTGCCGGTGAGGCCACAGGGTGCGCGGTCGATATACTCGCGCACGCACGCCTCCTTAGCTCAGTGGTAGAGCACTCGCCTTGTAAGCGAGCGGTCGTCGGTTCAATCCCGACAGGGGGCTCCACACGACCCGGCCGCACCGACTCGACTCCGAAGCGGTGCGGCCGCTGCCGTTTCGTTCACCAGATGACGGCGAGACCCGCCGCGAGCAGCGAGAGCGCACCGACCGCCCAGAACAGCGGCCGCGGGACGGGTTCGCCGGTCCGCTTCTGCCGGGCGCTGCCCATGCCCAGGATGGCGCCGAGGACCACCAGGATCACGAGCTTGATGCCGATCTTCGGGTAGTTCAGGTCGATGCCCGCAGGCCACGGCGCTGCGAGGGCCAGCCCGGTCAGGAGTGACAGCAGGATTCCGTAGTCCATGACGCGGATGAATCGGAACTCCCGGGCCACCAGCTGGGTGACCCAGCCGCCGAAGGTCACCGCGAACCCGACGATGTGCAGCAGGATTACGACGTTGCGTAGTACTTCCATGACGTCACTTTACCCAGGCGACGCGCGATATTTCGGGCAGTCGGAACGTGTTCACGGTGCACGATGGACGGATGAAGCACGACGAACCGGGCACCTCCACCGTCTCGCACTCCACGGGGGCCGCCTCGCGAGCGCCGCTGGCACGCACCGGCGTCGGGACGTACCGCGGCATCGCCGGTGAACGAGCTGACGTCTGGCGGGGCATCCGATACGCGCAACCACCTGTCGGCGAACTCCGCTGGCGACGCACGGTTCCGCTCACCGCGGACGATGCACCCGTCGACATCGTCGACGCCTCGACCTTCGGCTCGGTGTGCCCCCAGGTGGTCAACCCGGCGGTCAAGCTGGGCCCCGGCGCAGTCATGGACGAGGACTGTCTGTTCCTCAACGTGTGGACGCCGCCCGGGTCGTCGGAGCACGCCGATGACGCCGTCGGGCTGCCCGTCATGGTGTGGCTGCACGGTGGCGCCTACGTCCTCGGCTCAGGGTGTCAGCCGTTCTACGAGGGTTCGAATCTCGCCGCCGGCGGTGACGTCGTCGTCGTGACGCTCAACTACCGGCTCGGCGTACTCGGCTTCGCCGACCTGTCGTCGATCGATCCGCGCTTCGAGTCCAACGTCGGACTGAGTGACGTGCTGACGGCCCTGGCCTGGGTGCGCGATCACATCGCCGGGTTCGGCGGTGACCCGGACAAGGTGACGGTGTTCGGGGAGTCGGCCGGGGCGGGACTCGTGACGGCGCTGCTGACGATGCCGGCCGCCGCCGGGTTGTTCGGCCGTGCCATCGCGCAGAGTTCACCGGTGACCTCGATGTACGGCGCCGAACGCGCCGCCAGGGTCGCCGGTCAACTACTCGCCGTGGCGGGAATCGACCCCGCCGACACCGAGACCGCGGACGTCATCGCGGGACTCGAGGGCCTCGACGGCGCGCAATGCGCGGCGATCACCACCGAACTGTTCGAGAAGGTCCCCGCCGAGACCCCGGGCACCATCGCCTTCGCCCCGGTGATCGACGGCGACCTGCTGCCCGAGCACCCGCTCGACGTCTACCGCGCCGGACGCGCGCACCCGGTACCGCTGATCATCGGCACCAACCGCGACGAGGCCAACCTCTTCAAGTACATGAAGTCCCCGCTGATGCCGATCACCACCGCCGACATCGAGCGCATGTTCGCCGGCATGGCGAAGGAATACCCCGACGTCGTCCTTCCCGAGCGGGCTCAGGTGCTGTCCGCATATTCGGGCCTGCGCCCCAAGGTCACCGGGCTCGGGGTGGCGCGGGACGTCGCCTTCCGGATGCCCACGCTCTGGCTCGCCGAGGCGCAGGCCCGTCGCGCGCCGGTGTACGTCTACCGCTACGACTGGACGACCAGGATGTTCCGGCTCCTCGGACTCGGGGCCGCACACGCCACCGAGGTCCCCTACGTGTGGGGCAACCTCGGGGCCAACTCGCGCGACATCACGTTCCTCCTCGGCGGCCGCAAACCAGGAGAAGCGGTGTCGGAGCGAATGATGCGGCGTTGGACCGCGTTCGCGCACGGACTCGATCCGGACGCCGGGTCGCTCGGCGACCACTGGCCGACCTACGACTCCGGTCACCGTCCGGTGCTGCGCATCGATGCCGAGGACCGCGTCGTGCAGAACCTCGACGGCGATCTGTGGGAGGCGTGGGGCGACGAGGTGCTCGGCTTCCGCTGAGCGCGCCGAGACCGCTTGTCCTCAGCCGCAATTCGCGCGGACGTCGACGTGCGGCAGGTAGGCCGCGCGCTGGGCGTCGGTGATCGGCGCGGTGCTCGCGCAGATCCAGGCCCGGGCGTCGTCGAGGTCGAGCGTGTGCAGGTAGACGTTGCCGGTGGTGTCGCCACCGGAGATGATCTCCTCGTCGGACGGGAGTCGATCCGGGACCTGCCATGTCGTCGTGGTGTCGGTGGTCGCGAGCAGCGTCCCGACCGGCAGCGGATCGGTCAACCGGCCGTCGTCGTCGAGCGCGAAGCTGATCAGTTCATGGGTCGCGGTGCCGACCGCGAGACGGCTCGGAGCCATCGACAGGGTCGAGGCGAACATGTCCTCGCGCCGATCGAGCTCCTCGGGCCTGCCGTCGGTGCCCCGCGGCGGTAGCCGCCACGTCGACAGGTCTCGTGCGGCGACGACCAGCACGTCGCCGCTGTCGTCGAATGCCGCCTGCGCGATCGGTGTCTCGTCGTCGACGACCGCGACCGGCAGGTCGCGCCCCGACGTGAGGTCGTAGAGGTAGACGCGTTTGTCGTCGGAGGTCACCGCCAGTCGTGAACCGTCGGGACTGAAGGCCACGTCGCGGATCAGATCCGACGGGCCCCGCAGCGGCAGCCCCAGCCTGCGGGGTGCGCCGGGCGTCGAGGTGTCCCAGAGCGCGACGGTGGTGTCGGTGTCGCCGGTGGCCAGGACGTTGCCGGTCGGTGCGAACGCCACCGGGAACGAGTACCGCGTCCCGACCTCGAGCGCAGCGGCCCGTCTGGGTGCCGAGGCATCGGCGACGTCCCACAGTTCGACCAGACCGCCGTTGTTGTTCGCCGTCGCGGCGAGCGTTCCCGGGCCGTTGAGGCTGACCCGCGGATGATCGTTGACGCGCCGCTGGATCGGCGTCCGGGATCGCAGAGCGAGCCCTTCGGACCCCATGGCCCACAGGTTGAGGGTGGTGTCCGCGCCGACCGTTGCCAGGAGGCGTTGCGACGCATCGGTGTCCAGGCCGGTGATCGTGCCGCCGCGGTCGGGTTCGCTGCGATCGGGCAGGCGCCACACGTCGATCGTGCCGTCGGACCGACCCGAGACGAGCCGTTCGCCCGCCGGGTCGAACCGGGCGGCGAAGGTGCGCACCGAACCCTGCTCGGATGTGGTCTGCAACGCCCACTGGAGAGTCGGGGACGTGGGGTTCGACGTGTTCCAGACGCGGACGAGACCGTCGGCGCGTGCGGACGCGATCTGCGAACCCGACCGGTCGAATCCGATCGACCACGAACCGGCCGTGCTGTTGGGCAGTGACGTGCTCAACGGACGCGGGTCGGCGGGATCGGCGACATCCCAGAGTTGGGTGTTCGGGCTGTCCCCGGTGACCGCGAGCGACCGGCTGTCGGGGCCGAATGCGACGGCATGGGTGATGCTGGGGAACCCGGTGAGCGTCCGCCCGGCCGGTCGGGGCGACTCCCCGGTGGTCCACAGCCGCACGGTCCGGTCGTCGCCGCCGCTGGCCATGAGTCGGCCGTCGGGGCTGAACGCCAGCGTGCGGGCGGCGGCCGTGTGTCCGCGGAGCACTGCGGTCTCGCGTATCGCCCCGTCGGGGGACACGGCATAGACCGTGATGGTGCCGTCGTCCGACGAGGCGGCGAGCGTCTGCCCGTCCGCGGAGAAACGGACCATGTAGACGGTGCCGTGCCCGGGCGAGACCGTCATCGCCACCCGCGGGTTCGACGCGTCCGTCAGATCCCACATGCGGACCGAGCCGTCGCCGCTGCTCGTGGCCAGGACCGGCCGGGTGGGGTGGAAGTCGGTGCTGGTGACGTAGTTGCCGAAGCCGCGCAGGACCGCGAGCTCACGGTAGCCCGGGGAGTCGGCACGTTCCCAGATCCGTACGGTCCGGTCTCCGCTCGCCGACGCCAGGTGGCGCCCCGTCCGGTCGAAGGCGAGGTCGTAGACGGGACCGGTGTGTCCGGCGACGGGCGTGACCAGCGGGGTGGTCGCGGCGCCGCGCAAGCGGCTGGCCACGGTGGCGTCGTCGGGATAGATCCGATGGGCGATGAGGAGCAGACGCGCCGCCAGGGAGGGGTTGGAGGCCTGCAGGCTGTCGATGTGGGAGAGCAGCGCGGACCGTTCGGCGGCATTGCGCTGTTCACGGAGGTCGTGTGCCTGGCGGAACCCGATCGCCGCGGTGATGGTCGCCGCGATGGCGAGGACGACGATGACCGCCACCGCGCCGACCCGCGTCAGCCGTCGCCGCTGCTGCATGGCGACCGCGGCGTCGAGGAACGCGTCGTTCTCGCGGCTGAGCAGGTGCAGGTAATCACTGTTCAGCGCCGCGCGGTGACGGGTGGCCTCGTCGAGGCGGGACCCGGTGTAGAGAAACGACCGGCCGCGGTGGTTGTTCAGCCACGCCTCGGTGTCGGAGTCGAGTTGCTGTCGCCACCGGTGGGTGTCGGAGTCGTCGGCGATCCACTCGGCCAGCCGTGGCCAGGCGGTGAGCACGACGTCGTGGACGAGCATCACCGAATCGGTCGACACGGTCAGCAGACGAGCCTGCGCGAACGCGTCGATGACGGTGGCCACCTCGGGCGGGAACCGTCCGGTGAGGGTGGTGGTCGACAGGGGCACCCGGAGCGCGATCCCCGCGGGTCCGACGTGGACGAGTGCGAGCAGGACCGCGCGAGCGAGATCGCGATGCGCGGGGTCGATGGCCTCCCAGGTGGCCTCGGCGGTGTCGGCGACCGCACGTGCGATGCCGCCGGTGGCCCGGTACCCCGACAGGGTCATCCGGTTACCCGACCGCCGCGACCACGTCGCCTGCAGGACGTGTGCCAGCAGCGGCAGGCGGCCGGCGCGGTCGCCCACCGTCGACGCCTCGTACAGATCGGTGATCATCACGTCGGCGAGGCCCGGCTCGATGCGGCCGCCGGCGAGGCGGACCGGGGCGGTGATGACCTCCCGGAGCTGCGTCCGCGTCATCTCGGAGACGATCACGCACCGGCTCTGCCAGGCGTCGGCGAGGAACGGGTGTTCCACACACTGGCTGAAGAAGTCCGCGCGCACCCCGACGACCACGACCGTGTCGGCGGCGAGTTCCTCGACCTCGAGGAGGGTGGCGGCCCGCAGCGACTCCTCGAGGGAGAAGACGTTCTCGAACTGATCGATGACGATGACCGCGTCATCGTGCCTGGCCGAATCGCGATCGTCGTCGGACGGGGTGTCGTCGGACGGGGTGGCGATGACGAGACCCGCGGGGGTGATCTCGCCGAGCCGCGGAGTGGGGGATCTCGGGTCCCGCGCGAGGCCGGCGCGCAGCAGCGACGACTTGCCCGACCCGGACACTCCGGTCACGACGACGAGCCTTGACGCCGGCGCCAGGGGAGGCGGTCCCTCGCGTGCGGCGAGGATCGTGTCGACGAGTGTGCCCACGAGGTCGTCGCGGCCGAAGTACAGCTCGCTGTCCGCGGCGGTGAGGGTGGCGAGCCCGGCGAACGGGCGGGTGTGCTGGACCGGGGGCGGCTCGGTGCGGGCGTCGTCGGGGGCACGACGGTCCCACATCTCTCGCCACTGGGGGATCGTGAGGACATCGACGGCTCCCGCGGCCACGGCTCGCGACGTCAGCCAGACGAGGAGTGGCTCGACGGTGGCGAAGTCACGCGGCAGGTGCCGCCCGTTGCGCCAGTCGCTGATGCGTTGCGCCGACACCTTGGCGCGCGCCGCGGAAGCCCGGAGGGTGGGGCGACCCGCTTGCACGAACAGGCGCGCGAGCGCTTCACCGAATTCCACTCACCTGATCCCATGCTCGCCCCGACAGATCGTCCGCACCATCATGCGTGAGCCGATCGGCGGGCGCCACCATTGCCCACCCGGTGTGGTGACGGCCACTCCCGGACCGGTCGCACGGCGTCGGCCTGCGGGGGCCCGACCTGGTGTCTCGGTCCGGATCCGGAACCGCCGTGTCCGGTCCGGAGAGTCCGTTCGCGCCGTGACCTGCGCGAATACCGACCCTTTCCGTCCGGCACTGGAGTGTGGTGCCGTCCTGGGGTGTGCTGTTGGGGCGCATCCCGACGGGGGTCGGGACAGCGCACAGGTTGCGTCGATCGAAGGACACACGGAAGTGCTCGGCGAGCACTGCCCGTCGGGGGCTGTGTGTCGTCCGGTCCACACAACCGCGCGGGTGCCGGACTCTTCTCGACGGGGGTCGGCGGACTCCGGCACCCGCGTCCCCTCCTCCTCTTCCAGTTCTGTGTTCGTGTGCCCGCGCCTCTTCGTCGGGCCTCCTCACTACGATCTGCACATGCGACTCATGCCGGGGGCGTCGCGATGACACCGCGCCCTGAGATCACCGACACTTCGCGTCCCGAGATCACCGACGCGCAGCGTCGTGCTCGACTCATGCGTCGCGCACACCTCGATCCGGAGTCTCGGGCCCAGTCCGTCGTCGACGCCGCGTCGACCATGGTCGGGTTGCACGCCACCACACCGTCGACGGTCTACCTGTCGGCGTGGGCGCGTCTCGGTTCCGAGTTCCGGCGAGAGCATCTCGACGCCGCGCTCTATGACGACCGGGCGGTCGTCAAGCACCTGGCGATGCGGCGAACGCTGTTCGTCTTCCCCCGGGACGTCCTCGTCGAGGCGATCGGAGCGCTCGGCCCACGCATCTCCGCGTCCGAGCGCACGAACATGTTGCGGGATCTGCGGCGCAGCCCCGACTACGACGACCCGGAGGGGTGGATCGAGCGGGCGCGCGAGGCGGTCCTCGCCGAACTGGCCGACGGTGAGTCGCTGACCTCCACCGAGCTCCGGCAGCGGTTGCCGGTGCTCGACGGCTACATCACGCACGGGGAGGGGACGAAGTGGGCGGGGCGCGCCCCGATGGGACCACGGGTACTAAACATGCTCGACGCGGCGGGGGAGATCGTCCGCGGACCCAATCGTCTGGGGTGGCATCTGTCGCGACCGGCGTGGACGTCCATGGAGCGGTGGCTCGGGGAGCCGGTGCCGTCGATGACCGTCCACGACGGGCACCGGGCACTGATCGAACGGTGGCTGCGAACCTACGGTCCCGGCACCGAGACGGACATGGTGTGGTGGCTGGGGTCGACCAAGACCGCCGTCCGCGCTGCGCTGGCCGACCTCGAGACCGTGCAGGTCGACCTGGAGGGAGGCGGCATCGGCCACGTCCTGCCCGACGACGTACCCGGTGACACCGACCTCGACGATCCGGTCGAGCCGCGGGCAGTGCTGCTACCCGAACTCGATCCGACGACGATGGGCCACAAGGAGCGCGCGTTCTACCTCGGGTCGCACGCGCCCCAGATCTTCGACTCCGCCGGGAACGGCGGCCAGACCGCGTGGTGGGACGGACGCATCGTCGGTGGGTGGTTCCGCCGGGCGGACTCGTCGATCGACATCATCCCGCTGGAGCCGTTGACGCGGGCGGCCCGGCGCGCACTCGATGCACGTGCCGAGGAACTCGCGGCATGGCTCGGGGACGAGCCACTCAAGACCGGATATGCCGCTCCGTACGCGCGCGGGCTGTGACGGCTCCCGGCTCGACTTCTGAATCGACATCGGTCAATATCGATGAGTGTCTAACCAGAACCTGCTGTTGCCGGCCGGTAGAGGCCTGAGCGCTGCCGAGGCGGAGGCGGCCACCCCGGTGGTGAAGGCCCTCGCCGACCCGGTCCGGTTGCGCCTGCTGTCCGAGGTCGCCGCCCACCCGGGCGGGGAGGCCTGTGTCTGCGACATCTCCGGGCCCTTCGACGTCTCGCAGCCGACCATCTCGCACCACCTCAAGGTGCTGCGCGAAGCGGGGCTCGTGACGAGCGAACGTCGAGCGACTTGGGTGTACTACCGCGTGAACACCGAAGCGCTGCAACAGCTGTCGAACCTGTTGGGGAACCTCGCGGCGGTCGTGGGGGAGTCCCGATCGTGTGAGGTACCCCCGTCGTGTGAGGTATCGCAGTGACCGCCACCGAGACCGCGGTCGCCGGCAAACTGTCGATGCTCGATCGGTTCCTGCCGGTGTGGATCGGTGCGGCGATGGTCGCCGGCCTGCTGGTGGGCCGCATCGTGCCCGGTGTGGGTGACGCGCTGGCGTCGGTGGAACTCGACGGCATCTCGCTGCCGATCGCCCTCGGACTGCTGATCATGATGTATCCGGTTCTCGCGAAGGTGCGCTACGACCGGCTCGACTCGGTGACCGGCGATCGTCGTCTGCTGCTGGGGTCGCTGCTGCTGAACTGGATCCTCGGCCCGGCGTTGATGTTCGCGCTTGCCTGGCTGCTGCTCCCGGACCTGCCCGAGTACCGCACCGGATTGATCATCGTCGGGCTGGCCCGGTGTATCGCGATGGTCGTCATCTGGAACGACCTGGCGTGCGGCGACCGCGAGGCCGCGGCCGTCCTCGTCGCGCTGAACTCGGTGTTCCAGGTGGTCATGTTCGCCGTGCTGGGTTGGTTCTACCTCTCGGTGCTGCCGGGTTGGCTCGGCCTGGACCAGACGACGATCGACGCCTCGCCGTGGCAGATCGCGAAGTCGGTGCTGATCTTCCTCGGCATCCCGTTGGTCGCCGGTTACCTCACCCGCCGCATCGGCGAACGGGTCAAGGGTCGCGACTGGTACGAGGCGTCGTTCTTGCCGCGTCTCGGGCCGTGGGCGCTCTACGGTCTGCTGTTCACCATCGTCGTGCTCTTCGCGCTGCAAGGGGAACAGATCACCTCGGCGCCGTGGGACGTCGCCCGGATCGCGCTCCCGCTGCTGATCTACTTCGCCGTGATGTGGGGCGGCGGGTTTGTTCTCGGCGCCGCGATGGGGCTGGGCTACGCGCGCACCACCACGCTGGCGTTCACCGCCGCGGGCAACAACTTCGAGTTGGCGATCGCCGTGGCGATCGCGACCTACGGTGCGACCTCCGGGCAAGCCCTCGCGGGGGTCATCGGTCCGCTCATCGAGGTGCCCGTGCTCGTCGGCCTGGTCTACGTGTCGCTCGCACTCCGCACACGGTTCACCGCCACCGTCGCACCGACCGAGGAGTCCGTCCGCCGTGCCTGAACCCATCGACGTGCTGTTCGTCTGCGTGAGCAACCGCGGCAAATCGGTGATGGCCGAACACCTCTCGCCGACGGTGACCGACCGGATCGCGGCATCGTCGGCCGGGACGAGCGCGAAGGTCGGCGGCCACGTCAACGAACTGTCGGCCCGGTCGCTCGCCGAGGTCGGCGTCGACGTCGCCGGCCACCGGCCCCGTCAGCTCACCGACGATCTGATGCGCGCTGCGGATCTCGTCGTGGTCGTCGGGACCGCCGAGGTCGCGGCACCCGAGGGAGTCGAGATCGAGGTCTGGGACACCGTCGAGCCCTCGGTCGACGGCATCGATGGCATTGAACGGATGCGCTTGATCCGCGACGACATCGCCGCACGCATCCGCGCACTCGCCGACCGTCTGGAGCGGTGAGCGCTCAGAAGGATGGTGGGTGGGCGGTGTCCCACGCGTCGAGTTCGCGACGGCGGGTGGTGCGTGATCCGGCAGGTTCACTCCCCGACGTGCGGCGGGACAGAGGCCGGATCGGCCATGACGTAGGAACCGCCGGGTGCCAGGCCCGACGTGCGGACGGGTTCACCGCACCGCTACCGATGCTCGACCAAGCACCGATGGTGATGCGCAGCGGTGAACGATCGGAGAACCTACGATGACGCCCATGGTTCAGTCGCGACGACCTGTCGATCCCGTCGCACAGGCGCAGGCCCGGGTGATGGTCGACGAGCTGGAGCGCGTTGCGGACTCGCTGGTCGACAGTCTGCAGGCCGGCCGGGGCGGCGAGAAGGCGCAGCGGGCGGCACGTCGGGAACTCTACGAGGTTCGTGAACACGTGCGTCGACTCCAGCATGTGTACGACCTGTCCCGCTAGCGCGGGCGCTCCGGTCGACAGACGTCGCCGGCGCCGCGCCGATGACTTCCGCCCCGGCGTCCGGTCTGCCTCTGTGAACGTTCTGCCACCGGAGTGAAAGGCATCGTCATGACCGACGCACGACCGCCCGTGACCGACCGCGAGACCTGGGCAGCAGCCCTGGCCGACCTGCGCAGACGCGAGAAGGCGGCCACCCGCGAACTCGACGCCATCGCGGCCCAGCGTCGTCGACTCCCCATGGTCGAGCTCGACGACTACACCCTGACCGGAGCCGAGGGACCGATCCGTCTTGCCGAGGTCTTCGACGGGCACTCACAACTCATCGTCTACAACCACATGTGGAACGACGGTGCAACCTTTCAATGCCCGGGCTGCACCGGGTTCACCACTCAGTTCAGCCGACTCGACTACCTCGCCGACTACGACGCCCGCTTCGTGATCATCACCCCCGGGCCCATCGAGGAGGCGCTCGCCTACAAACGGCGGGTCGGCAACCGGATGGACTGGTACTCCTCGGCCGGTACGACGTTCTCGGCCGACGTCGACGCCGCGCAGGGAGAGGGGTTCGCGGTCAACGTCTTCCTCCGCGACGGCGACACCGTCTACCGCACCTGGCACTCGGCCGGACGCGGCACCGAACAACTCGGGTTCGTGTTCGGGCTGCTCGACGTGTTGCCGTACGGCCGCCAGGAAGAATGGCAGGACTCGCCCGCCGGCTGGCCGCAGAGTCCGACCTTCACACGCTGGCGCGGGGCAGAGGAGATCGCCGCGGCGTACGGTGAACCGGATGCCTGACGAAGTGGGCATGCCGGTACGCACGGGAACGGCCGTCGTCGCAGGTCAACCCTCACAGCAACCTCCCAGCGTGCCGACAGTGAGGTACCAGGACACGCTGGGAGTCTGATGGTGTGAGTGAACCGTCGAAGCAGAGCAGCACGCGCGGAGCGAAGGTCCTCGTCGTCGACGACGAGGAGAACATCCGGCAGTTGCTGTCGGTGTCGTTGAAGTTCCAGGGGTACGACGTCGAGACCGCCGCCGACGGTCCCGCCGCGCTCGACCGCTGCCGCACCAGCAAGCCGGACGTCCTGGTGCTCGACGTGATGATGCCCGGGATGGACGGTTTCGGACTGCTGCGCCGACTCCGCGCCGACGGAGTCGATGCGCCGGCTCTGTTCCTGTCGGCCCGGGATTCGCTGGAGGACAAGATCAACGGTCTCACCATCGGCGGGGACGACTATGTGACCAAACCGTTCAGCCTCGAGGAGGTCGTCGCACGTCTGCAGGTGTTGCTGCGCCGCAGCGGGTTCGACGATCAGCGACGCGCGTCGTCGCGGATCACCTTCGCCGACATCGAACTCGACGACGAGACCCACGAGGTGTTCAAGGCCGGGAAACTGGTGCAGCTCTCGCCGACGGAATTCACCCTGCTGCGGTACTTCATGGTCAACGCGGGCACGGTGCTGTCCAAACCGCGCATCCTCGATCACGTCTGGAACTACGACTTCGGCGGCGAGGTGAACGTCGTCGAATCCTATGTGTCCTACCTCCGCCGGAAGCTCGACACCGGAGACAAGCGCCTGATCCACACTCTGCGTGGGGTGGGCTATGTCATGCGTGAGCCCCGTGACTGAGCCGGACACTGCGGTGTCGCCCCAGCGTGCGCGAACGGTCCGCAGACGCGGTGTCCCGCTTCGGTTGTCACTCGTGGCGCTGACCGTCCTACTGGTGGCCGTCGGTCTGCTGGCCTCCGGTCTGGCCGTCACCTCGTCGATGCGTCAGGACCTGATCTCCCGGACCGATGACGGACTCGAGAACGCCGTGCGCACCTGGGCCGAGCCGCGCGGGCTGGTCGGCGACGGACCGGGCCCGCCCGGCCCGCGACGCCCGCCCTCGCCGTACTACGTGGAGTCGATCGTCTACGGGCCGGGGGGAGTGTCGACCGACAGCGTCTACAACCAGTTCGACGACGCGCCCGACCTCGACTCGCTCACCGGCGACGACGCCGGCCCGGTCACCGTGCCGTCCGCGGACGGCAACGGACCGCAATGGCGGGTCATCAAGCACAGCAACGCCTTCGGGCGCTCGATCGTCGCCACGCCGATGTCGGACATCGACGACACCGTGAGCAGGCTGATCCGCCTGCAGCTCGCCATCGGTGCCCTCGTCCTACTGCTCATCGGCCTGCTCAGCTACCTGCTGGTGCGGACCAGCCTGCGTCCGCTGCGGCGGGTCGAGGAGACCGCGCACGAGATCGCCGATGGCAATCTGACGCGACGGGTTCCGGCTGCGCCGCCCAACACCGAGGTCGGAAGCCTGTCGGAGTCGCTCAATCGCATGCTCGCGCAGATCCAGCAGGCGTTCTCGGCCACCGCATCGTCCGAGCAGCAGGCGCGCGCGTCGGAGGAAAGGATGCGACGCTTCGTCGCCGACGCCAGCCACGAGCTGCGGACCCCGCTGACGTCCATCAAGGGCTTCGCCGAGTTGTATTCGCAACGCGGCGGCCCCGATGTCGCTGATGTACCCGAGGTCACCGACGCCATGCGCCGCATCAACGACGAAGCCGGTCGGATGAACCTGCTGGTGGAAGATCTCCTGATGCTCGCCCGCCTCGATGCCCAGCGCCCGCTCGACACCGCACCGGTCGATCTACTCGCGCTCGCGGCGGATGCCGTGCAGAGTGCGCGCGTCACCGCACCCTCCCGCGAGATCCGGCTCGCCATCCACGCCGCAGACCAGCCGCCCGTCGTCTCCGGCGACGCACCTCGCCTCGTCCAGGTGTTGCGCAACCTCATCGGCAACGCGATCGACCACACGCCACCGGAAGCCACCGTCACGGTCGGGGTGGCTGTGGAGGAAGGTGCCGACCCCGGCGAGGTGGTGCTCACCGTCGCCGACACGGGACCGGGGCTGACGGCCGAGGACGCCGCGCACGTCTTCGAACGCTTCTACCGCGGCGATCAGTCACGGTATCGGGGCGCCGGCGGTGGAAACGGCCTCGGTTTGTCGATCGTCGCCGCGCTGGTCGGGGCGCACGGCGGCCGGGTGGGTGTCGACACGAGTCCTGGTGCGGGCGCGACCTTCTGGGTGCGGTTGCCGTTGGCGCGTGTGGCCGGCGAGCCCTGAGGGCTCAGGCCCGGGTGTCCGCACCGTCAGCGCAGCAGTCGCATCCGTGATCGGACGGAGAGACCGCGGCGGTCGGGCCGACGCCCGGCGCGCAGCAGGCGTCACCCCGCCAGGCGTTGACCCCCTCACGCGCGGCGATCGCCGCGATGACGAGTGCGGCGGCCGGGTCTGCCCACGACCAGCCGAGCGAACTGTTGAGTACGAGGCCGACCAGTAGCACCGCGGACAGGTAGGTGCACAGCAGAGTCTGCTTGGAGTCGGCCACTGCGCTCAGCGAGCCGAGCTCGCGGCCCGCGCGGCGTTCGGCCCACGACAGAGCCGGCATGATCGCCAGGCTGATCGCCGCCAGCGTGATCCCGATCGTCGAGTGTCGGGCATCGTCGCTCGCACCGAACAGGGTCCGGAGCGAGTCGACTGTCACGTAGAGGGCCAGTGCGAAGAACGAGAACGCGATGATGCGCAGCGTCGTCTTCTCGCGTCGTTGCGGATCCGCGGCGGCGAACTGCCAGGCGACCGCGGCCGCGGAGGACACCTCGATCACGGAGTCGAGACCGAAACCGATCAGCGCACCCGACGAGACCCGCATGCCCTCGCCGATCGCGATGATCGCTTCGAGGACGTTGTAGGTGATGGTCGCGGCGACGAACCATCGGATTCTCCGCTGGAGCGCCCGTCGTCTGTCGTCCGCGCGTGCGGATCCTCGCATCGACGGCAGGCCGAGCTCGGACGCCATCAGCAGCACTCGTCCGTGGCTGCGTCGGCGCAGCACGCCGGGTCGACGGCGAGCACGAGGCCGAGCAGGTCTTCCAAGGCGTGCGCGATCTTCTCGTCGGCGAGTTCATAGCGCGTCCGACGTCCTTCTGGGACTGCGACGACGAGGCCGCAACCGCGCAGGCACGCAAGGTGATTCGAGAGTGTCTGTCGCGAGACACCGATCGTCTCCGCCAGGTCGGCGGGGTAGGCCGCACCGGTTCGGAGCCGTAACAGCACCTGCGTCCGCGTCGTATCCGACAGCGCGTGGCCGAATCTCGTCAACGCATCGCGATGTGTGGAGACCACCATGTCCATGGCGGCAATAGTACATCGGATTCTGAATTCAGGAAATCATGAACGAAAGACTCGGCTCAGTCGATCAGTCGTCGTAGCTTGGCGAACTCGGTGACGTCCTCTCGGAACCGGGCCAGTCCGACGAGCGTGTACATCCCGTCGATCTGCCGGGTCGCCCACAACTGGTGGATGCGGCGCAGATCGGATTGTCGTGACTTCCACCCGATGCCGTCGATCACCGCGAGCACCAGCTGGGTGGGCAGGCGAACCTCGGCCATCTCCTCGATCTCGCGGACGGCGTCGGTGAGCTTCGAGCCCGTCGAATCGAATCCCTTTGCCGCCACGACGATGTCGGCGGATGCGGGATCCCCGACGATGAGGTCGGCCGGAGCGGTCCGCCCGTTGCGGCCGGCGAACCGGGACCGGGTGACGTACTCGAGTCCGATGTCGCGGGCGATGTCCTCGATCTCGTCTTCGATGCGCCGGCCCGATGCCCCCGCGCGCGTGGCGGTGGCCCTGGTACCCGCTCGCGCGACCAGGATGTCGGCGAAGGTGAAGGTGCGCGTCAGCTGCGTCCGCAGCATCCGGACGAGGTCGAACTCGGCGTCGAGCCAGGTCACGAGCTCGACGGGCTGAGTGCGCGCCAGCGCATGCCAACCGCTGGTGTCGAACCGGTCGCGCAGGGCGTTCTTCAGCTTCTCCTGCGAGAGTCCGACCGCCAGCCCGAGGACGGGTACGTCGGTGGGATTGTCACGAACCCAGGCGGCCAGCCCGGTGATGTCGGTGTCGAGGAGCCCGCCGAGGCGGGCGGTGGCGGCGACGATCCGTTCGGCCTCCGGCGTGGCCGTCGTCGGATCGACGTGGGACGTCAAGCGTCCCAACGATTTCAGGTAGTCGTCGAAGTCGCCGGCGCTGCTCATGATCTCGTCGTGTCCGGTCCGGTCAGTCCCGTCCGATGAACAGGTACTCGCTGACGTCACGACGGGTCGCCGCGGCATGTGTGCCGAAGCTGTACTTGTGATCGATCGCGATGACCTCGACCGACGGCTTGACCTTGCCGAGCAGGTCGACGATACGGTCCTTGCCCGGCAACGCATTCGACGAGTACGACAGCACGATCGCGCCCGCGTCCCCGAAGTGTTCGAACGTTCGGAGCAATGCATCCTCGATGGTGCGCTTGTAGGCGAACGGGGTGAACCGCTTGGGCAGCTTCTTGGTCTTCGTGTTCTCCATGATGCTCATGCCCTGCCAGTACGCCGAGAGCCCTTCGAGGAAGTGATAGCGCTTGATGTAGTCGTTGTCGTCGGTCGGCGGCGCGTAGGGGGGATCGAGGTAGACGAGATCGGGCGGTGCCGCCCACGGCAGTTCGAGATCGAAGATGTCGCCGCGGACGCTGCGGCTGGTGCGGGAATTGCTGAAGACCGTCGCGTTGTAGTCCGCCGCCGCGCGGAGCCGGAAGTGGTCGCGCAGCGACATCGTCAGATCGCGACGGCCGTCGGCGTACCGGGTGGAGTCGGTGAACGTGAACACCCCGCGGGGCTGTTTACGCGCCGCCGACAGGACGAGGGCTGAGATCGCCAGGTCGCGGCGGTAGCCGCGCAACGCGTCGATGTGTGACCACGCGGAGTCGAGGAATGCCCTGTCCTCGGTGGTGAAGTACAGGCCGTCGAAGGTGCGGGAGATGTAGTCGCGGTCGTCGGCGGCGGGACCGCAGATCTCGTCCACCAACTCCGGCTCGAGCCGGACACTCGAGTTGGCCACCGAGGCCCGGGTGATGATGTGCGGAAAGTTGAGGAAGTCGTTGCTGAGGACCTCGAAACCCTGCGCCTTGAGCAGATACGACACGACGCCCGACCCGGAGAACGCATCGACCGCGGTGGACCCGCCGATCTCGGCGAAGGTGCGTTCGAGGTGGGGGAGCAACCGGTACTTCGACCCCATGTATCGCAGCCGGGGAAACCGCTGTGCGCGGGCGAGGACGTCGCTGGATCCGACTGCGGATCGAACGCTGCGTCCCGATCGGGATGTATCTGGCCCACTCACACCGAAAGGATGTCATGGACCTCCGACACCCTCGGTCACAACACTCGCCGGCTCCGCATCTCCGACCGCCGGGCGCACGGGTGACCCCCTAGACTCGGACCCATGGCATCGGTTTTCAGCATGATCATCAACGGCGATCTCCCGGGTCGGTTCGTCTGGAAGGACGGTCAGGCCGTCGCATTCCTCACCATCGAGCCGGTGACCCCCGGGCACGTCCTCGTGGTGCCGCGCAACGAGGTCGACCACTGGGAGCAGATGGATGCCGCCGCGTTCGCACACCTCAGCGAGGTCGCGCAGAACGTGGGCCGCGCGGTGAAGGACGCGTTCGACGCCCCGCGGATGGGCTTGCTGATCGCCGGTCTCGAAGTTCCGCACGTGCACGTCCACGTCTTCCCGGCGCTCTCGCTCGAGACCTTCGACCTGGCGAATGCGAACAAGAACGCCAGCCCCGAAGACCTCGACGCCGCGGCCGAGAAGATCCGCGCCAGCCTGCGCTCGCTCGGCTACGGCGAGTACGTCGCCGACTGACCCTTCGAGGTTCGTCGCTTGCGCTCCTCGCACCTCAGGGGTCTGTGGTTTCGCGGTTCTTCCGGATCGGGGCCTCAGACCGTCCGATGGATCAGCAGCGGGAGGACCGCGGTCGCGCCCGCCTCGCGGAGCGCGGCGGCGGCCAGCGTGATCGGCCATCCGGAGCCGTTGGCGTCGACGACGAGCATCACGTTGCGGCCCGAGACCTCCGGCGGATCACCGAGATGGTCACGCCAGTAGGCCGCCTCGACGGCGCCCGTCGCATCGGCGGGTGGGTCCCCGATACGCACCGGGAACGTGCCGCCGTCGCGCTTGCCCACGGCGCGCAGATGCTCGGCAAGTGTCTCGGCGAGCGTGGTTCCGGTGAGCCGGAGCGACACGATGAGGTCCGCGCGCACGCCCGTCTCGCGGACCCACGCGGAGAGCGTCGCCACCGCGGCATCGCCGAGTTCGGCCAGCGCCCGCTCGTCTCCGTTGCGGGCCGCGGCGAGCACCTCAACCCACTCGGGGGCGTCGGCGTGTGCGAGGACCCGGCCGGGGGCGGCGAGCAGGTCGGCGGGAATCCGTCCGCGACGGCCGAAGTCGCCGCCGGGCCACATCTTGCGCGGTTCGAGCGTCTGTGCGCTGCGGCGCAGCGTGGAGGTCACCGTGCGGACGACCTCGTCGTCCACGGTCCCGGAGAGTCCCTCGCTCAGCGTTCCCCGACAGACCGAGCACCGGCCGCAGTCTGCCGCCTGCGGATCGTCGAGCGACTCGGTCAACAGCCGCATGAGGCACGTGCGTCCCGCGATGTAGGACCGCATGATGTCGGCTTCCCGACGGCGGACGGCCAGCACGCCGTCGTAGTGCTCGGCGTCGTAGCTCCACGGTGTGCCGGTGACGACCCACCCGTCGGGGGTACGGTCGGTGACCCCGTCCACCGCAAGCTGTTTGAGCATCAGCTCGATACGGGTGCGCCGGAATCGGGTGGCGGCCTCGAGTTGCACCACCGACTGCGGCTCGCCCGCGTCCTCGAGCGCGGCGAGCAGGTCGCGCATCTTGTCCGGGTCGGGGATCGTCGCGGTGGCGAAGTGGTCCCAGATGCGGTCGTCGGTCTGCGAGGCCAACAGCATCACCACGGCGTCGTCGAGCGCACGCCCGGCACGGCCGACCTGCTGATAGTAGGAGACCGGTGACGGCGGCGAACCGACATGTACGACGAAACCGAGATCGGGCTTGTCGTAACCCATCCCGAGTGCCGACGTCGCGACCAGCGCCTTGACCTCGTTGCGCAACAACGCATCCTCGAGTTCGTGGCGGCGATCGGCGTCGAGTTGCCCGGTGTACGCCGCTACCGGCAGGGCGTCCCCGTGCACGGCGCGGATGGCCTCCACGAGACGGTCCGCATCGGCGACGGTCAGTACGTACACGATGCCCGAACCGGGGAGCTGGTGGAGGGACTGCGCGACCCACGCGTAACGCTGTACGGGAGACAATCCGTCGAGCACGTTGAGGTGCAATGACTTTCGTGCAAGCGGCCCGCGCAGCACGAGGGTCGGCCCGGAGGTGCTGCCGGCGTCGAGTTGCGCGGCGACGTCCTCGGTGACGCGGGCGTTGGCGGTCGCGGTGGTCGCGAGGACGGGGGTGGTGGGGTTGACCGTGCGCAGCACGTCGGCGACCCGGCGGTAGTCCGGCCGGAAGTCGTGACCCCAGTCGGACACGGCATGCGCCTCGTCGATGACGAGCAGACCCAGGCTGCCGGCGAGCGCGTCGAGGACCCGACGTCCGAATCCAGGGTTGGCGAGCCGCTCCGGCGACACGAGCAGGACGTCGAGGTCGCCCGCTCGCAACTGCGCCTCGATGGCCGACCACTCATCGACGTTGGACGAGTTCAGGGTGGCCGCGGACAGGCCACCGCGCCCGGCCGCGGCGACCTGATCGCGCATCAGCGACAGCAGCGGCGACACGATCAGGGTCGGGCCGCCGCCGCCCGCGCGGATGATCGCGGTCGCGCTCCAGTAGACCGCCGACTTGCCCCATCCGGTCGCCTGGACGACGAGCACCCGCGCGCCCGTCGACGACGCGTCGGGCGTCGTGGCCAGCGCGGTCACTGCGCGGAGCTGGTCCTCGCGCAATCTGGCGCCTTCGCCGGCCAGGCTGGTGATGACACGGTTGGCGACGGTCAGCTGGTCGGGAGCGAGGGTGGCGGTCATGCGGCCCAATGTAATGGCGACCACGGACACCGAGGTCAGGCCGTCCACATGTGTCACCACTCGAGCGCAACCGCTCACAGCAACCTGACAGCGTGCACGCAGAGCGGCACGAGTTCTGGATTCCACAGTGGTCGCATGATCCCAGAAGCACCGCCGGGCCGGACGGCGCAGATGTACACCCTCGCCGACTCCTCGACGTCGAATCCGGTCCTCGACATCGTCATCCCCGTCTACAACGAACAGGCCGACATCGCCTCGTCGGTTCGGCGCCTGACCGACCATCTTCGGCTGCACGTGCCGTACCCGTCGCGGGTCACGATCGCCGACAACGCCAGTACCGATGACACGCTCGCCATCGCCGTCGCGCTCGCCGCGGAGATCGACGGCATCCGTGTGGTCCATCTCGAGGCGAAGGGTCGGGGGCGCGCGCTCAGCGCGGTGTGGCAGGCCAGTGACGCCGAGATCGTCGCCTACTGCGACGTCGACCTGTCAACCGATCTCAACGCGCTGATGCCGCTCATCGCACCGCTGGTGTCGCGGCACTCCGACATCGCCATCGGCACTCGGCTCAACCGGTCGTCCCGGGTGATCCGCGGACCCAAACGCGAGTTCATCTCCCGTTCCTACAACCTGATGCTGCGCACCGCGATGGGCGCCCGGTTCTCCGATGCCCAGTGCGGTTTCAAGGCGATGCGCGCCGACATCGCCCGCGAGCTGCTGCCCTTCGTCGCCGACACGGGCTGGTTCTTCGACACCGAGCTGCTCGTGCTCGCCGAGCAGATCGGCCTGCGTATCGCCGAGGTGCCCGTCGACTGGATCGACGATCCCGACAGCACCGTCGACATCGTGCCGACCGCGATCGCGGATCTGAAAGGGTGTGCGCGAGTAGGCCTCGCGCTCGCGTTGGGGCGACTGCCCATCGCGCAGCTGCGGGCCTCCATCGGCCGCGACCGCGCCGCCGGACCGCAGATCGACGGTGTGCCCCACGGCCTGGTGGGGCAGCTCGCACGTTTCTGCGTGGTCGGGCTCGCCTCGACGCTCGCGTATGCGGTGTTGTTCCTGGCCCTGCACGCCTTTCTGGGAGCCCAGATCTCCAACGGCTTGGCACTCGCGATCACCGCGGTGCTCAACACCGCGGCCAACCGCCGCTTCAGCTTCGGCATCCGGGGTCGCGACAATGCGTTGCGCCACCAGCTGTTCGGGCTCGGGGTGTTCGTGTTCGGCTGGCTCGTCACATCCGGAGCCCTGCTGGTACTCCACTCGGTCGCGCCGGACGCGACCAAACACATCGAACTGATGATCCTCGTGACCGCGAATCTGGTGGCGACGCTCACCCGGTTCGTCGGTCTTCGCTGGGTGTTCCGCAAGGCATCCGGCCCTACCGCGGAGGTTGCGGCATGAGTACGACAGTCACGCCGGCGCCGCCGGTGACACCATCCGGCCCGCCGGGGTCCACCGGCGACCCGACACCGACGCCGACAAGCCAACGGGTTCGGTGGTTGTCGCTGGCCGCGCTGCTGCTCGGCACCGCGATCGCCTACCTGTGGAATTTGTCCATCAACGGATGGGCGAACTCCTTCTACTCCGCGGCGATCCAAGCCGGATCGCAGTCGTGGAAGGCGTGGTTCTTCGGGTCGTCGGACATGGCGAACTCGATCACGGTGGACAAACCGCCTGCCTCGCTGTGGATACCGGGTCTGAGCGCCCGCATCTTCGGCGTCAACTCCTGGTCCATCCTCGTTCCCGAGGCGCTCATGGGCGTCGCCTCGGTGGCCCTGCTCTACCTCGTCACGCGAAAGTACCTGGGCCACTGGGCCGGAATACTCGCCGGCACCGTCCTGGCGGTCACCCCGGTCGCGGCGATGATGTTCCGCTTCGACAACCCCGAGGCGCTCCTGATCCTGCTGATGGTCGCGGCGGTCTGGACGATGATGAAGGGTCTCGAGGACGGTCGTTGGCGCTGGCTGGTGCTCACCGGGGTCTTCGTCGGTTTCGGCTTCTTGACCAAGCAGCTGCAGGTGATGTTGGTCGTGCCGCCGCTGGCGGTGACCTACCTGGCGTTCGGACCGCGCGGATGGGGGCGACGGATCGCGCAGTTGTTCGCCGCGCTCGGCGCCATGGTCGTCAGTGCCGGCTGGTGGATTCTGGCCGTCGAGTTGTGGCCCGCGTCATCGAGGCCGTATATCGGTGGCTCGCAGAACAATTCGATACTCGAACTGACGCTCGGGTACAACGGGTTCGGCCGGCTCAGCGGCAACGAGACCGGCGCGGTCGTCCCCGGCGGGGGTAACGCCGCCGAGGGCATGGGCGCGGGTGGCCCCGGCGGTGGCGGCGGGGCGTGGGGTGAGACCGGCTGGCTGCGGATGTTCGAACCGGCGCAGGGCGGGCAGATCGCCTGGCTGATCCCGACCGGACTCGTGCTGGCCGCCGTCGCGCTCGTGCTGATCGGCAGGGCCCGGCGCACCGATCCGCGGCGTGCCTACCTCGTCGTCTGGGGCCTGTGGCTGCTGGTCACGATGGCGGTGTTCAGCTTCATGGCCGGCATCTTCCACCAGTACTACACGGCGGCCCTCGCCCCGGCGGTGGCTGCGGTCGTCGCCGGGGGTGCGACGGTGTGTTGGTCGCATCGCGACCGGCGGTGGGTGCGGACAGCCCTGGGGATCTCGGTGGCGATCGCCGCGATCTGGGGATTCGTCCTGCTGAACCGGACGCCGGACTTCGTGCCGTGGCTTCGGTTCGCTGTGCTGGTCGTCGGGCTGGTGGCCGCGGTCGCGATGGTGTTCGCCGATCGACGGAGCGTCGCGGCAGCCGCGCTGATCGGTGCGATCTTCGCGGGCCTGGCAGGTCCGGTGGCGTACACCGTGGACACCATCGCCACCGAGAAGAGCGGGTCGATCGTCACTGCAGGACCCCGCGTCGAGGGCGAGTTCGGGCCGGGCGGAGCCGGTGGACCGGGTGGTCGGGGCGGCCCGTTCGGTGGCGCCGGTGGACAGGGCGGTCCCGGTGGACTGGGTGGACCCGGTGGACAGGGCGGCCCCGGTCGGCAACAGCAGGCGATGCCCGGTGGCGCGCCCGGTGTCGGTGGGCCGGGCGGCGGCATGGGCCGCGGCGGCGACGGTGGCGGCGGTCTGCTGCGCGGCTCGACCCCGTCGCAGGCGATGGTCGACAAACTCAGTGCCGATGCCGACGACTACACCTGGGTTGCGGCAGCCGTGGGATCGCAGTCCGCCTCGGGGTACCAACTGGAGACCGGACACTCGGTCATGCCGATCGGTGGCTTCAACGGCAGCGACCCCTCACCGACACTGGCCGAGTTTCAGGCGCTCGTCGCTGCGAAGAAGATCCACTACTTCATCGGTGGCGGCGGTATGGGCGGTGGCGGTATGGGCGGCGACTCGTCCACCCCGTCGTCGCAGATCAGCAGCTGGGTGCAGGAGAACTACACCGCGGTCACCGTCGACGGTGTGACGATGTACGACCTGACCCAGCCCGCCGGCTGACACCGCCCCCGTCGTCGGCGGGGAGCGGTTCGGCAACGAGGGGACGTGCACCCGGCACGTCCCCTCGTTGCGTTCGGGTGGACAGGATCTAGAGTCGCGATGTGACAACGGGCGACGATCCCACGAGACCACTCGACCGCGGCACGGGTCCGGCCACCCGATCCGACCCGCCTCGATCCCGGGCACCTCGGTCTCGCATCTTGCCGATGACCGGTCGCGATCCGCACCAGGACGGTCGCGTCGCGACCGGACTCGAGTTGTTCTACGACCTGGTCTTCGTGGTGGGCTTCTCCGTGGCGACGACCCTGGCCGGCCACCAGTTCGCCGAGGGCCACTACGCGGCGACCTTCATCGGCTTCTTCCTCTGCACCTTCTCGGCCATCTGGGCGTGGATCAACTTCGCCTGGTTCGCGTCGGCGTTCGACACCGACGACTGGGTCTTCCGCCTGGTCACCCTGATCCAGATGATCGGTGTCGCCATCATCGCGGTGGGCATGCCCGCGGTCTTCACCTCCGTCGCCGCCGGCGGCGACATCGACAACCGCGTCCTCGTGCTCGGTTACATCGTGATGCGCGTCGGCATGGTCATCCAGTGGCTGAGAGCGGCGTCGCAGAGCGAACGGCACCGTCGTGCCTGTCTGGTCTATGCGGGCGCGACAGTGCTCGCGCAGGTGTGGTGGGTGATCGTGCTGGTCGCCGACATGCCGCTGCTGATGACGGTCTGCGGCATGCTCATCGGTGTCCTGATCGAGATGATGGGCCCCTACATCGCCGAGACCCGGACCGGGCGGACGCCCTGGCACGCCCATCACATCGCCGAGCGGTACGGACTCCTGACGATCGTGACCCTCGGCGAGGGTGTGGTCGGCGTCGTCGCGCTCCTGGGGGCGCAGGTCGCCGGGTTCGGGTGGACCTTCGAGACCGCGCTCCTCGGCTTCACGACGATGACCGCGACCTTCGCCATGTGGTGGATCTACAGCGCGATCCCCAGCGGCGAGGTGCTGCACGCCCACCGGGAGAAGGCATTCCCGTGGGGTTACGGGCACATCGTGCTGTTCATGTCAGCGGTCGGCGTGGGGGTGGGGCTGCACGTCGCGGCGCTCTACCTCGAACACCACGCCAGTGTCTCCGACGAGGTGGTCGTCGCCAGCGTCGTCGCACCGCTGGCGGTCTACTGCCTCGGCATCGTCGTGCTCTCCGATTACCTGCTCGGATTCGACCCGATCAGCGTGGTCCAGGCGCTGGCGGTCATCGGCGTGCTCGCGTCGGCGATGATCCTGTGCGCCGCGGGTGTGTCGGTGATCGTGACGATCGCGATCGCCACGCTGGCGCCGGTGGCCATGGTCGTCGTCGACGAGGTGGTCGGTGCACGGCGCCGGGACCGCGCCCTCGCGACCCTGCGCAGCGACGGCGGCTGATCGGGGCCGCGCCCGTCCGGCACCCCGGACGCCTCTGGAGGGCCACGGTTTAGAGTCATGGGCGTGCGCGTACTCGTGATCGGCTCGGGCGGCCGCGAACATGCCCTTCTCATCGGCCTCCGGAACGACCCGTCGGTCACCGATCTGCACGTCGCCCCCGGTAACGCCGGCACCGCGGCGATCGCCACCAACCACGCCGTCGACGCCGTGTCGAGCGACGAGGTCGTGGCGCTCGCGCAGAAGGTCGGCGCCGATCTCGTCGTCATCGGGCCCGAGGTGCCGTTGGTGGTCGGGGTCGCCGATGCCCTGCGCGCCGCGGGGATCGCGACCTTCGGCCCGAGTGCGGCGGCCGCACAGATCGAGGGGTCCAAGGCCTTCGCCAAGGACGTGATGAACGCGGCGGGTGTGCGGACCGCGCATGCCGAGGTCGTCGACAACCCGGGTCGTCTCGATGCCGCGCTCGACCGTTTCGGTCCCACCTGGGTGGTCAAGGACGACGGCCTCGCGGCGGGCAAGGGTGTGGTGGTGACGACCGATCGTGACGCCGCCCGCGACCACGCCGCCGAATGTCTCGAGAGCGGCCACCCCGTCCTGCTGGAGAGCTTCCTGGACGGGCCGGAGGTGTCGCTGTTCTGTCTCGTCGACGGTGAGACCGTGGTGCCGCTGCTGCCCGCGCAGGATCACAAACGCGTCGGCGACAACGACGCCGGCCCCAACACCGGCGGCATGGGTGCCTATACCCCGCTGCCCTGGCTGCCGGCCGAGATGACCGCGCGCATCGTCGACGAGGTCGTCAAACCCGTTGCCGCCGAAATGGTTCGACGCGGGATTCCGTTCTCCGGGCTGCTGTATGCCGGTCTGGCGATCGGGCAGGACGGACCGGCCGTCGTCGAATTCAACTGTCGCTTCGGCGATCCCGAGACCCAGGCGGTGCTGGCCCTGCTCGAGTCGCCGCTCGGCCGGGCGTTGCACGCCACGGCGACCGGCACTCTCGCCGACCTGCCGCCACTCGAATGGCGAGAGGGTGCCGCGGTCACGGTCGTGGTGGCCGCCGAGTACTACCCCGGCAAACCGCGCACCGGCGACGTCATCACCGGTGCCGAGGCCGCCGGCGTGCTGCACGCCGGGACCGCACGCAACGCCGACGGTGCGATCGTCTCGGCCGGCGGACGTGTGCTCGCCGTGGTCGGTACGGGTGACGACCTCGCCGAGGCCCGCGAACAGGCCTACGCGCGCATCGAGAAGATCAAACTCCCCGGCTCGCACTTCCGCACCGACATCGGCCGAAATGCGCTCGAGGGTCGAATCAGCATCTGATTCACTCACATGATCCGTTCCCGCTCACCGAAATCGATTGAGCGGGAACGGATTCGGTGAGCGAGGGTGTGGTCAGACGGCGAGATTGCGGCCGAGGAACTCGACCTGCTCCGGCAGGACGCTGCGCCAGTACCGGTTGGTGTGACCGCCCGCCGCGGTGCCGAAGGCAGCCGGGGGACGCAGGCCGGCCGCCCACTGGCGGGTGTAGGTGTAGAACTGGTCGCTCGAACCGATGTTGATCAGGAGCGGGATCTTCGCGAACTTGGGTTGGGCACCGAACAGTGAGTTGGCCTGGTAGTCGGCGAGGCTGTCGAAGGCGCGCGGCGGGAAGTTGCGCGGGTCGGCCCACATCGCGGGCGAGCTCACCGCCACCGCCGCGACGCGCGGGGACCCCAGCATCGCCGCGAGCCGCAGGGCGCCGTATCCGCCCATCGACCATCCGAACAACCCGATCCGGTCTGTCGACAGATTCAGGTCGGGATCGCTCGCGAGCATCGGCAGGAACTCGTCGAGAACCATCGCACCGCCGTCGGTGCCGTCGGTGCGTCGGTGGTAGTAGTTGCGGCCGATGTCGGCGGCAGCGAGCGCGAACGGCGCATTCCCGGCGTCGACGTACTGCTGCATCACCGTCTGCATCTCGAGCTTCGGCCCGAAGATCGACTTCTCGTTGGTGTTCAGCGCGTGCAGCACCACGACGACGGGCAGTCTGCCGGTCACCCCGTTCGGCCGGGCGACGGCCCACCGGGTGTCGCGCCCGCCCATCCGCGCGGAACGGAAGCTCCCGGTGACCAGCGGTGGGCCACCCGTGACGGGCGGGGGAGACGCTTCGACGGGCAGTTCGTCGTCCGCGCGGCCCTCGATGTTGCGTGCCTGCACCGAGGTCGGCGGAGCAGAGTCGGCGCACGCCGCGACCCCGAGCGTCGCCGCACCCAGACCGGCTGCGAGCACGGCGCGACGCCCGACGCGGGTAGCAGCGTGGTGCCCGGATCGGGCAGCGGTGCGCTCGTCGGTGTCGCGGGGGTGGAGTGGCACGTCGGTCATCGAGTCAACAGGGTAATCGTCGACCCCCGCCTCGTGGCAACGTCACGCCCGCGGGCGCGCCCGCACCTGAGAGATCCGTCTCATTCTCGCCCTTGATGGGGTCTGTTCGGGGGACACCGAGCGCAGTGTCGATGCGCTGCGCGAGACGCGCATCGGTGAACTCGACGACGGTGGGCCGCCCTAGGAGCCGGGGTGCCAGAACCCGGCGTGGACCTCGCGCGCCGTGTCGAGCGGGTACGGACCGCGCACGGCGATGTCCCGGGTGCCTGCGGCGAAGATCTGACGGCAGGGCACCGCGAGCGTGGGGTTGGCCGGGTCGTCGCCGGTCATCGACCGCAACTCGTCCTCACCGAGTGCGTACACCACGGTTCCGATGCCCGCCCAGTAGATCGCGCCGGCGCACATCGCACAGGGTTCGGTGCTGGTGTACAGCGTGTACGCGGACAATTCGGCCGGGTCCAGGTGGCCGACGGCCCGGACCGCGTTGGTCTCGGCATGGCCGGTGGGGTCTCGATCGGTGTCGACCGAGTTGCGTCCCTCCGCGACCACGGTGCCGTCCGGCGCGGCCACCAACGACCCGAACGGATGGTCACCCCGGGCGCGGGCCTGTGCGGCGAGCTCGATCGCCCGGGAGAGGAGAGGGATGTCGCGGTCGGCGGTCGGCATCTGACGATGGTCGCATGCGGAATGTGTCGCCGGCGGTCGGTCAGGACCGCCCCGCGAGGTCGCAGCTGAAGTCGACGGGGCGGGCACGACGGTCGAACTCGACGTGCGCGACGGAGACACCGTCGGTGACGTCGCAGATCGGGGACCGCCCGCCGTCGGTACCGGCGCGCCAATTGATGTGCCAGCCCTGGCGCGCCGCCATGCCGTGGATTGCGACCCGATGATCGTTGACGGCAAGTGATCTCATCATCGACGGCATCCGGGTCGCGAAGTCGGCGAAGCTCGGCTCGGGGAGGGTTATGTCGTCGAGCAGGAACACCGCGAGGTCGCCGCCCTGACCGGTGTCCCCGTCGACCCTGCCTTTGCCGTCGACCCTGTTCTCCCCGTCGTCGAGGCGCGCCGTGCAGTAGGGGCTGATGCCGGTGCTCTCGACCGCCGCTGCGGCGACGACGTCGACGGCCTCGGTGCGCCGGTCCGCGGCTTCGTCGCGAGACAGCTTCGGCGGCAACTCTATTCGCGGGACGGCGAAGTCGTCGATACCGAACCGGGCGCCCGCCTCCCGCAAGGCGGATGCGGGTCCGGACGGATCCCCTCGGGGATGAGCCCAGCCCCACACGATCGCCGCGGGTTCGATCACCGCGATGAGGGTGGCGCGCGACCGCACCACGCGACGCCCGGCCGGGCCGGTGGCGTCGAGGGAGGTGAAGTCGACCGTTCGCTCGGTCGGGTCGCACCGTACGGCGAACGTGCCGAGGCGTTCGCGGAGAAAGTCGGCGAACGCGACCTGCCGCAGGCAGGTGTAGAGCGCCGAGTAATCGGCGACAGCGTGGAGGCCGTCGAACTGCATGGGCTCACGGTAACCGCGGGCGGGGCGGGCCAAACCCCGTGTCCGACGTCCGACTGACGTTCGCGATCGGATCGCGATCCCGCCGAGGATTGCACGTTCTTATACGGGAATGCGACTGCGCGCGCGCTGCTTTGGTAAAAGCAATACGGCGGTACCGGCCCTTTGGCAGCATGAACGCATGATGACGTCGGCGGCGACACCCAAGGGTGCGCGTCGGCGGTCTCGGTTGATCGAGGCCGCCGGTGAACTGCTGCTCGAAGGCGGCTTCGATGCCGTGCGCCATCGCGCGGTCGCCGAACGTGCACAGCTCCCGCTGGCGTCGACGACCTATTACTTCGGCTCGCTCGACGACCTGATGGCCGAGGCCGCCGCCAACCTGTGCAGCCACGACGAGATCGCAGTCGCCGCGCGCTGCAACGCTCTTCCGCGTCGACACCGTGGCAGCAGCGCCACCGCGAGCGCGCTGGCGGACGTCTTCGTGGGATCGGACACGACGATCCAGCAGCTGTCCGCGCGATACGAGATGATCGCCCTCGCCGCCCGCTATCCGCGTCTGCGCGAGGTCGTCGCGGTCCGCGGACAGTCGCTCGCGCTTCACCATTGCGAGGTGCTCGTCAAGTCGCATCGCGTGGCCGACCCCGTCCACATCGCCCAGCTGATCGGCATCGAGGACGGTGCCATCGTCGGTGCGCTGGGGCAGAC
The DNA here is from genome assembly GCF_022206305.1 of Gordonia sp. 'Campus'. GTDB lineage: Bacteria > Actinomycetota > Actinomycetes > Mycobacteriales > Mycobacteriaceae > Gordonia. The sequence continues at coordinate 11,545 of NZ_JAKOIW010000029.1, read as the reverse complement.
GGCGGTCCGGCCCGTCGACGCGGTGCGCGACGCCCTGCTCGACGTCGTCGACGTCCTGGCGCCACGGGAGTGACGGGCTCGCGGCCGCCCGCCCCGGAAAGCTCCCGAAAGGGCCGCACGAGGCGACGGCCGATGACACGATGGGGCCTCAGGTCACCATTCGGCGGGAGGTTTCGGATGTCGGGGGATCGGATGTCGGCGGAGAGAGAAATCGTGGATCGCGTGTCGATGGCGCAGCGCGGTCGCGGGGGATCAAGGCCTCGTCGACGACGACCGCGGGCCGGGTTCGTCGCGGCTCTCGTCGTACCGGTTCTGGCCGCGCTGGGTCTCGTCGGGACGGCGCTCGCACCGTCGGCGCAGGCGGCTCCGGCCGGCCGTGTCGACGCGTCCGCGGCGTTCTCGTCGGCCGTCTACGGCACCGGGTGCACGTATCCGCTCACGATGCCGGTCAATTCGTCGGGCTGGGTCGAGTTCTACGAGGTCAGGGCCGGTGTTCCGCCGCGGTTGGTCGGACGGGACCTACCGCAGGGCGCGCTGGCGTCGACCACCTGGGTGCCCCATCGCATCGGTGACAAGTATCTGTACGCGGTGCAGAACGGCAAGGTCTCGCAGCCGACGTTCGTCCGCGTCCGCCAGGGCTACGGCTCCAACGGCACCTGCGTGGCGTTCTGACCCATCCCGTGGCCGGGCTCGGGTCCCTGCGGCGGTTTTTGAGGATCTGATCGGCGGCCACCTACACTGGGCGGGTGTCGAAGCCTGCCATTGCCAACGTCCTGGCCAGCCGCTATGCCTCCGCCGAGCTCACCGAGCTGTGGTCGGCGAGCACCAAGATCGAACTCGAACGGCAACTGTGGATCGCGGTGCTCAAGGCCCAGCGGGACCTCGGCATCGACGTCCCGGCCGACGCCATCGCCGACTACGAGCGCGTGGTCGGGCAGGTCGACCTCGCCTCGATCGCCGACCGCGAACGGGTCACCCGCCACGACGTGAAGGCGCGCATCGAGGAGTTCAACGCCCTCGCCGGCCATGAGCAGATCCACAAGGGCATGACCAGCCGCGATCTCACCGAGAACGTGGAGCAGCTGCAGATCCTGCGATCGCTCGAGCATGTCCACGCCCACGGTGTCGCGGTGCTGGCTCGCATCGTCGCCCGCGCCGCCGACTACTCGTCGGTCGTGATGGCCGGCCGCAGCCACAACGTCGCGGCCCAGGCCACCACCCTGGGCAAGCGATTCGCCTCGGCGGCCGACGAACTCATGATCGCGCTCACCCGGTTGCGCGACCTCATCGACCGCTACCCGCTGCGTGGGATCAAGGGACCGATGGGGACCTCGCAGGACATGCTCGACCTGCTCGGCGGCGATGCCGTCAAGCTCGCCGATCTCGAGTCGCGCGTCGCCGACCACCTCGGATTCGCCCGCTCCTTCACCTCGGTGGGCCAGATCTACCCGCGGTCGCTCGATCACGACGTCGTCTCGGCCCTGGTGCAGATCGCTGCCGCGCCGTCCTCGCTGGCGCACACCATCCGGCTCATGGCCGGTCACGAACTGGTGACCGAGGGCTTCCAGCCCGGCCAGGTCGGCAGCTCGGCGATGCCGCACAAGATGAACACCCGCAGCTGCGAGCGCGTCAACGGACTCGCCGTGGTCCTGCGCGGCTACGGGTCGATGGCCGCCGAGTTGGCCGGCGCCCAGTGGAACGAGGGCGACGTGTTCTGTTCGGTGGTGCGTCGGGTCGCGCTCCCCGACGCGTTCTTCGCGATCGACGGACTCATGGAGACCTTCCTGACGGTCCTCGACGAGTTCGGCGCCTACCCCGCGGTGATCGCCAACGAGCTCGACCGCTACCTGCCGTTCCTGGCGACCACCAAAGTCCTCATGGCCGCGGTGCGCGCGGGGGTCGGGCGCGAGACCGCCCACGAGGCGATCAAGGAGAACGCCGTCGCGGTTGCTCTGGCGATGCGCGAAGAGGGTCGCGAACCCGACCTGTTGGACCGCCTCGCCGCCGACGAGCGTCTCCCGCTCGACCGTGCGCAGCTCGACGCACTGCTCGCCGACAAGACCGCCTTCGTGGGAGCGGCCGAGCAACAGGTCGCCGACGTCATCGCGGCCGCGGAGAAGATCATCGGGCAGTACCCCGACGCCGCCGGTTACGCCCCGGCGCCGATTCTCTAAGGGCCGTGCCCCTGTTCGCTGAGGTGTGCGCGGGGGGAGCGGGCGACGCAGTGAATGGGTCTCCGCAGAAGCGCTACTTCGGTGCCACGTGCGCTAGTTCTAGCTAGCGCTGATCGGTGTCAGGTAGCGCACCTGTCGAGTGAGGGTCACTCGGGGGCGGCGGCGTCGGAGTGGCCGAGATTCCAGTCCGGAAGCGCGGTGTCGCGAACGCGTCGCTTGAGTTCGGCGGCGCCGGGGAACCCGCCGTCGCTCTTTCGATCCCAGATCCGCGTCCCGTCCACGTCGATGACGAACACCCCGCCGGTGCCGGGGACGAGGGTGACCGAGCCGAGATCGGTACCGAAGGTGTTCAGCAGCTCCGATGCCATCCACGACGCCCGCAGCAGCCAGTTGCACTGGGTGCAGTAGGTGATGGTGATGTGGGGCGACGCGTCCATCGGTCCAGGATGTCAGAGGGGCCCGCCGACGCGCACCGGCGGAAGGTCCCTGCCGCCCCGCGGGTGCGCCCCACCCTCTAGGGTCGAGTCCATGCGTCCTGAACTGCAGTCCTACCGCCATCTGGCGTCGGGGAAGGTCCGCGAGATCTACGAGATCGACGCCGACACCCTGCTGTTGGTGGCGTCCGACCGGATCTCCGCCTACGACCACGTCCTGAGTCCCGCGATCCCCGACAAGGGACGCATCCTCACGGCGATGAGCTTCTTCTGGTTCGACGAGCTCGGTGTGCCCAACCACCTCGCGGGTGGCCCGGACGACGAGCGGATCCCGGCTCGCGTCGTCGGGCGGTCGATGGTGGTGCGCAGACTGCCGATGGTGCAGGTCGAGTGTGTCGCCCGTGGCTACCTGACCGGCTCGGGTCTGCTCGACTACGAGGCCACCGGCGCCGTGTGCGGTGTCGAGCTCCCGGCGGGACTGACGGAGGCGAGCAGACTCCCCGAGCCCATCTTCACGCCCGCGACCAAGGCCGCCCAGGGCGAGCACGACGAGAACATCAGCTTCGAGCGGGTCGTCGAGCAGGAAGGGGAGGAGTTGGCGCAGGCTCTGCGCGCGGCGACCCTCGACATCTACGGGCGCGGCGCGGCGGTCGCAGCCGAACGCGGAATCATCCTCGCCGACACGAAGTTCGAGTTCGGTCGCGGACCCGACGGCGATCTCGTTCTCGCCGACGAGGTGCTCACCCCCGACTCGTCTCGCTACTGGGAGTCCGCCACCTACGAGGCGGGCAAGGTGCAGCCGAGCTTCGACAAGCAGATCGTGCGGAACTGGCTCACGAGCGCCGAATCCGGTTGGGACAGAGCGTCGGACGAGGCGCCGCCGGAGTTGCCCGACGACGTCGTGGACCGCACGCGGCAGCGCTATATCGATGCCTACGAGTGGATCTCGCAGAAGTCCTTTGCCGACTGGCCCGATGCGGAGGTGGTCTCGTGACCGACGAGAAGAACGATGCCAGCGTCCGCGAGGTGACCCCGCCGGTGGCCAAGAAGGTTCCCACCGAGCGCATCCACCACGGCGACACCTTCGTCGACGATTACGAGTGGTTGCGCGACAAGGACGATCCCGAGGTGATCGCCTACCTCGAGGCGCAGAACGCGTTCACCGAAGCGCACACAGAGCAGCTGGCCGATCTGCGCTCCCAGATCTTCACCGAGATCAAGAGCCGCACCAAGGAAACCGACATGTCGGTGCCCAACCGGCGCGGGCGGTTCTGGTACTACGGTCGCACCCACGAGGGCAAGCAGTATGCGACGTCCTGCCGGTGCCCCATTCGCTCCGACGACGACTGGGTACCCCCGGAGGTCGGCGACGATCCGCTTCCCGGCGAGGAGATCCTGCTCGACGCCAACGTGGAGGCGGAGGGGCACGACTTCTTCAGTCTGGGCGCGTTGACCGTCAGCGACGACGGGAACTGGCTCGCCTACAGCACCGACGTCGTCGGGGACGAGCGATACACGCTGCGCATCAAGGATCTTCGCACCGGTGACCTTCTGCCCGACGAGGTCGCCGACACCTCGGGGAGTGCGGTGTGGTCGGCCGATGCCCGACACGTCTTCTACTCGACGGTCGATGCCGCGTGGCGTCCGGACACGGTGTGGCGCCACGACATCGGTGCCGGGACCGACGACGTGAAGGTCTTCCACGAGCCCGACGAGCGGTTCTGGGTCGGCATGGGCACCACGCGCAGCGACAAGTATCTCGTCATCGGGGTCGGATCGAAGATCACCTCGGAGAGCTACCTGCTCCCCGCCGACGATCCGACCGGTGAATTCGTGAGTGTCGCACCACGTGTCGACGGTGTGGAGTACAGCGTCGAGCATGCGGTCATCGGGGGTGACGATTACCTCGTCATCGTCCACAACGATGTCCGCGACGGGCAGAAGGCGGAGAACTTCGCCATCGACCTCGCACCCGTCGACGACCCCTCCGCCCGCCGGGAACTCATCGCACACGACCCGCAGCGACGCATCGAGGACCTCGACGCCTTCGCCGACTACCTCGTGCTGTCGTACCGACGGGATGCGTTGCCGCGTCTGGCGATCGCCGACCTGCGGGACATCGACGGCATGCCGTCGGAGTCGGACTTCGCCGAGGTCGCCTTCGACCAGGAGTTGAGTTCGGCGGGTCTCGCGGCCAACCCGGAGTGGAGTGCTCCGAAACTCCGGATCGGGTACGGAAGCTTCATCGAGCCGGCCGAGTTGTTCGAGCTCGACGTCGCCACCGGTGAGCGCACACTCCTCAAGCGTCAACCGGTCCTCGGTGGTTACGACCCGGCCGATTACGTGCAGTCCCGCGAATGGGCGGTCGCCGACGACGGCACCCGCATCCCGCTGTCGGTGTTGCGGCGCAAGGAGACCGACGCGTCCAGGCCGGCCCCACTCCTGCTCTACGGTTACGGCTCCTACGAGGCGAGCATCGATCCGTATTTCTCGGTGGCCCGGTTGTCGATGCTCGACCGGGGCATGGTCTTCGTCCTCGCCCACATCCGCGGCGGCGGTGAGATGGGCCGGTACTGGTACGAGAACGGCAAGGAACTCAGCAAGAAGAACACCTTCACCGACTTCGTCGCAGCCGGTCGCCATCTCGTCGAAGCCGGGTGGACGACACCGCAGCAGATGGTCGCCGAAGGTGGTTCGGCCGGCGGACTGCTCGTCGGCGCGGTGGCCAATCTGGCCCCGGAGCTGTTCAACGGCATCCTCGCGTCGGTTCCGTTCGTCGACGCGCTGAACTCGATCCTCGATCCGTCGTTGCCGCTCACCGTCATCGAGTGGGACGAGTGGGGCGACCCGCTCCACGATCCGAAGGTCTACGAGTACATGAAGACCTACACGCCCTACGAGAACGTCGAGGCGAAGCCGTATCCGCCCATCCTCGCGCTGACCTCACTGAACGACACCCGGGTGCTGTTCACCGAGGCCGCGAAATGGGTTGCGCGGCTTCAGGACAAGTCGACGTCGGGAAACCCGATCCTGCTCAAGACCGAGATGTCGGCGGGACACGGCGGCGTCAGCGGCCGATACAAGCAGTGGGAAGAGGTCGCCTTCGAGCTCGCGTGGATCCTCCAGCAGTCGGGCGCGCTCGACGACTGACCCCATTGTTCGACAGAACCGCACAGAGCCCCGCCGGCGCGATGCCGGCGGGGCTCTGTGCATTCGTGGTGCCAGTTCTGACTGGCGTCAGTGCATCATGATCGGACCGCGGTCCATGTCCTCTTCGGTGAGCGGCGACGCGATCTTCTTGCGGGGCAGGAAGAACGCCGGGATCAACGTCAGGACGATCAGCACCACCGAGATGGTGAACGTGTTGGAGAACACGTCGGCAGCGGTCTCGAAGAACGACTCCGGCAGCGGATTCGGCACGCCCGGGGGCAGCGGTGCGTCGGAGGTGTTCGCCATGATCGCGAGACCGGCCTCTGGCTTGCTCGCCAGGCTGGCGGCCAGGATCACCGAGATCACCGCGGTGCCGATCGACGTCGCCGACTGCTGGATCACGTTGAGCAGCGTCGATCCGTCGGGCACCTGCTTGTTGCTGAGGGTGGCCAGCGCCGAGGACATGATCGGCATCATCGTCATACCCATACCGAGGCCCTGGACGAACAGCGAACCGCAGATCAGCCAGTAGGAGGTGTCGGCGCCGAGGAACATGAACGTGCTGAGTCCCAGCACGATCAGGACGATGCCCACCAGTACGAACTTGCCCGGACCCATCTTGTCGGTGAGTCGTCCCGCGATCGGCATCGTCACCATCGCGCCGATGCCCTGTGGGGCGAGGAGCAGGCCCGCGGCCAAGGTGGACTCGCCACGCACGCCGATGAAGTACTGCGGGAACAACAGTGCGGCACCGAAGAAGGCGACCATGAACAGCACCATCGTCACGACGGCGACGCTCAGCGTCCGATTGGCGAACAGCCGCAGATCGAGCAGCGGGTTCTTCTTGCGGAGTGCATGGAGGATGAACGCGACGATCAGGATCGCACCGACGATCATCGGGATCAGCACCGTCCCGGACATGAAGGTGCGGTGCTCGGCGCTCGAGGAGATGCCGAACAGGAACAGCGCGAGGCCGGGTGACAGCAGGAGCAGACCGACGACGTCGAAAGACGGGCGCGTGGTCTCGGCGTCGTCACGCAGGACGATCCACGAGTAGACGAGGGCGATCACGCCGATCGGGACGTTGATCAGGAAGATCCAGTGCCAGCTCAGCTGCTCGATGAGCACGCCGCCCAGGATCGGACCCGAGATCGGGCCGAGGAGCATCGGGATGCCCAGAACCGCCATGACCGAACCGACACGTTCCGGGCCGGCGGCCTTGGTCAGCATCATCATGCCGACCGGCATCAGCATGCCGCCGCCGAGACCCTGGATCACACGGAACGCGACGAGCGCGCCGATGTTCGGGGCGAGAGCACACAGGACCGAACCGAGCGTGAACAGCACGAGCGAGACGAGATACACCCGCTTGGTGCCGAATCGCGAGGCCGCCCAGCTCGACAGCGGGATGACGGCGGCGAGGGCGAGTGTGTAGCCGGTCGCCGTCCAGGCGGCTCCTGCGGCGTCGGTGCCGAACTCCTGCTGGAAGGTGTTCTGCGCGACGGCGACCACGGTGACGTCGAGGATCGACATGATCGCGCCGAGCACGACCACGCCGGCGACCAGCAGGACGTGCCGGTCCAGCTTGGTGTCTGGTGGGCCTTCGTGCAGGTGGCCACCGGTGGATGAAGTCATTCGGGTGTTCCTATTCGATCGGGCAGACAGAAGTGGTCGACGGCGTCGTCGACGATCGGACGTAGTGCGGCGCAGAGCTCGTCCCGCATGTCGGCCGGCAGGTTGGCGACGAAATGCCGGACGGTCTCGTGCTTCACCGCGAGGTGGGTCTCCAGGTAGCGCCGGCCCCCGTCGGTGAGGGAGATGCGCTTGACCCGGCGGTCGGTCGGATCCTCGCGACGGTCGACCAGGCCGCCGCAGACCAGCTTGTCCACCGTCCGGCCAGCGGCCGCCAGGGACAGTTGCACCTGTTCGGCGATGGCGTTGACCGACATCGGTCCGGTGTGACAACCGAGCGCGGAGAGGATTCGCAACTGGGAGAACGTGATCTCCGTGGCTGCGAGACTTTCCAGGGCCTCGGGCCGGCTCAGGTCGATGAGCCGGTCCAGGAATGTGTTGAGTGCCGACGACGCGGCGTTCACCGATTCCTCGGCGCCGCTGCTCACTTCACACTCCCCGGGCACCCGAAAATGCTAACCCCGATGCAACTATTGCAGGAACGCAATTATGGGTGACCTTGCGCATAGGTGACGAGCGCTGTGATGCCCGTCTCCCGTCGGGCCCGCGTCGGCCGTCTAATCTTGCGTTCATGGCCAACATCAAGGACATCCCGGTTTCCGGACTCGACGGCTCCGACGTCTCGCTGAACGACTTCGGCGGACCGCTTCTCGTGGTGAACGTCGCCAGCAAGTGCGGACTCACGCCGCAGTACGCCGGCCTCGAAGAGCTCGCGAAGACCTACGGCGACAAGGGCCTCACCGTCGTCGGTGTGCCCTGCAACCAGTTCATGGGTCAGGAGCCCGGCACCGCCGAGGAGATCGCCACCTTCTGCTCGGCGACCTACGGTGTGACGTTTCCGCTGCTGGAGAAGACCGACGTGAACGGCGACGATCGTCACCCGCTGTACGCCGAACTCACCCGGCACGCCGACGCCGACGGCGAGGCGGGCGACATCCAGTGGAATTTCGAGAAGTTTCTCGTCAACGCCGACGGTGAGGTCGTCAACCGCTTCCGTCCGCGCACCGAGCCCACCGACCCGACGGTCATCGCCGCCATCGAATCCGTGCTCTGAGGCGATTTGGCGTACCCGGTAAGCTGACCGGCGTGAACTGATCGGGAATCACCGATCAGGCGACAACCGACCAGCAGACATTTGAGGAGCGGTCCATGGCGCGAGTGGTGGTCGACGTGATGCCCAAAGCCGAGATTCTCGACCCGCAGGGCCAGGCCATCGTCGGTGCCCTGGGTCGGCTCGGGTTCAGCGGTATCGGCGACGTCCGTCAGGGCAAGCGATTCGAACTCGAGGTCGACGATTCGGTGGATGACACGACTCTCGAGCGCATCGCCGAGGAACTCCTGACCAATACGGTCATCGAGAACTTCAACGTCTCGCGCGTCGCGGAGTAGAGGGCAGCCATGACAGCACGTATCGGGGTCATCACCTTCCCCGGAACCCTCGACGACGTCGACGCCGCACGCGCGGTCCGGCTCGCCGGTGCCGAGCCGGTGTCGTTGTGGCACGGCGACGCCGACCTCAAGGGAGTCGACGCGATCATCGTGCCGGGCGGCTTCTCGTACGGCGATTACCTCCGTGCCGGGGCCATCGCGCGATTCGCCCCGGTGATGGGTTCGGTCGTGGAGGCGGCGGGCAAGGGGATGCCGGTCCTCGGCATCTGCAACGGTTTCCAGGTGTTGTGCGAGGCCGGCTTGCTGCCCGGTGCGCTGACCCGCAACGAGGGACTCCACTTCATCTGCCGTGACGAGTGGTTGCGTGTGGAGTCCAACACGACGGCGTGGACGACCCGGTTCGAACAGGGCGCGGAGATTTTGATCCCGTTGAAGTCCGGCGAGGGTCGTTACGTGGCCTCGCAGCGCAAGCTCGAGGAACTCGAAGGGGAGGGCCTGGTCGTGTTCCGGTTCCCGGAGCGCAACCCCAACGGCTCGGCCCTCGAGATCGCCGGTATCTCCAGCCCGAACGGGCGGATCGTCGGCCTGATGCCGCACCCCGAGCACGCCACCGAGCCGCTCACCGGTCCGAGCGACGACGGTCTCGGCCTCTTCTACTCGGTGATCGACTCGGTCCTCGCCTCGGTGTGAGTACGCGGCGCCCCACCTCCGGAGCACAGATGTCCGCATCCCCGACACTGCCGACCACCGCGACCGCACGCGGGCTGGGTCAGTTCATCGACGCCTCGCCCTCGCCCTTCCATGTGTGCGCGACGGTCGCCGCGGAACTCGAGAGTGCCGGGTACACGCGGCTTTTCGAGGATCAGGAGTGGTCCGGTGCCGACCTGGGCGGCACTTCGGCGCGGTGTTACGTGATCCGTGGCGGATCGATCATCGCTTGGGAGGCCGGGGAGTCGTCGGCGTTCCGGATCGTGGGCGGCCACACCGACAGTCCCAACCTGCGTCTGAAGCAGCATCCCGATCGGTCGTCGGCGGGTATCGCGATGATCGCACTCGAGCCGTACGGCGGGGCCTGGTTGAACTCGTGGCTCGATCGCGATCTCGGGCTGTCCGGTCGGCTCGCGTATCGCTCCGGGGATCGGGTCGCACACACGCTGGTGCACGTGACCGAGCCCGTGGTTCGCGTGCCGCAGCTCGCCATTCACCTGTCCGAGGACCGCAAGGGCGTCGCACTCGACCCACAGCGCCACGTGAACGGTGTGTGGGGTCTGGACGACGCCGCACCGCCTGTACTCGACTGGGTGGCGGAGTACGCGGGGATCGATCCCGACTCGCTCCTCGGCTGGGAACTGATGACCCACGACATCGCCCCGTCGGCGATCATCGGCGCCGACGAGAACCTGCTCAGCGCACCACGTCTCGACAATCAGGGCACCTGCTATGCGGGGCTGTGGGCGCTGCTGGACGCCGGGTCGTCGAACCACACGAAGATGCTGGTGCTGTTCGATCACGAAGAGGTCGGCAGCGGTTCCGAACGAGGCGCGGCGTCGGACTTCCTGGGTTCGATCTGTGAGCGAATCGTCCTGGCGCGGGGCGGATCACGCGCGGACTTCCTGCGGTCCATGGCCGCGAGCATCTGCCTGTCGGGCGACATGGCGCATGCCACGCACCCGAACTATCCCGAGCGTCACGAGCCCGGACACCGGATCTCCATCGGCGGCGGGCCGGTCCTGAAGGTGAACCAGAACCTCCGATACGCATCGGACGCCATGGGCGAGGCGGTCTTCGCGCTGGCGTGCGATGCGGCCGGCGTGCCGATGCAGCGCTACGTCCACCGCGCGGACCTGCCCTGCGGATCGACGATCGGGCCGATCACCGCGTCGCGCACCGGACTGGCGACCGTCGACGTGGGTGCGCCACAACTCGCGATGCATTCGGCGCGAGAGCTCATGGGTGCCGCCGACGTACCCATGTATTCGGCTGCGCTGCAGGCCTTTCTGACGCAGAGCTGAAGTAGGGCAGTCGCCGGCCCTTCGAGGCTCGTCGCTTGCGCTCCTCGCGCCTCAGGGAGCAGTGGGGGCGTCGCTTGCGCTCCTCGCACCTCAGGGGTCGGGGGGTCGCTTATGCGCTGCGCACCTCAGGGGGCGGTGGGCGCGATCAGTACTCGCGGGCGAATCCGAGGACCTTGTTCACGTAGTCCATCGAATTGTTGTACCGCAGAACCGCGGTGACCAGAGACGACGAGTCGCGCAGATCGAGGTTCTCGTCGCAGAGGTAGTTCGCGGTGGTGAGTGCGGCGTCGAAGATGTTCTGGGGGTCGGACTTCCCGTCGTGATTGCCGTCGGCGGCGTACATCTTCCACGTCGAGGGCAGGAACTGCATGGGGCCGACCGCGCGATCGTAGACCGGGTCGCCGTCGAGCGAACCGCCGTCGGTGTCGTTGATGACCTCGTTGCCCCCGAGTGAGCCGTCGAGGCGCGGGCCGAAGATCGCACTGCGCAGCGCACCGTCGGGCGTCACGTTGCCCTGGTCGGCGTGGTGGGATTCGACGCGACCGATGCCGGCGATGACCTTCCAGTCGATGCCGCATCGAGGGTGGGTGCTCTTGACGTCGGTGGCTGCCGACTCGTAGGCCTCGTAGTTCGTCACCGGGATCGCGCCGGTCGTCACGCTGGCGGGTCGGACCGGTGGCGGTGGGGCCGGGAG
>NZ_JAKOIW010000028.1 GCF_022206305.1 Gordonia sp. 'Campus' | reverse complement strand
GTGGTATGTGGCGTCGGTGGTGGAGCGGTGTGGGGTGTCGGTGTGTCATTTTGTGCCGTCGATGTTGTCGGTGTTTGTTGATGCCCTGAAGGATTCGGTACTGGGGGATTCGGGTGTGGCGGGGTTGGGGTCGTTGCGTCAGGTGTTTTGTTCGGGTGAGGCGTTGGGTGTGGGTTCGGTGGTGGGGTTGCGGGGTTTGGTGCCGTCGGTGCGGGTGGTGAATTTGTATGGGCCGACTGAGGCTGCGGTGGATGTGACGTCGTATGTGGTGGGTGGTGGTGAGGTGGTGGTGCCGATTGGTCGTGCGGTGCCGAATGTGTCGGTGTGGGTGTTGGATTCGCGGTTGCGGCCGGTGCCGGTGGGTGTGGTGGGTGAGTTGTATGTGGGTGGTGTGCAGGTGGCGCGGGGGTATGCGTCGCGGTCGGGGTTGTCGGCGGAGCGGTTTGTGGCTGATCCGTTTGGTGTGGTGGGTGGGCGGTTGTATCGGACGGGTGATCGGGTGCGGTGGTCGGGTGTGGGTGAGTTGGAGTATGTGGGGCGTGTTGATTTTCAGGTGAAGTTGCGGGGGCAGCGGATCGAGTTGGGCGAAATCGAAACCGTGCTGGCCACAACGCCCGGGGTCGCCCAGGTCGTCGTGTCGGTGATGGCGCTCCCGGCGGGGGACCAGCTCGTCGCACATGTCACCGGCGCCGAGGTCGACGTCGACGAGCTGCGTGCCACGGCTGAACAACTGCCGGCCTACATGCGCCCGACGTCGTGGATGGTCCTGGATGCGTTGCCGCTGAACACGGCAGGCAAGGTCGACCGGAAGGCGCTGCCCGCACCGGATTTCGCCTCCTCGGGCCGGGTCGAGCCACAGACCGCCGTCGAATCCGCGCTGGTCGAGGTGTTCGCGGAGGTGCTGGGTCTCACTTCAGACGAACCTGCGCCGGTGTCGACGACCGACAGCTTCTTCGACCTCGGCGGCAATTCGCTCGCGGCCACCCGCCTGGCGGCGCGGGCGGGGCGGGTGCTCGGAGCCGATGTCGGCGTGCGCGACGTGTTCGATGCCCCGACCGTCCGAGACCTGGCCTCGCGCATCGAGACGATGCCGGGATACGCGGATGCCGCGTTCCATGCCCCGGCCGTCCCGACACGTCCGCCGGTGTTGCCGCTGTCGAGCGCGCAACGCCGTATGTGGTTCATCAACCAGTACGAGCCGACGGTGGCGTCGTACATCATCCCGTTCGCGTTCCGCATCCGCGGTGACGTCGACGCCGAGCATCTGCGCTTGTCGCTCGGCGATGTCGTTGCGCGGCATGAGGTCCTTCGCACCATGTATCCCCTCGACTCGCAGGGGCGGCCGCACCAGCTCATCATAGACGGGGGCGAGGTATTCGACTGGCGGGTGGCCGAGTCGGTCGGAGAGGCGCTCGCGGTCGCCGCCGCGCCGTACGACCTCACCCGAGACCTGCCGTTGCGGGCGCGGTTGCACACCGAGGCCCTGCCCTCCACCGGGACGACGGGCGCCCTGCTCGTGATCGCCATCCACCACATCGCCGCAGACGGCGAATCAGGGGCCGTCCTGGCCCGAGACCTGTTGACCGCCTACATGGCACGCCGGGAGGGTGTCGCACCGGATTGGCCACCGCTGGGCATCCAGTACGCCGATCACGTGCTGATGACGGGTGACCGAGCAGACCTGATCGAGAGCCATCGTCGCTGGTGGGCCGATCGACTCGCGGGTGCCCCCGTGCTGCTCGACCTGCCCACCACCCACATCCGTCCGGCGAGTCCCACCGGCCGGGGGGCGACGGTCGACTTCGTCATTCCGGGCCGAACCGCGCAGGCGATCCGCGCCGTCGCCCGTGGCGCGGACGCCACCGACTTCATGGTCCTCCACGCCGCGCTGGCCACGCTTCTCGGCAGACTGTCGGGCACCGGTGACGTGGTCATCGGCACCGCGACGGCCGGGCGGGACGGCAACACCGACGATCTGATCGGCATGTTCGTCAACACCGTGGCCCTCCGCACGCCACTCGCCCCCGCCCGGCCGTTCTCCGAGTTGGTGGCGGACGTGCGCGAGTTGGACCTCGATGCGCTGAGCCACGCCGACGTGCCGTTCGACGATGTCGTCGATGCCGTGGGCATCGCCCGGACCGCCGCGTACGCCCCGTTGGTGCAGGTGCTGCTCACCACCCTCGAACGCGGTTCGCTCCCGGCCGACGAATCCCGAGACCTCGGTCTCGAGATCGAACCCGTGGCCGTCGACGACCACTCGGCAAAACTGGATCTCACCTTCGCCATCGCGACCGACCCGGTGGAGGGTGCCGCATGGCAGGGCACGCTCACCTACGCGACAGACCTCTACGACGATGCCGACGCCCGGCGCCTGACCGATCGCTTCACCGGGTTGCTCGCGGAGGCGGTCGCCGATCCCGCCCACGCGATCGGGGACCTGCGGCTGCTCGCGGCCGACGAGGACATGCTGCCGCTGGTCTCCGGAGACCCGGACCCCCGGCCGGCACTGCTGGGGGACCTGCTTCGGAACGCCGCCCGGGCGAGGCCCGAACATGTCGCGGTCGTCGACGCCGACCGGACGTGGACCTACGCCCAACTCGACAACGCCAGTTCGCATCTCGCCGCAGAACTGATCGAGCGGGGCGTCGGACCCGAGGACGTCGTCCTGTGCGTCTTCCCGCGCTCGGCGTCGGCCCAGCTCGCTCTGTGGGCCGTCGCGAAGGCCGGTGCCGTCTACTGCCCCGTCGACCCCCGATACCCGGCCGAGCGGATCGCGCGCGTGGTCGAGGCGAGCGGCGCACGGATCGGCATCACCGACGGGAGTGTCGCCGCACTGGGGTCCGGCACGACGACCGACGGCCCGGAATGGTTGCTCGTCGACGCCGGGCGCGCCGATGACCTGGCTGCTCGCGAACCGGGCGACTCGCCGGAGCCGACCCGGCCCTCGCACGTCGACCAGGGCGCCTACATGATCTTCACGTCGGGATCGACCGGAACCCCCAAGGGAGTGCTCGTTCCACATCGTGGCCTGGCCGGTGTCGCCGCCGTACTGCGGGATCGGCACGGTTCGGGGCCCCATGCTCGCTGGCTGGGGATCAGCTCGCCTGCCTTCGATGCCGCCATGCTGGAAGTCCTCGGCGTCTACGGTAATGCGGCGACACTCGCCATCGTCCCGCCGGACATCTTCGGGGGGCGCGACCTCGCCGAGTTCATCGCCGAGCATCGCACCACCCACGCCTTCCTGGTGACCTCGGTGGCTGCGTCGCTGCCGGAACCGGCACGGCTGCCGCTGACCGACGTGCTCCTGGGCGGCGAGGCGGTGCCCGACGCCGAGAAGGACCGGTGGGCGCGGCATCTCGCCGTGTACAACGGCTACGGACCGACCGAGACGACGATCATCAGCGTCACGTCACCCGCGATCAGTGTCGGTAGTCCGGTCCGGCTGGGACATCCGGTGCCCGGCGTCGTCGCGCATGTGCTCGACGATCGGCTGCACCCGGTACCACCCGGAGTGGTCGGCGAGCTGCACCTCGTCGGCCCGGCACTGGCGCGGGGTTATCACGGCCGGGCCGCGCTCACCGCGGGACGGTTCGTCGCGTCGCCGATGGGCATTCCGGGCACGCGGATGTATCGCACCGGCGACCTCGTCGTGCGTTCGGCCACCGGGGATCTCACGTACGTCGGCCGTTCCGACTTCCAGGTGAAGCTGCGGGGACAACGTCTCGAACTCGGGGAGATCGAGGCGGTGCTGACCACACACGAGGGTGTGCGGACGGCGGCGGTCATCGGTGTCGGCGATCCCGTCACGGCACTCGCCGGGTATGTCGAACCGGTGAGCCCGGATCGCCCCGTGACCGTGGGTGAGCTGCGCGAACACCTCGCGACCGTCCTTCCCCCGCACATGATCCCGGGCGCGCTGGCGGTCCTGGACTCATTGCCCCGCAGCCCGATCGGCAAGATCGACCGGAGCGCCCTCCCGGACATCGGCGCCGACCAGGTCGACGATCACGTGCCGGCGTCCACGCTCACCGAGCGGACACTGGCCGCGATCGTGGCGGACGTGCTCGACATCGACGACGTGTCGGTGACCGCGGACTTCTTCGCGATCGGGGGGAACTCGCTCTCGGCGACGCGCCTCAGCGCCCGCGCCGGTGACGCGTTCGGGTTACGTGTGGGCGTCCGCGACGTGTTCGAGGCACCCACCGTCCGCGGGCTCGGGCGTCGCATCGACTCCGCGCACCAGACCGGCATCGTGCCACCGCCGTTGCGCCGAGCAGACCCCAGGCCGGAACGGGTCCCGCTGTCGTATGCGCAGCAACGGATCTGGTTCCTGAACCGGCTGGAGCCCGAGTCCGCGACCTACACCATCCCGGTGGCGGTCCGCCTCCGTGGGGCACTGGACATCGCGCACCTGCGCGAGGCGGTGGTCGACGTCATCGGTCGTCACGAGATCCTCCGGACCGTTTTTCCCGCGGACGCCGGTGAGCCACACCAGCACATTCTCTCCGTGGAGGAGGCCCGTACCCGGCTGATCTGGGAGACCATCACCGCGACGCCGGACGACGGAACCGGAATGGGCCTCGACCCCGCGACGATGATCGGCACCGCGACCTTCGATGTGACCGTAGAGATCCCGATCCGGGTCCGACTCGTGACGGTGGGTGATCGGGACCACGTGGTCGTCGTGCTGCTGCACCACATCGCGGCCGACGGAGAGTCGATGCGGCCGCTCGTCGCCGACCTGTGGTCGGCATACCTGGCGCGCACCGCCGGGCACCCGCCGCACCGGGACGAGCTGCCGATCCAGTTCGCCGACCACGCCGTGTGGCAACGGAACACGCTGGGCGACATCGATTCCCCGGATTCGATCCTGGGCGGACAGGTCGCGTACTGGCTGACCCGGTTGTCAGGCGTGGGTGAACTGCTCGCAGTGCCCACCGACCGGCCCCGGCCCCCGGTCGCTTCGCAGCGCGGGTCGCGCGTGATCGCCGCGATCCCCGCCGAACTGACCGACCGGATCGGCTCGGCGGCAAGAAGATACGGCGCAACCGAGTTCATGGTGGTCCACGCCGCATTGTCACTGCTCCTGGCACGGTTGTCGGCGAGCCGGGACATCGTCATCAGCACACCGGTGGCCGGGCGCGGTCACGCACACCTCGACGACCTCGTCGGGATGTTCGTGAACACCGTCGTGCTGCGCACCGAGGTCGATCCGTCGATCCCGATCGGGGACTTCCTCGAGCGCGTGCGCATCGACGATGTCAACGCGCTGTCCCGGGCGGACGTCCCCTTCGAATATCTCGTGGATCGGCTGGCTCCGGTACGTTCGGAGGCCTTCGCGCCCATCAGCCAGGTGATGTTGTCCGTGCTCCACGCCGATTCCGCCGGTTCTGACCCGACCGGTGGATCCGACGAAGTCGACGGCACCGGCCTCATTCTGGAGCCGATCGCGGCGTCGACCGGCACCACCCAACTCGACATGACCTTCGCGGTCGAGATCGCGTCCGACGGCCCGTGGACCGTCGAGATCACCTACGCCACCGACCTGTTCGACGAGGACACGGTCGCCGGCGTGGCAACCAGGCTGACCCGGGTGCTCGAAGCACTCACCGGGCCCCCGGAGCGGGCCATCGGTGCGATCGAGCTGACGGACGCTGCCGAGCGCGCCCGCATCGCCGACCTGGTCTGCGGACCGGATCTGGACGTACCGTGGTCGACGGTCACCGACGCCGTCGAGCGGGCCGCGCGTCGATCACCGGAGGCCGTCGCACTCGTCGCGGGAGACCGGGTCGTGACATACCGGGAGTTCACCGCGCGCACCGGTCGGATCGCCGCCCGGCTGGCGGCACTGGGTGTGGGCCCCGATGTGGCTGTGGGCGTCTGCATTCCGCGCTCCATCGAATTGGTTCTCGCGATTCACGGCGTGGTCGCCGCAGGCGGCAGCTACGTCGCCATCGACCCGGCGACCCCGCCCGAGCGCGCCGCCGCGATGATCGACACAGCGGGCATCGTGGCGATCCTCGTCGACGGTGCGCGCCCGCCTGCCGTGTCGGGTCTGACGACACCGGTCGTCCTGGTGGACGGTCGCGCCCCGCTGGGCGCGTCGCAGGCGTCGGACGCGGTGCCTCGCAGACCCCGCCCGGGCAACGCGCTCTACACCCTGTTCACCTCCGGCTCGACCGGTACTCCCAAGGGGGTCACGGTCAGTCACGGCGCGGTGTTGAACCGGCTCGCGTGGATGGCGGTGCGCTCGCCGCTGCGGCGCGACGACGTGGTGATGCTCAAGACGCCGGTGACGTTCGACGTCTCGGTGCCCGAACTGTTCGAACCGTTGATGGCCGGTGCCCGACTCGTCATCGCCGAGGACGGACGGCACGTCGACCCGGCCTACATCCTCGCCGAGATCGGGCAGCGCAGAGTCACGTCGATCCACTTCGTGCCGTCGATGATGGCCGCCTTCGTGGAGTACGTCGGAGGGCACGCCGAGCGGCGCCGTGCGCTCGGGTCGCTGCGTCGTGTCAACGCCTCCGGGGAGGCGCTCCCGGCCGCGACGGCCGCCGCCATGGCGGATCTCGTACCGACCGCGGAGATCGACAACCTCTACGGTCCGACGGAGGCGGCCGTCGAGGTGACCGCGCACCGCGTCCGCCCGGACGACGAGGTCGTCCCCATCGGGCGCCCGGACGCCAACACGAGCACCTGGGTCCTCGACGACCGGTTGCAACCGTCGCCGATCGGGGTGGTCGGCGAACTGTACGTGGGCGGCGACCAACTGGCCCGCGGCTATTCGGCCCGACCGGATCTGACCGCCGAGCGGTTCATCGCCGATCCCACGGGCCGGCGTGGTGCCCGCCTGTACCGGACGGGTGACCTGGTCCGCTGGAATGCGGCCGGTGAACTGGAATATCTCGGCCGCGCGGACTTCCAGGTCAAGCTGCGCGGTCAGCGCATCGAACTGGGGGAGATCGAGACGGTCCTGGCCCGGGTGGACGGGGTGACGCACGCGGCCGTCGCAGTGCGCACCGGTCCCGCGGGCGACGTGCTCGTGGGGTACCTCG
Source organism: Gordonia sp. 'Campus' (assembly GCF_022206305.1). Classification (GTDB taxonomy): domain Bacteria; phylum Actinomycetota; class Actinomycetes; order Mycobacteriales; family Mycobacteriaceae; genus Gordonia. Next base: position 37,458 of record NZ_JAKOIW010000028.1, on the reverse strand, counting down.
CCGGCGACATCGACCTCGATGCGGTGCGCGACCATCTGGAAACAGCTCTGCCGCAGTACATGCGACCCACTCGATGGGTTGTCCTCGACGCGGTGCCGATCACCGCGACGGGCAAACTCGACCGTCGGGCGCTTCCCGAACCGGCAGCAGTCGCGAACGAGGTGGTGCGGCCCGCCGACCCGGTCGAACGCGCGGTGGCCGCGGTGTTCGCCGACGTCCTCGGCCTCGACGAGGTGTCGGTCACCGTGCCGTTCTTCGACCTCGGCGGCAACTCGCTGGCGGCCATGAGGGTGGTGGCCCGGATCGGCGACCGGCTCGGCACCGACGTGGATGTCCGTGACCTGTTCCGGACCCCGACGGTCCGCGGACTCGCGCAGGCGCTCGGCATTCGTCGGATCAGCGCTCATCCGCTGGTGCCGCGACCCCGCCCGGCCCGAATCCCGTTGTCGTATGCGCAACAACGGATGTGGTTCCTCAATCAGTTCGACGTCACCTCGCCGGTCTACAACATGCCCGTCGCCTTCGACATCGTCGGGGATCTGGACGCGAGCGCCCTGCGGACGGCGATCGTCGCGGTCATGACACGGCACGAGCCGTTGCGGACGATCTACCCGGTCGGCGCCGACGGGATCCCCGAACAGCGCATCCTCGATGCGCAGGCGGCCGCCGCCCAGCTGCGCTGGGATGCGATGACCTCGGTCGACGATGCCATGGCAGTCGGCGCCGAGGGCTTCGACGTCACCGCCGAGTTGCCGATCAGGGGCGCCGTCGCCGAGATCGATCCCGGGCGCCACCGGGTGGTCGTGGTCCTGCACCACATCGCCGCCGACGCGGTGTCGCTGCAGATCCTGTTCGCAGAGATCCTCGCCGCTTACCGGAGGGGCGACGCGCTCGAGGCGCCTGCGGTCGCCTACGCCGACCACACCCTGTGGCAGCGGGAAGTGCTCGGAGACGTCGACGATCCCACGTCCCTCATGGCGACGCAGTTCTCGTTCTGGGCGTCGACGCTGGCCGGTGTTCCCGCGGCGCTCGAGGTCCCCGGTGATCGGCCGCGGCCCGCCGTCACCGATCACAGCGGTGGACGTCTCGGCGTCGAACTCGGAGAGCGGCGTAGCGCCGCGGTGATGGCGACGGCCCGCCGGCGGGGCATCACGCCCTTCATGGTCTGCCACGCAGCTCTGGCCGCCACACTGGCGCGTGTCGCCGACGTCGCGGACGTCAGCGTCGGAGCGGCGGTCTCCGGCCGGGGACAGCAGGCCACCGCCGCGCTCATCGGTATGTTCATCAACACCGTGGTGCTGCGCACCCGTCTGCACGAACACGACACCGTCGCCGATCTTCTCGACCTCGTCCGCGACGTCGACCTCGCGGCCTTCGCACACGCCGACATCCCGTTCGAGACGCTCGTCGAGCACCTGACGCCGGTCCGATCCACCGCGCACGCGCCGCTCGTCCAGGTGATGATCAACTACCTCGGCGAGCCGTCGGCGGACTCGCTCGTCGACGCCGCCGACGGTCCGGTCGACATGGACGGGCTCGCCGTCACGCCCGTCGAGGCCGGAGCGCCACCGGCCAAGGTCGACCTCACGCTCGGCCTCGCCGAACACCCCGGCGTCGACGGCACCGCGATCGTCGGCGAGATCGACTACGCCGCAGCGATCTTCGACGACGAAACGATCGCGGCCATCCGCGACGTCTTCCTCCGGATGGTCGACGCCGTCACCGGCGACCCCGACCGCGTCCTGGACGACATCGACCTGGCACCGGTCCAGAACTCGCCGTCGACCATCGTGGACACCGCCGGACGGCCCGTGCCGCTCCGCATCCCCGGTGAACTGCACGACATCGGTGACGACGGTTCGAGGTCGCCGACGGGGACACTCGCACGGTGGGTCCACACCCCCGACGTCGGGCTCGAGATCCTCGGTCCGATCGAGCGTCATCCACGAATCGACGGCCGTCGCGTCGATCTCGACGTTCTGGAACAGATCGTGGCGGCGATGGACGGCGTCGCCGAGGCCGTCGCCCTCCCGCTCGACGGCGACGACGGAACGCGCATCGGGGTCTGGGCGGCCGCAGATGGTGACGAACTCACCGGCGGTGTAAATCGGCCCGCTCGCTCCGCTCCCGGCGCCGGTGTAAATCGGCCCGCTCGCTCCGCTCCCGGCGCCGGTGCCGATCGGCCCGCTCGCTCCGCTCCCGGCGCCGGTGCCGATCGGCCCGCTCGCTCCGCTCCCGGCGCCGGTGACCTGCGCCGCGCCCTCGGGGAAATGGTGCCCCTCCACTGGGTTCCGGACGTCATCGAGGTGTCGGACACGATCCCGGGGACCGCGGACGGTCGGCCGGATCGCCATCGGATCGCCGCGCTGCTGAGCGCCGGCGGGGCGGTACCCGGGGAAGTCGCGTCCCGACCACCCGCGGATGGTTGGGAATCGGTTGTCGCCGAAGCGATGTCGGAGGTCACCGGGTCGGTGGTCGCCACCGCCGGACAGAGTTTCTTCGATCTCGGCGGTACCTCGCTGTCGGCGGTCCGCCTCGTGTCGATCCTCCGCCGCCACACCGGGATGCCCGTCGACGTCGCTTGGGTGTTCGCCGGACCGACGCCACGAGACCTCGGTGCGAGACTGGCCGAGCACGCCGACACAGAGAAGCGACAGAGCGAGTCTCATACGACCCGCCCGGCATCGTCGGTGAATGCGGTCGTCGTACCGCTGCGGCCCGACGGTTCACGCCCCCCGGTCTTCTGCATCCATCCCGCCGACGGGCTGGCGTGGCTGTTCGCCGGGTTGACGCCGTACCTCGACGACCGGCCGGTCTACGGCCTCCAGGACCCGTTCGTGGTGGCGGGCGAACTCGCGGACGCATCGATCCGGGACCTGGCGGCGCGATACGTCGACGAGGTCCGGCGCATCGTCCCGCAAGGGCCGATACACCTCGTCGGATGGTCCATCGGTGGACTCATCGCCCAGGACATGGCAGCCGAACTGCGCGAGCAGGGCGTGGAAGTTGGGTTCCTCGGATTGCTGGACAGCTATCCGGTCGATCAGGACGAGTCCACGGCCGACCGGGCGGGGCCCGTCACGGATCCTCCCGACGGCGACGGTGACGCTCGCGACGTGCTCGCCGAACTCCTCGGTGGGTGGCGGGCAGTCATCGACGTCGACGACGTCACCGCGTCATCGGAGCCGGACGCGATCGCCGGTGCGGTGCGCGACAAGGTCACCGAGCTCGGCCTCCTGGTCGGCGACGCATTCGACCGGATGCTCCAGCGGATGGCGAGTTCGGAGAGTCGCACCGTCGATCACCGCCCGCGTCCCTTCGACGGCGACACCACCCTCGTCCTCGCGGCGGGCGGGGACGCCGATCCGGATAAGACAGCAGCACGGTGGACGCCGTACCTGAGCGGCACGGTGACCAGGATCGACGTCGACGCCGACCACCTCGGAGTAGTCGGCAGCGAGGCGCTGGAACAGATCGGACCGAGGATCGACGCCGGGATCGCTGCCGCCGAACGCACGGCCCCGCCGGCGTGAACCCGGCCGAATCGGCTCAGATCTGCGGGAGGTCGGCCAGCGCCGCGGGCAGTGCGTCCCGGTGGACCACGACGAGCCGCTGGGTGGCGCGGGTCAACGCGACATACAGATCGCTGAGACCCCGGGGGGACTGATCGACGATCGCGGTCGGTTCCACGACGATCGTGGTGTCGAACTCGAGCCCCTTGCAGCTCCGCACCGTGTACACCTTCGGTGGTTCCGCGGACCCGGCCTCCTCCTGGAGCCGGTCTGGATTGAATCGATCTGACTCCACCGCGCCACGCACGGCGTCGAGGAGGTCGTCGGGCACGATGACCGCCGTCAGACCCTGCGGCTCGGCCAGCGCGACGGCCCGCAACACCCCGTCGACGACGCCGCTATCGTTCGGACTCGGGTGTACGGCGATCGCCACCGGCTCGATCCCGTTGCTACGCAAGGATGTCGGTGCCTTCTCGCCGTTGCCGATCTCCTCGAGTACACGTGCCGCGTACTCCATGATCTCGCTCGGGGTCCGGTAGTTGACCGAGAGTTCCTTGAACTGCCAGCGCTTGGCGACATAGGGCTCGAGAACATCGGCCCACGACCGGGTTCCCGCCTCGTCGGACGTCTGGGCGGTGTCGCCGATGATGGTCATCCATCGATTCGGGATGCGCCGCATCACCATTCGCCACGCCATCGCCGACAGCTCCTGGGCCTCGTCGACGATCACATGTCCGTACGTCCAGGTGCGATCGCCGTAGGCCCGTTCGGCTGTGGTGGCCCGACGGGTCTCGGTCTGGCGCGATGCGAGCTGTTCGGCATCGATGAGGTCGTAGGCCATCAAGATCTCGGGATCGAGCTCGTCCTCGAGATCCTGTGGGGCAGAGCCGGTCAGGATGTCGAGAGCGTCCTGCGCCTCGGCGAGCTGTCGCCGCCACCGCGCGCGTTCGGCTCGCTCGGCCTCGTCGGTGCCGTAACCGATCAGTTCGGCGAGCTCGTCGAGCAGCGGCACATCGGCGGGGGAGAAGTCTTCGCCCGTGGCCGACCGGGGTCGCGGCGATCGGAGCAGTGCATCGCGGTCGGCGTCCGACCACCCGGGTGTGGCCTTGCGGATCGCGCGTTCGTCGGACAGCAGATCGCGCAGCATGTCCTGCGGAGTCAGAGTCGGCCAGAACTGCAACAGCGCGGCCCGGATGTCCGGATCGCGACTCATGTCGTCGCGGATGTCGGAGATGTCGGCCGGACTGAGCAGCTGCGACCCGTCGAGCAGGCTCGAACCGATCGTCGAGGCGTGACGTGCCGCGAGTTCGGCCAGGCCCGCCTTCAGGAAGGTGTTCTGCGACAGGTTGTGGGCCCGGCGGGTGGCACGTGCCTTGGCGCGGGCGGTCTTGATCAACGCCGAGTCGATCTCCACCTGGTAGCTGTCGAAATCCACGGTCACCGGCCGCGACGGCAGGGACTGCTGCGCACGGACCGCCCGTTTGAGAGCGTCGACCATCCGCAGGCCACCCTTCACCGCGGTGGTCGCCCGCGGATCCTCGACGCCCGCCCGCACGCCGGGGAAGAGGTCACCGATGGTGGATAGCAAGACGCCGGACTCGCCGAGCGACGGCAGCACCTGACCGATGTAGTTCAGGAAGTCGTTGTTCGGACCGATGATGAGAATGCCGCTACGAGAAAGTATTTCGCGGTGGGTGTAGAGCAGGTAGGCGGCACGGTGCAGAGCGACGGCGGTCTTGCCGGTGCCCGGGCCACCCTGGATGACGGTCACGCCCCGATGCGTCGACCGGATGATCAGATCCTGCTCGCGCTGGATGGTCTCCACGATGTCGGTCATCTCGCCGGTACGTGCTGCGTTGAGCGCGGCGACGAGCGCGGACTCGTTGACGACGTCGCCGTGACCGAAATCGTCGAGCAGAGCCTCGCCGGACGTCAGGTACTCGTCGCTGACACCGCGCACCTTGCGACTGCGGGTGCGGACGTGACGACGCCGCGCGACGTCCTCGGGCGCGGCAGGCGTGGCGAGATAGAAGGGGCGGGCCAGGGGAGCTCGCCAGTCGAGCAGCAGGGTCGCATCGGTCGCGGCGTCGTCGAGTGCGCCATCGTCACCGAAGCCGTCGTCGAGCACGCCGATACGGCCGATGCGCCGGATCTCACCGTCGTCGAGATCGAGCCGTCCGAAGTACAGATTGTGTTCGGCGGCATCGAATTTCGCGAGGTCCTCGTTGTACATCCGTTCGTAGGACTCGCGTTCGGACCGGGCCTGAGGTGTACCGCCGCGCTCGCTCAGCGTGGACGACAGCCGACGACGCGTGGTCTGGCGCATCCGGTCGAGCCTGCCGTAGACCCGATCGAGGTGTCGTTGCTCCTCGTCGATGCGCGGATCGGCGTCGGGGGAGAGGGCGGTCACGCGCCACCCCCGGACCCCGCGCGATCGTCGGACACCGGGTGTCGAACGAGCCCGGCCGCACGGATGCGTGCCGTGACCGCCGAGGCGTCGGCGGCCAGTCGTGTGCAGACCCGTGCGGGCGGGCCGGCGAACATCGGATCGTCGAGATGGGTGCGCAGCCATTGGTGCACGCGGGTCTGCGACCCGAAGGCCAGGATCTGGCCGGTATCCGGGTCCGCGAGGACTCCGCGACGGGACACATAGATGTCGAATTCGTCCGCAAGGGCGGGGAGCAGGGGATGGTCGTGCGTGTTCACTGTCTGTCGATCGTAGTTGGGTTCGGTGGCGTCGAGCGCCTCGACGTGGTCGGGGCTCAACCACGCGGCCGCTGCGGTGAGTTGGTTCTGAGCTGCGAAGACCGGCGCGGCGGGCACGTATCCGCGGCGGGCGATGTGAGCGGAATGACCCACTGTGACGTTGGTGACGCTGACCTTGAACATACGCGGAACCGCGGCGCGGCCGAGTTCTGCGAATTTGCCACGCAACACCGAGGGGGCTGCGTTGGAGCCGACCGCGATCACGAGGCGCGATCCGACTGCCGGTGGCTCCCCGCCGTCTGTTGCGATGCCGCTGTCTGTTGCGATGCCGCCGTCTGTGTCGATGCCACCGTCTGTTGTCGAGCCCCCGTCGGTATTCACGCCGCTGACCACGACGGACGCGGGCACCCACGGATAATCCTCCGGTGGGTGCGCCGCGTCCGCGGTCGTGAGGTGGGTCGTGTTCAGCGTCGTACTCGCATCCCGCGACGGTGCGCGAGAACGTCCCGAGGGGTCAGCGGCGGGCCTTGCGCAGACGCTTGCGGCTCTCGTCGGCCGACTCCTCGGCGGCGGCCGCGAGCTGACGCGCGGTCTCGGCCAGCTCGGCCGATCGTGCGCGCGCGACGTCGGCCAGATCAGCCGAACGGTCCCGGGCGGCGTCGGCGATCTGCGGTCCGCGCTTGCGTGCGGTGTCGGCGAGGTCGGTGGCGCGGCCCACTGCGGTGTCGGCGATCTTCGGCGCCTTCTTCTTGGCCTGCTTCTGCGCCTTCTCGGCACGCTTCTGGGCCTTCTCGGCCCGCTTCTGTGCTTCCTTCACGAGCTTCGGGCCACGCTTACGCGCGGTGTCGGCGAGATCCGACGAGCGCGCGAGAGCCGTGTCGGCCAGATCCGAGGAACGGGCGAGTGCCGCGTCGGCCAGGACCGGAGCGCGATCACGGATGCGGTCGGCGACGTCGGATGCGGTGTCGGCAGCTTTCTCGGCGAACTGCAGCGAGCGCTTCTGTGCGGCTTCGGCGATCTCGGGAGCATGTTCGCGGAACTTCGCCGCAGCATCGGCGGACCGCTCGGAGACGATCTCCGCGCCGTCGTGGGTGCGCTCCACGATCGAATCCCACGTGGAGGAACCCGCTGCTGCGCCGATCGGCAGGGCAGCGGCAACCGCCGACGCCTTGTGCCGGCCGCGCCAGGCGAGTGACGGCTTGCCCTCGGTGTCGACCGCGGCCAGGAGGACGCCGCCGAGAAGACCGACGTTCTTGATGAACGCGTCCCGCTGAGCTTCCTTGCGTACCGGGTCGGCCTCGTTCCAGAAGTCGGTGCCGGCCGCGGTGGTGGGGATCAGGGTTCCGGCCAGGACCACGGAGGCGAGGCGGGGGAACTTGCCCGTCGCCAGCAGAATCCCGCCGCCGATCTGCGCGGCGGCATTGATCTGGACCAGCGTCTCGGTGTTCTCCGGGATTCGCCCGGCAACCTCGGGGGGAAGCGACGACCGGGCCTTGTCCACCACCGGTTCTGCGGACTGCGCGATCGGCTTGGGGCTTCGGATCGCCTCCACACCACTGGCGACGAACGCCGTGGCGAGAAGCGGACGGGCGATACGGCGGAGAATCATCGTTCACAACCTTCTTCAGTCGAGTTTCATTCGAGATCCGTCGGTGAAGCGCGTTTTACTGCTCGATCAACGCTACCCGCCCGCGGCGAACGTGCAGGTGAATCGACTCGTCGTGATCTGTTCGGAGACACGCGGCCCCGCTCGGACACGATTCGTCGAGGATCTGGGGAGTGAGGTATCCCCCAACCGTCCTCGTCAAACCCCGGTGTCGCTCATGCCACTGAGCGGGCTCCCTGACGCCGCAGCGGAGCGGCACTCACCACCGTCGCTCGCGCCACTCCGGGAGCGACGCACGTTCGGCGCCGAGAGTCGTGTCCTTACCATGGCCCGGGTAGACGACGGTCGAGTCGTCGAAACGGTCGAAGAGCTTCGTGGAGACGTCCTCGAGCAGGGTGTCGAAATCCTCCGGTTTCCAGGTCTTCCCGATCCCACCCGGGAAGAGACAGTCTCCGGTGAACAGGTGCACGGTGCGTTCGCCGTCATCGCTCACGTCGGTGAGGGCCAGGGCGATGGAACCGGGGGTGTGGCCGACCAGGTGGATCGCCTCGAAGGAGAGGTCGCCGACCTCGATGACGTCACCGTCGTCGACGAGCCGGTCCGGCGACACCGGCAGCTCGCCGGCGTCCAGGCGACCGGCCGCGGTCGGCACTCCGGTGTGCTCGGCGATCGCGGCGAGTGCCTGCCAGTGGTCGAAGTGCTGATGCGTCGTGAAGATCAGCTTCGGTGTCCCCTCGACGGCGGACAGGACTCCGGTGATGGTGTCGGCGTCGTTCGCGGCGTCGATGATCAGCTGGTCGCCGGTCGCGCGCGAGGTGATCACGTAGACGTTGTTGTCCATGGGGCCGACGGACAGTTTCACGATGGTCGCGGACGAGAGCGTTCGACGCTGAGGGGTCTTCGACTCGGACAGATCGCCGGTGTAGTCGTCGCTGATCGGTGTCGTTGCTGAGGTCATGCCGCCAGGCTATGACAACGACGTCGTGGAATGTGACGGTCGCGACCATCGTTACCGGTCACGGCACGCGTATCGTGGACCATTGGTTCGACGGTGTGAAGCTTGCCAACATGCCCGGACGGCGAGACCGATCGTCCGATCGTCGGGCCACGAAACTTCTGCGGGGCGACGATGCCGGACGGTTCCGGTCGGTGGTGACTTCTGTTGGTGGTGATTTCTGACGGCAGTGTTTTTGTCGGCAGCAACTTTGTCGGCACGAACTTTGTCGGGGGCCGTCGGTACTCTGCCCGTGCGCCACGTGTGCGCCCCGTGACTCGAGAATGTAAGGACTGTAGTGGTTGATCGTCTGATCGTCCGAGGTGCCCGCGAACACAATCTGCGTGGCATCGATGTCGACCTGCCCCGGGACAGCCTGATCGTGTTCACCGGGCTGTCGGGATCGGGCAAGTCGTCGCTCGCTTTCGACACGATCTTCGCGGAAGGGCAGCGTCGCTATGTCGAGTCGCTGTCCGCATACGCGCGGCAGTTCCTCGGACAGATGGACAAGCCGGACGTGGACTTCATCGAGGGGCTGTCACCCGCGGTGTCGATCGACCAGAAGTCGACCAACCGCAATCCGCGTTCGACGGTCGGCACGATCACCGAGGTCTACGACTATCTCCGCCTCCTGTACGCGCGCGCCGGCAAGGCGCACTGCCCGATCTGTGGCGAGCCCATCGCCAAGCAGACCCCGCAGCAGATCGTCGACCAGGTCCTCGCGATGGACGAGGGCACACGCTTCCAGGTCCTCGCGCCCGTGGTCCGAACCCGCAAGGGCGAGTTCGTCGACCTCTTCGCCGAGCTGCAGACACAGGGTTTCTCCCGTGCGCGGATCGACGGCGTCGTCCACTCGCTGGCCGATCCGCCGAAGCTCAAGAAGCAGGAGAAGCACGACATCGAGGTCGTCGTCGACCGCCTGGTGGTCAAGACGAGCGCCAAGCAGCGGCTGACCGACTCGGTCGAGACCGGCTTGCGCCTGGCCGACGGCATCATCGTGCTGGATTTCGTCGATCTGGAGGAAGACGATCCGGAGCGGGAGCGTCGGTTCTCCGAGCGGATGGCGTGCCCGAACGCCCACCCGATCGCGATCGACGACCTCGAGCCCCGGTCCTTCTCGTTCAACTCGCCCTACGGTGCCTGCCCAGAGTGCGACGGTCTCGGCGTTCGCAAAGAGGTCGACGAGGAGCTCGTCGTGCCCGACCCGGAGATGTCGCTGGCCGAAGGTGCCATCGCACCGTGGTCGACCGGTCACAACGCCGACTACTTCCTGCGCCTGATGTCGGGTCTGGCCGACCAGATGAAGTTCGACATCAACACGCCCTGGAAGAAGCTGCCGATCAAGGCACGCCGCGCCCTGCTCAACGGCAGTGACCACCAGGTGCACGTCAAGTTCCGCAACCGGTACGGGCGCACCCGCTCGTACTACACCGAATTCGAGGGTGTCCTCTCGTTCCTCGCTCGTCGCATGGACCAGACCGAGTCCGAGCAGATGAAGGAGCGGTACGAGGGGTACATGCGCGACGTCCCGTGCCCCGCCTGCCAGGGTGCACGCCTGCGTCCGGAGATCCTCTCGGTGACCCTGGACCATCCGGAGTACGGCCCGAAGTCGATCGCCGAGGTCTGTGCGCTGTCGGTGGCCGACTGCGCCGACTTCCTCGATCGACTGACGCTCGATGCGCGACAGGCGGCGATCGCCGGTCGCGTGCTGAAAGAGGTCCAGGCTCGGATCCGGTTCCTGCTCGACGTCGGCCTCGAATACCTGTCGCTGGAACGAGCCGCCGGCTCGCTGTCGGGCGGTGAAGCCCAGCGCATCCGTCTCGCCACCCAGATCGGGTCGGGCCTCGCGGGCGTGCTCTACGTCCTCGACGAGCCGTCGATCGGTCTGCACCAGCGGGACAACCGTCGCCTCATCGACACCCTGACCCGCCTGCGCGATCTCGGTAACACGCTGATCGTCGTCGAACACGACGAGGACACCATCCGCGCCGCCGACTGGATCGTCGACATCGGGCCCCGCGCGGGCGAACACGGCGGACACGTCGTGCACAGCGGTAGCTACAAGGACCTGCTGAAGAACCGGAAGTCGCTGACCGGCGCCTACCTCGCGGGCCGGGATACCCTGCCGGTCCCGGAGATCCGGCGGCCGATCGACCGCAAACGCCAGTTGACCGTCGTGGGCGCGCGTGAGCACAACCTGCGCGGCATCGACGTGTCGTTCCCGCTCGGCGTCATGACCGCGGTCACCGGTGTCTCGGGCTCGGGTAAGTCGACCCTGGTCAACGACATCCTGGCCACGGTGCTCGCGAACAAGCTCAACGGCGCGCGCCAGGTGCCCGGTCGACACACACGCATCAAGGGTCTGGACAACCTCGACAAGCTCGTGCAGGTCGACCAATCACCGATCGGCCGGACCCCGCGATCCAACCCGGCCACGTACACGGGCGTCTTCGACAAGATTCGCACGCTCTTCGCGGCCACCACGGAGGCCAAGGTCCGCGGTTACCAGCCGGGCCGGTTCTCGTTCAACGTCAAGGGCGGTCGTTGCGAGGCCTGCACCGGCGAAGGCACGATCAAGATCGAGATGAACTTCCTGCCGGACGTCTACGTCCCGTGCGAGGTGTGTCACGGTGCGCGCTACAACCGCGAGACCCTGGAGGTCCACTACAAGGGCAAGACCATCTCCGAGGTGTTGGACATGCCCATCGAGGAGGCCGCCGACTTCTTCGAGCCGGTCACCTCGATCCATCGGTACCTGAAGACGCTCGTCGACGTCGGTCTCGGCTACGTCCGGCTCGGACAGCCGGCGCCGACGCTGTCCGGCGGCGAGGCGCAGCGCGTGAAGCTGGCCGCCGAACTCCAGAAGCGGTCGATGGGTCGGACGATCTACATCCTCGACGAGCCGACGACGGGCCTGCACTTCGAGGACATCAAGAAACTTCTCGCGGTCATCAACGGTCTCGTCGACAAGGGCAACACGGTCATCGTGATCGAGCACAACCTCGACGTCATCAAGACGGCGGACTGGGTCATCGACATGGGACCCGAGGGTGGCGCAGGCGGCGGGACCGTGGTCGCCGAGGGCGTCCCGGAGGACATCGCCGCGACCCCGGGCAGCCACACCGGCAAGTTCCTGGCCGAGATCGTCGAGGTCGATCAGGCCGTGGCGTCGGTCGGCTGAACCAGGCCGGCATCGCCGGTGAGGCAGATTAGGAAATCGCCACTTCCGTTGCAGCAGCGCTACTCACAACCAGCGCGAGTGCTCGGAGGTGGCGATTCTGTCGGGGAGCGGGGTTCGGTCAGGAACCCATCGACTTGCGGATCTCCTCGAGGCGCTTCTTCGCGGCCTCGTCGCGTTTGCGCATCATCTCGTCGACGGACTGGCCTTCGGCGCTCGCCTCCGCCAGCTCCTGCGACCCGATGGCGGTGGTGATGCGGTTCTCTATCTTGTCGCGGACGAAGTCGAAGGTCGGGACCCCGCTGTCGGTGTAGTCCGGGTCGGGCAGTGTGCCCGGCGCGGGGCCCGTGGGCGGTGTCGGCACGATCTCGGCGTCGAGGATCTCGTCGGATCCGCCGGACTCATCGGCATTCGTCATGCGACCAGGGTAGTTGTTTCGGCACGACGCGTCGCCAGGCTCTCCGCCTGGTCAACCGAGGCAGACGCGACTCGTCGCTGCGCTCCCCGCTGCTCGACCGGCAGGCAGCGACCTACCGGCGCGGCGCGCGTACCGGACCGGTGTACTTCTCGCCGGGGCCCTCACCGGGCTCGTCCGGGTAGGCGCTCGCCTCCCGGAACGCCAACTGCAGGCCTTTCAACCCGTCGCGTATCGGGGCGGCATGGATGCCCAGATCGGCCTTCGACGCGTCGACGATGCCCGCGAGTGCGGTGATCAGCGTGCGTGCCTCGGGCAGGTCGATGTTGTCGGCCGAGGCGTCCTCGGCGAGCCCGAGCTTTTCTGCCGCGGCACTCATCAGCATCACGATGGACCGGGTGATGACCTCGATCGCCGGAATATCACCCAGGTCACGGACGTTGTCGAGATCGGTGTCCGCCGGAGCTCCCGTTCCGGCGCCGCCGTCCGTCGCACCCTCCGGGGGTAACGGTGCAGGTGACGAATAGGAGTTCTCGGCCATGGCTGTTAGACTCCCATAGCACGACCGCCCTGGTATGCGCCGGGGTCGTAAGTGGAGTTCCGCTCCCACCGTTCGACGCGAGATTCTCGCAGTTGAACGGTCCGGTTCACGCCGATCGTCGCAGATCGCATCCTACGGTGCTGAGCTGCAGAGATCGGCGACGTGCGTCATGGAGACGCCCGTGCAGAACCGGTCGGTATCGGAGCCCCGCGGACATCAGTCCCGGGGCTTCCTTGCTGAGGTGTCCCGCAGGTTCTCTTGCATACGTCCCTCGCCACGACGCGACGGTTACCACTGCAGGATTGAACAAGGAGGCCCCATCAGCACTGAGACCCGCATCAACGAGCGCATCCGCGTCCCTGAGGTCCGACTCGTCGGACCCAACTCGGAGCAGGTGGGCATCGTGCGTGTTGAAGATGCGCTTCGCTTGGCCTACGAGGCCGACCTCGACCTGGTCGAGGTGGCCCCGGATGCCCGTCCTCCGGTCTGCAAGATCATGGACTACGGCAAGTTCAAGTACGAGGCAGCCCAGAAGCAGCGCGAATCGCGTCGCAATCAGCAGATGACCGTCATCAAGGAGCAGAAGCTCCGTCCCAAGATCGACGACCACGACTACGAGACCAAGAAGGGTCACGTCGTCCGGTTCCTCGAAGCGGGATCCAAGGTGAAGGTCACCATCATGTTCCGCGGCCGCGAGCAGTCCCGTCCCGAGCTCGGTTACAGATTGCTGCAGCGGCTGGGCAACGATGTCGCCGATTACGGCTTCGTCGAGACCTCGGCCAAGCAGGACGGTCGCAACATGACCATGGTCCTCGCGCCGCACAAGGGTGCGAAGACCCGCCAGAAGGCGCAAGAGAGCCGCGAACGTTCCGGCGGCCCCAAGCCCGCCCCAGAACAGAACTGAGCGGACGAGAACTGAGTCGATCGGCCGGCCGAGAGTCCGAACCGTTCCGGCCGAGATCACGACACGCGAACCCGGGAAACCACCGGACCCTGCCAGGTCCGGTGCCCGAGTTCGCCCGAGAGAAGGAAGAACATGCCGAAGAGCAAGACCCACAAGGGCACCGCGAAGCGCTTCAAGGTGACCGGCAGCGGGAAGATCGTGCGCCAGAAGGCCAACCGTCGCCACCTGCTCGAGCACAAGTCGTCCAAGCGCACTCGCCGTCTCGACGGCACCACCGTCGTCAGCGAGAACGACGCCCCGCGCATCAAGCGACTGCTCAACCGCTGACGCCAGCGACCCCTGACATCTGACAAGCAAAAGGATCTAACACATGGCACGCGTGAAAAGGGCCGTCAACGCCCAGAAGAAGCGTCGGTCCACCCTCGAGGCCTCCAAGGGCTACCGCGGACAGCGGTCGCGCCTGTACCGCAAGGCGAAGGAGCAGCAGCTCCACTCGCTGACCTACGCCTACCGCGACCGCCGCGCGCGTAAGGGTGAGTTCCGCAAGCTGTGGATCGCGCGTATCAACGCCGCGGCCCGCGCCAACGACATCACCTACAACCGCTTCATCCAGGGCCTCAAGGCCGCTGGTGTCGAGGTCGACCGCAAGGTGCTCGCCGACATCGCCGTGACCGATCCCGAGGCCTTCACCGGTCTCGTCGAGGTCGCCCGCAAGGCGCTGCCGGCCGACGTCAACGCCCCGGCTGCCTGATTGCGTCGCACTCCACACGACCCGCGAGCCGCGAGGACGATCATCCGATGACGGAGATCCTGTCCGAGCGATCCTCGCGGGTCGTGTCGTATGCGAAGCTCCACCGCGCCGCGGAGCGCCGCGCGCAGGGACGATTCCTGGCCGAGGGGGCGAATGCCGTCGCGTCGGCGCTCGCCGTCGAACGCGTGGAATCGCTGCTGGTCGCCGAAGACGAGCAGCTGCGCCACCGCGAGCTCGCCGATTCCGCGGCGTCGCTCGGCGTGCCGGTGTACGTGATCAACGCGCGAGCGGCGTCGAAGCTCGCCGAGACCTCGACCCCCGCCGGGATCTTCGCGATCTGCCCACTCCTCGACGTCTCGCTCGAGGCAGTCCTCACCGAGGCGCCGCGGCTGCTCGCGGTCGCCGTCGAGCCACGTGAGCCCGGCAATGCGGGCACGTTGATCCGGTGCGCCGACGCGATGGGGGCCGACGCCGTGATCCTGTTGGGCGACGCCGTCGATCCGCACAACGGCAAGTGTGTCCGGGCGAGCGCGGGGAGCGTGTTCACGGTGCCCGTCGTACGCGAGCGTTCCGTCGACGACGCGCTCGCCGCCGTTCGTGGCGCAGGCATCGCGCTGTTGGCGACCGCCGCCGATGGCGAGGTGGACCTCGACCACGCCGTTGATGTGCTGTCCGGCCGGGTCGCATGGCTCTTCGGCAACGAGGCGCACGGCTTGTCGGCGGATGTGCAGCGCTCGGCCGATCACCGGGTGTCGATCCCGATCCGCGGGCGCGCGGAGAGTCTCAATGTGGCTGCCGCGGCGGCGATCTGTCTGTACGAGAGCGCGCGGGTCCACGGCGCGGCGGGTCGCGTCTGACCGCTGTCCGAGGCGGCCGGTAGGGTCGGCGATCGTGTCAGAAACCGTGTCACCCGCTTCCGCGTCCGAACCCGCACCCGCGACCCCCGGCTCACCGGCCACACCCCAGACGGTGCCGGTGCCCGACCCCGCGGTCGTGAACTCTCGCATCGCCACGGCGATAGCCACCGAGCTCGGGGTGGGTGTCGGCCAGGTGCGCGCGGCGATCGACCTGCTCGACGGCGGTTCGACGGTCCCGTTCGTCGCGCGCTATCGCAAAGAGGCGACCGGCGGCCTCGACGACGCGCAGTTGCGCACACTGGACGAGCGTCTCGGCTACCTGCGCGACCTCGAGGCCCGTCGCCAGGCGGTCCGCGAGTCGATCGCCGCACAGGGGAAGCTCGACGCGGCCCTCGATGCGCGCATCCTCGAAGCCGACACCAAAGCGCGCCTCGAGGACATCTACCTGCCGTACAAGCCGAAGCGTCGTACCAAGGCGCAGATCGCCCGGGAGGCCGGACACGAGCCGGTCGCCGATGCGTTGCTGTCGGACCCGATGACGGATCCGTCGACGTTCACCGCGGAGCAACTCGACGGTGCCCGCGCGATCGCGGTCGAACGGTTCGCCGAGGACGCCGACCTGGTCGGTGAGCTGCGCGAGCTGATGTGGCAGACCGGTGTTCTACGGACCGCGGTCCGCGAGGGCAAGGAGTCGGCGGGCGCCAAGTTCTCCGACTACTTCGAGTTCTCCGAACCCTTCACCTCGCTGCCCTCGCACCGGGTGCTCGCGGTGCTGCGCGGTGAGCGTGAGGAGATCCTGACGATCACCCTCGATGCCGATCCCGATGCGGCAGACCGCCCGGCCGGTCCCGGGCCGTACGAACAGCGGATCGCCGCCCGTTTCGGCATCTCCGATCAGGGACGCCCAGCCGATCGCTGGCTCGCGGACACCGTGCGGTGGGCATGGCGCACCAAACTGTTCGTCGGGCTGTCCCTCGACGTGCGGATGCGGCTGCGTCAGGCCGCTGAGGCCGACGCCGTCACCGTGTTCGCCACGAACCTGAAAGACCTGCTGCTCGCCGCTCCCGCCGGGTCGCGCACGACGATGGGACTCGATCCCGGCCTCCGGACCGGTGTGAAGGTCGCCGTCGTCAACTCCACCGGCAAGGTCGTGGACACAGCGACGATCTACCCGCATGAGCCCAGGCGCGACAAGGCGGGATCGCTGGCCGTCCTCGGCGCGCTCGTCCAGAAGCACGGCGTCGAACTCATCGCCATCGGTAACGGCACCGCGTCCCGTGAGACCGATGCGCTCGCCGATGAACTCCTGTCCGCGATCAAGGAGTCCGGCAAGAAGCCGCCGACGAGTGTCGTCGTCTCCGAGGCGGGTGCGTCGGTGTACTCGGCGTCGGCCTACGCCTCGAAGGAGTTGCCGGACCTCGACGTCTCCATCCGCGGCGCGGTCTCGATCGCCCGTCGTCTGCAGGATCCGCTCGCGGAGCTCGTGAAGATCGATCCGAAGTCCATCGGCGTCGGCCAGTATCAGCACGACATCTCCGAGACGCTGCTGGCGCGTTCCCTCGGGGCCGTCGTCGAGGATGCGGTGAATGCGGTCGGTGTCGACGTGAACACCGCCTCGGTCCCGCTGCTGTCACGGGTGTCGGGAATCACCGCCGGGCTCGCGGAATCACTTGTCGCGCATCGCGATGCGCACGGCGCGTTCCGGAGTCGCAAGCAGATCACCGACGTGCCGCGTCTCGGGCCGAAGGCCTTCGAGCAGTGTGCGGGCTTCCTCCGCATCACCGACGGCGACAACCCGCTCGACGCCTCTAGCGTGCACCCGGAGGCCTACCCGGTGGTCACCCGCATCCTCGACAAGGTGGGCACCGACGTCCGATCCCTCATCGGCGACACCGCGACGCTCACCAGGCTGCGCGCCGACGATTTCGTCGACGACACCTTCGGACGTCCGACGGTCGTCGACATCATCGCCGAGCTCGACAAGCCGGGGCGGGACCCGCGGCCGGAGTTCAAGACCGCGACCTTCGCCACCGGCATCGAGAAGGTCTCCGACCTCACCCCGGGCATGGTGCTCGAGGGCCAGGTCACCAATGTGGCGGCCTTCGGTGCGTTCGTCGACGTGGGGGTGCACCAGGACGGCCTCGTGCACGTCTCGGCGATGGCGCACCGCTTCGTGTCCGATCCGCACGAGGTCGTGAAGTCCGGCGACATCGTCAAGGTGAAGGTCATGGACGTCGACATCGACCGCAAGCGCATCGGACTGTCGCTGCGGCTCGACGACGAATCGGGAGCCGGGAGCAAGGGTGGTTCTCGTGCACCCCGGGGCGAGACCAACCGGGGCGAGAACAATCGGGGAGGTGGCCAGCCGCGTCGCAACGACCAGCGCGGCGGCGGTCGGGCCGGTCAGGGCACTCGGGGCGGTCAGCCCAACCGGAACGGCGGCAGCAAGGGCAACGACCGTCGGCCGGCTCCGGGCGGTGCGATGGCCGACGCCCTCAAGCGAGCGGGATTCGGCAAGTAGTGACCCAGCCGGCCGGCGACACCGCACTGCTGGTCCGCCCGTACGTGCTGCGGGATTTGCTGGGCCCGACCGAGTAGTTCTGCTCAGGTCGCGGCGCCGGGTGTTGTCGAGACTGGCCGCATGTCCATCTCCGAACCGACCGCACGGTCGTCGTCTCGTCTGCCCGGTGCGCGCGAACTCGCGGCCCTGTCGGCCGACCGGGACCGGGTCATCGACCTGATCCGCATCGTCTCGCTCGTGGTGGTGGTCGCCGGCCACTCGATCATGCTCACGGTCGATGCGACCGGCGGTTCGATCCGGCTGGGCAACACCCTCGGCGACGTGCCGAACCTGCAACCGGCGACGTGGGTGCTCCAGGTCCTGCCGCTGTTCTTCTTCGCGGGGGCCGCCGCGGCGACCCGGGGCTGGTCGTCGCGAGGGCTGGACGCGACGCCGACCGCGGGGCAGTGGCTGTTCGCCCGGACCCAACGGCTCATGCGTCCCCTGGTCTGGTACCTGGGCGCTGTGGTCGCGCTGTTGGCCGCGCTGACACTCCTGGGCGCCACGGCGCCCGCCGACGTCGTGGCGCGGCTGGGGGTGCAGCTGCTGTGGTTCCTGGGTGCCTACCTGCTCGTCCTCGCCGTCGTGCCACTGCTGCAACGCATGAGTTCGCGGCGGGACGTCGTGGTGGCGCTCGTATCGTGCTGGGGGATCACCGCGGTCGTGGACGCCGTTCGGCTCGACGACGGCCCGGCCGCGCTGGGGTATCTGAACTTCCTGACGGTGTGGACGATTCCCGCCGTTCTCGGCGTCGCCTACGCCAAGGAACTCCTGCGACCCGCTTCGGCGCTCGTCGCGGCAGCGGGTGCACTCGTCATCGACCTGGCACTCGTCGCGTGGGGCCCATACGAGATCTCACTCGTGACCGTGCCGGGTCAGCAGCTGTCCAACATGAGCCCGCCGAGCCTGCTCCTCGCCGGCCACGCCGTAGTCCTGTGTGCCGGGGCGATCACGCTGCGACGCGCGTTGGCCGCGATCGTCGACCGTCCGCGGGTCTGGTGGTGGGTCGCGATGGGCAACCGCGGGGCGATGACGCTCTACCTGTGGCACCTGCCGGTGCTCGCGGCGATCATCGGGCTCGGTGCGATCGTCGGCATCGACCGAGCCGACGTGCACTCCCCGTCGTTTCCGGTGATCGTCGCAACGCAGACCGTTCTCCTGCTCGCGTTGATGGTTCCCGTGGTCGCGACGCTCTCTCCGGGGGAGAACCGGCTCCTGCCGTGGTGGGACGACCCGGTCGCCCGGCGCGGCGGCCGGCTGCGCGACTCCGCGCTGCTCGTTCTGCTCGCCGGTCTCGGGGTGACGGTGCTGATGGTCGCACGCACCGGATTGACCGGGGGCGGCCTCGGGTGGCTGGCGGTGGGTTGCGGATGCGCTGTCGGTGCACGTTGGCTGGTGGTTCCGGCTCGAGGACGGACGACTGAGTGATGCCGTCGTGGCGAGCGCGCCTCCCTGCAGGTCAGCGCATCGGGGGAGTCGACTACCCTCGATGGGTGTCGTCGTCGCTGACAGCCGCTGCGCGCCGGATCGCCTGCGATCTCCCGAGTGACGATGCCGACCAGACCACCCATCGACTCGACGCATGAGGAGCACGCCCACCGTGGCCACTTCCGCCGACGCAACGGCATTCCCGGGACCCGACGACCTCGAGGCGTCGGCGACATCGGCGATCGAGGCCTTCGAGGCGGCGGCCGACCTCGACCAGCTCGCCGCGGCCAAGTCCGCGCACCTCGGCGACCGATCTCCGATAGCGCTCGCGCGCCGGGCGCTGGGCTCGATCCCGAAGGAGCAGCGCTCCGAGGGTGGCAAGTTGGTCAACCAGGTCCGCGGACGCGTCACGGCAGCGCTGGAAGCGCGCACCGCGGTACTCGAAGCCGAGCGTGACGCGGCGGTGCTCGTCGCGGAGTCCATCGACGTCACACTGCCCAGCGGCCGCCGCCCCGTGGGTGCCCGTCACCCCATCACCGTCATCGCCGAACAGGTCGCCGACGTGTTCGTCGGGATGGGGTGGGAGATCGCGGAAGGGCCCGAGGTCGAGACCGAGCACCACAACTTCGACGCACTCAACTTCCTTCCCGACCACCCGGCCCGGTCGATGCAGGACACCTTCTACATCGCACCCGAGGGGTCCCGGCAGGTTCTGCGGACGCACACGTCGCCGGTGCAGGTGCGCTCGATGCTGAACCGCGACCTGCCGATCTACGTCGCCTGCCCGGGCCGTACGTTCCGTACCGACGAACTCGACGCCACCCACACCCCGGTCTTCCATCAGATCGAAGGTCTGGCCGTGGACAAGGGCCTCACCCTCGCGAATCTGCGGGGCACACTCGAGACGTTCGCGCGGGCACTGTTCGGTCCCGAGACCACGACACGGATGCGCGCGAGCTACTTCCCGTTCACCGAACCCTCCGCCGAGGTCGACGTGTGGTTCCCCGCCAAGAAGGGCGGACCGGGCTGGGTGGAGTGGGGTGGTTGCGGCATGGTCAATCCGAATGTGTTGCGCGCCAGCGGTATCGATCCGGACGTCTACTCGGGATTTGCGTTCGGCATGGGTCTGGAGCGGACCCTGCAGTTCCGCAACGACATCTCCGACATGCGCGACATGGTCGAGGGCGACATCCGATTCACCCTCCCGTTCGGACCGGCCGCCTGACCTCGTCCGGCCCGGACCGACCCCGCCGACTTCTCACGACGCGACGAAAGTAGTTGATACACAGTGCGTGCACCACAGTCCTGGTACACCGAGGTCCTCCGCGCCGGCGACCCGCAGTGGTCGGCCACGACCGAGGAGATCGACGCCGCTTTCGTCCGCGTGGGTTTCGAGATCGAGGACATCGAGCAGTTCCCGGAGATCACCGGCCCGCTCGTGATCGGTCGCGTCGAGACCATCGAGGAACTCACCGAGTTCAAGAAGCCGATCCGGTTCTGCACGGTCGCGGTCGGTGAGGCCGAGCCACGCGGGATCGTCTGCGGTGCACGCAACTTCGCCGAGGGTGATCTGATCGTCGCGGCCCTTCCCGGCGTCGTGCTCCCCGGTCCGTTCGAGATCGCCTCGCGCAAGACCTACGGACGCGTCTCCGACGGCATGATCTGTTCGGTGTCCGAGTTGGGGATCGGTACCGATCACAGCGGCATCCTCGTCCTCGCGCCCGGAACCGCCGAGCCCGGTGCCGACGCCCGCGAGGTGCTCGGGCTCGACGACGCGGCCATCGACGTGAACGTGACGCCGGACCGCGGTTACGCGTTCTCGGTGCGGGGTCTGGGCCGCGAACTCGCGGGCAGCTTCGGGGTGCCCTTCGTCGATCCGGGCCTCGCGGCGGCCGACATCGCCGACGACGGCTCGGTCCCCGCCTGGCCGGTGGCCATCGACGAGGGCTCCGGCGCGACCCGCTACACCGCGCGCGTGATCTCCGGCGTCGACCCGAACGCCGTCTCGCCGTGGTGGATTCAGAAGCGACTGATGGTCGCCGGGATCCGGCCCATCTCCGCGATCGTGGACATCACCAACTACGTGATGATCGAGCTGGGTCAACCGCTGCACGCCTTCGACGCCGACCGGGTGACCGGGACCGTGACCGTTCGTTCGGCACAGCCGGGGGAGAAGCTCACCACCCTCGACGACACCGTGCGCGTCCTCGACCCCGAGGATGTCGTGATCGCCGACGAGACCGGGCCGATCGCCTTGGCCGGTGTCATGGGCGGCGCGACCACCGAGGTGGGCTCCGAGACCACCACGGTCTTGTTGGAGTCGGCGACCTTCGATCCGGTGCGGGTGTTCCGGACCGGCAAGCGCCACAAGCTGACGTCCGAGGCCAGCAAGCGGTTCGAGCGGATCGTCGACCCGGAGATCACCACGGTGGCCTCCGATCGCGCGAGTCGGCTCATCGTCGAGATCGCCGGCGGTACCGTCGCATCCCCGCTCTCGGAAACGCACGTACCCACCCCGATCCGGTCGACGATCGGCATCGCCGCGGACGAACCCGACCGTGTCGCCGGAGTCGACTACCCCGCGGGCACCACAGTCACGAGGCTCACCGAGGTCGGTTGTGTGGTGACCGGGGCCGAGCAGCTGGACGTCTTCCCGCCGTCCTGGCGCCCCGACCTGCGGCAGCGCGCGGACCTCGTCGAGGAGGTCCTCCGGCTGGAAGGCCTCGAGGACATCCCCGCGGTCGTGCCGCGTGCGCCCGGCGGGACCGGGCTGACCCCGGTTCAGCGTCGGCGACGCAGCGTCGGCCGCACCCTGGCGCTCGACGGTTATGTCGAGGTCCTGCCGTACCCGTTCATGCCGTCCGGCGTCTTCGACCTGTGGGACCTCCCGGCCGACGATGAGCGACGACGCACGGTCAAGGTCCTCAACCCTCTCGAATCCGATCGCCCCGAGCTCAACACGACGCTGCTGCCGGGACTGTTGGAGATGACCGCCCGCAACATCGCCCGCGGACAGCGTGACCTGTCGCTGTTCACGATCGGCCAGGTCGTCATCGCCGGCGACCACGTCGCCCCCGTTGCCGCCCTCGATGTGACCCGGCGGCCCTCCGCGGACGAGATCGCGGCACTCGATGCCTCACTGCCGCATCAGCCGCTGCACGTGGGCGTGGTCCTGACCGGACTCCGCGACCCCGCCGGCCCGTGGGGTCCGGGACGACCCGCCGATCATCTCGACGCGTTCGAGGCGGCGCGCACCATCGGTCGCGCAGCCGGCGTGACCGTCGAACTGAGCGCGGCAGATCACCGGCCGTGGCACCCCGGACGATGTGCGCGACTCACGGTCGACGGCCGCACGGTCGGCTACGCGGGTGAGCTGCATCCGGCTGTGCTGGAGCGTGCGCATCTGCCCAAGCGGACCTGCGCCGTGGAGATCGACATCGATGCGCTGCCGCTGCGCGAGGTTCTCCCGGCCCCGTCGGTGTCGGTGTTCCCGGCTGTCCTGCAGGACGTCAACGTCGTCGTCGGCGGTGACGTCCCCGCCGCGGACGTCCAGGCCGCGCTCCGCGACGGTGCCGGCGACCTGCTCGAGGACATCGCATTGTTCGACGTCTTCACCGGGGAGCAGGTCGGCGCGGGCAACAAGTCGCTCACGTTCTCGTTGCGGTTCCGTGCCGCCGATCGAACTCTCACCGAGGACGAGGCCAACGCGGCGAAGATGGCCGCAGTCGACGCGGCGGCCTCCCGGGTGGGTGCACGTCTGCGCTGACCCGGCCGGAGGAGACCACCACCCTGGCGTGAATTGATTTGCAGCCTGCTGCATGATGATCCCATGGCTTCGACAAGCTCAACCAGCGGTGTGAAGGTGGCGGTGGCCGGCGCGAGCGGTTACGCGGGTGGCGAGATCCTCCGGTTGTTGTGCGGGCATCCCCGTCTGCGATCGGGCGACCTCGAGATCGGTGCGCTCACCGCCGGCGGCAATGCCGGCACGCGCCTGGGGACCCATCACCCACACCTGCTGCCGCTGGCCGATCGGGTGCTGGAGGACACCACACCCGAGGTCCTCGCCGGACACGACGTGGTCTTCCTGGGCTTGCCGCACGGTGCATCCGCGGTGATCGCCGACGCACTGCCGCCGACCACGCTCATCATCGACTGCGGCGCGGATTTCCGGTTGCGGGATGCAGACGAGTGGACCGCCTTCTACGGCGGCGATCATGCCGGGACGTGGCCCTACGGTCTGCCCGAGCTGCCCGGCAACCGGGAAGTGCTCAAGGACGCGAGCCGGGTCGCGGTACCCGGTTGCTACCCGACGGTGTCGATCCTGTCGTTGTTGCCGGCCATCGCGGCCGGGATCGCCGACCCGCACGTCACGGTGGTCGCCGTGAGCGGCGCTTCGGGCGCCGGCCGGTCACCCAAGGTCGATCTGCTGGCCTCGGAGGTCATCGGATCCGCGCGGGCGTACGGTGTCGGCGGCGTCCATCGACACACACCGGAGATCTCCCAGGCCCTCTCCGCCGCGGCCGAGCAACCGGTGACGGTCTCGTTCACGCCGATCCTGGCGCCGATGGCACGGGGCATCCTCGCCACGTGCACCGCGCGGACCGGCGCCACGGCCGAGGAGGCACGCGCGGTGTACGAGAAGGCCTATGCCGACGAGGAATTCGTGCACGTGCTGCCGGAGGGCAGATTGCCCGCGACCGGATCGGTCATCGGGTCGAACGCCGTCCAGCTCGGCGTGACCGTCGACGAACGCGCGGGGACCCTCGTGGTCGTCGGTGCGGTGGACAACCTCACCAAGGGGACCGGTGGCGCCGCGGTCCAGTCGATGAATCTGGCGCTGGGGTGGACCGAGAACGAGGGACTGAGCACCGTGGGAGTGGCACCGTGACCGGAACCGGACAGACCGACAGCGCAGGAACAGAGCAGGATCGGATCGAGGGTGGTGCGCCCGGCGATCACCCGCGGCTGGTGCGGGGCCAGGGCGTCACGGCGCCCCTCGGCTTCCGAGCTGCCGGCATCGCCGCCGGGATCAAGGCCTCCGGCGCCCCAGATCTCGCTCTGGTCTTCAACGAGGGGCCCGACTACGCCGCTGCCGGCGTCTTCACCCGCAACCAGGTGAAGGCTGCGCCCGTGCTGTGGTCGCAGCAGGTCCTCACCACCGGCCGGCTGCGTACTGTGATCCTGAATTCCGGTGGCGCCAATGCCTGTACGGGTCCGGGCGGTTTCCAGGACACCCACAAGACCGCGGAGGCGGTGGCCGATGCGCTCAGCAACTGGGGGACCAGCACCGGTGCCGTCGAGGTCGCGGTCTGCTCGACCGGTCTCATCGGTGATCGGCTGCCGATGGACAAGGTCCTGGCGGGGGTCACCGAGATCGTGCATGACATGGGCGGCGGGTTGTCCGGCGGCACCGACGCCGCATACGCGATCATGACCACCGACACCGTGCCGAAACAGGCTGCGCTGCATCATCCGCAGGGGTGGAACGTCGGCGGGATGGGAAAGGGTGCGGGGATGCTCGCTCCGTCTCTCGCGACGATGCTGGTGGTACTCACCACCGATGCGGCCGCAACGCCGGAGCAACTCGACGCCGCGCTGCGACACGCGACGGCCCGGACCTTCGACCGCCTCGACATCGACGGCTCGTGTTCGACGAACGACACCGTGCTGCTGCTGAGTTCAGGGGCCAGTCAGGTCCCGGTCGACCAGGCCGACCTGGACGATGCGGTCTTCGCCGTCTGCGATGACCTCGCGGCCCAGATGATGGCCGACGCCGAGGGGGTCACCAAGCGGGTCGTCATCACGGTGACGGGCGCACACTCCGAGGACGACGCGCTGACCGTCGCCCGGGCGATCGCGCGCGACTCGCTGGTGAAGACGGCCCTGTTCGGGTCTGATCCGAACTGGGGCCGGGTCCTGGCCGCGGTCGGCGCAACGTCGGTCATCATCGACCCTGACCGCATCGCGGTGTCGTTCAACGGCAGTCCGGTGTGCGAGAACGGATTCGGCGTCGAGGGGGCACGGGACGTGGATCTGTCGGGCGCCGACATCGCCGTCGTCGTCGACCTGAAGCTGGGGGATTCCTGGGCCAGCGTCCGGACCACCGACCTCTCGCACGCGTATGTCGAAGAGAACTCGGCGTATTCGTCATGAGCGAGACGATGTCGGGAGCCCACCCGATCGATCCGGAAGCCGGTCTCGCGAAGGCGAAGGTCCTCGCCGAGGCCCTGCCCGCACTGCAGCGACTCGCGGGCGCGACCGTCGTCGTCAAGTACGGCGGCAACGCCATGGTCGACGACGAGTTGAAGAAGGCGTTCGCCGCGGACATGGTCTTCCTGCGCGCATGTGGGATGCATCCCGTGGTGGTTCACGGTGGCGGGCCGCAGATCTCGGCGATGCTGAAGCGGCTCGGTCTGCAGGGGGAGTTCAAGGGCGGATTCCGCGTGACCACCCCCGAGGTCATGGACGTGGCCCGGATGGTCCTGTTCGGCCAGGTCGGGCGCGAGCTCGTCGGGTTGATCAACTCGCACGGACCCTACGCGGTCGGCATCACGGGTGAGGATGCCCATCTGTTCACCGCCGCCCGACGGACGGTGCTCGTCGAGGGCGTGCCGACCGACATCGGCCTCGTCGGCGACATCGCGTCGGTCAACACCTCGGCCGTTCTGGATCTGGTTGCCGCCGGGCGTATCCCGGTCGTCTCCACCATCGCACCCGACCGCGACGGCGTGGTCCACAACATCAACGCCGACACCGCCGCCGGAGCGCTGGCCGAGGCGCTCGGTGCGTCCCGACTGGTGATGCTCACCGACGTCGAGGGGTTGTACACCGACTGGCCGGACCGCGGCTCCCTGGTCGCCCGGATCGACACCCGGACCCTCGCCGATCTGCTGCCGTCGCTCGACTCGGGCATGGTCCCCAAGATGGAGGCCTGTCTGCGCGCCGTGACCGGCGGCGTCGACCGTGCCCACGTGATCGACGGCCGCGTGGCACATTCCGTGCTCGCCGAACTGCTCACCGAGAGCTCGACCGGGACGACCGTCGTCGTACCGGAGGAGGAATCATGACCGCGCCACTGCAACAGCGCTGGGCACAGTCGCTGATGAACAACTACGGCACACCGGCGATCGCCCTCGTCGGCGGATCGGGCGCCCACGTGACCGACGCCGACGGCAAGCGCTACCTCGACCTTCTCGGCGGGATCGCGGTCAACGCACTCGGCCATGCGCACCCGGCGATCGTCGAGGCGGTGACCACCCAGCTCCAGACGCTGGGGCACGTGTCGAACCTCTACATCGCCCCGCCGGTCGTCGAACTCGCCGAGAAGTTGCTCGACCGTTTCGGCCACCCGGGTCGTGCGTTCTTCTGCAACTCCGGGACCGAGGCCAACGAGGCGGCCTTCAAGCTCGCCCGGCGGACCGGCCGGCCGGAGATCGTCGCCGCGGAGAAGGCCTTCCACGGCCGGACGATGGGTGCGCTGGCCATGACCGGTCAGCCGGCGAAACGGGAGCCGTTCGAGCCGATGCCCGCCGGCGTCCGCTTCGTCCCCTACGGGGACATCGACGCTCTCGACGCCGTGGTCTCCGACCGGACCGCGGCGGTCATCCTCGAACCGATCCTCGGCGAGGCCGGCGTCATCGTGCCGCCCGCGGACTATCTGGCGGCGGCTCGCCGGATCACCGAAGAGCGTGGCGCGCTGTTGATCCTGGACGAGGTCCAGACCGGGGTGGCCCGAACCGGCACCTTCTTCGCCCACCAGCAGGTGGGGATCGTCCCCGACGTGATGACCCTGGCCAAGGGGCTCGGCGGGGGACTGCCGATCGGTGCGTGTATCGCCACCGGCCGCGCGGCCGAGTTGTTCGAACCGGGCCAGCACGGCACCACCTTCGGCGGCAATCCCGTCAGCGCCGCAGCCGCGCTCGCCGTCCTGCGTGTCATCGACGATGAAGGTCTCGTCGACTCCGTTGCCGCGGTGGGCAAGTCGATCGCCGCCGGCATCGAGGACCTGCAGCACCCGCTGGTCTCTCATGTGCGGGGTTCCGGCCTGTTGCTCGGGGTGGTGCTGAACGAGCCGCTGTCGCAGCGCGTCGAGGCTGCGGCCCGGGATGCGGGGTTCCTCATCAACGCGCCCGCACCCGACGTCCTACGGTTGGCGCCGCCGCTGATCCTCACCGAAGAGGAGGGCCAGAGCTTCGTGGCCGCGTTGCCGGGACTGCTCGACACCGCCGCCACATCGACAAAGGGGGACAAGGCATGACCCGACATTTCCTGCGTGACGACGACCTGAGCCCGGCCGAACAGGCCGAGGTGCTCGCCCTCGCTGCCGAGGTCAAGGCGAAACCGTTCGACTTCCGGCCTCTGGAGGGGCCGCGCGGTGTCGGCGTCATCTTCGACAAGAACTCGACCCGCACCCGCTTCTCGTTCGAGGTCGGCATCGCGCAACTCGGCGGGCACGCCGTCGTCGTGGACGGCCGCACCACGCAGCTCGGGCGCGAGGAGACCCTGGAGGACACCGGACTCGTCCTGTCCCGGTTCGTCGACGCGATCGTGTGGCGCACCTTCGGGCAGGATCGACTCGACGCGTTGTCCTCGGCCGCCACGGTCCCGGTCGTCAACGCCCTCTCCGATGAATTCCACCCGTGCCAGGTGCTCGCGGATCTGCAGACGATCATCGAGCACAAGGGTTCTCCCGCCGGCCTCACGATGACCTACCTGGGCGACGGTGCGAACAACATGGCGCACTCGCTCGCCCTGGGCGGTGTCACCGCCGGGATGCACGTTCGGATCAGTGCACCGGACGGCTTCCAGCCGGATCCCGGCGTCATCGCCGACACCGAGCGCCGCGCGGCGCAGACGGGTGGTTCCGTAGAGCTCGTCGGCGACCCCGTCGCCGCGTCCACCGGTGCCGATGTCCTGGTGACCGACACCTGGGTCTCGATGGGGCACGAGGACGACGGCAAGGACCGCACCGCGCCGTTCCGTCCGTACCAGATCAACGACGCCCTTCTCGCGCACGCCGCCGACGATGCGATCGTGCTGCACTGCCTGCCGGCACATCGCGGCGACGAGATCACCGCATCGGTCATCGACGGGCCGCGCAGCGTCGTGTTCGACGAGGCGGAGAACCGCCTGCACGCGCAGAAGGCGCTCCTGATCTGGCTGTTGGAGCACCAGTGACTCGCGGATCGCAGTGAGCAGGAGTTCGTCATGACCGGGAATCCACGATGACCGCCGGGGCCGAACCCTCGGAGAGCAGGCTCGCCGCCACCCGGGCGGGGCGCCATGCGCGGATCATCGAGATCCTGTCGACGCATCAGGTCCGCAGCCAGTCCGAACTGCAGCGGTTGCTCGCCGAGGAGGGCGTCGAGGCCACACAGGCCACCCTGTCGCGCGACCTCGACGAGCTCGGCGCGGTGAAGCTGCGTGCCGCGGACGGCGGCGCCGGGGTCTACGTGGTGCCCGAGGACGGATCACCCGTCCGCGGGGTGTCCGGCGGCACCGACCGGCTCGGCAGGCTCGTCTCCGATCTGTTGGTGTCGACCGACAGCAGCGGCAACCTCGCGGTGCTGCGCACGCCCCCGGGCGCCGCGCACTACCTCGCGGCCGCACTCGACCGGGCACGCCTGCCCGACGTCGTCGGGACGATCGCCGGGGACGACACGATCTTCGTGGTGGCGCGCGAGCCGCTCGACGGCGCCGGCCTCGCACGGCGGATCGAGGGACTCGTGTAGCCGCGCCCTGACACCGATCCGAACCAGCCGACCAGCACAGAACAGACAGACCACAACAAACGAACAGCCGCGACATCGCCAATCGGTACCCGGACGGTGTCGCCGGAACGCCGGGGCCGATGATGGACCCGGTCAACGCGCAGAACAGGAGCTTCACCTCATGGCAGAACGTGTCGTACTCGCATACTCGGGCGGCCTGGACACCTCGGTCGCGATCAGCTGGATCCAGAAGGAGACCGGCAAAGAGGTCGTGGCCGTGGCACTCGACCTCGGCCAGGGCGGCGAGGACATGGAGGTCATCCGTCAGCGGGCACTCGACTGCGGCGCGGTCGAAGCGGTCGTCGTCGACGCCCGCGACGAGTTCGCCGATGAGTACTGCCTCGGCGCGATCACCTCGAACGCCCTCTACATGGACCGGTACCCGCTCGTCTCGGCGCTGTCGCGTCCGCTGATCGCCAAGCACCTCGTCACCGCGGCGCGCGATCACGGCGGCACCGTCGTCGCCCACGGATGCACCGGCAAGGGCAACGACCAGGTGCGCTTCGAGGTCGGTTTCGCCACTCTCGCACCGGATCTGCAGGTACTCGCCCCGGTCCGCGACTACGCGTGGACCCGCGAGAAGGCCATCGCCTTCGCCGGCGAGAACGACATCCCGATCAACGTGACCAAGAAGTCTCCCTTCTCCATCGACCAGAACGTGTGGGGTCGTGCGGTGGAGACCGGCTTCCTCGAGGACCTGTGGAACGCTCCCACCAAGGACGTCTACGACTACACCGAGGACCCGACCGTCAACTGGAATTCCCCCGATGAGGTCATCATCGGCTTCGACAAGGGCCGCCCGGTCAGCATCGACGGACGTCCGGTGAGCGTGCTCGAGGCCATCCAGGAACTCAACCGACGCGCGGGTGCGCAGGGCGTCGGACGACTCGACGTCGTCGAGGACCGGCTCGTGGGCATCAAGAGCCGTGAGGTGTACGAGGCGCCCGGTGCCATGGTCCTCATCCGCGCGCACGAGGAGCTCGAGCACGTCACCATCGAGCGCGAGCTGGGGCGCTACAAGCGCGGCACCGACCAGAAGTGGGCCGAGCTGGTGTACGACGGCCTGTGGTTCTCGCCGCTGAAGCGTTCGCTCGACGCCTTCGTCGCCTCCACGCAGGAGCACGTGACGGGCGAGATCCGGCTGACCCTGCACGGCGGCACCATCGCCGCGACCGGTCGCCGCAGCGCGGAGTCGCTCTACGACTTCAACCTCGCCACCTACGACGAGGGCGACACCTTCGACCAGTCCGCCGCACGCGGCTTCGTCGAGCTGCACGGCCTGTCGTCGAAGATCGCCGCGAAGCGGGACCTGAATCTGTGAGTGCGGGCACCGGCGGTAGCGGCCAGGAGACCGGTGGGACGACCAACCAGGGTTCGCTCTGGGGTGGTCGTTTCGCCGGGGGCCCGGCCGAGGCGATGGCCGCGCTCAGCAAGTCGACCCACTTCGACTGGGCACTGGCTCCTTTCGACATCGAGGCGTCCAGAGCGCATGCCCGGGTGCTGACCAAGGCCGGGCTGCTCACCGCTGACGACCTCACCGGCATGCTCGACGGTCTCGATCGCCTCGCCGCCGATGTCGCCGACGGGACGTTCGGTCCGGCCGAGTCCGACGAGGACGTCCACGGCGCTCTCGAACGCGGGCTCATCGAGCGGGTCGGCCCCGAACTCGGTGGCCGACTGCGTGCCGGACGGTCCCGCAACGATCAGGTCGCCACCCTGTTCCGGATGTGGCTGCGCGCTGCGATGCGTAGGGTGGCGCTCGGGGTGCTCGACGTCGTCGAGGCGCTGACCGCGCAGGCGGCCGCCCATCCGGACGCGATCATGCCGGGCAAGACCCATCTGCAAGCGGCGCAACCGGTCCTGCTGGGGCATCATCTGCTGGCACATGCACAGCCGTTGCTCCGCGACATCGACCGGCTCGCCGACGCCGATCGTCGAACCGCCGTCTCGCCGTACGG
Organism: Gordonia sp. 'Campus'; assembly: GCF_022206305.1. Lineage (GTDB taxonomy): Bacteria > Actinomycetota > Actinomycetes > Mycobacteriales > Mycobacteriaceae > Gordonia. The sequence continues at coordinate 6,278 of NZ_JAKOIW010000028.1, read as the reverse complement.
GTCCGGTGCACTTGCCGGCTCGTCGCTCGGGCTGGATCCGGCGGCGATCGCGGCCGACCTCGGCTTCGACGCGCCCGCCGAGAACTCGATCGACGCCACCTCGGCGCGCGACTTCGCCGCCGAGGCCGCGTTCGTGTTCGCGATGATCGCGGTGGACCTCTCCCGGTTGTCCGAAGAGGTGATCATCTGGAGCACACCGGAGTTCGGCTATGTGACGCTCGCCGACGCGTGGTCCACCGGCAGCTCGATCATGCCGCAGAAGAAGAACCCGGACGTCGCCGAGCTCATGCGCGGCAAGGCGGGCCGCCTCATCGGCGACCTGACCGGACTGCTGGCCACGCTCAAGGCGCAACCGCTGGCGTACAACCGGGATCTCCAGGAGGACAAGGAACCGGTCTTCGACGCGGTCGCGCAGCTCGAACTGCTGTTGCCCGCGGTCACCGGTCTCGTCGGGACGCTCGAATTCCACACCGATCGCATGGAGGAACTCGCGCCCGCCGGCTTCACCCTCGCCACCGACATCGCCGAGTGGATGGTGCGGCAGGGTGTTCCGTTCCGCGTCGCTCATGAGGTGGCCGGCGCGTGCGTCCGGGAGGCCGAGGCCCGTGGGGTCGGGCTCGACGAGCTCGACGATGCGACCCTGGCCGCCATCAATCCGGGTCTCACCCCCGCGGTGCGGGACGTGCTGACCGTACGTGGCTCAGTCGAATCGCGGAGCGCGCACGGCGGGACGGCTCCCGTCCAGCTACGCCGACAGCTCGACGTCGTGACGGCTCAGACCACCGATCTACGGACACGATGGACGGCGGGCCCGGGAGGGCGACGCTGAGCGCGCACCAGTAGGTACAGTGACCTGTGTCACCGACTCGTCGGTGGTCATGTCACCGACGACGGGAGGATCGACACGATGGCGGTGTGGGACGGGGGCCGTGATCTAGGCGGGGTGGTCGGCCGGGTGCTGGCCACTGCCCAGAACGGACTCGAGGTACTCCGCTTCGGAGGTCTGGAGACCGGAACGGAGCCGGCGCCGTTCGCGATCGTCGAGACACACCGGATGTTCCGGCTCCGCCGGTACTTCCCGAATGAGCCGTCCACGGGGCCGAACATCGTGCTGGTACCGCCGATGATGGTGTCGGCCAACGTCTATGACGTGACCGAGCACAACGGCGCCGTGTCGATCCTGCACCGCAACGGCATCACGCCCTGGGTGATCGACTTCGGCTCGCCCGACGACGAAGAGGGCGGGATGGAGCGCAATCTCGCCGATCACGTGGTCGCGATCAGCCGCGCCATCGACCTCATCATCGAGGCGACCGGACGCGACATCCATCTCGCGGGGTATTCGCAGGGCGGCATGTTCGCCTACCAGACCGCCGCGTACCGCCGGTCGAAGGGGATCGCGAGCCTCATCACCTTCGGCAGCCCCGTCGACGTTCTCGCGGCGCTGCCACTCGGACTGCCCGCCGGACTCGTGGCCCCGGCGGCGGAGTTCCTCGCGGACAAGGCTTTCTCGCGCAACCTGTGGGTGCGGGACTGGATGGCCCGCACCGGATTCCAGCTCCTCGACCCGGTCAAGACCGTTCGGAGCCGCATCGACTTCCTCCGCCGGCTGCACGACCGCGAAGCGCTCCTGCCGCGTGAGGACCAACGCCGGTTCCTCGAGGCCGACGGGTGGGTCGCCTGGTCGGGACCGGCCATCGCGGAACTCCTCCGCCAGTTCGTCGCCCACAACCGGATGGTCTCGGGCGGGTTCGTCATCAACGGCGACCTGGTGTCGCTGGCCGAGATCACCTGTCCGGTCCTGGCCTTCGTGGGCGACGCCGACGACATCGGCCAGCCCGCCGCGGTGCGGGGCATCGTGCGGGCGGCCCCCGATGCCGAGGTCTACGAATCCACCCTGCCGGCCGGACATTTCGGACTCGTGGTCGGCAGCACGGCCGGTCAGCACACCTGGCCGACGACCTCGGACTGGGTGAACTGGCTGTCCGACAACGGGCCTCGGCCCGAACTCATCACCGAGATGTCGCTGGTCGAACCGGGCCACGGTGGGGGAGTCAGTCTCTCGTCGCGGCTCACCCACGGGGTGGGGTCGGTCGCCGACGCCGGTACCGCGGCATCCCGCGAGCTCCTCGGTCTGGCCAATTCGCTGCAGCGGACGTCGAGGGCGGTGGCCTCGGAGTCGGTGCGAACCGTGCCCCGGCTCTTCCGGCTCGGTCAGATCCAGAGCGGCACCCGCATCTCGCTGTCGAAACTGATGGCGGAGAACACGAAGCGGGGCGGCGACAACGAGTTGTTCCTCTTCGAGAACCGAGTGCTCACACACGCGCAGGTGAACACCCGTATCGACAACGTGGTGGCCGGTCTCGTCGACTGCGGTATCCGTCCGGGACAGCACATCGGCGTCCTCATGGACACCCGCCCCAGCGCCCTGGTGGTCGTGGCGGCGCTGTCACGGCTGGGTGCGGTGGCGGTACTCCTGGCCGGCGACGCCGACGTCCGGGAGATGATGCGGCTGGCCGACAGCTCCGTCATCGTCACCGATCCCACCAACCTCGACCTCGCGACGGCGGCCTCGGACCGGGTACTCGTGCTCGGCGGCGGCAGCGGCGACTCGCGTGCCATCGAGGGCGCCGACGGGACGTCGATCGTCGACATGGAACGCATCGATCCCGACGAGGTCGTTCTGCCGACGTGGTACCGGCCGGACCCCGGTCTCGCCGGTGACCTCGCGTTCATCCTGTTCAGTCGCGCCTACGGCAAGCTCGTCCCATGGCCCGTGACCAACCACCGGTTCGCGATGTCGGCGTTCGGCGCTGCCTCCGCGGCCGCGCTGACCGACCGCGACACGGTCTACTGCCTTCCGCCGCTCCATCACGCGTCGGGCCTGCTCACCACGCTGGGGGCGACGGTCGTCGGGCGGTCGCGTATCGCGCTGTCCAACGGCATCGACCCGGCGAACTTCTCCGTGGAGGTGCAGCGGTACGGCATCACGGTCGTCTCCTACACCTGGTCGATGCTCAGCGGGATCGTGCGCGATCCGGGCTTCCGCATCAACCAGCACAACCCGATCCGGTTGTTCATGGGCTCGGGCATGTCGGCCGGGCTCTGGGAAGACGTGTGCTCGAGCTTCCCCCGCGCGCGCATCCTCGAGTTCTTCGCGACCGCTGACGGATCCGCGATCCTCGCGAACGTCTCCGGCGACAAGTTGTCGTCGGTCGGACGGCCGCTGCCGGAGACCAACCCCGTCGAGGTCGCGGCATACGACATCGCGCACGACCGGCTCCGAATCGATGACTCCGGATTCGTGCGTCGGGCGGAGGTCGGCGAACCCGGCCTACTGCTGGCCAAGGCCAAGCACAAGTTCGACACCAACGGCACGGTGCTCCGCGACGTCTTCAACTCGCGGGATCGGTGGGAGGTCTCCGGCCACCTGTTCGTCCGCGACGCCGACGGCGATCTCTACTTCCTGGGTGCCACCGACCGCGTGCTGCGGACGGCCGACGGCCCGGTCTTCATCCCGCCTCTGACACAGGCACTCTCACGGATGGATGCCGTCGACCAGGTCGTCGTGTACGGCGTCGGCGAACCCGGGCAGCAGGTGGTCATCGCGGCCATGACCCTGCGACCCGAGGTGAAACCCGACTCGCTCACGGTCACCCAGTTGCGCATCGCCCTGGGGGAATTCCAGGCAGAGCAGCGGCCGCACCTCATCCGGATCGTGGACGACATCCCGCAGTCCGCATCGTTCCGTCCGCTGAGCACCGGTTTCGTGTCCGAAGGCATCCCTCGGCCCGGCGGCCGGATCTGGTACCGGGACGAGGACGGCCGATACCGCCGGTACACGCGCACCGTCGTCGGCAAGCTGGACTGGGCCGGGGCCGCGGCCGGCAATGCCCTAGGCTGACTCGGGTGACGACACGCGCTGAGGCCATCGACCCGATCGTGCGCGAACGCCTGGCCTGCCCGCAGGACCACGGCCCGCTGATCGACGCGGGTGACGAGCTCTACAACCCGAGACTCCACGTCGCCTACCGGATCGACGCCGACGGCATCCCGGTCATGCTGATCGACGAGGCACGCAAGGTCGACGATGCCGAGCACGAGCGCCTGACCGCGTCGACGCAGTAGCGCCTCCACCAGAAGTCGTGGCCGGCGCGTAGGTGCCGGTTCTCACCTGGTCCTTGTCGCCGACTGGGCGGATGACAAGATCGAGGGGTGAGTGCCGAGACCACCGGAACAGCCGAGACCACCCCGACCGCAGCCGCCGGCGGACTCGTCGAGATCCTCGACGAACTGCAGTGGCGCGGACTGATCGCACAGTCCACCGACCTCGATGTGTTGCGCGAGGCGTTGGCCGACGGCCCCATCACCCTGTATGCGGGATTCGACCCGACAGCCGCGAGCCTCCACGCCGGACACCTTGTTCCGTTGCTGACACTGAAGCGATTCCAACTCGCGGGACATCGTCCCGTGGTGCTCGCCGGCGGCGCGACCGGACTCATCGGTGATCCCCGCGACGTGGGGGAGCGGACGATGAACACCCCCGACACCGTGGCCGAGTGGGCCGGAAGGATCGACGCCCAACTCCGACGTTTCGTCGACATCGACGAGTCGACCACCGGCGCGATCGTGGTCAACAACCTCGATTGGACCGGTCAGTTGTCGGCGATCGAGTTTCTCCGTGATCTCGGCAAACATTTCTCGGTGAACGTGATGCTCGCGCGCGACACAGTGAAACGTCGGCTCGAGGCCGACGGCATGAGCTATGCCGAGTTCAGCTACCTCCTGCTGCAGTCGAACGACTTCGTCGAGCTCAACCGGCGATACGGGTGCACGCTGCAGATCGGCGGGTCCGACCAGTGGGGCAACATCGTCGGCGGCGTCGACCTGGCACGACGACTCGACGGCACGGCCCTGCACGGGATGACCGTCCCCCTGGTGACCTCCTCGGATGGCAAGAAGTTCGGAAAGTCCACGGGAGGCGGGAGTCTCTGGCTCGATCCCGAGCTGACGAGCCCGTACTCCTGGTACCAGTACTTCGTGAACACCGCCGACGCCGATGTGATCCGGTACCTGCGCTGGTTCACCTTTCTCGGGCGCGAAGAGATCGAGGAACTCGAGCGTGCGACTGCCGAGGCTCCGCACCTGCGGCAGGCGCAGAAGCGGTTGGCCGCCGAGATGACCACGCTCATTCACGGCGAGGACCACACCGCGGCCGTGCAACTCGCGAGTCAGGCGTTGTTCGGTCGGGGAGACCTGGGTGACCTCGACGAGGCGACACTTGCCGCCGCACTCGGTGAGACCTCGATCGCCGAGTACTCGGATGCACGGCCGACGGTTGTCGAGCTGCTGGTCGACACCAAGCTCTCCGAGAGCAACAAGGCAGCGCGCCGAGCGGTGTCCGAGGGCGGTGCCTACGTCAACAACGCCAAGATCGACGACCCAGACTGGCAGCCGGCGGACTCGGATCTGCTCCACGGGCGGTGGTTGGTGGTCCGACGGGGCAAGAAGAGTTTTGCGGGAGCGAGACTAGGCCTCTGACCAGGCGATTTGACGCGTTGTTCGCGCCTGTGTAACTTAATCGAGGCACCGCAGAGAGCAACTTCCCCGGAGCCGCAAGCCCCGGGGAAGTAAAAGTGCCCGAGCCACTGGTTCGGGCCGCCTGTGCGGGGCACTCCCGAGAACAAGAGTGCGGGTTGACTGCGCTCTGGGAAGCTCATTCGGAGCCGGCCTCATCACGAGGACGTCCGGTGGGTGTGTGTTCTTTGAGAACTCGATAGTGTGATGATGAATTGTCTGATGCCAATGTGATGGCATCGAGCATCTTTTGTGGATGTTGATGTTTGTTTTGTGTGGCGCTCGGCCCCGTCTGGGTGTCACATTTTGCTAGGTTTATTTTGGTCAGGTTTGCTTTCCTGATTGTGTTGAAACGCTGGCTCTTTCGGGGGCTGGTTTTGTTTCGCTATTTTTTCATGGAGAGTTTGATCCTGGCTCAGGACGAACGCTGGCGGCGTGCTTAACACATGCAAGTCGAACGGAAAGGCCCAGCTTGCTGGGTACTCGAGTGGCGAACGGGTGAGTAACACGTGGGTGATCTGCCCTGCACTCTGGGATAAGCCTGGGAAACTGGGTCTAATACCGGATATGACCATGGGATGCATGTTCTGTGGTGGAAAGCTTAACACGTGGGTGATCTGCCCTGCACTCTGGGATAAGCCTGGGAAACTGGGTCTAATACCGGATATGACCATGGGATGCATGTTCTGTGGTGGAAAGCT
>NZ_JAKOIW010000027.1 GCF_022206305.1 Gordonia sp. 'Campus' | reverse complement strand
ATGCCGGTGCGGTCGTCACCCTCCCGCCCGCCCCCGCCGTCACGAGCTTCGACGGGCGCTGACCCTTCGAGACGCTCGCAGGCTCGCTCCTCAGGGAGCCGGACCGCTCGCAGGCTCGCTCCTCAGGGAACCGGACGGCTCGCAGGCTCGCTCCTCAGGGAGCCGGCGGTCACGCGTTCTCCTTGCGGAACACCGAAGTGCCCCACAGGGTCCCGAGGCCGGCGAGGATGAGCGACGCGAGCACACCCCACAAGACCTGAGCACTGGCGAGGTCGCCGGAGAAGGTGTCGCGCACCGCGTCGACGATCCACCGGAACGGCATGAAATCGCTCAGGCTCTGCAGCCACGACGGCCCGAGCGTCATCGGCAGCAGGATGCCCGACAGCAACAGCACCGGCATCATCACCATGTTGATCAGCGGGGCCATGACGTCCTCGCTCTTGGTGGTCAGCGCCAGGGCATTCGACGCCGCGGCGCAGGCTCCGCCGATCAGCATCGTGATGGCGATGCCGATGATCACGCCGACGAACGATCCGCGCATGCCCATCACGTAGCCGAGCACCACGAGGATCAACGCCTGCACCAGCAGCTGCAGCATGTCGCGCATCAGCCGGCCCGTCAGCAACGCCGTGCGGCTAGCGGGAGTCACCCGCTCGGCTTCGATGACGCCTTCGCGCCACTCGCCGATGAGGCTGAACCCCGCGAACAGCGCGCCGAAGAGACCGAGCTGCACCAGGAGTCCCGGCACGAGAAAGGTGTACGGGTTGTCCGCGCCGCCCGGGAACTGCGCGACGAGCGGTTTGAGCAGCGGGCCGAACAGCACCAGGTAGAGGATCGGCTGCATGACCCCGATGAGGACCCAGGCGGGGTTGCGCAGGTTCATCCGGATCTGACGACGGAAGACGATGGTGCTCTCGCGGAAGAAGGTGGTCATCGGGAGGCTCCCTGCTGATCGAGTGCGGAGGTCGGGACATCGGTGGAGGGCTGAGCGGCGGCCTCGTCCGGTCCGCCTCCGCCGGTCTCGGCGTCGCGCAACGACCGCCCGGTGAGGGTGAGGAAGACGTCGTCGAGGGTGGGACGCAGAACCTCGATGGAGTCGAGGGTGATCCCGCCGGCGTCGAGGTCTCGCAGCAGTCCCGGCAGCGCGCGCCCTGCCCGCGGGACCCGGCCCTGCACGTGCCTGCCGTCCACTTCGATCCGGCCCTCGCCGTTGCCGCCGGTGACGGAGGCGAGCTTCTCGGCAGCCGTGGACACCGCGGTGGCGTCGGCAACCTCCAGCGACACCAGATCACCCGAGACCTGGGCCTTCAGATTGTCGGAGGTGTCCGCGGCCACGATCCGGCCGTTGTCGATGATGATGATCCGGTCGGAGAGTTCGTCGGCCTCGTCGAGGTAATGCGTCGTGAGGAAGACCGTGGCGCCGCGCTCGGTGCGCAGACGCCGGATGTGCTCCCACAGGTTCGCGCGCGCCTGCGGGTCGAGACCGGTCGTCGGCTCGTCGAGGAACACCAGGGACGGCTCGTGGACGAGACCCATCACGATGTCGAGGCGACGCTTCTGACCTCCGGACATGTTCTTGGGCATACGTTCCCAGAGTCCGTCGAGCTGAAGTTGCGAGAACAGGTCGTGACCGCGGCGGGTGGCCTCGGCACGCGACAACCCGTACAGCATCCCGTGGTCGACGATCTCGTCGCCGGCCTGCGCCTGACTGAATGTTCCGCCGGCCTGCGAGACGTAGCCGATGCTGCGCCGGACGGACACCGGGTCGGCGACCACGTCGTACCCGTTGACCGTCGCGGTGCCCGCAGTCGGTCGGAGCAGCGTCGTCAGCATCCGCAGCGTCGTGGTCTTGCCCGCGCCGTTGGGTCCGAGGAAGCCGACCACCTCCCCCTCGGCGATGTCGAGGTCGACGCCGTCGACCGCGCGGACCTCGCGCTTCTTCTTGCCCTTCCCGGTGTGGAACACCTGGACCAACCCGCGTGCATGGATCATGCGGACTTCCCCTTCCCGTGGCATCTCTCGTGCTTGATGGGTGCGCACTTCATCGTGTGCTGATCGTCGTGGTGGACGGCCGGATTCCGACGCCCCCGATGAAGATCGACTGATCTGACGACGAGTCTTCATCGCAACGAGGACAAATCCGGTCCGCTTTCACCCGCGGCGTAACGATTCGCCGGAGGGGTCCGCTACTTCCCAGTAAGACACCGTGTGAGTACCGTCGTATGTCGGGTCACATATTCGCCGGGCACGTTATTCGGGAAAGGTTCACCATGGCGGTCATCGCAGACACCACTGGCATCAACAACATCGGCATGCTCGGCATCGGCGCCTACCGGCCCGAACGCGTCGTGACCAACGACGAGATCTGCGAGAACATCGATTCGTCCGACGAGTGGATCTACACGCGCACCGGCATCAAGACCCGCCGCTTCGCGCGCCGCGACGAGAACGTCATGGAGATGTCGGTCAACGCCGGACGCAAGGCGATCGCCAACGCGCTGCTGCAGGGCTCCGACATCGACGCCGTCATCCTCGCCACCAACACCCACCTCCTGCTGACCCCGGCCGGCGCCACCAAGGTCGCGACCGAACTCGGCTGCAACGGTGTGCCCGCCTTCGACGTGACCGTCGGCTGCGCCGGCTTCGGCTACGGAATGGCCCTCGCCTCCGACATGATCCGCGGCGGCAGCGCCACCCACGTGCTCGTCATCGGTGCCGAACAGCTCTCGGTGACCATGGACATGACCGACCGCACCAACTGCTTCATCTTCGGCGACGGCGCGGGCGCCGTCGTCGTGGGCCCGACCGAACAGCAACAGCTCGGCCCGGTGATCTGGGGCTCGGACGGCTCCCAGTTCAACGCGATCCGCCAGGACTTCGACTGGATCACCTTCCTGGACAGCGACCGCACCGAGCGTCCCTACCTGCGCATGGAGGGCACCGCCGTCTTCCGCTGGGCCGCCTTCGAGATGGGCAAGGTCGCCCACCGCGCCCTCGAGGCCGCCAAGCTCGGCTCCGAGGACCTCGACGTCTTCGTCCCCCATCAGGCCAACGCCCGCATCAACGAACTGCTCGCCAAGAACCTCAAGCTGCGCGACGACGCGGTCGTGGCCAAGGACATCGAATACACCGGCAACACCAGCGCCGCGTCGATCCCGCTCGCCATGGAGGACCTGCTCTCCACCGGCAAGGCCCAGCCGGGACAGACCGCGCTGCTCCTCGGCTTCGGCGCCGGCCTGTCCTACGCCGCGCAGGTCGTCACCATGCCTCCGGTTCCGTTCGAGTAGTTCCGCTTCAGGCGTTGCGGTTCAGCAGTAGGTATCGCTCACCGACACCTACTGCTGAATCATTTCGGGAGGGAACCCCGGCGGGGCGACGAGCGTCCAACCACGTATGCACCTGCCCCCTGGACTCCGCCGCATCGCAATCGAACACGACGGTGTGATCACCGCGGCCGACGCGCGCGCAGCAGGGCTCGACCGGACCGCGGTCGCACGGAGAGTCGCATCCGGCGCCTGGTCCAGAAGCGCGCGGGGGCTCTACACCGTCGCCGATCACCCGACCACCGCACGTACCCAGATTCGCCTGTCAGTGCTGCAAGCCGGTCCATCCGCCGTCCTCTCCGGGATGGCTTCGGTGTGGTGGCAGGGCCTGCTGAGCGATCCGCCGAAGACCATCACCGTCACGGTGCCGCCGAGTCATCATCGACGCCCCCTGTCAGGTACTCGCATCCGCTTTCGGCGCCTCGACGACGCGGATTTCTACGAGCGCGCGGGACTCCGTGTCACGGCACTGCCGGTCGCGCTGCTGGAAGGTGCATTGCAGGACTCGATAGCCGTCGTGGACAACGCGCTACTGCTCCGCCGCGTGTCCATGCGCCAGTTGCACGATGCGGTTGCACGACGCGCCGGGTCGCCCGACGCTCCAGGTCTCCGGCGCATCCTGGATGCACTGGGACCCGGGGCTCGCTCTGAAGCCGAACGACTGACCGTTGCGCTCCTCCGTGACGCGGACATAGAGGGCTGGGTCGCCAACTATGCGACGGACGGCTATGTGGCCGACCTCGCGTTCCCGTCGCAGCATCTCATCGTCGAGGTCGATGGTTTCGCCCATCACCGAGACGCGACCGCATTCCAACACGACCGACGCCGGCGCAACGACCTGCTCACGGCCGGGTGGGCGGTGCTGAACTTCACCTGGGCCGATCTGACCGAACGCCCCGACGATGTGATCGCCCGAATCCGTCGCGCACTCGCCGCTGCAACGTGAGTCGGGTCAGCAATTGGTATCGGTCAGCGATACCTACTGCTGACCCGTGCGATTGCTGGCTCTCATCGACCCTCGTGAGTTTGGCCGCCCCCACACCGCCCGGTAGCCTGGAACCTCGTGAGTTCCGAGGTGATCAGTCGCGAGGTGACGCGTCGTCGTACCTTCGCCATCATCTCCCATCCCGACGCCGGTAAATCGACGATGACCGAAGCGTTGGCGCTGCACGCGCGGATGATCAGCGAGGCGGGCGCCGTCCACGGCAAGGCGGGCCGCAAGTCGACCGTCTCCGACTGGATGGAGATGGAGAAGGCCCGCGGGATTTCCGTCAGTTCGACGGCGCTGCAGTTCAACTACTCGGCGGCAGCCCAGGCCGACCCCGACATCCCGAGCGTGATCAACCTCGTCGACACCCCCGGTCACGCGGATTTCTCCGAGGACACCTATCGGGTTCTCACCGCCGTCGACGCGGCGGTGATGCTGATCGACGCCGCCAAGGGGCTCGAGCCGCAGACCCTGAAGCTCTTCCAGGTGTGCCGACACCGCGGCATCCCGGTCATCACCGTCATCAACAAGTGGGACCGTCCCGGCCAGAGCCCGCTCGAGCTGATCGACGAGATCACCGAGCGGATCGGCCTGACGCCGACGCCGCTGTTCTTCCCGGTCGGCATCGCCGGCGACTTCCGCGGCCTGCTCGACCGACGCACCGGCGAGTACGTGCACTTCACCCGCACCGCGGGCGGCGCCAAGATCGCCCCCGAGGAGATCATGTCGGCCGACGCGGCTGCCGCGCGCGAGGGTGATGAGTGGACCGCCGCGATCGAGGAGAGCGAACTCCTCAGCGAGATGGGCCAGGACCACGATCAGGAACTGTTCCTCGCCGGCCAGACCTCACCGATGATCTTCGCTTCCGCGATGCTGAACTTCGGTGTGCGCCAACTGCTCGAGGTGCTCGTCGAGCTCGCTCCCCCGCCGGGACCCCGCCTCGACGTCGAGGGCGAACCCCGTCCGGTCACCGATCCCTTCAGTGCGGTGGTCTTCAAGGTGCAGGCGGGGATGGACTCCAGCCATCGGGATCGCCTGGCCTACATGCGCATCGTGTCCGGGGTGTTCGAGCGCGGCATGGTCGTCACGCACGCGCAGACCGGTAAACCGTTCGCCACCAAGTACGCCCAGGCGGTCTTCGGCCGCGACCGTTCGACCGTCGACACCGCCTATCCCGGCGACGTCGTGGGACTGGTGAACGCGACCGCACTCGCACCGGGCGACACGCTCTACGACGGTCCGAAGGTACAGTTCCCGCCGATCCCGTCCTTTGCGCCCGAACACTTCTCGACGCTGCGCGCGACCACCGCTGACAAGTACAAGCAGTTCCGCAAGGGCATGGACCAGCTGGAGAGCGAAGGCGTCGTCCAGGTGCTGCGCAACGAGACCCGCGGCGAGGCCTCCCCGGTGCTCGCCGCCGTCGGACCGATGCAGTTCGAGGTCGTGACCGCGCGCATGAAGGCGGAGTACAACGTCGACACCATCATCGAACCACTCGGGTACTCCCTGGCCCGCCGGACCGACGCCGACAGCGCGGCCGAACTGAACCGGCAACGCGGCGTCGAGGTCTTCACGCGCACCGACGGCGCGGTGCTGGCCCTCTTCAGTGACAAGTGGCGCCTGCAGTACATCGAGAAAGAGCACCCCGATCTCACACTCGAACCCCTTGTCGCAGCTGCGGATTGACCGACCAGTGGGCCCAGGCACACGATCGGCCCGCGTCGCCGCGCTGATGGGTGCGGTGGCGGCCCTCGTCGTCGCCTGCGGGACGGACGGGGGTCCGTCGACACCGTCGACCAGCTCGACGCCCCCACCCACCGCGCAGCCCGTCGACCCGGCGAACTGCACCGAGAAGCCGCCGCAGGGCGACATCGACCGCAGCGGCCAGGGTTTCCTGTTCCAGGACGGCAGCATCGACATCGCGGTCACCCGGCCGTCGGACACGTCCGGTCGCGGACCCGGCGCCGGGGTGACCCCGACCGATGCCACGACCTGCTACGAGTTCGAGCGGTGGGGACCGGCCCAACCCGACGTCCCGCCCGACTCACTGCTCTTCGTCTTCAAGGACGCCGGTGCCGGTGGCGCCCAGATCGAGTTCCTGATCAGCGAACTGACCGGTGGACTGTTGCCCCCGGTCGGTGGGGCGCGGCCGACGGTGGGCCCGCTGACCAAACCCGTCAACGCGCAGATCGGCGTGTCCGTCGACGGCGTCTACCACCATTCGTCGACATGTCAGCTCAGCGTCACCGCCATGTCGGATCAGCTCGCCGCCGGGTCCTTCAGCTGTCCGACGGCGACCCGGGTCGACGCCAACCCGCTCGCCCCCGACGACGATGTGTCCTACGACATCGACGAATCGTCGACCAAGAAACCAGCCCCCACCTCCGGCCCGACAGCCGGCGTCTCGCTGTCCGGGTGGTTCGAGCTCAGGCCATAGTCGTTGTGGCGGTGGTGATCACCGACGCCGACCGTCAGGCGCCGACGATGCGCGCCACCACCGCAGGATCCACGTCCTCGATGGAGGCGGGGTCGAAGGCGGGCGTGCGGTCCTTGTCGACGAGAACCGCGCGGACCCCCTCACGGAAGTCGTTGGTGGCCGTGATCTGTTCGGCCGCATGCAGTTCCCGATCGAAACACTCGTCGAGCACCGACCGTGCCCCCGCGGCGATCATCGCCGCGGTGACCCACAGACTGGTCGGTGACGCGTTCTCGAGAAGCCCGAGCATCTCCTGCGCCCACTCGTCGCCGACCGCGCCCCGCAGCCCCCCGACGATGGCATTGACGTTGTCGTCGGCGAAGTACTCCCCGATCTTGCGCAGCGGGACGTCGGAGGTCTCCTCGGTACCCGAAGAGGCCAGTGCATCGGCCAGCGAGGCCCCGGACCGGATGCTCTCCGCGACCGCGGGCAGATCGGCGGACGAGACGAAATGCGTTGCCATCCCGACGGCCACCGCGTCGACACCGCGAATGCGAGCCCCGGTGAGCCCCAACCACATTCCGACCCCCTCGGGCAGGCGCGGGAGGAAGTACGTGGAACCGATGTCGGGGAAGAAGCCGATCGCCGTCTCGGGCATCGCGATCAGTGCCTTCTCGGTCACCACGCGGATCTCGCCGTGCACGCTGATGCCGAGCCCGCCCCCCATCGCCGCCCCGTCGATGAGGCTGACGTAGGGCTTGGGGTAGTCGGCGACGAGCTGGTCGAGTCGATACTCACTCGCGAAGTAGCGGGTGATCGACTCGGTGTCGCCGTCGATCGCATGCTCACGGATCGCCCGGATGTCCCCGCCCGCGCAGAAGGCCCGGTCACTGGCGGAGGTCACGAGCACGGTCTCGATCGAGTCGTCGTCACCCCATTCGCCGAGGGTGACGTACATGTCGTCGATCATGCTCTGATCCAGCGCGTTGAGAGCTTTCGGACGGTCCAGGACGATCTCGCCGACACCGCCGGCCACCGAGGTGCGAATGAAAGACATGCCACAACCGTAGCGGTCAGCCGGCACAGATAATCCGTTGGCAACCCGACGCGCGTCGGCTACGGTGGTCACCACTGTACGACGACCTCAGGAGTGATCCGCCCCGATGAACAGCTGAAGTGGCCCCGGCCCGGAGGCACCCGCCCCGGACATCACCGACATCTCGTCGGTGTACCCGACCCACTTCAGGAGTGTTCATGTCTTCGTCCATCGTGCTGTCCGACGTCTCGTTCGCCTGGCCCGACGGGACCGTCGTCTTCGATCACCTCGACCTCGCCCTCGGTGCCGAGACATACGCCCTCATCGGCGCCAACGGTGCGGGCAAGTCGACGTTGCTCGCACTGATCGCGGGGCGTCTCCCGGCCCGATCCGGGAGCATCACCATCGCCGTCGGGTCCGTCTCGGCCGAGGTCGCCATGGTCCGGCAGGACCCACAGGCCGATCCGGAGGCCACGGTCGCGCAGTTTCTCCGCATCGACGAGACCCGCAGTGCGATAAGGCGAATCGAGAACGGGTCGGTCGAGCCGGCCGACTTCGACGCCGTCGGCGACGACTGGGGTGTCGACGAACGCGCCGTGGGGCTGCTCACGCAGATGGGCCTGCCACCCGACCTCGACCGTCCGGTCGGCGCCATGTCCGGCGGCGAGGCCACCCTCCTCGCCATCGTCGCCGCGCTGATCACGCGGCCGTCGGTCCTGCTGCTCGACGAGCCGACCAACAACCTCGACACCGACTCGCGCGCGCGGCTTTTCGATGCCATCCAGGCATTTGCCGGCACCGTGGTGGTCGTCAGTCACGACCTCGAGCTGCTCGAGCGCGTGGACGCGACCATCGAGCTCTACCGCGGTCGGGTGCGCCTGTTCGGCGGCCCCTACTCGCACTATCGCGAGATCGTCGACGCCGAACAGGAGGCGGCGGAGGCCGCGGTCGCCACCGCCGCCGGCGATCTGCGCAAACAGCGGCGGGAGATGTCCGAGGCGCTGATCAAACTCGACCGCCGTGCCCGCACGGGCGCCACCGCGGAACGCGAGAAGCGTGTCCCGAAGATCGTGGCGCACAACCGCCGCAGCGAGGCCCAGGTCTCGGCGGGCAAGTTGCGCAACGCCCATCGCGACGACGTGACCGCCGCTGCGACGAGACTCGACGAGGCACGCGAGGACATCCGTGCCGATCGCACCGCGAAGATCACGCTTCCGGAGGTCGAGGTGGCACCGCGGGCACAGATCGTCGTCGACGACCGGCTCCGCATCGATGGACCCGAGCGGGTGGCACTCGTCGGCCCGAACGGCTCCGGGAAGTCGACACTCATCGCCGACCTCATCGAGCAGGATCGCATCGTCGTTCCGTACGCCTTTGTGCCGCAGCAGATCCTGTTCGACGACCCGACCGCGTCGATTGCCGGTCATGTCACGGCGCACCACCCCGACATCTCGACCCAGGATGTGCGGGCGCACCTGGCGCGGTTCCTGTTCCGGGGCGCCCGGGCCGACCGCGCGCTGCAGGAGCTGTCCGGCGGTGAGCGGCTGCGGGTCGCGGTCGCCGACGCACTCCTCGGTGATCCGACGCCGAAGCTCCTGATCCTCGACGAGCCGACGAACAACCTCGATCTCGACACGGTGACCCAACTCGTCGACGCCCTCGGGGCCTGGGCGGGGGCGCTGCTCGTCGTCTCCCACGACACCGGCTTCCTCGACCGGATCGGGATCGAGCGGCGGGTCTCCCCGCCGAGCGCGGAGGACGAGGCCGCCGGGACGGAACCCGCCGTCGACGCCCAGGCAGACCGCTGACGAACACTCGGTGACTCGACCCGCGGTGCGGCCGCGGCGCCCGCATACTGCGTGCGATGCCTCCGTCAGCCCTTGCCACGACCGATCCGCCGGTGGACGAACCCACCCCCGTCGTCCTCGTCCACGGGATACGGGTGAGCGGCGCAACACTGCACCGGGTGGCGGCCGCGGTGGCGGCGACCGCACCGGCGGGAAGGGACGTCGCGACTCCCGATCTCCCCGGTCACGGACGGCGGCGGGCGGAGACGTTCACGATGGGCGGTGCCGTCGACGCCGTCGTCGCCGAGATCGAGCGGTTCGGCCGGCCGGCTGTCGTGGCCGGCATGTCGATGGGCGGTTATGTGGCGATGGCGGCCGCGGGTCGCCACCCAGGTCACGTCGCCGCGCTGGTGCCCATGTGTGCGACCGCGCAACCCAGTCGGGTGCTCGCGGCGCCGTTCGAGACCTTCGGGGCGGTGACGTCGCTCCTGCCACGTCAGGCAGCGGTGATCAGTCAGGTGCTCACCCGCCTGGCCGTCGGCAGGCAGGTGTCCGAGGACATGGAGATCGGCGGGTTGTCGCTCGGGTCCATCGCCGACGTCGTGGGCGAGCTCAAGCACTTCGACGCGCTCGGTGAAGTCGGTCGATATCCGGGCCGCACGTTCTTCGTCAACGGGAGTCAGGATCAGTTCCGGGTTCACGAGCGACGGTTCGTCGACGCCGCACCGGGCGCGACCCTCACCGTCGTTCCGCGTGCGAGTCATCTCTTCCCGCTCATCCAGCCCGAACTCGCGGGACGGCTCGTGGGTGAGGTGGCGGCGGGCTGCGACCTCACCGGTGCGGTCGGACACGAACTCGACTCATAGGTCCTACCTCAGGGTGTCTGAGTCGCACCCAGTTTGAGCGTGATCGGCGTCTCGTGATCGGATGGCTCGTGGTCGCTGCAACATTCGTGGCGGTACAGCGGCGTCCGCTGCGGATGACGGGAGGCTGGATGGGCACGATCGAGGTCACCGGTGAGCGTCAGAAACAGGCGTGGGCCGACAAGGTGCTGCCACCGGTGGAGGAAGTCCGGCCCGACCTGTGGTCGATTCCGGTTCCGATGGGCCCCAACCCCCTCCGATACGTCCTCGTCTACGCGCTGGGTCTCCCCGATGGTGGGCTCGCACTCATCGATGCCGGTTGGCCGTCCGACGAATCGTGGGACGTGCTCGTAGCCGGAATCCGAGCCACCGGGCGCGATGTCGCCGACGTCCGATCGGTCGCGGTGACCCATCTCCATCCGGACCACTTCGGCCTCGTTCCACGGCTTCTCGAGCATGCGGATGCCGAGCTGTGGATGCACCACGACGACGCGCGGTATCTGCGTCACCACTCCGACGCCGAGGTGGAGAGCCAGCTCAACCAGGCCCGATCGGAGCTCCGGGCGCTCGGCGCGCCGGCCGAGGTCGCCGACGAGGGACTCGTCGGATTCATCCGCATGCCCGACGGCCGCACCGTCGACCACGAGCTCACCGGCGACGCCGACCTCCACATCCCCGGATGGGACCTGCGCGCGGTGTGGACACCCGGCCACACCGCCGGCCATCTCTGCTTCGTCGACGACACCGCAGGCGTGATCTTCACCGGCGACCACCTGCTCCCGCGGATCAGCCCGAACATCTCCACCAATCCGATGCAGACGTCGAGTCCACTCGCCGATTACCTCGTGTCGTTGGCGAACACCGAGAAGATGCGTGACCACGAGGCACTGCCCTCGCACGAGTACCGGTTCCGCGGACTCGGCAACCGGGTGACCGGACTGCTCAGCCATCACGAGGAGCGACTCGCCGAGATCGCCGAGACCGTGGCCCGCGCACCGGAGAGCACGGCGTGGGAGATCACCCGGTCGGTGACCTGGTCGCGTCCGTTCGAGGAGCTGACGCTCACGCTGAGCCGACTCGCGTTGCGCGAGACCGATGCCCACCTCGTCGTCCTCCGCGAACGCGGCATTCTCACCGCCACCACCCCGGTGCACGATGCCGACTCCGTCGAGCCGATCCGGTGGTCGCCCGCCCCCGCCGACGAACCCGAACACTCTGATCCGCAGACTATCTCGACCGACGAAGGCCCCTGACACCCCATCCCGCCCACCCATCCAGAGGAGAGAGTTCCCATGAGTGCCGTGCTCACCGAGTTCGCCGACGGCGTCGCCGTCATCACGATCAACCGGCCCGAGGCGAAGAACGCCGTGAACCGCGAGGTCTCGGAAGGGATCGCCGCCGCCATCGACGAACTCGAGGGACGTGACGACCTCACCATCGGCATCATCACCGGCGCCGGAGGAACGTTCTGCGCGGGCATGGATCTCAAGGCTTTCACGCGCGGCGAGAAGGTGTCGCTCGACGGCCGCGGGTTCGGCGGTCTCACCGAAGCGCCCCCGAGCAAGCCCCTGATCGCCGCCGTCGAGGGCTGGGCCCTCGCCGGTGGCTGCGAACTCGCGCTGTCGGCCGACCTCGTCGTCGCGGCGAGCGACTCGAAGTTCGGTATCCCCGAGGTCAGACGGGGGCTCGCCGCCGCGGCCGGCGGCCTGCTGCGCCTCCCGAAGATCCTGCCGTACCAGGTCGCCATGGAGCTCGCGCTGACCGGCGATCCGCTCACCGCCGAGCGTGCCCACCAGTTCGGTCTGGTCAACCGGGTCACCGAACCCGGGGAAGCGCTCGCCGGCGCGCGCGAGCTGGCCGCGGTGATCGCCGCCAACGGGCCACTCGCGGTGCGCGCGACCAAGCAGGTCACCTCGATGGCCATCCGCTACACCGATCCCGAGCTGATCAAGAAGCAGTGGGACTACCTCGCACCGGTCTTCAGCTCCGACGACGCCCGCGAAGGCGCCATCGCGTTCGCCGAGAAGCGGGCGCCGCGCTGGACCGGCAAGTGAATCGCCGGATGTTCTGTTGACTCGGCCCGCTCGCTCCGCTCCCGGCGCCCGCTAGAGTGACCGGGGTGGACCTGCACCTCGTGACCTACTTCGTCGCCGTGGTCGACCACGGCGGGATCACGAAGGCCGCCCAGTCGCTGTACATCTCGCAGCCGTCCCTGTCACAGGCCATCCGGACGCTGGAGAAGCGGTTGGGCGTGACCTTGTTCGACCGCACCGGGCGACGCCTCGAACTCACCGAGGCAGGACGCAAACTCGATGTCGCGGCGCGACGCATCCTGGCCGACGTCGACCGCGCCAAGGCGAAGGTCGACGCGGTCCGCGAACTGCGGGCCGGGCGGGTCGACGTCGTGACCTATGCCGCCTTCAGCATCGACCCGGTGGTCAACGTCGTGCGCCTGTTCCGGGAACGGTTCCCGCGCTTGTCGGTACGCGTCATCTCCGCCGACGGTCCCGGCGGCGTGCTGTCCGCGCTGCGCTCCGGGGATGCCGAGATCGGCATCATGGACTCGGCCGCCGAACACGCCACCTTCTCCGCGATCCCGATGGCCGAACAGGATCTCGTGGTGGCCGTGCCACCTCGGCTCGCGGAGGAACTGCCCGACCCCGCACCGCACTCGGCCGTGCGCGCACTGCCGCTCATCATCGACCACAGTGATCAGCACACCGCCAACCTCTTCGCCGGGATCGTCGACGACGACGCGAAGAACGTCGTGATCGACTGCCAGCTACCCTCGGCGGTGTGGAGTCTCGTCCGGAGTGGTACCGGCGCAACGGTTCTCCCCCGCACGGTCGCCGACCGGCAGTTGGCCGGAACCCGTCGCGTCGCCCTCGACCCGCCGCTGTCGCGGCCGTGGGGGCTGGTACTCCGTTCCGGCTTGCCCTCGCCGGCCGCGCTCGCGTTCATCTCCGCAGCCCGCGCTCACAGCGGGATCTCCCCCGATCCGTCCGACACCCAGGATTGGTAGCCCGCAATGGAATTGCGACAGGTCGAGTACTTTCTGGCGGTGGTCGAGAACCAGGGAATCGGCGGCGCCGCGTCGGCCCTCGGGGTCGCCCAGCCGACCGTGTCGCAAGCTCTTCGCGCCCTGGAACGCGAACTCGGCGTGCAACTCTTCCATCGCATCGGCCGTGGCATGGTGCTGTCCGCGGCCGGACGGACCATGGTCGGCCCGGCGCGCCAGATCGTCCGGGACATGGACTCCGTGGACGACATGCTGTCGGCGTCCGAGGACGAACTCACCGGACATCTCGACATCCTCGCGTTCGCGGCGACCGCGGTCGGTCCGGTCGTCGATCTGGTGGCCCGGTTCCGCGCACTCTACCCGCGGGTGTCGGTGCGCCTCGGTGAATTACGCGACGAGACGAAGGCCGCGTCGACCATCGAGGACGGTTACTGCGAGTTCGCGGTCGCACATCTCCCGATCGCCGGGGATGATCTCGAGGTCATCGTGATCGGTGAACACGAACACGTGCTCGTCTACCCGCCCGGCACCGATGTGCCCGACGGACCGATCCCTCTCAACAACCTGCCGACGATCCCGATGGTCTTCGTCCCGCGCGGGTATTCGGTGGCCGACGAGTTCGAAGAGGCCATCCGGGTCGGCGGTGTGCGACCACCGCTCGCGGTGCTGTCCGAACTGCGCGAGGAACGACTGCCGATGGTGGTCTCGGGAATCGGCGGCACCCTCCTCGAGCGATCGGTCGCGGAATCGGCCGACGAGCCGGTCGTCATCCGCGAGATCGAACCGAATGTGGTGCGGCCGTTCGCCATCGCCTTCCATCCGCCGTCCCTGTCACCGGTCGGGCACGCGTTCGTCGAGCTGATACGCGCGCGGCGGCGGTGACCGGCGCGCTCAGCTGACGCGCTCGAAGACCGCCGCCAGTCCCTGCCCACCGCCGATGCACATGGTCTCCAACCCGTACCGGGCTCCGCGACGGTCCAGTTCACGCGCCAGGGACGCCAGCATGCGCCCGCCGGTGGCGCCCACCGGATGCCCCAACGAGATACCCGATCCGTGCACGTTGGTGCGGTCGAAGTCGCCTCCGGCACCGAACCGACCGAAACCCCACTCGCGGGTGACCGCGAGCGCCTGGGCGGCGAAGGCCTCGTTGAGCTCGATCACGTCGATGTCGGCGAGCGTCAGGCCGGCCTTGGCCAGCGCCTTCTCGGTGGCCGGTACCGGTCCGATACCCATCGTGCGCGGCGGCACACCCGCGAGTCCCCACGAGACGAGCTTCACCAGCGGGCGCAGCCCCAGCTTGTCGGCGACCTCTGACGTCGTGACGATGGCCATCGAGGCGGCGTCGTTCTGACCGCTGGCGTTGCCCGCGGTCACGGTCGCGTCGGGATCCGTCTTGCCCATGATCGGCTTGAGCTTGGCCAGCGATTCGACCGAGACATCCGGGCGCGGATGCTCGTCGGTGTCGATGATCTGATCACCAGATCGCGAAGTCACGGTGACCGGGATGATCTCCTCGGCCAGCACGCCGTCCTTGTGGGCTCGAACCGCTCGTTCATGCGATGCCACAGCCAGCTCGTCCTGCTCCTCGCGGGAGATCTCGTACTCCTTGCGCAGGTTCTCGGCCGTCTCGATCATGCCGCCCGGCACGGGGTAGTTCTTGCCGCCGGCCGTCGAGCGAGCGCGAACGAGGCTGTCGTGCATCGCGATACCGGTGCGGGCACCACCCCACCGCATGTCGACGGAGTAGAACGACGCGTTGCTCATCGATTCGGCGCCGCCCGCGACGACGAGGTCGTTGTCACCCGCGGACACCTGATAGGCGGCCTGGATGACCGCCTGCAACCCCGAACCGCAGCGACGATCGATGTGCATGCCGCCCACCGTGATCGGCAACCCCGCGTCGAGTGCGATGACGCGTCCGAGCGCCGGCGCCTCGCTGTTGCCGTTGCAGTGACCGAGGATCACGTCCTCGACCTTCTCCGGGTCGAGCCCCGTGCGGTCGAGCAATCCGGTCAGCGCGGCGACCCCGAGGTCGACGGCGGTGAGGCTCTTGAACATTCCGCCGTACCGGCCGATGGGGGTACGGACCGGCTCGCAGATGACGACGTCGCGCATGGGAGGTGACCTTTCAGAGGAAGAGAAGCTGGAGGGGTTCGGTGGCCGCGGACCGTCACATGAAGCGGCCGCCGGTGACCTCGAGGACGGTGCCGGTCATGTACGACGACATGTCCGAGGCGAGGAAGAGGGCCACACTCGCGACTTCGCCGACCTCGCCGGCGCGGTGCATGGGGATCTCCGACATCTTCTGGTCCCAGGCCTTCTGCGGCATGGCCTCGGTCATCGCCGACCGGATCAGTCCGGGCTGGATCGCGTTGACGCGTACCCCGTGGTGCGCCATCTCCTTCGCCGCGGCCTTGGTCATGCCGACGATGCCCGCCTTGGCGGCCGAATAGTTCGTCTGACCGACCATGCCGACCTTGCCCGACAGCGACGAGATGTTCACGATCGCACCGCGCTTGGCCTCCCGCATGATGGCCGCCGCCTTACGGGTTCCGTTCCAGGTCCCCTTCAGGTGCACGGCGATCACCAGGTCGAAGTCGTCCTCGGTCATCGTGCGCATGGTCGCGTCGCGTGTGATCCCGGCGTTGTTGACCAGCACGTCGAGTGAACCGAACCCGTCGACGGCCTTGGCCAGCAGCGCGTCCACCTCGGTGGCGTTGACGACGTCGCAGCGGACGGCGCGCGCGACGTCGGAGCCGCCGAGAGTGTCGGCGGCGGCCTGCGCGGCGTCGACATCGAGGTCGCCGAGAACCACCCGAGCACCGGCCTCCACGAAGGAGCGGGCGATCTCGAAGCCGATGCCCTGCGCGCCGCCGGTGACAACGGCGGTACGCCCGTCGAGCAGCGGAGCGGCGGTGGTGCTGGATGACATGGGTCGGTCCTTCCGAGGCGGCGACGGCCGACTGGTGTCGGCCGGCGAGGAGAGCGGGGCAGCGAGGCGGAGTCGCGCCGGCATGGGTGTGTGGACTCAATCTAGCGAGAATCATGTCCGTTGAACCCGCCCGCGTCATACGCAGCGGCTATCGCATCGATCCCGGTTTCGTATTGGACCCCACCGCGCGGACGAGCGAGAGTGGCTACATGACCGGTGGAACGCAATCAGCTGTGGGGCAATCATCTGCGACCTTCTCCCAGGTGGACCCCGAGGACTTCGCCGACATCCTGGCCGCGACGCGTGAGTTCGTCCGCGAGGTCGTCGTGCCCCGCGAGCAGGAGATCCTCGACACCGACTCGATCCCCGACGACATCCGCCAGACCGCCAAGGACATGGGTCTTTTCGGCTACGCCATCCCCCAGGAATGGGGCGGTCTGGGACTCGATCTGACGCAGGACGTCGAACTGGCCATGGAGTTGGGTTACACGTCCCTGGCGTTGCGGTCGATGTTCGGAACCAACAACGGCATCGCAGGCCAGGTACTCGTGCACTTCGGCACCGACGAGCAGAAGTCCACCTGGCTGGAGAAGATCGCCTCCGGTGAGGTGGTCGCGTCGTTCGCACTGACCGAGCCGGGTGCCGGTTCGGACCCGGCCGGACTGCGCACCAAGGCCGTGCGCGACGGTGACGACTGGGTCATCACCGGTGAGAAGCGGTTCATCACCAACGCCCCGCTGGCGGATCTCTTCGTCGTGTTCGCCCGTACCCGCCCCGCCGACGCCGACGGCACCGGTATCGCGGTCTTCCTCGTGCCCGCTGACGCCGAGGGGCTGACGGTGGGTGCCAAGGATCGCAAGATGGGCCAGGAGGGCGCCTGGACCTCCGACGTCCACTTCGACGGGGTCCGTGTGCCCGCGGCCGCGCTCGTCGGCGGCAGCGAGGACGTGGGTTACAAGGCGGCGATGATGAGCCTCGCGCGCGGGCGCGTACACATCGCCGCACTGTCGGTGGGCACCGCCCAGCGCGCGCTCGACGAATCGGTGTCGTGGGCGGCCACGGCCACCCAGGGCGGTACCGCGATCGGCGAATTCCAACTCGTACAAGCGATGCTGGCCGACCAGCAGTCGGGCGTGATGGCCGGGCGCGCTCTCGTGCGCGAGGCGGCGCGGGCCTGGGTCGACGACACCGACCGTAGGATCGCCCCGTCGGCGGCCAAGCTGTTCTGCACCGAGATGGTCGGCAAGGTCGCCGACCTCGCGGTACAGATCCATGGTGGCAGTGGCTACATGCGGGATGTGCCCGTCGAACGCATCTACCGCGAGGTCCGCCTCCTGCGTCTCTACGAGGGAACCAGTGAGATCCAGCGACTCATCATCGGGCGCAACCTGGTCAAGCGCGCGCAGCGCTGACCCCCGCCGTTCGCCGGCGCGGGCCCGTCGGTTGTAGGCCGGCGCCCGACCCTCAGGCGTTCGCCAGGCGCTCTCGCAACGCCACCTTCTGGATCTTGCCCGCCGCCGACGTCGGCAGCTCGTCGACCACGTGGACGTCGCGAATCTTCTTGTACGGCAACACCTGCTGCTCGACGAACCGCGCCACTGCGACCGGATCGATGACGTGCCCGGCCCTGGCCACCAGAAACGCGACCGGTTCCTGTCCCAGGGCACCCGCCTCGCGTCCGACCACCGCGGCCGCCTCCACGTCGGGATGGGTCACCAGGACCTCCTCCAGCTCACGCGGATACACGTTGTAGCCCTTGTAGATCAGCATGTCCTTGGCGCGATCGCAGATGTAGAGGTAGCCGTCGGCGTCACGGTAGGCGATGTCCCCGGTGTCGAGCCATCCGTCGACGAACTGCTCTGCGGTCTTCTCGGGGTGATCGAGGTAACCGTCGGTGACCTGCGGTCCGCGGACCCACAATGCACCCCTCTCCCCCGGTCCGAGTACCGCAGCCGGATCGTCGAGCGAACGTATCTCGACCTCGGTGTCGAACGTCGGCAGGCCGACACTGCCGAGGCGGTAGTGCCCCTGCGAGGTCAGCGGCGCCGAGGACACGAGGCAGGTGGCCTCGGTGAGGCCGTAACCCTCGACGACGGCCGCGGCCGGAAACGCCTTCTCGAGGTGTCCGAGGGTGACGTGATCGATGGGTGCCGCACCCGAGGAGACGACCCGCACCGAGGTGAGGTCACGCGAGGCGACATCGGGGTGGGCGGCGAGCGCATGCCACATCGCCGGGCTGCCGGTCACGTAGGAGGCCCTGTGCTCCTCGATGAGGGCGAGCATCCGTGCCGGATCGAACCGCCCGGCGAACACATGGGTTGCGCCACACAACAACAGGAACGACATGTTGATCAGCGCGTGCGCGTGGAACAGCGGCGAGACGACCACGGTGGCGGCGGCACCGGGGACCACGCCCGGGTTCTCGTCGGACCGCGGTGCAAGAGTGAGCAGGCCGTCGTCACCCACGTCGAGAGAATGCCCGGCTCGCCAGGCGATCATCTGGGTGACATTGCCGATGACGTTGCGATGCAACACCCGCACTCCCTTCGACACACCCGTGGTGCCGCCGGTGAAGGCGAGATGCGCGACGTCCTCGCTCGTCACCGACACCGCGGGCGCCCCGTGGTGTCCGGCGGTGAACGCCGCGAGCGAGCACGTCGTGATCCCGTCGGGGGCTTCGGCGGCCGTCCCGTCGACCACCACGACGGTCGTCATCGTCGACTCCGCGGCGGCCGCCAGCAACCGCCCCGCCTGCTCGCCCTGGGTGAACCCCACCACCGCACCGGTTTCCGCGATCTGACGCCGGAGACCGGGGGTGGGTTGCAGCGGATTCACCAGCGTCACGGTGGCACCCGCCCGCAACGACCCGTAGTAGGAGACCACGAACTCGACACTGTTCGTCAGATACAGGAGGACGACGTCCCGCTCGGCGACCCCGGCTGCTCGTAGCGCTGATGCCACCGCGGCCGAACGCGCGTCGAGGTCGGCGTACGAGAGGGTCTTCTCACCGTCGACGACGGCCGCGCGGTCGCCGTACATCGCCGCCATTCCGGCCGGGAGAGCAGCCATGGTGGTGTCGGGATAGCGCAGCGTCGTGGGCGCCGATGCGGTCATCGCAAGGTGTCCTCTCGGAGTTCTGTGCACGAAATGCGTTGTGGCTGAACGCCTCCCCGGGCGATGTGGTCGGCCGCCTCCCCAGTCGGCCCGCCCGATCAGCGCGGGGCCATCCGGATCGCCCCGTCGAGGCGGATGGTCACGCCGTTGAGATAGGTGTTCTCCAGGATCGACGCGGCCAGATGACCGAACTCCTCCGGCCGGCCGAGCCGGGCCGGGTTGGGGATACTCGCCGCGAGCGACTCACGCACGTCGTCGCGAAGCCGTGCCAGCAACGGGGTGTCCATCGTGCCGGGTGCGATGGTGTTGACGCGGATGAGCTTGCTGGCCAGATCACGCGCCGCGACGAGGGTCATACCGACGATGCCGGCTTTGGACGCCGCGTAGTTGATCTGGCCGATCTGGCCCTCGAAGGCCGCGACCGACGCGGTCATGATGATCGCGCCGCGCTCGCCGTCGATCGGTTCGAGGCGCGCGATGCGCTCGGCGCCGAGGGACAACGCATGAAACGAACCGACGAGATTGAGCTTCATCACGAACTCGAAGTCGTCGGCGGGAGACGCCTTGCCCTCCTTGTCGAGAATCCGCATACGCCGGCCCGCCCCGGCACAGTGCACGACACCTCGGAGACCACCGCGCTCGTCGGCCACATCGAGAGCAGCAGCGAACTGTTCGGCATCGGTGATGTCGGCGGCGGCGAAACCGGCTGCGGTGCCGAGTCCGTCGGCCACGGCCTGCCCGTCGGAGGTGGGCAGATCGATGAGGGTGACGAGACCGCCGGCGTCGATGACGCGCTTGGCCGTCGCCAGACCCAGACCGGAGGCCCCACCGGTGATGGCGACCGAGAGTCCTTTGAGTTCCATGCTCTGTACTGCCTTTCGAAGTGATCTGGTCCTGCTCCCCGAGGTGCGAGCGTGCTTCCACCTCAGGGGCGGGGTTCTGCGGTCAGAGGAGTTCGAGGATGGTGGTGTTCGCCATACCGCCGGCTTCACACATCGACTGCAGTCCGTAACGGATTCCGTTGTCGCGCATGTGATGGACGAGGCGGGTCATGAGAATGGCGCCGGAGCCCCCCAGCGGGTGCCCGACGGCGATCGCACCGCCGAGAGGGTTGAGGCGGTCGATGTCGGCACCGGTCTCGGCCTGCCAGGCGAGCGGAACCGGGGCGAACGCCTCGTTGATCTCGAACGCCCCGATGTCGTCGATCGACAATCCCGATCGTTTGAGTGCCTTCGCCGTGGCCGGGATGGGCCCGGTCAGCATGATCACCGGATCATCGGCGGCGACGACCGCCGTGTGGATGCGCGCGATCGGGGTCAGACCGTGCGCTTTCGCGGTGTCCGAGGACATGATCAGCAGCGCACCCGATCCGTCGGAGATCTGCGACGAGTTCCCGGCGTGGATGACGCCGTCCTCGCTGAACGCGGGCTTGAGCTTGGCCAGGGATTCCAGCGTGCCGCCGCGGCGGATGCCCTCGTCACCCTCGAGCACCCCCGGGATCGGCGCCAGCTGATTGTCGAAGGCACCGCGGTCAGCAGCCTGCGCGGCGAGCTCATGCGAGCGCAGCGAGTACTCGTCGAGGCGGGTGCGGTCGAGTCCCCACTTCGCGGCGACCATCTCCGCGCCAACCCCCTGACTGAACTTGTCCACGCCGTACCGGTCGAGCACGGTGGGCGGCTGGTGTTCTCCGTTGGGCGCGGCGCTGCCCATCGGGACACGGCTCATCGACTCGACCCCGCCGGCGATCACGACGTCCTGCTGGCCCGAGATGACCGCGGCGGCCGCCATGCTGACGGCCTGCTGGCTCGATCCGCAGGCACGGGTCACGGTGGTGCCCGGAACGCTCTCCGGCCAACCGGCGGCGAGCACCGCGGTCCGCGCGACGTTGCCCGCCTGCTCGGACGCCTGACTCACACACCCCCACATGACGTCGTCGACGACGGCCGGATCGATTCCGGTCCGTTCGACGAGCGCCTCGAGGACGTGGGCGGACAGGTCGGCCGGGTGGATTCCGGACAGGGCGCCGCGGCGGCGGCCGATCGGGGCGCGAACCGCGTCGACGATCACTGCATCACGCATGGGGTCTCCTCGATGTCGGGACGAGAGGTGGAGCTGTGTTCGACGCGCACGACGCCGGGCGGGCGCCGATCGCCCGTTCTGTTGAGCCGACCATCAAGGCGATTGGCAGACAAGTCGATTCCCACTCACAGACGATGAGGCCCTGCCTATGGGACATGGATCATGCCGTCGCACCCTCGACCGTCGGTGCGTGCGGCCGCAGCCGGGCGCGATCACGTTCGGGGTCGGCGAACACCAGCGCGAGCACCGCACACACCGCCGCGACGAGACCGAGTACCTGGAACGCGGTGGCATAACCCTCTGCCGGGGTGCCCGCAGCGTCGACGATGACACCGGTGGCGTACGGCGCCACGAGCCCGCCGATGGCCATGATCGCCAGGAAGACGCCCAGCGTGCCCGCTGTCTGCCGAGGCGGGCAGATCTCGGCGACAGCCGCGTTGAACAGCGGGAACACGGTGGCGGCGAAGCCGTACCCGATCGACAGGATCGCTACCGCGACGATCGGTGTGCTGATCGACGGCAGCAGGAACAGCAAGACGCCGGACACGAGCACACCGACCGAGGGCACGACGATCCGCAGCATCCGCGAGGTGGCGCCCCGCGAGATCATCCGGTCACTGGTGATCGAACTCAGCACCATCAAGATGAGTCCGACGATCGAGGGGAACGCGAACATCGAACCGGACTGGAGGCGGCTGTAGCCGAGTCCCTCCTCGAAGTACGACGGCAGCCAGGTCAGCACAACGCTCACCAGTGCGTACACACTCATCACCACCAGAGCTCCGGTGATGAAGGTCCTCGAGGTGAAGATCGAGATCCAGGGCGTGGTCGGCTCGGCGTCGGTGTCTGCGGCGGCAGTCGCGCCCTTCGTCGTCTTCCCACTCGCGATGTAGGGGCCGTTGCGCCACGTGGCCAGCCAGACGACGCACCATGCCAGACCCCCGATGGTGAGCGAGATCAGCGCCCAGCGCCATCCGAAGGTCACGGTGATGACGGCGAGCAGCGGGGCGACGGCGATCTTCGAGATCGACGCGGCGCCGGCGAGCAGGGCACCCGGCAGCGCACGCCGGGCCGGAGGGTGCCACGAGTAGGCCGCGGTGTGCAGCAGGGCGGAACTGGGCCCCTCGGCGAGACCGAGGAACAACCGGCTGACGATGAGGACTCCGAACCCGGCCACCACGACCATCGGCAGCATCGCCGCGGCCCAGCACAGGGCGAGCAGCACCAGTGACCAGCGCAGAGTCATCCAGCGATTGAGCAGGCCCGCGAAGAACCCACCGATGGTGAAGGTGAGGAAGAACAGGCTGCCGACGAGCCCGATCTGCGACGAACTGAGGCCGAGTTCCTCACGAAGCGGCTGGGCGATGATCCCGAGCACCGCCTTGTCGGCGTAGTTGATGACGTACAGGCTCACCAGCAGCGAGGTGATGCCCCAGGCGCCCACCCGGGATTCGCCGCGCGGCCCCAGCTTGCGATCCTTCGGCGAGCGACCGGACCGGGGCGCCTCGAAGTCGGTCGTCTGCGTGGCGTCGCCGGGTGAGGCGTGCGCCGACGAACCGGGCTTCTTACCGGGTCCTGATCCGGAGGTGGTCGTGACCGCCATGGTGGTACCTCTTCCGACGAGTGGTCTGGATAACGATGCGCTCAGCACGTGGGCTGAATCACACCCGACCCGATTCAAACCGGACATGATCGCCACTGACAACGTTCGCCCGGCGAACGATCCGACTGCCCGTGCCTATGTGCCCAGGCCCGCCCCGCCGCGAGCTGGGGTCATTGGCAGGCCCTCACGGACCCTTAGCGATGGTGCGTTCGGTGCCACTCGTTTCATTGGCTCGCGCTATCGCACCCTTAGTTCACAGCGACTACTTCGCCGCGGTCGGGCGGTGCATGCTGTGAGACGGACGTCCCGCTGAGGCGCACACCACACGTCCGCCCCGGTCGCCCGCCCCCCGACCGACTCGACAGCCCCGACAGACTCGGAGACACCTCACCGCCATGACCCGCCTCGCGCAGACCCTGGGCCTCACCGAGATCCAGACCGAGATCCTGGCCAACGTCCGCTCGTTCGTCGACAAACAGATCATCCCGAATGCGCAGGAACTCGAGCATGCGGACGAATACCCGCAGGCCATCGTCGACGGCATGGGCGAGATGGGGCTCTTCGGTCTGATGATCCCCGAGGAGTACGGCGGGCTCGGCGAATCGCTGCTCACCTATGCGCTCTGCGTCGAGGAGCTCGCCCGGGGCTGGATGAGCGTGTCCGGTGTCATCAACACCCACTTCATCGTGGCCTACATGATCCGGCAGCACGGCACCGACGAACAGAAGCAGCGATTCCTCCCCCGGATGGCGACCGGAGAAGTGCGCGGCGCGTTCTCGATGTCCGAGCCGGAACTCGGCTCGGATGTCGCGGCGATCAAGACCACCGCGAAGCGCGACGGCGACGACGGATACGTCATCAACGGTCAGAAGATGTGGCTGACCAACGGTGGATCGTCGACTCTCGTTGCCGCGCTTGTCCGCACCGAAGAAGGGCACGAGAAGCCGCACAAGAACCTGACGACCTTTCTCGTGGAGAAGCCCGCGGGTTTCGGCGAGGTGCTGCCCGGGGTGACGATCCCCCGCAAGTTGGACAAGATGGGCTACAAGGGAATCGACACCACCGAGCTCATCTTCGACGGCTACCGTGCGCCCGCGACCGACATCCTGGGCGGCGCGCCGGGCCGAGGGTTCGCGCACATGATGGACGGCGTCGAGGTCGGCCGCGTCAACGTCTCCGCCCGCGCGTGCGGAATCGCCCAGCGGGCATTCGAACTCGGCGTGAAGTACGCACAACAGCGGTCGACCTTCGGCAAACCGATCGCCGACCACCAAGCGATCGCCTTCTCGCTCGCAGAGATGGCGACGAAGGTGGAGGCCGCGCACCTGATGATGGTCAACGCGGCTCGGCTCAAGGACAGCGGCGAACGCAACGACGTCGCGGCCGGCATGGCCAAGTATCTGTGCAGCGAGTACTGCGCCGAGGTCACCCAGGCGAGTTTCCGAATCCACGGCGGCTACGGCTATTCCAAGGAATTCGAGATCGAACGCCTCATGCGCGACGCTCCGTTCCTCCTCATCGGTGAGGGCACAAGCGAGATCCAGAAACAGATCATCTCCAAGGGCCTGCTGCGCGAGTACCGCGCGCAGTGAGTCGCACCGTAGATCCCGTTCGCTCCCAACCTCGTTAGGAACACCTCATGCAGCGTCGCATCTTCACCGAGGACCACGAGTCCTTCCGCAAGACCATCCGGGACTTCATCGCCAAAGAGGTCGCGCCGGTCTATCACGACTGGGAGAAGCAGGGGCATCCCCCGCGCGAGTTCTACAACCGTCTCGGCGATCTCGGCGTCCTGGGCATCGAGGCCCCGGAGGAGTTCGGCGGCGGTGGCGTCAGCGACTTCACCTATTCGCTGGTGATCGCGGAGGAGACGTCCGCTGCGGGAGTCACCTTCGGCAGCTACTCGGTGCACTCGAACCTGATCCTGCCCTACCTGATGGAGTACGGAACCCAGGAGCAGAAAGAGCGCTGGGTTCCCGGATTCTGTTCCGGCGACATCATGTTCGCCATCGCGATGACCGAGCCCGGCACCGGCTCGGACCTCGCGAACATCTCCACCACCGCGAAACTGTCCGAGGACGGTTCGCACTATGTGCTCGACGGCGCGAAGACCTTCATCACCGGCGGCGCGCTCGCCGACCGCATCCTCGTCGTCGCCCGCACCACACCCTTTGATCCCGAGAACCGTCGTGCCGGACTGTCGATCCTCGTGGTGGACACCAAGTCCGAGGGATTCTCGGTCGGTCGCAAGATCGAGAAGATCGGGCTGAAGGCCTCCGACACCGCCGAACTGTCCTTCGACTCGGTCAAGGTGCCGGTCGAGGACCTCCTCGGCGACGAGGGCGCGGGCTTCAAATACCTGAGCCACAACCTCGCCCAGGAGCGCCTCACCATCGCGATCGGCGCGTCGGCCACCGCCGCGGCTGCCGTCCAGCACGCGATCGCCTACACCAAGGAGCGCGACGTCTTCGGCAAGCCGGTGGCCGCGTTCCAGAACACCAAGTTCGTGCTCGCCGAGTGTTCGGCCGAGGTCGAGGCGATCCGCGCGATCGTCGACCGCGCGCTCGAACTGCACAACGAGGGTGAGCTGACGGTCCCCGACGCGGCCCGCGCCAAGCTGTTCGCCACCGAGACCGCAGGCCGGGTCATCGACAAGTGCCTGCAGCTGCACGGCGGGTACGGCTACGTCTTGGAGTACCCCATCGCGCGCCTCTACGCCGACACCCGCGTCTCCCGCATCTACGGCGGCACCAGCGAGGTCATGAAGACGATCATCGCCAAGGACCTCGGCCTGTAGGTCGCACAGAGTGCGGGATGAGTGTCGGTTTGCGGCGCTCATTTCGCACTGTGCTTGCCGGACCCATGTGCGTTGGGGACACATGGAACCAGCGGTGCCCGCTGTGCGTCCACCTCTACATGGCAACCGCACCTGAGCTGCGCAAGCTCGCCCTCGCCCACGACGGCGTCATCACCATCGATGAGGCTCGCGGTCATGGGCTCACCCGCGGAGCGATCTCGCGTCGCGTCCGATCCGGGGAGTGGGTCCGTGAGGGTCCAGGGCTCTATCGCCTCGCAGACCACCCGGTCACCGGGCAGTCCCGGACTCGGATCGCGACGTTGACCGTCTCACCGCAGGCGATCCTGAGCGGTTTGGCCGCCGCGTGGTGGCACGGAATCGTGTCCGCACGACCTGCGACGAGCGCCGTCTCCGCACCTCGGGGATGGCACGGGTCGCCGGTCGCCGGGGCCAGGATCGTGCGGCGGGACCTGGACGACGCAGACATTGTGGTCCGGCGCGGACTACGGGTGACCTCGCTACCGCTGTCCGTTCTGGAAGGCGCCGTCGAAGGGAAGTTCGACGTCCTCGATCGGGCGCTACAGAACAAGCGCGTGACCGTCGACGCACTGACCGAGGCATATCAGCGCCGCCGGAAGTGCAAGGGCGCGTCGAAGATGGCGCAGATGCTGGTACTCGTCGGGTCGGGCGCGCGGTCCGCGGCCGAGCGGTTGACGGTGGATCTGTTCGAGGAGCACGGGATCGAGGGCTGGATCGCCAACCATCCCGTCGGAAGTTACGAGATCGACTTCGCATTCGTGAGGAAGAAGGTTGCCGTCGAGATCGACGGTATGGCGTACCACCGTGATGTCGACGCTTTCCAGCACGATCGAGCGCGGCGGAACGCGCTGATCACGGCGGGTTGGACTGTGCTGAACTTCACCTGGTCCGACCTCCTCGAGCGCCCCGGATACGTCGCCGCGCAGGTTCGCAAGACGCTCGCCTGATATGGGACCTGACAGAGTGAGGGATCTGTGCCGGATTCCCGTACACATCCCTCACTCTGGGGCGTGGGTTCGCTGTCTGTGGGGCGGTCGGCAGTGCCGACGGCGCGCGTGCCTTAAGCTTCCCTGAGCAATGGGCGGGTAGCGGAAGCGGTGTTTGGTGGTAGGCAATTCTCGGGGCGGGTTTCGTGCGGTGACGGTTGTCCTGGTCACCGCGTTCGTGGCGACCTTGGTGGCAGCGCTGGCGGCACCCGCCGAGGCGGCTCCGGGTCGCTACACCGGTGGCACATACGTGGCGCTCGGGGATTCGCGGGCGTCGGGCAGTTTCTACACCCCGACCCCCGCGTATTTCGCGGGATGCAAGCGGTCGGCGTTCAACTACCCGACCCTCGTCGCCGGGGCCAACCTGCCGCGGCGCTTCATCGACGCCTCGTGTGCGGGCGCGCAGGCGACGCACCTGTACCAGACTCCGCAACACACCAGCGGTGGCACCAAACCGGTTCAGCTGCATCTGGTTCCGCGGAACGCCCAGCTGATCACCGTCAGCATCGGCGGCAACGACATGCGGTGGAATGCGGTCCTCAGCCAGTGCCGGACCCCGGCGTTCACCGATCGTCGATGCCGATACAACCGGAATCTGGAGAACGAGGTCCGGTCGCGCGTGGCCCTGATGGAGAACCGTGTCACCCCCGCGCTGAAGGCGATCCGCGCGAAGGCACCCAACGCCCAGATCATCGTCGTCGGTCTCGGCGGCTTCATCGGGTCCACCGGTTGCTGGCCGCTCGTGCCGCTCAGCGACCCCGACGCCCGCTGGATTCGTGAGGTGTTCAACCGGGCCAACGGTGCGCTGTGGCGCGCGTCCACGAAGGTCGGTGCCACCTTCATCGACGCGAATAGGCGCTCGGCGGGCCATGATGCGTGCAACCTCGTCAATCCCTGGTACGAGAGCGCGCTGTCCAACCGGATCGCACTCCCCTTCCACGTCAACCAGGCCGGGGCGGTCGCGTTCGCGGCCATGGTCAACGGGGCCATCCGGCGTTAACCCGGCGCCGGGCACCCACTAGCGTTTGTCGGGTGGCTCATCTACTCGGCGCGGAAACCCTAGGCCTGGAATACCCGACGACCAAGGTCTTCGAGTCGGTGTCCCTCGGCGTCAACGAGGGTGACCGCATCGGGATCGTCGGTCGCAACGGCGATGGCAAGTCGAGCCTGCTGGCGATGCTCGCCGGCCGCAAACAACCCGACTCGGGACGTGTGACCGTCCGCGGCGGTGTACGGGTCGGGGTCCTCGACCAGGCCGATTCGTTCGACGACGACGAGACCGTGGGGCACGCGGTCGTCGGCGACCGGCCCGAACACGAGTGGGCCGGCGACGCCCGGGTGCGCGACGTCATCGGCGGACTGCTCGGCGACGTCGAATGGGCGGCGACCACCGCGTCGCTGTCCGGCGGCCAGCGCCGCCGGGTGTCGCTCGCCCGCCTGCTCGCGGGCGAACACGACGTGCTCGCGCTCGACGAGCCGACCAACCACCTCGACGTCGAGGCGATCACCTGGCTCGCCGATCACCTGAAGCGTCGATGGCCTGCCAACGCAGGCGGACTCCTGGTGGTCACCCACGACCGCTGGTTCCTCGACGAGGTGTGCACGGTGACGTGGGAAGTGCACGACCGGATCGTCGAACCCTTCGAGGGCGGTTATGCCGCCTACATCCTGCAGCGCGTCGAGCGTGACCGGCAGGCCGCGGCGATCGAGGCGCGCCGCCAGAACCTCGCCCGGAAAGAACTGGCGTGGCTGCGACGCGGTGCCCCCGCCCGCACATCGAAGCCGAAGTTCCGCATCGACGCCGCCAACGCCCTCATCGCCGACGTCCCGCCGGTCCGCGACACCGTGGCCCTGCAGTCGCTGGCCACCGCGCGTCTGGGCAAAGACGTCGTCGACCTGCTCGACGTGTCGGTGTCCTACGGCGACCGCGACGTCCTCGACGGGGTCGAGTGGCGGCTGGCACCGGGCGAACGAACCGGCATCCTCGGCGTCAACGGCGCAGGCAAGTCCACTCTGCTCGGGCTGGTCGCCGGAACCGTCGAACCGACCGGCGGCCGGGTGAAGCGCGGCAAGACGGTCAAGGTCGCGACACTGACCCAACGTCTCGACGACCTCGACCGCTATCTCGACGACCCGGTCCGTCTCGTGATCGCCGAGCTGCAGACCACCTACACGTTCGGAGCCGGGTCGAAAGCTCAGGAGCTCTCCCCCTCCCAACTGCTCGAACGGCTCGGCTTCGACAGTGCGCAACTGTCGACCCCCGTGCGCGACCTGTCCGGTGGACAGAAACGACGCCTGCAGCTGCTGCTGATCCTGCTCGACGCTCCGAACGTCCTGATCCTGGACGAGCCGACCAACGACCTCGACACCGACATGCTCGCCGCCCTCGAGGACCTGCTCGACTCGTGGCCGGGCACGCTGATCGTCGTGTCGCACGACCGCTACTTCCTCGAGCGCGTCACCGACCAGCAGTTCGCCGTACTCGACGGCGGCCTGCGTCACCTGCCGGGCGGCGTCGAGGAGTTCCTCAGACTTCGTGCGGCGCAGAAGAAATCGGGTCAGTCGAAACCATCCGGAACGAGTTCTGCGACCTCGGGTGGAGCCGATTCCGGTGCAGCACCGCCGAACTCCGCACTCAGTGGTGCCGAGCTGCGCGCCGCCAACAAGGAGTTGGCCTCGCTGGAGCGGCGGATCGACAAGTTGCACACCAGGATCGACACGGCACGGACCGCGTTGGCCGACCACGACCAGGCCGACTACCAGGGCCTGGCCGCTGAGACCGAGGCCATCCGCGCGATGGAATCCGAGCTGGCCGAACTCGAGGAACGCTGGATGGAGCTCGGCGAAGCCATCGAATGATCTACTGGCCGAAGGCCTGTCGCACCGCGGCCATCACATCGGGCAACGATTCGTCGACGACGCTGCTGTGGTCGGCACGTGCGTAGGTCTTGAGGTCGACATCCGTGCCGTCGTCGCGCATGTCCGAGCGCAGCGACCGGCTGAGCAGATACGGCAGCACCGGATCCAGGATGCCGTGGGCGATGGTGACCTTCGCCGGGTAGCCGGAGGTCGGCACCTCCGCGTACTCGCGCAGGGCATCGCGAAACGTCTGCTCGGCGGTGAACGACGCCGCCACGAGCGATCCCGGTGACACCGAGCGAAGCGCGTCGACGAGGTCGCCGTTGCACTGAGACCGTGCGCGGTCGAGGAACCGGCGGCCGTCGGGTGTCAGTGAGTCGGCGACGCGGAGTTCGGGGTGGGCGTGGTCGAGCCCGGCGAGCGTGAACAGGAACGGTGCACTGAGCACGTTCAGCGCACCGAGTCCCGGGACCCGTGGACCGAAGAGCCCGAACAGCCTCTCCAGCGACGACACCGGCGCGATCGCGACGATTCCGGCGACAGGCAGCTCCGGGGCGTAGTCGCGCGCGAGCCGGCCCGCGTGCAACGCGGCGTGCCCGCCCTGCGAATGGCCCATCGAGACCCAGCGCGGCCCGAGCGTCTCGTCCACCGACCGGGCCGCTCTGATCATGTCGATGACCGACCGCGCCGCCGCACGGCCGCCGAGGTATTCGGTCTCCCCGGCCGAACCGAGTCC
Source organism: Gordonia sp. 'Campus' (assembly GCF_022206305.1). Classification (GTDB taxonomy): domain Bacteria; phylum Actinomycetota; class Actinomycetes; order Mycobacteriales; family Mycobacteriaceae; genus Gordonia. The sequence goes on along the minus strand of NZ_JAKOIW010000027.1, from coordinate 17,901 downwards.
GGCGTAGTCGGTCGCCGTCACGGCGTAGCCGGCGGCGAGCGCGGCGCGGACGGGCGCCTCGACGCCGTCACCGAGCCGGTGGAGGGTCGGCGCGCACTCGTCGGCGAGCCCGACCGTGCCGTGCGCCCAGGAGACCACCGGCCACCCACCTGCAGGCGGGTCGCCCTTGGGCACCCAGTACACGCCGCTCGACATCGCCGGTCGCCCGTTCTGATCCCTCGTCGCATAGGTGAGTCGGGTTCCCGCCCCCGCCGACGACGGCAGCTGGTCGTCGGCGACGTCGGTGGTCGTGAAGACGAATCCGTTCTCGGGGGCGGCGGCCGCGGCGGGGGCGATCGTCACCCCTCCGACCACCAGCAGCATCATCGACAACAGGACGACCGTCACCGTGACCGGGGCAAGAATCGAGGCGGTTGTCGGGGGTCTGCGGGGCACCCGTCAACCGTAGGCGATCAGGACCGGGAGTCGGCGCCGAGCACGCGCGCACCGGGCGCCGGGCCGTGCGCGGTACGGACCGAGCGCGCCACCCCGGCCCCGGAGAGCTCCGCGGCGACGTTGACCGCACTGGTCTCGTCGGCGCACAAGAAGGCGCACGTGGGGCCGGACCCCGACACGATGCCCCCGAGAGCCCCCGCATCCACTCCGGCGCGCAGCGTGCGACGCAGAGTCGGTTGCAGACTGAGAGCGGCCGGCTGGAGGTCGTTGTGGAGCAACGGCGCGACAGCATGCGGGTCGCCGGACGCGAGCGCCTGCATCAGCGCATCGGGCCGCCGTAGGAGATCGGGCTCGTCGTCGGCGGCGACCTCGCCGGAACGGCTGTCGCGCAATCGATCCAGCTCCTGATACACCGCCGGGGTGGAGAGTCCCACCCGGGCGAGTGCGAGAACCCAGTGGAATTCACCGCGCGAGAGCACCTGCATGAGGCGCTCGCCACGGCCGGTGCCCAACGCCGTGTTGCCGTGTAGGGCGAATGGGACGTCGCTACCCAGGTCGGCCGCGATCGAGGCGAGATCGTCCCGTCCGATGTCGAGCTTCCAGAGCGCGGCGAGAGCGACGAGGGCCCCGGCGGCGTCGGCACTTCCACCCGCCATACCGCCGGCGACGGGGATGGTCTTGTCGATCTCGATCGCGACGGTCCCGGAGCGCTTCGCCCAGTCGGCCAGTGCCGTCGCTGCCCGGACGGCGAGGTTCGAGTCGTCCGCCGGCACCGAACCGGCGCCCTCACCGCGGATGAGAACGCTGGTCTCATGCGACTGCGCCACCCGGACGTCGTCGTGGAGCGACAACGCCTGGAAGACGGTGACCAGGTCGTGGTACCCGTCATCGCGCCGCGGACCCACGCCCAGGTGCAGATTCACCTTCGACGGGGCCCGTGCGGTGACGGAGTCGGTCACGACCGACAGTGACGTTCGCGGCACAATGATCCAGCCTAGCGTCCGCCATCGACCACGCGCTTACGAGCGCGGCCGGGATCAGGGTCGCCAACCCCGTTCGGCGAGGTCGCCCACGTGTTCGACGACCAGGACCGCACCCGCATCACGCAACTCCCCCTCGGCGAACCCACCGGAGCGGACCGCCACGCACTCGGCAGGGAGGCGATGCGCGGACGCCACATCCCAGACCGTGTCCCCCACGACGACCGCCCGGCCACCTCCGGCCTCCTCGAGCGCCACGGCCAGGATGTCGGGCGCGGGCTTCGACGAGTCGGCATCGTCGGAGGTGGTCACCGCCGCGAAGTCGGCGCGGCGCAACCCCATCGACTCCAGGGCGGCGTCGGTGAACTCCGACTTCCCCGAGGATGCCAGCGCGACCCGGTAGCCGGCCTCGAGCAACCCGCGGACGAAGTCCGACGCACCCGGGAGCGGATGGACGTCGGGAAGCATCCCCCGGTAGTGCCCCTCCCACTCGTCTCGCAGCGTGTCGCCGAGGGAATCCTCCACGTCATCGCCGCAGATCTCGCCGACGAGGCGGTCACCGCCCATCCCGATCGCGCGGTGGACCCGCCACCACTGCGGCGTCAGATCATGGGCGGCGAACGCCCGCATCCACGCCGACGCGTGCAGGTACGTCGAGTCGACGAGCGTACCGTCGACATCGAGAAGCACGGTGTCGATCGATCTTTCGGCTTGCTGATCAGGCATGTGCACCTCATTCCCGGGGTCGAGAAGCGCGCCCCGCCGTCGGATGTCCGTGCGTCCCGCGCCCACGACTCGAGCGTGAAGACGCATCGGACCCACGACTCAACGCCTACACCGAAGCGACCGATCTCGCAGAGGAGCGACCCATGGCAACACAATTCGGCTACACCCTGATGACCGAACAGGCCGGCCCGAAGGACCTGGTGCGATTCGCCGTCGACGCCGAACGCGCCGGTTTCGACTTCGAGGTGTCCAGCGACCACTACTTCCCGTGGCTCTCCTCGCAAGGCCACGCACCGTACGCGTGGACCGTCCTCGGCGCCGTCGCCCATGCCACCGAGCGGGTCGAGCTGATGACCTATGTCACGTGCCCGACCATCCGCTACCACCCGGCGATCATCGCGCAGAAGGCTGCGACCCTGCAGATCCTCGCCGACGGACGCTTCACCCTCGGTCTCGGATCGGGAGAGAACCTGAACGAGCACGTCGTCGGTGAGGGCTGGCCGTCGGTCGCCGACCGTCAGGACATGCTCGCCGAGGCCATCGAGATCATCCGGAAGCTGCACTCCGGTGAGCTCGTCGACTTCCGCGGCGAGTTCTTCCAGGTCGACGCGGCCCGGATCTGGGATCTCCCCGAGCAGCCGGTCCCGATCGGCGTGGCGATCGCCGGCGACGCGGGCATCGACACCTTCGGTCCGCTCGCCGACCACCTGATCGCCGTCGAACCCAACGCCGACCTCGTCTCGTCGTGGAACGAACATTCCTCGACGACGACCGTCGGCGGGCAGGGTTCCCGGGCCATCGGTCAGATCCCGATCAGCTGGGACCCCGACCGCGACAAGGCGATTGCCCGCGCACACGACCAGTTCCGCTGGTTCGCCGGCGGCTGGGATGTCAACGCCGACCTGCGGACCACCGCGGGCTTCGCGGCCGCTACCCAGTTCGTCACCCCCGACGACGTGGCGGAGAACATCCCGTGCGGTCCCGATCTCGATCAGATCGTCGAGGCCGTGAAACCGTTCTGGGAGGCCGGGTTCACCGACGTCGCACTCGTCCAGATCGGCGGCGAGACGCAGGACGAATTCCTCCGCGACGCCGCTCCCGAGCTGCTCGAGAAGCTGCGCGCGGCGTCGAGCTGAGCTCCCGGCGCGCTCCTGTATCGATCCGCTTCGCCGCAACCGAAAAGCGCCCCTGATTTCCGCCCTACGGCGCGGTGCGGACGACGATACGTCGCCGCGCCGCCGCTGAGGGGCGGATTTCGGGGGCGCTTTTCATGGGCGGCACGCCCAGTCGCCGTCCCCGATCAGGACGTACGGGCGAGTCGCACGAAGTCGTCGACGTCGAGCCGCTCGCCCCGCAGGCCGGGATCGATCCCGGCCGCACGGAGTCGGCGCTCGGCATCGGCAGGTGATCCCGCCCAGCCGGCCAGTGCCGACCGCAATGTCTTGCGCCGCTGGGCGAATGCGGCGTCGATCGCCTCGAACACCGTCTGACGCGTCGCCGGATCCGTCGGGTGGTCGTCGGTGCGTTCGATGCGGACGAGCCCGGACTCGACCTTCGGCTCGGGCCAGAAGACGTTGCGCCCCACGGCTCCTGCCCGGCTCACCCGGCCGTGATAGCGGGCCTTGACGCTGGGCACGCCATACGTGCGGCTGCCCGGACCGGCGACAAGACGGTCGGCGACCTCCGCCTGCACCATGACGAGGGCGGTGGTGATCTCCGGGAACAGCCCGAGGAGATGGAGCAGCACCGGAACGGACACGTTGTAGGGCAGGTTCGCCACCAGCGCGGTCGGGACCGCGGGCAGATCGTCGCGAGTGACCTGCAGCGCATCGGCGAGGATCACCTGGAAATCGTCACGCCGGGCCGGCGCATACTCCCCGATCGTCGACGGAAGCCGTTGCGCGAGAATCGGATCGATCTCGACGGCGACCACCTTGCCCGCGGTTCCGAGCAGGGCGAGGGTCAGCGATCCCAGCCCGGGGCCCACCTCGAGCACCGTGTCGTCGGGTCCGACTCCCGACGCGGCGACGATCCGCCGGACGGTGTTGGCGTCGTGGACGAAGTTCTGCCCGAGCGTCTTTGTCGGCCGGACACCGACCTCGGTTGCGAGTTGCCGGATCTGCGCGGGCCCGAGCAGGCGCGGCGCGGCGTCGGGCTCGGACGGAGGCGTCTCGTCGATCAGCGCAGACCCAGCTTGGACGAGCAGGACGGCCATGCGCCCCAGCCCTGGACCGCCTGGGTCTTGCTGGCGATGGCGATCTGCTCCTCGCGGGTGGCGAGGTCGGCGCGCGGTGCGTACTCGAGGCCGCCCCAACGCTCCCAGGTGTTCTGGTCGAATTGCACGCCGCCGTAGAAGCCGTTGCCCGTGTTGATCGCCCAGTTCCCGGTCGCCTCACATGCGGCCAGCGCGTCCCAGACGGAACCGAACGGCACGAACGGCGCGCCCGGCTTGGTGCCGATGCGGACGGTCGCGGCGACGGGCTCGGTGAGCACCTCGCTGGTCAGCTTGTCGCGCTTGACCACTCGTCCGTTCACGGTGGTGACCTTGTAGGTCACGCGTGCCTCACCCGGCGTGCCCTTCTTCTCGACGACCTTGCGGTCGCGGACGAGGGTGGGGTCTTCTTTCTTGACCTCCGGCGGCGTGACGGGCTCGGTGAGGGTGACGTCTTCGGTCTTGATCCGGGTGACGACGATCTTCAGGTTCGGCGTGACCTTGGTGTCCGGGGCGGGGGTCACCTTGTCCTCCGCGCTCAACGGTGTCCCGAGAGCCTTCAGGAGATCGGCGACGGTGTGCGCCGCGACGGTCGGGCGCTTACGCGACGGGCCGTCGACGAGAGTGACCGGCTTGGGCAGCGCGACGTCGATCTCGCCGCCGTCGACCGGGAGTTCGCTGCCGAAAGCGGCGCGCTCGGCGGCGTGCGTCAGACCGCGTTCGGCGAGCAACTGGTCGACGGTCGAGGCATTGGTGACGATCTTCTCGGGCGTGCCCTCGACGTCGAGGGTGATCTCCTTGAGCCGGTTCACCTTGATCGTCTGGCCGTCGCCGAACCCGGAGTTCAGTGCGGGGATCACCTTGTCCCCGTCCTTGGGGGCGAGACCCTCGGACTCGAGCAGACCCTCGACGGACATCGCCATGGTCGACACGTGCCGGACATCCCCGTCGACGTCGATCGCGACGTTCTTGTGCATGGTGACGCCCATGACCCCGCCGGCCGCCACGGTGGCGCAGACGGCGCCGACGGCGACGCGGACGCGCAACGAGTTCGACCCGTTGATCTTGGAGAAGACCGATCGGGGTGACACCGAGTTGGACGGCTCTGGGTTCGACATGGAAGGCAAGGGCAGACATCCTGATAGGCAACACTGGCACCACGCCCGCCGAGTGGATCAGCACGTCGGCCAGGCGGATCACAGTACGATAACGAACCGGCCAGATTATGGCAAAGGGATGCCGTAGACGCGCCGCGCGTTGGCGCCGAGCAGCCGGGCCATCTCCACATCCGTCACGCCACGGACCTCGGCGAGCGCCCGGGCCGTGTAGGGCAGGCAGTAAGACTGATTGGGCTGGCCACGGTACGGATCCGGCGTCAGGAACGGCGCATCGGTCTCCACCAGGATCTGGTCGTCGGGCACCAGTTCGGCCGCCGCCCGTAACTCTGCGGCGTTGGCGAAGCTCACAGTGCCGGCGAAACTGAGCATGAAGCCGCGCTCGACACATTCCCGCGCAACATTTCGGTCACCGGAGAAGCAGTGCATGATCACGGTCTCCGGCGCACCCTCGGCCGCCAGGATGTCCAGCAGATCCCGGTCCGCCTCGCGGTTGTGGATCATCAGCGGCTTTCCGACCCGCTTGGCGAGGTCGATGTGCCAGCGGAACGCCTCGTGCTGCACCTCGGGTGCGGCGCAGTCGTCGGACTTCCCGGGCCAGTAGTAATCGAGGCCCGTCTCCCCCACCGCGACGACGCGAGGGGAACGCACCATCGCCTCGAGTTCGGCGGCTGTCTCGTCGTTCAGATCCCCCGCATGCGTCGGATGCAGCGCGACCGCGGCGAAGACCCGTTCGTCCCATTCGGCGGCCGCCACCGCCCAGCGGGCGTCGACCATGTCGTCTGCGACCGTGACCACATGGTCGACGCCGACCATCTGAGCATGGTCGAGGATCGCGCGCACCGACGCTTCGTCCCGCCCACCACAGGCGGCGAGGTGGGTGTGGGCGTCGACGAGCCCCGGCAGCGGGGCCGGGTCAGGTGGGGGTTCGCGCCGGCGGCGCTTGCGAGCCGCCTTGTTGCTCAGGGTCTCGACGTCCGTCGGGGTGTCGACGCCGCCCGGGGTCTGGGGGTTGCCCTGGCCTTCGATGTTGCTCGGGGTCTCGACCTCACCGTTCACTCCGGCACCCGGGGCATCGCTCATGGCACCCACCTTGGCACAGAACGAGGACCCGCCCGGCCGGTGGTCGGCGACCGCGGCGCTAGAGGGTGACGGTCCCCTCGATGACGGTCGTGGTGTCGCCACCGACCCAGATGTTCTCGCCGTCGTCGTGGATATGGATACGGCCGGCCCGTCCGAGAGCCGCGCCCTGAGCCGCGACATACGACGCGGGTGCCCTGCCGGTGGCGCGCAGCCACGTCGCGATGCCCGCGTTGAGGCTGCCTGTCACCGGGTCCTCGGGGACGCCGATCCCGGGCACGAAGGCGCGCACCTCGGCGAACACCTCCCCATCACCGGAGCCGTACATGCCGAACAACCCGACCTTGTGATCGCCGAGTGCCGGGATGTCGGGCCGCAGCTCGAGGACACGCTCTCCCGAACCCAGGTCGAGCACCATCCACTCCGGACCGTTGTCGACCCACTCGGCGGCGCGCACCTCATCGGTGGCCACCCCGAGAGCCGCGACGACGTCGGCAACGGTGTCGGGGTCGACGGGTCCCGACCGTCGCAGCGGCGGCGCCGCGAACGCGAGACGCGCGCCCGTACGTCGGAGCCGGACGAGCCCGACGCCGCACTCCTGCACGATGTCGGCCCCCGGGTCGTCGCTGCGTGGGCGTCCACCGCTGGTGAGCCAGGCGTGGGCCGAACCGAGCGTCGGGTGTCCGGCGAAGGGCAACTCGCCGTCCGGAGTGAAGATGCGCAGACGGTAGTCCGCGGCGGGATCGGTCGGGGGCAGCACGAACGTCGTCTCCGACAGATTGGTCCACTGCGCGAACGCCGCCATCCGGTCCTCGGGTATCTCCTCGGCGTCGAGGACGACAGCGACCGGGTTGCCCCCGGTGCCCGTGGCCGAGAACACATCGATCTGCGCGAACCGTCGAGTCATCGGAACATCGTCTCATCGCGAGTTGGGCGTCGCGCAAGGGCTTTTCGACTGCTGACGTTCGGACGGACCACCACGAACGGTTTCGTCCGCGGTGCGAGACGGCGCAGCGGCCCACCGGTCACCGCAGGTCCGGAGAGCCCACAGCCGGCCGACGTCGACGCCGCCCACCGCGCAAATCGCGCCGGAGTCGCCGCCGACGGGTAGCGTTGCGAAGCGTGTTGGGTTTGCCAGATGCGATCTCTGTCGCGCTCTTCGATCTCGACGGGGTCCTCACCGAGACCGCGGTGCTCCACCGCAAGGCATGGAAGAAGGCGTTCGACGCCTTCCTCGCCGAGCGCGCTGGTGGCGCCGACCATGCCGACTTCGTGGAGTTCACCGACCAGGACTACCTCGACTACGTCGACGGCCGCCCCCGGGAGGACGGCGTCCGGGCGTTCCTGGCGTCCCGCGGCATCGACGACGTCGATGCGCAGACGGTGACACAGATCGGAGACGGGAAGAACGACATGTTCCTCGTCAGCCTCGCGGAGGACGGCGGGCAGGCCTATCCCGGATCGGTGCGCTACCTCACCGCAGCGCGTGACGCGGGTCTCCGCATCGCGGTCGTGACGTCGTCGAAGAATGGAGCAGCAGTGCTGGATGCAGCCGACCTGTCGAAGTTCGTCGAGGTCCGTGTCGACGGTCTCGACATCGTGACCAAGGGCCTGAACGGTAAACCCGCGCCCGACTCCTTCCTCCTCGGCGCGCAACTGATGGGTGTCGAACCCGCCGCTGCTGCCGTGTTCGAGGACGCGATCTCCGGGGTGCAGGCGGGCAGCGCAGGCGCGTTCGGCTACGTCGTCGGTGTCGACCGGGTCGGCGGCGGTCAGTCCGCCGCGATGAAGTCGGCCGGTGCCGACATCGTCGTGACCGATCTCGACGAACTGCTTCCCGCATGACCGCCGAGCACGGCCACGACTTCGGTTTCGAGATCCATCCGTGGCAGCTGAAGTGGCGCGGCGGCGTCGACCTCGACATGCTCGGCCGGACCGAGACCCTGTTCGCATTGTCGAACGGACACATCGGTTTACGCGGGTCCTTCGAGGAGGGTGAGCCGGTCGACCATCCGGGTACCTACCTGAACGGCTTCTACGAGCTGCGTGGCCTCCCGTACGCCGAGAGCGGCTACGGCTACCCCGAGTCGGGGCAGACCGTCGTCAACGTGACCGACGGCAAGATCATCCGGTTGCTCGTCGAGGACGAGCCGATGGACTTGCGGTACGGGCGTACCGAAGAGCACGAGCGGACCCTCGACTTCCGCACCGGCACCCTGCGTCGTCACACCGTGTGGACCTCACCCACGGGCCGCAAGGTGCGGATCAAGTCCGAGCGGCTCGTGTCCTTCACCAAGCGCACCATCGCGGCCATCCGCTATGAGGTCGAACCGGTCGACGAGGACATGAAACTCGTCCTCCAGTCGGACCTCCTCGCCAACGAGCCGGTCCCCGCCCCCGGGAACGACCCCCGCCTGGCCGCCGCGCTCGACGCACCGCTCGTCTCCGATCTCGCGACGTGCCGCAACTACTGGGGCATGCTGGTCCACCACACCAAGAAGTCCGGCCTGCACATCGCGGCCGGGATGGATCACGAGATCTACTTCCCGGACAAGGCGGACACGTTCATCCGTGCCGACGGCGACCTCGCCCGGCTCACCATCGCGGCGAACGTGCCGAAGGGCAAGAGCCTCACCCTCACCAAGTACATGGGGTACGGCTGGTCGGCACGACGCTCGGTCCCGGCCCTGCGCGCCCAGGTCGACGCCGCTCTCGCGATGGCCATGGAGACCGGCTGGGACTCGCTCAAGGCCGACCAGGTCAGCTACCTCGAGGATTTCTGGCGCGATGCCGACGTCGAACTCGACGGCGATCCCGAGTTGCAGCAGGCGGTCCGGTTCGCGCTGTTCCACGTGTTGCAGGCGGGGGCGCGCGGTCAGTCGCGCGCCATCCCGGCCAAGGGACTGACCGGTCCGGGTTACGACGGCCACACGTTCTGGGACACAGAGAGTTTCATCCTCCCGATGCTCACCTACACCGTGCCCGCCGCGGCCGGTGAGGAGTTGCGGTGGCGGCACGCCACGATGGACAAGGCCAAGGCTCGCGCGGCCGAGCTCGGCCAGCGCGGGGCGATGTTCCCGTGGCGGTCGATCAACGGCGACGAGTGTTCCGGGTACTGGCCGGCCGGGACTGCCGGCGTGCACGTGTCCGCCGACATCGCCAACGCCACCGCCCGCTACCTCCGCGCGACCAACGACGAACAGTTCGAAACCGAGTGCGGCGTCGAACTCCTCGTCGAGACCGCCCGGTTGTTCGCCGGTCTCGGACACCACGATGTGAACGGCAAGTTCCGCATCGACGGCGTCACCGGTCCCGACGAGTACACCGCCGTGGTCAACAACAACACGTTCACCAACCTTGCGGCACAACAGAATCTGCGCGATGCCGTGGCCGCGGTGCATCGTCGTCCCGACCTCGCCGAACAGTTCGGGGTGACAACAGCCGAAGCGGCGCACTGGGAATCGTGTGCCGACGAGATGACGATCCCCTACGACGATGCCCTGGGCGTGCACCAGCAGTGCGAATCGTTCACGCTGCTGGGTGCCTGGGACTTCGAGTCGTCGGTGGGCCGCTATCCCCTGCTCCTGAACTATCCGTACTACGACCTGTACCGGAAGCAGGTCGTCAAGCAGGCAGACCTCGTGTTCGCGACCTACCTCTTCGGAGATGCGTTCACCGCCGAGCAGAAGCTCCGCAACTTCGACTACTACTACCCGCTGACCGTGCGCGACTCGTCGTTGTCGGCGTGCTGCGAGGCGGTCACCGCCGCCGAGGTCGGGTACCCGGATCTGGCCTACGATCTGCTGGCCGAATCGGTGTTCACCGATCTGCACGATCTGCACAACAATGTCAGCAGCGGCCTGCACATCGCGGCCCTGGCCGGGGCGTGGACGGACTGCGTGGCGGGCTTCGGTGGCATGCGCGACTTCGGCGGCAACATCACCTTCGCGCCCCGGTTGCCGAAACGGTTGACGTACATGTCCTTCCGCATGATCATCCGCGACTCGAAGATCGTCGTCGCGGTGGACAAGGACACCGCGACCTATCGTCTGCTGTCCGGTCCGCCGATCGATCTGGCGCACCATGGCGACAAGTTCACTCTCGAGTCCGCTCCGGTGACCCTGCACATCCCGGAATTGGCCTACCGCGAGCCGCCGAAGGCTCCGCCCGGATGTGAGCCCTACCGGCGGGAGATCTGACCGCTCGGCTCATCCCGGCCACGGCCTGATCCGCCTCGGGTCCGCTTGACCTTCACACGGTGTCAGGGAGTGGAATCGTGGACGAAGGAGGTGGTCCCATGACCGATCAGACCATCCGCCCGTCCGATCGGGCCGTGATGGCGGCACTGGCCGCAGGAGATGCGTCGACGAGACTGCGCGCGGCGATGGCCGCCGGCACGGATCCCCACCCGGCGCTGACCGACGATCTCGTCGCGCGGTGCGGCGTGGAACCGGACTTCTTCGTCCGGGACATGCTCACGTGGGCCCTGACCAGGCTCCCGGCCGACCTGACGGTGCCGCGCCTCGTCGTCGAACTCGGTTCGGGATCGGCGCAGGCGCGGGCGCAGGCCCTGCACACGTTGTCGAAGATCGGGCATCCGTCGGCCTGGCCGGCGATCACGCCCGAACTGCTGCACGACGCCGACGACGAGGTCGCTCGGACCGCCTGGCGTGCCGCCGCCGTCCTGGTCCCGCCCGGCAGAGAGACCTGGCTGGCAAACGAACTCGCGGGGGAACTCGGCCGCGGGGAGCCGGACGTGCAACGAAGCCTCAGCCGGGCCCTGGTCGAGCTCGGTGACGCCGCGTCCGGGCCACTCTCCACCGCGAAGAAGCGTGGCCCCGCCGCCGTGCGCGCCCATGTCGCGGCGACCGAGAAGCTGATCGACGACCCGGACAGCGACTTCGCCGCCGCACTGGACTTCGCGTCGCGGTTGGCCGGTTCCGGTGCGCCCGCAGACGACCCGGATGCTGATCGGTGAGGTGGCGCAGCGTACGGGCCTGACCACCCGTATGCTGCGGCACTACGATTCGCTCGCGCTGGTGCGGCCGACCGGCCGGACCGCGGTTGGCTACCGCGAGTACTCGGAGGCCGACCTGCAGCGCTTGCTGCATGTGGAAAGCCTTCGTTCGCTGGGGTTGTCGCTCCGCGAGGTCGGTCGCGCACTCGACGATCCCGGCTTCGCGCCGGATGCGCTGGTGCAACGCCTGATCGACGACACCGAGGCCAGAATGGCGGCCGATGCCCGGCTCCTGGAGCGTCTCGAGCACATCGCGGCAAGCGGCCCCGGCGACTGGTCGACGGTCGTGGGCGTGATCGGTCTGCTCCGCGGGGTGCAGTCCGAGCACGCAGCCCATCGCCAACGCGCCGCGCTCCTCGCCGGCGAGGGCGGTGTGTCCGCGGATTCGCTGGCCGATGCGCTGCTGGCCGAAAGCGATCCGAACGTGGCCGGGGCTCTACGGTGGGCGCTCGCCCAACGGCCCGGCGGCATCGACCGCCTCGGCGACGGCGCCACCGACCCCGACCCGCGGGTCCGACTGCGCGCGGTCACCGCACTCGCCGCGCTCGAGACCTCCAGACGGGTCACCGCGCTCCTCGACGAGGCGCTCGACGATCCCGACCCCGACGTCCGGCGCGTCGCTGCCCTGTCCCTCGGGCGTCGCGACGGATCGGCGGCGACCGAAGCCCTGATCGAGTTGATCGCCGCCGGGGACCGTGACGTCGAGGCCGCCGAGGTGCTCGCGGGTCACGAGTCACGCCGCGAGCAGATCGTCGGCCTGCTCGTCGATCGCCTCGGCTCCGATCCCGACCCCTCGGTACGGTCCCGCCTCGTGCAGGCTCTCGCCGAGATCCCCGGCGATGCAGCAAGTTCTGCGTTACGGACGTTGACCGCCGATGCCGAGAGCACCGTGTCCCGCACCGCCGTCGCAGTGCTCGCCCGGCGATCGGAGTCGTGAGGGGCCATCGAGCGGGGTGCGGGCGGCGCACCCGCCTCACACCCCCAGGTCCACCACATCGTGCACTGGGCTGATGGCGGCCCCACCGACCTGGACAACGGATGCCTGCTCCGTCAGCGCTGCCACACCCAGGTCCATCACCACGGCTGGGACATCGCCCTCGGGATCGACCGGCACCCGTGGCTCATCCCCCCGGCCACCATCGACCCCCGGCGCCGGCCACTTCCCGGCTATCACCGCCGGACCATGCACCTCGACGACGCCGCGTGAGAGCGCGCCCCGAGGTGGCGTTGCGGCACCCGCCGCTGACGTCTCGGCGGGTTCCGGCCCGCAGGAACCAGACTTTCGTTCTCTGAGAGTTCCAGAGTGAACCCGCACCGTGTCACCTCGGGCGGAGTGCCCGAGGTGACACGGTGACGGCCGGGACGCAATTGGGTGCCCGCCGGGCCGATCGGTAGTCTGTTGGACACTATGGCACCCGATCTGACCAGCCTTGATCCTTCCGGCGCATCACACGGCGCCGGACGCCCGTACTACCTGACGACCGCGATCGCCTACCCGAACGGCGCACCGCACATCGGGCACGCCTACGAATACATCTCGGCCGACGCGCTGGCCCGGTTCAAACGACTCGACGGCTTCGACGTCCGGTTCCTCACCGGCACCGACGTCCACGGGCAGAAGATGCAGCAGACCGCGAACGCCGAGGGCATCCCGACAGCGGAACTGGCAAACCGCAACTCCGACCGATTCCAGGCGCTGCAGGAACGACTCGGGTCCAGCTTCGACCGCTTCATCCGGACCTCCGACGCCGATCACAAGAGGGCGTCGGAAGAGATCTGGAAGCGCATGAGCGACCGCGGCGACATCTACCTCGACAAGTACTCGGGGTGGTACGACGTCCGTGACGAGACCTTCTACGCGGAGGGCGACACCGAGCTCAACGAGGCCGGCGATCGCGTGGCGTCCGACACCGGGCACGTTGTCACCTGGACCGAAGAGGAGACCTACTTCTTCCGTCTCTCCGCCTACCAGGACAAGCTCCTCGAGCTCTACGAGTCACAGCCCGGCTTCATCGGACCCGACGCGCGGCGCAACGAGGTCATCAGCTTCGTCAAGGGCGGGCTGACCGATCTGTCGGTGTCACGGACCACATTCGACTGGGGCGTTCCGGTCCCCGATCACCCCGAACACGTCATGTACGTGTGGGTTGACGCCCTCACCAACTATCTGACCGGCGTCGGTTTTCCCGACGACCCGGACACCGTCGCCCGGTACTGGCCCGCCGACCTGCACATCATCGGCAAGGACATCATCCGGTTCCACTGCGTGTACTGGCCGGCGTTCCTGATGAGCGCGGGCATCGACCTGCCCAAACGCGTCTTCGCGCACGGTTTCCTGTTCAACAAGGGCGAGAAGATGAGCAAATCGGTCGGCAACGTCGTCGACCCGGACAATCTCATCGAGGAGTTCGGCCTCGATCCGGTGCGCTACTTCTTCCTGCGCGAGGTCTCCTACGGACAAGACGGTTCGTACTCGGCCGAGGCGATCGTGTCGCGCATCAACGCCGACCTCGCGAACGAATTCGGCAACCTGGCCCAGCGCACCCTGTCGATGATCGGCAAGTACTTCGACGGGACGGTCCCGACTCCGGCAGAGTTCACCGAGGTCGACACCACGTTGCTCGACCGTGCCGACTCGCTGCTGAACACCGTCCGCGGCCACATCGACAACCAGGCCATCCACCTGGCGCTGGAAACCCTGTGGGCGACGCTCGCCGAGACCAACCGGTACATCTCCGCGCAGGAACCGTGGAAACTGGCCAAGACCGATCTCGAACGCACCGGCACCGTGCTCTACGTCTGCGCCGAGGTCGTTCGCATCGTGGCACTGCTGAGCCAACCCGTCATGCCGGAGTCGTCGAACAAGATCCTCGATCTGCTGGCAACCGGTGACGACCGTCAATTCACCGCTGCCACAGACCGACTCGTGCCGGGTACAGCGCTGCCGAAACCGACACCGGTGTTCCCTCGGTACGAGAACTGACCTCTCGCCGCACATGGTCGCGCCAGCCCTCGACGTGCTACGCGCGTTGCACACCCAGACGACGGCACGCGGGCTACCGCCACCGGCGGCACTGATCGGCGACTGGTACGGCGCCGACGCCGTGGTCGCACCCACCGTCGATCTCCGTCCGGGCTGCCCACCGCCCGACGACCCGGACCGATACTGGTTCGGCTACATCGGATTTCCCGTTCGGCCCGACGATGGAGCGCTGCCCGCCACCGTCGGCGGGCTCACCGACGGCGTCCTCGTGCTCCGCGACGGTGAATGGACGTCCGAAGGCGCCGGGATACCCGACTGGGCATGGGCGGCGGTGTATGCGCCCGACACCCTGCCCCTACCGGCGAAGGCGACGCACTGGGACCGACCGGCACGCACCCCGCACCTCGACGCCATCGACAAATGTCTCGACGCCATCCGTGCCGGCGAGATCTACCAGGCATGCGTGTGCACTCGGTTCACCGGCACGACGGACAGTGCGCCCGTCGACTACTTCGCCGAGCTCGCCGGCTCGACGACTCCCGCCAAAGCTGCCTTTCTGCAGGGTGATTGGGGCGCCGTCGCCAGCCTGTCGCCGGAGACGTTCCTCCGACGCACGGGCAACATCGTCTCGTCCTCGCCGATCAAGGGGACGCTGCCGGCCCAGGCCGATCCCGACGCCCTCGCCGCCTCCGCCAAGGACGTCGCCGAGAACATCATGATCGTCGACCTCGTCCGCAACGACCTCGGACGCGTCGCGGTCACCGGAAGCGTCCGGGTGCCCGAACTCCTCACCGTCGTCCCGGCACCCGGTGTGTGGCACCTCGTGTCGCGGGTGGAGGCGATCCTGCCGCCCGGCACCGGTAACGACGCCGTTCTGGCCGCGACGTTCCCACCCGCATCGGTCACGGGTACCCCGAAACTGCGTGCGCTGGAACTCATCCACGACTGGGAGGCCGATGCGCGCGGTGTGTACTGCGGCGCCATCGGGATGGCCGGACCCGACCGTGCCCTCGACCTCAACGTCGCCATCCGCACGGTCGAGATCGGCTCCGACGGGACGACCGCGCTCGGCGTGGGCGGCGGGATCACCATCGACTCCGACCCGCACCGCGAATGGCAGGAATGTCTCGACAAGGCCGCCAGCATCGTGGGACACGATCGCGCACTGCGGACGCACTGACACGCAGCCGCGGCCACAGAGAACACTGCGCTGATTCGGTTCGGCATGAATGCAGGACGGTTTGGGTACGATTCCGCTCATGACTGTGCCCATCCGGTCGACCACCGACCTGACGGTGCTCGATCGCGATCTGCGCCGTGATCACGACGCCTTCATGTCCGGTGGTGTCCCCCGACCGGATGTACCCGGTGACGTCATCGAATCGTGGGGGCGCGTGCGGGCGGGCAAGCACCGCGCGACCCCCGACGCCCACCATCCCGGGCACATCTCGCCCGACGAACTCGAGCTGCGCCGCGCCACGCACCCCCTGCGCGACGCCGTCGAACCGCTGCAACGACTGTTCGCGCAGTCGGCCGACGACGCCTCGATGGCTCTCGGCGTGTTCGACGCCGACGGGGTCCTGCTGTGGCGGGGCGGGTCGTCGACGATCCTGCCGGAGGCCGATCGGCTCGATCTCGTCGAGGGCAGTCGCTGGGATGAGGACTCGACCGCGACGACGGCGGTCGGGCTCGCGGTGCACCACCGCCGTCCCACACGATTGTTCGGCGCCGAGCACTACTGCAGCTCTCTGCACGGGCTCTTCTGCACGGCCGTTCCGGTGCACGATCACCGCACCGGGGAGATGGTGGCGATCGCCGGCCTGGCGGGCCCGGCACTCCAGATGCAGCCCGCCGCATCCGCGTTCACCTCGGCGCTCGCCGCCCTCGGCGAGCACGAGGTGACCCTGGCGCACCAGCGCGAACTGGCGGATCTGCGGTTCTCCGGCCGTTCACAGCTCGCCGGCCTACACGGGCCGGGCCTGCTGATCGACGACGACGGGTGGGTCGCCGAGGGCCGCGGGTGTACGCCACCGGTCCGAGTGGCGGCACCGACCGACGACATGCGGCAGTTCGTGCCCGGGCTCGGGATCTGCGTCGTGGAACGGCTGGGCAAGGGCTGGCTCGTCCGACCCGCCGGCCCGACGGGCCCGGTGCTGGCACAACTCGACCTCAGCGGCGAGCCGTCGGTCACGGTGACCGGCGACGGCGAGCCGTGGCGCACGGTCCTCACGCGCCGGCACGCGCAGATCCTGTTGCTCCTCGCCGACGCGGGCGAACAGGGACTCACCTCACAACGGCTCAGCCAGTTGCTGTTCGGCGACGACGGTCATTCGGTGAGCGTGCGCGCCGAGTTGTCCCGCCTGCGCCGGGTGGTCGGCGCACTCGTGTCGAGCCGGCCCTACCGGCTGGCGCCACGGGTCGAGTTGCGTGTCAGTCCGGATCAGCTCGACGTCTATCGAGCACCTGCTGGTAGACGTCGCGGCGAGAGGCACCGGAACCCTGCGTGACCTGCGCGCAGGCATCCTTCAACCGCATCCCTTCGGCGACAAGCGCTTCGGCGCGGTCCGCGAGGTCGTCGACGTCTGGCTCGGCGGCCACCGCGCCGGCGACCACCACGGTGATCTCGCCCCGGACCCCGGCGGCGGCCCAATCGGCGAGCTCGGCGAGACCCCCGCGACGGACCTCCTCGTAGGTCTTCGTCATCTCGCGACAGACGGCGGCGCGGCGGTCTGGACCCAGGATCTCCGCAGCCGCGGCCAGAGTGTCGGCGAGGCGGTGCGGCGACTCGAAGAACACCGCCGTGCGGGGCTGGGAGATCAACTCGCGCAACCACTCGGCCCGGGCCCCGGATTTGCGGGGAGCGAAGCCCTCGAAACAGAACCGCTCCGACGGCAGCGCCGACACCGCCAGTGCGGTGGTGACCGCCGAGGGGCCGGGTAGAGCGGTGACCGGCAACCCGGCATCCGCGCACGCCACGACGATGCGGTAACCGGGGTCGCTGACGGAAGGCATCCCGGCGTCGGTGACCAGGAGCACCGTCTGCCCCTCGGCGATCGCGCTGACCAATCCCGGGGTGCGCGCCGCCTCGACCTGGTCGTAGTAGCTGACGATGCGCCCGCCGATCTCGATGCCGAGCGCGGCGGCCAGGGCCCGGGTACGACGCGTGTCCTCCGCTGCGACGATGTCCGCGGTCTGCAGCGCGACGCGCAGGCGCGGTGACGCGTCGTCGACCTGCCCCATCGGCGTGGCCGCCAGTACCAGCCGGCCGGCGGTACCCGAACCGGTGTCGACGACGTCCGCCGACGGTTGCTCGGCCGGCCCTGATCCGAGGTCGGGGTGCAGGGGGTCGGGGT
>NZ_JAKOIW010000026.1 GCF_022206305.1 Gordonia sp. 'Campus' | reverse complement strand
GGGTTGGGGTCGGAGTCGGCGTCGGGGGACTCGGGAGTCGGGCGGCTCGCATGCATGACCCAAGTGTTGCCTATGTCGGCCTTGGTCGACCCGACATTCCCACACCACGGCTGATCAGAGCGCGAGCACGCCCTTCATGAGGTAGGCCATCCGCGCGGCGAACTGCGGGCTCTCCGAGCCGCGTCGCATGCGCACGGCGTCGTTGACGATCGAGAGTGCCGCGTGCACGGCGACCGCGCCCTGATCGCGCTTGATCTCCGGGTCGACCTGCATGAGCAGATCCACCCAGCGCGCCACGTAGCGCCGCTGGACGTCGACGAGGTCGGTGGCGCTGGCTTGGCCGGCGAGCGCGGGGGAGTTGTTGAAGCTCACCGACAGATCCGGGGTGCTGGTGATGGTCTCGACGTAGGAATCGACCATACCGGCAAGAAGTTTCGCCGGATCAGACGTCGCGCCGTAGACGGCCATCACCCCCGCCTCCAGGCGGGCGCCGCTGCGCTGGCCGATCGCGACGAGGATGGCGAGCTTCGACGGGAAGTGTTTGTAGACACTGGGACCCGCGATGCCGACGGCTCCACCGATCTCGTCCACACCGACGTCGGTGTAACCGCGGTCGGCGAAGAGTTCGGCGGCTGCGTCGAGGATCTCGTCGCGACGCGAACCCGGCACGGAGGTGACCGTCGGCGAGGTCGCGAACGGCGGTGCCGCAGCGGGGCTCAGCGTGAGAATCCGTCGGATGAGCTTCTCGATCTCGTCGCGCGCACGCGCGCCGGACATTCGGGTGTGATGCACGGTGAGGCTGCCGCTGACGCTCAGTACCGCCCACGCCAACTGCACGGCTTCGCGCTCGGAGAGATCCGTCCGACGGGCCGCGAGCGCCGACGCCCAGTGGCCGATGACCTCGCGAGTACGAACCGCGACCAGTTTGTTCTGCTCGGTGGTGAGGTAGTTGCTGGTCCACCGCCACAACGACGCGGCCTGGGGGCGCTGCACGGCCAGGTCGCAGACCGTCGAGATCAGCGAGTTGGCGTCGGCGCCGTCGGCCAGCGCCCGGTCGGTGCAGGACTCGAGGTCGTCGACACCGGCCAGAACGGCGGCCGCGAGCAGGGACTGCTTGTCGTCGAAGTGCCGGTACACCGACGGCGCGGTCACCCCGGCCGAGCGCGCGATGTCGGCGAGCGAGACCTGTGCATACCCACGCTGCAGGAAGAGCGCGGCCGCGGAGTCGACGAGTTGTCGTTTGCGGTCGGCGCCCCTGGTGCGAGAGGTGGGTTTCCGGTCAGGCATGGTGAACAGACCATAGCGCACATTCGACAGAACACCAGACCTCTTGACCACCGGGTATAGCCAAATAAGTTATTCCGCGTTAGCCTCGGTGGGTAACCAACCAGTGGTTCGTGTGAAAGGAACACTTTCGTGCCTGATCAAGCATTCATCTACGAGGCGATCCGCACGCCTCGTGGCAAGCAGCGCGGCGGTGCGCTGCACAGCGTCAAGCCCGTCGATCTGGTCTCCGGCCTGATCAACGAGGTACTGGCCCGTCACGGCGGCCTCGATCCCGCCGACGTCAACGACGTCATCCTCGGTGTCGTCTCCCCGGTCGGCGAGCAGGGTGCGGTCATCTCGCGCACCGCCGCCCTCAACAGCGGTCTCCCCGAGACCGTCCCCGGCACCCAGATCAACCGCTTCTGCGCCTCGGGCCTGGAAGCCACCAACCTCGCCGCGGCCAAGGTCGCCTCCGGCTTCGATGACCTGGTTCTCGCCGGTGGCGTCGAGTCGATGTCGCGCGTCCCCATGGGCAGCGACGGCGGTGCACTCTTCACCGACCCGGCCACCGCATACGATCACTACATCGTCCCGCAGGGCATCGGCGCCGACCTGATCGCCACCATCGAGGGCTTCTCGCGCGAGGACGTCGACGCCTACGCCGCCGAGTCGCAGGCTCGCGCCGAAAAGGCTTGGAACAGCGGCTACTTCACCAAGTCCGTAGCGCCCGTCAAGGACATCAACGGCGTCACGATCCTCGATCACGACGAGCACCGTCGTCCGGGGTCGACCGTCGAGAGCCTCGGCAAGCTGAAGGCCGCCTTCGCCGCCCTCGCCGACATGGCGGGCTTCGACGATGTCGCCCTGCAGAAGTACCCGAGTGTCGAGAAGATCAACCACGTCCACACCGGTGGCAACAGCTCCGGCATCGTCGACGGATCGGGCCTCGTGCTCATCGGCAGCGAAGAGGCAGGCAAGCGCAACGGCCTCACCCCGCGTGCCCGCGTCGTCTCCTTCGCCGAGATCGGCTCCGAGCCCACCATCATGCTCACCGGGCCCACCCCGGCCACCGAGCTGGCGCTGAAGAAGGCCGGCCTGACCGTCGACGACATCGACGTGTTCGAGCTGAACGAGGCATTCGCCTCGGTCGTCATGAAGTGGATGAAGGATCTGAAGATCCCGCACGAGAAGGTCAACGTGAACGGTGGCGCGATCGCCATGGGTCACCCGCTCGGTGCAACCGGCGCGATGATCTACGGCACCTGCCTCGACGAGCTCGAGCGCACCGGCGGCCGCTACGGCCTGATCACCCTCTGCATCGGTGGCGGCATGGGCGTCGCGACCATCATCGAGCGTCTCTGACCCTTCGAGGCTCGCTTCGCTCGCTCCTCAGGGGGGCGGCGACCACCACTTCACGAGAAAGAACTCTGCGAATCACCATGAGTGACAACATGATCAACTGGGAGAAGGACGCCGACGGCGTCGTCATCCTGACCATGGACGACCCCAACCAGGGCGCCAACACGATGAACGCGCTCTACCAGGAGTCGATGGCCGCGACCGTCGACCGCCTGGAGGCCGAGAAGGACGACATCACCGGTGTCGTCCTCACCTCCGCGAAGAAGACCTTCTTCGCCGGCGGCGACCTGAAGGACATGACCAGCGATCGCAAGGACGTCTCCAAGGAGGAGATCGCCACGCAGATCACCGAGACCACCAACGCCATGAAGAAGGTGCTGCGTCGTCTCGAGACCCTGGGCAAGCCGGTCGTCGCCGCGATCAACGGCGCCGCTCTCGGTGGGGGCCTGGAGATCGCGCTGCACACCCACTACCGCATCGCCGCGGACGTCAAGGGTGTCCAGATCGGTCTGCCCGAGGCCACCCTCGGCCTGCTGCCCGGCGGCGGTGGCGTCGTGCGTACCGTCCGTCTGCTCGGTATCCAGAACGCCCTCATGGGTGTCCTGCTCCAGGGCCAGCGCTTCAACCCGACCAAGGCCAAGGAGACCGGCCTGGTCAACGAGGTCGTCGGCTCCATCGAGGAACTGATCCCGGCCGCGAAGGCCTGGATCAAGGAGAACCCCGAGGCCCAGCAGCCGTTCGACGTCAAGGGCTACAAGATCCCGGGCGGTGCTCCCACCAACCCGGCGTTCGCCGCCAACCTCCCGGCTCTGCCGGCTCTGCTGCGCAAGCAGATCAAGGGCGCCAACATGCCTGCGCCGCGCGCCATCCTGGCCGCCGCGGTCGAGGGTGCCTACGTCGACGTCGACACCGCGGACATCATCGAGACCCGCTACTTCGTCTCGCTGGTCACCGGCCAGGTCGCGCAGAACATGATCAAGGCGTTCTTCTTCGACCTGCAGCACATCAACGGCGGCGGCTCGCGCCCCGAGGGCTACGACAAGTTCACCGCCAAGAAGGTCGGCGTCATCGGCGCCGGAATGATGGGCGCGGCAATCGCTTACGTGTCGGCAAAGGCCGGCATCGAGGTCGTCCTCAAGGACATCGACCTCGACGCTGCCAAGCGCGGCAAGGGCTACTCGGAGAAGCTCGAGGAGAAGGCTCTCGCCAAGGGCAAGACCACCCAGGAGAAGAGCGACGCGCTGCTCGCCCGCATCCACCCGACGGTCGACGCCGCCGACTTCAAGGGTGTCGACCTCGTCATCGAGGCCGCCTTCGAGTCGGTCGAGGTCAAGCACAAGGTGTTCCAGGAGATCGAGGACATCGTCGAGCCCGACGCCGTCCTGGGTTCCAACACCTCGACCCTGCCGATCACCATCCTCGCCGAAGGTGTGAAGCGTTCCGAGGACTTCATCGGAATCCACTTCTTCTCGCCGGTCGACAAGATGCCGCTGGTGGAGATCATCAAGGGTGAGAAGACCTCGGATGCCGTGCTGGCCAAGGTCATCGACTACACGCTGGCGATCCGCAAGACCCCGATCGTCGTCAACGACAGCCGTGGCTTCTTCACCAGCCGCGTCATCGGCACCTTCGTCAACGAGGCCATCGCGGCCGTCGGCGAGGGCGTCGAGCCGGCATTCATCGAGCACGCGGGCACCCAGGCCGGCTACCCGGCCGCGCCGCTGCAGCTCATGGACGAGCTGACCCTGACCCTGCCGCAGAAGATCCGCAAGGAGACCGAGGCAGCGGCCAAGGCCGAGGGCAAGGACTTCCCGCAGCACGGCTCGAACGCCGTCGTCGACTGGATGGTCGAGAACGGCCGCACCGCCCGCAAGGACGGCAAGGGCTTCTACGACTACGACGAGAACGGCAAGCGCACCCAGCTCTGGCCGGGACTGCGTGAGCACTTCAAGTCGGGCACCACGGAGATCCCGCTCGAGGACATGAAGGAGCGGATGCTCTTCGCCGAGGCCCTCGAGACCGTCAAGTGCTTCGACGAAGGTGTCCTCACCTCCGTGCCGGACGCCAACATCGGTTCGATCTTCGGTATCGGCTTCCCCGCGTGGACCGGTGGTGTCATCCAGTACATCAACGGATACGAGGGTGGCCTGCAGGGCTTCGTCGACCGCGCACGCGACCTCGCGTCGAAGTACGGCAAGCACTTCGAGCCGCCGGCCTCGCTGGTCGAGAAGGCTGCGAAGGGCGAGAAGTACTGATCCGCTGATCTGATTCCCTCTCACACAGGAGCCCCGGCTGGATTCGTCCAGCCGGGGTTCCGGTGCTTCCGCTCACCATTTACGTTTCCGCTCACCGGAATTGGGTGAGCGGGAACGGAAAGCGTGAGCCTGTCGTCACGCGGCGAGAAGGCCGAGTTTCTGGAGCCAGGGCCTCAGGAGCGCGTCGAGCTCACCCTTGCGTAGGGTCGACCATGTCCAGCGGACGACGACCACCCCTGCGGCGCGGAGCCGGTCTTCGCGGAGTTTCTCGCGGACGACGGCGTCGGCCGCCGTCTCCCCGGGCCTCGCCAGCACGCCGTACTTGTGCAGACCGTCGAACTCGCCGACCAGCAATGCTTCCCAGTCGAAGTCGCTGCGGTAGCGCGCCTCGCCGAGCACGAACTCACGCTGCAGAGTGGGACGGGGCAGCCCTGCGTCGATCATCTGGGCGCGACTCCACGACTCGCCGACACTCTCGGATGCTCCGTCGGCAAACGGCAGGGCGCGCTTGGCATTGCGCGCACTTCGGCGTCGACGACAGGAGAGCGAGTCGGCCATGGTGTCGAAGTCTGCCCCGAGCCGCAGAGCGGCGTCGAAGACGACGAGCGCCTGGGCGAAGGTGCCCATGAGGGCGACATCGACCGCGGTGCGCTCGATGGAGGTGGTGCGTACTCCGTCGATCTCGATGATCTCCGTGGGGTCGAGCGGTGAGGCGTGGAGATGCCGTTGCGCTCGAATCGATCCGCCAGATGTTCGCCCGGTGGTCACGTGGACGAGCGACAGGTCGGGGTCGAGCATGGGAAGGCCGAGCACTGCGGCTGCGGAGGTGTGGCTGAGAGGGTGTCCGTCCTCGTGGTGCGAGGTGGCGATGGCCAGCGCGCGGAGTCGATGCCGTTTCTCGGTGGAGTCCGCACCTGCGGGCTGATGTGCAGCGGCGATCCAGACGCCCGGGGCGACACGGATCAACTCGCCGCGCCTGACGGCGCCTGTGAGGTGTTCGTCGGAGAATCCGGCCCGGAGCGCCGCGTCGCGGTGGAGGAGTCCGAACCGGTCGGCGGGGAACGTCAGCATGGGTACTTCGACGCAGCTGAGCGCTCCCTGGTTCCATCTCCATCGATCGCTCACGATGTCCGTTCCCGCTCACACGTTTTGGGTGAGCGGGAACGGAATCGGTGAGCGGGAACTCAGTCGTCCGACGGCGCCTCGGCACCACCGACGGTCAGGACGACGCGGGCGCCGTACGGCACGGACTCGACGAGGCGCAGCTGCGCCAGTGCCGGGTGGGCATCGAGTAACCGGCCCGCGTTGGCCAGCGCGCGCAGGGCGGCCGTCTCGGCGCGAGCCGATTCGAGCTTCGCCAGACCGCGGGTCTTGGCGGTGATCACCTCGAGGGCCGCACTGCGTACCTCGGCCGGGACGATGACGTCACGGACGACCACCTCGAGGACCTCCATGCCCACGGTGCCCGCGGCCCGGGCCGCTGCGGCGCGGATCGGTTCGACGTCGACGGAGTCACCGCGACGCACGAGGTCGTCCGACGCGACGCCGGCGCAGACCTCACGCAGCGCGATCTGGGCGGCCAGGTAGACCGCGCCGATCGGGTCGGAGGCTCGTTCGACGAACGCCCCGGCGTCGATCACGCGGGCGCGCAACGTCATCGAGATACGGACGGCCATCGAGTCGGCGGTGAGGATCTCCTGCGGTGCGACCTGGATCAGGCGCTCTCGTAGGTCGACGCTGAGCGTGGCGTCGGGCTTGCGCACGCGGTGACGACCGGTGGGGAGCGTCTGGACCTCGGTACCCCGGTAGGCCAGCACGGTGTGCCCCGGAGGGACGGTGATTCGGTTGTGGAACAGCATGGCGATCCTCCTTTCCGTTGCGTCGCAATGCTTGTCGGGTGTGGGGATTCGGATGGCGACACCGCTCGCGGGCGGGCCGGCCGATGGGGTGCGACGCGGGGTCGCGCACGACCCGGACGACGACCGCAGAACCGACCGGGCCCGGGCTCCCGGGAGCGGTGCCGTGTCAGGACTCGAACCTGCTCGGGAGGTATCCCTTGCCATCTGAAGGCGGACGAGGATTCCGACGCGCAGAAACACTTCGCGGTACCCCGCTCCGGTCTGCTGGTCCTCGTGCCGAACGGGAACTATGCCAGCGTCGTGCTCTCGGGCGCAACGGAATTAACGAGCGTTGATCCCTGCTCCCTGAGGTGCGAGCGAAGCGAGCCACGAAGGGTCGTCGCAACTCGTCTCACCGAGCCCTTCGTGGCTCGTCGCTTGCGCTCCTCGCACCTCAGGGAGCAATAGTCATGTGGTTCTTTCGGATTGGGGAGCGGGGGATGGAACCGTTCGGGCGCCGGGCGCGTCCAAGTGCCGTGATCCCGATACCCACTGATCGTTCCGGTGTGATCCTGCGTGAGAACGCGCTCCGTGCCGGACTCTCCGAAGCCGACCTCGACGAGGCGGTGACCCGCGATCACCTGGTGTGTCTCGGTCCCGGCGTGTTCGCGCTCGCGGTCGGATACCTACTGTGGTCGCGGGGGTGCTGACTCCCGGGCCGAGACGAGACACGGCGTATCGGAAGTTTCTCCGATACGCCGTGCCTCGTCTGGGTTTCCCCCGACTGGGTTTACGCGGTCAGGCTTGCCCGCTGATCACCTGGTTGTTCATCGCGGGTCCGCCGACCGTGTTCCGGCCACCCGTCGACGCGGGTCCGACGGCATCGCCAGGCCCCTTCGATTCCGTGCGGCGGAGCAGCAGGACGAGTGCCAGCGCGACCGCGACCGGAGCACAGGCGATGAGCACGATGGCGCTCGTCGACAGACCGAGTCCGATCAGGGCGCCGCCGACGATCGGGCCGACCACCGAGCCGAGGCGACCCATCGACGAGGCCCAACCGACTCCCGTCGCGGCGGTGGCCTGCGGGTAGATCGACACCGCCACGGCGGCCTGCCCGATCATGCCGGCCTGAAGTCCGAGCCCGACGCCGCCGAACACCAGGAGCAGCAACGCCCTGTCGGCGCCGAGGAACGCGGACAGGATCAGGAACACGATGGCCGCCACCGTGGTGCCGGCGAGGATCGAGCTCATCCGGTATCGGGTCGCGCCGAGGATCAGCACTCCGGCACCGACGATGCTGCCGACGCCCAGTGCCGCCGACCCGAGTGGTGCCAGACCCGTGCTGAAGCCGTAACTCGTCAGGAGGGTGGGCAGCCAGGACGAGAAGATGTAGAAGACCGAGAACACCATGAAGGCGAAGCCCCAGAGCAGCATGGTCCGGCCACGCACCTCGGGGTCGAACAACCGGGCCACGGCCGCGTGGTGGCGGGCCTGCGAACCCGGGGTCACACCGGTCAGCTTGCGCTCGTCCGGCAGCCACACCCAGAGGAAGGGGAACAGGGCCGCAGAGGCGATGGCGCCCGCGACGAACACCGACGGCCAGCCGTATGCCGACACCAACCGAGTACCCAGCAGTCCGGCGATCAGCGCACCCATCGAGATGCCCATCGTGACGAACACCGCGATCGACTGCCGGTGCCGGGCGGGGTTGAGTGCAGTCGCCTGAGCCACGGCCGCCGGCATGACCGCGCCGAGACCGAAGCCGGTGATCAGGCGCAGCACGCTCAGCTCGACGATGTTGCCTGCCCATGCCGTCAGCAGACTGCCGATGGTGAACACGACAACCGCGGCGAGGATCACGTGCCGGCAGCCGAACCGTGCGGTGAGCCGGCCGACCGCGATGTAACCCAGGGCGACACCGAGGCTGGTCAGCGACAGGGCGGGGGTGAAGTGGGATGCGGGGACACCCCAGTCCTCCTTGAGCGCCGGCACCGAGAGGCCGAGGGCGATGGTGTCGTAGCCGTCGAGCACGACGGCGATGAAGGCGAGGATCAGGACCGGCCAGTTGGGTCTGTCGACGGCCGGTGCTGAGTTGTTCGGGCTGGAGTTGAGAGTTGGTCCGCTCACGATGGCGTCCTCGGGGTGTAGTCGGCGTGGCTGACGCCGGTTCGAGTGATTCTAGTCGGCCGCGGGCGCGGCCTCGGGAAGAAATCCCTGTGCCTCGACCTCGACACTGAGGCCCGGCTCGACCAGTGCCGACACCTCGACGAGGGTCGAACACGGGAAGTCCCCGGAGAAAACCGCGCTCCGGGCGCGTCCGACAGCTGCCTTGTCGGCGATGTCGGTGACGTAGATGCGCAACACGACGATGTCGTCGACGGAAGCGCCGCACGCCTCCGTCAGTGCGCGCACGCGGCGGAAGGTCTCGACCGCCTGCGCGTGGGTGTCGTCGCCACCCACCGGACCGTCCGGCCCGCCGGCGTGCATCCCCGAGAGGAAGAACTGGTCGCCGACGACGCGGGCGTTGCTGAACATGTCCCGACGGGGCGGTTCCGCGACGTCGGGGTGTCCGACCCGGGTCATGGAGTCACCGCCGAACGTCGCGCATCGGACTCACGCGTCAGTCGTTCGCGGACGGGGAGGAAGTCGTACGTCGGATAGAAGTCGGTGGCGAACGTCCCCCATGCCCGACGTTCCAGTTCGACGTTCACCGCGGGCAGCCGGTCGGCCGGGAGCCGGAGGGTGACGATCTGGCCGATCCCCATGGCGACGACCCAGGAGACGACCTCGCATCCCTCGGGCGGAAACCCGTGCCACCAGTCGTTCTCGTCGAGCCGGCCCTGCATCTGTTCGAGGTTCTGGCTCTGGTCGTGGCGCAGCACCACGGTCAGCAGCATCGTCTCGGCGGTGCTCATGCGTTTGCTGCGGCGAGTTTGTCGGCCTGGGCGACGGCATCGGCACGGTAGATCCGTCGAATCCGGGAGACACCGAGATCGTGCTGGTAGAGGTGCTCCTCACGGTCGGCGTCACCGGCGAGCGCCTCGAGGACCAGCCGGTCCTGTTCGAGGACCTCCCAGTGCTTGGCCTCCAGCGTCGTGCGGTAGAGGAACCGCCAGGTCTCGCGTTCCCATCCGCTCACCCGCCGGGTGCGCCAATGGAAGATCGCCGACGTCGATCGGTCGATGGGCGTGCTCATTCCCACGATCCCGAACACACCGCCGGGGCCGGCCCCGGGGCCGTACGGGATCTCGAGGTCGACGTAGTCCATCGATCCGCGCACGAACTCGACCCAGTCGAAGTTGACGCCGCGCTGGTCGGTCTTCTCGAAGAAGAAGCCGCGGTCGGTCTCCCGGATGCGGAACCGTGCGGAGGTGTCGCCACCGAACATCGAATGGGAGTTGCGGTGCAGGAAGGCGCCGTGCATGGGGTCGAGGACGTTGTCCATGTAGAACCGCCACGGGCCCGCCCACTCGGCGAAGTTGCCGAACCAGGACACCTCGGGATCGGACAGCCGGTCGGGGAGCACGAACGGGGTCGGCACCGAGTCCGCGGTCAGCGGCAGGAACGCGAAGATCGTGTCGGCCGCCTCGACCACCTCGAGCGACACCGTCGCGCGGCGGCCCTCGAGCGCGCATCCCGGCATCCCCGGCACCGACACCACGGTGCCCTCGCCGTCGACCTGGACACCGTGGTACGCGCAGGCGATGCGGTCGCCGAGGTGTTGGCCGACCGACAGCGGAGCGCTGCGGTGCGGGCACCGGTCCTCGAGCATGCGGACCCGTCCCTGTGCGTCGCGGAACAGCACCCAGTCGACCTCGAGTCGGCGGACCGGGACCATGGCCCCGGGTTCGAGCATGCGCGACGGGAGGATCGGGTACCAGCGGTCCCGGAGGCCCGTCGCCGCGATCTCGTCGGCGTCGAGGTGACGACGGGTGCCGACGGCGTAGGTCGGTGTGCGTCGCGCGGGACGTTCGCGGGTTGCGGACCGGGTGCCGGGGGTGGGCTGTGTGGTGGTCATGTCATTTCCCCAATCTGCGCATCTCGGCGCGGAAGGTCTCGGCGGTCCACGGACCACCGTCGGGTCCGTGGAGGCCGAGGGCGTTCAGGCCGTCGGTGACCTCGTCGAGAGTCGTTGCCCCGGCGGTGAAGATCTCGGTGACGGAACCGGCGAGCTTGAGCTCATACGGTGTCAGCGGCTCCGGATGGGTCTGGTGTGTCTCGAGGTAGGGCTCGCGGGCTGGGCGAGTCATCATCGGAGTACTCCTTCGTCGATGAGTGGTGTGGGCTGGGCGAGGAGGCGGCCGTCGCGGGCGGCGAGGCCCTCGGCGATCGCGACGAACGAGACGGTCCACTCCTCGAAGGACTCCCGGCACTCGGTATGCGCGGGGACGGGCGCGCCGTCGAGGACGACGAAGACGCCGTTGTCGATGTCGCCGGCGAGCGTCTGCGCCGCATCGAGATCGGTGTCGGCGTTTGGCGCCGACGCGAGAACCAGGGTCGGAACCCGAACGGACGGGAGCAGATTCGTAGTCTCTGCGGTAAGCGGCGCGGGCTCGGCCAGGATCAGGCTCAGCACGAGGTCGGGGTTCTCGACGGCCAGGGCGATCGCGTCGGCGACGTCGGTGCCGGAGGCGAAGACATGGGCCTGGTCCCCGGACCGGACCCGCGTCGCGATGTCGTCGTCCCACCAGAGGGCCGGGGCGGTCATCAGTGGGCCCCAGAGGAATCGAGCCCAGAGGAATCGAGCCCAGAGGAATCGAGCCCAGAGGAATCGAGCCCAGAGGAATCGAGCCCAGAGGAATGGAGCCCAGACGGGACGTGCACCGGCGGGACGAACGGCCCGGGGGCGGGGTCGACGGCCTCGACATCCACCTCGATGAACGACGGGCCGCCGCGGTTGACCGCGGCCTCGAGAGCGTCGGCGATGACGCCCGGGCCGCGCACGAGTCGGTAGGGGATGTCCATCGCTGCCGCGAGCAGATCGAAGCGCGGCGTGTGCAGGTCGACGCCGGAGCGCCGGAAACCGTTCTTCTGCTGCATGTTCCGCAGCACCCCGTACCCGCCGTCGTTGAACACCAGCACGATGACGTGCGCACCCGAGCCGGCCAGGGAGGCGAGCTCGCCGAGGTGCACCGACAATCCACCGTCGCCGGCGACGACGAGGGTCGGGGCGTCGGGCCGGGCGTGCGCCGCACCGATCCCCATCGCGAGTCCCTGTCCGATCCCGCCGCCGAGGGGAAAGATGTTGGTGCCGCGCTCGTAGATCGGCAGCAGGCGGTTGCCCCACTGGCTCGACGGGATCGTCACGTCGCGGGCGATCACCGAGCGACGCGGTAGCGCATCGCGGATCGCCGTGCAGACCTCGGCATAGCCACCGATGTAGGTCGTGAGATCGTCGCGGACCTCCTCGCGCACGGCGGTCACGCGGCGCGGCCACTCGTCGGCGGTCGCGACCGCGTCCAGCTGGGCCAGCAGAGCAGTGATCGTCGGTGCGGCGTCTCCGACGAGCCCGACCGTGGCCGGGTAGACGCGGCCGATCGTCGTCGGTTCGACGTCGATCTGGATGATGTTCTCCGGCAGTGAGAGCGAGTAGGACGCGGTCTCGTTCGATCGGAAGTGGGTACCGACGGCGAGGAGCACGTCGGCGTCGTCGAGCAGTGCCCGCACCGCGGGGGTGGTCGCGAAGTTGCCGATGACGAGGGGGACGTCCTCGGCGACGATTCCGCGCCCGGAGTTGCTGGTGACGATGCCCGCGCCGAGGAGTTGAGCGAGCTCGGCGATCTGCTCATCCGCGCCGGCCGCGCCGCCGCCCAACCACAACAGTGGTCGTCGCGCGTGTCGCAGCAGATCAGCGGCACGGGCGACGGCGTCCGCGTCGGCCACGGGCGTCGACACCGAGACCGACGGCGCCGGTCGCTGGGCGTCGGGGGAGGCGAGATACTGCAGATCCGTGGGCCATTCGACGCTGGCCGGTCCGGTGGGTGCGGCGAGGACATGCGCGATCGCGGACTCGAGTTCGGCCTCGACGTCCTTCGCCTCGGTGATGGTCGTGGAGTATGCCGAGATCGCCTCGAGCATCTGCGGCTGGCCCGGGAACTCATGGATGACACCGCGACTCGCGGCCGGACGCCCGGGGGCGAGGAACTCGCTCTCGATCTGGCCGGTGATGTGCAGGACGCGACTGCCCGCGGTCAGGGCCTCCACCATCGAACCGGCAGCGTTACCTGCTCCGGTACCGGTACTGGTCAGCGCGACGCCGAGACCGCCAGACGCGCGGGCGAATCCGTCCGCGGCGTTGACCGCGGCCGCCTCGTGCCGCATCTCCACGAACGTCAGGTCGCGGTCGACGGCCTCGACGAGCGGAAGGTTGTGGATGCTGATCACCCCGAAGACGGTGGTGACGCCGTGCCGGCGGAGCACATCGACGAGGACGTCACCGCCGGTCGGTCGGCGGCTTCCGGTGTGTTCGGTCATCGGCTGTTTCTCCTGTTGCTGGGCTGGGTTGGTCGGGCTCTGCCGGGGTCAGACATAGCGGTGCACCCCGCCGCCGACCTCGAGCGTGGCGCCGGTCGTGTAGCTGTTCCGCGGCGAGAGCAGGGTGGTGATGGGGAATGCGAGTTCGTCGGCGGAACCGAAGCGGCCCAGTGCGATTCCCCGGTCGTCGGCGATCTCGGCACTCCAGGCCGCGAAGTCGTCGGCGCCGCTCTCGGCGAACCGGCGTTGCCACTGTCCGGTGTCGATGAGGCCGAGCAGCACCGAGTTGACCCGTGTCCCGTCGGTCGCGAGCTCCTCGGCGAGCGAGCTCGACAGGTTCAGCAGGCCCGCCCGGGCCGCCGACGTGACGGCGAGGCGGGTTTCGGGCTGCCGCGACAGGATGGCGTTGACGATCACCACGGCACCGCGGTCCGACGCCGCGAGCGCGGCGCGGGTGGCGCGGATGACGTGCAGCGCACCGAAGATCTTCAGGTCGAACTCGTCGCGGATCTCCTCGTCGGTGGTCTCGTCGAGGGTGCGCATGAGCGACCGCCCCGCGTTGCAGACCACGCCGTCGAGACCACCGAGCCGGTCGACGGCGGTGGCGACGAAGGCGTCGACGGACGCGCGGCTGGTGACATCGCACGACGCGGTGACCACGTCGGTGATCGCGGCGAGATCGGCTGTCGCGGAACGAAGACGGTCCTCGTCGCGGGCACAGAGCGCCAGGCGGGCGCCTTCCTCGGCGAGCAAGCGGGCGGTGGCGAGGCCGATCCCGGAGCTCGCGCCGGTGATCAACACTCGGCGACCGGCGAGCTGCAGGTCCATGGGTACTCCTCGGGGCTGGTGTGCGGTGGGGCTGCGGACTGGGGGTTGGGGGCTGGAGTCGAAGTGGATGCGTCGCTCAGCGGAAGATGAATCCGCCGTCGACGACGATGGTCTGACCGGTGACGAAGGCGGCGTCCTCGGACAGTAGGAAGCGGACCACTCCGGCGACGTCCTGCGGGGTCTGTTCGCGGTCGAGTGCGCGCCCCGCGGCGTAGGTGCGGTACCGGTCTTCGGGAACGCCTTCGGTGGCCTCGACCCGGATCAGGCCCGGCGCAACGGCATTCACGCGAACTCCGTGCGGTCCGGCATCGCGGGCCATCGAGCGCGTCATCCCGATGACCGCGGCCTTGGACGACACGTAGTGCACGAGCCGCGGCGACCCGTACATCGCGACATCGGAGGCGATGTTGACCACGGCGCCCCGCGAGCGGGACAGCAACGGCCACAGGTACTTCGTGACCGACCAGGTGCCACGGACGTTGACGTCGGTCAGCCGTCCGAACTCGTCGTCGGCAAGCTCGAAGAACGTCGCGCCACCTACGCCGTCGGCGATCGCCGCGTTGTTGACGAGGCCGATCACGTGATCGCCGTCAACGTCGAGACGGTCGGCGAGTGCGCGGACGGCGTCGACGTCGGCGATGTCGGTGACGATCGCGCGGGCGTCGTGACCGGCGTCGCGCAAAGCGGCCTCGGCCGCGAACGCGGTCTCCGCATCCCGTTCGGCGATCACCAGTCGGTGCCCGTCGGCGCCGAGACGTTCGGCGATGGCACGGCCCAGTCCGCGGCCGCCGCCGGTCACCACCATCGTCCCGGCGCTCATGACAGCATCCCGACGAAGTCCAGGACGTGGTCGGCGACGACGTCGGGTTGTTCCTGGATCGCGGCGTGGCCGGCATCGGGGACGATCCGCAGCTGCGCGCCGGGGATCTCGTCGGCGAGGAGTCGTGATTCGTCGACGCCGGTGATGGTGTCGCGCTCACCGACGAGAACGAGGGCCGGGCGGGCGAGTCGGGCGAGATCGGAGCCGAGATCGGTCGCGGCCATGTACCGGGCCGCGGCGGCGAAGCCGGGCTCGCGGACCTCCGCCATGGTGGCGCGGACCTCGGCGGTGACCGCCGGGTCGCAGTCGGGTGCCGTGAGCGCGTCGGCGCGGTCGGCAGCGACTGCGGCGGCACCCCGGTCCACGAGGTCGGGGATGCGGGCGAGCATGCCGGCGGCCCGCTCGGCGGTGACCCCGGAACCGCGGGTGCTGTCGGCGATGACGAGCGCGGCGACGAGATCGGGCCGGTGCAGCGCCAGATCCATGGCGATCACACCGCCCCAGGACGTGCCGAGGAGTACGACCGGCTCTCCCGGAACGAGCGCTTCGATCAGTTCGGCCATCTCCTCGACGGGGCCGATGCCCGGCCGGGGATCGGCCGAGCGCCCGTAACCGGGGGCGTCGGGGCACCAGCAGTCGAGACCGGCGGCGGCCAGCCGTGCGGCCAGTGGGCCACACGACGTGGCGCCGCCGCCGATCCCGTGGAGCAGCACCACGTTGTGCCGGCTCCGGATCTCGCGGCTCGACGGGTGCGCGACGACGTGCACGCGGTCGAGCACGGTGACGGTGGTGGTCATGCGACGCCCACCGTCTGGGGCAGATGGATGAAGTAGTCCGGGTCGCGCGGGGTCACCAGGGAGCTCGCGCCGTGGTCGGGGATGCCGGCCATGGCCGTGCGGACGGTGGTCGTCGGCGGGCCCGCGGTTCCCCACTGATCGGACAGTTCGGGTGTGCGGCGCCAGGTCCGGCACAGCCAGGCGTCTTCGTCGATCTGGGCGACCTCGGAGGTGTACTCGCAGACCAGACCCGCCGGATCGGTGAAGTACGAGAAGGTGTTGTCGCCGGGGCCGTGGCGGCCGGGACCCCACTGCGGGCTGATCCCGTGGGAGCGCAGGTTACCGATGCCGCGCATGAAGTGGTCGATGGAGGTCATCTCGTAGGCGACGTGGTTCAGGGCCGGCCAGGGCGCCTGGTTCAGGGCGATGACGTGATGCTCGGAGTTGCAGCGCAGGAACGACATCTGGCGCTCGGACCAGTCCGACACCCGCATCCCGAGGACCTGGGTGTAGAACGCCGTGATCCGCTCGATGTCGGTGGTGTTCAGGACGACGTGCGCGATCTTGCGAGGGATGGCACGACGACCCGCGGGTTCCTGCGACGACACCGCGTGCACGTCCGCCGACAATTCGACGGTGCGCCCCTCCGGGTCGACGAGGGCCAGGCCGTAACCGCCCCCGGCGTCGTCGAGCGGACCCGGCTCGCGCAGCAGCGGCACGCCGATACGCTCCAGTGCGCGGGCGGCGTCGTCGACCTCGCGTGGTGTGCCGAGAGCGAAGCTGAAGCCGCCCAGGGCATTCGCGTCACCGGGGCGAAGGTCGAGAACATGGTGTTCGGTGCCGGTGGCGCGCAGCCAGAACCGGTCACCGTCCTCCTCGACGGTGGTCAGTCCCCACACTTCGTGATAGAAGTCGCGCGAGGCCAGGGGATCGGGGACGCTCAGCGTGACCGAGCGCAGGCTGCGCAGACGGCACACCGGTTGCTCGGTGAGTACGGGAAGCTGGGAGTAGAGCACGGGGATCCCCTAGAGGTCGAGTACGAGTTCGGCTGAGCGGCAGCGTGAGACGCAGGGAAGCATCGTCTGTCCGCTCGCGTGTTCGGTGTCGGTGAGGACGAAGTCGCGGTGGTCGAGGTCGCCCTTGACGACCCCGATCTCGCAGGTGCCGCAGATGCCTTCCGTGCAGGAGCTGGGCACGTCGACGCCGGCGTCGGCCAGTGCGTCGAGCACGGACATGTCGGCCGGTACTGCGATGCGCTGCCCGGTCCGGTCGAGGACGACGTCGAATGCGGTGTCCCCGCCGGGGTCGACTTCCGCGACGGGTGCGGCGAAACGTTCGCTGCGCAGCGGGATCTCCGGCGGGATGACGCCGACGACGGCGTCGAGGAGGGCGGCCGGGCCGCAGCAGTACGCCACCGACCCGGATGGCGCTCCCGCGAACAGCGCCGGCAGATCGGGCAACCCGCCTCGCTCGTCGTCGGCGTGGATGACGGACGTCGAGTGCGCGGACACCTCGTCGACGAAGGCCATCGACCGTCGGGACCGGCCCGCGTAGAGCATCTGCCACGATCGGCCCTCGGACTCCAGCCGGCGCATCATCGCGACGATGGGGGTGATGCCGACGCCGCCCGCGATCAGGATGTGATGCGCGGCGTCGGGGTCGATCGAGAAGGCGTTGCGCGGGCCGTCGACCTCGATCTCGGCTCCGATGGACAGCCGATCGTGGACGTAGGTGCTACCGCCGCGCGACTTCTCGGCCCGGAGGACCGCCACGGACCACCGTGACGAGTCCTCCGGCGTCGAGCACAGGGAGTACTCCCGGACGAGTCCGTCCGGCAGACGAAGCGCGACATGCGATCCCGGTTCCCAGCGCGGGAGTTCGGCGCCGGACGGATCCACGAGGGTGATGCTCGTGACGCCGTCGGCCTCCCAGGTCTTCTGGTGCACGCGAAGGACTCTCGTCGTGTCTGCGGACATGGTGGACACCTCTCGGGTTCGGTTCGGGTGGAACGAGGTTCAGCGGGTGACGCCGAACATCTCCGAGCTCGGCGGGTACGTGGGGAGCTGCGGCTTCTCGGCGCCGATGATCACGCAGAACAGCGCGTCGGTGTCGCCGACGTTGGCGAGGCTGCGGGGGACGCCTGCGGGCACGCGGATCAGGTCGCGGTAGCCGAGGCGACGAACGGCCTTCTTGGTGCCGTCCTCCACGTCATGGACGGCGACCTCGAGCTCGCCCTCGAGGACGAAGAACACCTCTTCGACGTCGTGGTGGGTGTGCTCGGGACCGACGGCACCGGCGGGCAGACGCATGTTGGAGAACGTGAAGTGATCCGACGGAAGAGTCCGGTTGTCGTTCTCGTGGTCACCGGTGGCGCCCGAGCCGATGTAGCGGATCTGGGCGCGCTTGAAGCGGTCGCCGCCGGCGGCGGCCTGGAAACCCAGTGTGTCCCAGTCCTCGTGCCGGGTCTCGCGGCTGGCGATGCAGGAGTCGATCTGCTGCTCGAGATCGGCGATGGTCTTCTCTGGTGCGGTCATGATGGTGGTTCCTCTCGGTGTTTGGCGGGTTCGGTGTTCTGGCGGGTTCGGTGGGTGCCGGACGTGCGATCAGGACGTGTGGGCGATGGCTTCGATCTCGACGGTCGCGCCGTAGGGCAGCGCGGCCACCTCGACGAACGAGCGGGCCGGACGAGGCGTGGCGAAGACGCTCTCGTAGTGCCGGTTCGCGGCGTCGCGCAGCGAGACGTCGGTGACGAAGTAGGTGGTCTTGACGACATCGGCGAGGGTCATGTCGATCGTGGCCAGGCGCTCGCCGAGTCGGGCCATCGCCGCGTCGAGGGCGGCGTCGACGCCCGGTACGGCCACCCCGTTCTCATCCACCGACAGTGCGCCGGAGACGAAGCCGAAACCGGCGACGGCGAATGCGGGGCTGTACGGGTGCGCGGTGTTCTGGCCTTCTGCGGCGAAGTCGGTTGCGGCAGTTGTGGTCATGGGTGTGGTTCCTTTCGTCGAAGTGGGCGCGTGCACGGTCCGGCCGGTCACGGATGGCGACCCCACGCGATCGGCTCGTCGCTGCGGTCGAGGTAGATGCTCTTCTGGTCGGAGTACTGGCGGATCGCCTCGCGTCCCTTCTCGGTGCCCAGCCCGCTGTCGCGGAGCCCGGTGAACGGCGTCGAGATGGAGAACTGCTTGTAGGTGTTGACCCACACGGTTCCGGCGTCGACGGCGTCACCGATCCGCAGCGCACGCCGGTAGTCCTCGGTCCACACGCCGCAGGCCAGGCCGTAGACGGTGTCGTTGGCCTGCGCGATGACGTCGGCCTCGTCGCCGAACGGGATGACCACCGCGACCGGCCCGAAGATCTCCTCCTGGCTGATCCGGTCGGTGTTGGCGACGCCGGTCAGTACGGTCGGCGGGTAGTACCAGCCGTCGGCCAGCGCACCGTCGACGGGAACCGCGCCACCGCACCGCACTCGGGCACCGTCGGCCACCGCTCGGGCTACCGTGTCGGCCACCGAGTCGCGGTGCGCGGCCGAGATCATCGGGGCGACGTCGGTGTCCGGATTGGTACCGGGACCCATCCGCAACCGGCCGGCGCGTCCTACCAGATCGTCCGTGAAAGCATCGAACACGCTGCGCTGCACGAACACTCGTGATCCGGCGATGCAGCTCTGGCCGCTGGAGGAGAAGATCCCGTACAGCACGCCCTGTACGGCGCGTTCGAGGTCGGCGTCGGCGAAGACGATGGTCGGTGACTTGCCGCCCAGCTCCAGGGTGATCGGCATGAGCTTGTCGGCGGCGATCCGGCCGAGGTGACGCCCGGTGCTCGTCCCGCCGGTGAAGGTCACCTTCGCGACGTCGGGGTGGCGGACCAGGGCCTCGCCGACGGTCCGGCCCGGGCCCGGGAGGACGGACAGGACACCGCGGGGCAGGCCGGCCTCTTCGCAGATGCGGGCCAGGAGCAAGGTCACCCAGGGCGCCCACACCGGCGGCTTGCTGACCACCGCGTTGCCCGCGGCCAGCGCGGGGGCCAACTTCTGGGCGTCGGAGGCGATCGGCGAGTTCCACGGGGTGATGGCACCGACGACACCCATCGGGCGGTGCGTGGACATCGTGAGCCACGGGCCGCGCGGGGTCGTGAGCGTGCCGTCGGAGGTCTCCGCCGCCGCCGCCATGTACCGGAAGGTGTTCGCCGCACTCGCCGCCAAAGCCGATGTCTCGCCGAGGGTCTTGCCGGTGTCGAGGGTCTGCAGCCGCGCGATGCGATCTCGCGCAGCGTCGATACCGTCGCCGATCCGGTGCAGGACTGCCGCGCGCTCGTGGGGAAGCGCACTCGCCCAGCCGCTCTCGTGGGCGGCGCGGAGCCCGGTGCGGACCGCGGTGTCGACGTCGGCGGGAGTGGCCCCGTGCAGGGTCGCGAAGACCCGACCCGTCGCCGGGTTCACGGACTCGATCAGATCTCCGGCGCCGACCTCCCAGTGACCGCCGACGAAGATGCGATCGTCGAGATCACGCGCGTCGACCGTGAGGTGGTCGGAGATACCGGGCATGGGGGTATCGGGTACGGGGGTGCTGGACACGAGGGGCATGCGATTCCGTTCGGGGCTGAAGACCGAAGTGGGTCCGGATAAATATCTTTGCGCTAAGACAGTTGTAAAGCCTTAGCGCTAAGAGGTCAACCGGGGAAGACGCAGTACAGAGCTCTGTAACGCCGGTTTTACGCCCGCGAAACAGCGGAGACGCAGGTCACATCGGGTGTGTCGGCCATCACGAACTGCCGAAAAATTTATCGCCCGGCGCGGTCAGACGGCGGCGATCGGATCCGTTTCGCCCGGATCGAGGCCGTCTCCCAGCACGGCGAAGCGAGCGGAGTGCTCGAGCTTGCCGAGTAGTCGCGCAAGGTCCGCGGCCTCGTCCGACGACAGTTCGGCGAGCATCGTCTGGAGCTTGGCGAAGTGCTCGTCGGCGATGCGATCCACCAGTTCCGAGCCGGC
The DNA here is from genome assembly GCF_022206305.1 of Gordonia sp. 'Campus'. GTDB lineage: Bacteria > Actinomycetota > Actinomycetes > Mycobacteriales > Mycobacteriaceae > Gordonia. The sequence continues at coordinate 30,584 of NZ_JAKOIW010000026.1, read as the reverse complement.
CGGCGTGAGTTCGACGTACACGACACGCGCGTCGGATCTGTCGCGCGTGCGTGTCACCAGGCCGGCGTCCTCGAGGCGCTTCACGCGCAGGGACAGTCCACCGGTGGTGACGAGAGTCTGTTCGGCGAGTTCACCCGCGGTCAGGCGATGGTCCGGCACCGCGCGGCGGAGGCACGCGAGGACGTCGAAGCCGGAATCGGTGATGTCGTGCTCGTCGAAGGTCGATGCGATGCGCGCCTTGTAGACGAGGAAGCTGCGGTGGAGCCGGCCGAAGACCTTGAGTGCCGAGACGTCGAGCTCGGGACGGGCCACGGCCCAGTGGGACACGATGACGTCGACACCATCCATGGTGGTCGAGGTTACCCATCCCCGGAGGTCGACGGCGGGACCGGCGCCTCCCCGGGGGTCAGCGAGTCAGGCGGTCAGCGAGTCAGGAAGGAGGTGACGGCTGCCTCGAAGGCGGCCTTGGCCTCGATCATCACCCAGTGCCCGCACTTCGGGAAAACGTGCAGCTCCGCGTCGGGGATGAGCCGCATCGGCACCATCGCCATGTCCGGCGGGCTCACCCGATCGTCGCGGCCCCAGGTCAGCAGCGTCGGGCAGGCGACCTTGTGCATCGACGCCCAGTACGGCGGATTGTCGGACGCGGCCATGAACTGCTGCTGCATCTCGAAAGCCGCTGAGCCGTACATCATCTGCGCCGTCTTCTGCGCGTCGGGATTGATGGCCGCCTCCCAGCGCTCGGCGATGAGCTCCTCGGTGACCAGTGAGCGGTCGAAGACCATCGACGTGAGCCAGCGGACCAGTTTGTCCCGTTTGCCGTCGAGGTCACTGTCCGGGGCGTCGGTGAACTCCTGCAGCAGACGTAGACCCTCACTGGGGCTGGGGCTGAACACATTCGGGCCGACACCGCCGATGGTGACGAGCTTCTCGACGCGCTCGGGCTTCTTGATCGCCAGATTGACGCCGACGACCCCACCCATCGAGTTGCCGATCATCGCGGCCTTGTCGATGCCGAGCGCGTCCATGAACCGGAGGACCGAGCCGCCCGCGGTCAGCACCGGGTGGCCCTCCACGGCGTCACTCACGCCGAAGCCGGGGAACTCGATGACGTAGCAGTGGTGCGTCTGCGCGAAGTGTCCGAGATTTCCGCGGTAGTTCCGCCAACCGGTCACGCCGGGCCCGGAACCGTGCAACAGGATCAGCGGCGGCGCGTCGGCGTCGCCGGCCTCGTGATAGCGCAGCGTGCCCTTGTCGGTCGTCAGTTCCCGTTTGGTCGCATCGAAGGTGACATCCACGTCGACCAGACTAGAACGTGTTCTAATCCGTTGTCACCGGGTGGGCGTGATCCGAGTGATCGTCGGACGTGACATGCCCGACCCCGATGATGTCGTGCAGGATGCGATGCACGATCGCGTCGCCGACGACCTCGTAGTGGACCATCCGGCCGGCTTTCTCCGAGCGGACCCAGCCCTGGTCTCGCAGCTTGCGGATCGACTGCGAGGCCGCGTTCTCGGTGATGCCGATACGCGTGGCGAGTTCGGCGACGGTGGAACCCGGCCGGGCGTGCATCTCGGCGACCAGGCGCAATCGCGTCGGGTCGCTGAGCAGCATGAATCGCGCTGCCCACGAGTCGGCATCGAAGGAGTCCGGGTCGAATGAGTCGGCATCGAATGAGTCCGGGTCGAAGTCGGTCACCGGTACTCCTCGTCGCTTCGGTGGTGATACCGCCCATCGTTCACCACCGCCCCGGTGGCGGCAAATGTGTGTCTGGGAGAACATATGTCTGTGCACACAGGTGTGGGGGGAACGTCGTCGGCCGTTCGTGGACTGGCCACTGCCGGGGCGGCGGTACTCATCGCGGCGGTCGGGCTCACCGGCTGCTCGCCGTCGGACCGGGCGTCGGTGACCGACCGGATCGTCCTCGGCGAAAGTCAGGAACTGGGCGACTTCAACCCGATGCTCGGTTACGCACAGCTCGGGGTCTCACCGCTCTACGACGGTCTGCTCGTCCCGGCCGCCGACGGCGACGGCCGAGTGCCCGACCTCGTTCCGGCGCTCGCCGAGTCGAAGCCGCAACGTACCGCGCCACGGACGTGGCGGGTGCCGCTCAAGAGTGGTGTCACGTTCTCCGACGGCACCGCCCTCGATGCCCGCGACGTCGTCGCGACCTACCGGGCGCTGGTCGACCCCCTCGTCGCGTCGACCATCTCGACCGACTTCGCGCCGATCGTCGCCGTCGAATCCGATGGGGCGCAGGCGGTCACGGTCCGCATGGACACCGATGCCGACCCGTCGCCGTATCTGCTCGTGGGTATCGTCCCATCGGAACGGGTGGAGAACGCGCCCGCGGCGGAGTGGGCCCTGAACACCCGACCGGTGGGGACGGGGGCGTACCGGCTCGAATCGCTCGACCCCGATCAAGCGGTTCTCGTTGCGCGCGAGGACTACTGGGGTGACCGGCCGGCACTCGGACGCATCGTCTACAGCCACGTTCCCGACGACAACACACGTGCGCAGCGGATCGCGGCCGGTGAGCTCGACGGCGCCGGACTGCCGCCGCGCCTGGCCGACGGTCTCGCGGGTCGCGACGGCACCGGCGTGGTGTCGGTGACATCGGCCGATTGGCGCGGTATCTCGCTGCCCGGGACGAATCCGTTCACCGCCGACCCGGCCGCCCGACTCGCCATGAACCTGGGCGTCGACCGGCAGGCCGTCGTCGACGACGTGCTCACCGGCGCCGGGGAGCCGGCCAGCACTCCGGTCGCCTCGGTGTACGGCACGGCCGTGTATGACGCGGGTGCACAATTCGCCTTCGACCCCGGGGCTGCGGCGGCGACGCTCGACGACGCCGGATGGCGGGTCGGTGCCGACGGCGTGCGCACCCGGGGTGCCGACCGGGCGTCGTTCCCCGTTCTCTACAACGCGCAGGACACGGTGCGTCGCGACCTCGCCGTGGCGTTCGCGGCATCGATGAAGAAGATCGGTGTCGAGGTCCTCACCCGGGGTACGAGCTGGGACGAGATCGACACCCGGCTCGCCGACTCCGGCGTGGTGCTCGGTGGCGGGGCGACGCCCTACAGCCTCGACTCGCAGGTCTACGACACGCTGCACACCCGCGTTCCGGAGTCGTCGCCGTACGCCAACCCGGGCAATCTCACCGCGCCCGGGCTCGATCTCGTCCTCGACGAGGCACGCATGAGCGCGCCCGGGCCGGAGAACGATCTGCGGTACAAGCGCATCCAACAGCTGTATGCCGAACAGCCGTCCTATGTGTTCCTGGCCTTCCTGCACCACACCTACGTCTCCCGAAGTGCGGGGTGGCGCCACGACTCACCGATCCTGGAGCCCCATTCGCACGGGGTGACCTGGGGTCCGTGGTGGAAGCTCCCGTCGTGGCAACCGAACTCGTGACGTCGGTCGCCACCCCGCCCGAGACATCCGCGGGGTCAACGGATCTCGCCGATGCCGCTTACCGGGCTGTGCGGGGGAGATCGCGCCTGCGTGCGACGGGCGTGCTGCTCGTTCGCCGTCTACTGCTGATGATCCCCACGACGATCCTGGTGTCGCTGGGCATCTTCGCGGTCGCGGCTGCGTCTCCCTTCGATCCGCTCACCGCTCATCTGGGTGACAACTACCAGTCCGCGACGCCCGCGCAACGGGAAGCGATCTCGGCCGCCTACGACCTCGACCAGCACTGGCTGCGGGCCTGGTGGAACTGGTGGGGAGCGCTGCTCCACGGCGACCTCGGCTGGTCGTCGACGAAGGGACAGCCCGTCGTCGAGGTGATTGGCCAGCGCCTGCCGTTCACGCTGGGGATGTCGTCGGCGGCACTGCTGTCGGCGGCGATCATCGCCATCGTGGTGGGGGCGGTCATCGGCATGCGACGCGGTGGACTGCTCGATCGGATGTGTACCTCGCTCGCCGCCGTGCTCGCCGCGACACCACCGTTCGTGGTGTCGCTGATCCTGGTCGGCGTGTTCGCGGTCGGACTCGGTTGGTTGCCGACCTCCGGTGCCCGACGCCCCGGCGACGACTACTCGGTCGCCGGCCTGCTCACCCACGCCGTGCTGCCGTACCTGGCCCTGACCGTGTCGATGGTTCCGTGGTTGCTGCTGACCATGCGCGCCGCCGTCGTCGATGCCGCTGCCTCCGATGCGATCCGCGGCGCACGCGCCCGTGGCATCGCGGGACGGAGATTGCTGACGGGACACATCGTTCCCGTGTCGGTGCTGCCGACACTCGCTCTCCTCGGGACACGACTCCCCGAACTGATCGCCGGCGCCGCGATCGTCGAGGCCGTCTTCGGGTGGCCGGGCTTGGCCGAGGCGCTCGTGGACGCCGCGGTGGCGCTCGACTTCTCGCTGCTGGCCGCACTCGCTGTCGGGTCGGCGGTCCTGGTGCTCGTCGGCTCGGCACTCTCCGACGCGGCCGCGGTGTGGATCGACCCGCGGATCGGGCTGCGGGCATGACTGCGCGAACAGGCGCGACGGTCACGCGCTCCCGCACGCGAACGCTGCGCGACCGGGCACTCCTGCTCGCGCCGTGGATCGTCCTGGCCGTGGTCGCATCCGTCGCCGTCGGCGTGCCCATGGCGGCGGGCGACCAGACCGCCGACTTCGCCCGGGCGCTGCTCCCGCCCGGCGCCGACGCCCTGGCGGGCACCGATCACTCGGGTTACGACCTCGGCGTGAGAACTGCGGAGGGACTGCGTATCTCGCTGCTCATCGCCGTCCTGTGCGCCGTGATCGCGACCGTGTTGGGCGTGCTGATCGGAGTGGGGTCGGTGACGGTGGGTGGTTGGTTCGACGCCCTCGTGATGCGAGTCGTCGACGGTGTGAACGCACTGCCGCACCTCGTCGTCGGCGTGGTGATCGCCGCGATGTGGCGGGGCGAGCCGGTCGCGATCATCGCGTCGATCGCCTTGACCCACTGGCCCGCCGTGGCCCGGGTGGTGCGCGCCGAACTGCTCGAGGCGACCTCGTCGGGGTGGGTCGAGGCGGCGCGGCTGTCGGGGGCATCTCGCACCTTCGTCGCGACCCGGCACCTGCTGCCCGCCGTGAGCGGACAGATCCTGGTGGCCATGACCGTGCTGCTCCCGCACGCGGTCTGGCACGAGACGACCCTGTCCTTCCTGGGGGTCGGGCTGTCGCCCGACTCGGCGAGCCTCGGCACCCTCCTCGGCCAGGCGCGCGGCGACGTCCTCACCGGCGCCTGGTGGACCCTCGCGGTGCCGGGCATCGCGCTCATGGTGACCGCACTGGCGTGCGCGGCCGCGGCCGCCTCGTTGCGGCGGGTCACCCTGCCGCCGGCGGGGGAGGTCTGGCGGTGAGCGCCCGGCTCGACGGTGTCTGCGTCGACATCGTCGTCCGCGGACGGTGGCGCCGGTCTGCGGTCCGGGTCCTCGACGACGTCTCCCTCGACCTGGCGGCGGGTTCGACGACCGCACTCGTCGGCGAGTCCGGCTGCGGCAAGTCGATGATCGCGGCGGTGCTGTCCGGACTCCTGCCTCCCGGTTCCGCCGCGACCGGACGACTCTGCGTCGGCGGGGAGGACTTCGTCGGGGAGGAATTCGTCGGGGACGCACTTCGCGGCCATGACCCGAGATGGCGTCGGCTCCGCGGACACCGCGTCGGGCATGTGCCGCAGTCGGCGGCCACCTCGTTCACCCCGGTCCGGACGATCGGTGATCAGCTCGACGAAGTGGTCGCCACCCTCGGCGGTGCGGCCGACGCGACCGAACTCTGCCGGCGGGTCCATCTCGACCCCGTCGCGTTGCGGCTGTACCCGCACGAGCTCTCCGGCGGCATGGCGCAGCGGGCCGCGATCGCCGCCGCGATCGCGGGTGACCCCGCGATCCTCGTCGCCGACGAACCCACCTCGGCACTCGACGCCGACCTCGCGGCCGAGATCTGGGAGCTGCTCGCCGCGTCGGCGCGCGGGGGTGTGGCGGTGCTGGTGATCACCCACGACATCGAGACGCTGCGGCGGCGAGCCGCCACCACCGACGACCGGGTGGTCGTCATGCGCGCCGGCCGCATCGTGGCGCAGGGCGGGTTCGACGCGCTGGCGGCGGCCGATGACGCCTACGTGGCGGAGTTCCTCGAGGCCGTGCGATGACCGCACTGCTCGGCACCGGCCTCGCCGCCCGTGTCGGCGGCACCGCCCTCTTCGAGGATCTCGACGTGATGGTGGGGGCCGGGTCGGTCACCGGTGTCGTCGGACGATCGGGGAGCGGCAAGACGACGCTGCTGCGCATCCTCGCGGGGCTGGCCCCCACGGCGGCCGGCCGGGTCGAGTGGCGTGGTGACGACCGCCGGCCCTGGGACGTCGGTCTGCTCGCCCAGCATCCCCGACTCGTCAGCAATCCTCGCTGGACGCTGCGGCGGATCGTGACCGAACCCGCCACGATCGCGCGACGCGACTGTGATGCCGAACCGATCGCCGCCCGCGTCGGGCTCGACGCCGGACTCCTGGACCGATACCCGTCTCAGGTCAGTGACGGTCAGCTCCAGCGTGCGTGTATCGGACGACTCATCGTCCAGGCACCGCGCATCCTGCTCTGCGACGAGCCGACGGCCATGCTGGACCCGATCGCTTCGCGGGCGGTGATGTCATTGCTCGACGGCCTCGTCGACGATGGCGCCGGCCTGCTCCTGATCAGCCACGGCCGTGGGCTCGTGGAAGCACGCGCCGACCGCGTCGTGGATCTCGACCGCCGTTGACGGTCACGACTCACATCTGCAGGCGCGCCGCGTCGTCCTCGCCCATGGCGTCCTCGAGGACCTCGGGGGAGTAGTCGAGGTCGATGTCGGCGACTGGGCGTCCGCGAGCGGATTCGATGGCCGACAGCCTGCGTTGCGCACGGTCGGCCGCGTAACCGAGGAACTCGTTGTTGTCGAGGCCGAACGGCTGGACCTCGAACTGCTGGTTCACCCACTCGATCATTCCCAGGGCGAGCGGGAGCAGTTCGTTCATGCGCTCGCCGACGGTCTCCCACAGCGAGTCGTCGGCGGCGACGTGGCGGCGGCAGGTGAAGGTGCCCCACGCCATGTGGCGTCGCTCGTCGTCGCCGATGAAGCGGATCAGTTTCTGCATCCCGGGGAAGATGCCGTACCGGGTGCACACCTTCTGCCACGCGTGGTAGCCGGTCAGCGCGAGACTGCCCTCGATGACGTGGTTGTAGGTGACGCTCGCCCGGATCTGGTTGCGCGGGGACGGGTCGTGGTCGAGGGCGTGCAGCGAGTCGGGGAGTTCCTCGTAGAACAGCTGGCGGTAGTACGGGTTCTCCGCGACGAACGCCTGGAGGTCGCCCGTCAGTCCGACGGCGTCCATCCACCGCCGGAACACCTGGGTGTGTTTGGCCTCCTCGAAACAGAACTGCGACAGGTACATCTCGTCGCCGAACCGCCCCTCGGACGCCATCGCCTTCATGAACGGCTGGATGTCCTGGGTGACCGCTTCTTCGCCCGCGATGAACTGGCTCACCAGGTAGGTCGCGCTGCGGCGCTGCTCGTCGGACAGCTCGGCCCAGTCCTGTGCATCCTGGGTGAAGTCGATGGCGACCGGGTCCCAGAACCGGGAGTTGCCTTTGACGAAGAGCCGCAACGGAAATGAATCCCAGTTGAGACCGCCCTGACGCAACGACGAGAAGTCCTGGCGCCCCTGCGCTTTGTGTTCGATGAGAGTCATTCCGGTCACCAGCCAGACACTTCGGGAGTGGAATACCCCGACGCTAACCCTTTCGGAGATGCGGGGGCGCAGAATCGACGAACTCCGTTGCAGCAGAGCTGTTCTCCGTCCGGTGATCACTCCTGGCGAGGGCGCTCGGCCACCAGACCCGCCGCCCGATGTCGAGGGTCAGGGCGGGCACGAGCAGCGTCCGCACGATCAGCGTGTCGACCAGAACTCCGAACGCGACCAGGAACGCGACCTGGAACAGGAACAGCAGCGGGATCACCGCCAGCGCGGCGAAGGTCGCGGCGAGGACCACCCCGGCCGAGGTGATGACCCCGCCCGTCGCGGTCAGGCCCCGGATCATCCCGAGCCGCGTCCCGTGCCGGAGTGTCTCCTCACGCACCCGGGTCATCAGGAAGATGTTGTAGTCGATGCCGAGCGCGACGAGGAAGACGAACGCGAACAGCGGCACCACCGGGTCGGCGCCGGGGAAACCGAATGGTCCGTTGAACAGCAGCGCCGCCACCCCGATCGTCGCGGCGAACGACAGAACGGTCGTGGCGAGCAGGATGGCCGGGGCGACGATGCTGCGCAGCAGGGCCACGAGGATGACGAAGACCACCAGCAGCACGATCGGGATGATCAGGTTGCGATCGTGGATGGATGTCTCGCGAGTGTCGAGATCGATCGCGGTGGTGCCGCCGACCAGCGTGTCCGGCACATCGTTTACCGCCGAGCGGATGGCGATCACGGTGTCCTGCGCGGCCAGCGAGTCGGCGTTGTCGGTGAGCGTCGCGGCGATCGCGACCTTCCCGTCACGTACCAGCGGGGCGGGGTCGGCGGGGTCGGAGCCCTTGACGAGGTCGGCTCCCGCTACGCCCTCGGTGCCGCGCACCTTCTCCAGGACCCGGTCGCTGTTCGCCTCCGTGGTGATGACGTAGGTGGGCGACCCACTGCCCGCGTCGAAGTGCTCGGCCTGGACCTTCGCCCCCTCGACCGATTCCACGGTCCCCATGAAGTAGTCGGTCGTGGCGACGCCGTCGGCCTTGAAGGTCGGGGCGAAGGCCGCGCCGATGAGCAACAGGATGAGCGTGCCCGCCCAGATGGCGCGCGGTGATGCGGCCACCCGGTCGGCGATCCGCTTCCACAACCGGTGGGTGGCGCCGGTGTCGGCTGAGGTCGACGGCTCGTACTTGGGTCGGAGCGGCCAGAACGCGGTGCGGCCGAGCAGCGCCAGCGCGGCGGGCAGGAACGTCATCGACGCCAGGAACGACGCCACGATGCCGAGGGCGGCGACCGGACCGAGGCTCTTGTTGGAGTTCAGATCCGACAGCAGCAGGCACAGGACGCCGGCGATGACGGTGCCGGCGGATGCGCCGACCGGTTCGATGGTCGCCCGCCACGCCTGCCGGATGGCCGCGTACTTGTCGTCGGTGCCGATGAGTTCCTCGCGATATCGGGAGACCAGCAGGAGTGCGTAGTCGGTCGCCGCCCCGAAGACGAGGATGAACAGGATTCCCTGACTCTGGCCGTTGAGGTCGAGGACGCCCTGTTTGGTGAGGAAATAGACCGCCCCCGACGCGAGGCCCAGGGCGAAGACCGCGGAGATCAGCACCACGAACGGCAGGATCGGGCTGCGATACACGACGATGAGGATCAGGATCACCACGGAACCGGCCACCAGCAGCAGCAGGCCGTCGATCCCCGCGAAGGCCTCGCCCAGATCGGCGATCTGACCCGCCGGTCCGGTGACGGCGACGTCGAGGCCTGCCGGTGCGTCGGCCAGTGCCTCACGCAAGATCTCGACGGTGTCGGCGGGTTCGCCCGCGGTGGAGATCGGTACGAAGAGCTCGGCGGCCTCCCCGTCCTTCGACGGGATCGGCGGCGAGACGGCCGGACCGAAACCCTCGGTGCCCGCCAGCGGTGCGGTGGCGGTGGTCAGGAACTCGAGGTCAGCCGGGGTGATGCCACCGGTCCGTTCCGCGATGACGATCGCGGGGATCTCGTCGGTGTCCTGGAAATCGGCGAGCAGGTTCTGGACCCGGGTCGACTCGGCGGACGACGGGAGGAACGTGCTGTTGTCGTTGCTCGCGACGCTCGCCAGCTGCCCGGCGAAGGGGCCGGTGACACCGCCGATGACGATCCAGCCGAGGAGAAGCAGGGCCGGGATGAGCCAGCGGTGGCGGCGAACGGGACGGGGACTCGGATCGGTCGTGTCCGGCATGGGTTCATCGTGACACGCGTCGGCTCCGGGCGCGGTGGACCGGCGTCGAGAAAACGGCTGCATGCCCGCGGATTCGGTGTCCTCGACCGTCCGGATGGCGCGCTGGAACACCACCCGCAATCTTGTGCCATGGATCGGATGAATCTGCTGCGCCCGGATCGAACTTCGACCACCATGTGACCTACGTCGCATAAGCAGACGGCGATATCTAACGCCCCGAGTCGGGCGGCACGAGCAAGGGAGCACGTATGAAGACCAAGGGTGCAGTTCTGCGGAATCCGGGCGAAGAGTGGAAGATCGAGGAATTCGAACTCGGCGACCCGGTGGCGGGCGAGGTCCAGGTCAAGCTCGTCAGCTCGGGCCTGTGCCACTCCGACCACCATCTGCGGACCGGTGACAGCCCCGCCCCGATGCCGGTCCTCGGCGGCCACGAGGGCGCGGGTGTGGTGACGAAGGTCGGACCCGGCGTCACGAAGCTCAAGGAAGGCGACCACGTCGTCACCGCGTTCATCCCCGCCTGCGGAACCTGCGAACCGTGCTCGCGCGGTCAGCAGAACATCTGTGACGAGGGAGCACGCCTGCTGACGGGTCTGTCCATCGCCGACGACACCAACCGCGCGTTCACCTCCGACGGGCTTCCCCTCGTGCAGATGTGCATGCTCGGCACCTTCGCGCCGTACATCACCGTCAACGAGGCGTCGTTGGTCAAGATCGAAGACGACATCCCGCTGCAGGCGGCCGCGCTCCTCGGCTGCGGCGTCGCGACCGGCTGGGGTTCGGCCGTCGAGATCGGTGGCACCCACGCCGGTGACACGGTGGTGGTCGTCGGCATCGGCGGTGTCGGCATCAACTCGATCCAGGGTGCGGCCGCCGCCGGCGCACGCAACGTCATCGCCGTCGATCCGGTGCCGTTCAAGTTGCAGATGGCCGAGAAGCTCGGTGCGACACATACCTTCCCGTCGATGGAGGCCGCGCTCGAGGCGATCGGCGACATCACCTGGGGCAAGATGGCCAACACGACGATCCTCACCGTGGGTGAGATCGACGGGTCGATGATCGCTCCCGCCCTCGCGCTCACCGGCAAGGCGGGCCAGGTCGTCGTGGTCGGCATGGGCAACTTCCAGTCGATGGACGCCCAGATGAACCTGTTCGACCTCACCCTCATGCAGAAGCGCGTGCAGGGCGCGATCTTCGGTGGCGCGAGCCCCCGCACGCAGGTACCGGCGCTGCTCAACGAATACCGCGCAGGCAAGCTCAACCTCGACGACCTGGTGACCAAGACCTACCGGCTCGACCAGATCAACGAGGCCTACGACGACATGCTGGCGGGCAACAACATCCGCGGCATGATCGTCTACGGCGAGGACGACTACTGAGCGGTCGCGCCTGATCGGTCAGACCGGATCAGCGAACCAGATCAACGACGCCAGGTCACCGTCCGGTGGCCTGGCGTCGCTGGTTCACCAGCAGATTGAGGAACCGGACGCCGAGCCCGAGCAGCAGCAGGGTGCTCGCCATCTGGATCGAGACCGCGACACGCGCCCCCTGCGAATCCGGCGCGATGTCACCGAAACCCGTCGTGGTGAACACGGTGAGACAAAAGTACAGGGCGTCGACGCGGGTGAGCGACTCGTTGAAGCTCCCGGGATCGTATTCGGAGAACAGGAAATAGGTCGTCGCGAACGACACGATGTAGAACCCGGCCAGCGCGACGAGCATCTCCATCGCGGTCGCGACCGGACGGTCCGAGTGCGCGAACTTGCGGACCTCCCACACGCAGAACGCGAGCAGCAGAAGAGCGCCCACCACCAGGCCGAGGTAGTTCAGATCGCTCGCCTTGTCGATGGGCAGCAGGAAATACCCGGCGAGCAGGACGACCGCCGCGCCGATGGGGCGCAACAGGGCGACCGTGAGTTCGCGCCCCCGGACCAGTCCGAGGGAACCGGCCGCCCCCGGCGCCGCCGGGGAACTCGAGTCCTGGGATCCTCCGTCAGCGCCGGGCACCGCGTTCACCAGATCCGGACGCGCTCAGCCTCGTCCAGATACAGTGCGTCACCTGGCTTCACGTCGAACGCCTCATAGAAGGCGTCCATGTTGCGGACGACGCCGTTGCACCGGAACTCCGGCGGCGAATGCGGGTCGATGGACAGTCGACGGATGGCCTCGGCATCCCGGGTCTTGGTGCGCCAGATCTGGGCCCAGCTGAAGAACACACGCTGAATGCCGGTCAACTCGTCGATCACCGGCGGCTCGCCGGTCTCATTCGGCCCGCTCGCTCCGCTCCCGGCGCCGGTCTCATTCGCGATCTGATAAGCCACGAGCCCGATCGACAACCCACCGAGATCGCCGATGTTCTCGCCGATCGTGAACTCGCCGTTGACCTTGTACTCGGAGTCGAGCCCGACCGGGGTGAACTCACCGTACTGATCGATCAGCTTGCGTGTCCGCGACGAGAACTCCGACCGATCGGCGTCGGTCCACCAGTCGACGAGGTTGCCGTCGCCGTCGTACTTGGCGCCCTGGTCGTCGAAGCCGTGGCCGATCTCGTGACCGATCACCGCGCCGATCCCGCCGTAGTTCGCGGCGTCGTCGGCCTCCGGGTCGAAGAAGGGCGGCTGCAGGATCGCGGCGGGGAAAACGATCTCGTTCATGCCGGGGTTGTAGTAGGCGTTGACCGTCTGCGGCGTCATGAACCACTCGTCCCGATCGACCGGCGAGCCGATCTTCGCGAACTCACGATCCTGCTCGAACGACGAAGCGCGCGCGACGTTTCCGATGAGGTCGCCGCGGTCGACGCACAGCGAGCTGTAGTCCCGCCACTTGGCCGGATAGCCGACCTTCGGGGTGAACTTGCCGAGTTTGACCAGGGCCTTCTCCCGGGTGTCGGGGGTCATCCACGGCAGGTCGGAGATGTTGCGGCGGTACGCCTCGACCAGGTTGGCGATCAGCTCGTCCATCCGGGCCTTGGCCTCCGGCGGGAAGTGCTTGGCCACATACAATTTGCCGACCGCGAAGCCCATCGCCGCCTCGACGAAGCCCACGCCGCGCTTCCACCGGTCGCGGTTGGACTCGGCGCCGGTGAGGGTGCGGCCGTAGAAGTCGAAGTTCTCGTCGACGAACGCCGAGGACAGATACGGTGCCGCCGAGCGCAGCAGACGCCAGGTCAGCCATGTCTTCCACTCGTCGAGCGGACGCGAACCGAGGAGGCCCGACACCCCGGACACGAAGGACGGCTGTGCGACGACAACCTCGCCGAAGGTCGCGTCGCCGCTGGTGCCCAGTCCACCGAACCATTCGCTGAGCGGGAATCCGTCTGCGGTCGACGACAATTCGTCCAGCGGCATGAGGTTGTAGGTGAGTTCGGCATCGCGGCGGCGGACGACGTCCCAGTGTTCCGCGGCGATCGCGGTCTCGAGGTCGAGCACGGTCGCGGCACGCGTGGCGGCGTCGTCGAATCCGGCCAACGCGAACATCCGCTCGACGTGCGCGACATACGCCGTCCTCGTCTCGGCATGCTTGTCGGTGCCGTCCGAACCGGGCCGGTAATACGACTCGTCGGGCAGCCCGAGCCCGGACTGGGTGAGATGCACGAGGTAGCGGTCGGACTGCCGGGCGTCGGTGTCGACGTAGAAGCCGAACAGTCCGCCTGTCCCATGTCGTTGCAGCCGGCCGAGGCGACGAGCGAACGCATCGACGGAGTCGAGTGCCGCGATCTTCTCCAGCTCGCCGCTGATCGGGCCGATCCCGAGGGCTTCGATGTGGTCGGTGTCCATGAACGACGCGTAGAGGTCGCCGATCTTCTGTTCGTCCGACCCGCTCTCGGGGTTCGACGCCGCGCACTCGGTGATGATGTCGCGGACGTTCTCCTCGGAGTTGTCACGCAGCACGTGGAACGCGCCGTCGACCGAACGGTCGTCAGGGATGACATGCGAGTCGAGCCACTTCCCGTTCACGTGCGCGAACAGATCGTCCTGGATGCGGACGGACTCGTCGACCCACTCGAGGTCGAGGCCGGACTTGAGGTCTGTGTTCGATGCAGTCACGCGTTCCATCCTGACACCCGATCGCGAATTCGTCAGCCGCGTCAGCCGTGGGCGGAATCCGCGGCAGGCGTCGCTCCGCTCCGCGCGGAGCAGGGCCGGTAGAGATGCGCCACCTGACATCAACTGCGCTGGTTACGGCTAGCGCAGTTCACCACAACCAGCGCAGCTGTCATCCGCACCTTGGGGAGCAGGGCCGATCCCCGTCACCGCGGCGGCACTCGACCTACGCTGAACCAATGGACGCCGAACCAGTGGACGCTGAACCAATGGACGCTGAACCAATGGACCGCACCTATGACGTCGTCGTGATCGGTGGCGGTCCGGTCGGCGAGAACGTCGCCGACTACGCGATCCGGGGGAGCGATCGCACGGCGGTCGTGATCGAGCACGAGTTGATGGGCGGTGAGTGCTCGTATTGGGCGTGTATGCCGAGCAAGGCGCTGCTGGGTCCGGGGGCTGCGCTCGCGAGCGCCCGCGCGCTGGCGGGGGCGCGGGAACGGGTGAGCGGGGAGCGACCCGACCCGGCCGCGGTACTCGGTTGGCGGGACACCGTGACGAGCCGCGATGAATCCGGCCCCGGTCATGGCGGTCTGGGTCATGATGACGCCGGTCAGGTTCGCTGGGCCGAGGGCGCCGGAATCCACGTACTCCGCGGGCACGGCCGGATCTCCGGCGAACGACAGGTGACCGTCGGCGACACCGTGGTCACCGCCCGGCACGCGGTGGTCGTGGCGACCGGCAGCACGGCGTCGATCCCGTCCACACCCGGGCTCGTCGAGGCGAACCCGTGGACATCCCGCGATGCGACGAACGTCGTCGAGATCCCGGACCGTGTCCTGGTTCTCGGGGGCGGTGTCGTGGCCTGCGAGGCGGTCACCTGGTTGCTCGACCTCGGCGCCCGCGAGGTGGTGATGGCCATCCGGGGTGATCGGTTGCTGCCGAAGATGGAACCGTTCGTCTCGCAACGGGTCGCAGACGCATTGCGGGCTCGCGGGGCCGACATCCGTTTCGGAACCACCATCGAGTCCGTGGACCGTCCCGACGCCGCGCACACCGGTTACGGCCGCATCCACGGAGGTCCGGCCACCGTGCATCTCGCCGGGGACGGCGCTGGGGATGTCGTCGTCGACGAGATCCTGGTGGCCGCTGGAAGGTCGCCGGCCACAGGCGATCTCGGTCTGGAGACGGTGGAACTCGAACCGGGTGGTCCGATCCGCGTGGACGATCAGCTGACCGTTGCGGACCGCCCGTGGTTGTACGCGGTCGGGGACGTCAACGGCCGGAACGCGTTGACCCACATGGGCAAATACCAGGCGCGCGTGGCGGGCGATGTCATCGCCGCACGCGCGGAGGGACGAGCGCTCGACGATCCCCGGTTCGTCGCGAGCGCCGACCACGGTGCGGTCCCGCAGGTGGTGTTCACCCGACCGGGGGTCGCTTCGGTGGGGGTGACCGAGAAGCAGGCGAGAGACAGCGGTGTCGATGTACGGGTCGCCGACGGCGACATCTCGGTCGCCGGCTCGTACCTCGTCGACGCCGACTACTCCGGGCACGCGTGTCTCGTCGTCGACGCGAAGCGCGACGTTCTCGTCGGCGCCACCTTCGTGGGTGCGCAGACCGCCGATCTCGTCCATTCGGCGACGGTGGCGATCGTCGGCGAGGTCCCGTTGTCGCGGTTGTGGCACGCGGTTCCGTCGTATCCGACGGTCAGCGAGGTGTGGCTGCGCCTCCTCGATCAGTTGAGGTGACCGGTCAGAAACTGAGGCGCCGGATCTTCTCGGGCCGGATGACGATCCGCACCCATTCATCGGCGAGGATCTCAGCGAGATCTTGTGCGCGGGAAGGGTCGTCGAGGTCCCAGTAGCGGTCGGCGAGCCGGGCCGCGAGTTCACGGGCGGCCGCGCCGTCGGTCTCGACTCTGGCTGGGCCGGCAACGGAGATCCAGCGTTCGCGCTCCTCGACCGGTGTCGCGACGACGATGGAGGCGCGCGGGTCGGTGTCGAGACGACGGACCTTCAACGACTTGGGGCCGGTGAAGATCTGGATCTCACCATCGTCAGTGGCCTCGAACCAGACCGGTCGTGGCTGTGGGGGTGTCGGGCCGGACGCCGTCGAGAAGAAGCCGAGCAGGGGGCGGGCCAGGAAGTCGAGGTCGTCGGCGTCGAGGGTGTCCGTTCGGGGCGCGTCGGTGTCGCTCATGGTCGGTACAACCCGTTGGTCGGCGGAACATTCCTCACGGAGGATTGGTCTGACCACTTGACCACCAGTCCGGTCGGCGTTACCGTCGCCGCATGCCGTTCGAGCCCGTGTCGCAGCAGACCGCACCCGAGATCGTGTTCGATCAGATCGTCGAGGGCGTGCTCTCGGGTGATCTGTCGGCGGGTGAGGCGCTGCCCAGTGAGCGGGAGCTCGCCCGCATCCTCGGTGTCTCCCGGCCGACCGTGCGCGAAGCCCTCAAGCGTGTGGCCGCCGCGGGTCTGGTCACCATTCGTCAAGGCGACGGTGCGCGGGTTCAGGACATCGCCCGCTCGGGCGGTCTCGATCTGCTTCCGCGCCTGCTGATCCGGGGCGGCGCGCTGGTACCCGGGGTGGCCCGTTCGATCGTCGAGGCGCGGGCGGCGATCGGGCCGGATGTCGCCCGACTGGCAGCGCAACGAGCCGACGACGGGCACCTCGCGCGACTCGAGACGGTGGTCACCGAGTTGGCGGCCGAACCCAATCCCGTCGGACAGCAGGTCGTGGCGCTGGAGTTCTGGAGCACGGTCATCGACGCGGCCGACTCGATCGCGTTCCGGCTCATGTACAACTCGCTGCGCGCCGCGTATGAGCCGGCGGTCCCCGCGCTCGCGGCGGTCCTGGAGCCCGAAGTCGGGAACATCGCGGGTTACCGGGCTCTCGTCACGGCCATCGCGGCGCACGACGCCGGGCGTGCGGAGAGTGCTGCCCGTGACCTGCTCGCACCCGCCACGGCCGCGTTGCTCGAACTCTGTCAGGCACTCCAAGCAGCAGAAACCACAGCAGGAGAGGGAAACTGATGTCCACCGACGACCTCGACGCCGAGCGCATCGACAACAGGGCGCGACGGCAGGTCGCCGCCGAGGAACGCCGCATGAGGTCACGCCGGTCGATGACCCTGCGTGCCGCGTTCGCCGAGTTCCTCCGGCACCCGTCGCCCTGGATCATGTTCGGGTTCTTCTCGATCGCGCTGGCCGCGCGGACGTGGTTGGGTGACTGGGGGATCGCCGATCTCCTCGTGCCCGTGGTGATGATCGCGAGTTTCCCGGCGGTGGAGTGGCTGATCCACGTCTTCGTCCTGCATTGGCGACCCAAGCGGCTCGGGCCGGTCACGATCGACCCCCTCGTCGCCCGCAAACATCGTGAGCACCACTCGGATCCGCGGGACATCCCGCTGGTCTTCATTCCGTGGCAGGTTCTGGTAACGGTGGTGCTCGTGGCCGTCGCAGTGGGCCTCGTGGTGTTCGCCAGTCCCCAACGCGGACTGACCTTCATGACGGTGCTGGCGGCGATCGGGCTGGTGTACGAGTGGACGCACTACCTGATCCACTCCGACTACCGTCCCCGGCACGCGTTCTACCGCAGGCTGTGGCGCAATCACCGGTTCCACCACTACCGCAATGAGCACTACTGGTTCGCCGTCACCACCGCGGGCACCGTCGACCGCCTGCTGCACACCTACCCCGACCCCGAATCGGTCGAGAAGTCGCCGACCGCCAAGGACCTGCACGCACTGCGGGACCGCCCGGCGGTCAGGAACTGAGGCGGTCTTTCACCGGGCGGCACGATGTGTCGACGCCAGCTCGTCGATCAGGGGTCCGAACGCGTGGTCCAGGTGCGCCGCGTGCGACGTCCCGTCGAGTACGCGTCGGCGGAACCCGCACCGATCGGCGACGGCGTCGACCGATGCGTGCCGTGCGGCCGACGACCGCTCACCCACCGTGACGGTCACCGACGCGGCGTCGATGAGTGGTTTCCGGGGCTCGAACGCGCGGAACATCGCGAGTTCTCGTGCTACGACAGCTATGTCGGCCGACGTCATCTCCGCGCTCCAGCCCGGGCCGTAGAGCGCCCGCCCGAAACCCGGGACGCCGGACTGCCGGAACCCGTCCACGACGTGGTCGAGCAGGCCCGGCGCGAGTGATCCGGCGGCCGGTTCGTGCAGAACGGCCATCGCCATCTCGACGCCGCGGGCGGCCAATTCGAGGCCGAGCGTGGCGCCCCCGCTCACGCCGAGGACCAACGCCCCTTGGCACAGGGGCGCGAGGAACCCGACTTCGGTGTCCAGGCAACCGGATTGGGGGCGGACGGGCACGTCGACATCGAAACCCGCCGCGACGAGGGCGCGGGCCGTCGAATCCCACACCGGTGGGTCGGTGGCCACGCCGCAGACCAGGACCGCGCGCCGCGGTGCCGTCACGAGCCGACTGTCGCGGTGACCGAGTCGAGGGTGCGCATCAGCTGCGCCGACGTCGCCGTCGCCCCGAAGACCCCGCCCTGCATAGCGATCATGCTCAGTGCGGCCAGGTGGTGATCGTGGTCGGTCGCCCCCGTGCAGTCCGACAGCACCAGGCACTCGAATCCGCGGTCGTTCGCCTCGCGCATCGTGGTGTGGACGCAGACGTCGGTGGTGATCCCGGTGAGGATCAGGTGGGTGATCCCGGCCGCCCGCAGGATCAGGTCGAGATCGGTGGCATAGAACGCGCCTTTGCCGGGTTTGTCGATGATGGGCTCGCCCGGAAGGGGAGCGACCTCGGGAACGATCTCCCACCCGGGCTCGCCGCGGACGAGGATCCGGCCGCAGGGTCCGGTCGAACCGATCTCGGCGCCGGCGCGAGCCGATCGCCAGCGTTTGTTGGCCGGCAGGTCGGTGAGGTCGGGTCGATGACCTTCGCGGGTGTGCACGACCAGCATCCCGGCGTCTCGG
Organism: Gordonia sp. 'Campus'; assembly: GCF_022206305.1. Lineage (GTDB taxonomy): Bacteria > Actinomycetota > Actinomycetes > Mycobacteriales > Mycobacteriaceae > Gordonia. The sequence continues at coordinate 11,698 of NZ_JAKOIW010000026.1, read as the reverse complement.
CAGGCATCCAGGACCGTCGCGGTCGGCGCGAGCCCGACTCTGGTCAACGACAGGTCGTATCCCATCGAGTCGACATATCCACCCGGACCGCAGAAGTCGACCTGCCAGTCGATCAGCAACAGGGCGGTGCGCCGGACGTCGAGTGTGCCGTCGTAGGGCCAGGCATAGGGGTGGGCGTCGACGGTGGGGGTCATCGGAGTGCTCCTGGATTCGGGGTGTCGGTCGGGGGCTCGACCTCGTAGACGACGGTGACGCTGCCGCCGCCGGGGCGGCCCTGGTGTTCGGCTCCGCCGGAGACGTACACGGCTCCGTCGCCCTTGACCGCGGCGGCGAGCGCGCCGACCGCGGCCCGTGCGTGACGGGTGGCGTTGATGTCGGAGTCGGTGAGCATGGTGTGACGCAGCCCCCGGATGGTCCCCGTGGGATCGGACTCGGCCTTGACGAACAACTGCCGGATCCGGCCGCCCGCGCGGGCGACGACGGCAGCAGCGTCCTGCAGCGCGGCGAGGTCATAGGCGTCGGTCATCTCGGTGTGCAACGCCCGCAACGGGTTCGACGCCGCCGGGCTCTCGCCGAGGACCAGGACGTGGCAGGTGTCCAGTTCGGCGCCGGCGCTGGCCGATGCCCGGTTGGACCACGCCTGACGCAGACCCAGCAGCGCCGCCTGCGCCGTGTCGTCGTCGATCTCGCCCAGTGCCGCGGCGACGCCCAGAGAACTGGCCGCACGCGAGCGCGCCATCGACTCATAGGTGTCGTCGCTGACGGGTTCGACACCGCGGCTACGCAATCCGGCGATGTCGGTCGAGGTGAGCAGGGGGCATTTGACGAGCACCAGGTGCACGTCGTCCGAACCGATGCCGAGATCGACGAGGAGTTTGGCGACGGTGTCCCGGACCGCTTCGCACTGACCGGCACGCCCCAGTTCCTCGAGCGGGATCACCGGGGTGGTCCCGACGGCCGCGACGAGGCCCCGGTCGTGGCGGGGGTCGCGGGAGTCGTCGGCGACGAGCAGGTTCACGTGCGGTGCGAGAACACCTTCGGTTCCACCGGAGAACACCGTGATCGCGTCATCGGTCAGTCGTGGTCCCCAGGCAGCCGCGGCCAGGGTCCGGCTGAAATCGTTGACGCAACCGTTGCCCTCGGTCTTGCCGACCACGGCGAGGACGTCGTCGATCGACGATCCGTTCTCGGCCAACATGTCCAGTGCGGCTGTGTCGTCTGGTCCGGTGGTGGGGACGGTCAGCAGTCGTACGCCGGTCACGCCACGGTCTCCTTGTCGGTGATGGGGTCCGCCGTGGGCGGATCGGTGCGACCGCCCCGGTCGGAACGCTTGCGGCCGGGCAGATGATGGAAGAAGAGGTTCAGCACGAAGGCGGTGATCACCGCGCTGTTGATCGCGTTGCCGAAGATGATCTGCACCTCGGCCGGGAAGTTGCTGTACACGTCCTTCGCGACGACCGGGATCATGCCCGCCCCCAGCGCGAGGGACACGATCAGCAGGTTGTCGTTGTCGCGGTAGTCGACCTTGGACAGAGTGGCGATACCGGTTCCGGCGACCGTCGCGAACATCACCAGGCTCACCGAGCCGATGACGGCACCGGGCAGGCTGGCGATGGTCTCGCCGAGCTTCGGGATCACGGCGAGGACGATCAGGATCGCCCCCGCGACGACGACCACCGTCCGGCTCGTCACCTTCGTGAGCCGGACGAGGCTGACGTTCTGCGCGAAGATGGTGTCCGGGAACGAGGTCCACGCGCCGGCGAGAACCGCGGAGACGCCGTCGGCGGCGAGGCCGCGGGCGATGCGTGGCGGGTCGGCGTCGATTCCGGTGGTCTCCGAGATCGCCATCATGTACGCCGTGGACTCGATGAAGATGACGATCATCACGATGCTCATCGAGATGATGCCGGCGAGGGGGAAGGTCGGGGCGCCGAAGAAGAACGGCTCGGGGACGCCGAACCACGCGGCGCCGCCGACCCCGGAGAAGTCGGTCAGCGACATCGCTGCGGCGGCACCGGTGCCCAGCACCAGGGCGATGAGAACCGCTGCCTGACGCAGGAATCCGGTTCCGTAGCGCATCAGCGCGACCACCACGATGACGATGCCGAGGGCCAGGGACAGCCGGGTCCCGTCGGCGGGCTCGTCGTCGAAGATCATGGACACGGCCTTGCCGATGAGCGAGAGGCCGATCATCGTGACCGCGGCGCCGCGGACCGCGGGTGGGAAGAAGCGCAGCAGCTTCGAGAACGGGACCGCCATCAGGATGGCGAACACGCCCGCGCCGATCATCGAGCCGTAGACCGCGTTGAGGCCGTACTCCTGGCCGATGAGGATCATCGGCGTGACCGCGGTGAACGATGCGCCTGCGACCACCGGCATGCGGGCACCCAGGAACTTCCCGATGCCCGCAGCCTGGATGATGGTCACGATGCCGGCGATCAACAGGTCGGCGTTGACGAGCATGCCGATGGTCTGCCGGTCGAGGCCGAGGGCGGCGCCGAAGACCAGGGGAACGGTGACGCAGCCGGTGTACATGACGATGACGTGCTGGGCACCGAAGACACCGGTGCGCCACCACCCGGTGACGCCGAGTGTGCCGGCGCGGGCTCTGACGAGTTTGTGCATGCCGTAATTCGTATACGTTCTGCGTGTCCGGGACGTTAGGTTGCGTTACCTACTCGTTAAACGCGCCAAGGTCGTATACGAAAACCGGTTCACAGCAACGCGCGCACCAGATCCTCGTCCTTGCGCACGTGCTCGTCCATGAGATACCCGGCCTGAACCGGGGAGCCGTCGAGGATGGCGCCGGCGATGGCGGTGTGGTCGCGCCAGCACCCGTCGGCGCGGGCGGCGACCTCCCGGTCGAAGACCCAGGCGATGCGTCGTAGCGTGCGGTCGAGTGTTCTGGCGAGTTCGCCGTTGCCCGACGCCGCGGCGACCAGCGCGTGGAACTGCATCACCAGGGGCGGGACCGCGTCATGTCGACGGGACTGCTCGGCGGCGGTCCCCGACTCCGTGATCGCGCGTAGCTGTTCGGCGTACTCGCCGCCGCGGCGCTCCGCGGCGAGTTGGGCGCCGAAGACCTCGAGGCCGCGACGTACCTGCATCACTTCGAGCGCATCGGTACGGGACGCGCCGGAGACCGTCGCCCCCTTGTATCGCTCGAGATTGACGAACCCCTCACTCTGCAGCTGGGACAACGCCTCTCGCACGGGCACCCGCGACACCCCGAAGCGCTCGGCGAGCATGGGCTCGGGCAGGCGGTCGCCGGGGGCGAGCCGGCCGTCGAGTACGTCGTCGCGGATCGCGGCGGCGATCGCGTCCCTCGTCGCCGGCACGGTGATGGTCCGCACGGACAATGCGGGGTCGGGCGTCTCGGGTTCGGGCCTCACCGGAGTCAGGATAGGCGCGCAATCGACGAACCGACGCTCCGGCCGCGCCCCGGTGGGCGCCTCAGGCGCCGCCGAGGCCGCTCGCCATCGTCCACACCAGCACCTCGGACGGCTCGTCGGCCAGGATCGGGAGGGCGCCGGCGTCGACGCCGCGCAGTGCGTCGCCGGTCTCGAGTGTGATCGCGTCGGATGCCACGCGGATCGCGCCGTCGACGACGAACAGGTGCGTGTACCGGGATGCGGGCACGTCGACTGTGCTCCCGGCTGCGAGCCGGGCGGCGTAGAGCGTCGCACCCGAGTTGGCGATGGGGATCGCCGCTGCGCGATCGGGATCGCCGGACGCGACCGGCACGAGTCCGCCGGCGTCCAGACGCGGCCCGATGTCGGCCTGGGCGTAACTCGGGTCGAGACCGTGGCGGTCGGGCATGACCCACATCTGGATGTAGCGAACCGGTTCGGTCCCGGCGCCGGCCAGCCCCGGCCAGGGGTCGTTGCGTTCGGAGTGCTCGACGCCCGTGCCCGCGCTCATCCGCTGCACCAGTCCGCGGCGCAGCACCCCGGAATGTCCGGCCGAGTCGCGGTGGACCAGGGTCCCCGACACCACCCACGTGACGATCTCGCTCTCGCGGTGCGTGTGCAGATCGAAGCCCTCGCCGGGAGCCACGAGCTCCTCGTTGACCGCCAGCAACGAACCGAAATGAGTGTTCGACGGGTCGTAGTGGTCGCCGAAGGAGAAGCAGTGACGCGAGCTCAACCATTCGGTGCTCGTGAGGGCACGATCGTTGCTCCGGATCACCGTGAAAGCCATGCGCCCATCATCGCAGTCCGGCAGGGTGGGGGCGGACGGGCCGGCCTCCGCACGTCGGCGTCGAACGGCCATTCCGCATGCGTCGCGGTGTCAAAGGTCCCTCCGGCGAGATGAGTTCGTGACCGGCTTGATCCCCGAATGGAAGCTGGCGGCATCGATTTCGGGTGTGACAAGAGTGAAGATTGTTGTCATGAAGATCTGGGTCAAGCGCGCAACGACAGCCGCTTGTGCCGCGGTCTCGTGTGCGGTCATGGTGAGCTCGTGTGGATTCGCCGGTTCGTCGCACACGGGTGCCGCCGCCGCCATCGACGCATTCGCCGCCGCTCTCAGCCGCCAGGACGCGGGTGGAGCGGCCGAGTTCACGACCGCGCCGGGACAGGCCGGCAACAGTCTCACCACCACCCTGAAACAGATGTCGGCGCAGCAGGTCGACGTCGACGTCGAGAACCCCGTCGAGTACAGCGACGGAACCGCCACGTTCTCGGTCACCACCACGTGGAAGTGGGACAAGGATCGCGTCTACGAGTCCACCAGCGGCGGCACGGCGCGCAAGCTGTCGTCGGGCTGGAAGGTGACCTGGGATCCGGCCATCCTGCACCCCGGTCTGCCCGCGGGCGGCAACCTGCGCGAGATCCGCACCGACGCCACACCGGCTCCCACCGTGCGCAGCCGCACCGGCCGCGTGTTCATGTACGCGCAGCCGGTGAACGAGATCGTGCTCGACCCCACCCGGACCGGCGACGTCGACGCGTCGGCGCGGGCCCTGGCGGGCGTCATCGCACCGATCGCGCCCCTGATCACCGCGCAGGTCATCAAGGAGAAGCTGGGCGCGACCCCCGGCAAGGCGATCACCGCCGTCGGCCTGCGGGATTCCGACATGCAGGTTCTCGCGGGTGACCCGCGCCGCGTGCCCGGGGTCAGCGTCAACCGCTCCGATCAGCTCGTGATGGCCGACCGCAGACTCTCCTCGCCGCTGGAGGACGGGATCACCAACTACTGGCAGGCCATCCGCGACGCCACCGCCGGCTGGCAGGTCGAGATGGTCGGACCGGGTAGTGCACCCCGACGACTCGCCGGCGAACAGGGCCCGCCCGGACCCGACGTACTCTCGACCGTCGACCAGGGCGTGCAGCTCACGCTGGGCGACGCCGCGGTCGAGGTCGGTCAACCCGCGACCATCCTGACGCTCGACGCCCAGACCGGTGCGATCCTCGGCATGGCGCAGAACTCCTACGCCATCGACCGCGGCATCGACATCGACCAGCCCTATCCCGTCGGGTCGACGCTGAATCCGGTGTTCGACGCGGTCGGACGCGCGGCCGGACCGCAACCCGAACGGGCCGACGAGTTGCTCGACCGTCTGGGCCTCGGCGTGCAGTTCACCGTCCCCGGCGCGAGTGTTCCGACACCCACGAGTCCCGGCATCTCGACCATCGACTTCCGCCCCGGCCAGAACACGTTGTCGATGACGAACATGGCCGCGCTGGGGGTGGCGATGGCGCGCAGTGCTGCCGGGCAGGCGTCGTCGGTCCCGCCCCATGTGCTCAAGAACGTGCCGACCAAGGTCTCGGGCGGTGATCTCGGTGGCCTGGATCCCGCGATCGTGAAGCCGGTGCTCGGGGCCATGACCGCGACCGCGGCGACCGGCGACGCGAGTGACCTCAGGCGCGCGCCCGGTCTGCGGGCCCTCGTCGGAACCAACGGGCCCGAGGGGCCGGGATGGTTCGTGGGTCTCCAGGGCGGTCAGGTCGTCGTGATCTACACCGAGGGCCCGAAGTCGGGCACCGCGGCGCTGCAGGTCGCCCAGAAGTACTTCACGATCAAGTAGCGGCTCACGCCGAAGCGCGGCGTCCGAGCATCGCGAAGACGGCTCGCCAACCGAGGAGGAAGAGCGCCAGCACAACGGTGGCGACGATCACGAAGCTCACCGCGACGCCCTGACTGAGGATGAAGCGCAGGATCATCGCGACGGTGACCGTGCAGAACCACACGACGATGCCCACCGGGACCACACGGTCGGGCCGGAAGTCGTGGCCGAAGAAGTCGCTCGACCGGACGTGTGCGTAGACATAGGTGATGGACCATCCCGCGGCACAGCCGATGAGGAACGGCCACAGGGTGTGCAGCACGGAGACCGGCGCGTATCCCTCTTCGTGGCTGGCGCGTCCGATGAGGACGAAGACGGTGATCGCCACGGCGTCGAACAGCGCCGCGACAGGCCCGGTGGCGGTTCCGCGGGCCGGGGACGTCCCCGCCTCGGCCGTCTCGGAGCCCTCGGCCATGTTCGAGCTCAGCATGGTGGATTACCGTACCGGGTCCGACGGCGGATCGGTGTCGGACGTGTGAGGGGTTTCGGCTTGGCCGGGTCGCCCGGAGGGCGGATCGGCCCGGGAGTGGGTGTCGAGCGGCGGGGCCGGCCCGCGCTGCTGGGGTCGCGGATCCTGTTCGGCCTCGGCTGCCTCGGCGTCCTTCTCGACCTCGTCGATGAACGTGTCGTCGCGCTTGATGCGACTCCGGAACATGATGCCGATGACGCCCCAGCCGATCGCCGCGACGATGACGTAGCTGATGAGACGGTAGATCAGGACGGCGGTGATGGCGTCCGCCGCCGGCATCCCCGCACTGGTGAGAGCGGGGACGAGGACGGCGTCGACGACGCCGATGCCGCCCGGGAGCAGCGGGATGGCCGATCCCACGGCCTTGCCCGCCGCGTAGGCCACCATCAGTCCGGAGATGCTCGGATGGGCGTCGACGGCCCAGCACGCGAACATCAGGCACCCGACGTCGGCGACCCAGTTGAACAGGCTCCACCCGAATGCGACCGACGTGTCGCGCTTGCCGAGCTGGACCGCCCGGAGCTGCTCGAGGGTTTCGAAGAGGCGTTCGGTGCCGTGGGTCTCGGGCTTGTTGCGAAGCTGGTTGACCCAACCGAGCACGCGGATGCCGGTGCTCTTCAACGACTCCGGGTGGCTGGCCAGATACTGGAGCACGATCGCGACGGCCAGGAAACCGGCCACCGAGAACACGACGGAGAACGGGCTGGTCTTCGCGCCGGCGAGCAACGCGCCGCCGAATCCGAGGACGGCCAGCCCGATACCGGCGAGCAGGCCCGACATGACGACCTGCCACGACGCGATGACGGGCGTCGCACCCCACTTACGTGTCTCGCGGTAGGTGAAGGCCGGTGCGAGGACCTGCCCGCCGGGCATCGTCTGGCTCAGCGAGTTGGCTGCAAGGATGACCGACAGCGACTTCCACTGGGTGACGCGAACCCCCGCCGAACGCAGCAGCGCCCGCTGGACCTGCGCAAAACTGTCCATCGAGAGCATCGCGGCGACGAGACAGGCCGCCACCCAGCCCCACTCGATCTCTCCGATACGGAGCCAGGCGCCCTTGAGCTCGGGCCAGATCAGGACGATCTCGACGGTGAGGATGATCAGGACGACGGTGAGGAGAACCCACCGGACCCACCAGAAACGGGGACGCGTGGCCGGAGCTGTCGCGCCCCCCGGCGAGCCCACATCCTCCGTCGACATACGTGCCACCCTAGGGTAGGGGGCCGTCGCGCATGACCACCCCCATCGGGTACGCGCACTGTCTAGTGTTGCTTGCGTGAGCGAAGCCGAACGAGCCGACCGGCCGCGTGAGGCGCGTGACCTCGCGTCCATCGACCGGGCGAAGGTCCACCCGCAGGTGCGTGCAGCGGCCGAGTGGTCGTGGCGATTGCTGCTGATCCTCGCCGTGGGATACGTCGCGGCCAGGATGTTCGTCGAGTTCGAGGAAGTGCTCGTCCCGGTCGCGCTCGCCATTCTCATCTCGGCCATGCTCGTTCCCGGCGTCGACGCACTCGACCGGCGCGGGGTGCCCAGGTCCCTGGCGGTGATCATCAACCTCGTCGTGGCGATCGGCCTGCTCGCGGCCGTCATGACGTTCGTGGTCCGCGAGTTCATCGACGGCGTTCCCGAACTCGCGGAACAGGTACGGGTGACCGTCGAGAAGACCAGGGAATGGCTCATCAACGGACCCCTGGGGCTCGATCGAGAACAGGTGCGCAACCTCGGCACCGACACACTCGACTTCATCCAGCACAACCAGGACCGGGTCACCAGCGGCGCCCTGGCCACGGCCACCACGGCCACCGAGATCGTCACGGGTGCATTGCTGACCCTGTTCCTGCTGATCTTCTTCCTCTACGGCGGGGGGCAGATCTGGCAGTTCTCGGTCAAGCTCATCCCGGAGGCGAACCGGAATCGGGTGTGGGAAGCGGGGATCGCTGGGTTCGGGACGCTCGTCGGTTACGTCCGGGCGACCGTCGCGGTGGCCTTCGTCGACGCCTGCGGCATCGGTATCGGTCTCGCCATCCTGCAAGTGCCGCTTGCGCTTCCGTTGGCGTCGCTGGTGTTCCTCGGTGCGTTCATCCCGATCGTCGGCGCCCTCGTCACCGGTTCGCTGGCGGTGCTCGTCGCCCTGGTCACCCAGGGCTGGATCGCGGCCGTCGTCGCCCTCGCCATCGTCGTCGGCGTGATGCAGATCGAAAGCCATGTGCTGCAGCCGTTCCTGCTCGGCCGATCGGTACGTCTGCACCCGGTGGCGGTGGTCCTCGGGATCGCGGCCGGGCTGGTCTCGGCAGGCATCATCGGTGGCCTGCTCGCCGTGCCGCTGATCGCGTTCCTCAATACGGTCATCCGGCGCCTCCGGGGGCACGTCGACGACGATGACGATCGCGACAGGCCGGTCACCGAACCGGACCCGCCCGTCTGGGACACCGACGATCCCGACGCCGCGGCCGAGGCCCTCGTCGAGGGGGAGGGGCCGGGAGAGCAGGAGCCGGACGGGGATCGACGTCCATGACCCCGGACCCGATGGCGCGGGCCGTCGACAACGACCCGGTCGGGCCGCTCTGGCGCGGAGCGCAGATCTTCCGCCTGCTCTCCTACCTGTACGCGCTGGGTTTCCAGATCGCGGTCAACCCGGACCTGGACCGGGGCGGGGTCGCATGGGCACTGTTCGGTGTGTTGTCGGCGTGGACCCTGGCCAGCGGGATCGGATACTTCGTCGGCTTCGCGCGCACCGTCTACTGGGTGGGCGCCGAGGTGGTGGTGGTCTGCGTGCTGATGCTCTCGACGTCGTATGTCGCGGGCGCCGAATGGGCCTGGAACAACCAGACCTGGCCCACCACCCTGTGGGCGACCAACGCCGTCATCTCCGTCGCGATCCTCGCGGGCCCGGTCGGTGGCATCGTGGCGGGGCTGATCGTCGGCGGGACGAGCACGTTCGTGAAGGGTGAGCTCAACCTCGACTTCGGGCGCAACGCGACGATCATCGTGATCGTGGCGACCGGGATGGCGGTGGGGCTCGCTGCCGCGAATGCACGCAGGTCGCACGAGCAACTGTCCCGCGCCGCGCGGATCGCCGCCGCGGCCGAAGAACGGGAACGGCTGTCGCGCGAGGTGCACGACGGGGTGCTGCAGGTGCTGGCCCTCATCGCCCGTCGAGGTCGCGAGATCGGAGGTGCAACAAGCGAACTCGCGTCGCTGGCCGCCGAACAGGAGCGCGCCCTGCGTCGTCTCATCTCCGATGTCGACGAACCCGTCGACATGATTCCCGTCGTGTCCTCGTGCGCCGACCTCGCCGCCACGCTGCGCGCCCTGGCCGACGGCCGGGTCTCGGTCAGTGCCCCGGCCTTGCCGGTCACGGTCTCGGCGCACGTCGCAGCGGAGATCCGTGCCGCGGTCGTCAACGCCCTCGACAACGTCCGGCATCACGCCGGGCCGGACGCGCGGGCCTACATCCTCGTGGAGGATCTGGGCGATGATGTGGTGGTGAGCGTGCGCGACGACGGGATCGGGATAGCCGAGGGCCGACTCGCCCAGGCGGTGGCGCAGGGGCGGGTCGGGGTGTCGAAGTCCATCGTGGGCCGCATCGAATCACTGGGCGGCACAGCCACACTCGACACCGAACCAGGAGCGGGCACGGAGTGGGAGTTCACCGTTCCGCGAAACGAGAACGACGGCCGAGGGGAGCCGAGGACATGAGTGCAGACCGGAGTGACGGGGCCGCTACGCCCTTGCGGATCATGGTCGTCGACGATCATCCGATCTGGCGTGAGGCCGTGGCCCGCGACCTCGCCGAGGAAGGTTTCGACGTCGTGGCCACCGCGGACGGGGTGGGCAGTGCGGGTCGGCGCGCCGCGGCCGTCACCCCGGACGTCGTCCTGATGGACATGCAACTCCCCGACGGCACCGGGACCGAGGCGACCGCCGCCGTCCTCGAGGTGTCGCCGCGCACCCGCATCCTGGTGCTCTCGGCGTCGGGGGAGCGCGACGACGTTCTCGAGGCCGTGAAGGCCGGTGCGAGCGGTTATCTCGTGAAGTCCTCGTCGCGTGAAGAACTCGTCGACGCGGTGCGGGCCACCGCGGACGGACAGGCGGTGTTCACCCCCGGACTCGCCGGGCTCGTGCTCGGCGAGTACCGCCGGATGTCGCAGCAGCCCGACACCACCCCCGCCGCGCCGGTGCTCACCGACCGGGAGACCGAAGTGCTCCGACTCGTCGCGAAGGGGTTGAGCGCCAAACAGATCGCCCGACGACTCGATCTGAGCCACCGGACGGTCGAGAACCATGTCCAGGCAACCCTCCGCAAACTCCAGCTCGGCAACCGGGTGGAGCTGACGCGCTACGTCATCGAGCACGGGCTGGAGGAGGACTGAGGTACCGCCGGCAGGGCAAGGGGTCTGGCTCACAGAATACGTTCCCGCTCACCGAAATCGGGTGAGCGGGAACGGACTTCGTGAGCGGAGACCGCTTACTTCTGTGAGCGGCTGCGCTTCAGCAGTTCCTGGACGCTGATCTGTCCGTCGTCGCCGGTGTCATCGGAACGCGCGTGACGATCGGTGCGGGGACGCCGGCGGCGGGTGGAGTCGTCGGCCGAACGGGCGTCCTGCTCGCCGGACGTGGGTCCGGTGTCCGGCCGCGGAGCGGCGGCAGGCGTCGCGTCGGAGCTCAGTCCGCGCTCCATCGGCGAGGGACCGGCGACCCGACGACCGCGCGACGACGGTGTGGAGGTCTCCGGGCTCACCGACGCGGCGAGCGGGCGGCGTCCGGTCTCGTCGAGTGCCGGTCGACGGCCCAACGGGGACCGTTGTCCAGCAGCGGTTTCCGCAGCCGAACGGGCCGGTGCGGGCGCCGGGCGGGGCGCCGGTTCGGGGCCGCGGGCGGGACGCTCGTCGTTGCCGGGAGCGGCGTCGCCGAGACGGATCCCGCCCTCACCCAGACTCCAACCGCCGGTGTCCGGACGGTCGCTCTTCGGGATCGAGGGGCGACGATACGGGGCGACGGGCCGTCGTTCGACCGGTTCGGGCGCGGGCCCGCCTGCGGGCGGCGGGGTGGGGCCCACCCGGGCCGGTGCCGGACGAGGCGGAGTCGGCGCGGGACCACCGGCCGGGCGGCCTGCTCCGGGCTGCGGACCCGGAGCGCCGTTCGGTGAACCGGGCGTGTGC
>NZ_JAKOIW010000025.1 GCF_022206305.1 Gordonia sp. 'Campus' | reverse complement strand
AGCTTTCCACCACAGAACATGCATCCCATGGTCATATCCGGTATTAGACCCAGTTTCCCAGGCTTATCCCAGAGTGCAGGGCAGATCACCCACGTGTTACTCACCCGTTCGCCACTCGAGTACCCAGCAAGCTGGGCCTTTCCGTTCGACTTGCATGTGTTAAGCACGCCGCCAGCGTTCGTCCTGAGCCAGGATCAAACTCTCCATGAAAAAATAGCGAAACAAAACCAGCCCCCGAAAGAGCCAGCGTTTCAACACAATCAGGAAAGCAAACCTGACCAAAATAAACCTAGCAAAAACATGTGACACCCAGACGAGGCCGAGCGCCACACAAAACAAACATCAACATCCACAAAATAGATGCTCGATGCCATCAATTGGCATCAGACAATTCATCATCACACTATCGAGTTCTCAAAGAACACACACCCACCAGCTACCCACCCCTTACAGGGCTCTCACCAGCAGACTTGCATGTCAACCTTCCGCGCCACCCCGTCTCCGGGGCAACTCTTCCAGCCTACCAGACCCCATCCGCAGCCCGCAACTCCGAAAAGTTCCGAACTCAAGGGACCCGGCAACCCCAACCACCCAGCCACGACATCAACATGTCCCAACCAAANCGCCACACAAAACAAACATCAACATCCACAAAATAGATGCTCGATGCCATCAATTGGCATCAGACAATTCATCATCACACTATCGAGTTCTCAAAGAACACACACCCACCAGCTACCCACCCCTTACAGGGCTCTCACCAGCAGACTTGCATGTCAACCTTCCGCGCCACCCCGTCTCCGGGGCAACTCTTCCAGCCTACCAGACCCCATCCGCAGCCCGCAACTCCGAAAAGTTCCGAACTCAAGGGACCCGGCAACCCCAACCACCCAGCCACGACATCAACATGTCCCAACCAAAACAATCAGGGGCGGCCAACGACAAACCCGGTCTCCAACTCCCCGCCATCAGACCCTCTCAGGCCCTCCGGGGCGGCGCCGTGGCTCGCTGACTTGAAGAAAGTTACGCAACCGGATCGCCAGGGTCAAATCGCCAGGTCGCCAACACCCGGTTGCGTCATCGCCCCAGGTCACCGACGCGGCGTTGCTCGTGAATACCGCTGCCACGCCTTCGGATCGGGCGAAGTCGCGAGTGTGACGTGCGCCGCAAACCGTCCGTTCGGACAGGCAGTGGCCACCTCTTGGTCAGTTATGCGCAGGTCAGCGAGTTCCTACGGTCGATGCATGACTGCAATCGAGAAGATCTCGGGGTCGGCTCGCCCCGCGACGCCGGCCGGACCCCCGGCGCCCGTGGTGCGCCGATCCTCGCTGGTGCCTTCGGGTTTCGTTCGGTGCGGTCTGCTCTCCTGGCGCGCCGTGGCCGGCGTTGTGCACATCGCCCATCCCTTCGACGAAGGCTCGGTGTCAGACGCAGGTGTCGTCGACGGGCTGGTGTCGCTCGTCGACGCAGGAGTTCTCTCGGGCCAGGAACAGTTCGAAGCCGCCGCCCTGGGGATCATCCACACATCTGCCGCGTCGGCCACCGATGCGTGGTCGGCGTTCTATCGGAACTCGCTTCGCGAATTACGTTGCGGCATATCGGCATTCGCCCCGGTTCACCAGCGCGCGCGTGCTCTGCTCCGAGGACGCAGTGTCCTGGAGGTCGGGTCCTGCTTCGGGTTCTTCGCGCTCGGATGCGCGATGGAGGGGTTCGACGTCTCCGCCTGCGACATCTCGCCGGGCGCGGTGTCGTTGTTGTCCGCGGCCGCCCGTCGGCAGGGTGTGTCGGTCGACGCCACGGTCGGAGACGCCACCGCGCTCCCCTACCCGGACGGCTTCGCCGACACGGTGACGCTCATCCACCTTCTCGAGCATCTCGATGCCTCCGCCGCTCTGACCGCGATCACCGAAGCGCTTCGGGTCGCGCGTCGTCGAGTCGTCGTCGGAGTGCCCTTCGAAGAGCAGCCCAGTCCCCACTTCGGCCACGTGTTGCGGCTTCGGGAGTCCGACCTGTACTCGTGGGCGCGGCAGGTGCCCCACGCCGGCGCCGAGGTGTTGGTCGACCACGGGGGCTGGCTCGTCCTGACCCCGCGCCGCGACGAGCTCAGATGAGTCCGCGCTTGCTCGCGATGTACACCGCGTCGGTGCGCTTGGACACCCCGAGTTTGCGAATGATGTTGCGAATGTGGAACTTCACGGTCGATTCGGAGATGTAGAGCGTTTCACCGATGCGCTTGTTGGACAGACCGTCCGCCAGGAGGCGCAACACCTCACGTTCGCGGTCACTGAGCGCCTCGGACGTGTCGCCCTCTCCGGAGACGGTCCGCAGCACGACGGCGGCGCTGCGTGGGTCGAACGCGCTACCTCCGGTCGACACCGCCTGAATGGCGCGTACGAGTTCGGTGGTGTCCACGTCCTTGACCACGTACCCGCGGGCTCCCGCACGTACCGCCCGGACCACCAGATCGTCGTCGAGGAAGGTCGTGAGCACCAGGGCCGCGACCCCGGGGTGGCGCTGCGCGATCTCTTTGATCAGTCGCAGACCCTCGTACTCGGTACCCGCGGACAGTTTCAGGTCGACGACCACGACATCGGGCCGGCACGCGTTCACCTCGGCCAGCGCCGCGTCGTGTGAACCCGCCTCACCCACCACCTCGACCACTCGGTCGCGTTCCAGCAACGAACGCATTCCCTCGCGCAACAGCGCGTGGTCGTCGACGAGCAGCGTTCTGATCGGGCGTGTGGTGTCGGTGCCGCTCAACCGGACTCCTTGATCGATATCGGTCCGTCCGCGATCGCGGAGGTGTGGAGGTCGGTCGTCGACGACGGTCGCACGGTGGGCAGGACCGCGCCGATCCGGATGCCGCCGAGGCGGGACCGACGGATCCGCAGCTCGCCGCCCAGCTCGGCCGCCCGCGACGACATGTTCGCCAGACCACGATGCCGACCCGCGGTGAGGTCACCCAGCGACGCGGTGCGCAGGACGCGACGCAGGTGGTCCGGGTCACCCACACCGTCGTCGTCGACGGACAGCCCGACCCGGTCCGGCCGGTAGGTCAGCGTCACCGCGACACGGCCGGCGTGAGAATGGATCGCGGCATTGAACAACCCTTCTCCCGCGATCCGCAGCAGCGCGTGCTGCACGTCGTCCGCGAGATCGCGGGCGCGTCCACGCACGTCGACCGACGTGTGCAGGTCGGGGGGCATGTGCAGGGAGCACAGCTCGGTCAGGACCTCGCGAACACTCGGCGAAGGGGCGTTCGTCGCGTTGTTCAGCGCGTAGATGAACGATCGCAGCTGCTCGACCGCCTCCTTGGTGAGGCGTCCGGCCATCTGCAGTCGATCCAGCGCCGGTCCGTCGACGAGGCCGCGGCACAGCTCGATCTGCACGCCCGCCGACAGAACCGACTGGGTCACCGAATCATGCAGCTCGCGCGCGATCCGCGCGCGCTCCTCGTTGAGAACGGTGGCCCGCATCGCCGCGGACAGCTCCCGCTGAGTCCGTTCGAGTTCGCTGTTCCGTTCTGCCAATTCCACTGCGTGCCTGTTGGTCTCGGAGAAGAGCTCGGCGTTGAGCAGCGCCACGATCGCCTGACTGGCGAGGATCCGCAAGACGACGACATCGGTGGGGTCCACGCCGCGGCCCGCGGGGGTCCACGCCGACAGGCCGCCGACGACACTGCCGTCGAGTTCCACCGGGACGTGCACGTGATCCTCCTCCAGGATCGGGCCGTGCAGCAGGGGCGCGTGGCCGCGCAGGATGTCGTTGAGCCGGTTGAGCACCGGATCGGGCAGGTCATCTGGGGCGGAGGCGTTCTGCGAACCCTCGAAGGCGAACAACCGACCGCCGCTCGCGCAGATCAGATGCCTCGGGGCCGACTGTTCGAGCCGGCCGTCGGCGAGCGCGAACACCACCCACTCCGCATCCAGGTGGTCGCGGGCCGCCTCCACGACGGAGGTGACGAGGGCTTCGGGGCCTTCAGCCGTGCGCACCAGAGCACGGGAGATGCGTTCGAGCGCACCGACCACCCGGCTCAGTCGGGCCTCGACCCCGCGCAATGCCGCATAGTGACTGCCCTTCACCGATCGCAGACCGACCAGGCTGTCGAGGTCGGCCTGTTCGGGGCGGACGCCCCGGTCCGGCGCGGGGTCGACCATCACAACGCCTCCGCGTACAGGTCGCGGATTCCGGCGGCCTCCGGGCGGCGCGGGTTGGTCATCATGCAGGAGTCGGCCAGGGCATGGACGGTCAGCTGGTCCAGGTCGACGGTCCGCACGCCGAGCGGGGCCAATGTCGACGGCATCCCCACCCGCTCACCCAGACCGGCGACCGCATCGGCCAGCCGGTCGGCCACCGCCCGTGCGTCGCCGCGGGTGTCCACACCGATGGCATCGGCGAGATCGACGAACCCGTCCGCGCACACGTGTGCGTTGTACCGGATCACATGCGGCAGCAACACCGAGTTGATGGCGCCGTGCGGCGCATCGCAATGGCCGCCGACCGGATGGCTCATGGCATGGGTCGCGCCGAGGATCGCGTTCGTGAACGCCATGCCCGCCCGCAGCGCCGCCAATGACATCTCCTCGGCCGCCACCTCATCCCGCGGGTCGTCGACGAGTCTCTCGAGGTGCGACCAGACACCTCTGATCGATTCCAGCGCAAGCGAATCCGTCAAACGCCCGTGCGCGAGGGACACATAGGCCTCGACGCAGTGGGTCAGTACGTCCATCCCCACCTGCGCGGTGACCTCCGCGGGCGCGGTGGTCAGCAGGGTCGGGTCGCTCACGGTGACGTCGGGCACCAGCGACCGCCCGATGATCGTCACCTTGGTGCGCCGCTCGGCGTCGTTGATGATGCAGAACTGGGAGACGTCGGCACCGCTGCCCGCCGTGGACGGGACCGCGACGAGTGGGGGCAGTGGACGGCGAGCTCGGTCGATCCCCTCGTATTCCAGGATGTGTCCGCCGTTCGACGCGAGCACGGCGACACCCTTGGCGGCGTCGATGACCGACCCCCCGCCGAGCGCTACCAGCCCGTCGGCGTCGTGCGCCTCGTAGGCGACGAACGCGGCCGCGACCTCGGCCGCCCGCGGGTTGGGAGACACGTCGAGATACGACTCGACGGCGAGACCCGCCCGCCGCAACCCGTCGCGCAACTGTGCGAACCACGGCGTCGCCTCCAGGCGGCGATCGCTCACCACGAAGGGCCGGCGCATCCCGAGACCGGCCGTGGCGACCGGGACCTCACCGAATGCGCCCGGTCCGAGGACGATCTCCGGCGCGTGGAACTTGGCGACCAGGCCCGACGACCTCTGACGGTGCGCGCCACCACCATGCATCCGACCTGCCTCCGATCCCTCTGACACCTCGTCGACGACGGTCGCCCGCCCCACCTGCCTGCGCCGGCTCGCCGGTACTCCGACGCTACTCACCTCACCTGAGCGCTGCACCCAACTCGTCACAGTGCGCGACCATCTCGGCCGCATCGCGAACGCTCACGACTCCGTCGCAGAACTCGGCGTAATCGGCCATCGCACATCCGGACTGGCTCCAGTAGCGCTCGGGTTCGGGGGTGATCCACGCGATGCGGTGCGCGCGGCGCGCGATCTCGGCCATCAGATCGACGCGTGGATCCGCGCCGTTGCTGCGGGCGTCCCCGACGACCAGCACGGACGTCCGCCGCCCGACGAGATCCCCGAACTCGCCGAGCATCCCGGCGAACACGCCGCCATAGTCGCTCGTCGCGGCGAGATCCAGACCGTCGGCGGCGAGGACCGCCGTCAGTGCCGCGTCGGCCGTCGCGGCACGAAGGGCGGTGGTCACCCGTACGGGGCGGTCGACGAAGGCGATCACCTCGCACCGGTCGCCGAGACGATGCAGGGTCTGGGCCAATCTCAGGATGAAGCCGGTGACCGGACGGACCGAGAGCGAGACGTCGACGAGCACGAGCATCCGCACCGGACCGGGCCGCAGGCGTCGACGCCACAGCTCGGCGGGCACACCGTCGGTGGCGACCGACGCACGCATCGTCGCCCTGATGTCGAGCGCCCCCCGGTCCACTGGGCGAACAACGCGGCGTGGTGCGCCGCGCATCCGCTGGACCAGCCGATGACAGGCACGGTCGATCTCCCCCTGATCGACATGACCGGTCGTCTCGGTGTGTTCCCCGACCGACCCGGCGAGACCCTCGGCTTCGAGGCGGGCCGCCAGCGCGTCGACGAACGCGTTCAACGCCTGCTCGAGGTCGGCTCGACGCCCCTCGCCGAGCTCATCGGTCCCATCCGTCCCGTACGCCCGGCGCGGATCGAAGGCATCGAGAGCAGCCAGTATCGCCGCGGCACCGTCCAGTCCGAGCGGCCGGCCGCGGACGCGCGCGGCCGCCGAGGTCAGTTCCCCGACCGTGGACGAGTCGGCCGTGTCGATCTCGACGGTGTAGGTCACTCCCCCGCCGGTGGCTCCCTCCTCGGTGTCGACCCCGAGCCGCTCGGCACCGGCGGAGACACTGAAGTCGTTCTCTTCCCGATGCGCGCTCTCTCCGTGCCGTTGCGCCGCATCGGGGTCGTCGGCCATCAGATGCCCGATCTCGTCGGTGTGTTCATCGGCTCCGATGCGGCGGCCGGCGCCGTCGAAATCCTCGTCCCACACCACATCGTCGGGGAGGTCCGCGGCCACACCCCGAGGTCGGGGCAGGCCGTCCGAGTCGCCACCGACCGGCGCCGCACCGAGAAAGAACACATCGAAGGCGATCTCGAAACTCGGTGCCTCATAGGCATATTTGACACAGACCGCGCGTAGTGCCGCGCGCAGCACGGTGGGCTCGCCGCCGCCGACGATGGACATCGCGCGCCGGATCTCGATCACCTCCGCGGGCGAGATCGCGACGCCGGCACCGCGGAGCACGCGCCCGAACGCGACCGCGAGCCGGTCGAGCACCTCCTCGCGGCGCGCCACGACCGGTGCGTGGGTCATCGACCCGCGCGGACACCCGCGGTGCGGGCGCGTCCGGCCCCGAACGCCCGGGCGGTCACCGATCCGATGGGGGTCGTGCCGTCCGATCCGACGGGCGCGCCGCCCTCGTCACCGCCGACCGATGCCAACGCACGCCTGGCCGTGTCGCCGTCGGACCCGAACTTCACCAACAGCGCGAGCAGCGCGCCCTGATGGTCGTCGACGGAACCGCCCGTACCGCCACCGACGCCGAGGTACGACGCCGCCCGCGCGGCGTCGATGACCTCGGCGATGGACGGACTCTTGCGCAACGGCAGGTCTCGCAGGCGGCGCGCGAGGTCGACCACCTCACCGATCACCGCGTCCTCCACCTCGGGGGCGCGGACACCGACGATCGCACGCTCGGTCTCCGAATCCGGATAGTCGACCTGGAAGTGCAGGCACCGGCGTTTCAGGGCGGGCGACAGTTCGCGGGTGTCGTTGGAGGTCAAGATGACCCACGGCGACGACCGTGCGACGAAGGTGCCCAGTTCGGGCACGGTGACCTGACGTTCGGCGAGCACTTCGAGCATCACCGCCTCCATCGCCTCGTCGGTGCGATCGATCTCGTCGACGAGCAGGACCGACGGTGAGGTCGACGTGATGGCGGCCAACAGCGGCCGCGCCACGAGGAAGTCCTCGGTGTACACCCCGACCTCGGCGCGGGCGAGTGCCGAACTCGCCG
The DNA here is from genome assembly GCF_022206305.1 of Gordonia sp. 'Campus'. GTDB lineage: Bacteria > Actinomycetota > Actinomycetes > Mycobacteriales > Mycobacteriaceae > Gordonia. The sequence goes on along the minus strand of NZ_JAKOIW010000025.1, from coordinate 45,514 downwards.
CCGAGAGGGTCGTCTCGGCAGCGAGTTCGGAACTGATCCGATCGCGCAGCATCTGCACGTGCAACAGCTGACGGGCGTAATCCCACTCGTACAGCGCACGCGACTCGTCGAGGCCCTCGTAGCACTGCAACCGCACGAGCTCTCGCCCCGACGCCGCGGCCAGCGCCTTGGCCAGCTCGGTCTTGCCGACCCCGGCCGGCCCCTCCAACAGCAGCGGCCGGTCGAGGAGCGTCGCCAGATGGACGACGACCGCCAGGTCCGGACCGATCAGATAACCCTGGGAACCCAGAGCCTCCGTCAGCTCCTCGACGGAACCGAAATGGGCGATGTCCTCGGACGGTGCCGGCGGGGCGCAGATGTCGGTCATCGGTGGTGTGACTCCTTGTCGGGGCTCGGTGGCGGGGCCGGTGGTCGGTTCAGTAGCTGCCGGTGAAGGCGTGCGCGACCATCGGGATGAGCGACTCGACGGTGCTCTCGCGCGGATTCCCGGGCGTGCACCAGTCGTCCATCATGTGCTCGGCGATCGCCCGGATCTGCTTGTCCGAGGTGTCCATGGTCTCGCCGCGGCCCTCGTACTTGCCCGTGTTCATCCGGTTCTTGTCATAGCTGGCCGTCGAGAGCTGGCCGAAGTTGTCCGGGATCCCGAGGTCCTTGGACAGCCGGATGGCCTCCTCGACCGCCGCGTCGGCTGCCTGCACCGTGGTCATCTTCGAGGTGTCCACGCCCAGCAGCGCCGCGATCTCGGCGTACCGCTCGAACCGCGCGGGCAGGTTGTACTCCCACACACGCGGCAGCGCGATCGCGTTGTTGAGCCCGTGGTGGCTGTCGTAGAAGGCGCTCACCGCGTGTGACAGCGAGTGCACCAGACCGAGGCCGCCCGAGTTGAACGCCTGCGCGGCGATGTACTGCGCGTGCATCATCCCGGTGCGGGCCTCCAGGTTGCGCGGGTCGTACACCGCTGTGCGCAGGTGATCCCGGATGAGTTCGATCGAGTACTTCGCGTTGCCGAGCGACGGCGCGAAATCCAGTCGCGAGACGTACGGCTCGCTCGCGTGGGCCAGCACGTCGAAGCCGCAGAACGCGGTGAAGTGTTCGGGGCAGGTGTAGTACAGCAGCGGATCGTCCATCGCGAGGTCGACGAGACACGTGTCGTCGAAGGCCACCCACTTGTGCGGCTTGTTCATGTCCGAGGTGTCGGTGATGACGTATGCCCAGGACGTCTCCGAACCCGTTCCGGCCGTGGTGGACACCGCGATGTGCTTCGGGTTCTCCTTGTTCGTGGCCTTGGAGAAGCCCTCGAACTCGTTGATGTTGCGACCGTCGTGCGCGATGACCATCCGCGCGCCCTTCGCGGCGTCGTGGCTCGAGCCGCCGCCCACCGAGATGATGCCATCGCACTTCTCCGACTGGTAGAGAGCCGCGGCGTCCATGCAGTTGTAGTCCTTGGGATTGGACTCCACCTGGTCGAACAGGACGACGTCGACGCCCTGGTACTCGATCTTGCCGATCAATTCCTCGATGATCCCCGACCCGCGCAGACCGGTGGTCATGAGCAACGCGCGGGTCATGCCCAGTTCTTTGGCCTCGACCCCGAGCATGTCGTGCGCGCCGACGCCGAGCTTCGCCTTCGGGAACGGGTGGAACTCCTTGATGGGGAAGTCCCAGATCTGGTTCAGCTCAATGGCCATGGTGGTGAACTCCTTGTGACGGTTGGGTCTGTCACAACGAGAATGTCGCCCAGATCACAACCGCGACAAGGGGTCCTGACCCTACTCGACGGGGATACACCCGCGGGGAGGGGCCGTTGCCTGCCCGATCGGACAGGTTCAGTCGCTCACGCGCTCGATCTCGCCGCCGAGGCTGCGCAGGATTTCCACGAAATGCGGGTAGCCACGGTCGATGTGCTCGACGTCGTGTACCTCGGTCACCCCGTCGGCGACGAGCCCGGCCAGGACCAGCCCGGCGCCGGCGCGGATGTCCGAACACCACACCGGAGCACTCGAGAGTCGTTCGATGCCGCGGATGACCGCATGGTGACCGTCGGTCCGCGCATCAGCACCGAGGCGCACCATCTCCTCGACGAACCGGAACCGAGCCTCGAAGACGTTCTCGGTGATGACCGACATGCCCTCGGAGATCGCGGCAAGACCGATCGCCATCGGTTGCAGGTCGGTGGGAAAACCCGGGAACGGCAGCGTGGACACGTTGACCGCTGTCGGACGGCGGTCGTGCCGGACCCGGAAGCCGTCGTCGAAGGTGTCGACGACGGCACCGGCGTCGACGAGCTTGTTCAGGACCAGCTGGAGATGCGCTGGTTTCACGCCACGTACCGTCACGTCGCCGCGGGTCATCGCGGCCGCGATCCCCCAGGTGGCGCCGACGATACGGTCGCCGACCACTCGATGTGTGGTCGGATGCAGCCGTTCCACCCCCACCACGGTCAGTGTCGACGTCCCGGCGCCCTCGATCTGCGCACCCATCTGCTGCAGCATCTCGCACAGATCGACGATCTCCGGCTCGCGCGCGGCATTGTCGATCGTCGTCTGCCCCTCGGCGAGCACCGCGGCCATCAGGATGTTCTCGGTCGCGCCGACCGACGGGAACTCGAGTGCGATCGGTGCGCCGATCAGCGCATCGGCCTCGGCAACCACACAACCGTGCTCGATCGAACTGGTCGCACCCAGTGCGCGCAAGCCGGCCTGGTGCATGTCGAGCGGCCGCGATCCGATCGCGTCCCCGCCCGGAAGTGCCACCACGGCCCGATGGCAGCGAGCCATCAGCGGACCGAGCACGCACACCGACGCGCGGAACTGGCGAACCGCCGCGAAATCGGCGTGGTATTTGGGTTCGGCCGGCGCGGTGATCGTGACCGTGTCGCCGTTCTGCTCGACGACGGCCCCGAGGCCGCGCAACACGTCGGCCATCAACGGCACATCGGCGATCTCCGGCGCATTGGTCAGCGTCGTCGTCCCTTCGGCGAGCAAGGCGGCGGCCATGAGTTTGAGAACGCTGTTCTTGGCGCCGCCCACCGACACCTCGCCCGACAGACGTGCCCCGCCCGACACCAGAAACCGATCGCTCACGAGTGCCACCTTAACCGCCCCCGTCCGACGTCCCACCGACGCAGTACATTCAACGCATGGCGGTACACCTGACGAGGATCTACACCCGGACCGGCGATGACGGTTCCACCGGACTCAGTGACTTCTCCCGTGTGCCGAAGACGGACCCGCGCGTCGTCGCCTACGCCGACTGCGACGAGGCGAACGCGGTCATCGGTGTGGCCCTCGCCCTGGGCGAGGACGTTCCCGAGGAGATCCGCGTCGTACTGCGCACCGTCCAGAACGACCTGTTCGACGCCGGGGCGGACCTCTCCACGCCGGTCATCGAGGACCCCGAGTACCCGCCGCTGCGGATCGCCCAGGATTACATCGATGCGCTCGAGACGTGGTGCGACCGGTTCGGGGCCGACCTTCCCGCGCTGGACTCGTTCATCCTGCCGGGCGGGACACCGCTGGCCGCTCTTCTCCACCAGGCGCGCACGGTCGTCCGCCGAGCCGAACGGTCGGCGTGGGCAGCCGTGGACGCACACCCGGACAACACCAGCGTGTTGCCGGCGAAATACCTCAACCGGCTGTCCGACCTGCTGTTCATCCTCTCGCGGGTGGCGAATCGCACCGCGCAGGGTTCGCCTGGCGACGTGAAGTGGGTGCCCGGCGGCAACCGAGAACGCCCCGCTCGCTGAACGGCGGCGTCTACGCGCTCTTGCGGCGCTGAGACCGCGAGGACTGACGCGACTCCAGCCACGACTGGAAGGCCGTGACCGCGCCCGGTCCCATGGCGAGTTCGTAATCGTTGTCCGGTTGGCCCGCGGTCTGCACCTGGAGGATCAGCATCCCGTCGAGGATCTCCGCCTCGGTCCCCTCGGGCCCACGACGCCCCGAGATCTCCAGACCCTGACGTGCGAACGTCACCGACGGACCCGGCCGCAGCGACGTGAGGCGGTAGTAGCGCAGCGAGTTGTCGCTGTAGTGAACGGTCCCGTGCCGCCACCCCTCGTCCACCGCCGCCGGAACCGACCGGAGCAGCACCGGGGTGCCTGCCCTGCGCAGCTGAACCAGGCGCGTCGCGAGCAGGACACAGACGACGACCGCAACAGCCAGCAGCACAATGAGCAACACGACCGGCAGCGACATCACCTACTCCTTTGGGCAGTCACCACGGATACGCGAAGGCGTCGAACCCGGTGGGGCTCAAGACGACGACGTGGGCTGCGTAAACCTGGGACGGGGCTGTGCCACAAGCATGCCAGACCATGCACGCGTGACGCGAACGACCTCGGCCGGTCATCGGTGACATCCCGATGACCGGCCGAGGTCGTGTGCATGAACTCACCGCTCGCGCGGCGTGAGCTACTTCGAAAGGTGTTGTGCCGCAGTCAGACGCGCGTGAGCACGGTGGTACTCGGGGGAATCCGGCTCGGCTTCGTCGAGCGCGGTCTTCTCCGCGTTGAGATCGACGTCGTCGGCCCAGTCGGCCGATTCCGCCAGCACCGTGACGGCCTCGCCGGTGACGGAGAGGAACCCGCCCTCGACTGCTGCCGCACGACGCTTGCCACCCTCCTCGACGATGACCACGAAGCCGCCCGGGACGAGCTGTCCCAGAAGCGGTTCGTGGTTGGCCAGGACACCCAGCTCGCCGACGGTCGTCTGCGCGATCAGGAACGTGGCCTCACCCGAGTACAAGCTCTGATCCGCGGAGACAACCTCCACGTGGAAGGACTTCTCAGCCATGGCGAACCGCTACTTTCCGCTGATCTTGGCGGCGGCGGCCTCCACGTCGTCGAGTCCACCGCAGCTGTTGAACGCCTGCTCGGGCAGGTGATCGAACTCGCCCTTGGCGACACGATCGAAGGCCTCGATGGTGTCGGCGAGCGGGACGACCGAGCCCTTCTGGCCGGTGAACTTCTCGGCGACGAGGAAGTTCTGGCCGAGGAACTTCTGGATACGGCGCGCACGCTGCACCGTGACCTTGTCCTCTTCGGAGAGCTCGTCCATACCGAGGATGGCGATGATGTCCTGCAGCTCCTTGTACTTCTGCAGGATGCGCTTGACCTCGTTGGCGACGCGGAAGTGCTCGTCGCCCACGATCGAGGCCTCGAGGATTCGCGAGGTCGACGTCAGCGGATCCACGGCCGGGTAGATACCCAGCTGCGAGATCGGACGCGAGAGCTCGGTGGTCGCATCGAGGTGCGCGAACGTGGTGGCCGGCGCCGGGTCGGTGTAGTCGTCGGCGGGGACGTAGATCGCCTGCAGCGAGGTGATCGAGCGACCCTTGGTCGAGGTGATGCGCTCCTGGAGCTCGCCCATCTCATCGGCCAGGGTCGGCTGGTAACCCACCGCGGACGGCATACGGCCGAGGAGGGTCGAGACCTCCGAGCCGGCCTGCGTGAAGCGGAAGATGTTGTCGATGAACAGCAGCACGTCCTGGTGCTTCACATCGCGGAAGTATTCCGCCATGGTCAGCGCCGACAGAGCCACGCGCATACGAGTGCCCGGCGGCTCATCCATCTGACCGAACACCAAGGCGGTGTCCTGGAGAACGCCCATCTCCTCCATCTCGAGGTGGAGGTCGGTGCCCTCACGGGTGCGCTCGCCGACGCCGGCGAACACCGACGTACCGGAGAACTCACGCGCGATACGGGTGATCATCTCCTGGATGAGGACGGTCTTGCCGACGCCCGCACCACCGAACAGACCGATCTTGCCGCCCTTGACGTACGGGGTCAGCAGGTCGATGACCTTGATACCGGTCTCGAGGATCTCGGTCTTGCCCTCGAGCTCGTCGAAGGCCGGGGGCTTGCGGTGGATGCTCCACTGCTCGCCGTCGCGACCGAGACCCGGGCTGTCGAGGCAGTCGCCGAGCGCGTTGAAGACGTGACCCTTGACCACGTCGCCGACCGGCACGACGATCGACTTGCCGGTGTCGGACACGGAGGCACCGCGCACCAGACCATCGGTCGGCTGCATCGAGATGGTGCGCACCAGGTTGTCACCGAGGTGCTGAGCGACCTCGAGCGTCAGGGTCTTCGCCACCGAGGGAAGGGCGACCTCGGCGTGCAGGGCGTTGAACAGCTCAGGGATCGAGCCCCGCGGGAACTCGACGTCGACCACGGGGCCGATGATGCGGACGACCCGCCCGTCGGCGGAACCCGCCGACTGCGCGGAGGGGGTTTCTACTGCTGCGGTCATGGTGCTTGGGTCACTTCCTCTTTATCGAAGTATGGGTCTCGTCGGGCCGGTGTCGATGGCAGCGCGGGCTAGTTGGCCAGTGCGCTCGAGCCGCCGACGATCTCGCTGATTTCCTGGGTGATCTGGGCCTGGCGGAGCTGGTTCGCCTCGCGTGACAGCGACTTGGACAGTTCCTCGGCGTTGTCGGTCGCGGCCTTCATCGCGGTACGGCGTGCCGCCGATTCCGATGCCGACGAGTCCAGCAGCGCCGCGTAGACCCGCGTCGCCACGTACTTCGGCAGCAGCGCGTCGAGCAGCGCCTCCGCACCCGGCTCGAAGGTGTAGTTGCGCGATGCGGTGTCGTCGGACGAGTCATCGTCTTCGGAGACGACCAGCGGGGCGACCCGCCGGACCTCGGGCACCTGGGCGAGCATCGACTGGAACCGGGTGTAGACCAGGTGCAGTTCGTCGACACCCTCGAGGGTGCCGTCGCCGCCCGGGCGCTCGACCTCGGTCCCCGAACCGGCCTGGAAGAGGTCCACGAGGAAGCTCGTCGCAGTCGCGGCGTCGGAGTACTGCGGCGACTCGGAGAAGCCCGTCCAGGAATCCGAGACCTCGAGGCCGCGGAAGCTGAAGAAGCCCACGCCCTTCCGGCCCATGACGAACAGCACCGCTTCTTTGCCCTCGTCGCGCAGGAGCGCGATGAGTTCGCGGGTCGCCTTCAGCACGTTGGCGTTGTAACCGCCGCACATGCCTCGGTCACTGGTCACGACCAGGATCGCCGCGCGCTTGGGATTCTCCCGCTCGTTGAGCAGCGGGTTGTCCAGTGATCCCGAGTTGCTCGCGAGCTCGGAGAGCACCGCGGTCATCTCCTGCGAGTACGGCTTGGCCGCGGCCACCCGTCCCTGCGCCTTGGTGATGCGCGAGGTCGCGATCAGCTCCTGCGCCTTGGTGATCTTCTTGGTCGACTGGACCGACCGGATGCGTGAGCGCAGCTCACGAATGCTGGCCATGAGCCCTCACCCCTTCCTTATCGCAATGTCCGTTGACGTCGAGATCACTTGCGGATCTTGATCTCTTCGTTCTCGACGTTGTCGGCATCCATCGCCTCGGCCTCGGCCTCGTTGACGACGCGTCGTCCGTCATGGGTGAGGTAGCCGTTCTTGAACTTGTTGGTCTCGGCGACGAGGGCCTCGGCCTGGTCGTCGGCGAGTGCCTTGCCGCCGGCGATCGAGTCGTAGACACCCTTGGCGTTGTGGTGGAGGTGGCTCAGCAGCTGGGTCTCGAAGTTGCGCACGTCGTCGACCGGGACCGAGTCGTAGTGGCCTTCACCGCAGAGGTAGATCGACACGATCTGATCCTCGACCGAGAACGGGCTGTACTGGTCCTGCTTCAGCATCTCGACCCAGCGCGCACCGCGCTCGAGCTGCGCCTTCGACGCATCGTCGAGGTCGGAGGCGAAGGCCGAGAAGGCCTCCAGCTCGCGGAACTGGGCCAGCTCCAGACGCAGCGAGCCCGACACCTTCTTGAGGCCCTTGGTCTGTGCGGCACCACCGACGCGCGACACCGAGGTACCGACGTTGATGGCGGGACGGACGCCCTTGTTGAAGAGGTCCGACTCCAGGAAGACCTGACCGTCGGTGATCGAGATGACGTTGGTCGGGATGAACGCCGAGACGTCGTTGGCCTTGGTCTCGATGATCGGCAGGCCGGTCATCGAACCGCCGCCGAGCTCGTCGGACAGCTTGGCGCAACGCTCCAGCAGACGCGAGTGCAAGTAGAAGACGTCACCGGGGTATGCCTCGCGGCCCGGCGGGCGACGCAGCAGCAGCGAGATCGCGCGGTAGGCCTCGGCCTGCTTGGTCAGGTCGTCGAACACGATGAGGACGTGCTTGCCCTGGTACATCCAGTGCTGACCGATGGCCGAACCGGTGTACGGGGCGAGCCACTTGAAGCCGGCCGAGTCGGAGGCGGGGGCCGCGACGATGGTGGTGTACTCCATCGCGCCGGCCTCTTCGAGTGCCGACTTGACGCCCGCGATGGTCGAACCCTTCTGACCGATCGCCACGTAGATGCAGCGGACCTGCTTGGTCGGGTCGCCGGTCTCCCAGTTGGCCTTCTGGTTCAGGATCGCGTCGATGCAGACCGCGGTCTTGCCGGTCTTGCGGTCGCCGATGACCAGCTGGCGCTGGCCACGGCCGATGGCGGTCATGGCGTCGATGGCCTTGATGCCGGTGGCGAGGGACTCCTCGACCGGCTGGCGCTCGAGCACCGAGGCGGCCTGCAGCTCGAGGACGCGCTGCTCCTCGGCCTCGATGTCGCCCTGGCCGTCGATCGGGGCGCCTAGCGGGTTGACGACGCGTCCGAGGAACGCGTCACCGACGGGCACCGAGAGCACGTCGCCGGTGCGGCTGACCTGCTGGCCCTCTTCCAGCGACTCGTAGTCACCCAGGATGACGGCGCCGATCTCGTCTTCGTCGAGGTTCAGCGCGACGCCGAGGACGCCGCCGGGGAACTCGAGGAGCTCGTTGGCCATCGCGCTCGGGAGGCCGCCGACGTGAGCGATGCCGTCCGAGGTATCGGTGATCACGCCGACCTCGTCACGCGACGCTTCGGCTTCGAACGACGAGACGTACTGCTCGATCGCTCCCTTAATCTCGTCTGGTGAGATCGTCAACTCCGCCATGGGTTCTCGTCTTTCCTTGTGGGCTCTGAGGCTCTGAGGCTCTGTGGTGTTCGGGTGTTCGTGGTGCTGGTCGTCAGCGCGGGAGCGTTTCCGCGGCCTTGGCCAGGCGTGTCGCGACATCGGCGTCGATGACCTCGTCGCCGACGCTGATCCGGAGTCCGCCGAGCAGTTCCGGTGCGACCTCGGTCTGCACCGAGATGGTCCGTCCGTAGATTCCGCCGAGCACGCTCGACAGACGATCGATCTGGGCGTCCGACAGTTCGGAGGCGGACACCACGTGGGCGACCGACTCGCCGCGGCGCGCGGCGGCCAGCTCGGCGAGCTGGTCGATGGCGACGTCGGCTGCCTGACCCTGCAGCAGCCGGATGGTCGACGACAGCAGCGTCCAGGTGTGCGTGTGGACCTTCTCGCCCACCAGCTTCTGCAGCAGATCGACCCGCTTGTCGGCATCCTTGCCGTGCTCCGACAGCAGCGAGGCGAGCTGCGGATTGGCTTCGAGGACGCGGCTCACGCGGAACAGTTCGTCCTCGACCTGCTCGATGACCCCGTCGCGTTCGGCGGCGGTCAGCACGATCAGCGAGTTCTGCCGGCGCAGACCGATCACATAGTCACTCGACGACGACCACCGATGGCTCGACGCGGTCGCGAGGACCTCGACCACGACCGGAGCGACCTTGCCGTCGAACAGGTTGTGGACCAGGGCCTTCTTGCCCTCGGGGTTCTCGTCGTCCTCGACGAGCCGCTTGCGCAGCACCGGGTTGTCGTTGAGGAAGTTGATGGCCGCGGTGAGGTCGCCTGACGCCGCTGCGAGCGCCGATCCGTCGAGATCGCTTGCCGCGGAGTCGAACTGCTCGGACACCGCGAGGGCGGCGTCACGACTCGCCGCACGCATGGCGTGCAGGCCGACGAGCTGCGCGCTCGAGGCGACCGAACTCGCCGAACCCGAGGACATCTGCTCGAGCTCGTCGATGACCCGGTCGACGCTGGCCGCCTGGGCCGAGTCGTCGGCGAGGTGGTTACGGACGATCTCGCCCGCCTTGTCGACCGCGGTGAGACCGAGGTCGGTGCGCAGCTGTCGCACGAGGTTGGCCCGCACCAGCGCGACCTGATTGCGGCCGTGCTCGGAGATGCGCTTGACCTCGTGGTCGGCCTGGGCGCGGATATCGGAGGTGATCGCCTCGGCATCAGCCTCGGCGTCCTTCTTCATCTGCTCGGCCTCGGCACGGGCCTCGGCCACGGCCTTCTCGCGTGCCTTCTTGCCGTCGGCGACACGTTTGGCAGCGGCCTCGCTGTCGGCGAGTTGCTGGCGCACGGTCTCCTGTCGATCGCGCATCATCTTCTGCACGGGCGGGCGGACGTACTTCCAGAGCAGGAAGAGGATGACCGCGAAGCCGAAGAGCTGAGCGATGAAGATCGCAGGGTCGAACGCAGCACCGATGTCGTGCAGCCAGGTGCCGATGGGCCCCTGGCCGGATTCGGTCTCAGTGTTGGCAGCCATGGTCAGTTCACCGCTCCGCTCGTCGATCGGGTTTCGGAAAGAGAGGCCGAGTCGACACCGAGCACACGCGCCGCGAGGGTCTTGGCGAGTGCGTCCACATCAGCTGCAGCCGTCGAGGCGGCCTGCTCACCCTGCGTCGACAGCTCGGAGCTGGTCGATTGCAGGGCGGCGTCGGCCTCGGCGGACGCTGCTTGCTTCATCTCGTTCAGCTGTTCACGGCCCTGGGCGCGAGCTTCGTCGCGCTTGGCGGTGGCCTCACCGCGCGCCTCCTTGAGGAGCGAACGGAACTGAACGTCCGCATCCTCGAATTCGGCGGCGGCAGTCCGATTGTCCTCCGCGGTGCGGTGGATCATCTCGTCCCGCTCCTCGAGGACCTGCTGAATCGGCGGAACCACGAACTTGCGGATGACCAGCAGCAAAATCACGAAGATGAGCAGGACAACGAAGAACGTTCCATTCGGAAGCAGGAAGTTCTCTGCAGCAAGCGTCATTGTGGTGAGGTGTCGTTTCTACTCGGCGACAAAAGGGAGAGCGACGATCAGCCGGCGCTGATCGGGGTGGCGAACACGAAGAGCGCCATGAAGGCCAGGTTGATGAAGTAGGCCGCCTCGACCAGACCGACGGTGATGAAGAACGGGGTGAACAGGCGACCCTGTGCCTCCGGCTGACGGGCGATACCGGCGATCAGCTGGCTACCGGCGAGACCGTTACCGATACCGGCACCGACGGCGCCACCGGCCATGATCAGGCCGCCACCGATGAGTGCGCCGAGGCCAATCATTGGATCCATTGTGATATTTCCCTTTCGGTTGCTGACATCTGGTGTGTCAGGTCTGTGTTTGCGTCGACAGGTGCCGGCGCAGGTCGTGATGTTCGGTTGTGTACGCGGCCGGTCGGCGCACCGCGCGTGATGCCCGTGGCCGGGCGATCAGTGGTCTTCGGTCTCCATCGACTGCGAGAAGTACAGGATCGTCAGCAGCGCGAAGATGAAGGCCTGGATGAGGCCGACGAACAGCTCGAACGACTTCCAGATCGCGTTCGGCGCCCACATGATGTAGGGCGGGAAGAGAGCGATCAGTGCGACCATCATGCTGCCGGCGAACACGTTGCCGAAGAGTCGCAGCGACAGCGAGATCGGCTTGGTGAACTCCTCGATGACGTTGATCGGTGCGAGGAATGCCACGTGGCCCTTGATGATCCGCTTGGGGTGACCCAGGAGGCCGCGGGCCCGGAAGCCGGCGATCTGGTACCAGACGAACACGAACACGGCGAGGGCGTAGGCGAAGTTCACGTCCGCGGCCGGCGGCTTGAGGATCTCGTGGTGGCCGACCTGGACCGGCAGGATCGACAGCCAGTTGGAGATCAGGATGAAGGTGAACAGCGAGACGGCGAGCGGCAGGACGTACGGGGCGATCTTCATGCCGATGGCACTCTCGACCTGGCCGCGCATCTGGATGGTGATGGCCTCCCAGAACAGCTGCACACCCGACGGCACACCGGTCGAGGTGACCTTCGACTTCAGGTAGAAGGCCAACGCGAGCAAGATCGCCGCGGCCAGCGCCGTCGCGATGATGGTCTCCAGGTTGAAGGTCAGTCCGAACAGCTCGAACTTGGTGTAATGACCCACCTGGATGGCTGGTTCGCCATCCTCTGCGGCAAGGTTGAAGGCGGTCGTCATGGTTGGCTACGAAGTCCTTTCATCACCGGAATGACCGTGTTCAGCACCAAGACCACTTGGCCGATGGCGAGTCCGAACATTGCGCCCAACCCGTCGGGTTGGACCAGGAAGGCCGCCAGCAACGCGAGCGCCGTGATGGCGCCGAGCCGCATGGCGGAGTTGAGAGCAAGTGCGGTCTTGCGCGGGTTCTCGTCGGCGACCACGACGTCGACGGCGCGGCGGACGAGGATCGCGTTGACGAAGATCCCGGCGACACCGAGAAGGAAGAACACCGCGAACAAGGGGTGCCCGACGGCGAGCGAGACGGCCGCGACGACCACGATGAACCCGGCCGCGATGAGTGCGGGGCGGCGGAGTCCGGTCGGCGCCTGCGGATAGACGGGGGCCGAATCAGGGGCAGATGCGGTCATGTCCCTCCTCAGCTCTCCTACTCCATACCGACGGCACGGGGCACCCGCGTACGTGCAGCAGCGCATGGCCGCTGGGCGTCAGCTCGCGTGTGATGTGACCCTACCAACACTCGTCCGGGTGTCTCACCGGGGGGTATTCGTCGCAAGAGACGGAACCGGGGCTTTGTGTCCGGGACAGTGCTCTCGCCGACTACTACGGCCGATAGTACACGAGTTTTTACGGTTTCCTTACCTAAGGGTTCGGTCCATCGGTTCAGCGGTATGCCCTGGTCGCGGTTCGCAGTTCGGCGAACCGTCGGTGCAGCCTCGGCGCCATCGTCACCAGCATCGCGACCACCAGTCCGGCGCCGAAGGCGGGCGCCACGACCGAGAGCGGGAACAGCGTGCTCGCCGCGGCGGAGAAGGCCAGGACCCCCACCCACAGATAGATGATGAGCGCCACCCGACGCTGCGAATGACCGAGCTCGAGCAGTCGATGATGCAGGTGCATCTTGTCCGGGGTGTAGAAACCCACTCCCGCGCGGGTACGCCGGATGACGGCGAGGAGCATGTCGAGCATCGGGATGAACACCACGGCCGCCACCAGGATGAGCGGTGACAGCAACGTGAAGATGTCGGCCGGCCCGTATGCGTTGACGGCGATCCGTCCCGACGCGCTCGTCGAGGCAGCGGCGAGGAGCAGACCGATCAACATCGCCCCCGAATCACCCATGAAGATCCGGGCCGGGGAGAAGTTGTGCGGGAGGAATCCCAGGCACGCCCCCGCCAGTGCCACCGAGATGAGCGCCGGCGGGTAATAACTGACGTCGCCCCCCTGGTCGCGCAGCAGGCCGAGCGAGAACATGCAGATCGCCGCCGCGGCGATGAGCCCGAGTCCGGCGGCGAGCCCGTCGAGGCCGTCGACGAAGTTGATCGCGTTGATGGTCGCCACGGTGATCGCCACGGTCAGCAGGCCCGCCTGCAACGGGTCGAGCACCAGGGTCCCGATCTCGGCGAAGGGGATGTAGAGCTGCAGCCAGCTGATGCCCAGGAGCACGAGCACGCCGGCGGCGGTCAGTTGTCCGACGAATTTCGTCAGCGCATCGAGACCCCATCGGTCGTCGACGACACCCACCAGGACGATCACCGTGCCGGCGGCGATCACCGCGGTCATGTCGGTGGTGTAGGCGAACCCGCGGTTGAGTGCGGGCAGGTTGGCCGCCAGTGCGATGCCCGCGACGACCCCGCCGAACATCCCGAGCCCACCGAGTCGTGGCGTGGGTATCACGTGGACGTCGCGCACCCGGGGCACCGCGACCGCACCGGCGCGGATCGCGAAGACCCGCACCGCTGACGTCAACAGATAGGTCATCGCGGCAGCGGTGAGTCCCACGAGGAGCAGCTCGCGCAGCGGGACACCGGTCCCTCCCCCGTCCGAGGCCGCGGCGAGCAGCACCGGACCGGCACCGGTCATCGGATCACCACCGGCGCCCCGCGATCAGAGGACTCGAGCACGCCGACCACGCTACCCGCATGCCGTATCCGCGATCTCGCGACGGATCCGATCGTGTGTCTCACGATCCGGGGTCGACATCGCGGCGACCATCGCGTCGGCGACAGCGGGAATCGAGTCGGTACCGAGCCCTCGGACAGTGGCAACCGGGGTGCCGATCCGGATCGCCGAACCCACGGTGACCGGCCGAGGGTCGAACGGGAGCACGGCTTTGTCGACGACGATGCCCGCCGCGGCGAGGCGATACTGCGCCTCGACTCCCGTCACCCCGAAACCGGTCACGTCGATGACGGCGAAGTGGAGGTCGGTGCCCCCGGACACCACCCGGCCACCCCGCGCGGCCAGTGCCGCGGCCAGGTCCCGGGCGTTGTCGACGGTCCGACGCACGTGTCCGGCGAACTCCGCGGTGCCCGACTCGACGAGGGCCACCGCCTTGGCCGCGATCGAGTTCATCGCCGGGCCGCCCTGGACGAAGGGGAAGACGGCCTTGCGCAGAGCTTCTCGATGCTCACCACGGGCGAGGACGACGCCGCCCCGCGGCCCGCGGATCACCTTGTTGGTCGACAGGGTGACGATGTCCGCGTGCGGAACCGGCGAGGGCTGCAGGCCCGCGGCGACATGACCGGCGAGATGCGCGGCGTCGACCCACAGGATGCACTCGGCCTCGTCGGCGATCGCACGCAACCGTTCGAAATCGAAGGTCCGTGCGTACGCCGCGGCTCCGGCCACGAGAATCCGGGGCCGGTGCACCAGGGCCAGATCCCGGATGCGGTCGTAGTCGAGGAGTTCGTCCTCGCGTCCCACCTCGTAGTGCAGGGGCGAGAACCAGCGCCCGGAGAAGTTCGCGCGCGAGCCGTGGGTCTGGTGGCCGCCGTGTTCGAGCTTGAGGGCGAGAACCGGGTCGCCCGGCTGCGCGAAGGCCGCATAGACCGCGAGATTGGCCGCGCTCCCCGACAACGGCTGCACATTGACGTACTCGGCACCGAACAGGTCCCGGGCGCGGGCGATCGCGAGCTCTTCGAGTTCGTCGGCCACCTCGCACCCGCCGTGGAAACGGGAGCCCGGGTACCCCTCGGCGTACTTGGCGTCGAAGACCGACGCCATCGCGGCACGAACACCGGCGGTCGGTTCGGTCTCGCTCGCGAGGAGTTGCAACTCCGATCCGCGCCGTCGTGACTCGCGGGCGATCAGGGCATCGACCACGGGGTCCCCGGTCGCGAGGTCACCGGACCCCGACCCACCCGCGCCGGACTGCCCGGGGACCGGGCTCATCGCTCAGGGAGGAGCGAACTCGGGTCCACGTCGAGGACCTCGGCGACCGCAGCCGTGGACACCGCGCCCTCACGGAGGACGCGGGGTGACACCCCGGAGAGGTCGACGATGGTGGATGCCTGCGCCGCCGGCGCCGGCCCGCCGTCGAGGTAGACCGACACCTCGTCACCGAGCTGCTCGCGCGCCTCGTCGGCCGTCGTCGCCGGGGGTTGTCCGGACACATTGGCACTCGAGACCGCCATCGGTCCCACCTCCCGCAGCACGTCGATCGCCACCGGGTGCAGCGGCATCCGCAGCATGACGGTGCCGTCGGTGTCGCCGAGATCCCATGCCAGTGAAGGAGCCTGTCGGACAACGAGACTCAGGCCACCCGGCCAAAAGGACTCGATGAGGTCGCGCGCCGGTTGGGGCACCGAGAGAACGAGTCCGTCGATCGCGTTCCACGACCCCACCAATACGGGCACCGGCATGTCGCGTCCGCGGTGTTTGGCGGCCAGCAACGCGCCGACGGCATCGGAATCGAAGGCGTCGCAACCGACTCCGTAGAGCGTGTCGGTGGGCATGACGACAAGGCGTCCGGCCTTCGCAGCCCCGACGGCCGCCCGGATCCCCGACGAGCGGTTCTGCGGATCGTTGCAGTCGAAAACAATGCTCACCCGAATATCCTCGCACGGCCCGCCCGCGAGACGGGCGCCCCGTCAGCCTCGTGTCCGTCGTGCCGTGACGAACCTCGGCCGCCCGGCGAGGTCTCGCCGCGGGGTCACGTCCTCGAAGGAACCGCTCGCGCGCAGGCATTCGGTCACCGGCGCCGCGGTCGTGTCGTCGTGCTCGATGCCCACCAACCCGCCGGGTTCCAGCATCTCGGCGATGACGGGCACCATGGGCACGATCACCGACATGCCGTCCGCTCCCCCGAACACCGCGCGGGCGGGGTCGTGTGCGACCTCGGGTCCGACCTCGGCGTCGAGCGGTACATACGGTGGGTTGGCGACCACGAGAGAAACGCTCGCAGACCCCACGAGCCCCGCCATCAGGGTGGCGTCCGTGACGTCGGCGTCGGCGACCTCGACGCGCGATCCCGGTGCGCATCGAGCGTCGGCCGCGTTCCGGCGCAACCACTGCAACGCGGCGCCGTCGGCCTCGACGGCCAGCACCCGGGTCTCGGGGACCATCGTCGCGATCGCGATGGCCAGTGCCCCGCTGCCACTGCACAGGTCGGTGACGACGTGTGGTCCCGGCGACGAACCGAGATGACCGACGGCCCATTCCAGGAGATATTCGGTTTCGGGGCGCGGGATGAAGACTCCGGGACCGACCGCGAGGTCGACCGGGCCGAATGCAGCCGTACCCACTATGTGCTGCAACGGAATCCGCTGCGCGCGCTGCTCCACGGCGTCGCGGAAGGCACCTAGGCCGGGCTCGTCGATCCCGTCGACCATCACCAGACGACCCACATCGACGCCGAGGACGTGCGCCAGCAACCACTCGGCGTCCCGGCGTGGGGTGTCGATCCCCGACTCCGCGAGTCGTGTTGCGGCCGAGCGTAGTTCGTCGACCGGCCGGGCCGGCACCCCGGACATGGCGCCTATTCGGCTTCCATGCGGGCCTGCCGGTCCGCGGCCACGAGTGCGTCGAGCAGGTTGTCCATGTCACCGGCGAGCACGGCGTCGAGATTGCTCGCCTTGTATCCGATCCGGTGGTCGGTGATGCGGTTCTCGGGGAAGTTGTAGGTGCGGATCCGCTCCGAACGGTCGACGGTGCGGATCTGCGCCGCCCGGCCCTCGGCCGCGGCGGCGTCGGCCTCTTCTTCTGCGGCGGACTGCAGACGCGCCGCCAGCACCTGCATCGCCCGCGCCTTGTTCTGCAACTGCGACCGCTCGTTCTGGCACGTCACGACGATGCCGGTCGGCAGGTGGGTGAGGCGGACGGCCGAGTCGGTGGTGTTCACGCCCTGCCCACCCTTCCCGGAGGAGCGGTAGACGTCGACGCGGAGATCCGATTCGTCGATCACCACCTCCGCGACCTCTTCGGGTTCGGGGTAGATCAACACACCGGCGGCCGAGGTGTGGATGCGTCCCTGCGACTCGGTGACGGGCACGCGCTGGACGCGGTGCACACCGCCCTCGAACTTCAGCCGCGACCAGACACCGTCGCGCACCGTCTCCTTGGACTTGATGGAGATGGTGGCTTCCTTGTAGCCGCCGAGATCGGATTCGGTCATGCCCAGGATCTGGGCTTTCCACCCATGCCGCTCACAGTATTTGAGGTACATGCGGGCGAGATCGGAGGCGAACAGCGCGGACTCCTCGCCACCGGCCCCGGACTTGATCTCCAACACCACGTCGTCGCCGTCGTGGGGGTCGCGGGGGGCGAGCAGATCGGTGAGGGCGGCGTCGAGTTCGGCGACCGCCTCCTCGAGCGCGGGGATCTCCGCGGCGAACGACGCGTCGTCCGAGGCGAGTTCGCGGGCGGCCTCCAGGTCGTCGCGGGCCGCCTTCAGCCTCGCGTACGTCGACATCACGGGTGCGAGTTCGGCGAACCGTTTGCCCACCCGCCGGGCGGCGGTCGGGTCGTCGTGCAGCGCCGGATCCGCCAACTGGCGTTCGAGGCCGGAGTGTTCGGCCAGGATGTCGTCGATGGCCGAGGGACTCTGCGTACTCATGGAGGCGTCCTCACTTGTCGACCGGCGCTGACCCAGAACCGGATTCCGATGGTGACCAAAACACAACGAC
The DNA here is from genome assembly GCF_022206305.1 of Gordonia sp. 'Campus'. Taxonomy (GTDB): domain Bacteria; phylum Actinomycetota; class Actinomycetes; order Mycobacteriales; family Mycobacteriaceae; genus Gordonia. Next base: position 27,516 of record NZ_JAKOIW010000025.1, on the reverse strand, counting down.
GCCCGTCCCGACTGATCGTCGGGCGGGCGTCGCAGCGTGGTCTACTTGGCGCGCTTGCCGTAGCGCTTCTCGAACCGGGCGACACGGCCACCGGTGTCGAGGATCTTCTGCTTGCCCGTGTAGAACGGGTGGCACTGCGAGCAGACCTCGACGTTGATCCGACCGTTCGCAGCGGTGCTGCGGGTCTCGAAGGTGTTGCCGCAGCCGCAGACGACGGTGGTCGTCGCGTACTCGGGGTGGATTCCCTGCTTCATGGTGGCTGTCCCTTTCTGTGGTCGCCGGGTCACCGTCGCGTGTCGATGGTGTGAACCGGAACCGGACTCGACCGCTCAGTATGCCATGTGCTGCATCACCAGCAAAAATCCCGGTCACGCGGTCGCAGATGCATCAACAGCAGACCGGACCGATGCATTCCCGCCGCTCCCGGCGAGATACGCGTCACGCCTCGGCCGTGAGGGGTGATAAGGGTTGCCTAAGTGTAGTACCGTGGCGGCGCCCGCCCGTGCAGACTCGTCGCGTGCCGGCCAGGTGAGCGCGATCCCCCCGGATCCCAGTGGTCCCCGGATCCCTGTGCTCACCGACAGCATGGATCACCGAACGTCGATCACGAAGGATGCCTCGATGTACGACGCCGCATCGGCCGGCAGCGCCCTGGCACTCGACACCGCCGCCGCCCCTGCTCCCGCTCGCCGCACCGGCAGGACCGCACGGTCGCCGTGGAACCGGCGCAATCCGTACCCGGCCACGATCCTCACCAACGAGGTGCTGTCCGGACCCGGCTCGGCCAAAGAGGTCCGGCACATCGAGATCGATCTCGGCGACAGCGGGATCACCTACGAGGTGGGCGACGGCATCGGTATCGCGCCGCTCAACGATCCGGATCTCGTCGACCTGCTACTCGATCGCCTCGGCGCCGTGGGCGACGAGATCATCGCCGATCGGAAGGCCACCTACACACTGCGCGAGGCCCTGACGCGCCGGTACGAGATCGCGACCCCGTCGAAGTACCTCGCCAAGGTGGTCGCCGACCGCACCGGGGACCCCGAACTCACCCGCCTCGTCGAGGCGGGCGACGCCCTCGCACTCGATGCGTGGCTCTCGGGGCGCGACGTCCTCGACCTGCTGAACATCGACCCGGCCCTGACGCTGACCGCCGAGGAACTCCTCGAGGAGCTCAGCCCCCTCGCCCACCGCGAGTACTCCATCTCGTCGAGCCCCCGGGTCCATGGGGGCACCGTGCACATCACGATGGCAACGGTGCGCTACACCCTGGACGGCAGGTCCCGGGGCGGGGTGTGTTCGACCCACCTCGCCGACCGCTGTGCCCCGGGTGACACCGTGAGCGTCTTCATCACACCGAACAAGAACTTCCGGCTCCCCGCCGACGACGCCCCGGCGATCATGATCGGCCCCGGCACCGGCGTCGCGCCGTTCCGCGCCTTTCTCCACGAACGCGCCGCCGCGGGCGCCACCGGAGCCAACTGGCTGTTCTTCGGCGACCAGCATCGCGCGTGCGACCACCTGTACGCGCGCGAGCTCGAACAGTTCATCACCGATGGCACCCTCGACCGCTTGGACCTCGCGTTCTCGCGCGATCAGGACCACAAGGTCTACGTGCAGGACCGGATGCGCGAACACGGCGCGGAACTGTTCTCCTGGCTCGAGGCGGGTGCGCGCGTCTATGTGTGCGGCGACGCCACGACGATGGCCGACGACGTCGACGCGGCATTGCACGAGATCATCGGCGAGTGCGGTCGGATGGGTCCGGACGCCGCGCGTGACTACGTCGACCAGCTGCGGTCGGACAACCGATACCTGCGCGACGTCTACTGACATGACCGGGTCCGCCGAGGAATACCCGCCCGCCCACAGCGATCTCGAGATATTGCTGCGCACAGCGGGTTTCGGTGATTCCTCGGTCATCGGCGACGTGGGCGGGGTGACCGCGCACCTCCCGTCGCTCGGACAGGTCGTCGGGGTGACCGTGGCGGGGCCGGTCATCATGAACGCGGTGGGCGTGCACGCGGCACCGGTTTCCGTCGGAGGTCCGATCCGCGCCGAGTCCGATCGGATCACGTTGCGGCTCAGCTCGTCCCGACTGTCCTCGACCCTCCTCAGCGATCCCGCCGCCCATGTCCCGCCCACCCTGAGGCTGTTCGACGACCGCGGGAACACATCGCACGCCACCTACCTGACCGAGAATTCCGACCGGCTCGCATTCGAGTCGCTCTCGCTCGGACACGGGCCAGCACGTCCTCGACCGTTCCCGGTCGGACCGGGAATCCCCGAAGACACCGCGCCGCCACACCACCACGACGACCAGATCGCGCAACTCGATTCGATTCTCGCCGACGGCGGTTCGGCGCGTCATGCCTCGCTGGCCGCGTCCGCATCCTCGCGTGCGACTCGCGTGAACACCCGTCGGGTGATCGCAGCCCTCGAGCACGCGGCCCTTCTGGGGATGACGGTGACCCTGGCCGCCACGGCGCCGGGGTGCGTGCAGATGCGCCAGGATCGGCTCGACGGCGGGCGCGAACATCGCGGTCAGATGGTGCTCGCGTCCGGGAATGCCCGGGTGATGGTGAACTTCAACCTCGTCGGCGACTGCTGGGTGACCTGGCCCCAGGGCGTGTGGGGTCCGATCGGGTCGCTCGAGATCTACAACCGGACTGCGCAGTGCTGTCTGGTGGTCACCCAGACCGGAGTCGTCGCACCCGAGGTCGTCCAGGCCTGGGACCAGCTGATGGCCGATCTGATCTCCTGATCGAGCGACAACGGAGAACGGCCCCGATCCGCGTCACCGCGGTCGGGGCCGTTCTCGTCGGCGCCGTTCTAGTCTCCGACTGGGTCAGTCGTCGTTGTTCGCGCCCGGCGCGGTCTTCTGCACCGACATCAGGAACTCGATGTTCGTCTTGGTCTTCTTGAGCTGACTGATGAGCAGGTCGATGGCCTGCTGCGAGTCGAGACCCGAGAGCAGACGACGCAGCTTGTGCACGATGGAGAACTCCTCCGGCGACAGCAGCAGCTCGTCCTTACGCGTGCTGGACAGGTTGACGTCCACTGCCGGGAAGACGCGGCGCTCGGAGATCTTGCGGTCGAGTTTGAGCTCGGCGTTACCGGTGCCCTTGAACTCTTCGAAGATCACGGTGTCACCGGTGGAGCCGGTCTCGACGAGGGCCGAGGCGATGATCGTCAGGGAGCCGCCGTTCTCGATGTTGCGAGCCGCGCCGAGGAAGCGCTTGGGCGGGTAGAGCGCGGTGGAATCGACACCGCCGGAGAGGATTCGACCCGATGCCGGCGACGCGTTGTTGTACGCACGACCCAGGCGGGTGATCGAGTCGAGCAGCACCACGACGTCTTTGCCGCTCTCGACCAGACGCTTGGCGCGCTCGATCGCGAGTTCGGACACCGACGTGTGGTCTGACGGCGGGCGGTCGAAGGTCGAGGCGATGACCTCGCCCTTCACCGAACGCTGCATGTCGGTGACCTCTTCGGGACGCTCGTCGACCAACACGACCATGAGGTGGCATTCGGGGTTGTTGGTGGCGATGGCGTTGGCGATGTCCTGCAGGATCGTCGTCTTACCGGCCTTCGGCGGCGACACGATCAGCGCACGCTGCCCCTTGCCGATCGGCATGATCAGGTCGATGACCCGCGTGTCGAGACGCTCGGGGGTCGTCTCCAGGCGCAGCCGCTGATTCGGGTAGAGCGGGGTCAGCTTGTTGAACTCGGGACGACGCTTGGCCGCCTCCACGTCCCCACCGTTGACCGTGTCGAGGCGCACCAGCGGATTGAACTTCTGACGCTGGTTCTGCTGATCCCCGTCGCGCGCGACCTTGACCGCACCGGTGATCGCGTCGCCGCGTCGGAGCCCGTTCTTGCGGACGAGGTTCATCGAGACATAGACGTCGTTCGGACCGGCGAGGTATCCGGAGGTCCGCACGAAGGCGTAGTTGTCGAGGACGTCGAGGATGCCGGCGACCGGCTGCAACACGTCGTCCTCGGAGACCTGGGGCTCGTTCGGGGTGTCGCGGTTCTGGCCACGACGACGCTCGCGGAAACGACGGCCACGGCGACGGCCGCCGCCCTCTCCGTCATCGTCACGGTTGTCGCGGTTCTGGCCCCCGTCCCGGTTCTGGCCGCCATCCCGGTTCTGGCCGCCATCCCGGTTCTGGTTGTCCCGGTTCTGGTTGTCCCGGTTCTGGCCGCCGTCGCGGTTCTGGTTGTCGCGGTTCTGACCCCCGTCGCGGTTCTGGTTGTCCCGGTTCTGGTTGCGGTTCCGGCGGGTGCGCTGCTCACCGCCGTCGGCGTCGCCGGACGACTCGGCCGCACCGTCGCGGCGCGGGCGTCGTTCGCGGCCGCCACCGGCCTCGGAATCCGACGCACCCTCCCGCTGGCCGCCGTCGCCGGGCGCGGTGTCGGCGTTCTCGGTGGTGGCCTTCTCGGCGGGAGCCCTGTCCTTGGGCGCCTCGTCCTGGGCACCGTTGTCGGGCGTCACGTTCTGGTCGGCGCTTGTCTCGGCGGTCTTGCGACCGGCGGACCTCGACGCCCGCCCGGCGCCCTTGGGCGCGTCGGCCTTCGGCGCGTCGGTGGAGGCATCCCCCGACGGGGAGTCGGCGATCGTGAGTTGGTCGTCGGTGGTCGGGGCGGCCTTCGCGGCGCTCTTGGCCCGGGTCGGGGCGCTCTTGGGAGCCGCGGCGGCGCCGCCTCCGGCCTGGCGCTCCTTGATGGCGGCGATCAGGTCGCCCTTGCGCATTCCCGAGGTGCCCTTGATGCCGAGTTCACCGGCGACCGTCCGGAGTTCGCTCAGCACCATGCCGGAAAGACCGGTGCGTGCACGTGTCTTGGTGGCCGGTTGTCCCGAATCGGGGGCGGCCGAACCCGCGGATTCCTGCTCGGCAGGTGCGGTGATCAGGTCCGTATCGGTCACGGAAGTCCTTTCGTTCCTCCCGCAGACGAAAACTGCGTGAGGTCTACGTTTCCCTGCTTCTGTGCGCTAGGGAGTCCGTCCGCGGTGGACGGTAGAGAAATATGCGGTCCCGCTGCGAGCGTGCTCGGAGAGTACCTACGCTTCGGCCCTGTCGACTCCGTCGACAGACACCCACGACCACGGCAGGTTCGACAGCCGGTGTGCTCCGGTCGGTGATGAATGAGAAGCGGCAGGACAAGCCCGCGCGGCTAGACCAGAATATGGTAACCCCGTTCGCATGATAGGGGCAACACGCCGAATGCGCCAAACGAGCAGGGCCCCGCTCCGGGCCCGGGGACGCGAATCAGCCGACGCTGATCTCGACGCCGCCGGCAATGGCGACCGAGCGGGTGGTGAAGCCGAGTCCCTGCGCGATCTGACGGATGTCGGCGGGGACCGGGGCAGTGCCGAGCACGAGGACGGTCGGACCCGCACCGGAGACGGTGGCGGCGTATCCCCAGGCACGCAGCGCGGCGACCAGATCGCTGGTGGGCGCCATCGCCGACGCGCGATACGGCTGATGCAGGCGGTCCTCGGACGCCGCCATCAGATTCCGGGGCTCGGCGGTGAGCGCCACGACCGCGAGCGCGGAACGACTCAGGTTGAATACCGCATCGCCTCGCGGGACCGAATCCGGCAGGAGGCCCCGGGTGAAGCTGGTCGAGGACTCCGTGTCCGGAACGAACACGGTCGCACAGATGTCGGGGTGCACGGCCAAGCGGTGCGCGCGGTACGTCGGCACCCCGTCCGCGGAGTCGGTCCAGGTGACGACGGCCGAGCCGAGCACGCTGGCGGCGGCGTTGTCAGGGTGTCCCTCGAACTCGCTGGAGAGCTGCACCAGCTCGTCAGTCGACAGCCCGGCGCCCAGGCCGGCGGCCGAGATCAGCCCCGATGCCGCCGCGAGACCCGACACGGCGGCGGCCGCCGACGATCCCAGGCCGCGCGAATGCGGGATCTGATTGACACAGCGGAGGGTCAGGCCGGGAGCGCGGAACCCGGCGTGCGCCAGGCCGCGGGCCAGCGCCCGGACGACGAGATGCGACTCGTCCCGTGGGACGTCGGCTGCACCCTCACCCTCGACATCGAGGGTCACCCCGGAGTCGACGGTCTCCACGATCACTTCGTCGTGGATTCCGAGAGCCATTCCCAGACAGTCGAATCCGGGACCGAGGTTGGCGCTCGACGCGGGCACGCGGACCCGTGTGGAGATGCCGACGGGCAGGTCACGGACCGTCGGTGACGAGCCGACGGTCGAGTTGTGGGCGCCCGGCTGGACATCGACCGGACGCCCGGCCCCGTCAGCCGACACCGAGAGCATTCGCGACTGCCACCGGGTCGACCGGGATGGCTTCGACCTCGGGAATACCCGCCAGTGCGGTGTCGGGGTCCTTGAGGCCATTGCCGGTGACGGTGCACACCACGGTCGATCCCGGTGTGATCCAACCGTCGGCACTGGCTGCGAGGAGGCCGGCAACACTGGCCGCCGAGGCGGGTTCGACGAACACGCCTTCCTTGCCGGCCACGAGGCGGTAGGCCTCCAGCAGCTTCTCGTCGGTCGCGGCGCGGAACTGCCCGTTCGACTCGTCCTTGGCGGCGACGGCCTGATTCCAGCTGGCGGGCGACCCGATGCGGATGGCGGTGGCGATGGTCTCCGGCTCTCGCACCGGGGCGCCGTTCACCAGCGGGGCCGCGCCCGCGGCCTGGACCCCGAGCATCCGGGGCACGGACGACGAGACGCCGTCGGCGTGGTACTCGGTGTATCCCTTCCAGTACGCGGTGATGTTGCCCGCGTTGCCGACCGGCAGGGCGTGGACGTCGGGCGCGCGACCCAGAACGTCGACGATCTCGAAGGCCGCGGTCTTCTGCCCCTCGATACGCGCCGGGTTGACCGAGTTCACGAGCTCGATCTCGGTGAACTCGGAGGTCGCCTTGCGGGCGAGTTCGAGGCAGTCGTCGAAATTGCCCTCGACCTGGATGATCTTGGCGCCGTGCATGACCGCCTGGGCGAGCTTGCCCATCGCGATCTTGCCCTGCGGGATCAGCACGGCGCAGGTGATACCCGCCCGGGTGGCGTAGGCGGCGGCGGACGCGGACGTGTTGCCGGTCGATGCGCAGAGCACCGCGGTCTTGCCGTTGTTGACCGCGTTGCTCACGGCCATCGTCATGCCACGGTCCTTGAACGAACCGGTGGGGTTGAGCCCCTCGACCTTGAGGTAAACCTCGCAGCCAGTCAGCGACGACAGATGCGGCGCGCTGATCAGCGGGGTGCCACCCTCGAGGAGCGTGACGACCTTCCAGTCGTCGGCGACGGGGAGCCGCGACCGGTAGGCCTCGATCAGGCCCGGCCACGCGCGGTGCACAGGCGTAGAAGTCGCTTCAGTCATCGGTACCTTCCAATCGCAACACACTCGACACCTTGATGACGGCGTCCATGTCTTCGAGCGCCGCAACACAATCCGATTGCGCACGGTCGGGTGCGCGGTGGGTCACCAGGATCAGGCGGGCATCGTCGCCCGCGCCCTCCTGGCGCACGGCGGCGATGCTGACCGACCGCTTGGAGAACTCCCCCGCGACCTGCGCCAGCACACCGGGCTTGTCGGCCACCCGCATCGAGACGTAGTACCGCGTGAACACGTCGTCGATCGGTGCGACCGGCAGCGACGCGTAGGTCGACTCCAGCGGTCCGCGACCACCGTGCACCCGGTTGCGCGCGGCCATGACCATGTCGCCGAGCACCGCCGACGCGGTCGGCGAACCGCCTGCGCCCTGGCCGTAGAACATCAACCGGCCGGCGTTCTCGGCCTCCACGACCACCGCGTTGAACGCCCCGTTTACCGTGGCCAACGGGTGGGTCAGCGGGATCAGTGCGGGATAGACGCGAGCCGAGATGCGTTGCGAGCCACCGGCGTCGCGCACACGTTCGCAGATGGAGAGCAGCTTGATGGTGCAGTCGAACTTCTTGGCCGCCACCAGGTCCGACGCGGTGACCGACGAGATGCCCTCACGGTGCACATCGGCCGCGGTCACCCGTGTGTGGAAGGCGATCGAGGCCAGGATCGCGGCCTTCGCGGCGGCGTCGTACCCCTCCACATCGGCCGTCGGATCGGCTTCGGCGTATCCGAGGCGTCCCGCCTCGGCGAGGGTGTCGGCATAGTCGGCGCCGGTCTCGTCCATCGCCGACAGGATGAAGTTCGTGGTGCCGTTGACGATTCCCGCCACCCGCTCGACGGTGTCGCCCGCCAGCGACTGCATCAGCGGACGGATCACCGGGATCGCACCGGCGACGGCCGCCTCGAAATACAGATCGACCTTGGCCTCGGCTGCGGCGGTGGCGAGCTCGCCGGTGTACTCGGCCAGCAGGGCCTTGTTGGCGGTCACGACCGACTTGCCGCTCTCCAGCGCCGAGCGGATCAGACCGCGAGCGGGGTCGATGCCGCCCATCAGCTCGACGACGATGTCGACGTCATCGCGCGCGACGAGCGCCGCGGCGTCGTCGGTGAGCAGGTCCTGTCCGATCTTGCGCGGGCGACCGAGGTCGCGGACCGCGACGCCACGGATCTCGACGGGGGCTCCGACGCGGGCGCGGAGGTCGGCGGCGTTGTCGGTGATGATGCGCACCACCTCGGCCCCGACGTTGCCCATGCCGAGGACCGCGACACCGATGGTGCGCGGGTTCGACTCGCTTGCGCCGCTTGTGTTCTCGACTGATCCGGTCACGGGCTCACCTCCAGGCTGAGAAAGTCTTCGATGGTCTCCCGACGAAGCAGCAGCCGGGCGTTGCCCTCGGCCACCGCCACCACGGGCGGTCTCATGGTCATGTTGTATCGGCTCGACATCGAGTAGCAGTAGGCGCCGGTGGCCGCCACCGCGATCAGATCACCCGGTCCGAGGTCGTCGGGCAACCAGCAGTCCTTGATGACGATGTCGCCGCTCTCACAGTGCTTGCCGACGACGCGGCAGACCACCGCACGTGCCTCCGACACCCGCGACACCAGTCGCACATCGTATTCGGCGTCGTAGAGCACCGTGCGGATGTTGTCGCTCATCCCGCCGTCGACGGAGATGTAGCGACGGACGGCACCGCCGCCCAGCTCGACGTCCTTCACGGTGCCGACGCGGTAGAGCGTCACGGTACCGGGTCCGGCGATCGCGCGGCCGGGTTCGACCGCGATGGTCGGCATGGGCAGGCCCACGGCGGCCGACTCGCGCTCGACGATGGCGGCCAGGGTCTCCGCCACCTTCTCGACCGGGAGCGGCCGCTCCTCGGGGAGGTACGAGATACCCAGTCCCCCACCGAGATCGACGATCGACATCTGGGACGTCTTCTCGACGCCGAACTCGTCGACGACGTCGTGCAGCAGCCCGAGGACCCGATGGGCGGCGAGCTCGAACCCGTCCATGTCGAAGATCTGTGAACCGATGTGGCTGTGCAGACCGACGAGCCGGAGATTGCCTGTGGCGAAGACCTTCCGGATGGCCTCCATCGCGACGCCCCCGGCGAGCGAGAACCCGAACTTCTGGTCTTCGTGGGCGGTGGAGATGAACTCGTGGGTGTGGGCCTCGACGCCCACGGTCACACGGACGAGGACGTCGGCGACGACACCGCGCTCGCGGGCGACCGCGTCGAGGCGTTCGATCTCGACCATCGAATCGAGGACGACGTGACCGATCCCCGCCTCGACCGCCGCGCGTAACTCGTCGACGCTCTTGTTGTTGCCGTGCAGGGCGATCCGCTCCGGCGGGAAACCGGCGCGCAATGCTATGGCCAGTTCACCGCCACTGCACACATCGAGAGACAGACCCTCGTCGTCGACCCAGCGGGCGATCTCACTGCACAGGAACGCCTTCGACGCGTAGTGCACGCGACCGTGAGGTCCGAACGCGGCCATCATGTCGCGGCAGCGGGACCGGAAGTCGGCTTCGTCGATGAAGAAGGCCGGCGTACCGAACTCGGCGGCGAGCTCGCTCACCGGTACCCCGGCGATGCGCAGTTCCCCCGAGTCGTCGCGCGCAGCGTTGCGTGGCCACACCTGCGCGGGGATGGCCGCGAGGACGGCCGGGTCGTTCGGACGCTCCGCGAGATGCGGTGCGGCCAGCAGCTCGGCGTGCCGGGGCCCGGCCGGATGCGCGCTCACATCTGCTCCGGTGCGGTGACGCCGACCAGGTTCAGACCGTTGGCCAGGACCTGGCGGGTGGCCTCGCACAGCGCGAGACGTGCCCGGTGGATGTCGGCGACGTCCTCGTCACCCTGCGGCAGCACCCGGCACTTCGCGTAGAAGCGGTGGTACGTACCGGCGAGGACCTCGAGGTACCGGCACACCCGATGCGGTTCGCGCAGGGTGGCGGCGGTGGCCACGACCTCGTCGAAATCGCCGATGGTGCGGATCAATTCACCCTCGGCGGGGTCATCGAGCAGGTCGAGGTGGTCGAGCGAGGACACGACCCCCAGATCAGCGGCGTTGCGTGCGAGAGCCGACATCCGGGCGTGCGCGTACTGCACGTAGTACACCGGGTTGTCGTTGGACTGCTTGGTCAGCAGGTCGAGATCGATGTCGATGTTGACGTCGACCGACGAACGGATCAGCGAGTAGCGCGCGCCGTCGACCCCCACCGCGTCGACGAGGTCGTCCAGCGTGATCACCGTTCCCGCACGCTTGCTCATGCGCACCGGCTTGCCGTCGCGCACGAGGTTCACCATCTGGCCGATCAGCACCTCGACGGTCGCCGGGTCGTCACCGAGCGCCGCGGCGGCGGCCTTGAGCCGGCTGATGTAGCCGTGGTGGTCGGCGCCGAGCATGTAGATGCAGAGGTTGAAGCCGCGGTTGCGCTTGTCGCGGTAGTAGGCGATGTCGCCGGCGATGTAGGCGGCGTTGCCGTCACTCTTGAGGACGACGCGGTCCTTGTCGTCGCCGAAGTCGGTGGACTTCAGCCACCAGGCGCCGTCCTTCTCGTACAGGTTCCCATTGGCCTTGAGTTCACCGATGCACTCGTCGACGAGGCCGGTGGCGAACATCTTGTCCTCGTGGGTGAAGACGTCGAAATCGGTTCCGAAGTCGTGCAGGCTCTGCTTGATGTGGGTGAACATCAGGTCCACCCCGACCGAGCGGAAGGTCTCGAGGCGTTCGGACTCCGGCTGCGACAGCACGTCGGGGGCCTTCTCGACGACCTTCGCCGCGATGTCGGCGATGTAGTCACCCGCGTACCCGTCCTCGGGTGTCGGGTTGCCCAGGGCGGCGGCCTCGAGCGACCGCGCGAACCGGTCGATCTGGGCGCCGTGATCGTTGAAGTAGTACTCGCGCGTCACCTCGCCGCCACGGGCGGACAGGACGCGACCGAGTGCGTCGCCGACTGCCGCCCAGCGGGTTCCGCCGAGGTGGATGGGGCCGGTCGGGTTGGCCGACACGAATTCGAGGTTGATGACCGAACCGGCGAGTTCGTCTCCGCGGCCGTAGTTCCCTCCCTGCTCCAGCACCGACGCGACGACCGTGTTCTGTGCGGCCGCACCGAGCCAGATGTTCACGAACCCGGGGCCGGCGATGTCGGTCTTGTCGATGCCCTCGGCGGCCGCGAAGGCCTCGGCCAGCCAGCCCGCGAGTTCGCGCGGCTTCACGCCGAGACGCTTGCCCATCTGGAGGGCGACATTGGTGGAGTAATCGCCGTGGTCAGCGTGACGGGGGCGCTCGACGACGATCGAGTCGGGCACCAGATTCTCGTCCAGTCCGCGGTCGCGGACCACGGTCAGGGTCACGGCGCGCAGCAGCGCGGCCAGGTCGGCGGGAGTCACAGGACACCATCCTATTGGCCGATGCCTGATCACCGACAATCGCACCCTGCTCGGCCCACTCCGTCGCACCGGGGTCGGGGCGAGCACACCCACCAGTACACTCGTGGGCGCCGAGCGAGCGCCGGGCCCAGGGCCCGCCCGCGCGGGGACCGGAGTCGGATGAGGAAAGAAGTCGATGGCGCGCAAACCCGGGGCGAACGTCCCCAAGTCTCCCAAGAGAGCAGGATCGGTTCCCTCCGCGACGGGACGCCAGGTCGACTGGATGCTCGTGGGCGCCGTAGTCGTGGTCATCGGTCTTGTCGCGGGGCTCGCGATCTACCTCATCCCCAAGTTCAACGAGCAGCGCGCCGAGCAGAAGGATGATGTCGCCGTGCAGTCGGTGTCGGAGTTCGTGCCATCGCCGCAGAACCCCGACCCCTCGGCCGCCATCCCCGGCGTGACCAAGCGGTACTACGAGGCCGGACGCCACGTCACCGCGACGCAGCGCGTCGCCTACGACCAGTCGCCTCCCTTCGGCGGCCCGCACGACGAGATCTGGGCGACCTGTACCGGCGTCGTCTACCCGAACCCGCTGCGTTCGGAGAACGCCGTCCACGCACTCGAACACGGCGCGGTGTGGATCACCTACAACCCCGAGACCGTCACGCCCGAGGATCTCGACCACCTCAAGCAGCTCGTCCGAGGCGAGCAGTACCTGTTCCTCTCGCCGTACCCGGGCCTGGACAAGCCGGTGTCGCTGCAGAGCTGGGGTCACCAGCTCAAACTGGACTCCGCTCGCGATCCCCGCGTCGACCAGTTCATCACCGCGCTTCGCCGCAACATGATGCCCGGCGTCTACCAGGAGAACCCACAGACCTCGGCCTACCCGGAAACCCAGGCGACCTGTGCCGCGATCCCCGGCTTCGACCCGTCGAATCCCCCGCCCGCCGACGAGGGTGAGCCCGGCCCGGATGCCGTCCCGATGAACGGCGCTGCCCCGGCGCCCGCAGGCTGACCCGGTTCGGGACCCACGACCAGCGGCGGTCCGGGCACCAGGACCCCGGCGAACGATCCGGCCGAGACGACCGGCGAGATGACGAGGAACCAGCGATGAGCGACAGCAGCGATCGTCCCGAGACCCCGCGCACACCCGACACCGTGGGCGCGCCCACGTCCACCGACGCCGAATCCGATGCGCCGCACCAGAACCGAGCGCTCCTCGCGCTGGTCGGTGTCGCCGTGCTCCTCCTCGGAGTCGGCCTCGGGTTGCTCATCCAGGCGAGCCTCGCCGACGATCCCGTCGACGACGATGCACCCGCGGCGAACTCCGCGGCGGTCGGCTTCGCACAGGACATGACCCGTCACCACGAACAGGGCGTGGAACTGGCGGCGATCGAACTCGAGCACGGGACCGATCCCGCGGTCCGCAACATGGCCTTCGACATCCTCACCGCGCAGAGCAACGAGATCGGGCAGATGCAGTCGTGGCTGTCGCGGTGGGGGCAACCCGTCACCAACCCCGGCGACACCATGGCCTGGATGGGACACAGCGGTTCCGCCGACGGCCACGATCACTCCGATCCGGCCGATCATGCCGACGGGGGTCACGATCACGGCAGCATGGACCACGGGGACATGGATCACGGGGACATGGATCACGGGGACATGTCGATGCCGGAGTCCGGCGCACCTGCGTCGGGTGAGGCTTCGTCGGACGTCGAGCAGCCGGCGATGCCGGGCATGGCGACCTCGACGGAGATGGAGCAGTTCCGCGCGATGCGGGGTCCCCAGGTGGACACCACCTTCCTGCAGTTGATGCTGCGCCACCACGAAGGCGGACTGCACATGATGGAGTACGCCGCCGATCCGGCCAACGTCGAGCAGGAGTATGTGCGCGACCTGGCGTCGAGCATGAAGCGCACGCAGGACAAGGAAATCGGGATCATCACCCAGATGCTGGCGGCCCGCAACGCGCAGCCTCTTCCGATGAACTGAGCAGTCTCCGCACAATCGCCACTTCGTTCGCAGTTCACTCGCTGCAGCTCGCGAATCTGCGTTCGAGGTGGCGATTGTGCGCTGTGGTGAGGTGACCCAGGTGCGGGGACCGGGCCGGCATGCTCCTCGTCGACGGCGGTGATCCGTGGCGACGCATCGAGCTACCGCTCCTGTGAGGACGCTGGATTCAGCCGTGGGTGAGTGCGCGCCGGACGGCGTCACATTGCCGACCGAAGAAGTCCTGCGCGATGGCTGTTCTGGGCGCCACGATGTCGAACCCGTGGAATGCACCTTCTATCTCGTCCACATGGCACCCGACGCCGGCCGCTCGGAGCCGTTCCCCATAGTCGCGATTCTCGGCCGCGAACAGATCGAGAGTGCCGACTCCGATCCAGGCCGGGGCCAAGCCCTCGAGGTCCGCTCGGCGTGCCGGGACGGCCGTATCCGGCTCTGCGCCACCGAGATAGCTGGCCCATCCGAAGACATTCGCCGACGCGTTCCACAACCGGTGCCGCGGATCGGCTTCGCGTGTGCGGTCGTCGAGCATGGGGTAGGTCAAGAGCTGCAGTCGCACATCGATCCCCGCGTCTCGGGCCCGGTAGGCCAGTGCTGCGGCCAGTCCCCCGCCGGCACTGTTGCCGCCGATCGCGATCCGGCCCGTGTCGATGTCGGGCTGATCGGTCATCCAACGCAGCGCGTCGAGGCAGTCGTCCAGAGCAGCCGGGTATGGGTGTTCGGGCGCCAGCCGATAGTCGACGGACACCACCTGGACGCCGGCCCGTTCGGACATCGCGCGGGCCCAGCGATCGTCCTGAGCCGCACTCCCCGTGACGTATCCCCCGCCATGGATCCACAGGAGCCCGGGCAGCCGCCCCGACGAATGCGCCGGACGGAACAACCGCACGTCGACGCCGCCGCCCGTGGTCACCGTGGTGACGGGATCCCGGCCGTTGCGGACCCGGTACGCGCGCCGCACGACCGGAAGCGTCCGACGGGATATCAGCTGGGAAGGGGCGAGCAGGGCGATTACACGTAGGTCCGGCGCGAAGTCGTTGCGTTGTCTCCAGCGATTCAGCACACGACGAGACTAGTGGCCGAACCGTACCGACCGGGCCCGATTGTGGCCATCCCGAGAAGACTGTGGCAAGCTCTGCCCCAGCGTCGCGTGCCGGTGGCGGACCGCGTCAGGCATGGAGGCGCCGGGACGAAAGTTTCGTCATGGCAGTCAGTTTCAATCACATCATCATCGGCGCGCACGATCCGCAGGCGTCCGCCGACTTCTATCGGGACGTGCTCGGCGCGCGGCCCGCACCCGGTTGGGGTCCGTTCATCAACATCCTCCTCGACGACGACACCCTTTTACAATTCGCGCCGGCACCGGTCGCGGAGCCGGTCCACATGGCGTTTCTGATGGACGACGCCGACTTCGACCGCGGCTACCAAGCATTGCTTCGACGTGGCGTCGAACACTGGGCCGATCCGCAGATGCGGCGGCCGAACGAGATCGCCACCGAGGAGGGCCGGCGCGTCTACTTCAAGGACCCGTCCGGGCAGTTGCTGGAGATGCTCACGCAGCCATACGTGTGAGGATGAACGCAGAAGCGCCACTTGCGTGCACGAGCGCCGGTTGTAACAGGCGCTTCTGCTCCCAAGTGGCGCTTCTGGTGAAATGGTGCCCCCGGCAGGATTCGAACCTGCGGCCTTCTGCTCCGGAGGCAGACGCTCTATCCCCTGAGCTACGGGGGCTCATCGGGCGGGACCCAGCCTAGCGCACCATCACCGGGACGACCCAATCGGCCGGCTCACGACACGCCGACCGGACTCTGCAACCGGATCGACGACCCGTGCTCGCCACGCAGGACGTGCAGCTGGGCCGGGATTCGCGCCCGGAGTTCATCCACGTGACTCACGACGCCGACGACGCGCCCGCCCGCGCGGAGCTCGTCGAGAACCCCCATGACGAGGTCGAGGGCCTCGGGGTCGAGGGTGCCGAATCCCTCGTCGATGAAGATCGTGTCGAGCACTCGCCCGCCGGATTCCGCGGACACGACGTCGGCGAGCCCGAGGGCCAGCGCGAGGGAGGCGAAGAAGGTCTCCCCGCCGGAGAGCGTCGTCGTCGCGCGCAGTGCGCCGGTGTACTCGTCGCGGACCTCGATGCCCAGGCCACCTCGCCGGCCGCGCACCCCGGCGGCATCGGAGTGCACGAATTCGTATCGGCCCGAGGACATCTCGCGAAGACGACCGGACGCGGCGACGAGCACTTCGTCGAGGCGCGCCGCCAGGACATACGATCGCAGCGACATGCGGCGAGAGTTCTGTCCTCGCCCGCTGACCAGTTCGGCCAGCCCCTGGAGCTCGGCCTGGCGTTCCTGCATCGGCGCCAGGGCGTCGAGGGCGGCCCAGAACTGCACGACGTACTCGTCGAGCCCGGAGAGGCGTTGTGCCGCCACGGCGTGCGCGGTGGCGGCGGCGTCGCGGCGTGCGCGCGCGGAACTCACCTCGGCACCCAATTGTTCGAGGTTCGGGTCGGGTGCGTCCAGAGCCGACCGCACGTCCGGATCGGCGAGTGTCTCCTCCGCCGCGGCTCGCAGGCGGGCGGCCTCCTGCACCATGGACTCCCAAGCCGCGATCTGCCGCGCGGGAGCGAATGCTTTCCGGACGTCGGCGACCGACTCGAAGCCCGCGTCGGCGCATGCCTCGGACAACCGCTGCGACGCCTCGTCCGACCGCTCACGCGCGCGTCGGACCTCCCCGCAGGCGTCCCGGAGACGACGTGCCCGTCGCACGAGTTCGGCGAGCTCGCGCCGTCGTTCGGCGATCCCCACCCGCCCCCCGGTGGCCTCGAGGAGGTCGGCGTCGAGCTCAGCCAGGTTGCGGCGCAACGACTTCAACCGTTCGCGCCGCGTCGCCTGCGCCGACTCGATCTCGGCCACCGCGGCCCGCCACCCGGCGACCTCGGCGTCGATCCGTTCGACGTCCGATCGCAGTGCCGGCAGCCGGGCGGCAGCGCGTTCAGCGGTACGGAGTTCAGCGGTGACCCGGGTGTGGTCGGCCGCCGCGACATCGGGGTCGGCCCCGGCGATGATCTCGTCGAGGTGGGCGCGGCGTTCGGCGAGGGCTGTCACCGCGGTCTGGGCGGACGTCTTCGCCGCGCCCGCGCGTTCCTCGGCGGCCGTCGCCTCGTCTTCTTCGGCCGCGGCCGCACCGACCCCGGAGCCGGTGCCCCCGGTGGCCGGCTGTGGGTGTTCGAGCGATCCACACACGACGCAGGCCTCGCCGTCGACGAGCCCGCCGGCCAACTCCGCGGCCATTCCGGCGAGACGCCGTTCCCGCACGTCGAGCACGTGCTCGCGTGCGGCGGCATGGGCGTCGCGCGCGTCGAGCAGGGCCTTCTCGGCAGCATCGAGCCGACCGAGCACATCCGTTCGGTCGGTCACCGCTGCGAGGACCGAACCGAGCCGGTCGCGCTCGGCCTGCAGTCCGGGCACCCGTCCTCGCAACTCGTCAGCGGCGTGCAGAGCCGCGGCGGCGACATCACGACGAGCAGGCGCGGCGTCCAGCGCAGTTGTCGTCCGTGCGATCTCGCGGTCAGCCTCGGCGACCGCGGACTTGAGTTCGGCGATCTCGGCGACCGACGCCGGACGCTGCGCCGCCCGTTCGGCGAGCGGCTCCCACCGCCCCGATTCCTCGGTCCATCGATCGATCGCGGAGTCCAGCCTCGCGGCGAGGGCGTCGTCGATCTCGTTCCCACGCTCGATCTCATACCCGCACAGGGACTCCCCTTCGGCGAACTCGACCAGGGCGGTGCGGGCACGCGTGACGCCCTTCCCGGCGGTCTCGAGTTCGGCCGCGGCCCGGTCGTGGTCGTCGGCGAGCGGAAGGATCGGCGCCGCGCGCAGCGCCAACCGACGTGCCTGGGTTGCTGCTGCCAGTGCGGGTTCGTCCGCCGCCAGCTGTGCGAGGCGTTCGGTGGCCTGGCGACCGCGGCGCCGCTGTTCGGCCACGCGAGCACCCGCCTCGTACGCCGCCTGCGCCTGATCGGCCGCAGCCTGCGCGGCACCGGCCTCCGCGAACGCGCGCCCCGCTGCCTCCCGGGCGGCATCCAAACACCCCTGCGCCCAGTCGAAGTCGGCGTCGGCGGTCGGTTCGGCGCCACCGATCGCGACGATCTGACCAGCGATTCGGTCGAGCACGGCAGTGTGTTCGGTCAGCGTCGCGCCGCTGTCGCGGGCACGCTGGCGCAGCCATTCTTCGAGGTCGCCGAAACGTTCGGTGTCGAAGAGACGCTCCAGCAACGCCTCTCGCTCGTCGGAATGCGCGCGTAGGAAACGGGCGAAATCTCCCTGCGGCAGCAACACGACCTGGAAGAACTGATCGGCACTCATCCCGAGCAGACGAACGACCGCATCGCCGATCTCGGGAAGACGCGTGAGATCGGGACCCGATCCGTCGACCCACACCAGGGTCGCCTTCGCGTTCACCTTGCGGGTGCCGTCGCCGCGTTTCTTGGGCCGCTCGTGCTCGGGCGACCTGGTGATCCGCAGGCGTCGCGACGCGATGGTGGCCTCGAGTTCGACCTCCGGGATCTCATGCGGCGCAGCATGATCGGAATGCAGACGACGGTTCGTGTCACGCACCCCCGGCACCCGGCCGAACAGCGCGAACGCGACCGCGTCGAGAACGGTCGTCTTGCCCGCGCCGGTCTGACCGTGCAGAAGAAACAGACCGTCGCCACCGAGGTCGTCGAAGTCGACGGTGATCTCGTCGGCGAACGGACCGAAGGCCCGGACACGCAACCGGTGAAGCCTCACGCCGACTCCGCGACGATCGCCTCGATGTCGAACAGCGTGAGTTCGGCGGCGTCGGACTCGGGCTCGCCGACCACGGCACGCAGCGCACGCTCGATGAGGACCCGTTCTCCCTTGGTGGGCGCGTCCCGGACGTCCTCGATGAAGGAGGCGACGATCTCGGCGTCACTGCGTCCGCGAACCCGCGACCGATAGTCGACACCGGAACCGCTGTGGGGACGATCCCACTGCACATGCACGGCGAACGGGAAGCGTTCCCGGAGGCGGCGCATGGCGTCGGTCGGGCGCACCGCGTCGGTGAGCGTGACCTCGACGTAGTGATCCTGGGCCGACCCGAACCGTTCCTCGGTCAGCAGATCGGCCAGAGTCCCGGTGAGAGAACTGAGTTCGCGGACGACCGGCATCTCGTGCGCCCGTACCTGGGCGACCCCGGACGCATCGAGATCGACGATCAGCACCGCCTTGCGGTGGGTGCGTTCGCCGAACGAGTACGGCAGGAGTGATCCGCTGTAACGCACGGACTCGGCCACCCGCTGCGGCGAGTGCAGATGCCCGAGCGCCACATAATCGGCGCCCGAGAAGGTCTCGGCCGGAACGGTCTCCACTCCCCCGACGCTGATGGAACGCTCCGACCCCGTTGCCGCCGCCCCGCTCACGAACGCGTGCGCCACCACCACCGAACGCGACTGCCGCACGGCCAGATCCGCTCGTATACGCACCATCGCGGCATCCAGCACGGCCGTGTGACCACAGGGTGAGGGCACGTCCAGATGGTGCCGGGCGGTGTCCGGCTCGAGGTACGGGATGCCGTAGAAGGCCACCTCACCGTGCGCGTCGGAGAGGAGAACCGGGCGGTCGATGTCGGTGATCGAGGTCCGCAGGTGCAGGCCGCCCGCGGCCGCGAACCCGGACCCGGCACCGAGGCGCGTCGGCGAATCGTGGTTACCCGACGTGACGACGATCTGCGCTCCGGCGGCGGCGATCTCGGCGAGCCCCTCGTCGTAGACCCGCACCGCGTCTGCGGACGGGACCGACCGATCGTAGACATCACCGGCGACGATCACCACGTCGGCCGACTCCGCGGCGACGACGGCCGCGAGATGCGATAGTGCGCGCCGCTGATCGGCGAGCAGCTCGACTCCGTGGAACGTCCGGCCCAGATGCCAGTCGGAGGTGTGCACGATCCGCATGGGCGCAACTTTACGGTCGGGCCCCGACAGATCGTGGGACGCGCGCTCAGGCGCCGGGCACCCCCACGGTGTGAGTCGTGCTACCCGGTGTCTGCGGGTCGACGACCTGCGGCGGAAGAGTCTGATGCGCGGGCCGCACGAAGAAGAAGGTCGCGACGACGCCGACCAGCAGGGCCGCGGCCGGCAGGTACAGGGACTGGCCCATGGCGGTCGCGAAGCCCTCCCGGAGGAACTCCGGGAGTTGCCCGCTCCCCCCGTCCTGGGCGGCGGCGTCATCGATGCCGGGCAGCTCGGCCGCCAATCGGGTCTGCAGGAGCGCGCCGATCATCGCCGCGCCCAGCACGGAACCGATCACGCGCAGCGTGTTGTAGACACCAGCACCGGCTCCCGCCTGATGCCACGGCAGGTTGCGTGTCGCGGTCGCGGCGAGGGGTGCCCAGATGCCTGCCGAGGCGACACCCATCAGACAGAGCGGGACGACGATCAACCAGACCGGTGTGTCGGGCCGGGCCACCACGCCGAGCCAGCCGATCGCCACCGCGTTCAACAGCAACGCCGAGGACACGATCGTGCGCGGGTGGACGCGGTCGACGATTCGTCCGACGATCGGGGCGAGAACACCGGTGAGCACCGCCATCGGGACGAGTACGACCGCCGACTCGGTCGGCGACATCCCGCCGACGAGCTGCAGGAAGAACGTCAACGGGATCATCATCGCCGACACCGCGAACCCCATCGACGCGATGCCGATGGTCGCCAGCGAGAAGTTGCGATCGCGGAACAACGACAGCGGCACCAGTGGTTCGGTGCGAATCCTGGACTGCCAGTATACGAATGCCGCGAGCACGGCGAGGCCGCCGAGGATCAGCACCCAGATCCAGGCGCTCCAGGCGAATTTCTCGCCCTCCTGGATGCCGAAGACGAGCGCGGAGAGTCCGACCGCCGACAATGCGACGCCGATCCAGTCGAACTGGTGGTCGTTGGTCCCGACGCGCGGGACGAGGATCGCGGCCAGGACGAGTCCGACGACACCGACCGGGAGATTGATGAAGAAGATCCACTCCCACCCGAACGCATCGGTCAGCACCCCGCCCAGCAGCGGTCCCACCAGCGTCGCGACGCCGGCGACCGTGCCCCAGACGCCCATGGCGGCGCCGCGCTTCTCCGCCGGGAAGATCCGGGTGATCAGGGCCATCGTCTGCGGGGTGATCAGCGCCGCCCCCACGCCCTGCAGGGCGCGCGCCGCGATGAGTTCACCGATCGACGACGACAGGCCACACCACAGACTCGCGACGGTGAACACCGCCAGACCGATCTGGTAGATCGTCTTCGGCCCGAACTTGTCGCCGAGCCTGCCGGTGATCAGCAGCGGCACTGCGTAGGTGAGCAGATACGCACTGGTGACCCAGACGACCCCGTTGACGTCGGTGCCGAGATCGGACTGGATGCGCGGTTGGGCGACCGCCACGATCGTCATGTCGACGAGGATCATGAAGAAACCGATGCAGAGCGCCAACATCGCCGCCCAGGGCCGGGTGGTGACGGTCTCTTCGGGTGCCCTGACCTCGCCGTGGGGGGCGTCGCTGGATCGCATCTGCCCGATGCTAGACCTGTCCGATTCACTCCCGTCGCGCTCGACCGCGGGACGGCGGGCGGCCGATCCCAGCCAGGGGATGCCGGACGCGTCCGGCGCCTCGTGTCGCCCCGGATCATTACTGTGGAGAGCATGAGCACCGAGTCCGAGCAGACCACCGCCTCCGAGCAGACCGGCGCCGCCGGAGACGAACAGGGTTCGTACGTGATGACCGGCCAGGAATTCGTGCGCGACACGAAGTACATCGAGACCCGTATCACGGCCGATGGTCGCGACGGATACCCGGTCGAGGCGGGGCGGTACCGCCTCGTCGCGGCGCGCGCCTGCCCGTGGGCGAACCGCACCCTGATCGTCCGCAGACTTCTCGGTCTCGAGGATGCGATCTCACTCGGCCTGTGCGGACCCACCCACGACAAGAACTCGTGGACATTCGATCTGGATCCCGGGGGTCTCGATCCGGTCCTGCAGATCCCCCGACTCAAGGACGCCTACGAGAAGCGGATCCCGGGTTACCCCAAGGGCATCACGGTTCCCGCGATCGTCGACATCCCGACCGGCGAAGTCGTCACCAACGACTTCCCACAGATCACCATCGACTTCTCGCTGGAGTGGACCGCCTTCCACCGCGACGGCGCGCCCGAGCTCTACCCCGAACGTCTGCGGGACGAGATCGACGAGGTCAGCCACGGCATCTACACCGAGGTCAACAACGGTGTGTACCGATGCGGTTTCGCCGGCAGCCAGGAGGGCTACGACGCCGCCTACGACCGGTTGTTCACCAAGCTGGACGAGCTGTCCGAGCGGCTCGCCACCCAGCGGTTCCTGGTGGGCGACACCATCACCGAGGCCGACGTCCGCCTCTTCACCACCCTCGCCCGCTTCGACGCGGTCTACCACGGCCACTTCAAGTGCAACCGGAGCAAGTTGAGCGAGATGCCCGTGCTGTGGGGGTACGCCCGCGACCTCTTCCAGACCCCGGGGTTCGGCGACACCACCGACTTCACCCAGATCAAGCAGCACTACTACATCGTCCACACGGATGTGAACCCCACCCAGATCGTGCCGAAGGGCCCCGATCTGCGGAACTGGCTCACCCCGCACCACCGGGAGGAGCTCGGCGGCCGTCCGTTCGGTGACGGCACGCCCCCCGGCCCGCCACCGCCCTCCGAGGTCGTGCCCGACGAGGACGGGGCCCCGACCTCATGAGAGACAAGACGCCCCACGGGACTTCGACCGAGAAGGGCCGCACGCCCCCGGGCAAGGCGGTCGAGGTGACCGGCGGGCTCCTCGATCGAGCCCAACGCCTCCAGGCGCCCGCGGTGAAGAAATATGTGGACTCGCTGCGCCGCAAGTACCCCGACGACTCGCCGGCGCAGATCGTCGAGCGTCTGGAGAAGCGCTACCTCAACGCGGTCACCGGCTCGGGCGGCGCGGTCGGGGCGGCCGCCGCGGTACCCGGCGTCGGGACCGTCACCGCCTTCGGTGCGATGACCGGCGACACCGCCTTCTTCCTCGAGGCGTCCGCTCTCCTGGCGCTGTCCATCGCGGAGGTGCACGGCATCCCGGTCCACGAGTCCGAGCGTCGCAAGGCACTGGTCATGACCGTCGCGCTCGGTGAGGAAGGCGTACTCGCCCTCGGACGCGTCGTCGGCACAGGCGGCGGTGCCCTGCGCCGGCTCGGCGGCGCCGCGCTGCCGTCCGGCGCGATCACCAAACTCAACAAGACACTGGTGAACAAACTGGTCCGCAAGTACGCGATCCGCCGCGCGCCGCTGATCTTCGGAAAACTGATGCCCGCAGGCATCGGCGCCGTCATCGGCGGAGCGGGCAGTCGGGCGCTGGGACGCAAGGTCGTCCACAACGCACGGCAGGCGTTCGGCCCGGCACCCCGGACGTGGGTGATCGACGTCGACTTCGTCGAGTCGCCGACTCCGGACCCGCTCCCGCCCGGTTCGTGGTGACGGCGGGGCCTCCTCCGCGAACTCCGTCCGAGACCGCCACCCCCGCGGCGGCCCCGGCCGAATCCGCCTCCGGCACATCGGGCTGGATCCGCAAACTGGTCCGCGAGTCGTGGCGATACCGCCGCATCGTCATCGTGACGATGAGCGTCACGATGATCGCGGTCGGCGTGGATGTCGGGGTCCCACTCCTGGCGAAGGCGGCGATCGACCACGCCACCGGCGTCGTCGACGACGATCTCTCGCTGAACACGATCATCGCCGCGCTCGTCGTGCTCGCCGTCATCCGTTACGCCTGCCACGTCGGACGCCGCGTCTTCGCCGGGCGCCTCGCGATCAACGTCCAGAACACACTGCGGGTCCGGCTGCTCGACACGCTGCTGCACCTCGACGGCCGGAGCCAGCACCAGATACGCACCGGGCAGATCGTGTCCCGATCCATCTCCGACATCCAGGTGGTGCAGAGCCTTCTCGCCATGGCGCCGCTGTCGATGGGCGCGGCGGTGCAGATGATTGTCGCGCTGGGCATCATGGCCTACCTGTCGCCGCTGCTGACGGCCGTCGCCCTGGTCATCGTCCCCCTGATCGCCGTCGAGGTGCTACGCACCCGGCGTCGTCTGTTCGCGGCCACCTGGTCGGCGCAGCAGTCCGCGGCCGACGTCGCCCAGCACGTCGAGGAGACCGTCACCGGAGTGCGGGTCGTGAAGGGATTCGGCCAGGAGGACCGCGCGGTCGACGGGCTGGTCGACCGCTGCCGGACAGTGTACGCCCGCCGCCTGCGTGCCGCCCGCATCAACGCCCGCTTCGCCCCCACGCTGGCCGCGATCCCGCAGCTGGGCATGGTGGGGGTGATCGTCGTCGGCGGGTACCTCACGATGACCGACCGGATCACGGCCGGCACGTTCCTGGCGTTCAGCACCTATGTCGCCACCATGACCGGGATCGCCCGCCTGCTCACGAACCTCATCGTCAACGCACAACTCGCGCGCGCCGCCGTCGAACGTGTCTACGACGTCATCGACCACCCGCAGGACCCCGGCAACACCGCATCCGGCGCCCTACCCGAGGGGCCGCTCGGGCTGAACCTCTCGGGTGTCGAGTTCGCCCATCACACCCACGACGCCGACGACCCGCCCGCCGTCCTCGCGGGCATCGACCTCCGGATCAACCCTGGCGAGTGCGTGGCCGTCGTCGGCCCGCCCGGCTCGGGGAAATCGACCATCGCGGATCTGGTGAGCCGGTTCGAGCGGCCGGACGCCGGCGTGATCTCGATCATCGGCGACGACGCGGGCGGCGGCGACCTGTACGCCCTCGACGACATCGCCCCGGGGACGCTTCACCGCGCGATGGCCATCGTCTTCGACGAGCCGTTCCTGTTCTCCGACACCATCACCGCGAACATCGCGATGGGTCCTGCCGCGACGGGCGCCGACGTCGTAGACCGGGTGCGCGCGGCCGCGGCGGCCGCCGATGCCGAGGAGTTCATCGAGGCACTGCCCGACGGATACGACACGGTCATCGGCGAGCGCGGCCTCACCCTGTCCGGGGGCCAGCGTCAACGCATCGCCCTCGCGCGCGCACTGTTCGCCGACCCACGCATCCTCGTGCTCGACGACGCCACCTCCGCGGTGGACGCGACCACCGAGTCACGCATCCTGGCCCGACTCCGCCGCGGAGATCGCACGATGCTCGTCCTCGCGCATCGACGGTCGACCCTCGTTCTCGCCGACCGCATCGCGGTGCTCGACGACGGCCGGATCACCGCGCTCGGGACGCTCGCCGAACTGGAGGCGACCTCGCCCCGGTTCCGGGAGCTGATGACGAGCGCCGGTCCCGATCCCGCCGACGGTCCCCCGTCAGCCCCGGCGCGCGATCAGGATTTGCCGTACGACATCGACACGCTCTGGCCCCCGGTCCGATCCGATGACCCCGGGACGCCGGTGACGCGTGCGGGCGCCGGCGCGGGGAGCCGGACAGGTCGTGGCGGCGGAGTCGCCAGCGCCCTGGGGTCGATGCCCGCCACGCCGGAGCTGCGGGCGAGCGTGGACGCGCTGCCCCCGGCCGACGAGGACCCGGACGTCGACGTCGATGCGGCGCGCCGCGAGAACCCGGTCTTCAGCCTGCGGGGCCTCCTTCGTCCGGTGCGCCTGCTGCTCGCGGCCGCGCTGGTGGCGATCGCGATCGACACCCTCGTCGGCCTCGCCTTCCCGAGCATCGCCCGCGCGGTCATCGACGCCGCGGGCCGATCCGACCGATCCACGCTGTGGGAGGCCACGCTCGCCGGGGCCGTCCTGGTCGGCATCGGATGGGCCGCCGCGTCGGCGATGGTCATCACCTCGACCCGCGCGGGTGAACGCGTGCTCTTCGGACTTCGCATACGCAGCTACGCCCACATCCAGCGACTGGGCCTGGACTACTACGAGCGCGAGCTCTCCGGCCGCATCATGACGCGGATGACCACCGACATCGACGCGCTGTCGACCTTCTTGCAGACGGGCCTCACCTCCGCGATCGTCGCTGTGCTGACCCTGCTCGGCGTCATCGTCGCGCTGCTCATCACCGGCCCCCTCCTCGCCCTGCTCGTACTGCCGGTGTTCCCTCTCCTCATAGTCGCGACCGTGGTGTTCCGGCGGGTGGCGAGCCGCGCCTATACCCGGTCCCGGGAACTCATCAGCACGGTCAACGCCGATTTCCAGGAGAACATCGCGGGCATCAAGACCACGCAGTCCTATCTGCGGACCGACGCCGCACAGGTCCGGTTCGCGGGGCGATCGGCGGAGTGGGTCGAGGCGCGGATGGTCTCGCAGCGGGCCATCGCCACGTACTTCCCGCTGATCCAGCTCATGTCCGACATCGCGACCGCCGTCGCCCTCGGGGTGGGTGCAGGTCAGGTCGCCTCCGGCTCCCTGTCGGCGGGAACCCTCGTGGCATTCGTCCTCTACCTCACGATGTTGTTCGGTCCCGTCCAGCAGTTGTCCCAGGTGTTCGACGGATATCAGCAGGCATCGGTCGGCCTGCGTCGCATCGCCGACCTGCTGCAGACCCCGAGCTCCCTGCGCACCTCCACGCGGTCGCTGGCTCCGCCGACCGGCGGCTTCGAGGGCGAGGTGGACTTCCGGCGGGTCGGGTTCCGCTACTCGGGGTCATCGACCGATGCCCTCGCCGACGTCGACCTGCACATCCCGCCCGGATCGTCGCTGGCTCTGGTGGGACGCACCGGTGCCGGCAAGTCGACCATCGTCAAACTCCTCGCCAGGTTCTACGACCCCACCTCCGGGTGCGTGCGTGTCGACGGCACCGACATCGGCGACTTCGAACTCACCCGCTATCGACAACGACTCGGACTGGTCCCGCAGGAGCCGCACCTGTTCACCGGGACCGTGGCGGACAACATCGCCTACGGCAGACCCGGGGCGGCCCGCGCGGAGATCGCCGCAGCCGCGGCCGCGGTCGGGGCGCTGCCGATGATCTCGGCACTGCCCGGCCGCATGAACCACCCGATCGGCGAGCGGGGGCAGGGACTCAGCTCAGGGCAACGGCAGTTGATCGCGCTGGCACGTGCCGAGCTCGTCGACCCCGACCTGCTCCTTCTCGACGAGGCGACGGCCACCCTCGACCAGGCGACCGAGGCGCAGGTCCTCGCGGCCGGCCGCGCGGTGACGCGCAGGCGCACATCGGTCATCGTCGCGCATCGACTCGCGACCGCGGCGCGCGCCGACGCGATCGCGGTGGTCGACGGCGGACGCATCGTCGAGCTCGGAACACACGACGAGCTGTTGACGTTGGGACAGAGGTATCGCGGGTTCTGGGATGCAGGTGTCGATCCCGACGACTCGGTGGTACCCGACCCGTTCGCACCCACTCCCACCAGCGCAGGTGCAGCCCCGGCGCCGTCCACCCGGAGCGCGTCGGAACTGACTCCGTAGTAGTAGGTCGGTAGGTGTGACCGAGTCGACGACGCGTAGCATCGGCAGATGGTTCACCGATAGTCTTCACGAGAGACGACAGCGTGGCAGAAAACCCGGCACCTTCAGGGAATTGAGGCGAGATACCGCTGTGAGCAGCAGTTCGATTTCGGATTTCGGACAGAACACGTGGCTGGTCGAGGAAATGTACCAGCAGTTCAAAGAAGACCCGAACTCGGTGGATCCGAGTTGGCATGAACTTCTGAAGAACTACGAACCCGGAGAGAACGGTGGCTCCGCCCCGTCCGACTCCCCTCCCGCCGCCCCCGCGAAG
>NZ_JAKOIW010000024.1 GCF_022206305.1 Gordonia sp. 'Campus' | reverse complement strand
GTCAGATCGCGGGCTCACCGGGGGCGGGCTGGCCCGGGGTGGGCTGCTCCACCTTCTTCGGCAGTGTCAGCAGGGTGGCGATCGACAGCGCGACCAGCATGATGCCGCCGACCCACGCCAGGACCCCGAGCGAGAACGACGGCAGGATCATCATCACGATGCCTGCGCCCACCGAGACGATGCCGGACAGGATCAGGAACCAGGTGGGGCTGTGCCCCGACTTGGTGATCGCTGCGTACAGGTCCGCGACGCCCTGGAAGATCCAGCCGATGCCGACGAAGACCGCAAGCAGCCACACCGCGTCGCCGGGGCTGAAGAGTGCGATCACACCGGCCAGCAGGACGATGGCGCCGACGATGCCCAACATCGCGCGTGCTCCGGTACCGAGGAACGACGCCGCGAACGCCTGGTAGATGCGGAAGATCCCGGCGATGATCAGCGAGATCGCGAACAGCATCGCGACCACGACGATCGTCGGGCCCGGCCACACGATCGCGATCACGCCGAGCACGATGCCGACGATCGAGGTGACGATGAGTGCGCTGCGGACGGCGCCGACCAACTCGTCCGGGAAGTGCTTGGTGTACACCGTGGCGAAAGTCATGGTCGGAGGTTATCGGTCCCCGGCGCCCTCGGCGCGCTATTCACCCAGGCCCGGCACAAACCCGACCGCCCTCCTCCCGTTCCCGAGCAGGCAGGTAATAAGTAACGATGACCAACATCGCGTTCTTCGAACCGATCGACGCACCCACCGGCGAGTTCCGGTACCGCCCGACCACATTCGCCGCGAGCCTGTGGGCACCCGGGACGCTGAACGGGCCGGCGGTCTGTGGGCTCGCGGCGCGAGCGGTGGAGATGGAATACGGCGACGACGAGTTCGTCCCGGCGCGCTGCACCATCGACCTGTTCAAGGCCGCCCGCGACATCACCACCTCAACGCGGGTCCGTCCGGTGCGCTCGGGCGGACGCATCCGCGTCGTCGACGTCGAGGTGGTGCAGCATCCGGTCGACGCCGATGAGGTGATCGTCGCCCGCGGCACCACCGTGTTCCTCCGGACCTCGAGCAACCCGCCCGGCGAGCGGTGGCACCGGTCGCCGGAGTCGGTCACCTTCCGGCCTCCCGCCACCACGGCCGACGACCTCTCCCCCAGGTTCGCGTCCGACGACGCGCAGGACAGCGTCGGCCACTGGGAGAAGGACATGTCGAAGCACCAGAACGGGCACCGCAAGAGGATGTGGACCCGGGCCGCCCCGATCGTCGTCGGTGAGCAACCGACCCCGTTCCAGCGTGCGGTGGTCAGCGCCGAGTCGGCGAGCCTGGTCTCGAACTGGGGCACCACCGGCATCGGGTTCATCAACTGCGACCTCACCGTGGCGATCAGCCGGCTGCCGCGCGGTGAGCGGGTCGGCGTCGAGGCCGACGTCCACGTCGAGGACGACGGGGTCTCGGTCAGCAACGCGGGCCTCTACGACGCCGACGGCATGTTCGGTACCGCCCTCGTGACGGCGGTGAACAACGCGGCGGCACAGATCGACTTCACCACCGTCGACACCTCGGAGCGTTACCGAGAAGCCTGAGCTCGCTTCACTTCTTAGCGGCGCGAAGCACCGTAACGCACCTCACACATGTCTCTCAGGTCTTGATAAGGTCACGGCCATGACACGGCGCCTCTCACGGCTGTTCCTGGGTCTTGTCGTCTCCGTACTCGCCCTGGCAATGACGACAACCCTCGCCGCCTCACCTGCCCATGCCGCCCGACATGCGGCCGGACCTGCGACGATCGTCAACCGGCTGACCGGCCCGTTCGCGATGAACGACACCATCGGACGGTTCAACATCGTCGGCACCGACCTCGGTGTGATGTGGGACAACGGGCGCGGTGAGATCCTCACGGCCTTCGGCGACACGCAGTCGTTCAACGGATGGTCGTTGCTCTACGGCGAGCTCTTCTACTGGCGGTCGAACGTGCTGCTCCGCAGCACCGACCGGCATCTCAACGACGGCATGACATTCACCTCACATGCGGGCCGTCCCGGACACGCCAAGCGTCTGCTGAAGCCGAACGTCCGCCACGAGGTCACGATCATCCCGACCGCCGGCGTCGCGGCCAACGGCAAGCAGTACATGACCGTCATGTCGGTCAAACGCTGGGACTCGCCAGGGATCTGGACCACCAACTGGGCCGGCCTCGTCGTCTCCGACGACAACGGCGAGAACTGGCGGTCGGCCAACGCCTTCCGGCCCAACGGCGGCGGCAACAAGAAGTTCCAGATGGGCGCCTTCCTCAAGGTCGGCAAGACCGTCTACTACTACGGCACCCCCGACGGCCGTTGGGGCGGTGTGTATCTCGCGCGTGTGAACGAGAAGGACATCGAGAAGCTCGGCAAATGGGAGTATTTCTCCTACGGCCGCTGGGTCCCGAACAATCCCGACGCCGCCACGCCCGTGATGGGCGCACCCACCGGCGAGCTGTCGGTGCAGTGGAACGACTACCTCGGCAAGTACATCTCGCTGGCGAGCCAGGACGTCGGCGTGACCCTGCGTACAGCCGACAGCCCCTGGGGCCCTTGGACTTCCGGCGAGATCGTCGCACCGTCGGTCGATCCGTACACCGGTTACGCGCCCTACATCCACCCGTGGTCGAAGGGCAGCACCCTGTACTTCACCTACTCCATCTCGATCGGGTACCAGGTGTACCTGATGCGGCTGCCGCTACGGCGCGGCTGACCGCACCGACTCCCGACATCGGGGCGGTTCTTCCGGCGAGTCCGAGAGAACCGCCCCGACGTCATTCGGGCCCGCTCAGCTCCGGCCGAGCATGCCGTTCATCTGCTCGATCTCGGGCTGCTGCGCCTTCTTGACCTCCGCCGCAAGCGCTTTGGTCGCCGGATCGACACCGTCGGCGAGTACGGCATCGGCCATCGCGATCGCGCCCTCGTGGTGCCGGATCATCCCTTCGAGCCACAGCGTGTCGAACGCCGCGCCTTTCGAGTTCCGCAGTGCCGTCATCTGATCCGCCGACAACATACCGGGCATGTCGTCGTGTCCACCGTGACCGCCGCCCATGTCACCCATATCGGGGGAGTCGACACCCCAGGACTCGAGTCGATTCTCCATCTCGGTGATCTCGGTGTTCTGCGCCCTCTCGATCGACGAGGCGAGCGCGATCAGCTCCGCGTTGTCGGTTCTCCCCTCCACGAGTCCGGACATCATCACGGCCTGGCGGTGATGCCCGATCATCGTCGAGGTGAATTCGACGTCGGCCTCGTTGTGCTTCGACGCCGGCGACTCCGATGGGCTGACCGACGCAACGGATTGCGATGCGCCGGCCGTGTTGCCGGCCGGCTCCTCGTCGGGAGAACATCCGGCGACGGCGATGACCGCGACTGCGGCCAGGCCGAATCCGGCTACCGCGCGGCGTCGAACTGAGTTGTTTTCGTGCATGATTCGCTTTCCTTGCTGCTGAGAGTTCCGGCCGCGTCGTAGCGCCGGCCGGCGATGGGAGAAGACGACATGGCGAACCGTTCGGTTCGCCCGAGGTCTCC
Source organism: Gordonia sp. 'Campus' (assembly GCF_022206305.1). Taxonomy (GTDB): domain Bacteria; phylum Actinomycetota; class Actinomycetes; order Mycobacteriales; family Mycobacteriaceae; genus Gordonia. The sequence continues at coordinate 51,500 of NZ_JAKOIW010000024.1, read as the reverse complement.
TCAGCAGCGGATCACCTGCAACTGCAAGTGGGAGAACATCGCCCACGGAGGCGGGCGGCCCAGGACGGTGGTGCGGCGTCGAACCGTGTCGGCGACCCGTGGGAACACGGCGAGCGCCCAAACGAGCAGCACCAGGATCACGGCCGGCAGGTCGACGCCTGCCGCACGGGTGAAGACACAGTCGTGCATGTGCTCGCCGCAGTCGTCGGCGGCTGACATCTCGGGAGCCGACGTCATCGACGCGGCGGTCGACTCGGGACCGGGGTGATGCGCGGGACCGGGGTGATGCGCGGCATCGGGGTGCGCCGTCGGGTGGCCCCGACTCTCATGTGCGTTGAGCGACCCCGCCGATGCGGGTGATCCCACATGCCCCGACATGACGGTGTGCATCAGCATCACCGCGACACTGAGCACGAACACGGTGAGCACGAACACCGGGCCGCGGCGTCGCACGGCCGTGCGGCGGTCTCGGGCTCGGCTCACGGCGTCCAGGTTACGAGGTCAGGGCGCGCTGGTCGACGCCGCGACACCGTCGGCGCGTGGGGCCTCGGAGTCCTCGGCCTCTCTCGCGGCAGCCTCTTCGGCCAGGCGTTTCTGTCGAGGGATCAACCATTGTCGGTCGATGATCCGGTACGTCACCACCACCGCGGCCGCCAGCGCCCACCCGAGGACGATGTCGAAGATGTAGTGCTCGGCGGTGTAGACGAGCGCGAATGCCATCGCGAAGGCGTAACCCATGAACAGTGTCTTGCCCAGCGCTTTCACCCGCGGCCACATGAAGAGCGCGAGCAGCATCGTCAGTCCCGCATGCAGTGAGGGGATCGCCGCGACCAGGTTGGACTTGCCCTGCCCGACCTCCACCAGATTCGACGCGGCGTGGATGTTCAAGAAGCCCCATCCGCGCGCGGAGATGCGTTCGACGTAGGGATTGGCGTCGGGATACGCGTTGTCGAGCGGACCCAGGAGTCCGCCCGGTTCCTTCGCCTCTTCGGAGTACATGCAGATCGGGTCGCGCGGGAAGTCCTGGACCTCCACCGAGGTGCATCGTGCGGCCGCCCACGGTGGCGCCCCGGGGACGAGGGTGTAACCGACCAGCGCGAGGAACGTGGTGGCCACGAAACACGCCGCGTACCGACGCCAAGCCGATCGGTCCTTGAGCCACAGCACCGCGGCGACCGCGTACGGGACGATGAAGTACGACATGTAGACGACGCTGACGATGACCTCCCACCAGGGCGGGCTCGCCTGCTTGAGGTGCTCCTGCAGCCAGGCGGTGGGATTGACCCCGCCGGTCAGCCATGCGTCGAAGTCGATCGCCAGATGCCAGTGGGTGGGCATGTCGACGATGCGTGCGACGTCGCGCGTCCAGTCGTAGAGGATGAGGATCAGGGCGAACGGCGCCCAGTCGATCAGGATCGTGATGAACTTGCGCCGGCCGATACAGGCGGCCGCGAGACCCAGGCACATCAGGATGATCAGGCGCGTGCGGTCGAAGGCGAGGCCGTAGAGCGCGACGTGGACCGCCATGAGGACGACCCAGGCCCCGATCGCGATGCGGCGGACCATCGTCAGGTCGCGGCGACTCTCGGGGTCGGATTCCATCTCGGCGGCCGCGGCCAGATCGTCGACGACCGGGGACATCTCCGGCGGATCGACCTCGCCGGACCCGGGGCTCGCATGCTCGGCTGCGGACGCTGCATCGGGCGTCTTCGCGGCGGTCGTTTTCGTGGTCTCGCGCTCACCGCGCCCGGAAGGCCGGCCCGGTTGCGGGACGCCCACCGTCTCGTCGACACTCACCCGACACAATCCCGCCCGTCACACCCCGCAGGGCAACCACCCACTTAACCTGCCGTCAGTGTAATGGCCATCTGTTGTCCGCCACCCGCCGCGACAGCCAGGCATGTCGCGTTCGGGCGTCCCGGCGCTGACGGATTCTCGGTCCTGGGCTGGGGTGTATGACCGATTTTCACCGGACAGCTCGCCGGGCGGCGTGTTGTGGATCACACTGGGACCATCGTTCGAAGGAGGTCCGGTGCCCAATCGCTATCTGCGCTACGGCGACCAGCGCTACATCATCAACAAGGAGGCCGAGGCTCGACTCAACCGCACGCTCGACGCGGTCTACGCCGACGGCACCCGCGGCCACGAGTGGCTGAACCTCTATCACGACAGCGCCGCCCCGTGCCGCCTGCTGATCGCGCCCGGCGTGCCGATCACCATCGAGACCGAACCGTGCGTCGGCGAGTGAGCCGCTGCCCGCGCTGACCGCCGCGGCGCGTTCCCGACCCGGCGACGGGCATTCCGGTCCGTCGGTGGCGGCCACTATCGTTGTCGCATGCGCATCGGAGCACATCTTCGCGAGGACGCCGACCCATTGGCCACGGCCGAAGAACTCGGCATCGACGTCTTCCAGATGTTCGTCACAGATCCCCAGAGCTGGAAGAAGCCACAGCCCAATCCGCGGGCGGCCGAGTTCCGGGACTCCGACATCGACGTCGTCGTGCACTCGAGCTACCAGATCAACGTCGCGAGCCTGAACAACAGACTCCGCATGCCGTCACGCAAGGCCGTCGAACAGCAGGCGGCAGCCGCCGCGGAACTCGGTGCGTTCGGTCTGGTCGTGCACGGCGGCCACCTGCGCGACGGCGAGGACAGCGCCGAGGGATTTGCCAACTGGCGCAAGCTCTTCGACCGCCAGGTCGACAAAGGCGGCTTCGGCGTCCCCATCCTGATCGAGAACACCGCCGGCGGCGACCACGCGATGGCGCGCACCCTGGAGGCTATCGATCGGTTGTGGGAGGCGGTCGGCGACTTCGACCAGGCCGGCTTCTGCCTCGACACCTGTCACGCGTGGGCGGGCGGCGAAGACCTGGTCGGACTCGTCGAACGCGTCCGCCAGATCACCGGCCGAATCGACCTGGTGCACCTCAACAATTCACGCGACGAGTTCGACTCCGGACGCGACCGGCACGCCAACCTGGCTTCCGGCCACATCGACCCGGAGGTGCTGGTGGCGGTCGCCGAGGCGGCCGATGCGCCGGTCATCCTCGAGACACCTGCCGGAGGGATCCCTGACGACCTCGCCTACCTTCGCGAGTCGCTGTAGCCCGTCACGTCACCGGACCGGGTAGGCGGCAACGTTCATGACGACCGTTCCCCGGCAGGGCCCGCCGTAGATCGTCGTCCGCCACACGCCCTTGAGGGTTCCGTCGCTCTGCGGCTTGTAGGTGGCGACCGACCGCGCCGGCCGCCACACCTTGGGCACCCCGACCCCTTGCCAGCAGTCCCACTGCCAGCTGTAGCGATGGACCCAGGCCCCGTTCTGCCAGGTGTACCGCGGCGGCTGGGGCAATGTCGGGTTCGCCGGCTTCGGCCCACCCACCACGGTGGCGGTACATCTGCTGCGAAGACACTCGGTGACGAAGGTGTAGTCGTCGGCGAAGTCGGGTTCCCGTTGCCGTGCCGCGAGGCTGGTCCCGGTCTTTGTTGCGGCGAATCTCTTGAGCGAGTACACCCCGTTCCACGCCGGCTTGGGCGCGGCGTCGGCCGGGGCGACGCTCACCAGCAGACCGGCTGCCAGGCCGAGAATCGCGATGAGGACCATGCCGGCCCGAACGGTGCCGCTCAGGGATCTGCTCATGCCTCATTGCAGCGCACATCGGGCCGACATGTAGCCCGTTGTGCGATACCGGGGGTGACATCGGCCTCGGGGCGCAGATCACACATTCCCCGATTGCCCCGGCGCGAGGATGGGTCTATTCTGGGGGTTACCGGCGAGTAACTTAGCTCGAGCCGAACAGCCGCCTCGCCCGGCCGGTACGCGCACCCAGCGACGCGATCGGACCGGATCGAGGACGCCAACGCACACGGCCACACCAGATAAGGAACCACGATGGGCCATTACAAGAGCAACATGCGCGACCTGCAGTTCAACCTCTTCGAACTGTTCGAGCTCGACAAGGTACTCGAAGCGGGCGACTTCGGTGACCTCGACCACGAGACCGCCGTCGACATGCTGCGCGAGGTCCGCGCGCTCGCCGAGGGCCCGATCGCAGAGTCCTTCGTCGAGGCCGATCGCAACCCGCCGGTCTTCGACCCCGACAACCACACGGTGACGATCCCCGAGTCGTTCAAGAAGTCCTACAACGCACTCGTCGAAGGCGGCTGGGACAAGATCGGCATCGCCGAGGAGCTCGGTGGCCTGCCCGCTCCCCGTTCGCTGTACTGGGCCATCGGCGAGATGATCCTGGGCGCCAACCCGCCGGTCTTCATGTACGCCGCCGGTGCGGGCTTCTCGAACATCTTCTACGACAACGGCACCGACGAGCAGAAGAAGTGGGCAGCCATCTGTTCCGAGCGCGGCTGGGGCGCCACCATGGTGCTGACCGAGCCCGACGCCGGTTCCGACGTCGGCGCCGGCCGCACCAAGGCCGTCCAGCAGGAGGACGGCTCCTGGCACATCGACGGCGTCAAGCGCTTCATCACCTCGGCCGATCAGGACATGACCGAGAACATCTTCCACCTCGTGCTCGCGCGCCCCGAGGGTGCCGGACCGGGCACCAAGGGTCTGTCGTTGTTCTTCGTGCCGAAGTTCCACTTCGACTTCGAGACCGGCGAACTCGGCGAGCGCAACGGCGTCTTCGTCACCAACGTCGAGCACAAGATGGGCATCAAGGCGTCGGCCACCTGTGAGGTCACCTTCGGGCAGCACGGCACCCCCGCCAAGGGCTGGCTCGTCGGCGAGGTCCACAAGGGCATCGCGCAGATGTTCGACGTCATCGAGCACGCACGAATGATGGTGGGCACCAAGGCCATCTCGACCCTGTCGACCGGATACCTGAACGCTCTCGAGTACGCCAAGGAGCGCATCCAGGGTGCGGACATGACCCAGATGACCGACAAGGCCGCACCGCGCGTGTCGATCACCCACCACCCGGACGTCCGCCGCTCGCTGATGACCCAGAAGGCCTACGCCGAGGGTCTGCGCGCGATCTACCTGTACACCGCGTCGCACCAGGACGTCGCCGCCGCGAAGATCGTCTCCGGCGCCGACGCCGAGATGGCGCACCGGGTCAACGATCTGCTGCTCCCGATCGTCAAGGGCGTCGGCTCCGAGCGCGCCTACGGCACCCTCGGTCACGAGTCGCTCCAGACCCTCGGCGGCTCGGGCTTCCTGCAGGACTACCCGATCGAGCAGTACATCCGCGACTCCAAGATCGACTCGCTCTACGAGGGCACCACGGCCATCCAGGCGCAGGACTTCTTCTTCCGCAAGATCATCCGCGACAAGGGCCAGGCCCTCGCTCACGTCGCCGGCCAGATCCAGAGCTTCATCGACTCCGAGGCGGGCAACGGCCGGCTCAAGACCGAGCGCGCTCTGCTGAAGACGGCCCTCGACGACGTCCAGGGAATGGCAGCGTCGCTGACCAACGATCTGATGGCGGCACAGGAGAACTCGGCGGAGCTGTACAAGGTCGGCCTCGGATCGGTCCGCTTCCTCATGTCCGTCGGCGACCTCCTCATCGGCTGGCTGCTCCTCCGCCAGTCCGAGGTGGCCCTCGCCGCACTCGACAACGGCGCCACCGATGCCGACAAGTCCTTCTACGAGGGCAAGGTCGCAGTGGCCAGCTTCTTCGCTAAGAACATGCTGCCGCTGCTCACCTCGGTCCGCGTCACCGTCGAGAACATCGACAACGACATCATGGAGCTCGACGAAGCGGCCTTCTGATCAGGCCCCACGCAAACCCACCACCTATGGACAAACGCACCCTCGAATCGGGGGTGCGTTTGTCCATTCGTGGTGGGTTTGCCGCTGGTCAGACTCTCACTCGACGAGACTGAAGCAGTAACCGACGGGCCGGGGCTTCTCCGCGAAGTAGGTCCCGTCGGAGTCCGTGCACTGCGGCTCCGCCGACGTCTTCGAGTCGACGCGGATGTTCGTCCCTCCGGAAACCGGTGACCCGCACTCGATCTCGCGCGTCTCGGCGAGTGCGTTGCCACCCGTCGCGGTGGGCAGGAAGTAGCAACGCCCCTCCTGATAGACCTGCGCCAGGCAGAGAGCGCCGTCCTCGCCGGCGATCCAGAACCGGGAGTAGTTGGGACCGCACAGTCCCTGGGTGATCGCCTTGTCCGCCACCACATAGTGGAAGCCCGTGTCCGCGCAGGACACCTCCCGGGCCTCGAGCGTGTCCGGCTCGGCAGTCACCACGATGCACTCCCCCACCGCGACGTCGGTGGTGTCCTGAACTGCGCTCCCGCCCTGAGCCGCCCCGATCACGACCCTCGCCACCCCGCCGACCACCACGATCAACAACAACGCGCCGACGATCCCCAGCGTGACCCAGAGTCCCGTCCGCTTCTTCTTCGGCGGAGGCGGGAACGGTGGCCCGGGCGGGTACGTCCCGCCCGGCACCGGACCCGGATACGGCGGCGGCGCGCCGTACGGCGTCTGGTTCGGCGGCTGTCCGTAGGGCTGGTTCGGCGGCGGGAACCCGCCCTGCGGTGGGTACTGCCCGGGTTGTGGTTGCGGCCCGTATCGCGGGTCCCCCGGCTGATATGGCGAGTTGGTCACGCGCGAAGACTACCGGCACCGCATCCTGCGTTCAGTCCACCGACGAACCTCAACTCGACCGATGGACTTCGATCGAAGTCCATCGGTCGGACTGAAGTCCATCGGTCAGCGGCGGCACCATGCGTCTCTGGACATCGAGTCGATCCCCCTGCGGAGAATCGATCACTCGAGGAGACTGATGCAGTAACCGGCAGGAGTCGGTTTCGGCACGTAGTACTGGCCCTGGCCGGGATCGCATGTGGGTTTTCGCGAGATCTTCGTGTCGACGCGGAAGTTGGTCGCCCCAGGCTTCAGTACCGGCTTGTCGCAATCTATCTCTCGTATCTCGGCCAGCGATGTCCCACCGACCGCGCTCGGTTCGTAATAGCACCGACCCTGTTGATACACCTGCGCCACACAAAGCACCAAGCTAGTCCCCGGCCGCGCATTGACGAACCAATATCTCGAATATTCCGGTCCGCAGTCCGGTTCGTTCACCACCTTGTCAGCGACAACCAGGTGAAACTCCTTGATTCGACAGGACACTCGCTCGGCATCGAGGTATCCATCGCGGACCGACACCTGAATGCACTCGCCGACGGCGACGTCATCGCTGTTGAACAGCCGGGGACTGGAGGGCACTGAATCCACCAGGCGCTGCACGCCGAATGCCCCCAATGCGAATACCACGAGGCCCACGGCGCCGAGCGAGACCCACAACCAGGTGCGCTTCTTCCTCCGTGGCGGCGGGAACGGCGGTCCCGGTGGGTACATGCCTCCCGGTATCGGGCCACCGTACGGAGGCTGAGCCCCGTACGTGTGAGTCGGCGGTTGGAAGCCCGGGTGCGGGGGATACTGCCTGGGTGGGGGTTGTGCTCCGAATCGCGGATCCCCCGACTGATATGGCGAATTGGTCACGCCGCGAAGACTATCCCGAACCGCGCGATCCACGACCACCGTATCCACCGTTGGATCTGTTCCCGACGGGGACGCCCGCGGATCAGACTCACCGACGAACCTCAACTCGACCGATGGACTTCGATCGAAGTCCATCAGCCGAATCGAGGTTCATCGGTCAGCGCGACCCGATCGGAGTCGGCGAGACCGGTCCCGTCATTCAGACGTCGCGTCCAGACCGGACGCGCTCAACCACATCCGCATAGAAGGTGGTGGCCAGGAGAACCATGGCAGTCACGAACCCACCCTCGCTGCCAGACCGTTTAGAGCCCATCGACGACTCCATGGTGATGGTGAACTCGCGGATGTCGCGGCCATCGGTCGGCATGACAGAAGTTGCGTCAGCGTGAATGTCCTTCAACAACGCCGCAGTCGACTCGACCCGACTACCCGAGTGATGGGCGGTGATACGCAGATCGTCAGGTGCGTCGGCGAGTTGACGAACCAGCCAGTTGATCTTGGTCTGGGTTCGACCTGCACGCGGTGCTGCGGTCTTCAACGAGCAGCCGATGCGCCCACGGCCCAGATCAGCGTGCATCGCCACCGGTCCCGCCGCTCCGGACACCCGCAACAACGCGAATAACTCCCCTGAATCAGCCAGTTGCCGAGCACGACTGACCGTATCCACGCGACTCGCCGGCGGCTGCGCAGTCACCCGCTGACCGGTGAGGGCGCTCAGGCGAAGCGCAACGTGGCGAGCCAGGCGATCAAACCGATCGCAAACGTCCGAAGTTGAATCGTCTGACGCACCGACGGTCTTGTTCTTCACTGCTTCTCGGATCTTGACCCACTGCTTACCCATGTCGTCGAAGGTCCGCATGCCGGACTGGCTGTCGGCGGCGTACCAGAGGAGTTCCTCCAGCAGACGAGCTCGCACCCTGTCGTCGACCCCCACATGCTCGTGCACGATCATCGCCTCGGCGAGGATCTCCTCCCACGAAAGATGCTTGAGGGCAATGTTCTTCGATGGCCTCGCCTCGACGACGAAGGGGTGCAGGTCGGGAGACGCCATCAAATCGCCACTGATCGTGATCACCGCGTCCATCGACTTGGTCTTGGCCAGTTTCAGGTAGGTTCCGACCTGGTCACCGGTCAACTCCGCACGACCAGTCTTCACTTCGACCAGCGCCCGCCACACCTTGCTGCCGCGGCTGACCTTGATCAGTCCATCCGGGCGCACCTCCTCACCGGACATCGAGAATCGAACTTCGGTGAATGCCTCGATACGTCCTCGCGGCGCTCCGGTCTGGCTGAGGACCGCGCGGCCGAACTCGGGGACCATTTCCATTGTGGCCAGCAGAATGGACGTCGTGCGCATCTCTTGTTCGGCGGCCGACTTGATGCCCGCAGATGGAAAGAGGCGCGCCCGCTTCCACTCCGACTCAGCATGTCGAGGTAGATACGCCAGAGTTCTCGACGCCCAGTCTTTCGGTAACGGCGCCGGGCGTCGTTTTCGGCCGATCGTGACCTTTGTACCGGGCTCACTCTGTGGACGTGCAATTTCTTGCCCGGCGTCGTCGGCACCCGGCACCCCCGTGTCGGCGGCGAGAGCTGCCTCGGCCGAACTTGCGTCAGGGACCGACTCGGCAACGTTCTGTTCCGTGTCCGGTTCCTCGTCTTCACCAGGCGAATCCAGGCTGCCGTCGGGTGACGCTGTGTCGTCGACCTCGATTCCGTGGTCGGAAACCAAGGCCTCGAGGCCTCCGTCGTACCCCTGGCCGACCGCTCGGATCTTCCAAGTGTCGTGCCGCCGGTAGATCTCGCCGAAGATCAACGCGCGTTCCGAGGACAGTCCCTCCATCGCGTGGACGACAAACGGAGCATCTGGCTGGTCTGCGTGAGCGACGTACATGTTGACAAGTGCCGCGTCTCCGAACCTTGCGTCCGTGCGAGGGTCGGTGCTGGCCGTGACAAGTATGCGGGCAACCGAATCGGGAATGCGTGCAAGATCGACTTCCACCGCGTCCCGCTGCCGGAACGACTCGTCCGCGCTCTTCGCCTCGTCGTCAGCCGAGACGAGCCTCACCGCGCCCCCCACTCCCGTGGGCTGGTTGTAGAAGATCAAATCGTCGTTGGACCGCACTTGCCCGTCGTCACCGAGAATGAGTATTCCGGCATCGAGTCCGATCTCCTTGCCAGCCGGGGCTTCTGTCTGGATGACTACCCTCAGTCGCGGTGAGTTCTCACCGGCGACCTCGTCGACGGACACGTTTCCACCCTTGGACAGCTCTCGAAGCTCCACCCCGCCAACGTATTGGCAAGACCGTTGTCGCGTGCGTGAATCAGAAAGTGGTTTCGGATCCGGGTCTCATTCGACCGATTGGGGGATCTGTATCCGGCGAGGGTGCCAGTACGACGACGTTGGCCCTCTCAACCGTGTACTAACCCACCACCGTTGGACGGACCCGCCCGGTCGAGACGGGTGGATCTGTCCAACGGCGGTGGGTCTGCGGTCAGACGGCCTTCTTCCGCTTCCGTTGTCCCGCCCGGGCGGACACCGCCGCGCCGAGGAGGATCATCCGCATGGTCCGTTCGGCGGCGTCGGCGAGGAGCTTCTCCCCGTTGGCGACGGCCTCGGACAACGGCATGGGGACCGCGATGATCGAGGCGATCGCGCCGATCCCGACATCGTGGACCGACGGCGCACCGTGCCCGAGTGAACCTGCGAGCGCGACCACCGGCACACCCCGCAGCTGAGCGCGTCGGGCGACCTCGGCGGGCACTTTTCCGTGTGGGGTCTGGAAGTCGATGGAACCCTCGGCCGTGATGACGAGGTCGGCCTTGCCGATCCGATGATCGAGGTCGATGCCCGAGAGGCCGGAATCGAGCAGGGCGTCGAACCGTGATCGCAGGATTCCGCCGATCGCGGCGAGTCCCGCCCCCAGGCCGCCCGACGCTCCGGAACCCGATCCGTGGCGATAGTCGATGTCGGGCAGGCCATCTCGTTGCAGAATGCCCGCCCAGACGTCGAGCGCCGATGACAGCGCGTCGACCTGTGCGGGCGTGGCGCCCTTCTGCGGTCCGAAGACCCGTGCGACACCGTTCGGTCCGGTGAGAACGTTGTGCGGATTGCCCGCGATCACCATCTCGGTCTCGCGTAGGCGGGGATGCAGAGCGGTCAGGTCCAGCGACGCCGCGCGTGCGAGTTCGTTACCACCGCGGCCGATCTCGTGCCCGTCACGATCCAGGACCCGCGCCCCGAGGGCCTGCAGCGCACCGGCGCCGCCGTCGCAGGTACCCGAGTCTCCGCAGCCGACGAGGATCGCGGACACTCCGGCATCGAGTGCCGCCGCGATGAGTTGCCCGACACCGAAGGTGGTGGTGGCCCCGGGGTCGCGCTGTCCCGCCGGGACGAGGGACAGTCCCGCGGCGGCAGCCATCTCGACGACCCCGATGCGGTTCCGACCGACGCCCACCTCGGCCCAATGCGACTGCACCGGTTCACCGGTGGGGCCGCTGACGGTCACCTCGTGGAGCCGACCGTTGCCCGCGGCGGCCAGGATGCGTGCCGTTCCCTCACCGCCGTCGGCGATGGGCGCGATGTCGACGCGCACCCCGGGGAGCGTGCGTCGAACCCCCGCGGCGATGGCCGTGGCCACCGACACGGCGTCGAGGCTCTCCTTGAAACCACTCGGAGCGACCAGGATTCGTTGCGGAACTCGGACAGACATCGTGACTCCAGTTGATCGATCGGACGGGGATGAGGGACGAGATGGAACGCGAATCGGAGCTCGGCACTCTTTGTCGGACACCGATACCCAGCACGGGTTGGACGGTCAGGACGACAGGAGGGGAAGCCCGAGGTGGGGCCACACCCAGCATGCGAAGACAATCAGCAGCGCCAGCGACACCGGCGCGAGGAACGCCGACATCCGGAGCAGATGGCGCGGTTGATAACCCGGCACATCGGCGCTCACGGCGAACATGGCGACCGGTTTGGCCGAGCTCGTCAGCGTGATGCAGAAGCCAGCGGCCGCCGTGGACAGGAAGGCGGCGGCGACCGGGTTCACCCCGACGACCGGGGCCGTGACCACGATGATCGGGATCAGGACGGCCGAACGGGCCGAACGGGATTGGACCACCAGGTGGGCGAGCAACGACACTGTCGCCGACACCACCACGAACACCATCGCGGCCCGCGGGCCGGTCTCGGCGATGGAGCCGAAAGCCTGATCCGCCAACCACTCCGCAGCGCCACTGGAGTCGAGGGCCATCCCGAGAGCGAGGGTGGCGGCCATGAACAGCAGCAGTGTCCAGGGAATGGTCTTCAGTGCCGCGCCCAGGGTCGTCGCCCCGACCGCAGGCGCGGATGCGGCCAGCGCACCGAGCACCGCGACGATCGCCGGGTCGATGCCGTGCCACGGTTCGGAACACCAGAGCGCCACCACGACGCCGAGAATGATCAGAACCCGTCGTTGTGCGACCGTGAGCGGTCCGGAGGTCGGCGCACCGGTCGACTCGAAAGCGCTCGCCGGCACGCAGAGTCGTCGCGCCCGTTCGTCGTGGTCGGTCATCGTCCACAACGCCGCCTCTGCCGCGAGGTGCGACCAGACGATCGCCAGCGGAACGCCGAGCACCGCCCAGTGCAGGAACCCGATGGTCGTACCGGTTGCCGCCGAGACGATCTCAGCGGTGATGAGGTGCGCCCCGGCGCCCAGCAGGGAGCCGACCGCGGAGAACAAGATCACCAGAGGGAAGACCAGCGCGAGGCACAACACCAGGCGCGGCCGGTCGCGCAGTACCGCGGCGAGCGCGAGGAAGATCGGGAGGGCGAGTGCCGCACGGCCGGACGTCGCCGGGATCGCGAAGGTGGTCAGCAGCAGCGCCGCGGTGATGAGGTGCACCAGTTGACGGGGTGTCCGGGCTCGGCGCACCACCCGCGCCGACAACCGCGCCGACAGACCCGATGCGGTGACCGCGGCGGCGATCACGAAAGCGCCGATGAGAAGCCAGATCACACCTGAACCGAGAGTCCCCGCGAAGGTGTTCGCGTCGAGAATCCCGAAGACGACAAGGGCGGCGCCACCACCCAGGGCGACGTAGGTGTCGTCGAGGGGCGAGAAGATCCATGCCCACACCGCGAACAGGAACACGAGCAGGGTGACGACGGCGTCGGCCGACAACTCCCCCGACCACCCGGCACGGCCGACGAACACGCCGGCCACCGTCACGACGACGAGACCTGCTGCCGCCCAGGGCGATAACACTCCACCGATGGTGTCCCGGAGGCTGCGTCGTGGCGGTGGTGGCACCACCGGGCGCGCAGGTGGACGCGTTGCGTACATCGTCACCGGCCCCGCGTGTTCGAGAAGTCGGTCGGTCGGGTGCGTCACGTCCATGGCGACAACTATCGGGCGCCGGCGTGACACCTCCATGAGGCGTGAATGAAAGTTCTTTCACGCAACAACAACTGGTGAACAGACAGCGCACCCAACAGACAGCGCACCCACCACCGGTCTGGTGATGGGTGCGCTGGGATCGTGTCGGATCGAAACTACTTCGGTGGCAGCCGGACGCCGCCGTCGACGCGGATGACCTCTGCGTTCATGTAGCTGTTGGTGACGAGCTCGACGACCATCGAGGCGAGCTCGTCGGGTGCGCCGAGACGATGCGGGAACAGGACCGACTCGCCGAGCTTGGCCTTGAACGCGTCGGCGGCCTCGCCCTCACCGTAGATCGGGGTGTCGATGAGGCCGGGTGCGATGGTGTTGACGCGGATGCCGACCGCGGCCAGGTCACGTGCGACCGGCAGGGTCATGCCGACGACACCGCCCTTGGACGACGAATACGAGGCCTGCCCGATCTGACCGTCGAAGGCTGCGACGCTGGCCATGTTGACGATCGCGCCGCGCTCGCCGTGGGCGTCGAGCGGCTCGTTGCGGCTCATCGCGGTGGCGGCGAGGCGGATGAAGTCGAAGGTGCCGATCAGGTTGATCGCGATGACCTTCTTGTACGCGTCGAGGTTGTGTGCCGAACCGAACTCACCGTCGCGGCCGATGGTGCGCTGCGCCCAGCCGATACCGGCCGAGTTGACCAGCGCACGCAGCGGGCCGAGTTCGGTGGCCGCGTTGATGGCGGCTTCGATCTGTTCGGTCGAGGTCACGTCGACGGCGACGAACTTGCCGCCGATCTCCTTGGCGAGTTCCTCACCCTTGTCTGCGTTGAGGTCGGCGACGACGACCTTCGCACCCTTGGCCGCCAGCTGGCGAGCCGCAGCTGCGCCGATACCCGACGCGCCACCTGTGACGATTGCACTAGCTCCGTTGATATCCACGAGTCGGAGCCTATCGAGCGATCTATCGTTCGGTAAAGCCCCCCGCGAAACCACCCGGTCGGGTCAGACGCACTTCACGATGGGTTCGGGCGCGTACCGCACGGTCCGGGTGGCCCGGTTGATCTCCCGACCGGTGCGAGCGTCCTTGATGACGCGGGTGTCCGACGTGGTGAAGCCCTTGCTGCCGCTGCTGGGGATGCAGTCGTCGCCCCGCGGGACCCGCACGCGCTGCGGTTCGGTGGTGGCGAAACGTTCGCCGGTGATCGACTCCACCTCGAAAGCCTTCGTGCCCCACAGTTTGACGGTCACCGCCGAGGGCGACCACGAGGTCTCGATCAGTACTCCGTGGCGGGTGTTGTTGCGGAACTTGAGGTCGATTGCCCCCTCGAACACCGTCGCCTCGCGCGCCTCCGGGTACCGCGAGATGTAGTACGCGTGCTCCGTGTGATCGACATCTTCGAGGCCCGCGAAATAGGCGGCGTTGTAGAGAGTCGTCGCGAACTGGGAGATGCCGCCGCCGACCGCGGTCGACGCTCGACCGTGGTCGATGATCGTCGAGTCGACATACCCCTGCGCCGTACCGCGCGGACCGGTGTGTCCGTTGAGCGAGAACACCTTTCCCGGCAGAACCAGCGCGCCGTCGACCTCCTCGGCGACGAGTCGGATGTTCTCGCCCGATGCGCTGGAGAAGCCCCCGGTGGTGTACTCGCTGATCAGTTCGCGGACGCCGAGCTTGCGGGCGGCGTCGGTGGTCAGACGGGGTTCCACGTCCTTGTAGACGACCTCGACCGTCCGGTCGCCCCCTTCGCCGGCCGCGCGCGTCGCCAGCGTGTCGAGCGTCTCGGGCCAGTCGATCGACGCGCCGTCGACCCCGGGCACGACGGTCGGGCGTCCACTCGCGAGACTGAACCGCGCGTCGACCGGCGCACGTTGCGAGGCGTCGAGGTCGGGCGCGAGGATCTTCCGGGCTGTGGGCTCGTCGGCGCGGGGAACGAGCCCGCCGCGGCCGTCGGGACCGAAGGTCAACATCGCGGCAAGGTCGCCTGCGGGAACCTCGACCGTCCGTTTCCGGCGATCGACCAGGCGCATCGGCGCGGATGTCACGCGCTCGGCCGGTCCGGCGACCGTCGCGGCGACGACCTCGGGGCTGACGGTCGGCGAGAACGGTTCCATCGGCAGGTCGATGGGCGCGCCGTCGAGCCAGCGGTCGACGAGTGTCGCGGCCGCCGCATCCCGGGCGATGCGTTCCCCCTTCGCCGGCTGATCTCCGATGGGCCTGGTGCCGTCGTAATGCACGCCACCTTCGACCGCAGCCTTCTCCAAGGCCTTGCGCTGGGCGTCGAGGGTGGTGTCCATGGCACGACGGTCGAGGGTGACGACCGGCTCGACGTCATGGTCCCAGCCGAAGAGCGCGGCCAGCCGGGTGAGCAGATTGCGGGGCTGCTCGAGGAGGCGCGCACGCGTCGCATCGACATCGAAGGCGAGACCGAGGTCGGAGGCAGGGACCTCGGTGGAGCCCTCGGGCGTGCGCAGGATCACGGGCCGTTCGGAACGAGCGGTCAGCTCGTCGAGCACGGGGGCCAGTTCGGCGGAGTCTCGGCCTCCCGCGTCGACGCCACCGATGGTGGCATTCCGTGCGGAGTCGGAGCGCGTGACGACGAATTCGGCGGCGAGCACCAGCGTGATGACGGCGACGAGGGCCAGCACAGCGCGTAGGGCATGGCGGGCTCGTCGTGCGCCTGGGGTCACAACTCCATCCATCACGGCTGCCAGCTGGGCCAGTGGGTGGATGGCCGCAGAACCACGGTCGGAAACGTAGGCGCTCCGGCCGAGCTGTCGGGTCGGGGGTCTGACAGCGCAGCCGGAGCTATACACATGTTTACGCTATTTTTCGGCTGAGGGCATTCCCGGACGCCGGTTTCTGTCGAATATGTGACGAAGTGCCCGGTTTCGTCCCACGAAACCGAGACGGATCAGCGGATGTGTCGCAGATCCGTCCCAGCTCGTGAGATCCGGCCTCAATCGACCCCGGTCTCGTGGCGAAATCGCCGAGGTGGAGATCAGCCTTCGATGATCGCGGTGACGCCCTGGCCGCCGGCGGCACAGATCGAGATCAGCGCGCGACCGCCGCCGTTCTCCTTGATCTGCTTCGCCGCCTGCGCCACGATCCGGCCACCGGTGGCCGCGAACGGGTGCCCGGCCGCCAGCGAGGAACCGTGGACGTTGAGCTTGCTGCGGTCGATCGAGCCCAGCGCGGAGTCCAGCCCGAGGCGCTCCTTGCAGTACTCCTCGGACTCCCAGGCCTGCAGCGTGGCCAGCACGACGGACGCGAACGCCTCGTGGATCTCGTAGAAATCGAAGTCCTGCAGGGTGAGTCCGTTGCGGGCCAGCAGGCGCGGCACCGCGTAGGTCGGTGCCATGAGCAGGCCGTCCGGACCGTTGACGTAGTCGACCGCCGCGGTCTCGCTGTCCACGAAGTACGCGAGGACCGGCAGGCCACGCTCGGCGGCCCACTCGTCGCTGCCCAACAGAACCGTCGACGCACCGTCGGTGAGGGGGGTCGAGTTGCCCGCGGTCATCGTCGCGTCACCGAGCGAAACACCGAAGACCGGCTTGAGCTTGGCGAGCTTCTCGGCGGTCGAGTCACCGCGGAGGTTCTGATCGCGAGTGAGGCCCATGAACGGGGTGATCAGGTCGTCGAAGAAGCCGACGTCGTAGGCGGCCGCCATGTTCTGGTGGCTGCGGGCGGCCAGCTCGTCCTGGTCGGCGCGCTTGACGCCGAACTCCTTGGCAGTGATGGCGGCGTGTTCGCCCATCGACATCCCGGTGCGCGGTTCGCCGTTGCGCGGGATCTCGATGCCGAGCTTGGTGAGCAGCTTCGCGGCGTTGAGGACCTGGTCTTTGGTGCTGCGCGAACGGTTGACCTGCAGCAGCTGGCGACGCAGGCCCTCGCCCACGGCGATCGGGGCGTCGGAGGTGGTGTCGACGCCGCCACCGATCGCGGCGTCGTAGCGGCCGCGCGCGATGCCGTCGGCGACGGTGGTGATGGCCTGCAGGCCGGTGCCGCACGCCTGCTGGATGTCGAAGGCCGGCGTGTACGGGGACAGGGCCGAACCGAGCACCGACTCGCGAATGAGATTGAAATCACGGGCGTGCTTGAGCACCGCGCCGCCTGCGACCATGCCGAGCTGCTCACCCTGCAGGTTGAACCGGCTCACCAGTCCGTCGAGGGCGGCGGTGAACATCTCCTGGTTGCTGACCGTCGCGTACGCCTTGTCCTGGCGGGCGAACGGGATGCGGTTGCCGCCGAGGATCGCGACCGGGCGTTCGGTGCGGCCCTTCGGCTGGGCCGGCTTGCTCCCGGCCGATGTCTTCGCTGCGGACTTGTTCGCGGTGGGGTTGGACTGTTCGGCCACGTCGATCTCCCAAGGGTCGTGTGCGGTATCTATAGCGTATTCTTACTCATCAGTAAGTTCGTTGTCGAACGACAGTCAGAGGAGATCAACGTGGCCGCCAACGGAAACACTGGCCTGTACTCGAGCTTCGTCCATTCCGCGCCGGGCGCTTTCATCGCGAAACAGGCCGGACTCCCCGTCCCGCCGCCGCTGCGGCGCTACAAGGCGTCCGAGCCCGCGTTGCCGGGTCCGGTACTGCTCGGCGGATCGGGACGGCTCGTCGAACCGCTTCGGGAGATGCTCTCGACCGACGACTATGACCTCATCCAGAACGCCACCACCGGCCGCAGCGCCGACAAGTACGGCGGTCTGGTCTTCGACGCGACCGGCATCACCTCCCCCGCCGAGCTCCGTCAGCTCTTCGAGTTCTTCCAGCCCGCCATGCGCTCGACCGCGCCGTGCGCGCGCTTCCTGGTCATCGGCACCACGCCCGAGCTGGTCACCGACCCGTCCGAGCGTGTCGCGCAGCGTGCTCTCGAGGGCTTCACGCGTTCGCTGGGCAAGGAGCTCCTGAAGGGTTCGACGGTCCAGCTCGTCTACGTGTCGCCCGACGCCAAGACCGGACTGACCGGCCTGGAGTCGACCGTGCGCTTCGTCCTGTCGGCCAAGTCCGCCTTCGTCGACGCCCAGGTCATCCGAGTAGGCGGGGCCGACGCCACCGCGCCGAAGAACTGGGACAAGCCCCTCGAGGGCAAGGTCGCCGTGGTCACCGGTGCAGCGCGCGGCATCGGCGCCACCATCGCCGAGGTGCTGTCGCGCGACGGCGCCCACGTCATCGCGGCCGACATCCCGCAAGCCGGTGACGCACTGTCGGAGACCGCCAACAAGGTCGGCGGCACGGCGTTCCCGATCGACGTGACCGCCCCGGACGCGGGCGCCAAGCTCGCCGAGCACGCACTCGAGCGTCACGGCGGCGTCGACATCATCGTCAACAACGCCGGCATCACCCGCGACAAGCTGCTGGCCAACATGGATGACTCCCGCTGGGACGCGGTGATCGCGGTCAACCTCATCGCACCGCAGACCCTCGTCGAGACGCTGCTGGAGAAGGGCGCGCTGCGCGAGGGCGGCGCCGTCGTCGACGTGTCGTCGATCGCCGGCATCGCCGGCAACCGCGGCCAGACCAACTACGGCGCCTCCAAGGCCGGCGTCATCGGGCTGGTCGACGCCTACGCGCCGATCCTGGCCGAGAAGGGCATCACCATCAACGCGGTCGCCCCCGGCTTCATCGAGACCAAGATGACCGCGGCGATCCCGCTCGCCACCCGCGAGGCCGGGCGTCTCATGAGCTCGCTGCAGCAGGGCGGTCAGACCGTCGACGTCGCCGAGACCGTGGCCTACTTCGCCAACCCGGCGAGCAATGCCATCACCGGCAACGTGGTCCGCGTGTGCGGCCAGGGATTCCTGGGGGCCTGATGGCGAAGACGATCACCCTCCCCGCCGCACCCGGCACCGCCGAGCTGTACGGCAAGGCGGTCACCGCGCTGCTGCCCGGGATCGGCAAGCCGCCGCGTGTCGCGGCCGACGCCGTCGCCCCGGACACCCGCTACCGACTGGACGGCATCCGGGTCGATTCGGCTGCCCTGCAGGCGTATTGCCACGCCACCGGGCAGCGGTTCGGCGACACCCTGCCGCTGACGTACCCGTTCGTGTTGCAGTTCCCGGTCACCATGAAGCTGATGACCTCCGACGAATTCCCGTTCGGCGCAGTCGGTTCGGTCCACATGACCAACACCATCGAACGCAAGCGACCCATCGAGGTGGGCGAGCCGCTCGACATCGTGACGCATGCGGAGAACCTGCGGGAGCACCGCAAGGGCATCCTGATCGACGTCGTCAGCGAGGTACGCGTCGGGTCCGAACTGGTCACCACCCAGACGGCGACGTTCCTCAAGCAGCAGCGCACCAGCCTGTCCGACGAGCCGCGCGGTCCGGAACCGAAGTCGAAGACGCCACCACCGCCGGACGCGATCCTGGCCGTCGACCTGAAGCGAATCCGCGAGTACGCGGCCGCGTCGGGTGACCGCAATCCCATCCACATGGGCAACCTGCCGGCCAAGGCCTTCGGGTTCCCGAAGGCGATCGCGCACGGGATGTGGAGTGCGGCAGCAGCCGTCGCCAACATCGAGGCCCAGCTGCCAGACGCGGTGACGTACGACGTTCGCTTCGGCAAGCCGATCCTGCTGCCCGCGAAGGTGAACCTCTACGCCCGCCGCACCGGCGGCGCGGGCGACTTCGACATCTCGATCCGGGATCGTCGCAAGGGATTCCCGCACCTCACCGCGACCACGCGGGAGGGCTGAGGGGCTTTCGCTCACATACTCCGTTCCCGCTCACCGGATTTCGGTGAGCGGGAACGGATTGAGTGAGCGGCCCTTCGAGGCTCGTCGCTTGCGCTCCTCGCACCTCAGGGAGCAGGGGCAACCCGCACACCTCGCACCTCAGGGAGCAGGGGTCCTCAGATGTCGGTACCGACGCCCTTCAGGCCGCGCCAGGTGATGCCGACGAGCAGGTTGGTCGCCTTCTCGAGGTCGACGTCGCCCTCGGTGATGCGGTCGGCCACGGCTTCCGCGGCGCCGACGATCGAGACGGCGGTCAGTTCGAAGTCGAGATCACTCGCACCCTCGACAGTGGTGCCCGCCTTGATGAGTTCGGCGACCATCTCGGTGACGCGCTGCCGGCTCTCGGAGACGATGCCGGCGAAGCCGGCAGTGCCGATGGCAACACGGTAGAGCACGCGCCACGACTGGCGGTGTTCGTGCACGAAGCGGAGGAACTCGCGGATCACCGTGACGGCCTGCTCGCGTTGCGACAGCGAGGGGTCGAAGCCGACGCTCATCGCGTCGATGAACAGCCCGGACTCCCGGGCGATGCAGGCACTGAAGAGCTCGTCCTTGGAGCCGTAATACAGGTACAGCATCGGCTTGGAGATCTGCGCCTCGGAGGCGATGGCGTCCATCGACGTCTCGCGGAAACCGTGCTGCGAGAACACCTTGACGGCGGCGTCGAGCATCTGTTGCTCGCGCACCGCGCGCGGCAGACGCTTGGTTCCGCCCGACATGACCACTCCGTTCGACGACACTCTCTCGTCCTCAGACGATATCAAGAACTTACCAATCGGTAAGGTGAAACCCCATCCGGGTGCTGCCGGGAAGGCCTCAGCAGTCCAGTACGCCCTTCGACCGCAGGATTCGCACCACCTTGGCGTCGAGCCGCGTCGGCGCGAGGCGCCCCTGGGAGACCGCACGCTCGAGGTTGTCGAGGACGGAGGAGACGCGGTCGGTGGACAGCCACAGCGCGACGTCGCCGCCGGCGAGGACGAACTTCTCGACGGCCTGCTCGATGGGGTAACGCTCGCTGATCGCCGCCATGCCGGACAGGTCGTCGGAGTAGATCACCCCGTCGAAACGCGGACCGTCGTATCCGACTCCCGTGCGCAACATCTGGATGGCGGGCCGGCTGATGCTCGCGGGCAGACCGTTTGTCAGGCCCGGCACGATGAGGTGGCCCACCATGGCGCCCGCGGTTCCCGGATCGCGGAGCAGGTTCCGGAACGGCACGAGATCGCTGGTACGCAGTTCGGGCAGCGTCGGAACGGTCACGACCCCCAGATGCGAATCCCCCGAGCCATGACCGTGACCCGGAAAGTGCTTGTACACCGGCGTGATTCCCGCGGCGGCCAGGCCCGTGGCGTAGGCACGGGCGTACTCGGTGACGACCGCCGGGTCGTTGCTGAACGACCGGTCGCCGATGACCTCATCGTCGGATTCGTCGCTGACGTCGGCCACCGGCGCGAAGTCCACGGTGACACCGAGCCGCTTGAGCTTGCGCCCCACATCGGTGGCGATCGCCGTCACCTGGGCGGGCGTCTTCGTCCGGGCGAGCTCACGCGGTGATGCGTGGTCGATACCCAGCGCCGACAACCGCGCGACGCGCCCGCCCTCCTGATCGACGGTGACCATCAACGGGAGCGACGAATTCTGCGAAATCCGGGACGCCGCACCGCTGGTCAGGATCGCCTTGTCGGTCCAGCTCCCGACGAAGATGCCTCCGATCTCCTCGTCCTCGACGATCTGCTGCGCGTCGGCGGCGCCGGTCACCCCGACGACGAGCAGCTGGGCCAGCTTCTGGCGCACCGACAGCTTCGCGAGTTCGGTTGCACCGCAGGCATTCGCGACCGGCGTCGCGCTCGGTGACGCCGACGAGGACATCGGCGCTTCGCTCGACGCGGAGTACGACGGCGTCGGTGGCGGCGCGTCCGTCGTCGAGCCGGTGCAGGCCGCGAGGGCGACGCACAGAACGGCGACGGTTCCCGCCGTCAGCGCGCTCCGGTTCCGTCGGGGTCGGCGAGTTGAGCCCATGGCACGAGTCTGGCATGTAACCTGAGCCAATGGACGTGGGGTCCATTCCGACCGGGTCCGCAACCGCCTCGAGCGGTGGCGGTGACAACGATGCCGCCCAGACCCTGATGATCGCCTACGACGGCTCACCGAACGCCGATCGCGCCATCCGCTACGCCGGCCAGTTCCTACGCGCACGGTCCGCGGTGGTGGTGACCGCATGGCAGCCCGGCGGCATGACCCCGGCTCGGATGTCCACCCTCGCGGGCGGGATGCAGCCCTTCATCGACACCCAACTCGACGCCGGTGTCGACCGCGCGCTCGAAGAAGAAGCATCCGCGGTCAACGGGCGTGGGGTCGAGCTCGCCACCGACTGCGGGCTGGCGGCACGCGGCCTGCTCGTCGAAGTCGAGTCGACGGTGTGGGGTGCACTCGTCGCCGCCGCCGAGGCCCTCGACGTCGACCTGCTGGTGACCGGCACCCGTGGGGCGTCGGGTCTCAAGGCGCTGCTGCGGTCGAGTGTCGCCGAACGCGTCCTCAAACACTGCCACCGCCCCGTGTTCATCGTTCCTGCGAAGTGCGAACGAGAACCGCAGGTCACTCCGTAACCCCATGTCCTGAGCCGTGGGATAACTGTTCTGGACGCCACCGCCGGACGGAGAACTCGTCACGCCGAGCGCACGCCTGCTCTGGGATCGCGCCCTGACCAAAGTGCGTGCTCGGCGATGACCTCGTCGGTACTGATCCGCAGGTACCAGCGGGTGTCACCCGGAAACGGACTCCGGCGATGGTAGTTTCGTCGCCATGACCAACAACCGCCTTGTCGCCGGAGCCGTCGCCGGAGTCGCCGGCATCCTGGTAGGACTCGGCGCGGTGTTCCTCGGTGGCTTCCTCGCCTCGGAGAACAGCCCGTCCACGGACCTGAACAACATCAGCCCGAACAACGGCTTCGTACAGGGTTCGGTGGACTACGGTTCGCGCGGCGGGGCCGGCGAGACCAACTGACGCCTCGACGCCGCAGGTCACGGCGTCGTCTGATCGACAGCAGCAGCAACTGAGCAGCCCGCCCACGCCCCTGGATCATCCGGTCTTGCGCCGTCGACATGTCGGGGTCGTCGCAGCGATCGCCCTGATCGTGTGTGTGCTGCAGTCCCCGGGGCGGATCTCCGCCGACACCAAGCTCGACCTCACCGCCGATCCGCTCGGCTTCCTCGCACGCGCCGCCCATCTGTGGACCCCTGACGCCCCCATGGGTCAGGTGCAGAACCAGGCGTACGGCTACTTCTTCCCGCACGGCGCGTTCTTCGCCGCCGGCGACCTCCTGTCCATCCCGCCGTGGATCGTGCAGCGTCTGTGGTGGGCGCTGCTGCTCACGGCGGGTTTCGTCGGCATCGTGCGACTCGCGGAGGCGTTGCGACTCGGCTCGCCCGCGTCACGGGTCATCGCGGCCACCGTCTTCGTGCTGAGTCCGCGGGTGCTCACCACCCTCGGGTCCATCTCATCGGAGACACTGCCGATGATGCTCGCGCCGTGGGTGCTGCTGCCCGTGGTGCGTGCACTGGACACCCGGGTCGTACTCACCGGTGACGACGCGGACACCGGATACGACGGGGCTCCACCGCTGTGGCGCGAAGCGGCCCGCACTGCGGCGGCGGTCGCTTTGATGGGGGCGGTCAACGCGGTCGCCACCGCCGCGGCCCTCGGGGTGGCGGTGCTCTGGTGGCTCCTGCACCGTCCTCGCGACGGGCGGTGGTGGCGCTTCGGCGCCTGGACCGCGGGTGGGCTGGTCCTCGCCTGCGGCTGGTGGATCGTGCCGCTGTTGATCCTGTCCCGGGTCAGTCCACCGTTCCTCGACTTCATCGAGTCGTCGCGGGTGACCACCCAGTGGAGTTCGCTCACCGAGGTGCTGCGCGGCGCGAGCTCGTGGACGCCGTTCGTCTCACCCGAACGCGTCGCGGGAGCGGTGCTCGTCACCCAGCCGGCCGCGGTTCTCGCGACCGGGACGATCGCCGCCGCCGGCCTCGCCGGACTGTGCATGCGCTCCATGCCGTTTCGTGGTCGTCTGCTCAGCATCCTCGGTGTCGGCCTCCTCGTGATGTGCGTCGGATATGCCGGCGGGCTCGGGTCACCGATCGCCGAGCAGATCCGCGTCTTCCTCGACGGCTCCGGCGCACCGCTGCGCAACATCCACAAGTTCGAACCGCTCATCCGCATTCCCCTGGTGCTCGGCATCGCCCACCTGTTGGCGCGGGTTCCCCTGCCCGGCACCGCGACTGCGCGAGAGACGTTGTCCGCCTTCGCCCAGCCGCAGCGGTCCCGGCCGGTGGCCGCGGCGATCGTGCTGCTCGTCGCCGTCATCGGAGCCGGATCACTGATGTGGACCGGCCAGCTCGCACCGGGCGGCACCTACACGGCGATCCCCCGCCACTGGCAGCAGGCCGCGGACTGGCTGGCCGAACACAGCCGACACGACCTGAACACCGACGGCACCGGCACCGGCACCGACGACGGGGGCACCCCCTCCTCCCGCGCGCTGGTGGTGCCGGGCGCCCCGTTCGCCGATCAGCTCTGGGGACTCACCCGCGACGAACCGTTGCAACCCCTGGCCGACACCCCCTGGGCGGTACGCGACGCCATCCCGCTCACACCCCCGGGCGCCATCCGCGCTCTCGACGCCGTGCAGCGCGAGATCGCTTCCGGGCGAGGCTCTCCCGGTCTCGCCGCGACGCTCGCGCAGCAGGGCATCGGATTCGTGGTGCTGCGCGCGGACCTGGATCCGGAGACCTCGCGTTCGGCACGGCCCCTGCTGGCCCAGCAGGCACTCGACGAGTCGCCCGGACTCCGGCGCGTGGCCGTGTTCGGTCCCGAGATCGAACCATCGAGCGTGCGAGGTGTGGTGCGCGACAACGGACTGCGCCCCGCCATGCCCGCTGTGCAGATCTACGCGGTCGACGCGCCCCCGGGATCCGGGCCTCCCGCAACCGGACCGGTGCTGATCGAACGCGACGGCCTCCCCCGCGTGGCGGGCGGTCCCGAGGCCGTCGCCGAACTCGACGACGTCCGGGCGCGACAAGGCCTTCCACCGCTGGGGCCGGTGTTGCTCGACGCGGACGCCCGCCGGGCGGGCATCACCGGCGGGCCGCTGATCGTCACCGACACGCCCAGCGATCGGGAGACCGACTTCGGGCGCGTGGACGACCACAGTTCGGCGATCCGCACGGCAGCGGACCCGCGCCGGACCCAGAACGCGGCGGCCGACTACCCCGTCGATGGCCAGCCACTGGTACGCGGAGAGTGGCTGCTGGACAACAAGACCGGCGAGGTCGAGGTGTCGACGTCGGGATCGGCGGCGGATGCGGTCCAACCCGGCCAGACCTCGCCCGCCAACTCCGCGGCCGCGGCATTCGACGGCAACCCCCAGACCGCGTGGGTCAGCGGAGGTCTGGAAAGCGCGGTCGGCCGCTGGATGCGTATCGGGTTCACGACGCCGAGGACAGACCTCGCGGTGACGCTGACCACCGCGAAGGCCCTCGGACCGGACGTCACCAGTGCACTGATCACCACCGAGGCGGGAAGCACCGTCGTCTCCGGACTACGCCCGGGCGAACCGATGACGGTGACCGCGCCGAGCGGCCCGACCCGATGGGTGCAGATCCGGGCCCTCCGCACCGACGACGGCACGGCAGGCAACCAGTTCGCGCTGGGTGAGGTCTCGGTGTCTGACCTGCGGACCTCGACACCGCTGCCCATCCGCCATCGCGTGACGCTTCCCGAGCTCGAAGCGGGCACCCCGGTCGCGCAGTGGTTGCTGTATCAGGAACTCACCGGCCGAGCCTGGTGCGTCCCCGATCCGGCCCGCGAGATGGTCCGGTGCGCACCGGGTCTCGGCTTGTCTCCGGAGACGCCCTCGGTCTTCGGACGGGCGCTGTCCGTCCCGTCCGATGTCACCGTGTCGCCCACCGTGATCCTGCGGCCGCGGCCCGGCGACGCCCTCGATCGGCTTCTCACCGTCGACGACGGCATCGTCGCGACGGGTGCGCGGCCGGTCACCGATCCGCGGGGCGGACCCGGTGCGGCGGTCGACGGCGACCCCGGAACGTCCTGGACCGCGCCGGAGATCCCGAGCAAGACGGACCGGGAGCGGGCCGAGAAGGACAGGGCTGAGAAGGAGGGGGCTGAGAAGGAGGGGGACGAGACCGACGAGAACAGTCCCACCCTCACCCTGCGGCTGCCGGCCGCACAACGGGTCGAGTCGCTGAAGATCGTCGCTCCGCGTTCGTATCCGGCGGCCCCCACCGAGGTGTCCGTAGACCTAGGCACCGGTGAGCAGATCCGCGAGGTCGGCGAGGGCGGCGTCGTGCGGCTGGACCCCGCGGTCACCGACCGCGTCGAGATCACCCTGCGCGCACAGACGGACCTCATCGACGTCAACAGTCTGGGTTTCGCCAGCCCCGCGCCGCCGGGTATCGCCGAGGTCGAGGTGTTCCCGGCCCCGGCCGGGCGTGGCAACAGCAAGGACGCCGACGGCGATCGTGCCGTCGAGATCGGGTGCGACGACGGGATCGGCGTCACCGCGGCCGGTCAGGTCATCCGGATGTCGGCGCGGACGACGGCCGCCGCTCTGCGGGCCGGTCAACCCGTTGTCGGACGCGCCTGTGGTGCAACCGGACTCGCGCTCCCCGCCGGTCGGCAGGAGGTGTCGGTCAACCCCGGCGAGGCCTTCACCGTCGACGCCCTGTCACTGGTCGCCGGTCAAGGTCTCGCCGGGGCGGTCACCACAACTCCCGTGGTGACCGAATGGTCGGCCGCCCAGCGGTCGGTGCAGGTCGAGTCCGGCCCGGAGCGCGTGCTGACGGTCCCGGAGAGCACCAATCCCGGATGGATCGCACGACACGACGGACGTGAACTGCGGCCGGTCGTCGTCAACGGGTGGCAGCAGGGGTGGGTGGTGCCGGCCGGGACGTCGGGAACGATCGAACTCACCTACCGGTTCGACTCGCTCTACCGCTGGGCGCTCGTCATCGGCCTGGCCCTGATGCTGCTGTTGCTCGCGGTCGCCTGGTGGCCGACCCGACGCCGGCGTCCCGTCGGAGATCTGGTCTCGCTGCCGGTGTCGGTACCTCCGGGACGAGGCATGCTCATCGCTTCCGGTGTGTCGATCGCGGCGGGCACGTGGCTGCTGTCGGGATGGTGGGGGTTGGCGGCGGGGCTCGTGGTCGCCGGCATCACCGCGGGTGTGCGGCAGAAGTCCGGCGTCACCGCCGTCTTCGTGTCGATGATGGCGGCCACCATCGCGCTCGCCGCCGGCCCGTGGCACGCCTCCGGCGGCTACCACGGGTTCGAGTGGTGGGTTCAGCTACCGGCTCTGCTGGCGGTGTCGACGGCGTGGTGGCTCACGTTCTGGTCCTCGCTCGACGAGGTGGCCGTCTCCGACGACGACGCGGGCGTCGTCGCGGTTCCGGGAGCATCACCGGTCGACCGCATACGACGACGATTCTCGCGGCTGCGCAACCAGTTTCGTGCCGGTTCCTCGATGAAGGCGTAGCCGGCCGCCGCGATCCCGACGGACAGGCCGAGCGTGATCGTCCACACCAGTACGGTGTTGCCGTTGAACGGCACGATGCCGAAGAGCGGGAACACCACGGCGAGGACCGCGACGTGCCAGATGAAGATGCCGTACGACCAGCGGCCGAGGGCCAGCATCACCCGCGAGGTGAGGAAGCGGAAGGGGCCCGGGTTGCAGACGAGCGGTGCGAGAAGGGCGTATCCGCAGAGTGCACCGAGCACCATCTTGGTCGCGAACTCGATCTCGGTCACCTCGCCGAGGCCCGTCGGGCCGGCCAGGCGGGTACACGCCAGACCATAGGCACCGACGAGTACGGCCAGCATCAGTGGCCGGTTCGCGCTCACGCGGATCGTCAACGCCATCCAGCGTCCCCGGGGCTCCCGACCGGTGGCCCCGCCGCGGTCGAGGACACCGGCGATCTCGGCCAGGACGAGGCCCGCGATGAACCACGGCAGGTGCCCGAACACCCAGTTCTTGGTCTCGACCCCCTCGGCCACCGGTAGTGAGGTGCCCACCCAGGCCCAGCCCAGGCTTACGACCGCCAGGGCCGCGAGTGCCGGAATGCGCGAGGTCACACGGGTTCCGCGCAACCGGAGGAGCGCGAACCCCAGGACCGGGAGGAGTGCGTAGAAGGCTATCTCGACGGAGAGGCTCCACATCTGCGTGAGACCGGCGGTGAGGGTCAACGGGATGAAGACCTGGGTGAGCGTCAGATTCGCCAGCCACACCTCGAGGCCTGCGCCCTGGGCCTCGGGTAGCAGCAGGATCACCAGGACCACGACGACGAGGTAGGCGGGCCAGATCCGGACGACCCGATGGCGGAGGTACCGCGAGACCGACGGGTGTCCGGAGCCGTTGTGAGCGGCGTCGACCCAGGGTCGCCACAGGAGGAATCCGGAGAGGGCGAAGAACAGCGCGACCGCGAGGTCGAGCCGGCCGAGCACCGGTCCGAGGACACCGATCTCGACCGCGCGTGTCTGGAACGCCACGTGCGTGGTCAACACCCCGATGGCCGCGATCGCCCGCATGCCCTCGAGCTGCGGGTAGAACCGTCGCGCGGTGGCGGGGACGGCAGCGTCGGCTGTGGCGACGGGGCGGGCAGCCGGGCGGGTGGAGTCGGTGCTGGTCATGCTGCTCACAGGGTAGCCAAGGCCCGTTGCGTACCCTCGCCACCATGTCTTCGTCGTCGATGTCTTCGTCGTCGATCGGTCCCGGGCCGGAGTCCGCGTCGCACCCACGCCGCTGGTCGACCGCGGACCTCATCGGCCCCACGCTGATCTTTCTCGGCAGCTTTCTGCTCGCGGTGACCATCGCCCTGCCGACCCTGCTGGTCGGAGGTTTCCGGACGGTCCCGCTCAGCACGGACTTCACCACCGTCGCCACCGCCGAGAACGCGACGATCTTCGACCGATGCTCGCTCGAGACCGGTTCGGCCCGCACCCTCGACGCCGACCTCGTCCGTCAGCAGCGCGTCGTCGCGGTGCAACCGTCCGACGAACACCGGGTGACGGTGCAGGCGGGCACGTCGATCCAGGCCCAGACCCTGCGCCTCGACGACCGCGAGGTGGAGCCCGGGGACCCGCGGCCGGGCAGCGACGCCACGGTCGCCGGGCAACCCTGCAACGACGCCACTGTCAGCGCGATCAAGGATCGGGTGACGCTCGATCGCAAGAACGCGCTGCCGCGCCTCGCCGCGCGGGGGGCGTCGGAGATCCAGTACGACAGCGACCAGGCTGCCGTCCTGGTGCCGGACCGGCGGGGTTTCACCTATCTGCTGGCGTTCGACACGGGTCCGAACGACACCGAGTACTTCGATGCCATCACCCGCAGGACCGTCCCACTGGTGCACACCGGCGACACCGAGGTGCGGGGTCGTGATGTGGCGCGGTTCCGTGCCGAGATCCCAGACACCGATCTCGCGCGGGAGGCACTGGGCCGGCCGGTGGGTACCTATGTGTCGATCACCCGGCCCGCATCGTGGTTCGGTGTGGGCGGCCCGCCCCGTCGGCCGTTGACCGCCACGCTGCACCACCGGGCGTCGTGGGACCTGGCCGTCGACCCGCAGACCGGCACGATCGTGGACGCCACGATCACGGTGGACGAGGCGTACCGCTTCCCCGACGGCACGCCCGGCGTCCCCGCCGACTTCGAGCTCTCGCACATGCGTGCCACGTTCACCTACGACGACACCACGCAGGCCGAGATGTCGGATCTGGCCGCGGATCTCGCGAAACCCATCCTCATCTGGGGTCGACTGGTGCCGATCGGGACCGCGATCCTGGGCATCGCGGCGTTGATCGCCGGGATGTTGATGATCCGGCGCCCGGCAGCGGAGCGAGCGGGCCGCGAGTGACGGCGCCGGGAGCGAAGCGAGCGGGCCGCGAGTGACGGCGCCGGGAGCGAAGCGAGTGACGCCGGCGGACTAATCTGGTGCGATGGCCGACGGCGACGAAGTGATCGCAGCTGCTCATGCGGTGATCCGACGCGTCGGCATGGGCGCCCTGACGTTGGCGGCGGTGGCACGCGAGGCGGGCATCAGCCGGGCGACGGTCTACCGGCGCTATGCGTCGAAAGAGGCCCTCGTCGGGGTCATCGTCGACCGCGAACTCGCCGCCCTGGAGGAGCTGGTGCTCAGCCGGTTGCGTTTCGCAGACGAGCCGCGCGCGACCATCCACATGCTGGTCCGTGAGGTTCTCGAGTACAACGCCGGCAACAGCGCGCTGCAGGCGGCACTGCGGATCGACGGCTCGATCCTCACTCCGTGGCTCATCCGGTCGGGTGACAATTCGACACTCGTCGACATCGTGACCGAACGGGCGGTGCCCCACATCGCCGGCTCACCCCTGGCCCGGCATCTGACGCCCACTCCGGAGGCGGCGGTCGAATTCATGGTGAGTGTCGTGTTCTCGCAACTGCTTTCACCGGCCCGCCACATGTCCCATGCCGAGGTCGCGGCGTACGTCACCGCCGCGGTGTACCGACCGCCCGACGGCGAGAGCTAGGACACCGGGGCAGAAACGACGAAGAGGCACCGCTCCTTGCCGACAGCAGCGGGCTGTCGACGGCAGAGCGATGCCCCTCGTGGGAACCACGGCCGGTCAGGGCCGGCCTGCGATCAGGACGACGCTTCGGCGGCGAGCCGGCCGAGGGTGTCGTTCAGTTGGTGCTCGGTGACGAGCGGGAACTTCACCTTCTCGAGCAGCTTCTTGTCGGTGACCTTCGACCAGTCGTAGGTGTGGCGGACCAGCGTCTCGTTGGGACCCTGGGCCTCCAACTCCCACAGCCACTCCCACCCGGGGGGCTCGGTACCCGCGGGCGCCGTCTTCCACGCCAGCAGCTTGTCCTTGGCGTAACCGGTGACGTGGTTGTCGGTCTTGTAGTCGCCGCCCATGTGGTCGCCGGCCATGTTCATGGTGAACACGTCGCCGACCTGTTGGATGCGGTCTGCGTGGTCGACGCCGCGGATGAAACCCGACCCGTCGAGCGCCTGGTGCCGCTCGGGGTTGGAGAGAACATCGAACACCGCGTCGACGGGTGCCTCGATGGTTCGTTCGACAGTGACATGTGTGTTCTCGTTGTCGCTCA
This sequence comes from Gordonia sp. 'Campus', assembly GCF_022206305.1. Taxonomy (GTDB): domain Bacteria; phylum Actinomycetota; class Actinomycetes; order Mycobacteriales; family Mycobacteriaceae; genus Gordonia. Next base: position 20,773 of record NZ_JAKOIW010000024.1, on the reverse strand, counting down.
TCACACAACACTGCCGAAACTTCGGGCACTCGGCAACGTGCCGGGTCAGGGTCGGGCGCGAACCGTCAGCGCGCGACCGCCCATGTTCCCAGAGCGGCGATGGTGACGGCGACGGCCGCGGTCGCGGCGACCGCGACGATGGAGCCGGTCACCGTGAGGATCAGAAGCACCTCCACCGCGACGACCACCCACGTGCCGAGTGCGACGCGCGTCCGGTCACGGGCGATCGCCGACAGCAGCACCACCTGGAGCACGGCGAGCGCCGCGCCGATGTAGGCGAACAGCCAGAGGATGGGGACGAGCTCGTCGTAGCCGTCGCCGAACATGAGGGGAACCACCGGGCCCGCGCCCCCGGCCAGCATGGTGAGGACCACCCCGATGCCGGCCACGACGGTCACCGCCTGCCGCAGCGAGGCCCGCGATCGGGCCGGGTCGGCGAGTCGCGGATAGAACACGACGCCGATCGCCTGCGGCAACCAGAACGCCACCTTGGTCGCGATGGCCCCCAGGGCGTACACCCCGACCTCCACCGAGTCGAGCACCTGCGGCGACAACAGCAGATCGACCGACGAGGCGACGATCAGCACCAGTTGGACCTGCGATGCCCGGGCCACGCTGAGCACCCCGACCGCCCCCGGTGGCACTCGACCGGCGGTCCGCGCCTCCCCGACGACCGACCAGACCACCAGCCAGACGACCGCCGCCGCGACAGCGGTTCCGACCGTGCCGGCCCACAGTCCGCCCGCCGGGCCGGCACCGACCGCGAACGCTGCGACGATGGGCACCGAGCGCAACACGCCGACCGCGGCGAGAACCCACGACAGCACGCGGAACTCACCGCGCCCCTGGAGCAGGCCCTGTCCCGCGGCAACCAGTGCCAGCAGCGGAGCGGACCCCAGCGCGGCCGCCGTGGTGGCCACCTCGGTGCGCAGCAGGGCGGCGACCAGCGGCGTCGCGACGACCGTGAGACCCACGACCCAGAAGGTGCTCAGCAGCCCGAGTCGTCGGAGCCGGTGTTCGTCGCGTCCCAGCACGACCTCGCGGGCGACGACGTTCTGCAGCGCCATCGCAGGCACGCCGAGTACCAGCATCGCCGACAGCAACACCGCGAACTGCCCGTACTCGCTGACGTCGAGGAAATGAGCACTGGCCGTGAGGTGCACCACGTACATGCATAGGTTGGCCACCATGGACCCCACCGCCACCGATCCGACGGCACCCACCGTGCCCGTCGTCCGGCGCGCCTGCTGCATGGACCAAGTGTGCCGATCGGACGCGAGGCGCTTTGCACCGGCCGTCGTCCGTAGGCAACGATGAGAAGGCTGTTGTCATCCCAGCCCCAGAGCTCCACAGACCGAGAGACCCTGATGTACGACGACAATCCCACTTACGATGCCGAGTCGACCGACGTCGGCTCGCGCATCGACCCGGTGCTGGCGCGCAGCTGGCTGCTGGTGAACGGCGCCCACTACGCCAAGTTCGAGTCCGCATCGCGCTCACGTGCCGACATCATCGTGCTCGACATCGAGGACGCGGTCGCGCCCAAGGACAAGGTCGAGGCCCGCGACAACGTGGTGCGCTGGATCGGCCCCAAGGACGGGGAAGGTCCCGGCGCCGGTGAGTGGGTACGGGTCAACGGTTTCGGCACCCCCTGGTGGGCCGACGATCTCGAGGCGCTCGCCGGGACTGCCGTCGGCGGCATCATGCTCGCGATGGTCGAATCCGTCGACCACGTCACCGAGACCGCCAAGCGACTGCCCGGCCTGCCGATCGTCGCGCTCGTCGAGACCGCGCGGGGACTGGAACGCATCAGCGAGATCGCCGCTGCCAAGGGCACTTTCCGGCTCGCGTTCGGGATCGGGGACTTCCGACGCGACACCGGCTTCGGCGAGAATCCGCAGACCCTCGCCTACGCCCGTTCGCGTTTCACCATCGCCGCGAAGGCCGCTCACCTGCCCAGCGCGATCGACGGACCGACGGTCGGGTCGAGCGCACTGAAACTGAGTGAGGCCACCGCCGTCAGCGCCGAGTTCGGCATGACCGGCAAGATCTGCCTCACGCCCGGTCAGTGCGCGCAGGTCAACGAGGGCTTGTCCCCGTCACAGGACGAGATCACCTGGGCGCGAGAGTTCTTCGCGGAGTTCGAGCGCGACGGGGGTGAGATCCGGAACGGGTCGGATCTGCCGCGAATCGCGCGCGCGACCAAGATCCTGGACCTCGCACGGGCTTACGGCATCACCGAGTCGGATTACGACGACGACCCGGTCCACGCGCCGCCCCCGTCGGACACCCACCACTTCTGAACGGCTCCCGCGCCGTGACCACCCGACGGCTGCTGCCGGTGCTGTACGCGACGAGCACCGGTGCGACCGTCGCGATCCTGGCTCCCCTGTTGCCGGGGCTGGTCGGTGCGGGGCCGCGACACCTGCTCTACCGCGATGCGGTGTCGACACCGCGCACCCACGTCACCGACACCACGCTGGGCATCGGCGACCGGCCGCCCCGCGCCGTGCCGCAGGACTGGTTTCTCGCGATGACGTCGGCGGTCGTCGACGGCGGGGTCGTCGTGCTCGCGCTGCTCGCGGCGGCATTGATCTGTACCGGGGTCGGCTACGGACGTCTGGCGGCCCGCCTCGTCCCGGGAGCCGGTCGTACCGGCGCGGTGGCGGCCGCACTCGTGTCCGTGTGGAATCCCTATGTCGCCGAACGGCTCCTGCAAGGTCACTGGAGTCTGCTGGTGAGTTGTGCCGCCCTCGGCTGGATCATCGTTGCGTGTATGGATCTGCGCGACCGGGGCGGCGTCACCGGCCTCCTGGGGCTGGGCGGTCTGCTGGCGGTCGCGGGTCTCACGCCGACCGGCTCAGTCCTCGCGTTCATCGTCCTCGCGGTGGCGCTGTGCACCACCCGGCCCGGCGCCCGTAACGTCCTCGCCGCGATGACACTGTGGGTGCTCACCGCGCTCCCCTGGGTGGTCACCGGCGTGATGAGCGACGCCGCAACCACATCGACCGCTGCGGGGGTCGAGGCGTTCGGCCTGCGGTCCGAGCCGTGGCTCGGCACGGTGGGCACGGTTGCGTCGCTCGGCGGGATCTGGAACGCCGACGCGGTCCCCGCGAGCCGCACCATCGGCTGGGCCGCGGTCGCGACGGCGTGCCTGCTGGTCGTCGCCGCCACCGGAACCGTCCACCTGTGGCGACGCCGCGCCCATCTCGACCCGATGGTCCGATCGCTCACGGTGCTCGCCGCGGCGACGGCGATCCTCCTGATCCTCAGCACCTTCGGACCCGCACGGACGGCAACGGGATTCGTTGTCGAGCACATCGGTGGCGGTGGCCTCCTGCGCGACGCGCAGAAGTTCTCGATCCTGCTGCTCCCCGCCCTGGCCGTCGCGGTGGCTGCCGCCGCTGTCGCCGCCCGGCGGCGGGTGCCCGCAGGGTTCGCAGTGGCCGCGGTGTTCTTGCTGGTCGTCGCACCGCTGCCCGACCTCGCCTGGGGTGTCGGTGGTTCGGTCCGCGCCGTCGACTATCCCGACGACTGGCGGGACGTCGTCCGGGCGGTGCCGTCCGACCAGGGATCGGTGGCGCTGTGGCCGCCGGACACGGTGCGCCGCTACGATTTCGCGTCCGGGCCCGCGCTCGACCCGGCGGCGCGGATGTTGCGGGCCCCGGTCGTGGAGTCGGGGACGCTGACCGTCGACGGGGAGGTCATCGACCCGCCCGGCGAGCATGCCGCCGCGGTCTCTCGTGTCCTCGCAGACGGGGGCGATCCCCGAGCACTGGCCGACCTCGGCGTCGGCTGGGTACTGGTCGAGAACGGTTCGACGCCGGTGCAACTCGCCGAGAACGGTCGGCTCGCCGTCGAATCCCCGAACCTTCGGCTGTATCAGGTGGACGGGCCCCGGGACCGGTCGGCCGGCTCCCTCGCACGGGCCGCCGCGACGGGCGCGCACCTGGTGTGGGCGGCGGTGCTGCTCGCGGGTCTGGTCAGCGGCGTCGTGCGCGCGGTGACCGCACGGCGTCGAACACCTCGAGGAAACCGTCACACGTCACCGACCACGAGTACCGACTCGCCTTGATGCGAGCGTTGCGGCCGAGGCGGCGCGTCTCGTCCGGGTTGTCGATCAGCTTTCTTGTCGCGCTGGCGAGTTCGTCCACACCGTCGACGAGCAGCCCTGTGTCGCCGTCGTCGATGGAGTCGGTGAGGCCGGCCGCGCTGCGGTAGCCGATGGTCGGGACACCGTGCTGCGCCGCCTCCACCACCGCGAGTCCCCATCCCTCTTTCCGGGACGGCATCAGGTGGACGCGCGCACCCGCGAGGAGCTCGTGTTTGCATCGCTCGTCGACGTGACCGTGGAAGACGACATCGTCGGTGACGCCGAGTTCATCTGCTGCGGAACGCAATTCGTCGGACCACCAACCGCCGCCGATGACGTCGAGCCGGGCATCGACTCCTTCTCGACGGAGCCGCGCCAAAACCGTGAGGGCATCCTCTACCTGTTTGTGCGGAACCAGCCGCGACAGGACGCAGAGACGCACCTGTCCCGGCTCGGAGGCGGGCGTGTCGATGCCCGCCGGCAGCGGGTCGACGCCGTTGCGCACGACCGAGATCCGGTCCGCGTCCACCCCGAGTTCGACGAGCTCGGACTTCGACGGTGCCGACACCGTCACGTACCGGTTCCGGCGATGCACCCGAGGCGAGACCCGCGACTCGATGAACCACCCCACCCGACCGAGCAACCGCCCGGCGACCGGCCATTGCTCCCGATGGCAGTGGTGGACGAGTACGACCGTCGGCGCGGCCGATACGAGCGCCGAGAAGAAAGGGACCCCGTTCTGGGTGTCGACGACCACATCGGGACCGCGCCCCGCGAGCGGACCGAGACCGATGCGCCCGGCGAGAATCGTGGCGAGCATGACCGGGTACACGCTGATCCGACCACCGGCACGGACGAAGCGCATGCCGTCGCGGACCTCGTCACGGGCGGCCCCGCGATATCCGGACGTGAGAAAGGTGACGCGCGCACCGCGGCGGGCCAACTCGGCACCGACGCGTTCCAGGTAGGTCTCACTGCCCCCGCCCTGCGGGTGGCCGGTGTCCCGCCAGCACAGGAGCAGGACGTCAGAGGGTACGTGCATCGTCCGTCAGCCTACCGACCTGCGCCGCTCGGGCGGGTATCCGGCGCCGACGGGAGACCGGTCGCCTCATTCCGGGACACCCCATTAGAGTGTGCCGACGATGGCGACCTCAGACACAGCCGGTTCGGGCCGATCCGCGATGGCACGACTGGCCACCTTCAGACGCGCCGCGGGGCTTCTCGTCGACTTCCGATACGAGCAGACCGATCCGGCGCGCTTCTACGGGGCGCTGGCCGCCGACACCGCGGACATGGTTGCGGCGTTCGTCCCCGACCTCGACGACGCGGTCATCCTCGATGTCGGCGGCGGTCCGGGATACTTCGCGGACGCCTTCCGGGCGCGCGGTGCGCACTACATGTCGGTCGAACCCGATCCCACGGAGATGCACGCCGGCGGGCTGGAACACCGCGGTTCGGTACGCGGTTCCGGCCAGGCCCTCCCGTTCGCCGACGCCTGTGTCGACGTATGCCTGTCGTCGAACGTCGTCGAGCACACACCGACGCCATGGGAGATGGCCGACGAGATGCTCCGCGTGACGAGGCCGGGTGGGGTGGTCATCGTCAGCTACACGCTCTGGTGGGGACCGTTCGGCGGTCACGAGATGGGCCTGACGCATTACCTCGGCGGACACCGCGCGGCGCGGTTGTACACCCGTCGCCACGGTCACCCGCCGAAGAACCTGTTCGGGACGTCGTTGTTCGCCGTGCACGCCACCGACGGGCTGCGTTGGGCACGGTCGGCGACGACGGGCGGCAATGCCGAACTCGTCGCTGCTTTCCCGCGCTACATCCCCCGCTGGATGTGGTGGGTCATGCGCGTCCCGGGACTTCGTGAAGTGCTCGGGACCAACCTCGTTGTCGTCCTGCGCAGACGCTGAGGCGCCGGGACCTACCGGCTACTCGGCGCCGAGGTCGGCGTTGCAGTTGAGCGTGCCGCCCTGGCTGGTCGCGGTGGCCAGCTGCTCACCGTCGACGAGGATGCTGCACGTCACCGGTCCGCGAACCACGATCGCGGACATGCTCGCACGTGATCCCTCGAGAGTCACGCGCTGCGACCACGGGGACCCCGTCGCCGGGATCACCGTCGGCGCCCCGGGACCGCGACGGAAGCTCAGAGCGACGACGTCGCCGCTTCCGGTCAGCTGGTAGGTGACGGTTCCCGACCGCGGCGTCGTCGGCGGCGCCGACGTGGTCTCCTCGGTGGTCGTCGTGGTCTCTTCGGTCGTCGACGTGGTCGTCGTCGGTTCGCTCGACTCCGTCGTCGACGACGTGGCCGCGGTACTGCCGGCATCGTCGTCGCCGCCGCGCACGATCAGTGCGACAACCAGACCCAGCACGACCACCGCGATCAGCGTGACGAGGGCGAGGCCGATCGTGCGGCCCTTCGAGCCCGAGCCCCGGGGCGGCTCCCCGCCCTGCGGGGCGTCGTAGGGGGACGCCGCATACGGCGACCCACCCGTGTACTGGGGATCCGAGTACTGGGGATCCGAGTACTGGGTGTGGGCACCCGTCGGCGCCGGCCCGGGGTGCGGCTCGGTGTACGGACCCGGGTACGGCTGCCCCGACGGCTGCTCGGTGTACGCCTGCGACGGCGGGGCCGACGGATCGTAGTTCGGATCGAACTGTCGGGTCTCCGGCGGATGGTTCCGCGGATCGTTGGGATCGCCCTCAGGTGGTCGGGTCATGCGGTCGATTCTGTCATCCCGCTTCATGACCCGGACCGCGGACGCGCGGCGCCGGGCGTCGGTCGGCGAAGACCATACCCGGCACCGGGCGACCGTCAGATGTCGGCGATCGCCTCCAGCGGCCCGGTGCGCGCTGCCCGAACCGCCGGCCACAGGGCGGCCAGCACCCCGACCACCGCGGACGCGACCAGCGTGATGATGATCAGCGACCACGGTATGACCGGAGCCCCCAGACCCCACTCCGCCAGGGTACGGACCAGTGCGTAGCCGATGACCGTCCCGAGGATCACGCCGAGGACGGCACCGAAGATCGAGATGAGGACCGACTCGAGGTAGATCGATCGACGGACCTGGGCCCGGACCATACCGATCGCGCGCAGCATCCCGATCTCGCGTTTGCGCTCGACCACCGACAACGCGAGCGTGTTGATGATGCCGAGCACCGCGATCAGCAACGCGAGGCCGAGCATCGCGTACAACGTGCCCAGCATCTGGTCGATCTGCGCCGAGACCCGACCCTTGAACTGGTCCTTGTCCTGGATCTGCACGGTCAGGTACTGCGCGGTCGCGTCCTCGAGTCCGGTGCGGAGCGTGTCGAGATCGGTACCCGGCGTCGCCTGGACGAACAGGGTCACGTTGACCCGCGCGAACGGTGGCACCAGCTTGTCGTAGACCTCGGGGCCCACCACCCACGGTTGGAGGGCCTCGTTGTCGGCGTAGACCCCGGCGATCGGCACCCGGACCTGCTCGCCGGTCGCCGAGGTGAACGTCAGCACGTCACCGCGCTTCCAGCCGTTCGACGTGCTGGTCCGCTCGCTGACGAGCATTCCGTCGGGCGGCAGATCCGACGACGCACCGTCCTGCATGTCCATCACGGTCACGCTGTTCAGCGGTCCGCCCAGCGCGGAGAACCCGGTCACCGACTTGTCGTCGACCTTGGCCTGGACGATCCCGAACGCGACCACGTCGGCCACTCCGGGCACCCCTTCGACAGCCTCGGTCACCGCGGGCGGAAGAGGCGACTGGTTGGTACCGGCCACGATGTAGTCGGCGGTGAGACCGGAGTCGACGGCGTCGTCGACAGTGCCCTTGAACGACTGGCCCAGGGTGCCGATGATCGCGACCAGCATGAGTCCCAACGTCAGCGCGAACGCCGTCGCCGCCGAGCGACGCGGGTTACGGACCGCGTTGGTACGAGCGAGACGCCCGATCATCCCGAAGGGTGCACCGATCACGCGACCGAGGACGCTGACGAACGGACGCGCCAGGGCCGGGCCGACGAGCACCGCGGCCAGCACGGCACCCGCCGCACCGGCGCCGACGGTGACAGCCGGACCGGCGCCCTCCCCCATCGCACCGACGACGATCGCGGCGATCGACGCCACACCGATGACCGCACCGATGATCGTGCGGTTGCGCAACGACGCCGACCCCTCGGCGGCGGACGCACGCATCGCCTCGACCGGTGGGACGCGCGCGGCACGCGCCGCCGGCACGTACGCGCTGACCATCGTCACCACGACGCCGACCAGGATGCCAGCGATGATCGCGTCCGGTCCCACGGCCAGCTCACCCGACGGCAGGCCCGATGTGGCACTGGTCAGCGCCTTGAGTCCGGCCGCCAGACCGATACCGATGGCGAGACCGAGTACGCCACCGAGCACACCGACGACGAACGCCTCGAACAAGACCGACCGGGACACCTGGCGACGACTCGCCCCCACCGCCCGCAACAGCGCGAACTCACGGTTCCGCTGGGCGACGATCATCGAGAAGGTGTTGTAGATGATGAAGGTGCCGACGACGAGCCCGATCGCGGCGAAGGCCAGCAGGATGTACTGGAAGATCTGCAAGAACTCGTTGATCTGTTCCTTCTGGTCCGCGCGGACCTGATCACCGGTGCGGACGTCGTAGAGATCGGCGTCGGCGCCGAGCTGCGCGATGATCCGGTCCTGCAGCTGCGTGGGCGAGACACCCGGCACGGCGGACATGTCCACCACACCGACGTGCTCGCCGTCGGTGAACAGGCGGGACGACGTCGCGGCGTCGAACTGCGCGTTCACGTAACCGCCCGTCGAGCTGGGCAGGTCGATCAGACCCACCACGGTCACGTCCAGCGGCGCGGAGTCACCCTGCCCCACAACGACCTTGGTCTTCGAACCGACCTTCAGTCCGGCCGCGTCGGCGGCGGAGGTGTTGAGGACGATCTCACCCGGGTTCGTCGGCGCGCGGCCACCCGGCAGGATCTTCGAGTCCGCGGGCGACAACGCCTCGGCGGGCGGGATGTAGGTGGTGCCGACGCTCGGGGCGCCGCCGGTCTGGATCGCCTTGCCGTCGGAGCCGGCGACCGTGACGAGTCCGTTGTTGTTGACGACGAGCTTGTCGATGCCGAGTTCGCCGCGCTGCGCACGCAATTCGTCGACCAGGGTGTTCGGCACACCGGGCGACTGCTGGTCGGCGGGGGTCACCTGAACCGCCACACCCTGTGCAGCGCTGTCGAAGATGTCGTTGAACGCCTTGGAGATGGAACCGGTGAAGACGATCGAGCCCGCCACGAACGAGGTGCCGAGGACGATCGAGAAGAGGGTCAGGAACAGTCGGAGTTTGTGCGCGCGCAGATTTCGGAGTGAAACCCTGCGCATCACCGAGGAGGAGGCCACGGCTCAGTGTGCCCCGGTGGTCTCGGCGGCGTCCGATGACACGGAGGCGGATTCGGTCGCGGCGGCCGGGACGTTGTCGAGGTTCTTCATCACCTCGAAGACGTCGTCGGCGGTCGGGCGACTGAGCTCCTGCACGATCTGACCGTCGGCCAGGAACACGACGCGGTCGGCATACGACGCGGCGCGGGGATCGTGCGTGACGATCACGACGGTCTGTCCGAACTCGTCGGTCGCCGCGCGCAGGATCGACAACACCTCGCCCGACGAGCGGGAGTCGAGGTTGCCGGTGGGCTCGTCGCCGAAGATGATCGACGGCTTGCCGATGAGAGCGCGGGCGCAGGCCACACGCTGCTGCTGGCCGCCGGACAACTCACTGGGCAGGTGGCCCAACCGGTCGGTGATCCCGAGGCGGGCGACGACCGCGTCGAACCACTCGGTGTCGACGGTGCGTCCCGCGATGTCGACGGGAAGGGTGATGTTCTCCTTCGCGGTCAGCGTCGGTACCAGGTTGAACGCCTGGAACACGAAACCGATCCGGTCGCGGCGGAGCATCGTCATCGCCTTGTCCGACAGCGCGGTCAGATCGGTGTCACCGATGTAGACCTTGCCGTCGCTCGCGACGTCGAGACCTGCGAGGCAGTGCATCAGCGTCGACTTGCCCGAGCCCGACGGCCCCATGATCGCGGTGAACTCCCCCTCCCGGAACGAGATGGAGACGCTTTTCAGTGCTTCGACGGCGGTGTCACCGACGCCATATCGTTTGGACAGGTTGTCGGCTCCGGCTGCCACCGCATGCTTGGGCGCCCCGAACGCGTCGTCACCGTTGCCGCGGGCGGCCCCATCAGTCGTCGTCATGCCATCAACCGTGCCAAATCCTGGGCGATATGGCCATCGGGTATAACCCTGACCCCACCCTGAGGACCGTGACGTTCGGCACGGCTACTTCGGGAGCTGGACCTCGAACGAGTGGAGCCGGTTGGGAGAACCCGCGTTCTCCGACACGGCGATGAGGGTACGGGTGCGACTCTTGGCGAACGGGTTGTCCGGGTGCCAGTTGCCCCACGCCAGACCCGACATGTTGCCGGTGAGCAGGTGCGGCGTCGCGGTGGTGGAGAAGATCCGCCGCTTGGTCATCGCCTTCTCGCGCCCGCTCAGCTTCTTCTTGTTCGTCACCGAGGTGGCACCCCGAGTGGTCGTCCAGAAGATGTTCGCGAGTGTGCCCGGACCGCGTTCGAGGACCAGGAAGTCGGTCGAGTTGATCGCCAGGACGTCGGCGGCGACCTTGTTGGCGTCGGACCGATAGACGAACTCGCGGTTCGTCTTGCCGAAGGTCAGCAGGCGGGCCGAGCGGGCCGCATCCTGCCGGAGACCGCCGGCGGTCAGGACGCTGATCTGGCCCTGCGGCCCCACGGCCAGGCCGGTGAGACCGCGCTGTCCGACCACACCCGACTTCGACGCCGGTCGCCAGTGACCGGGCAGCGGCAGATCGCGGAGCACCTGCCCGATCGGACCGATCTGCCGGATGAACTGATGGTTGCCGCCGCTGACCACGGTGTAACCGCCACCGGTCTTTCGGATGCCCTCGAACTGGGCCTGTCCGGGAAGCATCGGGAGGAACCAGGGTCCGAGGACGGTACCGCCACCGTTGATCCGCGGCCGGCCGGTGAAGGCGGCGGTGACGGACGTGTAGCCGATGTTCGCGGTGAAGAACCGGGCCGGCAGGACGTCCTCGGAGATCATGACGTAGCTGCCGTTGCCGGTGCGGTCGAGGCCGGCGATCCGATTGACCGTCGGCAACCCGTCACCGATCGTCGTCGAATCGGTGAAGAACGCCGACACACCCGCGCCCGAGGCCGGCGCGGCCGAAGCGGGTTGAACTGCGAGCGGAGAGGTCAGGCCCAGCACGCAGGCTCCGACGATCGTGGCCCCCCACAAACGTAGTTTCATGAGGGGCACGATACCTCAACCGTCACTTCTGACCCATCTGTTCATTCCGCCTCGGACCGCGGTCAGCGGTTCAGGCCAGACGCTGCTTCAGGGCGTCGAGCTCATCACGCAGCGAGCTCGGCAGCTTCTCACCCACGAAGTCGAACAGCTCCTCGATCGACGGGATCTCCTCGCGCCACTCCTCGGGATTGAACGCGAGCGCCTCCGCGACGTCCTCGGCGGGTACGTCCAGGCCGCTGACGTCGATCGACTCCGGCTTCGCGACGATGCCGATGGGGGTCTCGATGCCCTCGGCCTCACCCTCGATGCGCTCGATGATCCACTTCAGCACGCGGCTGTTCTCGCCGAATCCGGGCCACAGGAAGCGCTTGTCGTCGCCGCGGCGGAACCAGTTGACGTAGAAGACCTTCGGCAGCTTGGACTCGTCGGCGTTCTTGCCGATGTTCACCCAGTGCTGCAGGTAGTCGCCGACGTGGTAGCCCATGAACGGCAGCATCGCCATCGGGTCGCGACGCACGGTGCCGACCTTGCCCTCGGCGGCAGCGGTCTGCTCCGAGCCGACGGTGGCGCCCATGAAGACGCCGGTCTGCCAGTCGCGCGCCTCGGTGACCAGGGGCACGGTGGTCTTGCGGCGTCCACCGAAGAGGATCGCCGAGATGGGCACACCCTGCGGGTCGTCCCACTCCTCGGCCAACGACGGGCACTGCGAGATCGGGGTGCAGTAACGCGAATTCGGGTGCGCGGCCTTGTGATCGGACTCCGGGGTCCAGTCGTTGCCGAGCCAGTCGGTGAGGTGCGCCGGCGCCTCGCCGTCGATGTCCTCCCACCAGATGTCGCCGTCGTCGGTGCGAGCGACGTTGGTGTACAACGTGTTCCCGGCCTCGATGGTCTTCATCGCATTCGGATTCGATGCGTAGCTCGTACCCGGCGCGACACCGAAGAACCCGAACTCCGGGTTGATCGCGTAGAGCCGGCCGTCGTCACCGAAACGCATCCAGGCGATGTCGTCGCCCACGGTCTCGGCCTTCCAGCCGGGGATGGTCGGCTGGAGCATCGCGAGATTGGTCTTGCCGCAGGCACTCGGGAACGCGGCGGCGATGTAGTACACCTTGTTCGCCGGGCTGGTCAGCTTCAGGATCAGCATGTGCTCGGCCATCCAGCCCTCGTCACGCGCGATGACCGAGGCGATCCGCAGCGCGTAGCACTTCTTGCCGAGCAGCGCGTTGCCGCCGTAACCCGAACCGAAGGACCAGATCTCGCGGGTCTCCGGGAAGTGGGTGATGTACTTCTCGGTGTTGCAGGGCCACGGCACATCGGCCTGGCCGGGCTCGAGCGGCGCGCCGACGGAGTGCAGCGCCTTCACGAAGAAGCCGTCCTCGCCCAGGATCTCCAGGACGCGGGGACCGACGCGGGTCATGATCTTCATCGAGAGCACGACGTACTCGGAGTCGGTGAGTTCGACGCCCAGCTTCGGGTCGTCGGAGTCGAGGGGGCCCATGCAGAACGGGATGACGAACATCGTGCGACCGCGCATGCTGCCGCGGTAGAGCTCGGTCATCGTGGACCGCATCTCGGCGGGGTCGACCCAGTTGTTGGTGGGCCCGGCGTCCGCTTCGGCCTCCGAGCAGATGTAGGTCCGCGACTCGACGCGCGCGACGTCGGCGGGATCGGAGCTCGCGAGGAACGAGTTCGGCTTCTTCTCCTCGTTCAGCTTGACCAGGGTGCCGGCCTTGACGAGGTCCGCCGTCAGGCGCTCCCACTCCTCGTCGCTGCCGTCGGACCACACCACCCGGTCGGGCTGGGTCAGCTCGGCGACCTCGGCCACCCAGGCCAGCAGTCCCGCGTGCTTCGTCGGAGCGCTACTCGGGTCCAGTCCGGGAATGGTGGCTGCGGTCATCGTGGGGGCCTCCTCCGAGGTGGTGGCCGCTTGGAATGGCCACCTGTCAGGTCGTCTCGTCGTCCAGGATACGTACACCGAACAGGCGCTAGGTCACGGGGTTCACCAGGTGCGGTCTACGCCACACCCGGGCAACAGATGACCAAAGTCCCTGGTGATCGTGCGCGCTCCGGTCTCGGCGCGCAGCGGGGCCGCGCGGGCGCCCGTCGTATGTCAGCCGATCCGTCCCGAGCCGCCGGAGATCCACTCGCCGGTGTCCGGGTCGAGCACTGCCGAACGGAACTCGCCGTCAGCACCGATCTCGGTGATCTTGTCGACCTGCCCGTCCCGGTCGCTGTCCGTGTACACGGTAAACCCGTCCGGCCCGTTTCGCGTCAGGGAGTCGTTGATCCCGTCGTTGTCGGTGTCGACCTCGGCCGGGCCGAGATCCCAGATCCGGCCGTCGTCGTGCATCCACAGATGGTCGTCGAGGTCGTCGGTCGCGGGCGACTCGTGCAGCGCTGCCACCGACTCCACCCCGGGGCCCGCGTCGATCCCCGGATCACCGAACAACCCGGCGTCGAACCCCGACGAGCCGCGCCCCGTCCCGGTGTCGGGTACCTCGTCGTCGAATGTCGGGTCCATCGCGGTCACTGCTCTCTATCGGGGTGCATGTCGGGGGCGTGCGGTTCGTCGGGGTCCGGTTCGGGGGCGTGCGGTTCCGCCCAGAGTTGCCCGGACCGGCCGGCGAGGTCGGTGCGGACGGCCGCCGCACGTTCGCGGAGCGTGCGGTCGGCTCGGGACGCGTCCCCGGACCGCAGGTGCCGGATCTCGTCGTCGAGCGCGGCGACCCGCTGCGCCACCTCCCGCACACGGCGCTCATAGGCCCGCGCGATCTGACCGGAGATGCGGGTCTCGGCCGCCGCGATCCGCAGACCCAGCTGATGGTCGAGCGCGGATCTCGCATCGGCGAGCAGTTCGGTGGTCCGTGTGGTCCGCTCGGCTCGATCGAGCGCGCCGCGTCGTACCCGGATGATCCATCCGGCGACCGCCACCCCGAGAAGCAGGGTGAGCGGCATGCTGAACCACTGCAGGGTCTGGACCGATGCCATCGGCGCGACCACCAGACGGCCCACACCCAATCCGGTCGAGGCGCCGATGATCACGAGGAGGGCGTCTTCGGCACCCCCGCGACGCGGGCGACGGCCCGGCCGCCCGGTGTCGAGAGGGATCTCCGACCACGGGTCGGCGGGGGTGGCCTCGGCGTCGAGGCCGACGAGCGCCGTGGCGCGCACCTCGTCGACGCGTTCGTCGGCGCCGCGCTGGATCGTCGCGGCGAGCCCGCCCCAGCCCTCGCGCAAGCGGGCGCCGTACTCGGCTCCGGTGACCGGCCCGTCCTCGACGGCAGCCGCGGCCAGCGAGCGGACACCCGCGTGGAGTTCGGCCGACGACTCCGACCGGGCACGGACCAGACCGGCACGGACCGCGGCCAACCGGTCGACGCGGCCACGATCGCGCGCGACGAGCAACGCGCGCCGCTCGGCCAGCATGTCGTCGACCGTGCGCTCCGGGGCGGGCGCTTCCGCGCCGACGAGCCGCTCGAGGGCACCGAGCCCTGCCGCGACCCGCGCCCGTTCGAGGCGGACCTCGACGGGCGCCCGGACCGCGTCGCGCACCCATTCGACGAGCGCGTCGACACCCGATTCGTCGACCGCGCCACCGAGCGCAGCCGCCGCGGAGACCCCGAACATCGGCAGGGTCGCGAACGGATCGAGGGTCTTGCGGTGCCCGCGAACGATTCGCGGCCACTCCCAGAAGGCGTCGATCTTGGTACACACCAGGGCGACGGTGCCGACCTGCGCCCGGGCCCGGTCGACCAGGAGTCGTTCCTCCTCACCCACCGACGAGGACGGATCGACGACGACGAGCGCCACCCCGGGCGGCACCGCCGGGTCCGTGCGGGCCGCGACGTCCAGTTCGGGCGCGAGCGCGCCGCAGGCGCCGGCGAGAGTTCGGACGCCGACCCCCTCGGTGCCGAGGACGAGCACGCCCGAACCCGTCCCGACGCGCCCTGCGTCGAAACCGGTCAGCTCGCGAGCAGCGGCGAGTGCCGAGGTGGTCACGAGACGGCCCCCGCCTGCAAACCCGAAACGGCTCCCGCCTGCAATCCGGAGACGGCTCCCGCCGTGCCGAGAAGTCGTTCGGCACCCTCCCGGTCGACCCCGGCCGCGGCGGCGTCCTCGAGCACCGCGCGGAGCTCGACCTCGCGCCAGTGCCGCACCCGGCCCACCCGGGCGCCGATCGGCTCGGTCAGATCGGTGATCCCGCTGGCGTCACGCAGAGCCCGGTTCAGCATGTCCACGCTCTCGGCGGCCGGCGAGCCGGCGGCGATGAGAGCCAGTGCGGTGTCGATGCCATAGGCGTCGACTCGTCGGAGAAGGCCCTGACGCATCACCCTCTCGTCGGAGCCGGGACGCCCGGAGAGAAATCGTCCGGCCATCGACGGCATCTCGGCACCGGCCGAGGCCAGCGCCCGCAGGGCCGCGAAGTCGCCCTCGTCGAGGTCGGCGCAGGCGAGCAGCTGCGACACCGGGTACACGCGCGTGCCGAGTCGGTCCGAACACGTGGCCGCCACCTCGGCCGCGGCGTCCCACTCGCCGAAGGTGTCGGCCTTGCCCAGCACGACGACCACCCGGTCGGACGGCAACGACGTCAGCAGTTCGTGGTCGGCGCGTCGGGGCGGGCCGGTGAGCACGAGGAGCCAGAGGTCGGCATCGGCCGTGCCCCGCTCTCCCTCACCCGGGCCGATCGAGATCAGCGACAGTCGTTCCCGTAGCGCGCGCGCCATCGTGTCGCGGCCCGCGCCGGGGCGGCCGACCACCGCGACGTGCAGGGGACGCAGGAACCGGCGTCCGGCCGCGGTCAGCACCGGGACCAAGGGTGAGGACGGCTCGACGAGCTCGGCGAGCGATCCCGCCTCGGCGGCCGCGGACAGCTTGCCCCGTGCGGATGGGTCACCCGGCGTCGGATGGCCTCCCAAGGCGGTCAACGCATCCCGCACGATCGCCTCCCCCCGGCTGCCGACTGTCGGTCCCGGTGCCATACGTCGATGCCACCCGTGTCGCGGTACTCCCCTGGTGTACGTGACCGGATCGACCGGCACACGCGAACCGCGGCAGGCCTGAGAATAATCGCCGATCGCCGCATCGGCGTCCGCAGCTCCACATCCCCCGACGCGGCGTCGTCTGCACGCCTCCACGACAGGCCGGGTCCCCCGCGACTTCGGGTTTCTTCGCCGATGCGCAACCATGGACGGGTGAACAACAGCCCCGACAGGTCCCGGTTGTACCCGCGTGTGACGAGTTTCCGATTTCGCCGCGGGACCCTGACGACCGGACAGCAGCGGAACTGGGAGACGCTCTGGCCGGTCCTGGGTCGTGATCTCGAGATCGGTCCCGAGCGTGTCCCCGAGCCGCCTGTCGACCTCACGGCACTGTTCGGCCGGGAGGCTCCCAAGGTGCTCGAGATCGGCAGCGGGACCGGTATCTCGACCGCCGCGATGGCCGCCGCCGAGCCGGACGTCGACGTCGTCGCCGTCGAGGTCTACAAGCCGGGTCTGGCCCAGCTGCTCGGTCTCGTCGACCGCAACGGTCTGACCAACGTGCGTCTCATCCGCGGCGACGCCGCGATCGTGCTCACCGAACTCATCCCGCCGTCGAGCCTGACCGGTATCCGCCTGTTCTTCCCCGACCCCTGGCCCAAGTCACGTCACCACAAGCGTCGGTTCGTCCAGACCGGCACACTGGAGCTGATGGCCGACCGCCTGGTCCCGGGCGGCGTACTGCACATCGCGACCGATCACGCCGATTACGCGGAGTGGATCGCGGAGAAGCTCGCCACCCAGGACGCCGACCGTCCGCACGTCGTGCAGCTGACCCGCGAGTCCCCGATCTCGCTGGAACGTCCGACGACGAAGTTCGAGGGACGCGCCGAGCGCGACGGCCGCTACGTCAGCGAGTTCGTGTACACGCGGCCCATCCCGCCGGCCACCGCGGCCGGCGACACCACGACGGAGGCCCGCGATGAGTGACCACAGCCCGACCGGCTTCGCCGACACGATCTCCGGGCAGGCGGGCGCGCGGCGGATGCTGTTGGTGTGGGACGCCCCGAACATGGACATGGGCCTCGGTGCCCTGCTCGGCGGGCGCCCTACCGCCGCCCACCGTCCCCGTTTCGACGCGCTCGGCCGCTGGTTGTTGCAGCGGACCGCGGATGTGTCCGCTCTCACCGAGTCCGCCGGGAAGGTCGAACCCGAGGCGACCGTCTTCACCAACATCGCCCCAGGTAGCGCCGATGTCGTGCGGCCCTGGGTCGACGCGCTCCGCAACGTCGGTTTCGCGGTGTTCGCCAAGCCGAAGCTGACCGATGACAGCGACGTCGACTCCGACATGCTCGACCACATCGAACTTCGCAGGCACACTGTTGGACTAGCCGGCGTGATCGTGGCGTCCGCCGACGGTCAGGCGTTCCGGGAGCCCCTGCTCGAGGTGGTGGCCGACGGCGTGCCCGTCACCGTCATCGGTTTCCGCGAACACGCCAGCTGGGCACTCACCACCGAGGAGCTCGAGTTCATCGATCTCGAGGACATCCCCGGCGTGTTCCGCGAGCCGCTGCCGCGCATCGGGCTGGATTCACTGCCCGACGAGGGCGCGTGGCTCACGCCGTTCCGACCGCTCAGCGCTTTGTTGCGCTGACCTGCGGCGTCGCGCACCGGCGGGCATCGGCGACGAGCCGTCGTCGAGACCGTGCGGGGTGCGGTCGGGGAGTGACGCCGAGGCCGACGCCTCAGGGATCACTCAGGCAACACTGTCAGGATCTCTTGCGAGAACTGACAGAATCGCCACCGGCACTCTCGTAGTGCCCGACTCGTCGTACACGAAAGGACATCAGCGTGTTCCGGTTCATCGGCACATTCGTCTATCGAATGCGCTTCCTCGTCATCGCGGTGATGATCGCGATGATGGCCGGACTCGGACTGTACGGTCTCGATCTCGGCAAGCACCTCAGCCAGAGCGGTTGGTTCGATCCCACCTCGGAATCCGACACCGGCGCGCGGTACGCCGACAAGGCGCTGGGTCGAGACCACACCTCCGACGTCATCCTGATGGTCACCCCGCCCGAGGGCACCCGCGTCGACGACAAGGCCTTCGGGGCCAAGGTGGAGACGTTCGTCGAGGATCTGATCGCGACCCACCCCGACATCGTCGGGCGCGCCGACCCGGGCCTGTACGACCCGTTCCTCGTCCAGCCTGCGCAGAGCACCCTGCAGGACCGGCTGTTCACCGACGACGGCAGGCACGCGTTCATCAGCATCGGTGTCGCCGGCAACGACGACACCACCGTCCTCAAGAACTACAAGACCATCGAACCGTTCTTCGACGACATCGGCGAACGCTTCGACCTGCCCGACACGACCTTCGAACTCGCCGGCCTGCAACCGGTCGCCGGTTCGATGGCCGAGGGCATGGACAAGGACATCCACCGCGCCGAGGTTCTCGCCCTGCCGCTGGTGGCGATCATGCTGTTCTTCGTGTTCGGCGGCGTCGTCGCCGCCTGCCTCCCGGTCCTCATCGGCGGTCTGACGATCGCGGGTTCGCTGGGCATCATGAAGATCCTGGCGCTGACCACCGAGCTCAACATCTTCGCGCAGTCGGTGGTCACGCTGATCGGCCTGGGCATCGCGATCGACTACGGCCTGTTCATCGTGTCGCGGTTCCGCGAGGAACTCGGCGAAGGCTATTCGACGAAGGCCGCGGTCCGAAGAACGGTGATGACCGCCGGCCAGACGGTGGTCTTCTCGGCGACGATCATCGTCGCCGCACTGGCCTGTCTGCTGATCATGCCGCAGGGATTCCTGAAGTCGGTGGCCTACGGCGCCATCGCGTCGGTCTCACTCGCGGCGATCCTGTCGATCACCGTGCTGCCGGCGATCCTGGGCATCCTCGGTCCCCGCGTGAACATGCTGTCGATGGCCACGCTGATGAAGTACACCGTGGTCCCGCTGGTCCGCCGCTTCTCCACCGAGGAGCGAGCCGTGGCCATCGAGCACCGGTACAGCGGCCGCATGAAGACGAGTCAGGAAGTCGAGAACGGCTTCTGGGGTCGGTTGGCGACGTGGGTGATGAAGCACCCGGTCCGAACCGCGGTCCCCACCGTCCTGCTTCTGCTCGCACTGATCATCCCGTTCGGGAGCATCCAGTTCGGCGGCATCAGCGAGAAGTTCCTCCCCCCGGACAACCCCAATCGCGTCGCCCAGGAGAAGTTCGACGAGTACTTCCCGAGCGAGCGCACCGAGGCCATCAAGCTCGTCATCGTCTACGACGAGTCGAGTCAGGCCGACCAGGACAAGCTCGACGCCATCGCGAAACGCGCCGACCAGGTGCCCGGTTTCACCAACAAGTTCAGCGACCCCGACAAGTCGGACTTCGGTTCCTTCGACGCCGAGCGCTACCCGAACATCGGCGTCTACCAGGTGTCGGCGGGCCTGCAGGACCGCAACACCGCGGCACAGGCGATCGACCAGCTGCGGGCCATCGACACCGAGGGCCTCACCATGTACGTGTCGGGCACCCCGGCACTGACGCAGGATTCGATCGACGCGCTGATGCAACGACTGCCGCTGATGGCGGTCATGTTGGTCCTCATCACCGGCCTGCTGATGTTCCTGCAGTTCGGTTCGCTGGTCCTGCCGATCAAGGCCGCGCTCATGACGGCTCTCGGTCTCGGCGCGACGCTGGGCATCCTGACCTGGATCTTCGTCGACGGCCATGGTGCCGAGATCGCGAACTTCACCCCCGGTCCCCTGTTCGCAGCGGTCCTGGTGCTCATCATCGCCATCGTCTTCGGTCTCTCCACCGACTACGAGGTGTTCCTGCTCTCCCGGATGGTCGAGGCCAGACAGAAGGGCGCGAGCACCACCGAGGCGATCCGCAGCGGCACCGCGCACACCGGTGGCATCATCACCGCCGCCGCGGCCATCCTCGTGGTGGTCACGGGCGCGTTCAGCCTGTCCGAGATCGTGATGATGAAGTACATCGCGTTCGGCATGATCGCCGCGCTGATCCTCGACGCGACCGTCATCCGCATGCTGCTGGTGCCGTCGGTGATGAAACTGCTCGGTGACGACTGCTGGTGGGCACCGCGCTGGATGCGCGTCGTACAGCGCAAGATCGGCCTGGGCGAGGCGGTCCTCGACGACGAGCCCGACGAGCAGCGCGATGCGGCGGGCGGCCGGCCGATGAGCGCGGGCACCCTGGTCGCCGAGGCGCCGACCTCGGTGATGGCGGCCGCGCGTCGTCAGCCGGTGGCCGCGGGCGCCGCGCCGGCACGCCGTCGGCCCGAGGTCGACGGTCGGGCGGACCTCGCGCGCCCGGAGACGGCACGCCCAGAAACATCCCACCCGGAAACATCC
>NZ_JAKOIW010000023.1 GCF_022206305.1 Gordonia sp. 'Campus' | reverse complement strand
TGCACATCGTCGTATTGGAGCAGTGCTCGGGACATTGGCCGGGGCGGTGATGGTATCGGGGCTGGTGACGGCAGAGGCCTCGGCGGCGTATCCGAAGGGATGGAGCGATTGGGCGTCCTGTTCGGCGAATGTTGCTGTGGGGTCGATTGTTCCGATCACCGACAGCGGCAACCACACCACGAGTCCGTCGCCGTGGGTCAAGGCCAGCGCCCACCAGTTGGGGTACGCGACGGGCTATCAGTCGTTTGTCGTGTCGTTCGAACAGGCCCGGGTCGTCAGCGTGGGTCCCTGCCAGAACGGCAACCAGGTCGTCGGCAAGGTCTACGACAGCGGCACCATGACCACAACGAACCGTGTCGACTGGTCACACAGTGGTGGCGTGTCGCCGAATGTGCTCAACAGCCGTAAAGACCCGGTCTCGTTCTCGCAGCTGACGTGCTACAACAACTGGTGCGCACCGACGGGCATGGTGCAGTAGCCACTTCGACAACTCGTTGGAATATGACTGCGCCCCACCTGGCAATCGTGCCGGGTGGGGCGCAGTTCTAGAAATGCCTGGGAGTGATCACCAGGTGAGCTGAGGCTGCTTCGTCGGCGCCTGGTAGGTGCTGAACTGCCAGCCCTTGAAGCCCGGGGCGCAAGCGGTCGCGCCGAGGTTGGGGTTCTGCGCGAGGACCGAGTTGCGCCACGCATTGCACTCGACGGTGCCGCTGTAGCTGTAGGTGTTTGCCTGTGCGGGTGCGGCGGCGAGGCCGCCGACGAGCGCGGATGCGCCGATACCGGCGACGACGGCCCCGGCGACCACGGTGGCGCGGATCTTGGTGGTGATGGTCATGCTGACATCTCCTTCATTCGGATGGGATTTGTTGCTACACAACGACATGGGCCGTCAGGGCAGGTTGAATGAACCGGCTCCGGGAACCTGCGGTACAGGTTCGCCGAGGACGAAAGCACCACCCGGTAGCGGCGCCTGGTCCTCGTCTTCGTCACCGTCGGGCGATCCTCCTGGCGGCGGGCCAGCGGGCAGCACTTCGGTGATCGTGGTGTTGTAGGTGGTGCTGCCGCCCTCGGCGGGCGGGTTGGTCGGATCAGTGGGCTCGGTGGGCTCAGTGGGGTCGGTCGGCACCGTCGTGGTGGTGTCGACGAGCTGGCGGTCGACGACCACACTCGGCTGCGGCCCCGCTGGTGCTCCCATGCTGGCCCCGCCAGCGGCAACGATTGCGGCAGCGATGACGCCGGCGCCCACCACTGCGGGCACAGCGACATGCAGCCAGGTCCGGCCCGTCGAACTCGCGGGTTCGTCGAGGCGGTGACGCCCACGCGGTGTCGAGGTCTCATTCGGCATCGCTGGTTACACCTTCCAGGCGGGGCCGTAGGTCACGACCTCGGACTGACCGGCGCTCGTGCGGACGGTCATCTTGGTGTACTGACGGATGGTCACAGGCCCGACTGCGGCTTTGACGAGCATCTGGACGCCGCCGAAGTCGGCGTAGGCCAACGCTTGTCCCATGGCACCCTTGACCAGCGGCACGGTCTTGATGCCGCCGTGCTCGACGGTGAACGCGAGCGTCTGGGCCGGAATGACGTTGACGGTGGCAGTGAGGCCGCCGTCCACCGGACTCGGGGTGACAGGCGTGGGGGCCTTGATGTTGATGTTGCCGCCGACGCTTAGGCTCGGGGTGCTCAGGGTGATGCTGACACCGGAGGCGGCGAAGCTCACCGGGTAGCCGACCTGGTAACCGGATTCGAAAGTGGCGCCTTGGATCAAGGTGCCGCGGGGGCCTTTGATCGTGGCCCTGGTCTTGCCGCCAAGGTAGACATCGCGGCTCATCGGCGAGGAGTCCAGCGGCTGATAGGTGCGCATGTGGAGCTGGCGTTGCTCGACAGCGAGGTAGATGCCGTCTTGGGTTTTGAGGTAGCGCGAGCTACCGACCGCGCTGGCGGTGCCCTGAGCACCCACGGTGAGTGCGAGCACGAGGGCCAGGGCCCCCATCAGAACACGAATGGTCCGTCGCCGGATCATGAAAAGGTCTCCCCTGCTGTCTATTCGGCGCATGCAAGTGTCGGGAGTCCGAATAGACGGCGAAAGAAGGGCGCGTGAGACGCTGCCCGACTCTCTCGTGGTAACAGTGGATTCCCCGAAATTCGCTGCACCTTGCTGATTCTCGAATGAAAGCTAGCACAGTGAGACGGCAAGCTCGCGACCGTATCACGAGTGAGGCGCAGGTCACGCCTCGCGGTATCAAGTCGACAATCTGGCGTTGTCGTCTGGTCGGACGACAGAGCTACAGGGGCGGTGAGTTGACAGGTCACCAGCCAGGTTCGGCGAGACGTTCTGCGGTTCATCAGGCGGATCACCCACGCGGGCCAGATGATTGACTCAATGGAGACCCGCCTCGACGACAACTGATCGGCCACCGTGACCCCCGCTTCCCTACCCCGCCTAAGTCCGCTGTTAACGCGGCAATGGCTCACCATCGACGGTGTGGTGACCCAACAGTGGGGGTTCATCACTACCGGCCAGTGTCTACGGCTCGGTTTGACGCGCAGCCATCTCAAACGGTTGCGTCAGGCCGGCTACCTCGAAGGGGTAGCTCACGGGGTGATGCGCAGACCGCGCAGGATCAGGTCCGGCGACCTTCACGCCGCCCGACTCGCATGGGTGGCCGCTGGCGGCGACTTGTTCCCGGCCGAGCGACTATCAACCGAGTGGCCTGACTACGTCGTCACCGCGACCACCGCACTCGCACTACACGGCCTCGCCGAGGCAGTCTCTCTCCCCCAGCTGGCGGTCATCAAGACCAATTTCACGCGCGAACGATGGAGCACCGCCGAAGTACTCGGCCTCGAGCGGCCGCTGAGCTGGGCCACCGACGTCACCATGCGTAGAGGACTCCCCGTCGCTACCCCAGCATCGGCGATCAACGCGCTCAGCACAGTAGGCCGAGACCTGGTCGACGACTTCGCCACCTATCTGGACGGGGTCGCGGCCGCCGCGGATGCGCGCCGTGATCGTGAATCCATCCTGACGGCCATCGCGTCAGCGACCTGACACGGGGAAGTCTAAGGTCCGCGGTCCGCTCCACACCTCCGACCGCTCGCACACTCGCCGGCGGCAATACGGCAGTACGCCTGGCCGAGTGTGCTCTGTGTGCCTCTCCCCCACGCCCGCGTTTTGGGCACGCTCATGAGGCGTCTACGAGCGTTGACTGAACGCCTGCGCGTGCATGCTCGGTGTGCGCGCCGGAGCCTGGGTTGCATTCGGCTGCGAGTTCCATCCATCGTCCGATCGTGGTTCTGTGCACGCCTGTAAGCAGGGCGGTGTCCTCGCGGGGTACACGAAGGCGCTCGGCGACGAGGACGCGCGCGACTGCGCGCTCGTCGTTCCTCAAGCGGCCCTTGCTGCATACGAGCCGGGCCAGCTGTAGGTCGTCTTCGGAGATCTGTTCGTCGACATCCTTCTGACTGAGAAGGCGCGCTTCCTTGGCGGGCGGGGTGTCGGCGGGCGCGGGTGCAGGTGCTGTGACCTGCGGGTGTGCATAGGACGCACGCAGATCGGGCTCCTGTGTGTGCACAGGTACGTCCGTGTCGTCCCGCCTTGCGGTTTCGTTGAGGGCTCGGGCCTCTTCGGGCAGGGACGCGCCACCAGTCCAGACGTGCATGACGAGTCCGTGGATGGAGGCGAGGAGAGCCAGGGGCGCGACGATCGCGATAGCCACGGCCATGAGCCCGTGCATGACGCCCTGGTCGGTGGCGAGGAATGCGTGGCCGGCGTTACCGGCCACGCTCACTGTCGAGAAGATGGCGAGCATGGCGAAGTGGTAGCGCTTGCCGGGGTCGTCGCGGCGTCGAGTTGCGACGTAGACGCACCAGGTGGCTTGCAGAATAAACACGTCGATGACCACTGGCAGGAGCCAGGCCAAGCGGCCTGGGATCGCCCCAGACATTCGGGCGAGATCACTCAGGGCTGTGAAGCTCAGCGTGAACGAGGCCGCAACAACGATCAGGCTCAGGAGGACCGCAGTCGCCACACTGGCGGTGTTCGTCGCACCCTCGGCGGTCTGACGGGTATGAGTAGGGTCGGACATAGATCAACAGCTCCATTTCTGTTGGTCGCCGGTCCTGGTGGTGCTCAATCACCACCAGGACCTCACTACATACCCATATGGGCCATATGGGCACTTATAACCGCTAGAAGGTATAGGTGCGGTTTAGAGGTTCTGCTCGGCAATGGGATCGAATGGCTTGCCGCCGTTGTATTCCCGTTCAAGGCGTGAGCAGAGTTCGTCGATGCCCCAGCGGATGAACGCTTGCTGACTCTTGACGCCGGTCCTCGGGGCGGTCCAGGCGACCGTGTTCTCGAGACGCGCCTTTTGCTCGTCCGCCACCGACAACAGGATGTCGCGCGAGAACGCTGGACTGCGCTTCGATGTTGTCGCGGCGGCTGGACGTGAAGCGCCCCGGTCGGCGGCCACTCGCTGCGACCGTTGGGGAGCAGAGGATCGCGTGGTCTCTGTCTTGGGCGACTGAACCTCACTCCCCTCCCCTGCCTCCGTCGGGGTCGTTGTCGGCTGTGGTGCCGGCTGCGTGGGTGCAGCGGAAGCGAACGAGCTTCGGCGCGGGCGGGCTGGGGGCAGGTTGGGTTCTGGAATGTTGTTCATGCCGCTGCTTCCTCTCTAAGCGCGTTCACGATGGTCTGAAATCCGGCAGCCAGGGTTCGCAGCCGGATTGATGGCGAGCTCATCTCGTCGATCCCCATTCCCACTGCGTTGAGTTTGGACAGATCCGTGCTCACCGGGATGGGGTCACCGAGGATAGGGATGGCGTCGGCCGCAGAACGCTGCTTGATCCATTCGAGCTGCTTCTTGTGGTCGTTGCGTCGGTAGTCAACCTGGTTGACGACGAATCCGGCGACCGGCAGCTCTTTGCCGAGATACATCTGCAGATCGTCGATGGCTACGAGGGTGAAGTCGAAACCACGCAAGGCATCAGCTTCGGGTTGCAGAACGATGAGCACCTGGTCCGCGGCGATGAATGCGTTGCGGGTCACCAGGTCAGTGGCAGGGCGGCAGTCAATCAGCACATCGGTAAATCGCCCTGCGGGCAGCGAGTCGAGGGCTCTCCTGACGCTGAACTCGGCGCCCGGTTTGCCGACCAGGGTGTCTTGCACCGCCTGCAGCTCGTCGAAACCAGACGGAACCAAAAAGAGTCCGCTTCGACGGGTTTCCACGATGGCGTCTACCAAAGTGGCGTCGCTTGACCGATCGAGGACGTCAGCCATGCTGACGCTCGGTGGGTTGTCCGGTGTGAAACTCGTGAAGTGCTGGGTGAGGTTCCCTTGGGGGTCTAGGTCAAGGAGCAGGGTCGGAACTGATTGCGCGGCGTACGCGTGTCCGAGGTTTCCAACAACCAGGGTCTTCCCC
The DNA here is from genome assembly GCF_022206305.1 of Gordonia sp. 'Campus'. Classification (GTDB taxonomy): domain Bacteria; phylum Actinomycetota; class Actinomycetes; order Mycobacteriales; family Mycobacteriaceae; genus Gordonia. The sequence continues at coordinate 70,861 of NZ_JAKOIW010000023.1, read as the reverse complement.
ACTCCCCCTTTCAGGTTCGCGACGGCCGTTACCTTCATCTCCTCGTCCTTCCGATTCGTTATGTGCTGTTACCGCAGTTCAGGGGGGTGCAGATGCTCAAAGAGAAGATCCACTGATTGCAGGTGATGTGATGTGACATCAGTGGTTATGAGGTTATGTGCGGTTATATAAGCCCTACTAATGCATGATTCCATAACCGAACATCACATGTCCATAGCGCATATTAGCTAATATTAGTACCCATATGGGTAGGTCTCTCACCCAGTATCCGTCTGCCTGGTGAGGCGACCTGCGGCGCCGCCCTCATATGGATCGCGGCCACGACCCTCCGCCGCCACGGTGCCAAACAGGCTCCCTTGGTCGCGGCCAGCAACGTCGGCATGCGTGAGCCTGCTGCGAAGCACTTTCAGCCCAGTTCGCATTCGGGCACGCTCACCTGGCCCTTCTGCGTGGTAGGCCTTGCGTTCGCCCACGATCCGCGCGCGGAGTTGCTTGGCTCGCTCGAACGCGCCGCTAGACGCGGCCGCGGAGTCGACAGCGCCCGGATCTGCCTGGTCGGGCGTCACTGTCCAGCGAGTTCCCCTGCCCGTTCCCATCCGGGTCACCAGCCCTAACGAACCAAGCGTGGTTAGGAGGCCGAGAACGCCCCATCCAGCTCCGCCAGGGGAGAGGGCCGACCTCGTCGCTACCTCGATGGTGGGCAGGGAGGCAGGGTGTGTGGCCAGCAGGGACCAAAGCCTGTGTGAGTGGTGTCCAAGTTGGCCCCAGAGGGGGTGGAGTCTCAGGGGGTCTGTGACGTCATGGTCACCATTTCCCCGGTAAAGCGCGGCTGGCACTCGTAGCGAGTACAAAGCAGCTTCATTGGCCGGCCCGTCGCGCCAATCACGCGTGCGAACGAGCAGGCCACGCTCTTGGAGGCGTTGGAGGTGGACGAAAGCGCGGCTGTCGCAAATCGACATCCAGGTCGCGAGGCAGCGTTTGGCGATGGGGCGATCAGCGAGGCCGTGGCCGTCGGTGAAGCGGTGGGTGATGACGGCCACGGCGGCCGCGACGAGATCCGGTTCGTCCCAGGTGGCAACCTCGGACAGGGCGTCGTCGACGAGTGCTTGGTCAGCGGGGTCCAGTGGCGGCCGATGGCTGGTGGCGCGCGCAGCGATGCTCTGCCAGTGCGCGGCACATGCGGAGCGGGTGCGTCGGCGGTCACCGTCGCGGTCGCGGAACTTCGCAAACGCTGGGCAGTGCGCGTAGAACCAGCGCACGGCCGCGAACGAACGCAATCCGACGTCCCATAACACCCACGCGGCGGCCGTGGCCGCCGCGGAGCGGTCGTCCTCTCCGGTGTCATTGAGGATGCGCCACTGTTGCGCGGAGATGGGTGTGCGTCGCCGCCAGGCTCTGGGGGCCTGCCACTGCAACTCGCCCGCACCGTCAGTGTCGGACGCGAGTTCGTGCATCTGCGCGGCCGCGGACAGCGCGACCATAGGCCCCGGGGTGGGGGAGTGGGGAGTGAGGTCGTCGGTGATCGCGGCGCGGACCCGGTCGCCGGCATGGGAGACGACTGCTCCGATACGCACGCGCTTGACCAGTCCGTCGCGGCGGTGGACTTCGACCTCTAGGCCGAAGCGGTACACCTCGGCGGCGAGCTGCACGCACCACACGTCGTCATGGCGGGTGAACGTCGCCTGCACCGGTCCTGGTTCATCACTACCGAGGGCCGCGCGCAGGCGTTTGGCCGTTTCCACCGCGGTGATGGGTTCGAGGTCGTCGTTGACGGGTGTGCAGTGGCGGCCGCCGGGCTTCAGCGAGGCACTGCCCGGCAGACGCAGGAGATGTCCCGGGCTCAGCACGTCGATGCGGCGAGCCGACAGGTTGAGGTGACGGCGCAGATCAGCAAGGAACTCTCGTATTCCCAGCTCAGACGCAGGGGAGTCGCATTTAAGGATCACGTGCAGCGAGTCCGGGCTACCGGAGCGGGCCAGGTAAGCGGCGGTCGCTGAGTAGTCGCCGAGCACATCGCACAGAAGCGGCCACACCTGCTCTGCGCAGCGGTCAAGGTCGATGACCAGCAGATCGCTGCGGATCGGGGCCACAACAGCCCAGATCGCCTTGCCACCGCCGGCACGCTCTGCCTCGGTGATCAGCTCTATCGGGTTGCCGCTGCGTTCCCGGCGAGCCTTGTTCGCCGTCGCGGTGCCTGCCAGCGCGAAGCTCTCACCACCGGGAGCGGGTAGCAGCCGGTAGACCTCGGACCACCGCGACTCGGTAACCGAGTCGTGATCCGACACGCGTTCATCAGAACTAGCGCGAGCAAAAGGGTGCGCGCTATCCTGAGACCAGTCCTGCACAGACTGTCCCTTCGGGGAAATTGGAGTCCAGCGAGCGCCAACTCGCTGGCTCAAAAACTTCTTGACGGCTCCTCTGGTCCCCCCAGGGGGGCCGTCAATTTTTTACTTGTGGCTCATGCAGTCAGTGAGAGCTGATCCGGGTCACCCCCTGAGTGACTAGGGCCTTCGATGAGGTCCGTGCGGCCGACACGCTGATACATGGTGTCGGCGATGAACTGGCTGGTCGTGTCGTATCCCGCCGAACGGGCTGCGGCGTCGAGATCTACGGCTTGGAGAGCTCGGAAACCCCACATCTTGCGCTTGCCTTTGCTGGGTCTAGGCATGTGCGCGTCACCTCTTCCGTTGATGGTGGTGTGTGCAGTTCGATTCAAGCTCGCCGGCTGCCAGTCTGGCCGAATGTGTTACAGCTACAGGCCCGACACGCCGAGGGAATGAGTAGCAGTTTCAGATTGCTCGGCTTGCCGGCCGTCGTTGGGTGTCGCGCGGCGAGGAACCACCCTCCGGGCATTCGGCCGATGCCGGCCAGATCTGCACCCACAGAGAGAGATTGATTCAGACCGAGCGCGAACGTCGCTGCCACTCGCGCGACCGGATGCGTCAGCGCGGTCCAATTTGTAGGGTCGTTGTCGAAAGAAATTGAGTCACGTTGCACCAAAAGCGTGGAGCTTCGTGTCACCACGGCTATAAACGACGCCCTTTGTAGCGTCTTCTATACTGCGCTGTCGACAGAATGGTGAACCGAAGCGTGTGGGGCAGCACACAACGACTTAGGGGGTCAGCGTGATGGTGAAGTGGCTGCTCGAGTTTGCAGAATCGCGAACGAGGGTGCCCGGCAGGGACGATGCACGCTCTGCTGAGCGGTTGCGGTCCGAGCGCGTGATCACCGGCGCCAGCCGTATAGATTTGGCGGGTCCGCCGCCCAGGACCGATACCAGCACTCAGATTGACTACATGTTGGAGCCGTTGCTCGACGACCATCTGCGGTCTTGGGCGCTGGCTCACACCGTGAATGTTGTGTGGCGACCAGTCCTCACCTCGGTAGGGGTGGGCGTTCGCGCGGACCAGTTTTACGAGGCTTCCGCGGTCGATCCTGAGGTGTTCCTGGCGATTGTGACCGGCGCTCGGAAAGGCCGAACAACCTGGCGGGGGGTCGATCTCGATCGAATGGCCTCCGCCACCGGCATTGCGGCCGCGACGATCGCAACGCTCAATCGGCACATGTCCGGGCGTTGGGCAGACCTGGTGACTAAAGGTGAAGTCGACAAACTGGCCTGAGAAGGCCCGCTCAGCCGTGGAGGGCACCCCGCCTGGGACCTACCGGTGCCGGCTGCGCGTGTTATCGTGGTGTCCTCTCCGGGCCTGAGGCTGTATTCGGCACTGGATGACGACCACGATGTCGCGTACATCGAACCTCACCTCTGTGGGGATCGTGTCGCGGCTATCTACCTGTCTCGTCATCAAGGTGGTTCTCATGTCGAACGTAGCGGAGAGTATTCGTACCGAATCTCTCGTGGAAGCAGTGCGCTCCGAAGTGGTTTCGCGCGAAACCAATTGGTCTAGCGGTATGCCACTAACGACGCCTCCCCGCAACGCGGCGAAGGTTGCAGCAGCCGCACTGGATACATGCACATCAGACTCAGCCGTGTGTAGGGCCTGGCGCAATGCCTGGCGCGGCAGCTGGCTACCGAGCAACGACACGCAGCATGCGCTACGTTGCTGGGCCGTGATGGATGTAGCCGGGTCCGTCGCCGAAGAGATCGTGGCCCTGGACGGGTGGTCCACGGCCAGCGATCGAGATTGGGCCCGCCGTGAGCTCGATACGATCCTGGGCGAGATCGGCAACGCCTTACTCAGAAGCGCCCGTGCCGTCGTGAGCCTCATCGGCGCCCCTGTGCCCCCTATTCGTGAAGACGTCGAAACCCAGATCATGCGCGTCGCGATCCTTCGCGGCTACCTCGAACAGGTTCGATCGGGAGACCTGCCCGCCGCTGCACTCGTTGAACTAGCTGACCTCCCTTACCTTTCCGCTCTCCGTACGTACGCCGACACCAGCAGATAGCGAATTGCTGTACTGCGGAGTCGATAAATCAGCTTCCTGAAAGACGGGTTACGGTCGTGCTTCCAGAGATCGGGTCGGTTCGTCATGTCCACCACCTCAACTGCGGCACTTTCACACCTGTGGGCATTCCCGAATGCGTCACCCACATACTTGCCGTCGAGTTCGACCACGGGCTGGTCCTCGTCGACGTCGGCCTCGGCCAGCAGGACGTCGCCCATCCAATCCGGGGTCTCGGTCAGGCATTACGTGCCGTACGTCCCCGGTTGAGAAGTGCTGATACAGCCGTTCAGCAACTCGCCGGCCTCGGCTACGCCGCGGGCGATGTCGTTGGCATCGTGGCTACTCACCTCGATTACGACCACATCAGCGGCGCGCTCGACTTTCCGGCCGCCCCCGTTCACCTCACCGTGACCGAACTCTTCGCGGCCGCGAGCCGACCAGGCATTCGTGGCCGCATCCGCTACCGCCCGCACCACCTGACATCGATCACCAGCCGCGCGCACACCTATGCACCGGCCGAGGCGGTCCCGGTCATGAACTTCCACGGCCACCCGCTCACCGAGGCCGGCGATCTGGTCTTAATCCCTCTGCCCGGTCACACAGCCGGGCACGCCGCCGTCGCGATCCGCGACCCACACCGGATGGACCGGTGGTTGATTCACGCAGGAGACGCCTTTTTGCACCACACCGCACTCACGTCAACGGCCGATCCGTCTATGGATCGGGTCGAGCGAATGCTGGCGATGGACCCCAGTACCCTGACCCGCAACCATGCGGCTCTGCGGAGTGCAGCCGATCAGGGGCACCTCGTCATCTGCTCGCATGACCGTGAACAGTACGAGCACCTAGCGGCCGCTGCGCACTCCCGGTAAGTCAGCCGAGGACCAGCCTGGCCAAACCCGGTTAACCGCCGGTTCAGTATCATGTATGACGCCACTTAGAAGTAGTGAGCAGGGGGTATGAATGTCGCACTGGATTGTTGTCGAGACGATGGGAACCGGAGCCCACGAAGAGATCGATCCCTCCGTGGTTTTCAAGGGGGGCAAGCGTTCTCCATACACGTCCGTCGACAGGCTGCGGCACGAAGTGCCCCGCGGTGACTACACCGTCCTCGCCTGGATACTCCAGGCCCTTGACACAGTCACCGCCACCGGCAGGTCGGAGTCCGCGGTCATCTCACACGTCGCGATCATCGCCGAACCCGTGTTCGGACCCAACGGGGTGGTGTTCGCGGTACAGCTGTGGATCGGTGACGATGCCGACAGCACGCCGCCCCCTCGCCGCCTTGTCGGGGGGTTCGAGTTCGTCTACGACGAAGAGCTCGATCTTGCGCAGATTCACGAGGGCCCGAACATCGAACGCGACATCCTCGGAATCGACGGCCCTACCCAAGACATCTCCCGTGTTGCACCCGAGGTCTTCCAGTACTTCTACGACTTCCCTCGCGAGTCCGAAATCGGGCCTTTCGTCCGCGACATGAAGGCTGGACGACTGGAAAACGGAGCGAAGTTCGACTCCGCACTCACTGTTCGGCATGAACGCGACAGCGACGACCAGCTGCGCTACCGCTGCTACATGACACTGCGGGCGGTCCGCCTGCCGTCGCGATGGGCACTACGCGGCGTCGTTCACGACATCAACGATGTCGAACCAGCCGAATTTCTCGCCTTCAACAGACACACCGCCCGAGTGATCGCCAACCTCGAAGAACGTGAATCTGGCCTAGGGCGAATCGATTTCGCGACGGGACTGGTCACCGACTGGCTGCGGACACCTCCACCACCACTGAGCGCATGGCTTACCGACAGCCCCATCTTCCATGAGGACGAGCAGGAAACGATCGCGGCAGCGCAGCTGGCACTTCTCACTCGCCAACAGGAGCGAGCTACGTATCGCGCTCGGATCAGATTCGCTGGTGGCCCCGCCGATGTGTGGCACATGGCCCAGTTCACAATCACACCCGACAAACACGGCGAAGATGGCCTCGGCTTCCTCACAGTCGAGCCACTGTCCGAAGAAGCCATGGCCTCGTAACCGCAGGGGCAGCGCAACATTCAGGGTCGAGCGGACTATTGCAAGCCGTTGCTCGGGTGTTATGATTCGATCTACAACGCGCACCTCCACGGTGGACTTTCCCTGACCCTGACGCACCATTCGGGTCTGGTCGCGACACAGAGAGCAGTTCCTAAGCAGCCCGGATATCGGGGGGCTTAGTTACTGACTTGTCGCAATAGTCCAGTCATCCGGGGAGGTTTTTCGTTGTCACGCTCTTTACAGAAATCTAGCGGCGCCAGAGTGCGCGGTGCGGGGTTCGTCCAGCGTGGGATCTCAACGTTCAACCCGCCAAACTGGGCTTCCTTCGGGGCCGATCCGATGATCTGTGCTGGGACCGGGTCATGCAGTGCCCATAAGACGGCGACCGGCCCGGGTGTGCAGCTGGCGAGCTTGAATCGCACCCGGGCCGGGGAATCAGCCAGGTTGACCAAGCTGATGTGGCCAATTGTAGACGTGAGGACACCGCGTCCCTCCGCCGGAAACGCGGGAGGGGGCCTGCCCGAACCGCTCGATGGCGAAAACCGGGTTCTAGCGGGACCGCCATTGCTCGGTCAGAACCTTGTGGTTCGAGGGGGCTGCGTGCGTGTCCGTTCGTATGCGGCCCGGACGTCATCGTCGGCAACTCCCAACGCGACAGCCAAAGCGCTGGCAGAACTCTCGGACAGCGGGCGATGCCCGCGTTCGAGCGCAGCGAGCGTTGAGGTGGGTATACCCGCGGCGGCCGCCAGCTCCGGCTGCGTCAGCCCGGCCAGAATGCGCAGATCTGACAGCAGCGCATCGGACCGGTCGATCGCCACAACCGCTGAGACCGGAGCTTCGAGCACCCTGAGCACGGCCACCAGCTTGTCGATCTGGGGGGAGGATGTAGACGATTCCCAGTATCGGATGGCGTTCTCGCTGACTCCCGCCACCCTGCCAAGTTCGCCGGGGCTGAGACCACGTGACCGACGCAAGTCCGTCAGGGCCTTCGGATCGAAGCCCCTAATTACCTTCCGACTCAACCGTCGGACCTTGTGCTGCGGCGATAGGTCACGACGTTCGATCTTGTCGGCCCGCCTCCTTGGTGTCACACTATGTGACTATAGTCAGGTGTGTTATTTTGAGGTCACAGAAGGAAGGGTGTTTCGTCGGATGAACTGATTGGCGAAAGAACACACCGGTAGGCCGGGTGAGGCCCAGATTTGCCGTCTAACCTCGCCCGACCCACCAGCTATTTGGATACCTAGCTCGGTTGCCGTTGGAGCGGCAGTGAGCCTGGCGTTTCACAGTCTACCGCCGTTGCGGGGTGTGAAACGTCAAGCTGGTCGTTCCTGCTGCTGCCTTACTCGGACAGCGAGGATGCGACGTGACACATGTTGTGAGCAGTACCCAGGGTCGGTGCGAGGCCGGCCACTCCACGATTCCCGGGGTAGAGCTCCTGGGCCGGACGTCGTTCGAGTGCTCCGCCCGGCACCCGGGAATGGTGTGCGTCATCGGCTCGGAGGCCGGTCTCGGCGCCCTACTCGGTTCGGTATCCCGTTGTGCGGTGGGACATCTGCTGGTGCCCACTGGCCCGGAGGATGAGCTAAGTGTGTGGCGTCAGGCGTGGCGGGCGTCTCGTTCCGTTGCTCGCGGCGGTGTGTGGTGACGCGGCGGGGTCGCGCGGCCTCAATCGCGCTAGCGGTGGTCGTGCCGGTGCTTCTGACGGGTGCTCCTTTGGGCGCCGGGACGGCCTCTGCCCGGGTCGACTGCAAGGACGTGTTCGTGCTTGCGGTGCCGGGTACGTGGGAGACCAACGCCAAGGCTCGCCGCGATGTGGTGCCGGGGATGTTATCGAAGGTCACCAACCCGGTGCGGGCGGCGGTGGAGCGGGGGACGCCCATCGTTGGTCCTACGGCCGCGCCGGTGCAGATCGGGCAGGAGCAGAACGGTGCGCCGTCGAGTGGCGGCGCGGTGAGTTCGCTGGTGGGTGGTCTGCTGGACACGGCAGGGCAGATGTCATCGCAGTCGAGCCCGACACTTCCTGACGGGCAGCAGCTTCCGGGGACGACGCTGCCGACGACTGGGACGCTGCCGACTCTGCAACCGGCATCGAATGGCGCGCAGGTCAAACCCCGCATTCAGCTGGCCGACGACACCCCGACCACCTCAGCCCCGACCCCGGGCGATGAGGACAGCGACTCGCCAGCCTCTTCGGGCACTGCGAGCGTCGACGGCGGCGCGATCGGCAAAAGCGTTGGCTTTGAGCAGATCCCGTACGTGGCGCAGGTGGGCGGCCCGATCGCTGGTGTGGTCAAGAACGACCCGCTGACGTTGGGACAGTCGCGGGCCAACGGGACCGCCGCCCTCAAAGCACGGTTGACCGAACTGAGTAAGGCCTGCCCGTCGGCGAAGTTCGCTGGTCTGGGCTACTCGCAGGGATCGTTGGTCCTCGGGGACGTGTTCTCCGAGATCGGCAACGGGCGCGGGCCAATATCAGCCGATCGCATTCTCGCGGGCGGGCTGCTGTCAGACCCGGCGCGGACCCCGACGACGGCGAACCTGGACTCAGAGGCCCCGGCAGCGACACCACAGGTGTTGCCGGGGTCGGAGACCTTCGTCGGCCCGAACGTTGCCGGCCAGGGCGCGGTGGGCGCCCGCCCGGACGGATTCGGCACGCTGGCCGACCGGGTGACGTCGTTCTGCGCCGAGGGCGATGCGATCTGCGCACTGACCGGTAAGAGCAAAGCGATTCAGGCGGTGGTCCCGCTGCTCAATCTGCGCAGCCAGGACATCGGACCGTATGTGTCGGGTCGGGCGAAGACGCTACTGACCAACGTCGCCTCGGCCAACCCCGAAGACATCAACAGAGCGGTGGTGTCGGTGATCAACGCCGCCACGCAGATCGGTGTGGCCGGCGCGACCAACCCCTATGCGATCCCGCTGGAACTGGCGCGGGTGGTGTTCGCCTCGTCGATGCTCGATGACATCGGCCGCGTCGTGAAGATGCCCGAGTACGACGCCTTCCTGTCGCTGGTCAAGCCGGATGAGCTTGCCACCCAGGTGGTTCAGGTGGCCAGCTACAGCCTTCTTGGTGTGCATCAGGCCTACGACCGCCGCCCGGTCAACGCCCAGGGCGACACCGCCACCGTCTTCTTGGCCAAGTGGCTACTCGGCCGGATCGAGGCGTCATGAGCTGACGACGCGCAGCGGCGACTGCGCCCGGCGGACGGCGATGTATGGGAGTGCATCACCGATCAGCACAGGGCGCGGCCACCGAGGTCACTGCCTGACTCGACAGAGCCAGGCGCAGGGTTAGTCCATCAGCTGGGGAGTGAACATGAACAAGGCGACGATCGCCACGGTACTGGGAGCGGTGTTCCTGGTGCCTGTGCTGATCGTCGTCTTTTTCGTTGCCGCCAGCTACAACGCCCCCACCGAGGAAGACTCCTCGGGCGGATACTCCCAAGCCGGATTGAAGACCGGAACGGTGCCGCCCGAGTTCGAACCGTGGGTGATCAAGGCGGGCAAGCGATGCCCTGAAATTTCGGCCCCAGTGATCGCAGCGCAGATCGAGGTGGAGTCCGGGTGGAACCCGCAGGCCGTCAGCCCGGCCGGCGCACAGGGACTTTCGCAGTTCATGCCCTACACGTGGCCGTCGTATGCCGTCGATGCCAACGGCAACGGCACCGCCTCACCGTTCGATCCTCCGGACGCGATCATGGCCCAAGCCAAATTCGATTGCGACACAGTCGCGCAAGCGAAAAAGGACCTGGCCTCGGGTCGGATCAAGGGCGATCTGCTCGACATCGTGCTCAACGCCTACAACTGCGGCTACGGCTGCGTGCTGGCCAACGGCGGACCGAACATCACCAACGGCGAGACCGAAGGCTACGCCCCCGCGGTCAAGCAACGAATCCCGAAGTACGCCTCGATCAATCAATCGGCATCCGGGCGCGGCGGCAAGCTCGCGGGCCCGACGAACCGACGGATCATCCAGGCCGCATTGCGCTGGCTGGGCACCCCCTACGCCTGGGGCGGGGGCAATCAGAACGGGCCGACCAACGGCATCAGTGATGGCGGCGGCGCCGCCGATGCCCACGGCGACTCGGGCAAAGTCGGTTTCGACTGCTCCGGACTCACGCTCTATGCGGTGGCCCAAGCGACCAACATGAAGATCGTGCTCCCGCACTTCACCGGTGACACCGGTAATCCCGGCCAGCTCTATGACCCTCGGGGCAAAGAGATTCCGGTCTCCGAGAAGCGGCCCGGGGATCTCATCTACTTCGGCTCGGGGGGCAACACCCATCACGTCGGAATCTATTACGGCAATCAGAACGGGCAAGACATGTTGCTCAACGCCCCCCAGTCGGGGGATGTCGTCCGAATTCAGCCCCTCTCGGGGTGGAGTGGAGAGGAGTGGTATGTCCGCCGTTTCGGATAGCACCGTCCATCGTCGGTTCGCGGCTGCGAGTCTGCTGGCGGCCGTCACCGCGGCCGGCCTCGCAGGATGTTCGACGCCTGACCGGGTGGAACCACAGGGGCCGTCGTCGGTAGCCCCGCAACCGTTCAGCACGCCCCCGACGGTGTCGTGGCCGTTTGCACCGCCGACGAGCCCGACACATGCGAACGCCCCCACCAAGCTCCCGCCGGGAGTCAGCGTTGATCGGTCAAGCGCCGACTCGGTAGCTCTGGCCGCAACACGCATCTGGTACGGGTGGGACACCACCCGTGACCGCAGCCCTTATGACGCGGCGTTGCGTGCAGCACCGCTGATGGCCGATGAGTGCCGGACCCGGCTGACGGCGACACCACCGACGGGCTCACCCGGCAACTACTGGACACAGCTGGCGCTGGTGCACGCCAAAGCGCAGTTGGGCCCGGGGGATGTGCGGTTCGGGTTCGAGGACCGACCGCCGGACACCACCGCCCGCGCGGTCCGCATTGTGACTGTGACGCAACGGTTTCGCGCAGATCGCCCGGTAGCACCGCGCCGCTATGTGGTGACAGTTCAGCTGACGGCCCGGGCAGGGCAGTGGTCACTGGGTAATCCCGATACCGACCAGTGCGGGGTGAGGCCGCGATGACCGCGACCATTCCGCGTCGCCCGCGTATCGGCGGGGTAGCTGGGGGAGTGGCGACCTCGATCGTCGCTGCCTTGATCGGCGGGGAGGACCTGGGCGTGGTCGCGCCCGGCGACGACGTCGATGTGCTGGTGTGCCGGTCGGTCAGCCATCAGCTGAGCTTGGCTACCCGTATCGCCGCTGCCGCCCCGGTCGCCCCAGTCGTAGTGATCAGTGCTGACAGCCCCAATCGCGCCCCGCATCAGGTCCGCGAGCGCGCCCGCATGCTCGAGCCCAACGTGCCCGCGGTGGTGTGGCTGGACTGGATTGAGCAGGCCCGGTCGATGAGCAACCCGCCCGCGGATTTGCGGTCCGCAGCGATCAGCGATGACCCGGAAGCGTGGTCGATGCGCCTGCGGGCGTTCCGCCACACGCTGATCACCGCCGTCACCGATCTGCTGTCGTCAGCGCCGGTATCGGTCGACCACGACACCCCCCACACTTCCTCGCCGGACGAGGAACAACCGCGGCTTCGCCGCACCTCCTAAAACCCCTCTGTTGGAAGGAAGTACGCCAATGTCCACTGCCCTAGCCGTATGGGATCACCTGACCATCATCGCCGCCTCGCACCCGGGAGGCAGCAGCGGCTCCGGCCAGCACCTGATCCTCGCCGCCCCCGGAGACGGTGATCAGCAGCTGTTCCCCGACCCGCCGCCGCAGCAGCTGCCCGAGGATGCCCAGAACGGCGTCAACATGTTCATCGGCTACCTGAAAACGATCATCTACTCAGCCGCGGTGATCGCGATGTTGTTCGTGGCCGTCGGCATGATCCTGGGTATGCGGGGCCGCTCGAACTTCGCCAAAGATGCGGTGACACACCTGCCCTGGCTATTTGGCGGCGTGATCGGCGCCGGGGCGTGCGTCGGGATTCTGGACGCTTTCGCATGAGTGCGACCCGCCGCGTGCGTGGTGTAGCGGTGGCGCTGGCGGGCGCATGGATCGCTGTGTTCGTGCTGTTCGCCACCGGCGGCTCAGCGGGTGCGGTGCCCTCAACCACCCCGGGCGAGTCGTCGGTGCCGGCGACCTCGGACCCGGCCGCACCGCCGGCGCCCGACGAGTCAGCCGGCGTCGAGGGTGAAATCAAGATGGGCACCCCGAAACAGGGCGAGATCCACTGGGAGCAGTTCGGCGGCGACCGCACAGAAGCGCCCCGGGACTTGCAGTCGTTCTCCGACACCATGATCGGCTATGCCCTGACCGGTTTCGGTATCGCCGCGGTCGTAGGCGGACTGGTGGGCTTCGCCGCCATGATCGTCGGTTTCAGGGGCCGCTCCCAGGTCGCGAAAATGGCTCTAGAGCAGAGCATCTGGCTGTATCTGGCCGTATTGATCGTCGGCTCATTCAGCACGATCGGCGGGATTCTCGTCGCAAGCGCGCTGTGACAGAAGGAAACGAGTGTCATGGGTCTCACAACTAAGGAATTCGCTCAGCGTCGACCGCGGTGGCAGTGGCTCGCGGGCGCGGCAGCGGTGGTCGTTCTGGCCGCTGCGGTCGGGCTGATGATGCGTGGCGGCGAGCCGAGTGACATCGCCGAAGCGCCGAGCCGATCGGCCACGCCGAGTTCGTCGGCGGGCAAGGGGTCGGTGCTGGTTCAGACACCGACGTTGCAGCGTTCGCCGACAGATCCGGAGTGGCTGACCGCACCGCCGCACCGGGTGTCGTGGCAGCGGGTGGATGGTGTGCCGTTCCCCTTCTCCGACAGCGACGGCCCCGCGCGGATCACCGGCCCGATCGCCTCGGGCTACTCCCACACCCCTCAGGGTGCGGTGCTGGCCGCCGCGCACATCACCTTCCGCCTCACGTGGTCACCGGACTATGCAGCGGTCATCGACGCTCAGGCCAAGGTCAGTGCCACCACCCGCCGACAGCTTCTGGTGGCCCGTGACCACGGCGCGACGATCGACCCGGCGGTGCTCGCCCAGGTCGCCAGCGCACCGGTCGCGTTCAAGATCGCCGACTACACCGAGTCCAAAGCATCGGTGTACCTGGCCTTCCCGAGCCGCGGCGAGAACTTCCGATTCGCGGCGGTGCCGGTGGTGTGGGACGAGGGGGACTGGAAGTTCAGCGACGAATGGGACCCCGACTCAGCACCGGACCTTCCTGATTCCCCGTCGTTGTCGGGGTTCACCTCACTACGGGAGCAGCCATGAAGCCACGGCCACCTCAGTTCACTACTCGAGAATTCGCCGAACCGGCGACCGAGGGCCGTCGCACGTGGCGGTGGGTACTGGTCGCAGTCGTGGTGGCACTGGTCGCCGTGATCGCCGGAGTACTGATCGTGCGTGCGGCGTCCGGCCCGGACACCGCGGCCGACACCACCGGCCCGCTCGTCGACGCGGGGGAGGACGGCCAGCACGAGGTGTCATTCGGCAACCTCCGCTGGGAGGCGGTGGGCCGCACGGAGATGCCGTTCTCCGACACCGCCGGACCCCGCACCCTCGATGGAGTCGCTGCGGCGGGTTTCGCCCACACCGAGGCCGGGGCCATTCTGGCGGCCTGGCAAATTCCGATGCGCTTGGCGGTGTTGGCCGGTACCGACTCCATCTACCGCAAGCAGGTTCTCGGCACCCCCGGCGACATCTCGAAGCTGCGTCAATCGGTCGCCGAGCTACAGGCCAGTCTCGACCCCGAGCAGACGGTCCCGCGTGTCATCGCCTGGCGCGCTCATCAGCCCTACAGCGAGCAGGTCGCCAGCTACGACTTCGCGCTGCCCGGCGAGACCTCCACGGCGGTGTCGCTGTTGCGGTTCTCGGTGGTGTGGATGCGTGGGGACTGGCGCTATCAACCGGGCCTGTTCGGCAACGCCACCACCCGCCCCGTCGATGCCACCTCGGTCCATCCCGACAACGGCTGGCACCGCTTCCCGCAAGGAGTGAGCTGATGAGCACTCGGTCACGCACCCTCGCGGCGTTCGTCCTGGTCCTGCTGAGCGTGTGGGGGATCGGGGCCACCGCTGTGGTCACGCCCGCGACCGCCGACCCGGCCAGCGCGCCGGGCTGGATGCCCGAGGAACCGCCACCACTGACCGCCGAGCAGCAGCAGTGGCTCAAACCCCTCGACGGCACCGACGAGGACGGCAAATACCTGGTGATCACCTGCCACGATCACCGCGAGTTCGCCGGCTGCGCCCCCCATGACCCGTCCGAGCAGTCCAAAGACATCGACGCCTACGTGTTCAACGCCTCCGACCGCAGCTACGCCGGGGTCAAGGCGATGGTCCCCGAGCAGCTGGCCAAGGAGCACCGCGAACTGCTCGACGACAACGGCGTCCTCGACTGCGAGAAGGCGCGCAACAAGATTCCTGCCTGCGCCAACCCTGGCGGTGCACCCAAACCCGCCCAATTCGACGAGCAGGGCCGCTTCGTCAAGCTCACCGAAGGTGGTGTGGGACAGGCTGACACCAACGTCGACCTCAGCGCACTCAACCCCGCCAACGCGGCGAAAGATCTCCTCGACAACTGGTTCGCTCAGGCGTGTGAAAGCGTCGGCAAGTTCGCCGGCGACTTGCTGGTGCTGTCGATGACGTGGTGGCTGCGCACCGACTCCATCGACGTCACCTCCGGCGGCATCCTCGCCGGGGAGCGCCCCGTGCAAATCCTGGTGATGATGGTCTTGGCCCTGGGCATCCTGTCCGCGGCGATCACCATGGCGCTGTCCCGACGTCCCGGCCCGGCCGCCGAGCTCGGCGTCGGCGCGTTCAAATTCCTGCTGATCTGTTCGCTGTCGGGGATCGTGGTCACCGGCGCGTTGCACGCTGCCGACGACTTCGCCCGCCAAATCACCGCCAACGGCGCCGAAGAGTTCGGCCCCAACCTCAAAGCCATGCTCGGAATCGCCACCATCCGCAACCCCGGCGGCGTGCTCCTGCTGGGCGTCGTCGCGTTCGTCCTGGGCGCTGTGCAGTGGCTCATCGGCTTCGCCCGCCAAGCCGGTCTGGTGATCCTGTTCGCCATGCTGATCTTCGCCGCCGCGGGTCAACTGTCGTCGTGGGGTCGACAGTGGTTCCCGCGCATCGTGGCGATGATGCTGGCGCTGATCCTGTACAAACCGTTTGCCGCCGCGCTCTACACCATCGGATTCAAACTGATGGGCAACGAGCAATCCCTGTCCTCAGTGATGGTCGGGCTCATGACAATCGGGCTGTGCGTGCTGACGCTGCCCACGATGCTCGCCTTCTTCAAATGGGTCTCACCCGGTGCGCAGGGCGGTGCAAGCGTAGGGACAGTCCTTGCCGGTGGCGGTGCGATCGCCGCGGCCGGTATGGGCCAGTTCGCCGGCGGCGGAGCAGGCGGCGACTCCCAGTCCAACTACATGGACTCAACCGGTCCCGGATCGTCGGGCGGTGGCGAAGCCGACCCCAGTCCCGGGAACAGTCCCGGCGGATTCGGTAGCGGCGGCGGGGGCGGGGAGAGCACTGACGGCTCCTCGGGCGGCGAGGCCGGTGGTTCCTCACCCGAAGCCGATTTGGGCGCCGGTGATCTGGGTCCGGCCAGTGAAGCGCCCGACGCCGGCGGCGGTGTGCCAATGCCCGGTGGCGCCGGCGGCGGCGCGGATGCCGCGGGCGCGGCCGGAGGCGCCGAAGCGGCCGGCGGAGGAGCCGCAGCCGCGAATCCGTATGTCGCAGCAGCGATGGCGGCCAAGGA
Organism: Gordonia sp. 'Campus'; assembly: GCF_022206305.1. Classification (GTDB taxonomy): domain Bacteria; phylum Actinomycetota; class Actinomycetes; order Mycobacteriales; family Mycobacteriaceae; genus Gordonia. Next base: position 54,678 of record NZ_JAKOIW010000023.1, on the reverse strand, counting down.
AACCGTGGAGACCGCCGTCGACACCGTCGGCGAGGTCGCCGAAGGCGCAGCCACCGAAGCGACCGGCGGCGACGACACCGGCCCCGACATGCAATGACCACCCAAGAGAAGGGACCCACACAGATGACCGCCCCCAACACGCAGACCACCACCGCGACGACGGCCGCGGCCGCGCCCCGACCGTCCACCATGACCCCGGCGCAGCGGCGGGAGGGCCACCGATGACCACGACAGAACCGGCGTACCGGTCCGGGCGCCGCTCACGCAGTGGGTTGGCGGTCGGTCGGCTGGAAAACCGCCACAGCATCATCTTGGCCGTCACGGTCACGCTGGTCACGTTGTCGCTGTTCCTGGGCAACCTGCTGCTCACCGGTGTGCTCGCGCTGATCGCGGTTCCGGTGCTGATGCTCGGGGTGCTGCCGTTCGGCGCCGCAGGCAGAACCGTCGTGGAACGCCTCGCCGCGCGGATGCGGTTCGCGACGGCGGGCACCACCTCGGCGTGGTCCGATGATGTGCTCAGCGAGATCCCGCGCGGAGACAACCTGCCCGGGGTCCTGGCCCCGCTGATGCCGATTGAGGTCGAGGACGGTCGCGGCGGTCACCAATGCTTGGTGTGGAACCGCCAGACCGGGATCGTCTCGGCGCCGATGTTCGTCTCACCGGTGGGATTGACCCTCGCCGACGACGGCGACGCACTGACGTGGGTGACCAACTTCGGTGGCATGCTCGCCGACCTGGGGCACATGCCGACCGTCTCCTCGATCACCTTCACCTGTGAATCTGCGCCCACCGGCGGGATGAACCAGCGTTCCTACACCCGCAACCGCATCGAGCGGGCCCGCGAGAGGGCCAGGGAAACCGCCCGTATCAGCGGCGCCGACGTCGTCGAACCGCCGGACGTGTGCGTGCGGGTACTCGACGGGTTGGTGTCACAGAGCCGCGCCCAGACCGCCGACGTGACGTGTCTGGTCACCATCAATTTCGATCTGACCAAGGCGCAACCCGCTCCCAAGGATCTCAGCCAGGGCGCAGCCGAAGTGGTGAACATGTTGCCGCGGTTCGAATCTGCGCTGGCGGCCTCAGGGATGACGGTGACCCACCGGGCGACCAAAGGCCAGCTGATCCGTTATATCCGTACAGCCTTCGATCCGGCACTACGCAACACAGACCTCGACGAGGCCGCCGAGGAGCAGGAGTGGCGCGGCGCGGCACCCCTGCGGACAGAGGCCAGCGTGGATACCTACGCCCACGACTCGGGCTACTCGGTGTCGTGGGTCTACAGCGAATCCCTCGGCGGACTGCGCCGCTTCCGCGGCATGTTGCCGATGGTCTCACCGGGCCGCTACCACCGCCGATTCTCGATGGTCTACCGCCCCTACTCGGCGGTCGAGGCGTCCCGGCAGGTCGAAAAGGAAGTCAGCGCTGGTGTGTTTCGGCGCATCTGGGCACAGAAGACGAAGAAGGACGAAACCCAACGCGAGCACGACGACCGGGCCGCGGCCCGGCGCATGGCGCAGCAGGAATCGCTCGGCGCGGGTCTAGGACTGTTCACCTTCTACGTCACCACCACCGTGCGCAACGAAGACACCCTCTCCGAAGCGTGCGCGGATGTCGAACGCCGCCAGGGTGAATCGAAAACGAAGTGGCGCCGCGCACGACGGGCGATGGAAGCAACCTTCGCCGCGTCGCTGGGCGTGGGCATCGAACCGACCAGCGCACTGTCGCGGATGGCCAAAGATCGTTGGGGGGCATAGAAACACATGGGTAACCACTCGGTGCTCACGATCAGCGAACCCGATCGCGACGTGCACAGCGACGACGAGGCGGTGTTCGGCGCAGGCGAGCGCGCCACGATGGGCCAACGCATCTTGCAGAAGATGGGTTTCGGCGCCACCCCGGCAGAGCACGACGACAGCGACGAGGAAGCGGTCTCGATCGACAACGTGCCCATGCACATGCCCTTCGACATGCTCAACGCCGCACTCGGAGCGCCGCCGCCGGCCAAGGGACGCCGCCGTCCGTTCGGCGGCTGGTCTCCCAACGTGGAAGCGGGCACCCTGTATCAGTCCACGACCGCCGAGCTGCCCGGTTTCTACCCGTTCCCTGCCCCGGCCGGCGCGCGGGTACGCGGCGTGCCTTTCGGCAACCACCTACACACCGCTGAGCCGATCGGACTCGACCCGGCGCAGTGGCTCAAAGACGGCCTGGTCACCAACACCGGTATCTGGATGCAAGGCCAGCCCGGAGTGGGCAAGTCGACCGGCCTCAAACGGCTCGGCATGGGCCTGGTCGGGTTCGGATTCATGATGATCGTCCCGGGTGACCTCAAAGATGAGTACACCCGCATGGTTCGGGCGATGGGCGGCGAGGTGGTTCGTCTGGGCCGCGGCCATGAATCGCTCAACCCGCTCGACCGAGGGCCACTGGTCGCGGTCATCACCGCCTCGACCGGCGGTGAGAAACAGCAGCTGATGGCCCTTGCCAACTCGCGGCGCCTGGCCCTGTTGGAGTCGCTGATCACCATTGTTGGTGAGGGCAAGCAGCTGACGGCGACCGAACGCCTGCTCCTGGGGGCTGCGGTGGCGATCGCTGATGACGCCGCCGGCGACGACGAACCGATCATTCCCGCAGTCCTCGAAGCAATCGACCACGGCAGCGACCCGCTGCGCAAAATCATGGCGGTCCCGCTCCAGGGCGACACCGGGTCCGGGGATCTGGCCTATCAGCGCGAGGTCCGGGAGTTCCGCAACGCCGTAGCGCTGCTGTGCAGCGATGACGGGCCGATCCGCGGGATGTTCGACCGCCCATCGAGTTTCAAAGTCACCAAGGACATGCCGGCGTTGTCGCTGTCGTTGTCGGCGATCGAGGACGAGTCCGACGACGTCGTCGCCTCGGCGATGCTGTGCGCCTCGACGTGGGCAACCTCGGTGGTGGAAGCGCAGCAGGCCAGTGGGCTGCGCCGCAACATCTACCAGCCGCGTGACGAGGTGTGGCGGGCATTGCGCGCGGCACCCGGGTTGGTGGAGAAGGAAGACCGTGCGACCCGACTCAACCGTCACCGCGGCATGGTGACTGCTCAGTCCACGCACTCGGTGACCGACCTCGACGCCTTGCCGACCATCGAGGACCGCGCCAAGGCGCGCGGCATGGCCGCCCGCAACGGTGTGAAGATCCTCGGTGGCCTCGACGACGCCGAGATGAAACGGCTGCACGAGATCACTCCGTTCACCAGCCGCGAACGCCGACTGGTCACCCAGTGGTCGGCTCCGCCGACGTGGGTTCCCGGGCAGCTGCACCCTGGCCGCGGCAAGTACCTCATCAAATCCGGTGCGCGCATGGGTCTTCCGGTGCGGGTGGTGCTGCTGGAAGAAGAAATCAAGCTCTACGACACCGACAACGCCTGGGAAGGGGTTTAGCCATGTCGCCCTATGATGCGGTGCGCCGCACCGAATCCGCCGATACCGACGGCGCTACCCAGATCATGGTGTGCCGCAGCCGGGCCAGCGTGCACGCCGTGCTCGGCGCCCACGCACCCGGGCAGGTGACGGTCCTCTCCGCGCGCAGTGACATCACGGCACCGCGCACGTGGTGGCCGCTGATCGAACAGTGCTGGGACGAACGTCTCGCCGCGGTCACCGCCGACCACCTGACTCGCGACCTGCCCGCGAACCTGCGCCTGGTCACCCCCGAGGCCACCACCTTGCTCGCCGGGGCGCTGCACGCGGCAAGCCTGGTGAATTGGCCGATCGTCACCCTGACTCACCTCCTCGACGCCGGGGCTGTGCCCACGATCGTGGAGCTGCTGGCCGGGGCAGGGGAGAACGACTTCGCCCTCGACGTCGCCAGTGTCGCCGGACCCACCGCCCCCGAGGCCGAACTCGTCGCCCAGGCCGCCGCGCTGGCCGCCCGTCACCTCGAGTACGCCCGCCACCTGATCACCGGGCCACCGGGGCTCACGCCCCGTGTCCGGGTACCGGCGCTGGCCGGCCATCAGGCACCGACAGTCTGTGTCCACGACGACCAGTCACCGGTGGCCGGGTTGATCATCGCCCGGTTGCGCCATGTGGCGCTGAGCGATCCCACTCTGACCTACGCCGAGGAGGACGCGGCATGAGCACCGGCAAAGCCGCCAACGGCACCACCGAGACTCAGTTGCGTATCGCTGGGGCGGTGGTGGTCCTGATCGTGGCGACCTGCTTGGCGATGGCGGTGGCCTCGACCCTCGGCGTGCCGCGATGGGTCGTGATCGCCGTCGCCGTCGGCATCACAGCAGTGGTGGCCACCGCGATCGTCGCCACGCGACGGTGGTGGGGCCAGACCGCGGCGATGCGCGCCCTACGCAACACCACGCACCTGGGCGATGTGACCGGCAAAGGCGCGTTAGCCAAGGGCGCAGAACTGCGAGGCATCGACACCGACAGCGACGACGGCCGAACCACACTCGCCTCGATGGACGTGCGCGATGTGGCCATGTGCATCGGCCGCGTCGGCAAGAACCTGATCTTCAAAACGCTCGAAGACTTCACCCTCATCATCATGGGTCCACGCTCGAACAAGACCAGCTCCCAAGCCATTCCGCGCATCTTGTCCGCACTGGGTTCGGTGGTGGCGACCTCGAACAAACCCGACGTGTGGATCCTGACCGCCCACCTGCGCGGGCTGCTTGGCCCGGTCTACACCTACGACCCCGCCCAGATCGCGTTCGTCGAACAGACGTGGTGGTGGAACATCCTCGGCGACGTCCGCAAGTACTCCGACGCCCGCCGCATCGCGACCCACTTCATGGCCGCGACCGGCAAGAACAACAGCGAATCGGGCAACTCCGGATTCTTCAACTCATCCTCAAAGCAGTTGCTGGCGCGGATGATCCTGGCGGCCGCAGTGTCGGGAAACACCATGCGCGAGGTCATCACCTGGGTCGACACCCAATCCCACGAACCTGTCGACCTACTCGCCAAGCACGGGCACCAACGGATCGCGCTAAGCCTGGAAAGCCAATTGGAGCTCGTGCCGGAAACCCTGTCCGGCGTCGTCGGCGGGGCCTCGGCAGCGTTGGAGTGCCTGCAAGACGAAGACGCCTTGCGCTGGATCACCCCGCCCGACAGCTGGGATGAGCCACCGGCCGAGCCGATCGAGGAACTAGACCTGTGGACGTTGTTCACCGCCCGCCCCGGACACAGCCCCACTCTGTACCTGATGACCCGCGACGACCAGGACAACGCCGATCCGGTCACCGCAGCGATCGTCGACCAGGTGTTCAAGCTGTCCAACCTCGCCGCATCCGCCCACGGCGGACGGCTCGACCCGCCGCTGACCATGGTCCTCGACGAAGCCGCCAACATCTGCCGGATCGAAAACCTGCCGGCGCTGGCCTCGTTCGCCGGCAGCCAAGCCGTCATCGTCGACGTCATCTTGCAGTCCTACCAGCAGGGCATGGGCGTGTGGGGGCGGGAGAAGATGGGCGCGATGTGGGGGGCCTCGACGTGCCGCATCATCGGCGCCGGCCTGCAAGACCGCGACGACGCCAGGATGGTCTCGGACCTCATCGGCACCCACGAGGTGTGGAAAGACAGCTACACCTACAGCTCCGGCTCCCGCAGCCGCTCCCGCAGCCTCGTCCGCGAACCGATCATGCCGCTGGAAGAGGTTGCCGCCCTTGACCGCAACAACGCACTACTCATCCGGCAAGGGTCGCGTCCGATCCTCATGGACTTGATGCCGTGGTATCGCGAAGACACCGAGGCCGCCGACATCAAGACCTACGCGAAAACCGCGACGGCACAGGTGCGGCGCAGTGCGGTGGCAGCGCTGGAAGACAACGCTCTCGGACGCCACCTCCGCGACCTCGACGAACCTGCCCCGGCCGCCGCACACACCACGAGGGCGTGAGCGGCGTGGACCTGGCCAGCGAGGTCGAAGCTCTCCGACAACGCCTGGACGCGCTCACCGACAACGTCACCCGGCACGGCGACGCGCTCACCGCACTCGAAGACGAGTGGAGCTCCACCGCAGCCGACACCCTCGACACCGTCAGCGCGGCGACCGACACCACCGCCGAGGACAGCGACAGTGCCAGTGAGGACACCGAGCCGCACGGAGCCGAACCCGACATGGCGGTACTGCGGGAATGGGTGCGCGACAACGTCAGCGCGTGGTGCGAGCGTCGGGTGAAAACCAAACCTGCCGGACCCGGCGTCCGATGGTGCGCGCGATGGGATCTACACCCCGAAGCCATTACCCGCCTCTGGGGACTGCGCGCCCTCCAACTGGAAGCCGCCCAGGAAGGTCCTGGCGCCGTCCTGATCTATTTGCGCGAGCACTTCGACCACCACCTGGCCATCCTCACCAGCGAAGAGGGGCCGTTTCACCGCTGCATTCCCAAGCACGTCCCCTTCCACGACCCCGACCATCACGGCTACCTGCCGACCGGAACGACCAACCCGCCGGCGGCGGTCCTCAACCTCCCGACCCCCTAAACCCGTTGCCCCTCAGGACACTCCCAACGCACCACCTGGGGAGCAACGACGTGGTGGCCGGGACCCCGACCTCCCCAGCTCGGGGCCCCGGCCACCGCACCCCTGCTTTACCCACTCCACGACGGGAGCAACAGATGAATCACCTCATGACGGTCCGTTCAACAGCCCTGGCGGTGGTCGCGGCCATCTGCACAGGGGTCACCCTCACCGGGTGCGTGACCGACGACGTGTCGACGTCGCGGGCGTGGGTAGCTGCACCCGCCGCCTACAAAGCGGCGATCGCCGCCGCGATCGACGCCCACGGTTGCCCCGAGGTTTCCAAAGACCTCGTCGCAGCCCAGTTTCAGTACGAATCAGGATTCCGCGCTGACGTGACCAGCCCGGCCGGAGCGATAGGGCCAGCCCAGATCCTGCCGAACACACTCGAACGCTACCGGGCCCGGACGGGGGCCACCGACCCCACCAATCCAGCCGATGCCGCGGCGATCGTCGTGGCCGTGGACTGCGATCACGCCGCGCAGCTGCGCGGCCGCAGCATCGCCGTGACGGACGAGACGATCAGCAAAGTGTGGATGGGCGGGATGAACGTCGTCGGTCACGCATTCCCTGGGGTCGATAGGTACGCGAGGGAGATCGCCCATGCCGCGGCACCGGAATAGGTTCGAGCACACCAACGCCGGCGACTCGTATGCCCGCCGCATCACCGTGGCGACGGTCGGGATGGTGAGCGCCGCAGCACTCGTCACCGCAGGCGTGCTCACCGCAGTCTCCGACGACGCAGAACGCCCCCTCGTGACGGTCGACAGCGAACAGCGCAGCACGGAGTGCCGGGTGGGTCCGGGCCCGGTCGGACACGTGATAGTCGCGCCGGACGGATTCGGCGGCGCCTACAGCTACTGCGAACAGCTGCTACCTGACGGGTCCGGACGGACCTACCAGTAGTCGCGCCCGCGGTGACCTCGTGGTCTGACAAGAGGAGCCACAGTGTGAAGAGAGGAACAACATCATGACCATGTCTCCACGAGAGCGGGTGCGCCGCACTGTCGCTGGCGTCCTGATTGCGGGCGCGGTCGCAACCGGTGCAGGGGTCGCCACCGCGGGGCCGGCGGCGGCCGCGGTGAGTCCGATCGGCGTTGTCGACGGACATCGCGCGTTCGCGGTCGGCCCGCACGGCAGCGCCGCGCAATGTGCGCCCACCGCCAACCGGCTCACCAGCTTCGGCGCCAAGAAGTTCGGGCCACGGTTCGGTACCTGCTACCGCAGCGGTAGCGGCCAATGGTGGGCCATCAGCCCCTGGTCCGCGTAACGTCCAGAACCGCGTCGATCTACGCGAACAGACGCAGAGCAACAACGAACGAGTGAGGGGTGGGTCGGCATTGTCCGACCCACCCCTCACTCGTCGTTGCGTCTCTGCCTGCTCACCCCAACTTGGGAGCGCTCAGATGGGGCTGCCGAGCACTGCCCAGGTGTTGTAGGTGGTGTGGGCGATGACCGCGGTCCACACGGTGCGGGTGAGGACTGTGACGCCGACGAAGACAAGTCCCATGACGAAGGCGGGCGCCACGTTCCACATCCCGTAGTCGCTGTGGGACAGGGCAAACACTGTTGTCCAGCCGACCGATCCGACTGCCCACAGCATCCACGCGAGGCGACTGTGGGCGAGGGCGCTGACGCGCAGCAGCAGGTAGGCAGCCAGGACGGGGGAACGGAACACGAGTTCTTCGGACAGGCCGTTCTCGACCATCTGCACCAACCACACAAAGGGCGTCGAGTGACCGGCATAGATGTCGTAGCGGTCGTCGATGAGACCTTCGGCCCGCGGGAACAGCGACGCCATGAGTTGGGCGGTGACCCACGCCAGCACGGCGGCGGCCACACCACCGGCGGCCACGACGGTGGCGCCGATCAGGCGTCCCCGGGACCACACCCAGCTCTTGTCGCCCAGCACCGGGCCGACCCCGATCAACGACAGATTGTCACGGGTTTGAGACAGCACCGTGCGCCCATCAATGATGAACGCGACGCCCACCAGTGCGAACAGTACGACCATCGCGCCGAGCAGACCGTACGACATCGACTCCTGCACCGATGCTTTCAAGCCCAGACCGGCGAAGATCGCGACGGGCGATACCCACACCCAGCGCGCGAGGACACCGAACCCGCCCAGGGCGGGGCGGTGATCGTCGGTCGCGGCGGTCACCGCATCGGTCACTGAGTTCGACCGCGGGTGCGTGTCTGTGTGTTGGTGCGCGCAGCCGAGGCCGCGCGGGGTGCGCTGGCGCGGCCGCGTGACCGGTTCGCCGCCGTGGGTCCGGCGCCCCGGGTCAAAGGCGCCGCCGCCGCTTTCTGGCTGGCGGCTTGTTCGGCGCGGTCGCCCTCAGCGTCGGCGGCCAGGTCGCGCTCGTCGGCCGCCATGGCTTCGTGCGTGTCTGCATCACCACGTTCAACGGCGGGATCAACCTGCTCGTCGGCGACCGGGCCTCCCACCACCGCAAGCTCTGCGTCGGTGACCCGCTGAGCCGCGTGTGCCACTGCTTCCTCTTCGCGCACCGCTGTGTCGTCGTGAGTGTCGGCCAGATCGGTATGAGTGGCCGCGCGGGCAGCGTGGTCGTGCCAGCGGTCCTCAGAATCGGCCGCCGGGGTGAGAATGCCCGGGTACTTCTCAGCCAGCGCCCGATCAAACTCGGTGTCGATCTGCCCGACGAGTCGGCTGGCGCGTGCCCTATCGGTGGGCGTGTCCTCGGCAGCGGCGAGCCATTCGGTGGCGGCTTCGCGGCGGGCCTGATCCTCGTCGGTGGGGGCGGTATGCCCCTGGGCGGCCTTGCGTAGCTGCCAGGCGACCAGACCAGCCGGGCTACGCACTTTGCGATCGAACGTGAGGCCGGCAGCTGCATCGGCGAGCAGTGCGGGGTCAACGCCCTCGCGCACCAGATCACGGAACTGACGTTCCGCGGTGGCCCATCGGGCGTCGTCGAACACACTCTGCGGGACACGGTCTCCGAGGCGTTCGCGAAGAGTCGGCGCGGTGAGCTCGTCGATGCTGATGGCCGCGCGGTCCTCCTCAGGCTGCTGTGCTCCCGCGTCCTCGCCGGCCGCGGCCGCGGGCACGTCCTCGGTGCGGTCGGCGGCGATGTCGCGGGCGGTTTGGCGAAGATCCGAGAGTGCATCGTGGCTCGGATTGGCAGCCAACCACTCCCGGATGTGCGCCGCGGTGGCAGGGCTGCCCGCCGCGACCGTGACCGTGCGGTCACCCAGGGTGGCTTGCACAACCTCGGCGCCGTCACCGAGACCGGCGTAGGCCATCACCATCCCCGAATCGCCGACACGGTCGATGCCCACGTTGCCCTCGGCCACGCGCTGGTTCCACTCCTGGGCCTGGATGGGCGTCAGCTCGTCGATCGCGGCGGCGTCGGCGGCGAGGTGGATGCGGGCAGCTTCGTCGGCGTCGTTCCATGCGGCCCGGCCGTGGCGTTCGCGCGCGCTCCGCAGCGCACCGGCGGCTGTCCGCGCGAACATCGCGTAGGTGAGCAGTTGTTCACGGGGCAACCCGAGGGAGGGAACGTCGCTCTGGCGGCCCAACTCATCGAACGTGGAGCGCTCTGTACTCATAGCCGTGGTCCCTTCTTCGGTGACTGATCGCCGGCCGACGGCAGACGGCGGGGCCGCGGCGGCTCTGGGTGGCCACGCTCGGTGCGTGGCCGCACCGCAGTGGTGGTGCGTTGCGGTGTGGGTTGGGGTGCGGCGGCCGCGGGAGCGGCAGGCCGAGACACGGGGGTCAGTCGGGCGCCGGTGGTGCGGGCTGCGGTCGCGGCGTGGAGCTCGCCGCGTTGCTGATGCCAGGCCGCTACCTCAACCATCAGCTGTGCCAGTGCGACTGCGAGTTCGACGCTGGCCGCGCTCGCTGAGCCCTTCTCGGTGACGACCCGCAACGCCAGCAGATCCCGGGCGGCGGCGTTGAGCGCATCGGCGGCCGGGTTCACCGGCACCGAGGCGGGGGAGGGCCGAGTAGTGCGCGCGGCGGTGGCGCTGCGGTGCGAGGACCACACCGCCTGCGTGCGCGGGGCGTGCGCCGGGGGTGCGGTGCCGTCGGTGACACGGGAGTAGGCGGTGATCATGCGGTGCGCGGCCACAGCGATGTCGCGGCCATGGGCCGGGTGCTCGGCGTGGGCGAGCGCGGTGTGCGCGCGCTGCACTGCCGCGCGGGCGCGGTCGAACGCGCCCGCGGTCAGGTCGATGGTGACCTTCGCGGGCCGCTCGGCGACCGTCCCGCCGTGTCGCTGCCACTCGGCGGACAGCTTCGGCCACGACAAGTCGCGCGAGAGTTTGGAGCCGCCGTAGAAGATCGGTGCTTCGGTCTCGGCACTGACATCGCCGCGCAGTGCCACCGCGTACCCGTCGATCGCGCCGTCACGGTCGTGGTGCAGATGCACCAGCAACCCACGCTCGCGCAGCCCGGCCAGGAAGGCTTCACCGTCACCGGCGACCGCTGCGGTGTCGGCGACGGCCTGGCGTAGCTGCCCGCGGATCGTCTCGGCCGGATCGGTGCGGGTGGCTGCGGGCATGCCCGACTCGCGGCGGCGTTGGGTCTTCTCATGCTCACCTCGGGTCGCCTCCCGAGCGGCGCTGCGGTCGTTCTGCGCTGTCGTTGTCAGCCCGAGGCGGTCCTCCCACTCCCGCATCACCGAGCGCACGGCGTGGAAGTCGTTACGCGGGTGCAGCCGCCGGCCAGTGTCCTGGCGGACCAGGACCGCGGCGATGTGGATGTGATCGTTCCCTGCCTCCGACAGTCCGTGATGCACCGCCACCCACCGGCACCCGCCGGGGTCGTCGACTCCGGCGATGCCGGTCCGGTCCATGACATCGCGGGCGATCTGCGCCCACGTCTCGTGTGACAGCGGCCCATGCGCGGCGACGTCCTCGGCCGAAATCGCGATCGACGCGTGCCACACGTAGCCGTGCTTGGTGTAGAACGGTTCGCCCTCGGCGGGCTGCCGGGTCGGCAACCCTGCCGCGGCCGCCGGAGCCTGCACATGCTCGCGCAGCGCGGCCAGCCCGGCCGGGTCGAAATCGAAGTCGCCGGCACCGATCTTGCCCGGCTGCAACGCGCCGGGGTCGTTGTGCCACGCGGCGATGACCGTCGGGTTGGTGTGCTCATTGGCCCGGCCCGGCCCCATCAGATAACTGATCAGATGCGGCGCGTCCCAGCCGCGACCAATCTTGTCGATCACCGCAACCTCCGCAGCAAACCCATCAGTTCGGTGTCGAGCTTGTCGTTGGTGCGGCGCACATAGTCGAGTACCGCCGCCGACTCCGGGGCCAGCTCACCGGTCGAGTTGGCGTGGCGCGCCACGTCGTTGAGATTGCCGGCCACATTGCCCAACAGCCGCCGCAAGTGACGCACATCGTCAAGGAGTTCCTGGGCCTCGGACACACTCAGCCCGACCGGGGCGCTCGCGCCATCCGGGGCGGTGTCGTCTCCGGCGACGGAGCTGCGCGCGACCAACGACCGCGCATCACGCACTGCGGCCGAGGCGACGTAGGCGCCGAAGCGCAGCCCCATCATTCCCGCGGCCACCTCGATCACCGCGCGTTCCTCTCCGTCGAAGTAGACCTTGCGCGGCTGCCTGCGCCCACTGGGCACGTGCGGACGATGCCCTCGCGCAGCCGCTCCCGCCACCGCCCTCACCCCTCCCATGTCCGGGCGTCGCCGCCCGACCGGACACCACCCGCGCCCGCCGCAACCGGACGCGACACCACCGAGTGTCGCCACCGCCCGCGGCCAGCGCAAGCCAAAACCGGCCGGTTTTGGAATATCTTGCTCCCGCGAATTCCGGTAGGTAGTCCTCCTACGGAAGGGCGGGAGTTCTGTCGCAAGCGCTGGGGACAACGGACGGTCAGGCCGTGGGTCGCGACGCCTACCCCGGCTCGCCGCGCCGCCCGAGGTGCTTGATTTAGAACCATTAGATACATTAGAAACAATGTAGCGGGTTGCCACCCGCTCCGACACACCGAGCAGAGGGGAGTGGCCAGCAGATGGCTTCCAAGACAACCGCGGCGCAGGAGGCACTGGACGCCTACCGCCGCGAACTTCTGTCCGACAGCGTCGAGACACGCATCGCCGAACTGTCCGGGGTGGTCGCCACCTACGAGGCGACCTGCCGCGACCGCGACCGCCAGGCCAAGGCGCTCACCGCCCGGTCGTGGTGGACCGACGCGAACTCGCTACGCGACACCTTCGACCGGATGCAAGCGCTCGCGCAGCAGCAGTGGGCCGACGAGGACGCCGTGCTCGCCGCGTTCGAGGCGGCCAAGGCAGCCGGCGCGAAACCCTCGGTGCTGGCCAGCATCGGCCTGCGCCCCGACGCCGCTCTGACCGCCGCCCGCGCGCGACACTCCGCATCGACCGCCACCGAGGACGACAAAGCATCAACAGACGACCAACCGTCGGCACCCACCGACACCACACCCGCACCCACGCCGCCCGCCGACGCACCGCTGGACCGCACCGCATGAATCGCGTCAGGGCCGCCGCCGCAGAGGCGGTGCGCACGATCACGACATCAGAGGTCTCCGCACTCGCGGGCCGCGTGCTCCTCGGCGTGGTGCTGCTGTCGATATGGAATGCCGGTCTCGGCGGTGCGCTGTGGGACTACGTGCAGGACCGTGAGGTGTTCGTCCGACTCGTCGCGGCGGTCGGCACTGTCCTTCTCGCCGTGAGTGTCGGACTGCGCGTCCTGTCTGTGGTCCCGGGTGCGTCCCGGTGCTTTGCGGGTGCGTCCCGGTGCTTCCCTGTGCCTGTCGACACCGGAGTCGCCGTCGCCGTTGCAGGCGGCGCTTGGTCGAGCGAGTGGCAGCGCCGTGCGCGCCACGAGGCCGCCCACACCGTGGCCGCTCTCGCTCTCGGCGCCACCGTCCACTCCGTCGACATCCGTACCCGTAGCAACTCCACCGGCGGCGTCACCGAGACCATCGTCCCCGACCTCAGCTACGGCGACCGGCAATGGCTCCGACTGGTCATATCGGTGGCGCCCTACACCGCCGACGTCGACGCCCACCGCGAACTGTCCACCGCCGGCACCGAACTGGATCTCGTCGACGCCCGGGGTCGGGCCTTGACGCTGCTCGCACTCGACCACCACCCCAAGGGGGTCGATGCGGACTTATCCAGCGATGGTCTCCTGGTCGCCGCGATCGCCCGCGCCCGCGACATCCTCGACGCCCACCGCAACGAGCTCGACGCAATCACGGCAGCCCTCCTCGAGCACACCGCGCTCGACGCCGCCGCGCTCGACGAGCTGTGGCCGCACCACCTCGCACCGGCGACCGATGCCGGCGGTGTGCGCGTGACTGTGCACCACACGCAAGGGGAGGACCGATGACCAGCCCGCACGACCGCGACGGCCGGTTCTACGGCTACAACCAAGACCCCTACAACCGCGACCCGCACCGCGACCCCTACACCGGCGAACAGATCGAGCCGACCCGACCGTTCAGCAGTAGCGACACCACCAGTCCGCACGAACCCACCCCTATCGCCCGGGCGCAACCGTTCCTCGACGACCGCAGCTCCACCCGCACACCGCGGCTGCGCGAGGTCTCGGCGACCATGTACCGCTACATCGGTGGCGTCGCCGTGAGCGCTGTGATCGCCGGCCTTGGCGCATGGTTGGTCACGACGGTGGCGGTCTGGATTGTCGGCGCGGTCGGCGACTTCTACGTCCGGGAACCGGGCGCACCCACCGCCGACACGGTCGACGTCGGCGCAGCGGTGTGGCTGGCGGTAGCCGCCACACTCGTAGCCGGCGCACTCGCCTGGGTCATGACCCTCGTGCTGCCCATGCCGATGGTGTTCTTCCGCATCGCGGCACTACTTGCCGGCCTGCTCGTCACCGCCCGAATCATCGTCAGTGACGCGCCCGTGCAGCAATGCATTCCCGCCATCGCCGCGGTCGCACTGGTGGGGGTTGTTGTCCTCGGACTCGTTGCGAGGATGGGCGAGACCATCGCCCACGACCGCAAGGAGCCCACATGAGCGAGCACCACCCTGAGCGCAGCGAGTGGACGAGGGAACGGCAGTCGTTCTCCTGTACCGACGACATCTGGAACGCCGCGAAACACGCCTGGGCCGACCAGCTCGACGAGCACCCGGCGTGGACCGACTGGCTCGAAACCGCGATCGCCGAAGCCGTCGACACCACCCGCGCGCTCCACGGCGGGCAGCTCGCGAGCGCACCGGCGCGCATCCCTCCCGGTCGCCGCGACGGCACCACCGCCGGACCGCCCCGGCGTCGGCGGTCCTTCACCTGCCAACCCCATATCTGGGCGGGTGCCCGCGACGCGTGGTGGACCGAACGCCGCACCTACCCACAACTGAGCGACTGGATGCAGGCCGCGATCGCCACCAAAGCCGGACTCGTAAAACCCATCACGGAAGGACCTCGCCATGAAACGCACTAAGACCGCGCCACCACCGGCGCCCGAACCGTGGAACCCCGACCAGTGGCCCGACCCCGAGCCTGACCAACCGGTTGCGACCGACCCGGCACCGACAGAGGCAGCACCGGCGGTGGACAACGGTCACCTACCTCATGCGCACCTCGACGAGCCTGGTGCGCACCTCGACGAGGTCGACGACTTCGTGCCTCCCCACTTCGGCACCGTTCCTGCGGCGACTCCACCGGCGACCCGACCCACCGCGGTACGCGATGCCGACCGGGGCCCCGATCGCGGGCGGTCACGCGCATTGCGGCGTGGTGCGATCCTCCTGGGCGCGGTCGTCGCCGCGGCCGTGGTGATCGGTACTGGTCTCGTGCTGGTCCTGCCCGGCACCGACCAGCCCGCGCCACGCGATCCCGTGCAGGCACTGACGTCGACGGCGCAGCAGCCGACCAACGGTGCGGCCGCAGCCGATGCCGACTGCCCCTCGACGGTGCGCGGCAACGTCACCACCGGCCGCGACCGCGGCGACCAATCCTCCGGCGTCGGCGTAGTCAAAGCATTTGACTACGCCTACTACGTGCGTCGCGACGCCGTGGCCGCGCGAGCGTTGGGCACACCCGCGGCCCGGATGGGCAGCGCGCAACAGATGCAGCCCTTCATCGACAAACGCATACCCGGAACCCGCCACTGTCTGTCGATCACCGACGAAGGCAAAGGCCTCTACACCGTCGAACTCACCGAGACCGCACCGGGAGGAGGTGCCCCGACCGTCTTCCGCAAGCGTGTGCAAACCACGACCGCCGACGGAAAGAGCTGGATCGTCTCTATCGAGGCGATCACCTAACAACGAATCACCTGGACTGCCACCTCAGCAGCCCACCAACACAACCGAAAGGACCGTGAGCCAGTCATGCCGTCTACTCACAGCCCCACCGCCCGCCACCGCGCCAACCCCGAACACTCGCGCCGCCACCACCACCTCACCGCCGCCGTGCTCGCGGCCGCGGTGACCGCAGGGCTCGGACTGTCCGCCGCGCCCGCGCTGGCCACTCCCGACCAAGGCGGAGTGACACCGGCCCCGCCGAGTCAGGGTGGGGTCACCGACACCCCGACTCCTGACGACCAAGGCGGAGTTACCACACCTCCGCCCGCGCCGGCCACCCCGCCGGGCCGCGGGTTCATCCCGCCGCCACCGCAGGAAGCGCCGTACCAGCCCTACGTCGAACCGCAGACCTACAACGAACCGACCTATGAGCGGCCGTACACCCCGGCACCACCGCGCGCCTACACCGCGCCGAAGCCGACGCCGCCGGTGAAGCCGATCGCACCCCCGCCCGAGATGATGCGGGTGGGCAACTACGTGGTGCCCGTCACCGACGTCAAGAAGCAGGTCCCCGGTATCACCCAGGAACAAATCAACTCGATCAACGCCTGGTCGGCCTACGGCGAAGCGAAGATCGCTCAGGGCTTGATCAGCGTGGGTGTCCCCGAAGATGAGGCGTCGCGCCAAGCCGCGGCGACGATCATCGGCGTGATGGGCGGCGGCACCGCCGGTGCGCTCGCCCTCGGCGTTCCCGCCGCGGTCACCGGCGGAGTCGGGGGCGCCCTGATCGGTGGTGTCACCGGCGCGATCATCGGCTCGACGTTCGTTGTGCCCTTCCCCGGTGCCCACACCGGGACTGGCGCGCTCATCGGCGCTGGCGCGGGTGCGGCGATCGGTGCTGCCGCTCTGGGAATCCCGGCCGCAGTCGTCGGCGGCATCGCCGGCGGCACCCTCGGCGGTTTCCTGGCGCACGCTCTCGGCGCCGGGGACCCGGGCGCGAACCCGGCCCGGCCGCGGCTCCCCGGCCAGCCCGAACCCCGGCCGCGCACCGCTCCGCAGCAGGCACCGACCGGACCGAACCAGTTCGAGGTGCACTTGCCCGCACCCGAGGCAGCACGCGCCGGGTTGCCGGCCGTGGACTATCAGGTCAACGTCCGCGGTGACGTGTCGGCCTCGGTCGACGTGGCCGGTCAGACGATCCGGGCGGGGTGGTCCGGCGAACAAGCTCAGGCCCCCTATGCAGTCCTGGGCGCAGCCGCACCGCAGGCGCAAAAGGCAGTCCGTGAGGTCACCAAGGACGTCACCGACCAACTGAGCAAAGCCGTCCCCGGGCTGACCGTGAGTTGGCCCCACGCCCCCGCACCCGCCGGGCGGTAACCGATCCGGTGAGCGGGTGGGAGGCCGTCACGAGGGGTGCGGCCTCCCACCCGGCAAGCCAGTGCAAGTGTCAGCGGGACGTGATAGGCACGGACCAACCACAAACAGCCAACCCGCAGAGGCGCGGAGACCTTTCGAGCATGAGGAAGCAGGACCACATCATGGACACTGGCGTCATCGCGATCCTCTGCCTGCTCGTCGTGGGCGTCTTCTTCGGGCTGCTGGCCCTGCTCATCGGCTACCTCACCGACCCACCCCGACCGGCACGCTGGATACCCAACCCCTACCCCGGCCGCTCGCCCTACTACGACCCGGGCCGCACCTGGACACCACTGGTCCAGCGCGCCCTCCTCGTCGGCGTCGCCACCACGTTCTGCCTACTACCCGGGCTCATGCTCCTGGGCTTCGGCGCATCAGCGAACACCGCCGGCCGCAGCCGTAGCCGCAACTGAGGGTTGGGATGGCCACAGAACTCTTCGCCTGGCTCGGACTGAGCCCGACACAAGGACGAGTGGGCGTTGTCGCACTCGTCCTCATCGCCGTGTGGGTCGGATGTGAAGCGTTGCACCGCAACGCGAGCATCAATGTGTCCACCCAGATCCGGACACTCACCGCCTATCTCGCTGGCGGCGCCGCCCTGCTGTTCGCGGGCCTCGTCCTAATCTGACCCGCGCACCCGGCGGTGGGCGATTAGCGCGAGGACTTCGGCGACTTCCTCATTCTCGGTGAACTCACCGCGCGCCGAGCGAGTCAGAAATTCGATGTCGTCACGTTGCGGGTCCCAGCCCTCGAGGACGTTGTTGTCGATCGCCTGCACCACTCCACGGACCTGGCGGTCGGTGAGACCCGAGAACAACTCCGGCCAACGGCCGATCCATCGTGACTCAGTCATCGCCACATCATTACCCCGTCAGTCGGGGAGTTCCCCGACGTCGAAAGAGTGCGGCCACTGGGAGAACCCGCCCGATGGAGAGGGAGTCCATGTGTAGGCCGGGGACAGTCGGTAGGTCCACACCCGATTCTGGTGGGTGATGTCGGCGTAGGTGACGCCGTTGACGGTGCGGCGACGAATGCGTCCGCCGTCGACGCGCCACCGGGAAAACGCGGCCAACCGCGGCGGCGCCTCATCGGCTTCCATGGTCAGCGGGAAATCAGTGAACGTGCCCTTCTCGCACTCGTAGTGGCCACGGTCGTGGTCGTGGACGGTGACGTTCATGGCTTCATCCTTCCCCGGGGTCCGAGAGGTCGTGGCGCAGGCGCTGCATGGTTCAGAACAGGGCGATTTGGTCGCGGGCGGCGAGGTCTGCGGCGCGCTGATGGGCTTGCGCGACGGCGAGTTTGACCGTGGCCTCGGGCAGCGCGAGGTCGTGGGCGATGTCGGCCCAGCTACGGCCGTGCTCGCGCATAGTGGCGGCGAGGTCCTGGATCTCGCGGTCCTGGACGTCGGGATCGTCGTCGGTCATGGCGGGCGGTCCAATCGGCTCAGATGCGGGCGAGGGTGTCGCGGATGGCCAGCCACCGGGTTTCGGCGGTCTGCTGGTGGCCGGTGAGGGCGGCCCAGTGGCCGGCGAGTTCAGCGGTGGGGCGCTCGGCGGTCACTTGGGTCATACGGGCTAGTAGTGCGCGGTAGCCGCGGCGGTACCAGCCGTCGACGAGGGCAGCGGCCAGATAGGGCAGATCGGCACTGTCGGCGACGGGGCGGCCGTGTCGCGGGGAGGCGATTTCGAGCATGACGCTGCGAGTGCGGGTGGTCAGTCCTCGATCGGCAAAACGCGCATTGACCAGAACGGGTGTGGCGGGGCTGCCTTCGTCGAGCAACGTCACCACGGTGTCAAACACGTCCTGATGCACGGCGCTGAGGAAGATCACGCTACCGGCGGCAAGCACGGTGCTGAGGGTGCCGGCGTCGCGGTCGGCGCGGGACCCGATCAGCGCCTCGACGACCTGGCGGGCCCGGGCCGGCGGTGCCCACAACAACGCGGTGAGCATGTCCAGCTCTAGGGCGAGGGTGTTGTCGAACTCGGCGGTGTCTTCACCGGCGGCTCCGGTGAGGGTGAGGTCATCACCGCTGGCAACGGTTTCCAGTTCGGGCAGCGGTTCGATCGCGGTGGCCGGCGGCTGCGGCAAGTCGCGGTGTGCGACGTCGGGATTCTCGGCCATGACGATCACCTGCTGTCTCCTTGTTTGTATCGGCGGCGGGTTAGGCGACGTCGCTGCGGACGCCGGTGAGGTCTTCGTGTGCCCACTGTTCGCATTGGGCGGCCTGTTCGGCGAGCTCGTCGCCGGTGTGGGGATCGCCGTCTGCGTAGGCCAGTTCAGATTTGGCCCAGTAGGTCACGGCGCGTGCTGCGTAGTCGGTGGTTGCCATCGTCATCGTGTCCGGTGGGGGTAGTGGGGATGGGTGAGGGTGTCGACGAATGCATCCCAACCGCCGGTGTAGTTGCCGGCGATCAGGGCCCGGACCTCGGGGTCGGTCAGGTCGGTGCAGTCGGCGGGGAGTTGGTCGGTGCAGTCAGCGATCCAGGCGCGGGCTTCGTCGTACAGCTCGGCCTCGGCCACTTCGAGGTGGTGCAGTGTGGTGGTCATCGTCGATCTCCTCCTCGCCTCAGGCGGCCTGTGTGCTGAGCGCTTTGATGTGATCGGGACGAAACCCCGACCAGTGGGTGTCGCCGGCGACAACGACGGGGGCTTGCAGGTAGCCCAGGCTCATCACGTAGTCACGCGCGGCCTCGTCGGTGCTGATGTCGACCACCCGGTAGTCGAGCCCCTGCTTGTCGAGGGCTTTGTAGGTGGCGTTGCACTGCACGCACGCGGGCTTGGTGTAGACGGTGATCGTGGTGTTCTCGCTCATGGTGTCGGCCCTTCTCTGGTGTCGTCGCGAGTGCTGGTCTGTACGTCGATTGTACCGCGTATTCTATTGTCGCGCAAGCATTTACGCTGCTCACAGTTCGTTTTCAGGGTGTCTGGTGGTGGTGCTTTTCCTGATATCTGCCGCCCATACGCCCGGCCGGGGGGTGTCAATGGAGTGCAGGGAAGAAGTCGCCGCGATATAAGCGGCGCCGAGCGGGAGCGAGGCAGAGCGCGTGGCGAGTTGTTGCCGAAATGGATTTGACGCGGTCCGGTTGGGCGCCATGACAATTCGGCAGGCCAGGCAAAGCCCCGGGCGGTGAGCGCCGATACTCGCCGGGCCGTCAGTCAGCGCGTGCGTCTGAAATGCGTTCCAGGAGAGGGGAGAGGGTAGGGGTGTGCACATCGGGGGGGTTCACACCCCCACCCTTTCCGTCCTGTGAGGTGCGGTCGTCGTGAGGTTGTGTGGCAACGCCCGGTAGGACCGCCCGGTCACGGTAACAAAGAGTGAGTTTGCTGTCCGCCTTCGACAATGTCGGGTGTGCCGCTCGCGAGGGTGGGCACGCTGGGTGCCGGGCGTGGCGCGCAGCGCCTGCGGTGCTTCGGGTTCGATGCCCGAAGCACCGGACCCGCCCCGCCTGCGCGGGGTGGGTCCGGGCTCGGCGGTCAGACCGCTTCGGCGGTGTCGGCGGTCTCGCTCTGGGGGCGGTGGCCCTGGATCTCGGGGTAGGGCACGGTGTGGCGGATCATGCGGCCGCCGAACGGTGCCGGCGTTTCGACGCTGACGGTCTTCTTGTTGGTGCGCAGCACGGGCGTCCAACCGTGGTGACGGATCTTGACCAGGTCACCGGCGGTGATGGTGTCGGGGCTGTAGTCGCCGGTCTTGCTGTCGGCGATCTGGGCGGTGCGGATGCCCTGCCAGTAGGTGATGTTCGCGGCGCGTTCGGCCATGCGGGCGATGATGCGTTCGCGGTACTCGCCGGTCGCGGCGGTGGTCTTCTCGGTGTGCTTCATCCCTCGGGCGTCGGTGAACAGGGTTCGGGTGTGTCCGTCGCGGGCGCGTTGATCGGCGCGCTGCTCTGCTTCGAGTTTCTGGATCCGGTTCGCCACGGTCACCGGGCTGTAGCGGAGTTCAGTCGTCCGGGCGGCGGATTCGGCGCGGTTAGCGGCGTGGTCAGCGTCTCGGTCGGCGGCCACGGCTTTACCGAGGGCGTTGTGCGCGCGGTCGATCGCGCGGCGGTGCCGGCCTTCGCTGTGATGTCCGACCTTGACCGGCTCGCCGCCTGGGGGGAGTGCTGCGGCGGCCCGATGCTCGGCGTTCCATGCGGCCTCGGCCTCGGCGGCGCGACGGTCGGCCTTGTTCTCGAGTGCGGCCACCCGGTCGGCTTGGCGGTCGGCGCGGTCGGCTTCGGCCTGGGCGGGGTCGCGGTGGGTGCGGTCGATCTCGACGGTGACGGTGTGGCCGGCCTCTTCGAGGGCGCGGGCGGCGCGGGTGATCTTGTGCTCGTTGGGCTGGCGGTCACGGCTGGACTGGATCCCCATCATGCCGAGCAAACGAAACCAGCGAAACCCGTTCGCGCGCAGTATTTCGTAGGTGCCGTCTCCTCGGATCATGCCGTCGGCGAGGGTGCCGTCAGCGGCGGTGTGGGTGATGTCGATCGTGGTCATGGTGTGCCTTCCCGGGCTGTGTGGTGGATGGGTGACGAGGGTTGGTTAGTGGGCGTGGTTGGCGCGGTGGCGGTCGATGTCGGGCCAGCGGCCGGGGACTAGTCCCTCGGTGATGTCGCCGGGTTGGCTGGCGGCGGTGGCGGCGCGGGCGAAGATCTCCCACAGCTGCGGTCCGGGGTGGCGGTGGTCGGCGCGGGCGTGGGCGATGACGGTCTGCTGCCAGCTCATCCAGGCGCCGGCGGGGCCGTGCAGTGCCGGGGTGAGGTGGCGGTTGGTGGCTGCGGCGGCTCGTCGTGCAGCGGCGCACACGGCGGGGTAGGTCGCAACGATCGTTCGTTCGCGGCGGGGGTGGTGCTCGGTAAGGGTGTCGAGGGTCCAGGCGAGGAGGTCGACGTCGAGGAGCATGCGGTGACCGCTGCGGCGGCGGGTGTCGGCGGCGAGGTTCGCGGCGGTCCAGAGGAAGCCGGCTCGGGTGGCGGCGTAGTCGGCGGGCACGACGGCGGGGCTGTAGGTGTCTGTGGTGAGGGTGGCGGTCATGGGTCGGGTCCTTCCCGGTGGTGGGTGTGCGGGTTGTGGAGCTGCGGGCGCTCACCGCAGCGGGTGGTCGTGGACTTTCACCTGTCGGGGAGCGTCGATGCTGTCCAGGGCGGGTAGGGTCGCGGTGCGGTGTCCGGCGGCGTGGCGGCCGGTGAGGGTGAAACCGTGCTGGCCTGGGGTGACGGGGGCGAGGTACCAGCTGGTACCGGATGGGCTGCCGAGCAGGCCGGGCACATACTCGGTGCGCGAGGTGCCGGTGTCGGCGTGGATGGTGGTCAGCTCGGTTGCCCACGTCACCGACACGAGCGCGAACAGCGGGCCGTCGTGGTCGGTGACCGGCTCGCCGGTGCCGGTGGTGAGCGGTTCGACCGGGGTGCCGGGGTCGGGGTGCCCGGGGAAGGCGTCGACGCGGCCGACGACGTGGGCAGTGGTGCCGTCGCTGAGGGTTGCGGGGATGGTGGTCAGTGCGGCGCGGCTGGTGGTCATGGTGTGCTCCTTCGGGTTTCGGGTCGGTCAGTGGGTGTGGAGGGCGCGGCGGGCGGCGGCGCGGTCCTGGCGGTTGGCCTGGCGCTTGGCGGCGCGGATGGTGTGGCGGTTCTGGTGTGCGCGGCTGGTGTTGGTGAAGACGTCGCGCTGGGTGCCGTTGCGGGTCGGGCGTGCCATCGTGGGTTCCTCCTGCGGCCGGGTGGTTTGTTTGACACCTGCCATCTCGTCGCCGGCGGGAGGTCGGTGCAAGGGTGTTCACAGCGAAAAAGTCATCCGGGGCGCAGCCCTGCAAACCCGTAGGGCGGATTAGTTTTTCGCGGCCCTTGTCGCCGGGCCGACCAGAGGTACGAGACTGGAAGGGGGCAACAAACCCCCGTCGTGTCCGGCGCAGCCGGACACAGGTACCGAGTCCGGCCGAAGGCCGGTCCGCGTAGGTCGCCGGGCGCCAGCTCGGCGCAACAGGGCTGTTCGGCATGGCCGTTCCGCTGTGGTGGCCGTTACCGTGGTGGGTATGTCTGAGGTGGAGCGCGCGTTGGCTGATCTGTGGGTGCCGCTGGTGTCTGAGGTGGAAGCGGTGGCCGAGGGCCGGGCGGTGTCGGGTCCTGACGCGCCGCGCACCGATCTGTGGTGGCGGGAGGCGATGCCGCCGGGGGTGGAGGCTCAGATTCTCTGACCTGAGCCTCCGACCCACCGCGCTACACGTCGTTGGGGGTGGGGAAGTGTCCGCCGAACAGTTCGTCGACGGTCTCGGCGGCGGGGATCATGCCGGCCAGGCGGTGGGGGTGCGTCCCTGCCTGTAGCGACTGGTTGAGCAGCTTCGCGAGGCTGGGCAGGGCGTCGGTTTCGGCGATGTGGTCGAAGATGATTCCGGCCATGGCGCCGTTCCCGCTGATGTAGTGGCAGGCGGCGGCGAGGGTGAGCACGTTCGCACGGTCCCGGCCTCGGAGCGGGCGGGAGAGTTCGGTGAACACTGCGGCGGCGGAGCGCGGGTTGTAGGCGGCGGTGCGCAGAAATGCGTCTCGGTAGACCGGGTGGTGGCCGATCATGGCGGCGACCTGGGCGGACAACTCACGCGGGACCTCGGTGGGCCAGTGCACCATGGCCGACACGACGGCCTTGGCGGCAAGGTCGGGTTGCAGCTCGACGCCGTGGGTGGTGATGGGGTCGGTGGTGGCCAGGGTGTCGCGCACGGCGTCGCGGGTCGCGACGATGGGTGCCCCTGCGGCCACTCGCGCGGCGCTGGCGAAGCTGTCGCGGTAGTCGCCGCTGACGCCGAACTCCCCGGCGATCAGGTCGTGGTAGACGGCGGGTTGGTCACAGCGGGGGATGAGGATGCGGTGGTCGGTCTCGATGCCGTGGCGAACGAGGGTGTCGCCCATCGTGGCAACCGCGTCGTCTGCAACCGCGATGTTCTCGGAGATCGCGACGACGGAGGCGGAGGGGATGTTGTTTAGGCGCAAGGCTTCCGCGATGATCTCGGCAACCTCGGCGGTCTCGGCAACATCGTGGCGGGCGGTGACAGCCAGCTCGGCGCCGATGACGACGATCGACTCGGCGGGGACGAATCCGATCAGGCCGGGGATCGCAGCGATGAGGGCGTCGGTGGTGAGTGTGCGGTGCATGGTCGCTCCTTTGAGTGTGCGGGATCGCTTTGCTACCGGAGGACTCTGGCCGGAGGTCACCGACACCAAGGAGGGAAGCGACATTGTTTTCGGGGCGCTTGCGCCCTGCAACCGCCTGCGGCGAAAAGAATTTCGCGCCTTGGTGGCGGGGGCTGGAGGCCATAGGCTCGGAGGTGCAAAGCGATCCGGGACCACGCTTTTCACAGCGCGGCGTAGCCGCTTCCGATCAGGTGACGGCGTAGCCGGCAGTCTCGTGCCGTACTGCCGTACAGCCAGCAGTGAGGCTCGACGCGACCACACCGGACGCACGAGGCAGTCGGGGATCTCAATGCGGGTGCGCAAGGATGGGCCAGCTGGTGGATGCGGGGCGACTCTTCTGCTTGGTGGCGTGCCTGGCGGTCGCTAGTCGGCCTGAAAGAATCTGGTGATGAGGTCTGCTGTGGCGCCCCAGTCTCCGTGACGAAGAAAATGACTCAAGTCGACCTTTACGAAGACCGCTTCTGCGGCGAAATAGGTTGTGTCGCCGACAGTACCGTTGGCTTCGATGAAGAGCGCGCGGTCGGTTTCGTCGACGAGGGAGGCGGTGATGTGCACGGGGGTGTGCAGTGGGACCGGGCGTCGATACTCCACGGTGAGGGTTCGGGTGACTGCGGGTGTCTCGGCGATCCACAGGGTGAAACCCATGATGTCATCGCATGCCGCTGAGATGGCTCCGCCGTGGGCGAGTCCCGGGGCTCCTGAGTGGCGCTCGTCGAATTGCAGGTCGGCGTAGACGTGGTCGCCGTGCAGGTGTACCTCGAGGTGCAGGCCATTGGGGTTGTCTTCGCCGCATCCCATGCACCATGGTGCGTGTGCTGGTAGTGGTTTGTCGCCCCTCATAAGTGACCTTTCTGAGCCTTCAATCGGTACCGCCACTGGCAGTTTCGCTCTGTTACCGACGGTATTGTTGTGCAGTCAGGGGTTCGTGATTTTGGCTATATAGGGAGTGGCCAGGTGGAAACCATCGATTCCGACGATGTTGACCCGAGGCGGGTTCGGTCGCGTCAGCGTTTGTTGGATGCTGCGGTGACCTTGCTGAACAGTGGCGGGGTCGAAGCCGTTACCGTGGAGGCGGTCACTCGACTGTCTCGTGTTGCTCGCACCACCTTGTATCGTCACTTCGAGAGCTCCACAGATCTGGTGGCGGCTGCCTTCGAGCGATTGTTGCCTCAGGCCGAGACCCCCGAGACGACGACGTCGATCCGTGATGACCTGCTGAAGCTGATGCAGCGGCAGGCTGAGCTTATTGAGCAGGCACCGCTGCAGTTGACGACGCTGGCATGGTTGGCAATGCTTCCCGAGCAGCCCCGGCAATCCGGGCAATCCGACGGGGATCAGAACGCGCTCGCGCCACTGCGTCGTCGAGTCGTCGAGCAGTATCGAGAACCATTCGATCGAGTTTTGACGAGTGACGTGGCCACGGCGGAGCTCGGCGACCTCGATTTGACCATGGCAGTCACTCAACTGGCGGGCCCCCTTGTCTTTGCCAAGCTCACGGGCATTCGGTCGATGACCGTTGGCGATCTCGAACAGCTTGTCGACGATTTCCTCATGGCCCACCGGCGACACCAAACCTCCTGACCTCCTTCCCCATCTACGGTACTGCTAGTACCGTAACGATACCGTCGGTTTCGTAGACGGGCTGGGTCGAGGGTGAGGTGCTGCGTATGGTGGTCCAACGTCCAAGTGGTGGGCGCTTGGCGGCGCGCCGGTTGGCGGAACGCAGCGAGTACAGCACGACATTGGGGCGGTTGGCACGGTTCACCTTGGCGCACAGATTCCTCGTCATCGGGGCGTGGGTGGCTGTGGGTATCGTCTTGGCGATACTGTTTCCCCAGCTGGAGACGGTGGTGCGGCAGCAGTCTGTTGATCCGATCCCTGCTGGGGTTCCATCGTTTCAAGCACTCGATCAGATGGGTGGTGCGTTCGGTGAGAAGGGCGCCAAGACCACTGTTTTCGTGACCATGGAGAACCCGAACGGGTTCACCGACGTGGCGCGGGAACGCTACGACATGCTCGTTCTGCAGTTGCGCGAAAATTTCGACGATGTGCAGTCAGTGCGGGATTTGCTCTCCGATCCGACGACGGCCGGCCAGGCCTTGAGTGAGGACGGGCAAGCCTGGTACTTGCCTGTCGGGGTCACCGGAACTTTGGGAGGGCCAACGGCCACGCATGCTGTGGAGACCGTGCGCCAAACCGCGCAGCGCGTGTTTGACGGTACGGACACCACTGTCCATGTCACCGGGCCGACGGCCACTTTCAGTGACCAGATCGTCAGTGCTGAAAGCGATTTAGTCGTGATCACTGTGGCGACGGTGGCGCTTATCGCGATCATTCTGTTGATCGTTTACCGATCGCTGTTCACCGCGCTGGTGCCGTTGTTGGTGATCGGTGTCAGCCTCGGCGTGGGCCGCGGGGTCTTGTCCGCACTCGGCGAACTCGGTATGCCGGTATCGCAGTTCACCGTCGCGTTCATGACCGTCATCCTGCTCGGAGCCGGGGTCGACTACTCAGTCTTTTTCATCAGTCGCTATCACGAACGGCTACGCCAGGACGCTACCACTGAGGTTGCGCTCGTGGACGCGACAGCAACTATCGGACGGGTCATCCTGGCTTCAGCTGCCACGGTGGCGCTGGCCTTTTTGGCGATGGTGTTTGGTCAGCTGAGCGTGTTCTCCACCTTGGGTCCGGCATGCGCGATCGCCATCCTCATCGGATTCCTCGCCACGGTCACCCTGCTACCACCGGTGTTGCTGTGGGCGGCGCGATTCGGCTGGGGCGCACCCAGACGAGATCTGACCCGAAAGTACTGGAATCGCGTCGCCGTGCTCGTCGTGCGGCGTCCTGTGCCTCTGCTGGCACTAACCCTGGTCGGGCTAATCGTGCTTAGCGTCTTCGCGATGGGCATCCAGATCACCTTCGACGATCGTGAGGGGCAGCCCGCGACAACCGACAGCAACGAAGGCTACGCGTTGCTCGACCGTCATTTCCCTCAAGACGTCACTATCACTGAGTTCCTCGTTGTAGATGCACCGATCGATCTCCGTACTGCCAGCGGGCTGGCCGATCTTGAGCAAATGGCCTCACGTGTATCCCAGATCCCCGGAGTGACTCGAGTCATCGGTGTTACCCGTCCCACCGGGGACAAGCTCGAGCAAGCCGAGCTGTCCTGGCAGAACGGTCAGATCGGGGACCGGCTGGCGGGTGCGGTCGACGATGGCCAGAACCGCCGAGGTGACCTCGAACAGCTCCGTACCGGCGCATTCCAACTCGCCGACGGGCTTACTCAGCTCGACACCCAGGTACGCACCAACTTGGCCCCCCTGGCCGGCATCCTCGATAAGGCAAGCACAGCAGGGCAGCAAATTCAGCAGTACCAGCCGATACTCCGCCAACTCGCCGCATCTGCACCAGCGCTCGATCGCGCTTCTCAGAATGCCCCACAGCTGGCCGCGCTCACCCGCCAAACATCTGCAGCCCTGGCAACAGTGACCTCGATCCTGCCCATCCTCGATAATGCGCCCTGGTGCACCCAAGTCCCGCAGTGCGCAGCTCTGCGCGCGCAGACCCGCAATCTCGACGCCCTACTGAGCAACGGGACCCTCGACCAGATCGCCACGCTGTCAACACAACTCGCGCAGCTGGATACACCGATCTCAACAGTCACCGACCAACTCACTTCCACCGTCAACTCACTGGGCTCCACGCTGGGAAGCATCAGCAGCCAAGACCTTCCCGGCAAGCTCACCCAACTGCAAACAGGTATCAGTCAACTCGCGGCGGGATCACGCCAACTCGCCGCCGGTGTATCCGCGCTGATCGACAGCAACCTTCAACAACTCGCCGGGATGGCCGCGCTAGCCACACAACTACAAACCTCCGCCCGCGAGACCGCCGGAACAAACTCAGCAACCGGCTTCTACCTCCCACCTCAGGCCAACGCAGACCGCCGTTTCGTCGACGTCGCTCGCCAGTTCGTCTCGCCCGACGGCCATACCGTGCGCTACGCAATACAAACCAGCTTCGACCCCTACAGCACCGAGGCCATGCAACTGGCCGACACAATCACCGATGTCGCACTCGCCGCCAGACCGAACACAACCCTGCAGGACTCCAACATCGCGATAGCCGGGTTCCCCGCCATCAACGCCGATCTGCAACGTCTACTCACCGAAGACTTCCGACTCCTAGCGTTGGCCACCCTCACCATCGTCGGCCTGATCCTGATACTCCTACTCCGAGCACTCATCGCGCCGCTATACCTTCTGGGCACCGTCATACTCAACTACACCGCGGCACTGGGTATCGGTGTCCTGATCTTTCAACACATCCTCAAAACCGATATCGCCTGGCCCGTACCACTACTGGCCTTCATAGTCCTCGTCGCGGTCGGCGCCGACTACAACATGCTTCTTATCTCTCGCCTACGCGAAGAATCCCAAAACAACATCCGCATCGGCGTCCTGAGAACCGTCACCAACACCGGATCAGTCATCACCTCGGCCGGCCTCATCTTCGCTGCCAGCATGTTCGGACTCATGGCCGGATCCATCTCGATCATGACCCAGGTCGGACTCATCATCGGCATCGGCCTGCTGCTCGACACCTTCATCGTCCGCACCATCGTTGTGCCGACCATCGCCACACTTGTCGGCAGAGCAAGCTGGTGGCCGAGTACCCGAACCGACACGCATCCAGTGTCCCGCTAGTACGCACGCACGTGCCGAGATCTGACCGGCCCCGCCAGTCATCCAGCCATCGCGCCCACCTCATCGACTGACACCCGCTCGACGGTCGGCCGCGGCAACCACACCCTACCGTCGCGGATCAGTGCCCAGACCACGTCAACCAGACGTCTAGCGAGAGCGATGAGAGCGTGGACGTGGGAACGCTTCTCGCGTCGTTTGCGCTGGTAGAACTCGCGGGACGGGCCGTCGCGTTGCGAGCTGTTGAGTGCGGCCATGTAGAACACCTTGCGAAGTCCTCTGTGGTAACGCTGGGGTCTACGCAAGGCTCCCCGGCGGTTACCGGAGTCGTGCGGTACCGGAGCAAGACCGGCGTAGGCGGCGAGTCTGGCGGGCGAGCCGAACGAAGTGAGGTCGCCGCCGGTGATCGCGACGAGCTCAGCGCCGCTTCGGGTGCCGATGCCTGGCACGGATTCGAGAATCCGTGCGTGACGGTGGCGGCGGAACACCTCGGTGATCTGCTTATCCAGGTCGGCGATCTGACGGGTCAGCATGACCAACGAGGTGGCCGCGTGTTGCACCAGTAGGGCTGTGGTCGCCTCGCCAGGCAGGGTGACGGTCTGCGCGGCCGCCGCGGCACGGGCTTTGTCGATCATCTTCGGGATCGTGGGTCGGCGGACGCCGTGACTGCGCAGGTGGTCGTAGATCTCGTCGTCAGAGACCGCAGCGATCGCAGATGGCGTGGCGAAGCGGGTGAGGAACGTTAGACCGGTCAGTGTCGAGTAGTCGAAACACCGTTCTAGTGCAGGGAAGATGCGGGTCAGCAGGCCGCGCAGGCGGTTGATGCCTCGCGTACGTTCAGCGACGAGGTCGTTGCGATGTCCGGTCAGCAGGTCGAGTTCGATCGCGACGTCGTCGGGCGCCGAGACGGTGGCGAGATCGCCACGTAGGCGGGCTGTCTGGGCGATCACGACCGCATCGCGGGCATCGGTCTTGCCCTCACCCGCGAACGCACCGGTCATGCTGTGCACGACCCGGCCGGGCACGTAGCGGATCTGCTGGCGCCGCGCAGCCAGCACACCCCTCAGCAGCGCCGATTCCGGTGCGGTCATGTCGATCGCCCACACCACGAATTTCATGTCGGCGACCCGGTCCATGAGCGCTTCGATCGCCGGTTGATCGTTGGGAAGCCGCCGAGACCACAGCACCGTTCCCGCCTCATCGACCGCGGCGGCGTGATGCGCATGCCGACCGACATCAATTCCTACCCAGATCTTTTCGTCCATACTGTCCTTCCGTGTGCGGTTGGCTCGTCAGGGTGGTTTCGCCGGCACACCTTTACACAGCGACAAGTTCGCGAACACATCTCAATCAGCGGCCGAAACGACCCGTCACGGTCCGGGGTGACCTTCCACGCCAAGCCACCAGCGACAACAGGTGATTGTCGAGCCACGCCCCGAACCGCGGACGAACGTCCGAGGCGACCGCCCCGGACGTACTCCAACGTAAAGGTGATTGTGCGGGAGCGACGCGGGTCCGGGAGGGCTTGGTGTCGCGGTAGCTCTACTCTTTGGCTGGGTCGATCTTGGCGACCTGGGGCGGCCACAATTTCGGGACTACGTTGGGCGGTTTCCACTGGACGTCATCATTCCAGTCAAAGATTACATTCTTCCAATTGACCGGCGATTCGAACGAGACCAACTCCCCACCAAATATCGCATTCTTAAAAGTTACGGGGCTGCCGAAGTCAGCGTCGCCAAAGTGGGTCTCGTTGCTGTAAAACGCTGCGTCCGCGAATGATGTTATTGCCCCGAACACGGCGAAGTCGAAGAGAGTTTTGTCGGCGCTACGGAACTTGGCACCCTCAAAGTTTGCGCCTGTGCAGAACTGCGCAAAAGCGAATTCGGTGTTGTTCCCGAAGAATTGGGCCTGCGCGAAGATCGCAGCTCCATTGAAACGCACATTCGAGAACGCCGTCCTTCTGCCGTAGAACCTCGACGCGCCGAAGTTCGCCGCTCCCTTAAAGACACAGTCCTCGAAGTTCACATTGTGCAACGTTGCGCCGTTAAGATCGAAGGTCAGCTCTGTCCACGATTGCCCGTCGTGGCCGGGGCGTAAGTGTTCCACGATGGTTCGTAGAATTGTGTCGCGGATTACTTGATCTACTTGTCCTTCGTGGCGGTATTCGATGTCGTCGTGGTCGAAATTGGGATGTTGCTGGCGAAGGTACGCGGTTAGGACGTTGATGCAGGTCTGCGCTTCGGCCTTGGTGTTGATTTGGAGCGTGTCGGGGAGGTTGATGCGCAGCCAGTCGTCAGCGATGGCCGCTATCGCATAGACGCCCGCTTGGCTGATGGTGGTTCGAGTGTCTGCAAGCTGTTCGACGGCTGTGGTGTAGCGCGAGCGGAGTTCTCGGATCGATTCAGCGTTGTGTCCGCGGTCGTCGACGATCTGGCGGGCTTTTCGGTCTTGCCGGCCGTTGTGGAGTGCGAGGGAGGCGGCGGCGACAGCGAGGAGGCCGGCCGTCGTCGCGCCGTAGGCTGGGGCCGCGGCTTTGAAGAACTCGCCCCAGTTTTCATCGTCCGCGAGGCAGGAGTAGAGCACCGGAGGGATCGCGTAGATGACGGCGGCGCCGCCGCCGGCGCCGGCGACGGCGGCGATCCACTGTGTTTTCCTCATGGGCACTCCTTGCACTCCTTCGTTCGATCGAAGAGTAGTCGGACCAGGCCCTGCTGGGCCTGGTCGGGCGCGGCCGTTAGGCCGTGCCGTAGATGGGTGTGGTGGTGAGGATGAGGCATTCGCGGTTGTCGTCGTCGGCGACGATGATGGCGTGGCCGTTGGTGAGGAGTTCGGCGAGTCCGAGAGCCCAGTCGGACATTTTGAGGTCGAGCATGTTGGCGATGTCGATGAGTGCCGGCGGGTTGTCGGTGCTGGCGCTGTCAAGGATGTTGGTGGCTCGGACGATCTCGCGGGCCGCCGGGGTGACGTTGATGTTGGTGATGGTCCAAGCCATGGTGACTCCTTCGATTGGGTTCGCAGGGTTGCGAACGTCGAGAGACCTGCTGACCGGACGAGGGTGGGCTGTCAACCCCGAAGAGGCAGGCGCGCCGGAAGCCACTTTCGTCTCACGAGCGTAGCGAGTGAAAGTGGTTGGAGCGCACGGGCGGAGCGCAGCGGAGAACGGGCGATAGCCGCCTGGTGTGGGTTGGCGGCTCGGGCCCCCGGTCGGTCACACTTGGTCGACGTGCGCGCTGCTGTGGTGACCACCCACCTGAGTAGGTTTTTGATTCCCGGTGGTGGCCGGTGCGGAGCGTAGCGGAGTCGCCGGCCACCACCGGATGGTGCTGTGCGGCCGTCAGGCCGGTCCGCTGTGCCTCCCGGCTGGGGCCGCCGAGCGGGCGGCCCCGGTGTTCGGGTTAGGCGGCGTCTTCGGTGTCGGTGAGGGTGTCGGGGTCGAGTGCTGCGGCGATCTGTCGGGCGGTGGTCAGGACGCGTGTGGCGGTGTCGGCGATAACCTCGGTGTTGCCTTCGGCCCATCCGGCGATGTAGCCGATGCTGAAGTCGCTGGTGTCGACTCCGAGCATTCCGGCGGCGACGTAGGCGACGGATTCGGCTTCGACTTCGCAGCGGCCGCGGTGGGCGATGTAGTCGGCGGTGTCGATGTCGGCGTGCATGAGGGCGTGGGCGGTCTCGTGCAGCACGGTCTTGGCGGCCTGGGCGTCGGTGAGGTCGGCGGCGATGACGATACGGCGGGTTCCGTCGGTGGTGGTGTACCCGTTGGTGCCGGTCTCGGGGATCTGTTCGCGGCTGACGGTCCAGCCCTGGGCGGTGATGTAGTCGACGGTGCGGCTGTAGATGTCGGCGGGATCGTCACCGATGAGGGTGTGGGCGGGGCGGGCGAGGTCGACCCAGACTCGGGCCTTGGGGTTCTTCTTACGCATCCAGTCGGTGACCTCGGTGATGGGGTCGGTCTGGGCGATGTCGAACACGGACAGGATCGGGTAGGTGGCGATCTTGCGTTCGGTTTCGTCGCCGGTCTCGGCGTCGGTGTCGGTGATCTTGCGGGAACTGAATCCGCGGATCCGGATCGCCTTTTCTCCCTTGCGGACGTGGCGTCCGAGTTCGAGCCATTTGTTGTACCCGGCGACCTGGGAGGCGTCGGGGCGCTGGGCGATGATCAGTAGCAGGTTGTTGAGGCTGTAGGCGTGGAACTTGGTGGCGTAGTCGAGGAACGCGGCCCACTCGTCGGTACCGGTGAGTGCGGCGACCTTGTCGGTGATGGTCGCGTGCAGCTCGGCGGCGAGTTCGCGGCGTGCGGCGGCTCGCTGTTCGCGGCTGATGGTGGCGGTACGGGCCATGGTGGATGCCTCTCTGGTGTCGGCCTCGGCGGGCCGGTGCTTTGCGTGACACCTGCCATGTCTTCGCCGGCGGGAGGTCGGGGCAAGGGTGTTCACAGTGAAAAAGTCATCCGGGGCGCAGCCCTGCAAACCCGTAGGGCGGATTAGTTTTTCGCGGCCCTTGCCGCCGTGCCGACCAGAGGTAAGACAATGGTGGGGGTCAGCAAAGCAACCCCGATCCGGTTGGGGTGCGGCGTAGCCGCTTCCGATCAGGTGGCGGCGCAGCCGCCAGAGGCAGCACCGTCGGCGCTCGCGCCGGTTACCGTGACGGTTGTGGGTAGCCCAGCTGACGAATCGCTCGACGTCGACGACGACGAGTATCCGTTGTGCTCGTTCTGCGGGCGCGAGAGACCGGTGTGGCTCCACACGATGGACCCGGACGAGACGAGGTTCCGCAAGTACGGCAAGGGCCACACTCTGGGTAGTTGGTGGGCGCTGTGTCAGGTGTGCGAGGACGCCTATCAGTCCGGCGACGAAGACCGAGCGGTGGGCCGCATGATGGTCCTCGACAGCGAGTGGAACATCGACTGGCACATGGCCGAACGCACCGGGACCACCTTCGATCTTGTGGAGAGCGTTCGCAAGCCGTTGCGGGTGTTCCGTGCGGCCGATCGTGGTCGGCGCCGCATTCGCAGGCGCGCCGACACCGATCACTCGTGACGGCACAGACGCCGAGCCGGGGCCGCCGTGGTGTGGCGACCCCGGCCCGCTGCCCGGTCAGGCGATCCAGCGTCCCGGGGTGATCTGGCCTTCGAGTCCGCCGAGCTTGGCGGCGAAGGCGGCCGCATCGGCGAGGATGGGCCAGGGCTCGGTGAGTACCCGCTGCCAGGCGGCCCAGTCGGTGTCGTCGCCGGTGATGGTGGCTGCCAGGTCGGGGTGGCGGCTCTCGGCGATCATCGTGGCGAGCTCGCGGGCTGCCCCGGCCCGGCGGGCCGTGGTTCGGCCGGCGGCGATGAGGTGCAGGCCGGCGTCGTGGATGGGGTCGGCGGTCTCGGGGTTGGTGGCGACGAGGTCGGCGGCGGCCCAGAGCAGATCGGCGGGGCTGCCGACGGCGGCGGCGGTGTCGACGGTGTGAGCGATGTAGTCCATGAGGAAGTCCCTTCGTTGTGGTCCGGGCCGGTGTGGCGGACGTCGAGAGACCTGTGCTGACCGGACGAGGGTGGGCTGTCAACCCCGTAGAGGCAGGCGCGCCGGAAGCCACTTTCGGTTGCGAGCGCAGCGAGTGCGGGTTATCGAAAGTGGTTGGAGCGCACGGGCGGAGCGTAGCGGAGAACGGGCGGTAGCCGCCTGGTGTGGGTTGACAGTTCGGGCCCCCGGTCGGTCACACTTGGTCGACGTGCGCGCGCAATAGGTGACCACCCACCCAAGTCGAATCTCCCCGGGTCGGGGGTGGAGCGCAGCGGAGCCACCGGGCCGGGACAACGCTGTGCGGCCGTCAGGTCGCTCCGCTGTGCCCCTCGGGCTGGTCGGTCAGCCGGGAATCTGTCGGCAGGTTCGGCATTCCCACTGCCCGTTGATGAGGGCGCACTTTCGGCGTTCCTCGCACAGCCAGCAGGTCTGTCCGGGCTTCTCCTGTTCGCCGGCCTGGAGCGCGATGCGTTGTTCGGCGGCGTCGATGCGTAGTTGTTCCTGGGCGCGGTAGGCCAGGGCGACGTCGTGGTCGCGGGCGGTTTGGGCGTCGGCGGCCATCGGCTGGCCGTCGGGGTTGTGGCGCAGCATGGGTCCGAAGTCGCGGCGGCACTGTCCGCAGGGGTGGCCTTGGGTATCGGTGGGGTTGGCGCAGCCGGGGAGGGCGCAGCGGGGGAACAGTTCGCCGGTGATGGTCACGATGTTTCCTCGAGGTGGCGGGTGTGAGCGTGGCCGGGGCGGTGGGCCGCGACCGTGAAGGTTCGCGGCCCACCGCACAGCTGGTCTAGTCGAGTGGCACGTCGGCTGCCTGTTTGTCACCGGCGATGACCTGCTCGACGTCGGAGAGGGTGTAGCCGGTCACCTCGACGAGGAAGTGCAGGTAGCCAGCGCGGGCGCTGACCTGGCTGCCGCCGAGGTAGTGGCGGTCACCGACGTTGCGCCATGCGTCTTTCCACATGTGCGCTTCCCGCGATGCCAGGGCGATGCCGAGTCCGATGATCTGGGCGCGGTCGGCGGTGGTGGCCTGCTCGATCAATTCGGCGGGGTCGCCGCCGAGGATCGTGGCCGCGATCTCGGCGGCGTTGCCTTGGCTGCTGTTCGCGCCGAACATGTCGTGATGGGCGCGCATCGAGGTCGCGATGAATTTCGCGACCGTCGGGGCGCTGCCCTTCGGGAGGGTCTTGCGGGCCAGCCATGCGGTCAGCTTCTCGATCCGCACCTCGCGGGCGGTGAGGCTGGCGGCGTTGAGCACCCGCACCCGGCGGCGTTCCTGCTTGCGTGCCTCCTTCTCAGCGGGGTCCTCCTCGGCGGGGGTGGTCGTGGTCGAGCTGGTCGCCGTGCTGCCGCTGTAGGTGCGGAAGCTCATCCCGAGGTCACGGAACTCGTTGACGTACCAGGTGGTTTCGATCGACCGGCTTTCGTGGCGGGTGAGGGCACGCGGGTCGTGCAATCCCTCGTCGGGCTGGGCGTCGGCGGGGGTGTCCTCCTCTGTGAGGTCCCAGTCGATCAGGTCCTCGTCGATGGTGTTGCCCTCGGCGTCGGTCCACCATTCGGTCACGTCGGCCCACACGTAGGCGAGGCGCTGGCTGACCGGTACGTCGTCGACCTGTGCGGGCGTGCCGTCGGCGGTGACGAGGCGTTCCAGACGGGCGCGGGTGTGCCGGTAGTCGGGTTCGCGGGTGACGGTCTCGATGCCGTCGGCGGTGTAGATCGCGACCTGGGCCAGTACCTCGGCCCGCTGGTCGGCGTTGTCGGCCAACAGTTTGGCCTGATGCTCGAACACACCGGATGCGGCGGCGTCAAGGAGCCATTGCTGCGCTTCGGGGTCGTGGTCGTAGGCCGCGACGGTCGCGGACTGCTCCAACGTCAGCGTGGCGCCCCGTTCGATCAAATCCAGGGTCGTCTCCGACTTCGCCAGCGCGAGGGTGGCGTCGACGTCCTTCTTCTTCGTGCGGGTGGCCTTGGCGATCTTCGTCGCCGACATCCCGGCGAGCGAGAGTTGTTCGATCGCGGCCACGCGGTCACGGTTGCGGAGGCCTTCG
Organism: Gordonia sp. 'Campus'; assembly: GCF_022206305.1. Lineage (GTDB taxonomy): Bacteria > Actinomycetota > Actinomycetes > Mycobacteriales > Mycobacteriaceae > Gordonia. The sequence continues at coordinate 18,112 of NZ_JAKOIW010000023.1, read as the reverse complement.
CGCTCGAAACTGGCCAGCTGCTCCACGATTCGATCCACCGTCAGGGCCTTGTCGTCGGCGTCGGTCGCGACCGGGACCACGTAGACCGGAACGGTGGGAGGGGCGTTCTTACGCGCGGCCAGGGTCCGGCGCTGCCCGTCGCGCACCCGCACCTGCCCGTCGACCTCGACAGCGAGGATGGGTTGGCGCACGCCGTCGCGGATCGAATCGACGAACTCGGCGGTCAGGGTGGCCTCGGCCTCGGTGCGAATGTTGGTGTCGATGACCAGATCGGCCGGGTTGAGGTGGCGCAGCTCGCCCGTCGCGGTGACGGTCTCGGTGGTGGTGTTGCTCGTCATGGGGTTTCTCCCTTACTGTGGTGGGTGAGACCCCGGCCAGCTAGTCCCTGGCCGGGTTTTCTCTTGTCCGCGTGCCGGATTGCGACGCGGAAGCTCCTCTAGAGGTCGCCGAACTCTTCCCAGTGGGCGATCGCGTCGGCGGCGGCGACGGCGGGGTCCAGGTCGTTGTTGTAGGCGTCTTTCCAGCCGAAATCGGGCAGGTCGCGGTGGCTGAATCCGTTGGTGCGCCTGCGGATCACACGGTCAACTCCGTACATCCATACGGCGAACTCGCGGTCGCCGTCGGCCTCGGTGATCCGGTTCGGTTCGTGCTGGGCGATCTGGTCGGCGAAGGCTTCGACCTTGGCGGGGTCCTTGGTGGCGATCCAGGCGTTCATGTTCTGTGTCCTTTCGGCTGGTCAGTGGTCTAGTCGTGGGTGAAGGTGCGGCCTGCGCCGAGCTGGTCGATGCCGCAGCATTCGCAGAGCCAGTAGCCGGGCGGGTCGATGTCGTCAGCGGGGGTCAGGTAACCGTGGTCGGCCATGAAAGCCACGACCTCGGCGACGCTCTCGGTGTCGAGCGCGCTCATGTCTCCGTAGGCGACGGCGACCGCGCAGCTGTTGCACAGCTGGTAGGCAATGGTGATGGCGCTGGTCATGGTGACCCCTCCCGTTGTGAGTGCCGGTTTGCGTTTGCACCGGCCAATCTCTTCGCCGAAGCGAGTGGGCCGCAGGGGTGTTCACAGTGAAAAAGTCATCCGGGGCGAAGCCCTGAAACCCGCAGGGCGGATTAGTTTTTCACGGCCCTTGCGGCACGGGAGTGGAGGTAAGAGAATGCGGCGATGCAACGCAAACCAACTCAGCCCGAAGGGCCTACTGTGCGGCGTAGCCGCTCCGATCAGGTGACGGCGCAGCCGGCAGACAAGACCGCAACCGATCGCGGCCAGGCGAGCTGGCCGACCGGACGCAGGCACACCGGACGCACGGGGCAGTCGGGGTGACTGTGCGGGAGCGACGCCGGCCGCGGGAGGGCTTGGTGTCGCGGCAGCGCTGACTTCGGCTGCTGGACGGTGGTCAACGGTGTACAACCGTCACATGGATGCCCTTAGGACGTTCTTCGCCATCGCAGGAACGGTCGTTGCAGTTCTAGGTCTTGGTGCTGGTGTGTACTACTTTCGTTATCAGAAGCGGCGCAACCAGTTACGAATTTCCCTAACCTCCCGTGCGATCATCAGTTCGCATTCTCCGAAAGAGATCACGGTCAACTATGCTGGAGCGCGGCTTTTGGACCCTTACGTGGTGACGATTCGGATCATGAATGCCGGGCCCAAGGACATCCGTAGTGACGACTTTGACGCTGGCGCTGCGATCCAGTTGGAGCTGGGCGTGCCGCCGATCAACATTACGGATGAGGCTGACGGTCGTGAGCTCGATTTCGAGTTGGTCAACACTCGCCTCGACATCAAGCCGATTCTGCTCACCACGAACCGCGCGTACACAATCAGTCTGCTTTGCAACGGGTTACCGAGTCCGCAGCTGACGAGAGACCGCATTTGGGGAACAGACGTGTCGATCACGGGGGACGCGACCGTGTCTCGGCTTCGAGAATTGCGCGAGTTGGTCCAGGCCGCACCCGGGCAAACTGTCCTGGCGCTCCTCGTTGTGCCCGTAGTCCTCCTCATCGCCCCTCTCTATTTTTCACAGCTGCCGGAGAAAGACCCAGATCCAGCTCCGCAGACAACAACGACAGTGACGGTCACGTCGGCCGCGACCCCGGGGACTCCCAGTCCGTCCTCTGCTACGACGAGTCCGTCGCCGACTGCAACACCGTGATTCGCCTGCTGCGTACGGCTTTTGCCCCCGTTATCGAGTCGAGGGTCGGGCGCCAGCTCGTAAGTGGTCGCCCGACCCTCTCGGGGTTATCCGTAGATCACCTCGCCGTAGATGCCGGCTTGGGCGATGACGTCGGCGGCGATGGCGTCGACGTCGCCGGCGTCGTTGCTGCGGTTGGCCGTTCGGATGAGGTTCCGTAGGTAGTCGGAGACCGCTACCGAGCCGTCGGCGACGGCGTTGATTCCGCGGGCGATTGTGTCGAGGGTGATCTCGTGTACTGCGTCTTCGAGGTCTTCGATGACGGCGCGTTGGGTTGTGCTCCAGCGGTATTCGATGCAGGTCGACCAGTAGCCGATGCCGCCTTCGAGGGCGCAGACGTAGATGTCGGTGAGGAACTGGGTGCGGGCGGTGGTGCGAGTGGTCATTGGTGACTCCTTCCGATTGCGCGACCGGTTGTCGCGTCCCACCCTGGGGACACGGTGAGGGTGGGCGGTCAACCCCGTAGAGCGCAGCGTGGGTTGAGGGGTCGGGCCCCCGGCGTGTCCCAATGAAACGCCTTGTGACAGAACTACTTTCACCGCATCTTGGTCAGAGGGGTTGGTTCTGTGCGGCGTCAGCCGCTGCGAGTTGTGCATCGAGCTGGTTGGCGATCGCGGCCAGGGTGCGGGGAGTGGCCTGATTCCATGCGGCTTTGAGGCGGGATGATTCGCCGGGCGAGAGGGGTCGGCCGATCACGCCGGGCGGTGATCGTTGCGATGGCCACGATGTCATCGAGGTCTACGACCTGGTTCATCGTGCTCGTTGGATGTTTGTCGGCTCGCGGGCGGGGATCTGCGCTGATTGTGCCGGTTGCCTCTGACAGGCGTCAGCGGTCGATGTAGAGGCGTGCTGCATGCTGTTTGGCGGTGTCGCGGTGTTCTTCGGCGGCGCGGAGCGCATGGCGGAGAGATCCCAGGGCTTCGGTGATACCGGCGATAGCTTCGGCGGGGGTGGTGGGCGCGCCGAGGGTGTCGACGGCAAGGTCGTCGCGTTGTGCGAGGTCGCGGTAGCTGCGTTCGATGTCGAGGACCTGGCGTTGCAAGGCGTTGATGGGGTCGTAGAGCGCGTCGATGGAGTGGTCGAGTGTGCGGCCGGAGTCGTTCACGATGCTCCTCATGGTTGTCAGGGATGAGTTGCGGGGCAACCGGTTAGGTGCGGTAGGCGTGGGCGCGGTGGTCGATCTTGACGATGACGATGGTGTGGTTGGGGTCGTCGATGCGCAGCAGGATGCGGTAGTCGCCGCGGCGGGCGCTGTGGAGGCCTTCGAGGTCGTCGCGCAGCGGTTTGCTGAGGCGGTGGGGGTTGCCGGCGAGGGGTCCGGAGATGAACTCGATGACGGCGTGGACGATCCGGGACGGAAGGCGTTGTAGGTCGCGACGTGCAGGGGATGCGACCTCGACTCGGTACGAGTCGGCCAAGTCCGTGGGTTTGCCGCTCACCGGGGCGGCATGCCGTGTTCGGCGCGCAGATCCTCGAGCGAAATGGTCTGGCCGTCGGCGTACTCGGCGTCGGCGACCGCCACGGCGTCGCGGATACCGGCACGTGAGAGCCAGTAGATCGTTTCGTGCAGCGATTCGAGGTCGTCAGCCGACATGAGCACCGCGGCAGGTTTGCCGTGCTTGGTGATCGTGATGATGTCGTGCGTGCTCTCGGCGCTGTCGACGAGCGCGGAGAGCTTGTCCTTGGCTTCACCGAGAGGCACTGTCGTCATGCATCCAGTCTAGCCGCTAGAGTGGCCAGAAACTAGCCACAAATTTAGCCGATAACCTATATTATGACATCTTGGCAGCTAAGGGCCTCCAGATCGTTGCGACCACATCAGAACTGATCCGGACGAAGCAGCTCAAATCTGGACAGCCGCGCTCTTGGGAACGGTCGAGCCAACGGCGTCAGCCCCCACAGAACGTCCTCTGCCCACCCCTCGGCCTCGAAGCGCTCCCGCTCACGATTCATCATCACCAGCACATCGACAAGCCTGCGCGCGTGTTCAGCCGGCATAGCCGGAACGTAGTAACACAGATCGTGCCTGATCTCGACAAAACGGCCACCACGAGGAACAAAATCCTCTAACCGAAGCGCCTCTAATTTTAGGTCAAATCCTCTCTCGCCCAGACGCATCCCAACACGCCATGACGCCTGAATCGACTGCACCTGATTATCGTCGAACAGCACACCCGCCGGCCCCACCAAAGCATCTATCGTCGGCTTCAGCACGTTGTCGAGATCCGCAATCGAGCTCGTTCGGTAGCGACGCCGCTCCGAAACAAACCACGTAATGGTCACGCTCACGTCGTGATCGAAGAACCGTGTGGTGTTCGCAGCAACAGCTTTAGACAACGCGGCCTTATACGCATTCTTGACCGCTCCGGAAGCCTGCAAAGAGGGCGGATCCACCTGCGTTGAAACCCGCATCTGGGCAGACCCGACGAACTCCTCCACTAGGAATTGGTCCGGCGAGTACGACACCGACTTCCCCGCCATCACTCGCCCCTCTTCGTCAACGTCCGGTACAGGGTCGCACCCTAAGCGCCCGACGTCTGCCTGTCCTCACGACTCAAGTCCCGCTTACCGCCAGGCCTACACCCTCAGTGACCTCGCGGCGAAACCCCCGCCGCCGGCGGGGCAGCTCGTGGGCCGACATCGGCGCGGCCACTACCCCCCCTCCCCGGCACTCAATCGAACCGCGTACCCACAACAACTTCTATATATGGCGGCTGGGATGCGGCCAAACGTAATATCCGCAGGTAGGACCCTGTCCATGTAGGATCGACCAGTGTCCGAACAGCCCGAGTACGTCGATCGTGCCCGGACTCTCATCATGGACACCCTGAACCAGGAACTCGCAGTGGTTCGTCTCGAGTTGGAGGCGCGGGTCTCGGAACACTTCTACGTGGGCCACGCCAGCAACATCGACCCCCACCACGTCACGACGGCTCTACGAGAACTCAAATCAGACAACCTCATTCAACGAGTGACAGCACCTTCGCGTGGCGGACATCAGATTGAGACAATTCAACCCGCAAACAGGACGAACCGCTCCACCGCTATCGACCGTGCAGCTGCTCGCAAGAGAGCCTTATATGCGAAGTACACAGGATGGGCGCAGGGCACGGTGCGCCACCCTCAAGGACTGATCGGACCTGCCGGCGAGCAAGCAGTTCGGTCCGCCATCCTCGCTGCTTCGGCCCTGCAACCTTTGGCTCCTGGCTTCGGCGAAGTCAGCACCGTTCTCGGAGTACAGCTCAGCGGCCCCGTCGACAGCGCCGGCTTCCTCGTCCCCCAGATAGCCGGCATTCCCCAGGCTCCTGTCACTGCGATCTTCGAGGTCAAAAACATCCGCGGCTGGATCTACCCCCAATCGCCCGAACTGTTCCAAGTGCTCAGCAAAGCCGTCGAGTTACAGGCTGCCCACCCGAACCTGCCTATCGTGCCGATTCTCGTTTGCCGACGGGCGCACGAAACCACCTTCTGGATGGCCAAACAGCTCGGTTTCATCGTGATCGCGATGGAACGGCAGTACGCGGGAACCGCGATGACGGATGAAGAGGTCATCGAAGTTCGGAACGGACTCGACTTCAACGACCTCCACCGCGGGACAGGGCCCAGTCTTCGAGTCCAAGAACGACTCCAAGGGCCGATCTCCCAGAACTGCGCCGAAATTGCGGAGACCTGGCGAGGAACTTCCGCGGGCCTGGGACATTACTTCGCCGCGCTAAAGGGGAAGCAATCTTCGCCTCAACGTGCACTTCTCATGCGCCAGCTCAGGGCAGCTTCAACGAAGCGAGGAGACCGAGGCGGGTGGTAAGGACGGGGCTCAACGACTGCCAACCAGCGGCAGCTAGGGCAGTCCGGCAGAGAAGAAAACCCCCGGCCACCAACCGGGGGTTCTCGGGGGTCTGGGGTGCGAAGCGCAGCCACCAGAGTGCTGGTAACAATCCCGCCAAGGCGGACTTGCCGTCCGACGGATACCCGTCGAACATCACGGACGCTACTCTCTCCTCGCCCTCAGAGCCACACCAGGCACACATATTTTCCCGAAACCAAGCAAGATCTTGCAACGGCAGATACCCGGGCAACTTCGTGCGACCGCTATCGGCCCTCCGGCCCGGTCGCCCCATCTACCGGCGTTCCTCCACGGCACTGTTTGTATCGATTGTGGCGCTGCGACAGACATTTTCGCGTTCCTAACAATCCGACTCGTTGGGGCCAGTGGGACAAAAGTGGCAGCGGGTTACATCAATGTAACGAGCTACATGTGGCGCGTTCATCCGGGCAGATGACATGATCGAACTGTCCCGGAACGACCACACTTCCGGTTCTGGTGGTGCCACCAACACCGCCAGAACTACACGGAAGTCGGCCACACCGAGGCGCTGGTAACTGCCCGCCGAAGTAGCCCTCTCTACGGCTACTTCGGCGTGGCGACACTCCCACAAGAAGGATAGATAGCCATGTCTACACGTCGAAATTCCCGTGCGAGCCTTCGCATTGGGTTCATTACCGCGGGCGCCGCTCTTGCGGTATCTGCCGGAGTCTTGGTCGGCCCGACCGCGTCTGCTGTTCCGTACGTCACCGAGGACCGCTGGGAGGACTGCGGCGAGACGATCTGCACCGTCTACTGGAGCAAGTCGAAGACCGCCGAAATGTACGCCAACACTCAGGACCCGGCCGCAGTCGCCGGGCGTGATGCGAACTACGTGGCCGGCGAGCTGCTGCCGTTCGTCGACAACAGCGGCGTCGAGGCATTCGACACTCTCAAAGCCACCGCTGCCGTCGCCGCGGACCGAGGGGCGTGCCTTCAGTACGCATACAGGAAGGACGGACTCGGCACGCCTCAGTGGGACTACACCACCCACTCTGACTACTGCTGGGACACATCCGACTTCGAGTTCTGAGCCGCGAGGCTCCACCGTGATCTGGAGAGCCGTCGACCCGTTTGCGGGTCGACGGCTTTCCGCTGTGTCGGATTCTGCAAGATGATCGCCCGCTGCGACGCCGACCGCGGGCAGGACATGGGCGGGACGAGCTCCCGTTTACACTTCGTGGTCGTGCCCCAGCGGAAACCGGGACTCTCCCCCGCCAGGCGTGATCTGTCACCGCCGAACGGTGATCTGCACCTGTCCGAGCTACCTCGGACGGCGGAACTCCACACGCTCAGCGCGGGAACCGCCGAAGACGTGGTGGTGAGCCTAGATGGGTCGCTGGTCTGCGGCGTCACCGGTGGTGCGATCGTTCGAGTCGCCCCCTCCACCGGGGAACGGAGCACCATCGCAGACACCGGTGGCCGGCCACTAGGCCTGGAGGTATGCGACGACGGTCGCTTACTGGTGTGTGATGCGCACAAGGGATTGTTGCGGGTGGATCAGTCCACGGGCGCGGTCGAAACACTGGTCGACCAGGTCGACGGCGTTACGCTGCGGTTCTGCTCGAACGCCGCCGCCGGCCCGGACGGCACGGTGTGGTTCACCGAGTCGACTGACCGGTTCGACTTCGAGCACTACATGGGTGCGCTCCTGGAGCACCGGCCGTCGGGACGGCTCTTTCGCCGCGATCCGGACGGAACCGTGACGACGGTCCTCGATGGCCTCTACTTCCCTAACGGGGTTGCCCTCGCACCAGATCGGCGATCGCTGCTGTTCACCGAAACGGGCAACTACAGCCTGTCGCGATTGTGGCTGACCGGGCCCCGGCAGGGCGAGGTCGAGGTGCTGCTGTCGAACATGCACGGGTTCCCCGACAACATGTCCCGATTCGTCGGCGGCCGATCGTGGATCGCGATGACCAACCCCCGCAACACCGCACTCGACCGGTCAGCGAACTGGCCCGGATTCATCCGCTCGGCGATCTGGCGACTGCCCGACGTCCTGCGTCCCAATCCGGAGACCATCGTGTGGGCGATATGTGTCGATCCCGAAGGCCGTGTGGTTGATGAGGTCCGCGGCGTGCATCCGTCGTTCGACACCGCGACCGGCGCAGTCGAACACGACGGCGCGCTCTACCTGGCGAGCGTCTGGCAGGACTCGCTGTTGTCGATCGACCTCAGCGACAGAGACTCGAATGATCTGGTGAGCTGCACCGCCCGTGCAAACACACTGTGGCGCAACGAGGCCGATGATCGGTGACGCTGATTCGGAGCGCTGATCGAGCAAGCTTGTGAGCCGCGATGACTAACTATGAGGAACGGTTCGAGACCGGGATCGCGTACCTGCGCCGCTACGTCGCGGCGCAGGGTTCCAGCTCGCCACCGCAGGGCGCGACGATCGACGGATTTCTGATCGGGAGTTGGGTCGACAGCCGGCGCACCGAGTACCGCCGGGGTCGACTGTCGGCCGAGCGGATCCGCCGCATCGAGATCGAGTTCCCGGCTTGGCGGTGGAGTGTGCATGACGCGCAGTTCGACGTCGGGTTGGCGCATCTTCGCCGTTACGTCGCCACCCATGGGACCAGCCGCGTGGTCTACGACGAGGTGGTCGACGGGTTCGCGATCGGTACCTGGGTGCAGAGCCGTCGTGCCGACTACCGCACCGGCCGGCTGTCGGGCGAGCGGGTCGCGTTGTTCGAGCGCGAGTTTCCTGACTGGCAGTGGTCGCCGCAGGCCGCGGCATCCGCGGTCGCGTTCGAGACCGGGATCGCGCACCTGCACCGCTACGTCGCGGTGAACGGCACCAGCAACGCCCGTCGACGCGATGTGATTGACGGATTCGCGATCGGCACCTGGGTGCAGAGCCGCCGCGCTGACTACCGCACAGGCCGGTTGTTGGCCGAGCGGATCCGCCGAATCGAGACCGAGTTCCCGGACTGGCAGTGGACCATCCGAACCAGCTCGACTCCTGGACCCGGGCGGTGAGCTGTGATGGGTGGTGTTGAGGACCGACGGTTCGAGGTCGGAGTCGCGCATCTGCACCGTTACGTCGCCGCACACGGTTCGAGCTCTCCCCCGCGCGGCGCGAGGATCGACGGGTTCCCGATCGACGTTTGGGTGGCCAGCAGGCGCACCGACCACCGCTTGGGCCGGTTGTCGGCCGAGCGGATCGAACGGCTCGAGACCGAGTTCCCGGACTGGCGCTGGAGTGTGCGTGACGCGCAGTTCGGCGTCGGGCTGGCGCATCTTCGCCGCTACGTCGCCACCCGTGGGACGAGCCTCGTGGGTCAGCACGAGGTCATCGACGAATTCTCCCTCGGACAGTGGGTGACGAATCGTCGCGCCGATTATCGCAAAGGCCGGCTGTCGGCTGAGCGGATCGAGGTGTTCGAGCGCGAGTTCCCTGACTGGCAGTGGTCGCCGCAGGCCGCGGCATCGGCCGCCGCATTCGAAACCGGTGTCGTCCACCTGCACCGCTACGTCGCGGTGAACGGCACCAGCAACGCCCGTCGACGCGATGTGATCGACGGATACGCAATCGGTCAATGGGTCGCCAACCGTCGCGCCGACTACCGCACAGGCCGCCTGCCGGCCGAGCGGATCCGCCGCATCGAAACCGAGTTCCCCGACTGGCGATGGAACACGCAACACCGCTCCTGACCGGGACACGGGACGACCGGGCGAGAAGCACAAGACGCTGCCGAGGGAGCCGGCGCACTACTCTCCTGCCCCTACGGGCCGGGCAATCGGTCCACTGAGGTGAAGATCCTCTACACCAGCCGGCCGCAAGGTCCGCTGTCATCGACGTTCTGCGTGATCGTGAACAGTTGGGTCGGTCAGTCAGACGACATCACTGTCGCCCAGGTCCCAACGGTATTGCAGCGCAGTCAGAGTGCCGGTGTCCGGGTCGAACGGCAGGATGAGCACCTCGCCGGCCTCTTGGTCTACGATCCCGTCGCTGGTGAATCGCATTCCTGACCAGATACCGATGACACAGCTTCCGCGGTGTCGTCGGGCGTGCTCGACCTCGCCACGGGTCACGAACACCGCGTCTCCGTTGCTCTGCGTGCCCTTCGCTTCGAGATAGAGCGTTTGCCTGCCTTTGGTGGCGACAGCGTCGTAAGGCCCGTCGTAGCGGGTGTCGCGCACCACCCATCCCTCGTCTCGGTAGTGCTCCATGAGCCAGTCCTGGGCTGCGTCCTCGATGGCTTTGCGTCTGGCGGCGTCGACGAGCCTCCCCTGTCCCCCGCCTGCTGGGCGGGTGCGACCGACGTGCTCTGACCAGCTCGCCTGCAGGTCAACGACCACATCGGGTTGGATCTCCGTCCCGCTGGCCATCGGGGTCCAGTTCTGTGCGGGAAACTCCTCCTGGAGTTGGTCAGTCGGCAACATGTCGTCGGGTTCGACGAGTCGGTCCCACAGGACATCGACGTAGTTGGCCGTCGCGCCGGTGTTATCCCAGTGCGCGTCGGGGTAAATGATCTCGTCAACTCCCGAAGGATCGGCGAAGTCGACCGCCTCGCCACTTCCGATGAGACCTCGCCCTCTCGTCCCCTGACGCAGCAGAAACACCCGGTCCCCGCGCCGGATTCCGGTCCTTCTGCCGCCGGTCGACCACCGCCCATCGACTGTGTGTCCTTCCTGGGTGGTCAGAACACAATCGCGGTAGTCGGCCCAATCCCAGTTATCGGGATTCCAGGTGAGCAGGAATGCGCGATGCCCCGCAACGGATTCCGAACTCACCTCGGTTTCAGGATCCGCGACGTAGTTGATGGCGTTTCGGCCGCGGTGGATCGCGTGTTGATCGACGAGGAGGTCGTAGAGGGGGTCAGCTGAGGTGAGCGGTTCACCGATCAACGCGATCTTGGTGGCTTTGGGGCCGGGGTCGGAGACCCGTTCGTAGCCGTTGATTTTGTATGCCGCAACCGTCCGGTCATCGTGAACGAACGTCGCGTACGTCTCCTCGGCAATCCTCGCCTCGTTGAGGTCCCACCGCCCGCGGTTGTGCTGCCACAATTCCCGGTCGCCGACTGACGGGTCAAAACCGCACCATGATCGACCCAATGAGTCAGATGCGATCTGCTCGGGTGTGTGATCGATTCGGTCGCTCAGTCGGATTTGGATCACCATGCCGCCGAGTCTCCCAGACCCGCAACCGCTTCGGCTCGCCGTTCTATCGGGTGCTACGTGGCAGGGTTTGGATCATGACGATCATTGTCCCGACGACGCTCACAATCGACGACCCGCAACCGGCCGCAGCGGTGCTGCGCACCTACTTTGGCGACCCCTACCCTGGCACCGCTTATACCGGCGCCGTCTTCGACAGCTGGGACTCCACCGGCACTAGGGAGTCTGACTCCGGCGTCTTCACTGCCGATGACCTCGTGGCCATCGGCTTTCTTTCTGTCGATGCCGGCCCCGCCGCCGCTCGAGCACTCCTCCTCGAGCGCCGTGACGAATTTTCCACCTACCTCGCCGAGGTGGGGCCCGATCGCGACCTCGCCGATGAACCAGACCCTCTCGATCCCACCTGGCCCGCGTGGGTCCTCGACACCCAGTTGCGCACAGTCGCTGGCATCGGCGCCACCATCGCCTCCAAACTGATCGCCCGCAAACGGCCTCGTCTCTACCCCATCTGGGACACCGTCGTGGTCGACGTCCTCGGCACCCGAGGCGGCGCGCATCTGGTGCCCATCCACCAGGCGCTGAAGGGAAGTCCCCCGCTTCGGCAACGTCTCCGAGCTGCCAGAGACGCCGCGGGCCTCCCTGATCACATCAGTGAGCTGCGCATACTCGACACCCTCGCGTGGATGCAAGGAAGCAGCAGACCGTAGCTGGACTGGACCGTGTGCAGCCGGCCAACTCTTCTGCGGGCCCCGGGTCGGCACGTCTTCTGCGACGCGGAGGTATCGGGGCACGTGAGTTTCGGTGTCGTAAGCCAGCATTCGGTTTAGCTGCTGTCGCGCCGTGCGGTACCTTGTGGCCGCATCGCCTGCTCATTCGTTCCCCGGCAGGCATCGACTGAGAAAGTGACCTCGTGGCCCATCCTTCGTACCCGCCGCTACCACCCCGACCACCGCAACGATCCGGCCCCCCTGTGTGGGTATGGCTCCTCGTTGGTTTTGCCGTACTCGTCATCGGTCTGGTCATGCTCGGCGGGTGCGTCGCTCTCATTACGGCCGGGTCCTCCTCAGACAACAACTCGACCACGACCTCCCGTACACCCGCGGCTCGCGCCGACTCAGCCGAAACGACCCCGCGGTCATCACCACCGCCGCAGGCCACACCGACCACGCCCACACCAGGACGGATGAACACGCCGATCTCCGACGGCGCCGCCGGCCGTTTCGTCGTGAGTTCGGTGGAAACAGGTGTTCCGTCGGTCGGGGAATACCTCACCGACACAGCGCAGGGTGCCTTCGCCATCATCACGGTCACAGTGACCAACACCTCCAACCACTCCATCGACTTCAACGCGTCTGAACAGCATGTTCGTGACGCCAACAACCGCGTGTTCCGCGTCGACGGGTCCGCCACCTCGATGGCCAGCGATGGCGACGCCGGGTGGTTTAACGACATCAATCCCGGCAACTCGGTGACCGTGCGACTCGTTTACGACATGCCTACAGGTGCGGTGCCCGCAACCATTTCGTTGCGAGCATCAGGGGGTCGCCCAGCCCTGGTGGCGCTGCGCTAGGTCACCGGCAGATAACGAAGTTCAAGGGTTAGTAACACCAGCCTGAGATTTTGCTATGAATCCTTCGGTGACACGCAACGTGTCTAGGGGGAAGATGCCCGGCTCCGGCTGGTTCACGGACACGCCCCTTCCTGTGTGAGCGAAGGAATGTGAAGAGTGACCGACCCCAACAACCCGGGTGACCAGCAGCCCAACTACGGCCAGCAGCCGTTCCAGGGCCAGCCCGGCCAGCCCTACCCGGGCCAGTACCCCGGTTACCCGCCGGCCCAGCCTCCGAAGAAGCGCAAGAAGTGGCCGTGGGTGCTCCTTGCACTCGTAGTCGTATTCCTCGTGTTCGCAGGCGGTTGCGTCGCACTCATCGGCGGCGCCGCGGAGTCGATCGAAGAAGAGTCCGAGCGCGTCGTCAACGTGACCTACGAGATCACCGGCGACGGCCCGACAGGCTCGGCGATCTACACCAACGGCGACCTCAACACCTCCACCGACAACGACATCCCCATTCCGTGGAAGAAGGACGTCGAGATCACCGGGTTCGTCAAGGTCGTGTCGCTGACCGCGAGCAACAGTTTCGACAGCACCGGCACCATCAAGTGCATCATCCGCCAGGGCGACAAGGTCCTGTCTGAGGGCACCGCCTCGGGTCCCGGCGCCTCCGCGAACTGCTCTGGCAACGCCGAGTAAGACTGCACTGCACCGGTTGTAGCTTCGGCCCGGCCTCATCAGACGAACTGTCTTCGGGGCCGGGCCGTCGCCGACAAAGAACACTCATCTCGGTCCGAGACGACTACGCTGGTGGCCCAAATCGTCGTGTGAACCCGGGTGCCGGACCAATTGCTGCATCGAAACCGAGTTCCGACCGATAGTGAACCATCCGAGAACGCATGTGATCGACGGCGTCGGAGGCAACGGATTCAAAACCCGCGCAGTGTCAGTTCGACTCAGACCGACGGCACCATAAGCAAAACTGGACAGGACCGCGTAACGCGGAAACTCTGTCTGAGTGGGTTGCTATAGGTAGCTGACGCTCATTGACAGTTCGGCGCTTCACCGCCTGGACGTGTCGCCTCTTCTCGAAAGGCTCTACCGCCCGTGGCTATGCCCCGCTCCCCTCGTTCCCTCTCCCCCGCGCAGCCCGCTTCGCGCCGCCCGATGTCGACGCGACTGCTGCTGGGTGGCAGCACCGTGGCGCTGGTCCTGGCGCTGGGTGCGTGCGGGACCACCGACACCACTGCGGAGAAGGCGGCCGACACCTCGACGCTGCCGACGACCACCTCGACGGCTCAGGCCGAGATCACGCTGCCGACCGCAACACCGGTGGTCACGGTGTCCTCCGGACCCGCGGCGAACGAGGCGCTGGCGACACTGAACACCCTCGCGGTCAAGGGCCGGGCACCCAAGACCGGCTATGACCGAGCGCTGTTCGGGCAAGCCTGGACCGATGACGTCAACGTCGACGGCGGCCGCAACGGCTGCGACACCCGCAACGACATCCTGCGCCGCGACCTCACCGGCATCGTGGTCAAGCCGGGCTCGAACGGGTGCTCCGTGCAGTCCGGGACGTTGGCCGACCCGTACACCGGCAGGTCTATTTCGTTCGTGCGTGGGCAGCAGACCTCGTCTGCGGTGCAGATCGACCACGTCGTGGCCCTGTCCGATGCGTGGCAGAAAGGCGCACAACAGCTCTCCCCCGCACAGCGTGCTGACTTCGCCAACGATCCGCGCAACCTGCAAGCAGTCGACGGCCCGACCAACCAGGCCAAGGGCGACGGTGACGCCGCGACCTGGCTGCCGCCGAACCGCTCCTACCGCTGCACCTACGTCGCCCGTCAGGTCGAGGTGAAAGCCGCCTACAAGCTGTGGGTCACCCAGGCCGAGAAGGACGCCATCACCCGAATTCTGGGCGATTGCGGCGCCGACGTCGCATCGACATCGACCCGACAGGTACCGAACACCCGCACCTCGACCGCGACACCGATCCCCGAGCCGGCCTACACCCCGCCGACCACCACCTACACCCCGCCGCCGGCCGAAGACCCGGCCCCGTCCTCGGTGTACTACGCCAACTGCTCCGCAGTCCGCGCTGCGGGCGCTGATCCGATCTACGCCGGCCAGCCCGGCTACAGCAGCAAACTCGACCGCGACGGCGACGGCGTCGCCTGCGAATAACGTAGGCACACCGACCCGCAACGCTCCCAGGAAGATATGACGTGAACGAACATCGATCACCCGGCCGGCAGAATGCCGTAGTCCTCGGAATCATCGGAGCCATCTCAGCCGTGCTGCTCGTGGTGGTAGTGCTGGCAATCAGCACCGATGGCACGAGTTCCGGAAACGCCTCTGGTGGCGAAGGTGGAGCCTCCGAACTCGACCCCCGCGATCAGTCGATCTATGACGACGGGTACCGCGCGGGCACTCTGGCTGCAGAGAACGACCGCCACATACCCGCCGGCTCACCGGGCATGCCTGACACAACGTCTCGTTGTAACGGGATGACGCAGGAAGTGCAAATACCGCACATGGGAGCACGGTCGCACGTCAGAGTTGAGTTGTACGACTACGACGACATCACCCTGTGGGTTACCGGTTGCGTAGAAGGTTACGAAGCGAAAGGCTGACTGCGGAATAGCGCAGGGATCGTCGCCGTTGACTCGTGTGACGGTGGCGGGCTCAATGCCCCGGGCCTCACCCCTTTCCGCCGCTGCGTGCGGCCGTTCGCCGAGAGGCGCACTGACCGGCACCGTCCCCTCTCACACTGACGCCGTCGACCCGATCCCGGGTTGACGGCGTCAGTCGTCGTAGGGGTCTGGATGGTCGCGGGCGATCACGGTTCCCGCCGGGAGCGTGTATTCGGCGAGGATGATCGCGTCACCGGAGAGCGGTCGGAAGTCGACGCCGGCGACCTCGGGAACGATGAACATGAGTTTGAGGAACAGGCTCAGGTCGGCACCATCGAACGCGCGTAGCGAGATCCACGGGCGGGTGCCGAATGGGTCCTCGACGTAGCCGTCCCAGCCGCCGAAGTCGGCGAGGTAGTCGCCGAGGGTGCGGCCCGGGTATCCGAATCGTGCGGCGTAGTTGAACGCGGATAGTTCCGCGGCCACGCGAACGCGTTCGGTCATCAACTCACGATAGAGACCACCTCCGAGGACAGTGGATGCATGGCTTCGATGGCGCCGATGCTCGCGACCCCGGGTCGGGCTCCGTCAGGTTCGGGCTGGTCGTGGGAGATGAAATATGACGGTCAGCGCTGCACCGCCCGAGTATCCGGGGGCGAGGTGTTGCTGTTGAGCCGTAACCTCAGCCCGATCACCTCCACGTATCCCGAGATCACAGCTGCTCTGCGCACGGCGACCGGTGGCCGCGACGTAGTGGTTGACGGGGAGATTGTGGCCCTCGACGCCGCTGGGCGGCCGTCGTTCTCGCTTCTGCAACGCCGGATGCACACGCCGCGGCCGGGACGCCGGCTGCTCACCGATGTGACGGCGGCGTTCTACCTGTTCGACGTCCTGGAGCTCGACGGCACCGACGTCGCACCGCTGCCCTACCTCGAACGCCGGTCGCTCCTCGACACCGCGGTCACCAGTTCGGGGGCGGTGCAGGTCACCCCGTACTGGCCTGACAGCTCCGCTGAACCGATGCTGGAGCTCGCGAGGAACTTCGGCCTGGAGGGCGTGGTCGCCAAGCGGGCGGCGTCGAAGTACCTTCGCGGCCAACGGTCGCCGTCGTGGGTGAAGGTCCCGCTGCGGTTGAGTGCGGAAGTCATCGTCTGCGGGTGGACCGGCGACCCGACGTCGGTGCGATCGTTGCTGGTGGGCGGCTACCGGCCGTCGGGTGAGTTGGTCTACCTCGGCGAGGTGGGGACCGGATTCACCCAGCAGCAACGCCGCGACATCGCCGACCAGCTCACCGAGGCGACCCACCCGGATCATCCGTTCACCGCAGAACACTCCCCCACGCGGATCAGCAACGTGCGGTGGGTGCTGCCGGTCCTGGTCGGCACCATCGAGTACCGCGAGATCACCCGCCGTTTGCGACATGCCTCATGGAAAGGCTTCCGTACCGACAAGACCCCCGATGAAGTGATCTGGCCCGAACGCGATGAACCGGCCTGACCCCCGACCTCGACTGTCACCAAACGGAACGCAACCACGCCAGATTCTGTGGCAACCGACCCGACCGGGGAGGGCGGCAGCGCAGCGCAGCGGAGGCAGCTCGTGTCGTTGGGCTACGGGAGGCGCTCGACCTGGCCGCCGACCTCGGTGGCATACGTCTGGGCCTCGGTCGCTTCGTCGTCGGTGTAGACCCGAACGTCGGCCGGCCGACCGGGTGGCCGCACGATCAACGTCAGCTCGCCCATGGTGGCGCGGCTCCGTTTCGGCGCGACCCGATTGGTGGGTCCCACCCCGTCGTTATTCTCAGTCATTGCTCGGCGTCCTCTCGCGGTTGCAGGGCCTCGGGCGGTACCCACATCGTGATGGTCGCCGACGAGACATGGTTGGCGCTTTCGACCGGCATCTGACATACGCCGCGCCACAATCCATTTGAGATCTGCAACCAAGCCAGGAGCAACCCCGGCATGGTCGGTTCGATACGCGCACCGGAGGCGCGCACTCGCAGCGACACTCCCTCACCGGCCGCGTAAGACCTGCCGCAAGACGGGTCAGCGATCGCCATGTCGATCAGCACAGGCCGCGGCGGATCGAACACACGCAGTGTTCGGGTGTCGGGCCAGCGATCGAACATACTCACAGTCTAACCCGCCAGATCGAATGCATGTTCGATGGGCGTGTAGTCTGTTTTCGCAGGCGGGGGTGTGACCGAGTCGGGAAGCTCGGGACCGTACGCACCCCCGCCTCCTTCAGCGGTCGCCCGGCAGGTCACCGACCCCGGCGATTCGACTGAATGACGGTACGCAGCGGTGTGCATCACCCACATCTAACGGCGTCGTTCCACTATCTGAATCTCCGAGAATCGCTATCGCGCAGAGTGTTTGACATTCTTATGCGATGTAGGGTGAGTGGGTTCGCAACTGCGCGAACGCTGATCGGGGAGATTATCTATGAAGCTTGCACATCGTCGTATTGGAGCAGTGCTCGGGACATTGGCCGGGGCGGTGATGGTATCGGGGCTGGTGACGGCAGAGGCCTCGGCGGCGTATCCGAAGGGATGGAGCGATTGGGCGTCCTGTTCGGCGAATGTTGCTGTGGGGTCGATTGTTCCGATCACCGACAGCGGCAACCACACCACGAGTCCGTCGCCGTGGGTCAAGGCCAGCGCCCACCAGTTGGGGTACGCGACGGGCTATCAGTCGTTTGTCGTGTCGTTCGAACAGGCCCGGGTCGTCAGCGTGGGTCCCTGCCAGAAC